>NZ_JBJDOM010000005.1:0-214320 GCF_044901155.1 Sphingomonas sp. NPDC079357
CCCGCGACCGGGATCACGCCCGAGACGCTCTTGTTCATGCGCGGCGCGGGCCCGATCGGCTATCCGGGCGCGGCCGAGGTCGTCAACATGCGCCCGCCGGCGTATCTGATCACCGAGGGCGTCCATGCGCTGCCGTGCATCGGCGACGGGCGGCAGTCGGGGACGAGCGGCTCGCCGTCGATCCTCAACGCCAGCCCCGAGGCGGCGGCGATGGGTGGTCTTGCGCTGCTGAAGACCGGCGACCGGGTGCGGGTCGATCTGGGCAAGGGCACGGCCAACGTGCTGATCTCCGACGAGGAACTGGCCGAGCGGCGTGCGGCGCTGGAGGCGGCGGGCGGCTATGCCTATCCGGCCTCGCAGACGCCGTGGCAGGAGATCCAGCGCTCGGTCGTCGGGCAGATGAGCACCGGCGCGATCCTCGAGGGCGCAGAGAAGTACCAGCGCATCGCGCAGACCATGGGGCTGCCGCGCGACAACCATTGAGGCGTCATCCCGGCGGAAGCCGGGGCGCCGTCGGGCGAAGCTGGTAGGTCGCGCCTCGTTACGCCGGCCTTCCCAACTGGGCCCCGGCGTTCGCCGAAGTGGCGGGCGAGGGCGTTGTCCCTCGTACGCCGTTCGTGCGGAGCTTGTCGAAGCAAAGGTCCCGGACACGCCCTTCGACAAGCTCAGGGCGAACGGGGGTGGTGCGGGAGTGGGCTGGATCAGCGGGTCGGCGGATTTGCGGATTGGCTTCGCAGCCGTAGCCGCAGACTTACCAAGAAAAAGGGCGGCCCCGCGAGGCCGCCCTTTCCGTTCCACAACAACCCGTAACGCTTACCGCGGCGAAGCCTCACGCTTGCCATCGAGGCGGCGGGCGATGCCCCAGGGGTTGGCGTCCGACACCGCGTCCGGCAGCAGGCTGGCGGGCAGATTCTGGAGGCTGACCGGGCGAAGGAACCGATAGATCGCGCCGGTGCCGACCGACGTCGAACGGCCGTCGCTGGTCGCCGGGAACGGTCCGCCATGAACCATCGCCGGGGCGACCTCGACGCCGGTCGGCCAGCCGTTGACGAGGATGCGGCCGACGCGGTCGGCGAGCACCGGGATCAACCCCTTGGCCTCCGCCTCGTCCTCTGCGTCGATCTGGAGCGTGGCGGTCAGCTGGCCTTCGAGGCTGGCGATGACCTTCTTCAGCTCGTCGAAATCGCGGCAGGCGACGACGATCGACGACGAGCCGAACACCTCATGCCCGAGCGCGCGATCGGCGAGGAACGCCTCGGCGTCGGTGCGGAACAGCGCGCCGACCGCCTGGTTGACGCCCTCGCCGACCTTGCCGCGCGCGACCGTCGTCACGGCCGCGTGCGACGCGAGCGCCTCGACGCCCTTTTCGAAGCTGGCGTGGATGCCCGGCGTGAGCATCGTCGTCGGCGCACTCTCGGTCAGCGCCTGACCGGCCGCCGCGACGAACGCGTCGAGCGCCGGGCCGGCGATCGCGAGGACGAGGCCGGGGTTGGTGCAGAACTGGCCTGCGCCCATCGTCAGCGACTGGACATAGGCCGGCGCGAGCGCCGCGCCGCGCGCTTCGAGCGCATGCGGCATGATCACGACCGGGTTGATCGCCGACATTTCGGCATAGACCGGGATCGGCTCGTCACGCTCGGCCGCGATCTTCATCAGCGCCATACCGCCGCCGCGCGAGCCGGTGAAGCCGACCGCCTTGATGCGCGGATCGCGGACGATCGCGCCACCCAGCTCATTGGTTTCGCCGGGCAGATAGGAGAAGACGCCGGCCGGAAGCCCGGCCTTCTCGACCGCCTTGGCGATCGCGCGCGCGACCAGCTCACCGGTGCCGGGGTGCGCCGGATGACCCTTGACGACGACCGGGCAGCCCGCCGCCAGCGCCGAGGCGGTGTCGCCGCCCGCGACCGAGAAGGCGAGCGGGAAGTTCGACGCGCCGAACACCGCGACCGGGCCGAGCGCGACGTTCATGCGGCGCAGGTCGGGGCGCGGCAGCGGCTGACGGTCGGGCATCGCGGGATCAATCGTCGCGTCGAGCCAGTCGCCCTGGCGGACGACCTGCGCGAACAGCTTGAGCTGACCGACGGTGCGGCCGCGCTCGCCTTCGAGGCGCGCGCGCGGCAGGCCGCTTTCCTGCATCGCGCGAACGATCAGATCGTCACCAAGTGCAAGAATTTCCTCGGTAATCGATTCCAGGAACGCGGCGCGTGTCTCGGGATCGGTCGCGCTATAGGTCGGGAACGCCTCGGCGGCGAGCGCGGCGGCGGCGTCGACCGCGTCGGGGCCGGCGGAGGAAAAGTCCGGCGTCAGCGTTTCGCCGGTCGACGGATCGACCGAGGTGAACCGCTTGTCAGCCTGACGCGCCTCGGCGCCGATGAGCATCGCTCCGTCGATCATGATCGTCCTCGTGATGGGGATTAGTCGGACATTAGGTAGGCGGCGAGGGGCGGATTCGCAACCCTGCGGTGGCCGATCCGGCGTGGCCGGTGCCGTAGCCTGGTCAAAAATAGCAGCCCCGCAGCATAGGCGGGCACGCGGAGCGCGCGATCGGAGGTCGCCCGGTGCCGCGTCGTCGGTTTTGGGAGCATTGCTCCGCCAAACCCGTCATCCCCGCCGCGGCGGGGATGACGGTGGGTAGGTGACCCGCTTAAATGAAGCGGTTCACCAGATTTTCGATACGCTCCTGACGACCCGAGCGCGGGCGCGGGTTGACGTCGGCGCTCTCGGCCAGATCGGCGATCCCGGCGAGGTCGAGGCTCGACACCTTCCGGCCGAAGTCGGCATCCCAGCCGGCGTAACGTTCCTTCTTGATCGCATCGAGGCGACCGTCCTCGATCAGCGCGGCGGCGTTGAGCAGGCCCTTCGCCACGACGTCGATCCCGCCGACATGGCCGTAGAACAGGTCGACCGCGTCCATCGACTGACGGCGGACCTTGGCGTCGAAGTTGAAGCCGCCGGTGGTGAAGCCGCCCGCGCGGATGATCTCGATCATCGCCAGCGTCAGTTCCTCGACCGAGTTCGGGAATTGATCGGTGTCCCAGCCGTTCTGGTGATCGCCGCGGTTGGCGTCGATCGAGCCAAAGATGCCGAGCGCGCCGGCCATCGCGATCTCATGTTCGAAGGTGTGGCCGGCCAGCGTGGCGTGGTTCGCCTCGATGTTGACCTTGACCTCCTTTTCCAGCCCGTACTTCTTGAGGAAGCCGTACACAGTGGCGGTGTCGAAGTCGTACTGGTGCTTGGTCGGCTCATGCGGCTTCGGCTCGATCAGGATCGTGCCGTTGAAGCCGATCTTGTGCTTGTGCTCGACGACCAGCGTGAGGAAGCGGCCGAGATTGTCGAGTTCGCGCTTCAGGTCGGTGTTGGCGAGCGTCTCATACCCCTCGCGACCGCCCCACAGCACGTAGTTCTGGCCGCCGAGGCGGTGCGTCGCTTCGAGCGCGTCGCGGACCTGCATCGCGCCGAACGCATAGACTTCCGGGTCCGGATTGGTCGCGCCACCGGCGGCAAAGCGCGGGTTGCCGAACAGGTTCGCGGTGCCCCACAGCAGCTTGCGGCCCGACGAGGCCTGGAGCTTTTCGAGGTGGTCGACCGCCTCGCCGAAGAAGCGGCGATGCTCGGCGACGCTGTTGGCGTCGGCCATCACGTCGACGTCGTGGAAGCAGTAATAAGGCACGTCGAGCTTCGAGAAGAAGTCGAATGCGACCTCCCGCTTCATCGCCGAGGCCGCGCTGTCGTTCGCGCCGGCATGCCACGGGCGGTTGAAGGTGCCGCCGCCGAACACGTCCGAGCCCGGCCAGCAGAAGGTGTGCCAGAAGCAGGCGGCGAAGCGGAGGTGGTCCTCCATCCGCTTGCCGAGCACGACCCGGTCCTTGTCGTAGAAACGATAGGCGAGTTCGTTGGTGGTCTCCGGCCCCTCATATTTGATCTGGGGGATGTCGGCGAAGAAGTCGGTGGCCATTCGCTGGTTCCTTTACGGCTTGATGCGGGAATAGGCGGCGCGGAAGGCGGCGCGCTTGGGGGCGAGCCGGTCGACCAGCGTCGGGTCGGGGGTGATGACGTGGCTGATCGGCGGGGCGACGCAGACCTCGGCGGGGGTGCCGCCGTCGACGGCGAGCTGCGCCAGGCGGGCGGCGCCCATCGCGGGACCGACCTCGCCGCCCTTGAGATAGGCGAGTTCGACCTCCAGCGCGGCGGCGAGCGTCTCACCCCAATAACGCGAGCGCGCGCCGCCGCCGATCACCGAGAGGCGCTCGACGGTCGTGCCCGATTCGCGCAGCACGCGGACACCATCGGCGAGCGCGAAGGCGACGCCTTCGAGGACCGCCTGCGCCATCCGCTCGGGGGTGCTGTCATGGTCGAGCTGGAGGAAGCCGCCGCGCACCTGCGCGTCATTGTGCGGGGTGCGCTCGCCCGAAAGGTAGGGGAGGAACAGTTCGGGGCCGCTCGCCGGACCGGCGATCTCGGCGCGCGCGAAGACGTCGGCGGCACCGGCCGCGCCGATCAGCCGCGCGACCCAGTCGACGCAAACCGCCGCCGAGAGGTGCACCGCCATCTGGTGCCACATGTCCGGGATACAATGGCAGAACGCATGGACCGCCGCCGCCGGATTGGCACGCAGCGTGTCGGTCGCGACGAAGATCACGCCCGAGGTGCCGAGCGACAGCAGGGCGTCCCCGTCGCGTACGACGCCGATCCCGGCCGCGCCCGCGGCATTGTCGCCGCCACCGCCCGCGACGGGGACAGCGTCCATCCCCCAGCTGTCGGCGATTTCCTGACGGAGCGTGCCGGTGACGTCGCTGCCCTCGACCGCGCGCGGCATCTGGTCGCGGGTGAGGCCGGTCGCGGCGAGCAATTCGTCGCTCCAGTCGCGCTTCGCCACGTCGAGCCACAAGGTGCCGGCGGCGTCGGAGACGTCGGACGCCTTCTCGCCGGTCATGATGAGCCGGACATGGTCCTTGGGGAGCAGCACGGTGCGGATCGCGGCGAAGGTTTCGGGTTCGTGATGCTTGACCCACAGCAGCTTGGGGGCGGTGAAGCCGGGCATCGCGATGTTGGCGGCGATGTCGCGCAGCGCGGGGACGGCGCGTTCCAGTTCCTCGCACTCGGCGAACGAGCGGCCGTCGTTCCACAGGATCGCGGGGCGCAACGGGCGGTCATCGGCGCCGAGCAGGGTCGCGCCGTGCATCTGACCGGCGATGCCGACCCCGCGCACCGCGCGGCGCACGTCGGCGGGCAGCGCGCGGACGGCGGCGTCGGTCGCCTGCCACCAGGCGTCCGGGTCCTGCTCGGACCACAAGGGATGCGAGCGCTGGACGGTCAGCGCGGCGGTCGCCTGCGCGGCGATCGTACCGTCACGGTCGATCACCACCGCCTTCACGCCCGAGGTGCCGATGTCGATGCCGAGGAACATGGTCAGTCTTTCGTCTCTGCCGTCACCCCGGCGAAAGCCGGGGTCCCGTGGCGGGCCGGGCGTGCGATGCGAAAGCGTCCCCCGACTGGACCCCGAGCTGCGTCGGGGTGACCGGTGAGGGACGCCGGTGTCAGATCACTTCACGAACGGGTCGATCGTCTGGATCGTGCCGTCGGGATTGTACTTCAGCTCGGTCATCTTGACGTTGCGCAGGCGGGTCTGACCCGAGAGCTGCGTGTCGGCGTAGAACAGCCACCATTTGCCCTTCCACTCGACGATCGAATGGTGGGTCGTCCAGCCCTCGACCGGCTGGAGGATGCGGCCCTTGTAGGTGAACGGGCCGAAGGGTGAGTCGCCGATCGCATAGACGAGGTAATGCGTGTCGCCGGTCGAATAGCTGAAGTAGTATTTGCCCTTGTACTTGTGCATCCACGACGCCTCGAAGAAGCGACGGTCGTGGTCGCCGCCGAGCAGCGGCTTGCCCTTCTCGTCGAGGATCACGACGTCGCGGGGCTTGCCGGCGAAGGTCTTCATGTCGGCACCCATCGGCGCCACCTTCGGGGTCAGCGCGGGCTTGTCGTCGGCGCCGAGATCAGTCTTCGACCCGTTCGGGTCGTATTTGCCGGTGGTGTTGCGCTGAAGCTGCCCGCCCCAGATCCCGCCGAAGTACATGTAGCTCTTGCCGTCGTCGTCGGTGAACACCGCCGGGTCGATCGAGAAGCTGCCTGCGATTGGCTGCGGATCAGCCTTGAACGGGCCGACCGGCGACTTCGACGTGGCGACGCCGATGCGGAATGCGCCCTGCCGATCCTTGGCGGGGAAATACAGGTAGTAGGTGCCGTTCTTGTACGCGGCATCGGGGGCCCACATCTGCTTTTCGGCCCAGGGCACGTCCTTGACGTCGAGCGCGACCGGGTGTGCGGTGACCTTGCCGCCGGGCTCGTCCATGCTGAGCACGCGGTAATCGCGCATTTCGAAATGGCCGCCGAGATCGTCTTCCTTCGCAGAGCCGTCGATGTCGTGGCTTGGATAGACGTAGAGCTTGCCGTCGAAGACGTGCGCCGAAGGGTCGGCGGTATAGAAGTCGGTGACCAACGGCTGCGACAGATAGCGTCGGCCGTCCTTGGCGCGCGGCGCGCCGCTGGCGGCGGCGTTGGCGGTCGTGGCGTTGTCGGCGGTCGTCGTGCGATCACCGCACGCAGCAAGCGGCAGCGCGGCGAGCAGCGGCAGCAGATAGGCACGAATGGGGCGACGCATCGTCTCGGGCTCCTCTCAGGTCCAGTCGGCGGGTCTGCGCCCGCGCGTTGTGCGATGAGGTAGCGCTACCATCATTGGCACGCAACCGTTTTCGCATCACAGCCCCTCGCCACCCACCCAGTGCGCGTTGGCGAGCCTTCGCGCGAGCGTCCAATTCTGTTGGCGGATGTCGGGAACGGCGACAACTTCCCATAATCCGCCGTGCGTCATCGGGCCGATTGCGTAGAATTGTTCGGCGATGGTGCCGTCTTCAGCGACGACGCGCGATTGCGCATCGACCTCCAATCCGATGCGCAGCCTGTCGGGGCGGATCATGCCGCGTGCGAGCAGGTCGCGCAGCAGTGGCTCGCCCGAACGCAGCAGATCGCCCTGCGGCCCGGTGCAGTTGACGATCCGCGCCGCACGAATGCGGCGTGTCTCGGCCTCGCCGCGCGGCCGCCAGTCGAGCAGCGCCTGTGCGCCATCGCCGGTGGCGGCGACCAGCTTGCCCGCGACCACCTCCAGTCGGCCGCTCGCGACCAGCGCTTCGATCCGGTCGGCGATGGCGGGGGCGAGGCGGTGGCGATGCACGTCCCACCACGGGCGCAGGTGGCGGAGGAACCGCGCGCGGGTCGTCGCATCCGCCGCGCCCCACATCATCTGCGTGATCGGGCGCAGCGTATCGACCGCCGCGCGCCAGCCGATCGTGGCGCTGCGCATTCGCACATGGTGCAGCAACGCCGACAATTTCGCGGCGGGGCGCTCCGACAGGCCGGGCTGCGGCGGCGTGTCGGCGTGGCGGCGCGGGACCAGCCCGCGTCGCGACAGCGCGACGATCCGGCCGCGGAATCCGCTCGAGTCGAGCAGCAATGCGGCGTCGACGGCGGTCAGTCCGCTGCCGACCAGCACGACGGTATCGTCGTCGCGCAATCCTTCCGCAATGTCGCCCGCCCACGGATCGCCGCGATAGCAACCCGACGGCAGAGCATCGTGGTCGATCCCCGGTGGGGTGTGCGGCGGCAGGTTGCCGAGCGCGAGCACCATCGCATCCGCGGTCAGGATGCCGCCGCCTGCCAGCGTCGCCTGGTAGCCGTCCGCCACCGGGGCGATCGTCTGCACCTCGTCCTCGATCAGCGTCAGCCGGTGCGGGTGCGCCGCGACCGCCTGTTCCAGCATCTCGCGCAGGTAGCGGCCATAGACGCGGCGTGGCACAAAGGTGGTGCGGTCGCCCAGTCCGTTGTGCGTCAGCCAGCGGACGAAATGATCGGCGTCGTCGGGCAGCGCGCTCATGTTGCCGGCGCGAACGTTGAGCAGATGCTCCTCGTGCGCGGCGCTGTACGCGACCCCGCGTCCGAGCTGGGCCGGACGTCGCTCGATCAACGTCGCGCGCGGGCCGTCGTGACGCAGCAGGTTGATGGCGAGCAGCGCCCCCGAGAAGCCGCCGCCGACGATCGCGACATGGCGGATCATCACCGGGACGGCCCGCTCGTGCGATGGTTCGGTGCTATCATCCCGATCGACCCTGTGCCATGCCGCCCCGTATGACGACATTGCGCCTATCGAATGAACCGCGGGCACTCGGCAAGAGCGGGATCATGGTTTCACCGCTCGCCTGGGGCATGTGGCGGCTGGCAGGCGACGATGTCGCGGCGGTGCGCGGGCTGATCGACGCCGCGCTGGGGGCGGGGATCATCTTGTTCGACACCGCCGACATCTATGGCTGCGACACGCCGGCCGGGTTTGGATCGGCGGAGGCGCTGTTCGGGCGCGCGCTGGCCGAGGATCGTACGCTTCGCGACCGGATGGTGATCGCGACCAAGGGCGGAATCCGCCCCGGCATCCCCTACAATTCCGGCCGCGCCTATCTGACCGAGGCGCTCGATGATTCGCTGCGGCGGATGGGGGTGGAGACGGTCGAACTCTATCAGATCCACCGCCGCGACCTGCTGACCCACCCGCAGGAGGTCGCCGGCGCGCTCGACGCCATGGTGGCGAGCGGCAAGGTACGCGCGATCGGCGTGTCGAACCATGCGCCTGCCGAGCTCGACGCATTGCAGTCGTTCCTCGGCCAGCCGATCGCCGCGACGCAGCCGGAGTTCTCCGCCTTGCACGTCGCGCCGCTGTTCGACGGGACGCTCGACCATGCGATGACGCACGACCTTGCCGTGCTGGCCTGGTCGCCGCTCGGCGGCGGGCGATTGACCGACGTGGCGCATCCGGCGGGCGCGTTGCTCGCCGAACAGGGCGCGGCCTATGGTGTCGACGCGGCGACCGCGGCGCTGGCATGGGTGATGGCGCATCCCGCGCGGATCATCCCGATCGTCGGGTCGCAAAGCGCCGGACGGATCGCGGCAGCGGCCGGGGCGTACCGGGTCGAATGGACCCGCGCGCGATGGTATGCAGTGCTTCAGGCGGGAATGGGATGCAGCTTGCCCTAGCTTGCTTCACAGGTTGTTATCGCTAACAGGGACGGCGTAACGCCGCAGGCGGCAGGATCGGAGAGGATGGCGGACGTGTTGATGACGCAGGCGATGCGCTGGTTCGGGCCGCGCGATCCGGTGCCGCTGGCGCATATTCGTCAGGCCGGCGCGACCGACGTCGTCACTGCGCTCCACCACATCCCCAATGGCGACGTCTGGCCACGCGAGGAAATCGCCGCGCAGCGCGCGATGATCGAGCGCGCCGGGCTGGGCTGGACCACGGTGGAGAGCGTGCCGGTCCACGAGGCGATCAAGACCGCCGGACCCGACCGCGAGCGGCTGATCGACCAGTATATTATTACCCTGCGCCATCTGGCGGCGGAGGGGATCACGACCGTCACCTACAATTTCATGCCGCTGCTCGACTGGACGCGCACCGATCTGGCCTGGGAGCTGCCGGACGGTGCGCGTGCGCTGCGGTTCGAGCTGGATGCCGTCGCGGCCTATGACCTGCACTTGCTGAAGCGCTCCGGTGCCGAGGCGGATTATGCCCCCGACACGATCGAGCGCGCCGCGCGGCGCTTCGCGGCGATGGACGACGACGCGAGGCTGCGGCTGGAGCGGACGATCATCGCCGGGCTGCCGGGGAGCGAGGAGAGCTTCACCTCCGCGCAATTCCTCGATGCGATCCATGGCTATGCCGATACCGGCGCGGACGAGCTGCGCGCCAACCACCATGCGTTCATGGCGGCGATCTGCCCCGTCGCCGAGGAACTGGGCATCCGCATGGTCGTCCACCCCGATGATCCGCCGTTTCCGATCTTCGGCCTGCCGCGCGTCGTCAGCACCGAGGCGGACGTAACCGCGTTGTTCGAGGCGGTGCCGAGCGCTGCGAACGGCTTGTGCTTCTGCACCGGCTCGTTCGGGGTGCGCGCCGATAATGATCTGCCCGGGATGGTGCGGCGGCTGGGCGAGCGAATCGGCTTCCTGCATCTGCGCAGCGTGCAGCGCGAACCCGATGGCGCGTTCCACGAGGCGGCGCATCTCGAGGGCAGCGGCGACCTGACCGCGGTGATGGCCGAGGTGGTGGCGCTGCAACGCCGCGAGGGACGCTCGATCGTGATGCGCCCCGATCACGGGCATCAGATGCTCGACGACCTGACCAAGGTGACGAACCCCGGTTATTCACTGCTCGGGCGGATGCGCGGGCTCGCCGAGCTGCGCGGGCTGGAGCGCGGCTTGACGTTTATGGGAGCGAACTGACGATGACACGACCGCTCGAACTGCACCCCGACCGACTGTTTCCCGCCGACCCGACGACCCGCGATATCGCGCGGACGCTTTACGCCGAGATCGGCGCGCTGCCGATCGTCAGCCCGCACGGCCACACCGATCCGACGTGGTTCGCGACCGATGCCAAGTGGGACAATGCGACGACGCTGCTGCTCGCACCCGACCATTATGTATTCCGGATGCTCTATTCGCAGGGGATCGCGCTCGACGATCTGCGCATCCCGCATCGCGGCGGCGTGCCTGCCACCGATCCGCGCGCTGCGTGGAAGTTGTTCGCGTCGCATTACGATCTGTTCCGCGGGACGCCGTCGCGGTTGTGGCTCGATCACGTCTTTGCCGAGGTGTTCGGGTTCGACATGCGGCTCGATGCCGATACCGCCGACACCTACTTCGACACGATCAACGCGCGACTGGCGGGCGACGACTTCCGCCCGCGCGCCTTGTTCGACCGGTTCCGTATCGACTTCCTCGCCACCACCGAGGGCGCGCACGACAGCCTCGACGCGCATCACGCGATCCGCGCCTCGGGATGGGGCGGGCGCGTCGTCACCACCTATCGACCCGATGGCGTGATCGACGTCGAGCATGAGCAATTCAAAGGCGCGTTGGAGACGTTCGCGGCGCTGACCGGCGAGGACGTGCATAGCTGGTCGGGCTATCTGGCGGCGCACCGCAAGCGTCGCGCCGACTTCCGCGCCGCCGGGGCGACCGCGACCGACCACGGGCATGCCACCGCGCAGACCGCCAACCTGTCGACTGCCGAATGCGAGGCGCTGTTCGCGAAGATCGTCGGGGGTACATGGGACACCGCCGATGCCGAGCTGTTCCGCGCGCAGATGCTGACCGAGATGGCGAAGATGAGCGTCGAGGACGGGATGGTGATGCAGATCCACCCCGGCTCGTATCGCAACCACAATGCCGGGCTGTTCGCCAGCCACGGGCGCGACAAGGGCGCCGACATTCCGGTCCGCACCGAATATACGCGCGCGCTGCAACCGATGCTCGACGTGGTCGGCAACGAGCGCGACCTGACGATCATCCTCTTCACGCTCGACGAGAGCGTCTATGCGCGCGAGCTGGCGCCGATGGCGGGCCATTATCCGTGCCTCAAGCTGGGGCCTGCGTGGTGGTTCCACGATTCGCCCGAGGGGATGCGCCGCTATCGCGAGCTGACCACCGAGACCGCCGGCTTCTACAATACGGTCGGCTTCAATGACGACACGCGCGCCTTCCTGTCGATCCCGGCGCGGCATGATGTCGCGCGACGCGTCGACTGCGCGTTCCTCGCGCGGCTGGTCGCCGAGCATCGCATCGAGGACTGGGAGGCGGTCGAGCTGGCGCATGAGCTGACCGATGGTCTGGTGCGCAAGGCGTACAAGCTGTGAGGCTGGCCGACGCCACCCGCGCCGCGCTGCCCGATGATGTTGCGCAGCCCGGCTATGCGCGGGGCGAACAGGCGCGTGGGATCGTGCATCTGGGCATCGGTGCGTTCCACCGCGCGCATCAGGCGGTCTATACCGACGATGCGATGGCGGCGGGGGATCGTGACTGGGCGATCACCGGCGTGTCGCTGCGCTCGCGACAGGTTCATGAGCAACTCGCGCCGCAGGACGGGCTCTACACGGTGGCGACGCGCGATGCGGACGGCGAGCGGCTGCGGCTGATCGGGGCGGTGCGCGAGGTGCTGGTCGCGCCGGATGCGCCGGACGCGGTGGCGGCGGCGCTGGCCGCGCCTGCGACGCGCATCGTGACGCTGACCGTCACGGAGAAAGGCTATCACCGGCTGCCCGGCGGCGGGATCGACACCGCGTCGGTCGCGGCGGCGGGTGGCACAATCTACCATTACCTCTCGCAGGCGGTGCGGGAGCGGCACGCGGCGGGTGCAGGGCCGATGACCCTGGTCAGTTGCGACAACATGACCGACAACGGCCATGTGCTCCGCGACGGCGTGGCGGCGTTGCTCGACGGCGCGGCGCGCGACTGGTTCGAGCGTGACTGGGCGTGCCCGTCGACAATGGTCGACCGGATCGTGCCCGCGACGACCGCCGCCGATCTCGACGGGATCGAAGCGCGGCTTGGGGTGCGCGACGAGGGCGGGGTGGTCACCGAGCCGTTCCGGCAATGGGTGATCGAGGATCGCTTCGCGACCGATCGCCCGCGCTGGGACGTCGGTGGCGCGCAGTTCGTCGCCGACGTGCGGCCCTATGAGACCGCCAAACTGCGGATGCTCAACGGCGCCCATTCGGCGCTCGCCTATCTCGGGCTCGGGGCGGGGCATGAGTTCGTGCATCAGGCGATCGCCGATCCGGCGGTGCGCCCGGTCGTCGAGCGGCTGATGCGTGACGAGGCTGCCGCAAGCCTCGATGCGGCCCCAGGGCAGGATCTGCGCGCTTATGCCGATGCGCTGCTCGCGCGCTTCGCCAATCCATCGCTGGCGCACCGGCTGGCGCAGATCGCCACCGACGGGTCGCAGAAGGTCGGCCCGCGCTGGCTGGAGGCGCTGACGATCACCCGTGCGCGCGGGGTCGAGCGGACCGCGACGCTGACCGCGCTGGCCGCGTGGCTGCGGCATCTGCGTGGGCAGGCGGGGCCGATCAACGATCCGATGGCCGACGAACTGGCGGCATTGTGGCGTGCGAACGATGCGCGCGGGATGGTCGATGCGCTGTTCGGCGCGGGCGGCAAGTTCGCCGGGCGCTGGCAAGCCGACGATGCCGAGCGCGAGATACTGGTCGATCTGGTGGAGCGGGGTTGATGGGCAAGTTCCTGGCGTTCGGCGAGATCATGCTCCGGCTTTCGCCACCCGGGCGCGAGCTGTTGATGCAGACGCCGCGCTTCGACGTGTGGGTGGCGGGCGCGGAGGCGAATGTCGTCACGCAGCTCGCCAAGCTCGGCCACGATGTCGGCATCGTCAGCCGCGTGCCCGACAATGATCTGGGGCAGAGTGCGATCACCACCTTGCGCGGGCATGGTGTGGACGTGCGGCACCTCCAGACCGGCGGCGAGCGAATGGGGCTGTATTTCGTCACCTCGGGCGCGGGGATGCGCGCCACCGAGGTGATCTACGACCGTGCCGGATCGTCGTTTGCCGAGGCGCCGATGAGCGCGTGGGACTGGGACGCGATCCTTGATGGGGTGACGCGGCTGCATCTGTCGGGGATCACCCCGGCGCTGGGGCCGGTGCCCGCCGAGAGCGCGATCGCCGCGGCCGAGGCGGCGAGCGCGCGCGGCGTTGCGGTGTCGTTCGATGGCAATTGGCGCGGCAAGTTGTGGGCCCGCTGGGAGAGCGATCCGCGCGGCATTCTGACGCGGATCGTCGAACATGCCGATCTGATGTTCGGCAACCACCGCGACATCGCGCTGCTGCTCGGGCGTGACGATTTCGGCGGGGATGGCGAGGATCGGCGGCGCGCGGCCGCGGAAGCGGCGTTCGCGCGGTTCCCAAAGCTGATGACGATCGCCTCGACCGCGCGGCACGTCGAGCATGTTGACCTCAACCGTCTGTCGGCGCGGATCGATACGCGCGACGACCATGCGCAGACCCCCGAGACGGTGCTGGCGGGAATCGTCGACCGGATCGGCGGTGGGGACGCGTTCGCGGCCGGGGTGCTCCACGCGTTGCTCAACGAACAGGGGATTGCGGCGGCGGCGGAGACCGGGCTGGCGCTGGCGGCGCTGAAGCATTCGCTGCCGGGTGATGCGGCGCTGTTCCGGCAGGGGGATGTCGATGCGTTTCTTGCCGGTGGGCTGGACGTGCGTCGGTAGGATTGGCGGGGCCAGGCCGAAACTGATCCGGAACCCCGCTTCTTCTTCTTCTTCTTCGCGCGTCAGGGGAAGCGAGGCCCCGGATCAAGTCCGGGGCGACGGAGGTGAAGGGGCGAACTACTACCCCACACGCCGTCGCCCCTGCGCACGCAGGGGCCTATTGCTGTGTCGTCGCGCGTGACGCCGGACACATGACGCGCGCTGGCCGTGTCAGAGGGTCGGTCAAGACGAGACAGACATGGGCCCCTGCCTGCGCAGGGGCGACGGTGTTGTCGAGGCGGGCTACCGCCCGATCATCGCCTCGGCGCGGCCGACCTCGTGCGCGGCGACCTGCTGCGTTACGCGCAGAAACAGCCGTTGCGCCTGCCGCCATGCGTTCGTCTCGCGCGCGACATGGCGGTCACGGTGACCGGCGATCAGCCGGCTGCCCCAGCTTTCGACCGCCGCATTGATCTGACCCGCGTCACCCTGTGGCGAGATCACGATCGATGGAAAGGGTAAAGGCGCGGTCGGCGAGGCGAACAGGTCGGTGTCGCCGTCGCGCGTCACGTCCGCGCCGCGCGGGGCGAACAGCAAGGCACCGGCGATCTTCGAGACGTAATCGCTGGGCGAGAGTCGGCCCCACCACGCGCTCGCCGCGCAGCCGATCCCGTCCGCGACCAGCAGCACCGGCCGATCCGCCGCGCACACCGCCTGATCGAGTCGCGCCGCCCAGATCTTGCGCTCGGCGCGCGAGCGGGCCGCCAGCGGGATCGTGCGCGGATCGTTGCCCGGCCAGCCGAACATCGTCCGCCACGTCGGCTCCCCCTGCCGCGCGTCCGAGATCGCGACGATCGAGAAAGGGGCGAAGCGGTCGTTGGCGGCGATGGCGAACATGGCTTTGGCTCCCGGGTGGCGCGGACCGATGTCGTGGCTGAAGGTAGTGATGGTACGCGAGTCGGACGGGATGGGGAGTCTAGTTGGCCTATCGTGCGGTGAGCTTTGGGTTTGTCGGGGTGAGGTGAGGGGGCTCGCCGTCATCGCGAGCGTAGCGCAGCAATCCAGGGCATCCAGGTCCGGCACTGGATTGCTTCGCACTGCTCGCAATGACGGAAAAAGGGCGCCTTCCGGTCTGGAAGACGCCCTTTTCTTGGTCGGGGAAACGACGTGGCGAAGCCACGTCGTCGGTCCTCACCTGCGGCGAAGCCGGCCGACAGCGCGTGTGGCGCGGCGCACCACCGGCTGCCGGCACGGCAGCCTCACGCGCTGTAGTACATATCGAACTCGACCGGGCTCGGGGTCATTTCCCAACGCGCCACATCAGCCCACTTCAGTTCGACATAAGCTTCGATCTGGTCCTTGGTGAACACGTCGCCCTTGAGCAGGAAGTCGTGGTCGGCCAGCAGCGACTCGAGCGCTTCACGCAGCGAGGCGCAGACCGTCGGCACTTCCGCCAGCTCGGCCGGCGGCAGGTCGTACAGGTTCTTGTCCATCGCTTCGCCGGGATGGATCTTGTTCTGGATGCCGTCCAGACCCGCCATCAGCAGCGCCGCATAAGCGAGGTACGGATTGGCCATCGCGTCGGGGAAGCGGACCTCGACGCGCTTGCTCTTCGGGCCGGTGCCGTACGGGATGCGGCACGAGGCCGAGCGGTTGCGCGCCGAATAGGCGAGCAGCACCGGCGCTTCGTAACCCGGCACCAGCCGCTTGTAGCTGTTGGTGGTTGGGTTGGTGAAGGCGTTGATCGCCTTGGCGTGCTTGATGATCCCGCCGATGAAATACAGGCAGGTGTCGCTCAGCCCGGCATAGCCATTGCCCGCGAACAAAGGCTCCTTGCCGTTCCAGATCGAGAAGTGCGTGTGCATCCCCGAGCCGTTATCTTCCTTGATCGGCTTCGGCATGAACGTCGCCGACTTGCCGTAAGCGTGCGCGACCTGGTGCACGACATACTTGTAGATCTGCATGCGGTCGGCGGTGGTGGTCAGCGTGCCGAAGGTCAGGCCCAGCTCGTGCTGCGCGGCGGCGACCTCGTGGTGGTGCTTGTCACACGGCAGGCCCATCTCGATCATCGTCGAGACCATCTCGCCGCGGATGTCGACCGCCGAGTCGACCGGCGCAACCGGGAAATAACCGCCCTTGGCGCGCGGACGATGCGCCATGTTGCCGCCCTCATATTCGCGACCGGTGTTGGTCGGCAGCTCGATGTCGTCGAGCTTGAAGTACGACTGGTTGTACGACGTGTCGAAACGGACGTCGTCGAACATGAAGAATTCGGCTTCCGGCCCGACATAGACGGTGTCACCGATCCCGGTGGTGGCGACATAGGCCTCGGCGCGCTTCGCGGTGGTGCGCGGGTCGCGGCTATAGCCTTCGCCCGTCGACGGCTCGACGATGTCGCAGAACACGATCAGCATCGGGGTGGCCGAGAACGGATCGGTGTAGACCGCGTCCAGATCCGGCTTCAGGATCATGTCCGACTCGTTGATCGCCTTCCAGCCCTCGATCGAGCTGCCGTCGAACATCAGGCCGTCGGTCCATTCGTCCTCGCCCATCACCGAGGCGACCATGGTCAGATGCTGCCACTTGCCCTTGGGATCGGTGAAACGCAGATCGATCCACTCGATCTCTTCGTCCTTGATCTTCTTCAGAACGTCTGCGGCCGTGTTCGCCATGGTGTTGCTCTCTCTCGCATTAGCGTCGCCCCGACTGCTGTCGAGTGGGACGCGGTAAGTGGCACGCTCCGATGACAACGGAGCGAATGAAGGGGATCAGATCGCCTCGTTATCGCGCTCGCCGGTGCGGATGCGCAGCGCGGTCTCGACCGGGATCACGAAGATCTTGCCGTCGCCGATCCGGCCGGTCTGCGCGGCGGCGGCGATCGCCTCGACCACGCGCTCGGTCAGCCCGTCCTCGACGACCACCTCCAGCTTCACCTTGGGCAGAAAGTCGACGACATATTCGGCGCCGCGATACAGCTCGGTATGGCCCTTCTGCCGTCCGAAACCCTTCGCCTCGGTGACGGTGATGCCGGACACGCCGATTTCGTGCAGCGCCTCCTTCACCTCGTCCAGCTTGAACGGCTTGATGATCGCTTCGATCTTCTTCACGCGACGAACGCCCCACCCCGGAAAACTTGGATGCCCCAGCAGCATCGTTGCATCGATTGTGCCAGCCGCAACGCTCAGGGGCAAGGCGACGACTCGCGCAAATCCGGGCTTTTCGCTGCTCTAAAAACAGGCATCGGCGGTTATGCTGCCGCTTTCTCGGGCAGGTGCCATTTCTTAACTCCGTCACGTCTATGCGACGGTAATGCGAACCTCACGCGGATACCTGATCGGCGCCGTCTCGGCATTGTCGTTGTCGCTGGCGGGCTGCGGCGGCGCAGGAAGCGACGGGGGAAGCACTGCGGCACCGGCCAGCGGCGCGGTGCAGGTGGTGCCGGCGCCTGGCCCGACGCCATCGCCCACGCCGGTACCGACACCCACGCCAAGCCCGGCACCGACTCCCACCCCGCCGCCACCCGCCCTGACCCCCAGCGGCAGCTGGGCGGCCAACGCTGCCGCACTGTTCAGTGCGCAGCCGGATGTCGCCAATTGCAAGCCCGGCACGCTGCTGCAAAGCGTTCGCGATGACGTGCTGGCGCGGCTGAACGCGATCCGAGCACTCCACCGGTTGCCGGCGGTCACCTATTCGCGTGCCGACGACGAGCAGGCGACACAGGCGGCGTTGATGATGGCCGCCAACGGGCAACTGAGTCACACGCCTGCCGCGACGTGGAAATGCTACACCACGCTCGGCGCGAACGGTGCGGGGACCAGCAATCTGTATGGCGGGCTGATCTCGCCATATCTCGCTTATTACACGGAGGATATGTACCTCGGCGGGTGGCTGAGCGAGACATCGAACCTCGTCGCCAATAATGTCGGACACCGCCGCTGGATGCTCGATCCGTTCCTCGGCAAGATTTCGTATGGGCGCGTCGCGCAGGTGCTGGCGGATGGCACCCGGACCGATGCGGCGGCGATGAAGGTGGTGTCGTTCACCGACGGCGTAACCGTGCCCGCCAATCTACCGCCGTTCGTCGCCTATCCCTATGGAGACTATCCGGCGCGTTACTTCGACACGTCGTCGCTACTGTCGTTCACGGTCATTGCCGACACGGCGCAGCGTGGGGGTGCGAACGCGACGGTCGATTTCTCGAAGGCGACGATCGCGGTCAGCGACGGGGCCACGACCTTGACGGTGTCGAACGTCAGCTTCGACAATGTCGGCTATGCGGTGCCCAACAACCTGCAATTCCAGGTTGCAGGATTGAAGGCGGGGGTGAGCTATTCGGTGAAGATCACCGGAGTCGGCGTGCGCGGGACGCCGACCGATTACAGCTACACGTTCCGGATCGTGGCCTGACGAAGGGCGCTTAGTAGGGCGGCTTGTCGAGCCCCGCCGGCGAGCCGGTGAAGATCTCGCAGCCGTCCTCGGTGATCCCGATCGAATGTTCGAACTGCGCCGACAGCGAACGGTCGCGCGTCACCGCGGTCCAGCCGTCGTCGAGCAGCTTCACGTCCGGTCGGCCGATGTTGATCATCGGCTCGATCGTGAAGATCATTCCCGGACGCAACTCCGGCCCGGTCCCCGGACGGCCGACGTGCACCACCTCCGGCGCGTCGTGGAACAGCCGCCCGACGCCGTGCCCGCAGAAATCGCGGACCACGCCGAAGCGGTGTCCCTCGGCATGGCGCTGGATCGCATGCGCGACGTCGCCCATCGTATTGCCGGGACGCGCCTGCTCGATGCCGAGCATCAGGCATTCATAGGTCACCTCGACGAGCCGCTTCGCCTTAAGCGGCACGTCGCCGATCAGATACATGCGGCTGGTGTCGCCGTGCCAGCCGTCGACGATCGGGGTGACGTCGACATTGACGATGTCGCCCGACTTCAGCGCCTTGTCCGATGGGATGCCGTGACAGACGACGTGGTTGATCGAGATGCAGCTCGAATGCGTATAGCCACGATAGCCGAGCGTCGCAGGCACGCCCCCGCCGGCCTTGACGAAGTCGTAGATCAGCTTGTCGATCTCGGCGGTGGTCACGCCCGGCACCATGTGCGGCACGAGCATGTCGAGTGTCTCGGCGGCGAGTCGTCCGGCCTTGTGCATTCCCGCAAAGGCTTCCGGCCCGTGCAGCTTTATCGCGCCGGTGCGCGCAAGCGGCGCATCGCTGGTGACGGTCACATAATCGGTCATGCGCGCGGATATAGCGTGGCGAGCGCGCGATTGCGAGCTAGTGAGGGACCATGACGACTGAACGCATCTGGACCGCCGCGCTGGTGGTGATCGGCGACGAGATCCTGTCTGGCCGCACACAGGACAAGAATATCGCGCAGCTTGCTACATGGTTGAACGTACAGGGCATCCGGCTGGTGGAGGTGCGTGTCGTGCCCGACCGCGAGGAGGCGATCGTCGAGGCGGTCAACACACTGCGCGCGCGCAACGATTACCTGTTCACGACCGGCGGGATCGGCCCGACCCACGACGACATCACCGTCGACGCGATCGCCGCGGCGCTGGGCGTGGCGGTCGTCGAGCATCCCGACGCCATCGCGGTGCTGGAGCGGCATTACGAAACCCGCGGCGGTCTGACCGAGGCGCGGCGGCGGATGGCGCGCGTGCCGGAAGGGGCATCGCTGATCGAGAACCGCGTCTCGGGCGCGCCGGGTATTCGCGCCGGTAACATCTTCATCATGGCCGGCGTGCCGCACATCACCGCCGGGATGCTCGACTGGCTGACCGGCAAGCTCGAGGGCGGGCGTCCCGTGGTGAGCGCGACGATCGGCTGCTGGGTCGCCGAAAGCGAGGTCGCCGAGCTGCTGCGCGCCACCGAAAAGGCGCACGAAGGGGTGGCGATCGGCAGCTATCCGTTCTTCCGCGACGGCCGGACCGGCGCCAATTTCGTCGTGCGCTCCCCCGATCCGACGCTGGTGGAGGCGTGCATCGCCGACCTGATCGCCGCGCTGGAGGCGGATGGGCGGGAGGTGACGACCGGAGGCATCTGACCCGTGTGTCCCGCTCGGGGAAAGCGGTAAAGGTAAACGCGCTTGATGCCGATGCCCTCGGCGTTAACGGCAGCGGATCAATTCCGGGACCGGGTACGATGGCACGAGCAGCACAGAAGGCGGGTTTGTCGGTGGCGCTGGTGATGGCGATGGCAGCGGCGACGCCTGCTTCGGCCACCACCGTTATCCAGGGCATTGATGCGCTGCACGAATGGAACCTGGTGGTGCTCGGTAACCTCACGTCGTCATCGGAGGTCGAGGGGCGCACGTTCGTCGGCGGCAATCTGGGCGGCAATTCGTCGAATTACCAGATCCGTACGCCTGCGACCTCGACCGCGACGACCCCCGCGCTGACCGTCGTCGGTGACGTGACCGGCGGCGTGAAGAACCTCACGGGCGGCGCCAAGGTCGGCGGCAACGTCACCAGCGGCTTTACGCTGAACGGCAATCCGCAGACGGTGCTGGTCGGCGGAACGATCGCCAACACCAACGTCAACCAGAACATCGTGAAGTCCGGACAGGGGGCGGTCGCCGGCTTTACGCAGGGGCTGATCGAACAGCGTGACGCACTTACCCGCTCGCTGATCGACCTGTCGAGCGGTCTGTCGGCCCTGACGACGACGAGCAATGCGCTGATTGCGGGCAATCGCGCCACGTTCAACGCGGTGGCGGGCAGCAACGGCGTAGCGGTATTCTCGCTGAACGGCAGCGATCTGGCGAAGTTCGGCGAGATCGACTTCAACCGTAACGGCGCGGATACGGTGATCGTCAACGTCAGCGGCGCGACGATCAAGCTGGACGACAATTTCATCGGCAACGTCGACCAGCTCGGTCGCAACGTGATCTGGAATTTCGCCGATGCGACCAAGGTCGATGTGACCACCCAGTGGCGCGGGTCGGTGCTCGCGCCGCTCGCGGCCGGCACCACCAGCAATTACATCCAGGGCAGCGCCGTCTTCAACAGCATGGTGCAGAACGGCGAGATGCACCTCGATACCTATTCAGGCACCTTCCGCCCCACCGCGGCGGTGCCGGAGCCGGCGACGTGGATGATGATGCTGGCCGGCTTCGGCGCGCTCGGTGCGACATTGCGGCGGCGGCGGAAGGTGGCGGTTCCTTCGGCGGTTTGAAGGGGGCCTAGGACGCCGTTTTTGATGACGTAATATTCGTCATTGCGAGCGTGGCGAAGCAATCGAGTGCCGGCTCAGGAGCCTCTGGATTGCTTCGCCGCGCTCGCAATGACGGTAGATGTGCTCGGAGGAGCGTTACAGGATCACGCGACCTGAACGATCTCTTCCGGCTCGCGCAGCACATAGCCGCGGCCCCAGACGGTTTCGATGTAGTTCTCACCGTCGCAGGCGAGGCTGAGCTTCTTGCGCAGCTTGCAGATGAAGACGTCGATGATCTTCAGCTCGGGCTCGTCCATCCCGCCATACAGATGGTTGAGGAACATTTCCTTGGTGAGCGTCGTGCCCTTGCGGAGCGACAGCAGCTCCAGCATCGCATATTCCTTGCCGGTCAGGTGGACGCGTGCGCCATCGACCTCGACCGTCTTGGCATCGAGGTTCACCGACAGCTTGCCGGTCTTGATGACCGACTGCGAATGGCCCTTCGAGCGGCGGACGACGGCGTGGATACGCGCGATCAATTCCTCGCGGTGGAACGGCTTGGTGACGTAGTCGTCGGCACCGAACCCGAAGCTGCGCACCTTCGTATCCATTTCGTTGATGCCGCTGAGGATCAATACCGGAGTCTGTACCCGCGCAACGCGCAGCTTCTTGAGCACGTCATAGCCGTGCATGTCCGGCAGATTCAGGTCGAGCAGGATGATGTCGTAATCGTAGAGCTTGCCCAGATCGAGGCCTTCTTCGCCCAGATCAGTATTGTAGACGTTAAAGCCCTCGGTCGAGAGCATCAGCTCGATGGCCTTGGCGGTGGTCGGCTCGTCCTCGATCAGCAGCACGCGCATCGGCAATTCCCCGGTTGTCGGTGGCGAGATGCCGTCGCCGGCCACGCCTGTCTGGTTCGTTTACCAAACTGCATCTGAACCATAAAGGTTAACTGCCACTTAAATTGGGTGTTCCCTTTTTTCACTTTGCTTGTCGATGTTTGCTTCACGCGGCGTGCCCATCGCCGTGAACAATGTGCGCTCGCGCGAGCGGGGAATGTCCTCGCCCAGCATCTCGCGCAGGTACAGACTGCGTACCAGTGTGAAGGTCACGACCAGGATTCCACCCGAAAAAAACAGCCCGAAGAGCCCGAAAACCGCGCCTGTTCCGATGATTGCGAACAGACTGAGCGCCGGGGGGATTGCAACGACTCGGCTGGTGACGAACGGCGTGACGAAATTGGTCTGGATGATTCGCACCGCCGCGAACACGCCCAGCGCCCAGAGTAACTGATCGGTGCCCGCCGTCGCCGCGAGCCCGAGTGCGGGCAGCATCGCCGCAACCGGTCCGACATACGGGATAAACTCGCTAAGACCGGTCAGCAGGCCGAGCATCGCGGGCGAAGGCACGCCGGCCATCCATAGGCCAAGCCCGACCATGGTTCCCATGGCCGTCATCTGGATCAACTGCGCGCGCAGCCACAGCAGGAGCGTGGAGCCGACGTCCCCCAGCGCGTCTTCCAGCGCCGCGCGCCGCGACGGCGGTACGAGCAACAGCACCCCGCGTTCGTAGATCTTGGGATCGACCGCGAAGAAGATCGCCCCAAACAGCACCAGCACGGTGTTGAGCAGCAACTGTCCGGCACCGCGGACAATCTCGCCGATGTCCTGCGCCACGCGACTGCCGGCAAACGCGGCGCGGACCGCGTCGACCACCTTTGCCCCCACCGGGCTTTGCGACATATAGGCCTGAAACTGGTCGAGAAGGCCGGGCAGGGCGACCACCAATGTGTTGACCTGCGCGCGGAATTCGACCCCGAATAGCCAGAACAGCAACGCGAGGAGCGCCAGCAGCGTCAGGATCGCCGCGGTCATCGCGCGTTTGCTGCCCAATCGCGCGCGCGTCGCATAAAGCTCCGCGATCGCGTGGATGACGATTGCGATCAGCACCGATCCGAAGGCGAGGATCAGCAGGTGCCGCGCGAGGTAGAGCGCCGCCACCACCGCAACGATCACGATGATCCACAACACGCGGCGAATGAAGCGCGCATCCGCCTCGTCGGGCGCCAGGCGGTTCATGCGGGGATGGTAGAACGTTTCACGAGCGGCACAACGCGCTTGTTGCCAAAAAGGCGCGCGGGCGGAGCACCTTTTCCGTTTACCGTGGCAAGAGCGCCACGGGCGGATCCCATTGAAGCAGCGTCTCATAGTCCGGTGGCGGATCGGCGAGCGTGGCGCGGGCGATTAGGGCCGGTGCGCCGACCAGCAGCCCCGCTCCGGCGACGATCACCAGATGGCGGCGCGAAGGTAGCCGGTCGAGGAGCAACACCGCCGCCAGTGCCGTCGCGATGATCGGCCAGAGATGATAACGCAGATCTGCCGCGATCGAGATCGCCGCGAAGCTCGCCTCCAGTGCCAGGGCTGAGGTGAGCAGCGCGAGAGCCAGGCGCCGCGGCGGACTCGCGCGGGTCCGACAGGCTGCCGCCAGCAGCAGACATGCCGCGACGTTCCAGGCGAACGGCCAGCCGATCGGCGTGCGAACCATGTGCCCCGCCACCATCTGCCATGCCGCCGCCGCGCGACCGGGATTGCCAAGTTCTTGCGTGTTCGGCTCGCTGAGCGATGGCGGCTCGGCGCCGGGCAGGCGTGAAGGGACCAGCCAGCGCCACGTCATGTTCAGATGCGCAGCACGCTGCGCCAGATAGGCAGCCGGGTGCCGCGCCGCCTCATTGCCGAGTTGGCGATAGAGCGTCCCGGTCGTGCGCGAGTCGAGCGGGCCGAGCGCGGTGACACAAGCGGGGGTGTCGCCCAGCGGGTCCCAGAAATAGGGGGTGACGCAATGCGCCGCCCGCAGCGCCACGCCCGTGCCGGTCGGCAGTCCCGCAATGATCGCCCCGTCGGTGCGTGCCGCTATGCCGGCGAGGTCGTAGCGAGGCTGGGTGGTGGCGACGTCGCTTGCCGCGGCGCCGAACAGCCGATGGTTGATCGGACCGGACAGCGCGAGCACCGCCGCGACGATCGACAGCGACGCGCCGACCCGAGCGACGGGGTGACGTAGCGAGATGAACCCGACGATCAGCGGCGCGAGGGCGAAGACCGCATTGGCGCGAACGAGCAGGGCATAGCCGAACAGGATCGCAGCGGCGACGGTGATCGCGGGCGGTACCGGGCGGTCGCGGAGGCGATAGCGGGCGACCAGTCCCGTTGCGGCGAGCGCTGCGCCGACCAGTTGCGCATCCTTGAGGACCACGGCTTGCCAGCCGAGCAGCGGCGGGAGCAGTCCGACCACAAGCACCACCCAACCGGCGCCTCGCCGGCGCGTGACCGCCAGCGCGTCGGCGATCAGCGTGAGGCCCAGCCAATAACCGGCGAGTTGCGCCGCGAGCAACGGCGCAGTGCCGTGGCCGAGCGGCAACAGCGCTTGCCATAGCCGCGCCATGATCGGCGGATGCCAGTCGTCGAGATGGTTGGAGACAACCTGCTGATATTGTTGCAGCGTGTCGTAGGTCGCATAGCCCGGCCAGAACAAAGCGAGCGACGCTGCGAACAGGAGCGCGCCGACGAAAAGATGCGGGCGGCGGAGGTCGAGTCGTCGCGTTCGCTCGGGCGTCATCGCGCCGGGATAGTCACGGCGGTCAGTCAAGGCGAGGGCCGCGGCGTCCGTCGGCAGTGGCGAAGGATCGTTCGGGGGTCTCGCCGCGTCGCTCCCGGGCGCTATCGCGAGCGTGTCCGCGAGCTCGGCAGCAAGGCGTCGGGCGTTCGCTTCACGTCCGATGCCGGCCGACGCTGGGGCCGTCTGTCAGATATAGTCGCCATCCCGGACCTTCGGAAAGCTCACGGAGGTCCGGGATTTCGATCGAGGCAGCGCTGCCCCTAGAAGTGGATCGCGCGGCCGTAGGCGCCAAGCACGCTTTCGTGCATCATTTCACTAAGCGTCGGGTGCGCGAACACCGTTTCCATCAGCTCATGCTCGGTGGTTTCAAGCTGGCGCGCGACGACATAGCCCTGGATCAGCTCGGTCACTTCCGCGCCGACCATGTGCGCACCCAGCAGCTCGCCGGTCTTGGCGTCGAAGACGGTCTTGATGAAGCCGTCCGCCTCGCCCAGCGCGATCGCCTTGCCGTTACCGATGAACGGGAATTTGCCGACCTTGATGTCGCGGCCCGCTTCCTTCGCCTTTGCCTCGGTCAGCCCGACGCTCGCCACCTGCGGGCGGCTGTAGGTGCAGCCCGGGATGTTCCACGTCTCGAACGGATGCGGGCTGCCGCCGGTCAGCTTCTCGACGCAAACAATGCCCTCGTGGCTCGCCTTGTGCGCCAGCCACGGCGCGCCGGTGACGTCACCGATCGCGTAGATGCCCTCGACATTGGTGCGCCCGAAGCCGTCGACCTTGATATGGCCGCGCTCGGTTTGAACGCCGAGCTTCTCGAGCCCGATCTCTTCGGTGTTCGGGACGATGCCGATCGCGACGATGACGTGGCTGTAATCCTCGGTCGTGGACTTGCCGTCCTTGCCCTTGATCGTCGCCTTCACGCCGTCCGCGCCGGTGTCGATCTTCTCGAGCGCCGCACCGGTGACGATCTTGATCCCGTCCTTGGTCAGCCGCTTCTCCATGAAGGCGCTGACTTCCTCGTCCTCGACCGGCAGGATGCGCGGCAGCATCTCGACGATCGTCACGTCCGCGCCCATGTCGTTGTAGAAGCTCGCGAACTCGACGCCGATCGCGCCCGAGCCGATCACCAGCAGCTTGGTCGGCATCACCTCCGGCACCATCGCGTGGCGATAGGTCCAGATCCGCTTGCCGTCGGCCTTGGCGAACGGCAGGTCGCGGGCGCGCGCGCCGGTCGCGACGAGGATGTGCTTGGCTTCGAGGTCGACCGTGCCGTTGCCCTGCTTGACCGACAGCTTGCCCTTCGCCGTGATCGTGCCGAAGCCTTCGACCACGGTGATCTTGTTCTTCTTCATCAGGCCCTTGACGCCGGCGTTGAGCTGGCCGGAGACCTTGCGGCTGCGGTCGACGATCTTGGCGAGGTCGAAGCCGATGTTGTCGGCCTTGAGCCCGTAATCGCCCGCGTGCGTCATGTAGTGATAGATTTCCGACGTGCGCAGCAGCGCCTTGGTCGGAATGCAGCCCCAGTTGAGGCAGATCCCGCCGAGCCGCTCGCGCTCGACGATCGCGACCTTCAGGCCGAGCTGTGCGCCACGGATCGCGGCGACATAGCCGCCGGGGCCGGAGCCGAGAACGATAAGGTCGAAGGTGTCAGCCATGTAACCACTCCCGGGCCGCAGCCCCTGTTGTCACCACGGGCACAGCGGCCCGAAAATCCTTACGCCGCCGGCGGCACTTCGCGCGGGCGACGGTCCTCGTCGATCGCGACGAAGGTGAAGCGCGCCTCGGTCACCTTGCGCGACTCTTCACCGTGCCGGTCGCGCGCCCAGCTTTCGACCTGGATCGCGATCGAGGTCCGCCCGACGCGTTCGATCTGCGTGTAGACCGAGACTTCGTCGCCGACATGGACGGGGGCGTGGAATTGCATTCCGTCCATCGCGATCGTCACCGCGCGCCCGCGCGCGCGTCGCGCCGCGGTGAGCCCGGCGGCCGAGTCCATCAGGCTCATCAGCCAGCCGCCGAAGATGTCACCGTACGCATTGCAATCGGCCGGCATCGCCGAGACACGGATCGTCGGTGCCTGTTGCGGTTCGGTCGCGCTCATGCAGCAATACCTTCGCGGCGGACGCGCCAGATGTCGCGCGCGCCGAGCAGGCCGACCGCGACGAGCGTCGCCGCGCCGACCAGCCAGATTGTCTTGGCGCCCTGCGGATAGCTCCACGCCGCGCCCTTGAAGACCAGGGCGGTGACGCCGAGCGACAAGGCGCTCCATGCGATCTCGCGCTTGTCCGCGCTCAGCTCCATCTGCGCCACGGCGGGATGCCTCAGGCGAGCATCGCCAGCGGGTTCTCGACCAGCTCGCGGAACGCCTTCATCAGCTGCGCGCCATCCGCCCCGTCAATCGCGCGGTGATCGAAGCTGCCGGTGGCCGACATGATCGACGCGACGCCAAGCGAGCCGTCACCCAGCACCCACGGGCGCTTCTCGCCCGCCCCGACCGCGAGGATCATGCCCTGTGGCGGGTTGATGACCGCCTCGAACTGCTTGATCCCGAACATGCCCATGTTGCTGATCGACGCGGTGCCGCCGGTGAATTCCTCCGGCTTCAGCTTCTTGTCGCGGGCGCGCGCGGCAAGATCCTTCATCCGCGTCGAGATGCTCGACAGCGAAGCGGTATCGGCCTCGGTGATGACCGGGGTGATGAGGCCGTCCGGCGTCGACACCGCGACCGAGATGTCGGCGCGCTGGAAGCTGACGAGCTGGTCCGGGGTGAACATCACGTTGCACTTCGGCACCTGGACCAGCGCGACGGCCAGCGCCTTGATGAGCAGATCGTTGACCGACAGCTTGACGCCGCGCGATTCGAGCCCGGCGTTGAGGTCGCCGCGCAGCTTGAGCAGCTTGTCGAGCTGGACATCGACCGTGAGGTAGATGTGCGGCACCTGCTGCTTCGATTCAGTCAGGCGGCGCGCGATCGTCTTGCGCATGTTGGTGAGCTTGGTCAGCTCGTGCGGGATATCGGGCACCTGCGCCGGGGTCGGCGCGGGGGCGGGCGATGCCGCCGGAGCCGCGCTGCTGGCGGCGGCGGTCGGCGCGGACGCCTTGCCCGGCTGCGCGCCATCGACATCGGCCTTGACGATACGGCCGTTCGGGCCGCTGCCCTTCACGCCCGACAGGTCGACGCCCTTGTCGGCGGCGAGACGGCGCGCGAGCGGGCTCGCCTTGATGCGGTCGCCGTCGTGGCGAGCCGGCGCGGGTTTCGGATCGGCAGGCTTGCCGTGATCGCGCACGTCTTCCTTCGCGGGCTGCGCCTCGGTGCCGGTCTTGTTCGGATCGGCGGGCGACGGCTTGGGCTCGCTTTCCTTCGCGGCGGGGGCGGGGGTGCTCTCACCCTCTTCCTCACCGTCGGCGAGCAGCAGCGCGATGACCGTTCCGACCTTCACGCCGTCCGCGCCCTCGGCGACGGCGATCTTGGAGATGACGCCTTCGTCGACCGCCTCGAACTCCATCGTCGCTTTGTCGGTCTCGATTTCGGCCATGATGTCGCCGGCCTTGACCGTATCGCCTTCCTTCACGAGCCATTTGGCCAGCGTGCCCTCCTCCATCGTCGGCGACAGGGCAGGCATCTTGATTTCGATGGGCATCGTGATCCTCGAGAGGCTCGTGAGACAGTCACCCGTCTCTTGCGGACCCGCGCCGTACGGTCAAGCCCGTCGCCGGCTGCCATGTGCTTGGCGCGGCAGGTTGCGGGCGGTACAACGACGGCGAAAAGGGGGGCGTGATGCGCATCTATCTGACGGTGATCGACGACACGCCCGAGGCGCTGATCGCGCTGCGTTTTGCGGCGCGCCGCGCGGTGAAGACCGGTGGCGGGGTCGAGATCCTGGCGTTGCTGCCGCCCCAGGAGTTCATTCCGTTTGGCGGGGTGCAGGCGACGATCGAGGACGAGCAGCAGCGCCATGCCGAGGGGCTGGTGGCGCGCGCGGCGGGGACGTTGCTCGAAGAATCGGGAGTCCGCCCGTCGATCACGGTGCGTAGCGGCGACGGGCCGAAGGTGATCCGCGCGCTCATCGCCGAGAACCCGCAGATCGCCGCGCTGGTGCTGGGCGCAGCGGCGGATGGTGCGCCCGGTGCGCTGGTCAACCACTTCGCCGCGGACGTGGGCTCATTGCCGGTGCCGCTGATGATCGTGCCCGGCGGGTTGTCGGCAGAGGCGATCGACCGGCTGAGTTGATCGCAATCGCTTGAGCGCGCGTGATTCCCCCGCCACAAGCGGGGGATGAACCATCGCCTGTTGCTCGCCGCCACTCCGTTGCTCCTCGCCACGCCCGCCATTGCGCGCGAGGCACCGTCACCGTCGCGACAGCGCGCCACGGTCGAGAAACTGGTGTCGTTCGGCACGCGCCACTCGCTGTCGTCGGCGACCGATCCGAAGCGTGGGATCGGCGCGGCGCGTAGCTGGGTGGCGGGCGAGTTCGCCGCGCTGTCGCGTGCGTGCGGCGGGTGTATCGCGACCGAACGGTTGTCGCGGCGCTTCGTCGGCCCTCGCGCGCCCGACGGCGTGGTGATCGAGGATGTGCTCGGCGTGCAGAAGGGCAGCGATCCCAACCGCTACATCATCGTCGGCGCGCATATCGACAGCCGCGTCACCGACGTGATGAACGTGACCAGCGACGCGCCCGGCGCGAACGATGACGCGAGCGGCGTCGCGCTGGTGCTCGAGGCGGCGCGCATCCTGTCGAAGGAAAAGTTCGCGGCGAACATCGTCTATGTCGCTTTCTCCGGCGAAGAGCAGGGATTGTGGGGCGCGACCCTGCTTGCCGAGACCGCAAAAGCGCGCGGCTGGCAGGTCGATGCGATGCTCAACAACGATATCGTCGGCAACACGGTCGGGCAGGGTGGGGTGACGATCGACGGTTATGTCCGCGTCTTCTCCGAAGGCATCCGCAGCAGCGAATCGCTCGTCGACGCGATCGAGCGGCGCGGCGTCGGCGGCGAGGACGACGGCCCGAGCCGCGCGCTTGCCAAGGCGATCGACGGCATCGCAGGGACGATCCCCGGCGGGTTCGGGGTGTTCGTCGACCGCCGCCCGGATCGCTTCGGGCGCGGTGGCGATCATGAGCCATTCCTCAAGCAGGGCTATCCGGCGGTGCGCTTCTCGGTCGCGGCGGAGAACTGGGACCGCCAGCATCAGGACGTGCGCACCGAGAACGGGCGCGTCTATGCCGATACGATCGAAGGCATGGACTTCCCTTATCTGGCGAAGGTGACCGCGATCAACGTCGCGACGATCGCGCGGCTCGCCGCCGCCCCGGCCGCGCCGCCGGTGGCGTCCATCTCGGGGGCGCTGTCCTATGATACGAAGGTGACATGGGCCGCCGTGCCGGGGGCGGTGCGCTACAAGATTTACTGGCGACGTGCTGATGCCGCGGCATGGACGCAGTCGCGCGAGGCGACCGGTACCAGTCTCGATGTCGCGGGTGTGCCGGTCGACGACCATTTCTTCGGGGTCGCGGCGGTCGGCGCAAATGGCGCGGAGAGTCTGGTGACGTTCGCGGGCCGCGAGAAGAAATAACGGTTCGTCGGTGCGAGCCACGCTCGCACCGACGGCGGATTACAGTCGCGCGGCCAGCATCGCCATGAGTGCTTCGCACCCGCGCGCGTCATCCTCATCAAAGCGTGCCGGCGACGGACTGTCGAGATCGAGCACTCCGAGCAGCGCGCCGTCGCGGGTGATCGGCACCACGAGCTCCGAGCGGCTGGCCGCGTCGCAGGCGATATGGCCGGGGAAGGCGTGGACGTCGGCGACCAGCTGGGTCCGGCGCTCCGCCGCGGCCGTGCCGCACACTCCCTTGCCCAGCGGGATGCGGATGCAGGCGGCCTTGCCCTGAAATGGCCCGAGCACCAGTTCGCCGTCGACCAGCCGATAGAATCCCGACCAGTTAAGGTCGGGCAGATATTGCGCGATCAGCGCGGCGGCGTTGGCCATGTTCGCGATACCATCGTGCTCACCCGCGGTCAGCGCATCAAGCGCCCCCAGCAGCTCGCGATACAACGCCGGCTTCGATTCGGCTTCGATTTGAAAGTCGTACATGCGGGCCGAGGTAGGCGCTGCGGCCTCGCTGCGCCAGAGGGAGCGCATCGCGGGACGAACCGAAATTAGGGTGCTGGTAAAGGAAGTAAACAGGAAGTAACCAGCATCCTTGAAGCGGTCCCCTAAGTATTCGAACACTTAACGAAAATAAACCAGAAGTGTTAGATTATGTTAGGGTTTTACCGCTAATCATGTCTCTACAGCGCGGCACCGGCCGTGCCGGTCGATAACAGCGTTCGGAACCAATTTGAGTTCCGGCAACGCCAACAACGCCAGGGACTATGATGAAGAAAATCGTCATTTCGGGCGCCATGATCCTGGCAGCCTCTACCGCTTATGCCGCGATCGTCCCTTCGGGTGCTCTCAATTCCATCACGAGCAAGGTTACGGTCATCGCCTCGCCGACGACGGTGAAGCTCAGCGGCATTCTGCCCGCCACCGTCACGGTCGGCGGAACCAGCAAGACGATCGAGCCGGTGCCGGGTGCCATTTCGAAGGGCCTGCTCCCGGGTCAGGGTCAGCTCGACCGTGTTCTCTCCAACTTCGATGTGAACAAGTATCTGGTCCCGTCGTGGGGCTCCGGCGAGATCGCCGTGACCGGGCGGCCCGACGTGGTCGGCGCCTTCCGCTTCATTTGCGGTCCCGGACACGTCCGTCGCGACGATCCGATCGTCTTCCCGGGGCAGCCGGGCAAGAGCCATCTTCACCAGTTCTTTGGCAACACGTCCACCAACGCCTATTCGACCTATGGCACGTTGCGCACCAAGGGTGAGAGCACGTGCAACAACCTGCTGAACCGGTCCGCTTACTGGATCCCGGCGATGCTGGATGGCAAGGGCAAGGTCGTGCGGCCGGATTACGTGACGATCTATTACAAGCGTCTGCCCGAAACGAGCCCGGACTGTCAGAAGGTGGGCAAGGCGTGCGTGTCGCTGCCGCGCGGCATGCGCTACATCTTCGGCTACAACATGGCGACCGGTGAGGCCGACCACTTCTACTTCAATTGCGACGGTCCCACCGCGACCCCGGGTTCGTACCCGGACATCGTGACCGCGGCCAAGAACTGCCCGGTCGGCAACCGCCTTGGCGCGCTCGTGTCGGGACCGGGCTGCTGGGACGGCAAGAACCTGAACAGCGCGGACCACCGCAGCCACGTCGGCTATGCGCAGTGGAACGATCGCGGCGAACTGAAATGCCCCGCGAAGACGCCGTACATCATTCCGACCTTCACCTTGGGCGCCTGGTACACGGTCGACGAGAATCTGGATCGCTCGGGTGAGTGGTCGCCGGGCACCTCGACCTGGTCGCTGTCGTCGGACAGCATGCCCGGAATGGCGGTGAAGCGTCCGGGCTCGACCTTCCACGCCGATTGGATGGGCGCATGGGACGACGATGTTATGAAGATGTGGATGGATAACTGCATCAACAAGCTGCTGAGCTGCAACGGCGGCGACCTCGGAAACGGCAAGCAGTTGCGCGGTGATCCGAATTTCGACTGGGTCGCCAAGCCGCGGCTGGTTGACATCCCCGCCGCCTGATCCCTGGCGCGGACGCTCGTAAGACCCGGTCGCACCGATGGTGCGGCCGGGTCTTCGGCTTTATGGAGCCTGCATGGCCCGCGTTCCCGTCACCCGCACGATCAGCATCGACACCGATCTGATCGAGGAGAGCTTCACCCGCTCGGGCGGAGCCGGGGGGCAGCATGTCAACACCACTGATTCGGCGGTGCTGCTGCGCTATGATGTGGCGCGGTCCGACCTGCCCGAACGCGTCAAGCTGCGGCTGGTGGAGCTGGCGGGAACGAGGATGACGCGCGATGGCGTGCTGACGCTGCGCAGCGAAGGCTCGCGCTCGCAGCACATGAACCGCGCGGAGGTGCGCGAACGCCTGCTGGCATTGGTGAAGGAGGCGACGGTGGTGCAAGCCAAGCGCCGCGCCACCAAGCCGACGCGCGCGTCGCAGGTGCGGCGGGTGGATGCGAAGAAGGGGCGCTCGGCGGTGAAGTCGGGGCGGAAGAAGCCCGCCTTCGATTAGGGCGAAGGCAACGTGGCGCGCTTTGGTGGTTAGCGGACGTGACGCTTGCCCAAGTTTATATGCTATCGCCGCACCGCCAGCGTGACGGAATTGGTAGACGTATCGCTACAGCGATCCTCGGCGACGGTCGGGGTGCGGGTTCGATCCCCTGCCGCTGGCGCCGGCTCGACTTGGTTGAGAGCGGCCATGCGCTTGCTGCGCCGCGAGTGCACCGATATCCCGTCGCGATGGACACCGTTTTTGATCTTTGGTTCACCCGCGAATATGATCATCGCGAGGACACCGAGCTTCATATCGGCATCTATGCATCCGAGCGGGAAGCCTTGGCGGCGGTTGAGACGCTCAGAGAGAAGCCTGGCTTTTCCGATTATCCCGACGGCTTTGATGTCATTCCCACAAAGCTCGGGTTGACCGGCTGGCAAGATGGTTTCGTGACGAGCATCGGACCGCCGCCGAAAGACGCGGCTGGAGAAGCATTCGACCTTCCTGCCTGGTTGTAATGAAAGCCCGAAGCTGGGCGCAAGCGGACCTAGCTCGCCGGCTCCTGACCAACCACAACCGAGGTCGTCAGCCCGTCGCGAACCCCAATGTGCTGAACCGCGCCGGCCATGGCGCGTCGGCGACAATGTCCGGCTTCCCCGGGCGCACCAGCGACAGCGCGATCGCATGGAGCATCATGCCGCCGTCGTTCCTGGTGCCGTAAACCGGATCGCCGGTGACCGGCACCCCGAGTCCTTCCAGCGCGTGAACGCGGATCTGGTGCGTGCGGCCGGTCGCCGGGCGGAACTCGACCAACGCGCGGCCCTCGTGCGTTGCGAGCACCCGCCAGTCGGTGCGGGCCGCCTTGCCGCGCGGATCGCGCGTCATCCGCCACCCGGCCTCGGCGGTCGACACCTTGCCGAGCGGCAGGTCGATCGTGCCGGCCTCGCCCTCGGGTATGCCGTCGAGGATCGCGACATATCGCTTGCTGACTTCGCCGCGCTCGAACGCCTGCTGGAAACGCGCGTGTGCCTTGGGGTTGCGCGACAGCAGCAGGCAGCCGCTGGTGTCGCGATCGAGCCGGTGCACCGCGACCGGCCAGCGCCGGAATCCGAAGGTCAGCGACGCCAGATGGTTTTCGAGGCTGATCCCACCGGCGCGCGGCGGATCGACCGGCAACCCGGCAGGCTTGTCGATCACCAGTGCCTCGCCATCGAGGAAAAGAACATGCTCACCCAACATGGCGCGGCTCTTGCCAGTTGGCGCGCGGCATGGCCAGAGGGCGCGGTGCGACTCCCGACGATCCTCGCCGCGCTGACCGCGCTCGCCGCCACGCCCGTGCAGGCGCAACTGTGCGACGGCCGCCGCGTCCCGACCGCGGCGGACAATCGCGTGCTCGGGCATCTGCCCTATGGCGATGCAGCGCCTGATACTTTGGTCGCGGTGGCGGGCGCGCTGACGGTCAACCCCTGCATGCTGCGACGCGAGGTGCTGCCCGATCTTCAACGGCTGATCGAGGCGGCGGCGCGCGATCCGGCGGCGGGCGGGCAGGTGCTCGCGCTGTCATGCCACCGTTCGATCACGTATCAGGAGGCGGTGTTCTGCCGCGAGGGCCAGGCCGATGCCGCGCAGCGCGCGCTGTCGGTCGCGCCGCCGGGGCATAGCGAACATGCGACCGGCTTCGCGCTCGACTTTGCGTTCCGCCCCCGCCGCAACGACTGCCCGGATGCCGAGGCGTGCGCCGCGGCGACCCCGGCATTTCGCTGGCTGGTGAAGAATGCGTCGCGCTACGGATTTGAGATGTCGTTCCCGGCAGGCAATCGGCAGCGGGTGAAGTGGGAGCCGTGGCACTGGCGGTGGGTCGGGGCCAGCGCGACGACGCCGGGGGCGGCGCGGGCACGGGCGTTGTTCGCCGCGGCGCGGGTCCGCTATCCGGCCGATCCTGCCGTGCCGCGCGATCCGGTGAGGATCGCGCAGGTGGCGCCTCCGCCGGTCTATATGGGCGCGATCGCGCCGCCGGAGTGTCGGAAGGGCAAGTGCAAGCCGGCGCGGCTGAAGAAGCAGTAGAAGTGGTAAAGCCGTCGTCCCGGGTCAGGCCCGGGACGACGTTGAGGGTTACGCCTTCAGCTTCGCGGCGGTTTCGGCGATGCGTTTGCCCTGATAGCGTGCGCCGTCCAGCTCGACCGTCGAGGGCTGGCGGCTGCCGTCGCCGTCGGCCAGCGTGCTCGCGCCGTACGGTGTGCCGCCCTTGACCTCGTCGAGGCCCATCTGCCCCTGGAAGCCGTAGTCGAGCCCGACGATCGTCATGCCGTGGTGAAGCAGGTTGGTGATGATCGAGAACAGGGTCGTTTCCTGACCGCCGTGCTGGCTGGCGGTCGAGGTGAACGCGCCGCCGACCTTGCCGACCAGTGCGCCCCTCATCCACAGCCCGCCGGTCGTGTCCCAGAAGGCCGCCATCTGGCTGGGCATCCGACCATAGCGGGTCGGCGCGCCGACGACGATCGCGTCATAGTTCGCCAGTGCGTCCGGGCTTTCGATCTCCGGATGCGCGGTATCGGTCTTGAAGCCGGCCGCCTTGACGATCTCGGCAGGCGCGGTCTCTGCGACGCGACGGATATCGACCTCCGCGCCGCCGCTGCGCGCGCCCTCGGCGATGGCGTCGGCCATCTTCTCGATATGGCCGTAGGACGAGTAATAAAGCACGAGCACCTTGGTCATGGTCGTCAGCTCCTTTCAAAAAGTCAGTTGGCGTCGACGAGCACCAGTTCGGCCTCGTCGATCGCAGTGATGGTAATGGCGCGGCCGCCGGTGATCGCGATGCCGTCACGCGCCCCGAAGCGCGCGCCATCGATCTCGATCGCGCCGGTCGCGGGGACCAGATAGGCGTGGCGGCCTTTGCCGACCTCATGGGTCAGCGTTTCGCCCGCCGCCAGCGTCGCCGCCAGCACGCGCGCCTCGGCACGGATCGGCAGCGCCGCACCCGCACCGGTCACGTCAGCCTCGAATCCGCTGGCGAGCGTCACGAACTTGCCGCTCCGGTCGCCCTTCGGGAAAGGCTTGGCGCCCCAACTCGGCGCGCCGCCACTGCGGGTCGGCTCGATCCAGATCTGGAACAAGGTCGTCGGCTCGCTCTCGAGATTGTATTCGGCGTGGCGCACACCCGATCCGGCGCTCATCACCTGCACGTCGCCGGCCTCGGTGCGGCCAGTGTTGCCGAGCGAGTCCTGATGCGTGATCGCGCCTTTGCGGACATAGGTGATGATCTCCATGTCGCGGTGCGGATGCGGCGGGAAGCCGCTGTTCGGGGCGATCGTGTCGTCGTTCCAGACGCGGATCGCACCCCAGCTCATCCGCGCCGGATCATGGTAACTGGCGAACGAGAAATGGTGACGCGCGTCGAGCCAGCCGTGGTTGGCATGGCCCAGGGTCTCGAAGCCGCGGCGCTCGATGCCGGCGGTGCGGGTGAGGGTGGCGGTGTCGGTCATGATGAACCTCCGTTTCGTTGCCACCAAGCTAGGGAGCCATGACCGTCGTCAAAACAGAAACGATTGAAACGGATCGTTTCGAGGCGTAGATTGGGCGACATGAGGCTCCCCGATTTCGAGGCCTGGGCGATCTTTGCCGCGGTGGCCGAGCACCGGTCGTTCAGCGGCGCGGCGGATGCGATCGGGTTGAGCAAGGCGACGGTGTCCAAGGCGGTGTCGCGGCTGGAAGCGCATCTGGGCGTGTCGCTGTTCCATCGGACCTCGCGGCGGTTGGCGCTTACCGAGGCGGGCGTGCCGCTTGCCGACCACGCCGCGCGGATCGTCGCCGAGGCGCAGGCCGCCGAGGAGGCGGCGCGGATCGGCGCGAGCGTGCCGAGCGGGCGGGTGCGGCTGGCGGCCCCGATGACCTTCGGGGTCAAGAATGTCGCGCCGCTGATCGCCGACTTCCTGCGCGAGCATCCGCAGATCGAGATCGAGCTGCATTTGTCGGACGCGCGTGTCGATATCGTCGCGGAGGGGTTCGATGTCGCGCTGCGGATCGCGGATCTGCCCGACAGTTCGCTGCGCGCGCGGCGATTGTGCTCGATCGCGGCGCATCTGGTTGCCGCGCCTTGTTATCTTGCTGAGCATGGTACGCCGACCCATGCGGCGCAGCTGGGCGAGCACCGGCTGCTCGGCTATACCAACATCACCGGGCCGTGGCGCTTTCGTGGACCCGAAGGCGCGGAGGTTTCGGTACGCGCAGCCGGGCCGCTGGCGGCGAACAGTGGCGAGGCGCTTGTTCCGGCGCTGGAGGCGGGACTCGGGATCGCGCGCCTGCCGCGCTTCATCGTTGCCGACGCGTTGGCGGCGGGACGGGTCGTCGAAATCCTGCATGACTGGGCCCCGGCACCGATCGGGCTTCACCTGCTTACTCCGCCCAGCGCATTGCGCCCGGCGCGCGTCGATGCGCTGATCGCCTTCCTGACCACGCGGCTGCGCGATTGAACCATGGCCGGCATTCGCGCTTTTCCCGTCAGAGGAGAAGCAGATGGCCGATGAGCACAACACGATTGCGAAGGACTTCAGCGAGGCAGTCAACATGGCGCCCGCCGAGCTGGAGAAATTCCTCGACGGCGACGACAGCAAGCGCGTCGGCTGGAAAGGCGGGGACGGCAAGGGTTCGGGCGAAAGCGTCGGGCACGAATCGGGGCGGCGGATCGTCGCGATCAAGCGCAAGAAGAAAGCCGATCTGACTGACGACGATTATGCGCATATGAAGAAAGTGGTCGGTTATGTTCATCGCCATCTCGCCCAGGGCGGTCCGGCGAAGGACAAGGAACATTCCGACTGGCGCTATTCGCTGATGAACTGGGGGCATGATCCGCTGAAGTAACGCGATATCGGCACAGCGATTGACCGAACCGGTCCCCGTGCGTATAGCGCGCCGGTCCGGGAGGAGGCGACTCCGCCGGGCAGCTTGAACATTGCTGGATGCATCAAGGGCCATCCGGTCGCCGCCCAAGCGGCGGCGCCGCGGTCCCTTTTCGTATTCCAAGTCTTGTTTTAGGGCTCCAGCAAAGTAACCTATCGGAAAGGTGAAGGCTTCAATGCCGACGATCAACCAGCTGGTCCGCAAGGGCCGCGACCCGCAGAAGGCCAAGAGCAAGGTCCCTGCGATGGAACAGAACCCGCAGAAGCGTGGCGTCTGTACCCGTGTCTATACGACGACCCCGAAGAAGCCGAACTCGGCATTGCGCAAGGTGGCCAAGGTTCGCCTGACCAACCAGCGCGAAGTCATCAGCTACATTCCGGGTGAAGGCCACAACCTGCAGGAGCACTCGGTGGTGCTGATCCGCGGCGGCCGTGTGCGCGACCTTCCCGGCGTGCGCTACCACGTTCTGCGCGGCGTGCTCGACACGCAGGGCGTCAAGGAGCGCAAGCAGTCGCGGTCGAAGTACGGTGCGAAGCGGCCGAAGTAAGCCGCTCCCGTATTCTCACCAGCTGATTGAAAGGTATTCATCATGGCGCGTCGTCGTCGTCCCGAGAAGCGGGAAATTCTGCCTGATCCCGTGTACGGGGATGAGGTTCTGTCCAAGTTCATGAATTCGGTGATGCTCGACGGCAAGAAGTCGGTCGCCGAAGGCATCGTCTATTCGGCGATGAACACCGTCGAGACCCGCGCCAAGCGCGAGCCGATCGGCGTGTTCCACGATGCGCTGAACAACATCAAGCCGGGCATCGAGGTCCGCAGCCGCCGCGTCGGCGGTGCGACCTACCAGGTTCCGGTCGAAGTCCGTCCGGAGCGTGCGCAGGCACTGGCGATCCGCTGGCTGATCACCGCTGCGCGCGCGCGCAGCGAGAACACGATGTCGGCGCGTCTGTCGGGCGAGCTGCTCGATGCCTCGAACAACCGCGGCAACGCGGTCAAGAAGCGCGAAGACACGCACCGCATGGCGGAAGCGAACCGCGCCTTCTCGCACTACCGCTGGTAACAGCGGCGATGCGGACGCGGCCTGTCTTGGAAGCGTCTCAAATCTGACCTATATCGTGGGGAGCCGGCCGATGCGCTGCGCTCCCCACATCTGCTCAAGGAAGCCCGTTCATGGCCCGCAGCCATCCGCTCGAACTCTACCGTAACATCGGCATCATGGCGCACATCGACGCCGGCAAGACGACGACGACCGAGCGTATTCTTTACTACACCGGCAAGTCCTACAAGATCGGCGAAGTGCACGAAGGCACCGCGACGATGGACTGGATGGAGCAGGAGCAGGAGCGCGGGATCACGATCACGTCGGCTGCCACCACCTGCAAGTGGAAGGCCGAAGAGGGCAAGGGCCCCGAGCACCTGATCAACATCATCGACACGCCGGGCCACGTCGACTTCACGATCGAAGTCGAGCGTTCGCTGCGCGTCCTCGACGGCGCGGTCGCGTGCTTCGATGGCGTCGCGGGCGTGGAGCCGCAGTCGGAAACCGTGTGGCGTCAGGCCGACAAGTACGGCGTGCCGCGCATGTGCTTCGTCAACAAGCTCGACCGCACCGGCGCCGATTTCTACTTCTGCGTCAATTCGATCATCGAGCGTCTCGGCGCGAAGCCGGCGGTGCTGTATCTCCCGATCGGTATCGAGGGCGGGTTCAAGGGCCTGGTCGATCTGGTCGAGAACCGCGCGATCATCTGGCTCGAGGAGTCGCTGGGCGCGAAGTTCGAATATCAGCCGATCCCCGACGACATGGTCGAGAAGGCGGCGAAGTATCGCAACGACCTGATCGAGCTGGCCGTCGAACAGGACGACGACGCGATGGAGGCGTATCTGGAGGGCAACGAGCCCGACGCCGCGACGCTGAAGAAGCTGCTCCGCAAGGGCACGCTCAACATGTCGTTCGTGCCGGTCGTCTGCGGTTCGGCGTTCAAGAACAAGGGTGTCCAGCCGCTGCTCGACGCAGTGGTCGACTATCTGCCGAGCCCGCTCGACGTGCCGGCGATCAAGGGCGTCAAGCTCGACGGCGAAACCCCGGACGAGCGTCCGTCGTCGGACGACGCGCCGTTCTCGGCGCTGGCGTTCAAGATCATGAACGACCCGTTCGTCGGCTCGCTGACCTTCGCGCGCATTTATTCGGGTGTGCTGACCAAGGGCGGCTACCTGAACTCGGTGAAGGACAAGAAGGAAAAGATCGGCCGTATGCTCCTCATGCACGCGAACTCGCGTGAGGACATCGAAGAGGCGCGTGCCGGCGACATCGTCGCGATCGCGGGTCTCAAGGAAACGACGACCGGTGACACGCTCTGCGATCCCGCGCACCCGATTATCCTCGAGCGCATGGAATTCCCGGAGCCGGTGATCGAGCTGTCGGTGGAGCCGAAGACCAAGGCCGACCAGGAAAAGATGGGCATCGCGCTCAACCGCCTGGCCGCCGAGGATCCCTCGTTCCGCGTGTCGACCGATCACGAATCGGGTCAGACGATCATCAAGGGGATGGGCGAGCTCCATCTCGAGATTCTCGTCGACCGCATGAAGCGCGAGTTCAAGGTCGAGGCGAACGTCGGTGCGCCGCAGGTGGCGTATCGCGAGTACCTCAAGAAGGCCGTCGATATCGACTACACGCACAAGAAGCAGTCGGGCGGCACCGGTCAGTTCGGTCGCGTGAAGGTGAAGCTGACGCCGGGCGAGCGCGGCGCGGGCATCGTCTTCAAGGATGAGATCAAGGGCGGCAACATCCCGCGCGAGTACATCCCCGCGATCGAAAAGGGTTTCCGCGAGACGGCGGCGACCGGTTCGCTGGTCGGCTTCCCGATCATCGACTTCGACATCACGCTGTATGACGGTGCGTACCACGACGTCGACTCGTCGGCGCTGGCGTTCGAAATCACCGCCCGCGGCGCGATGCGCGAAGGCGCGCAGAAGGCCGGCATAACGCTGCTCGAGCCGGTGATGAAGGTCGAAGTCGTCACCCCGGAGGATTATCTGGGCGACGTCATCGGCGACATGAACTCGCGTCGTGGCCAGATCCAGGGCACCGACACGCGCGGCAACGCGCAGGCGGTGACCGCGATGGTCCCGCTGGCGAACATGTTCGGCTATGTGAACTCACTCCGTTCGTTCACGCAGGGCCGCGCCAGCTACTCGATGCAGTTCTCGCACTATGACGAAGTGCCGCAGAACGTCGCCGACGAAGTGAAGGCGAAGCTCGCCTGACGCGGAGGGGCTAAGGCGACTTAGCCCCATCTCGCCGCAAGGCCGGCCGGCGGGCCGGTGCAACCGACCCGTCCGACGACGGCGGATTTACTCCGCCGTCGGCCCCGCTGAAGCAGGCGAGGGTTTGCACAACGGTTAAACAGCCGCTATGGGGCCGCGTTCTGGCGCGGCTCCGTTCGCGAAGACGAATCCAAGAAGGTAGGGAAACAATGGCTAAGGCTAAGTTTGAGCGGAACAAGCCGCACCTGAACATCGGCACCATCGGTCACGTCGACCATGGCAAGACCTCGCTGACCGCAGCGATCACGAAGGTGCTGGCAGAGAACGTCGCGGGCAACGCCGCGGTCGACTTCGCCAACATCGACAAGGCGCCGGAAGAGCGCGAGCGCGGCATCACGATCTCGACCGCGCACGTCGAGTATGAGACGGCGAACCGCCACTATGCGCACGTCGATTGCCCGGGCCACGCCGACTATGTGAAGAACATGATCACCGGCGCGGCGCAGATGGACGGCGCGATCCTGGTCGTCTCGGCCACCGACGGCCCGATGCCGCAGACCCGCGAGCACATCCTGCTCGCCCGTCAGGTCGGCGTGCCGGCGATGGTCGTGTTCATGAACAAGGTCGATCTGGTCGACGACGAGGAAATCCTCGAGCTGGTCGAACTGGAAGTCCGCGAGCTGCTGAGCTCGTACGAGTTCCCGGGCGACGACATTCCGATCATCAAGGGTTCGGCGACCTGCGCGCTGTCGGGCTCGAACCAGAAGCTCGGGCCGGATGCGGTCATGGAGCTGATGAAGGCCGTCGACGAGTACATCCCGCAGCCGGAGCGTCCGCTGGACAAGCCGTTCATGATGCCGATCGAGGACGTGTTCTCGATCTCGGGTCGTGGTACGGTCGTGACCGGCCGCGTCGAGACCGGCATCATCAAGGTTGGTGAAGAGGTCGAGATCGTCGGCATCCACCCGGAAGTCCGCAAGACCACCGTCACCGGCGTCGAGATGTTCCGCAAGCTGCTCGACCAGGGACAGGCGGGCGACAATGTCGGCGCGCTGATCCGTGGCGTCGCTCGTGACGAGGTCGAGCGTGGTCAGGTGCTCTGCAAGCCGGGCTCGATCAAGCCGCACACCGACTTCTCGTCGGAAGTGTACGTGCTGTCGAAGGACGAAGGTGGCCGTCACACGCCGTTCTTCGCCAACTATCGTCCGCAGTTCTACTTCCGCACGACCGACGTGACCGGCACCGTCGAGCTGCCCGAGGGCACCGAGATGGTCATGCCGGGCGACAACGTCGCGCTGGGCATCAAGCTGATCGCCCCGATCGCGATGGACGTCGGCCAGCGTTTCACCATCCGTGAGGGTGGCCGGACCGTCGGCGCGGGTGTCGTGAGCGGCATCACCAAGTAAGACACGTCGGGCCGCATCGCGCGGCTCGTCGAAAAAGGTTCCGCCCGGCGCGCCGAAAGGTGCGTCGGGCGGTTGCCTTTTAATGAGGGTGGCACTATTGCCGCCGCTTCGGTTTTCGTTCGAGAACAGCAAGAGGTGCTCCCGATTCGTCGGTCCGGTTTATCCGGCAGGCGGGCAGGGCAGGTACCCCGCTCTTTCGCATTGGTAGGGACTATGGACAGCAACATCCGCATCCGCCTGAAGGCGTTCGATCATCGCGTGCTCGATCAGGCGACCGGCGACATCGCCGAAACCGCGCGCCGCACCGGCGCGCTCATCCGTGGTCCCATTCCGCTCCCGACCCGTATCGAGAAGTTCACGGTCAACCGTGGCCCGCACATCGATAAGAAGTCGCGTGAGCAGTTCGAGGTCCGCACCTACAAGCGGATGCTCGACATCGTACAGCCGACCCCGCAGACCGTCGACGCGCTGATGAAGCTCGATCTGGCGGCCGGTGTTGACGTCGAGATCAAGCTGGCGTAATCGGCCGGCTCCCGCGGTTGACGTGAGTCCCGCGGGCTTGTCGTTTCGTGGCGTATCGCACGAAGCGGACGAGCGCACCGCCTGAGCGGACGCTCCGACGACCATGAGATACCGCCGGTCGCCCTCGGGTGGCCGGGTCCAGCGTCTCCCGTCTGCTCTTCCCTTGTGGAGAGCGCCCAGCCCGGGACGGGGGCACGCTTCGCTATTCCGGGCCGGACTGATCCGCGGTGCAAGCTGCGGGTCGCAAGCACCCTGGGGATGGGCTTCAGGGTGCCTCTGTCAAGGAGCAAGGGATCATGCGTACTGGCGTGATCGCGAAGAAAATGGGGATGACCCGCCTGTTCCAGGATGACGGCCGCCACGTGCCGGTCACCGTCCTGCAGATCGAGGCGCTTCAGGTCATCGCTCGTCGCGAAAATGACCGGGATGGCTACACCGCCGTCCAGCTTGGTGCAGGTGTCGCCAAGGCCAAGAATGTTGCGAAGCCGCAGCGCGGCCACTTCGGCAAGGCCGAAGTGGAGCCGAAGGCGATCGTCCACGAATTCCGCGTCACCGAGGATAACCTCCTCGACGTCGGCGCAGAGCTGTCGGCCGACCATTATGTCGCCGGCCAGCTGGTCGACATCCAGGGTCGTACGCAGGGCAAGGGCTTCGCCGGCGCCATGAAGCGCTGGAACTTCGGCGGTCTGCGCGCCACGCACGGCGTGTCGGTCAGCCACCGTTCGCATGGTTCGACGGGTAACCGTCAGGATCCGGGTCGCGTCTTCAAGAACAAGAAGATGGCCGGCCACATGGGCGACAAGAACCGCACGCAGCAGAACCTCGAGATTGTCGGCACCGACGTCGAGCGTGGCCTGATCTTCGTGAAGGGTTCGGTCCCCGGCTCCAAGGGCGGCTGGCTGTTCGTCAAGGATGCCGTCAAGCAGGCCCGTCACGAGAGCGCGCCGTTCCCGGCGTCGATCAAGGCGGCCAACAACAATGTTTCCGCAGACCCTGCTCCGGCAGCTGCCGAGAGCCAGGAGGGCTAAGAAGTGAAGGTCAAGATTTCTTCCTTCGCCGGCACCGATACGGGCGAAGTCGAGCTCAACGACGAGGTCTTCGGCCTCGATCCGCGCGCCGACATCCTGCACCGCGTCGTGACCTGGCAGCTCGAGAAGCGTCGCGCCACCGCGCGCGGCACCCGCGAGCGTTCGGATGTCGCACGGTCGGGCAAGAAGCTCGGTCGCCAGAAGGGCGGCGGCGTCGCTCGTCACGGCGATCGTCGTGCTCCGGTGTTCATCGGCGGTGGCAAGGCGCACGGCGCCCGCGTCCGCGATTTCAATCCGGGCCTGAACAAGAAGATCCGCGCGCTGGGTCTCAAGATGGCACTCAGCAGCCACGCCAAGGCGGGTTCGCTGATCGTCCTTGAGGGCTTCGAGGTCGCCAAGACCAAGGAGCTGAAGGGCCATTTCGCGGGGCTCAACACGGGCAAGCGCACGCTGGTGATCGACGGCGAGGCAGCCGAGGGCTTCCGCGCCGGCCGCAACCTTCCGGGCGTGAACATGCTCCCGGCCGTGGGCGCCAACGTCTACGACATCATCAAGGCTGACACGCTGGTGCTGACGCGCGCGGCGGTCGAGAAGCTGGAGGCGCGCTTCAATGGCTAAGCCGGCAAAGGCGATCGACAACCGTCATTATGACGTGATTGTCGCGCCGCACATCACCGAGAAGGCGACCCTGCTCTCCGAGCAGAACGCGGTGGTCTTCAAGGTCGCCAACAAGGCGACCAAGCCCGAGATCAAGGCGGCCGTGGAAGCGCTGTTCGACGTAAGCGTCGTCAGCGTCAACACGATCGTCCAGAAGGGCAAGACCAAGCGTTGGAAGGGTGCGCCCTACCAGCGGTCTGATATGAAGAAGGCGATCGTCACGCTCCGCGAGGGGCAATCGATCGACGTCACCGAGGGGGCCAAGTAAGATGGCACTCAAGCATTATAACCCGACCTCGCCGGCACAGCGTGGCCTGATCCTCGTCGACAAGTCGTCGCTGTGGAAGGGCAAGCCTGTCAAGGCGTTGACCGAGGGCAAGCGCAAGACCGGCGGCCGCAACAACAAGGGCCACGTGACCTCGCGCGGCATCGCGGGCGGCCACAAGCAGCGTTACCGCTTCATCGACTTCAAGCGTCGGAAGTGGGACGTCGACGGCACCGTCGAGCGGCTGGAATATGATCCCAACCGCACCGCGTTCATTGCGCTGGTCTCCTATCCGGACGGCGAGCAGGCGTATATCATTGCGCCGCAGCGTCTGGCCGTGGGCGACAAGGTCGTTGCGGGCAAGAAGACCGACGTGAAGCCGGGCAACGCGATGGAGCTGGGCCAGATGCCGGTCGGCACCATCGTCCACAACGTCGAGATGAAGCCCGGCAAGGGTGGCCAGATCGCACGTTCGGCGGGCACCTATGTGCAGGTCGTCGGTCGCGATCGCGGCATGGTCATCGTCCGCCTGAACTCGGGCGAGCAGCGCTACATCCATGGCGAGTGCATGGCGACGGTCGGCGCGGTGTCGAACCCGGACAACCAGAACCAGAATCTCGGCAAGGCCGGTCGTTCGCGCTGGATGGGCTCGCGCCCGCTGACGCGCGGCGTGGCGAAGAACCCGGTCGACCACCCGCACGGCGGTGGTGAAGGCCGGACCTCGGGCGGTCGCCATCCGGTGACGCCGTGGGGCAAGCCGACCAAGGGTGCGCGCACGCGCCACAACAAGTCTACGGACAAGATGATCATCCGTAGCCGTCACGCGAGGAAGAAGTAATGGCGCGCTCCGTCTGGAAGGGCCCGTTCGTCGAACTGAGCCTGCTCAAGAAGGCCGAAGTCGCACAGGACTCGGGCGGCCGCGCGCCGATCAAGACCTGGTCGCGTCGCTCCACCATCCTGCCGCAGTTCATCGGCCTGACCTTCACTGTCTATAACGGCCGCAAGTTCGTGCCGGTGACGGTGAACGAGGACATGGTCGGCATGAAGCTCGGTGAATTCGCGCCGACCCGCTATTTCCCGGGTCACGCGGCTGACAAGAAGGGCAAGCGCTGATGAGCAAGCCTCAGTCCCCCCGCAAGGTCGGCGAGAAGGAAGCCCTCTCGGTCGGCACGCAGATCCGCGGTTCGGCACAGAAGCTGGGCTTGGTCGCTGCGCTGATCCGTGGCCGCTCGGCCGCCGACGCGCTGAACATCCTCGCCTTCTCGAAGAAGTCGATGGCGGTTGATGCGCGCAAGGTGCTGGCGTCGGCCATCGCCAACGCCGAGAACAACCACAACCTCGACGTCGACGCACTCGTCGTCGCCGAGGCCTCGGTCGGCAAGTCGATCACCATGAAGCGGTTCGCCACGCGCGGCCGCGGCAAGTCCACCCGCATCCTCAAGCCGTTCTCGCGGCTGCGGATCGTCGTGCGCGAGCAGGAAGAAGCCTAATGGGTCACAAGAGCAACCCCATCGGTCTGCGCCTGCAGATCAACCGCACCTGGGACAGCCGCTGGTTCGCCGAGGGCGCGGATTACAAGAAGCTGCTGCTGGAGGATCTGAAGATCCGCCAGTACATCATGAAGACGCTGCCGCAGGCGGCGATCTCCAAGGTGGTGATTGACCGTCCGGCCAAGCTGTGCCGGATCTCGATCTTTGCGGCCCGCCCCGGTGTCATCATCGGCAAGAAGGGCTCGGACATCGAGAAGCTGCGCAAGACGCTCGGCGCGATGACCAGCTCGGACGTGTCGCTGAACATCGTCGAGATCCGCAAGCCGGAAGTCGATGCCAAGCTCATCGCGCAGGGCATCGCCGACCAGCTCGAGCGTCGTATCGCATTCCGCCGCGCCATGAAGCGCGCGGTGCAGTCCGCGATGCGGCTCGGCGCTGACGGCATCAAGGTCTATTGCGGTGGCCGTCTGGGCGGCGCGGAAATCGCGCGTTCGGAGAGCTATCGCGAGGGCCGCGTGCCGCTGCACACGCTGCGCGCCAACATCGACTACGCCCATGCCGAAGCGCACACCGCGTACGGCGTCTGCGGCGTGAAGGTGTGGGTGTTCAAGGGTGAGATCCTCGGTCACGACCCGTTCGCCACCGATCGTCTCATGATGGAGGCTCAGACCTCCGGCGTGCGCCCGGCGCGCGACGACCGCCGCTAAGGATTAACGGACATGCTGCAACCGAAGCGCACCAAGTTCCGCAAGGCGTTCAAGGGCCGTATTCACGGCGACGCCAAGGGCGGTACGTCGCTGAACTTCGGCTCCTATGGCCTCAAGGCGATGGAGCCGGATCGTATCACCGCGCGTCAGATCGAGGCGGCCCGCCGCGCGATCACGCGTCACATCAAGCGCCAGGGGCGTCTGTGGATCCGCGTGTTCCCGGACGTGCCGGTGTCGAGCAAGCCTGCCGAAGTCCGCATGGGCTCGGGTAAGGGTTCGCCGGAATTCTGGGCCGCGCGCGTCAAGCCGGGCCGGATCCTGTTCGAGCTCGACGGTGTCGAAGGGCCGCTGGCGGCGGAGGCGTTCGAGCGCGCCGCGATGAAGCTGCCGATCAAGACCAAGGTCGTGGCGCGCCTCGGCGACACCTCGCACCTGGGAGGCGAGTAAGATGGCGAACAAGACCGACTATAACGGGCAGAGCGACGACCAGCTCTCCGAGAGCCTGGGCAACCTGAAGCGCGAGCAGTTCAACCTGCGCTTCCAGGCGGCGACCAGCCAGCTCGAGAAGCCGAGCCGCGTGCGTGAGGTCCGCAAGGACATCGCCCGCATCAAGACCCTTCAGACGCAGCGCAACGCTGCGGCTGACGCCAAGTAAGAGGACGACACATGCCGAAGCGCGTGCTGACCGGAGTGATCGTCTCCGACAAGGGCGAGAAGACGGTGGTGGTGAACGTGGAGCGCAAGGTTAAGCACCCGCTCTACGGCAAGATCATCCGCCGTTCGAAGAAGTATCACGCCCATGACGAGGCGAACGAGTACAAGGCTGGCGAAACGGTGCGCATCGAGGAGATCGCGCCGATGTCGAAGCTGAAGACCTGGAAGGTCCTGGACCGCGTGAACACCCACGTGGCACCGGAGCGGGTCGACGTCGACGCATAAGCGTCGATGACCGAGTGCCTCGCACCGTTTCGTGAAGGGTCCGTTCGCCAGGGCGGAGACCACATGAGCGGGCGAGGGGCGACGTAGGCTGAAGGGCTTGCCTTTCACCCATGGAGCGGCTACCGGGCTGCTCCCCCTGGCGCGGGCCAAGCCCGCCGCCGGGGGTCGTTTTTTTAGGCGGGGTTGGGTCGGTATCCACCCCATGAGCGAGAAGGAAGCGGATCAATGATCCAGATGCAGTCCAATCTCGACGTCGCTGACAACAGCGGCGCGAAGCGGGTGCAGTGCATCAAGGTGCTTGGCGGGTCCAAGCGCCGCACGGCCAGCGTCGGCGACATCATCGTCGTCAGCGTCAAGGAAGCGCAGCCGCGTGGCCGCGTGAAGAAGGGCGACGTTCACCGCGCGGTAATCGTGCGTACCGCCAAGGACATCCGTCGCGCCGACGGTTCGGTGATCCGCTTCGACGGAAACGCCGCGGTGCTGGTCAACAAGAACGAGGAGCCGATCGGCACCCGTATCTTCGGCCCGGTGGTTCGCGAACTGCGTGGCAAGAAGCACATGAAGATCATCTCGCTTGCGCCGGAGGTGCTGTAATGGCTGCCGCGAAGATCAAGAAGGGTGATCAGGTCATCGTCCTGTCCGGCAAGGACAAGGGCAAGACCGGCACCGTCACCGCGGCGATGCCGCGCGACGGCAAGGTGATCGTGGGCGGCGTCAACGTCGCGACCCGTCACCGCAAGCCGAGCCAGGCGAACCCGCAGGGTGGTCTCGAGAAGATCGAGGCGCCGCTGCACATCTCGAAGGTGGCGCACGTCACCGCCGACGGCAAGCCGACCCGCGTCCGTTTCGAGACGCAGGACGGCAAGAAGGTCCGCGTCGCCGTCAAGACCGGGGAGAAGATCGATGGCTGATGCCTACAAGCCCCGCATGAAGGCGATCTATGACGATCGCATCGTCGCGGCGATGACCGAGAAGTTCGGTTACAAGAATGCGATGGAAATTCCGCGCATCGAGAAGATCGTGCTCAACATGGGCGTGGGCGAAGCGACGCAGGACAAGAAGCGCGTCGACCAGGCCGCGTCGGAAATGGAGCTGATCGCGGGCCAGAAGCCGGTGATCACCAAGGCGAAGAAGTCGATCGCGCAGTTCAAGCTGCGTGAGGGCATGCCGATCGGCGTGAAGGTCACCCTTCGTCGCGAGCGCATGTACGAGTTCCTCGACCGCTTCATCACGATCGCGCTGCCGCGCGTTCGCGACTTCCGCGGGCTGAACCCGAAGAGCTTCGACGGCCGTGGCAATTACGCCTGCGGCATCAAGGAGCAGATCGTGTTCCCGGAGATCAGCTATGACCGCGTCGACAAGGTGCGCGGCATGGACGTGATCGTGACCACGACCGCGAAGACCGATGACGAGGCGCGCGAGCTGCTGCGTCTGTTCGGCTTCCCGTTCCCGATCGAGGAAGAAACGACCGAGAAGAAGGCGGCATGACCGCGCTTCTGGTCTGATAGAGAGAGCTTAAGTCCATGGCGAAACTGAGTTCCGTGAACAAGAACGAGCGTCGCAAGAAGCTGGTGGCGCAATATGCGCCCAAGCTGGCGAAGCTGAAGGCACAGGCCAACGATCAGTCGCTGGATGAGACCGAGCGTCTCATCGCGCGGCTGAAGATGGCCGAGCTTCCGCGCAACGCGAATCCGACGCGTATCCGCAACCGCTGCGCGCTGACCGGTCGTCCGCGTGCGTACTACCGCAAGTTCGGGCTTGCCCGTGTGATGCTGCGCGATCTGGCCAACAAGGGCCTGATCCCGGGTCTCACCAAGTCGAGCTGGTAAGGACGTAAGATGGCAGTGACCGATCCCCTGGGTGACCTGCTCACCCGTATCCGCAACGGCCAGCGCGCGCGCAAGGACAGCGTGCTTTCGCCGTCGTCGAAGCTGCGCGTCCGCGTGCTCGACGTGCTCCAGCGCGAAGGCTACATCCGTGGCTATTCCGAAGAGCAGATGGGCCCCGCCGCCGGCGTGCGCATCGAGCTGAAGTATTTCGAGGGCCAGCCCGCGATCAAGCATGTCGCGCGCGTCTCCAAGCCCGGCCGTCGCATCTACTCCGGCGCCACCGAGCTGCCGCGCGTGATGAACGGCCTTGGCATCACCATCGTCTCGACGCCGCGCGGCGTGCTTTCCGATGCGGAAGCGCGCGAGCAGAACGTCGGTGGCGAAGTGCTCGCGGAGGTGTTCTGATGAGCCGCATTGGCAAGAAGGCGGTTGTCGTCCCCGCGGGCGTGACCCCGACGATCAACAACGGCATCATCACCGTGAAGGGCCCGAAGGGCACCCTCACCATGCCGCTGCGTGACGAGATCAACTACACGATCGAAGGCGACGGCATTTCGGTGCAGCCGGCCAACGACACCAAGCGCGCCCGCGCGTTCTGGGGGATGCAGCGGACCATGGTGCAGAACCTGGTGACCGGCGTGACCGACGGCTTCACCAAGAAGCTGCTCATCACCGGCGTCGGCTATCGTGCTGCGGCGCAGGGGCGCAACCTGAAGCTGCAGCTTGGCTACAGCCATGACGTCAACATCGACGTGCCGGAAGGCATCGAGGTCAAGACGCCGGACGCGACCACCGTCGAGATCAGCGGTGCGGACAAGCAGAAGGTCGGCCAGCTGGCCGCCGAGATCCGCCGCTGGCGCAAGCCGGAGCCGTACAAGGGCAAGGGCATCAAGTACGACGGCGAGTTCATCTTCCGCAAGGAAGGGAAGAAGAAGTAATGACCAAGGGTCTTTCACTTTTCGAGAAGCGGCGTCGCCGCAACCGTACCGCGCTGCGTGCGCGTGCGGGCACCCGTCCGCGCCTGTCGGTGCATCGTTCGGGCAAGCACATCTATGCGCAGGTCATCGACGACGCGCAGGGCCGCACCGTGGCCTCGGCGTCGACCTTGTCCAACCACGACGGCAAGACCGCCACTGCCGAGGCGGCCTCTGCCGTCGGCAAGCGAGTCGCCGAGGCGGCCAAGGCTGCCGGCGTCACGCAGGTCGTCTTCGATCGTGGCGGCTTCCTGTTTCACGGCCGCGTGAAGGCGCTGGCCGAGGCGGCGCGCGAAGCCGGACTGGAGTTCTAAGACATGGCTGACGAGAACAACCAGCAGCCGCAGGCTGCGGAGAACGAAGCTCCCGCCGCAGCGCCGCAGGACGGCAACGCCGGTGGTGGCTATCAGGGCGGCGGTGAGCGCGGCGCACGTGGCGGCCGTGGCCGCGGCGGCCCGGGCGGCGGCGGTGGTCGCGGTGGCCCCGGCGGCAATCGTGGCGGTGGCCGTGATGGCCGCGGTGGTCGTCGTGACGATCGGCGCGGTGGCCAGGACGACGGCGGCGAAGAGCTGATCGAGAAGCTGGTCCACATCAACCGCGTCTCCAAGACGGTGAAGGGCGGCAAGCGCTTCGGCTTCGCGGCGCTGGTCGTCGTGGGCGACGGCAAGGGCCGCGTCGGCTTCGGTCATGGCAAGGCACGCGAAGTGCCGGAGGCGATCTCGAAGGCGACCGCCGCTGCCAAGAAGAAGATGCTGCGCGTTCCGCTCAAGGAAGGTCGCACGCTGCACCATGACGGCAACGGCCACTTCGGTGCCGGTCGCGTCACCGTCCGCTCGGCGCCGCAGGGCACCGGGATCATCGCGGGCGGCCCGATGCGTGCCGTCTTCGAGAGCCTGGGCGTGCACGACGTCGTGACCAAATCGGTCGGTACGTCGAACCCGTACAACATGATCCGTGCGACGTTCGAGGCGCTGGGCAGCCAGACCTCGCCGAAGTCGGTGGCGCAGCGTCGCGGCAAGAAGATTGCCGACCTGTTGGGCCGTGCGCACGGTGCCGATGCGCAGACCGCCGAGGCGGATGCCGCGGCCGTGGTGGAGTAAGGCGACATGGCAACCATCAAGGTGAAGCAGACCGGATCGCCGATCCGGCGCACCAAGGACCAGCGCGCGACCCTCGTCGGGCTGGGCCTCAACAAGATGCACAAGGTGTCCGAGCTCGAGGATACCGAGTCGGTCCGCGGCATGATCCGCAAGGTGCAGCACATGGTCGAGGTGGTGGAGGGCTGAGCCCTTCGTCACTTCGGTGATGACAAGACACGGGAAGGGGGCTAACCGGCCCCCTTCCTTATTTCAGCGCGTAAAAAGCGAAAGCGAGTGCATAACATGAAGCTCAACGAACTCAGCGACAACCAGGGCGCCCGTCATCGCAAGATCCGTGTCGGGCGCGGTATCGGCTCGGGCAAGGGCAAGACCGGCGGCCGTGGCGTCAAGGGTCAGAAGAGCCGCGAAGGCGTGTCGATTGCCGGTTTCGAGGGCGGCCAGATGCCGCTCCACATGCGTCTGCCGAAGCGCGGCTTCAACAACATCTTCGCCAAGGATTATGCCGAGGTGAACCTGGGCGCGATCCAGAAGGCGATCGATTCGGGCAAGCTGACCGGCACCGACATCGACCACGCCGCGTTGAAGGCCGCTGGCCTGGCGCGTGGTGGCAAGGACGGCGTCCGTCTGCTCGCCAAGGGCGAGTATTCGGCGAAGCTGAACTTCACGGTCGCGGGCGTGTCGTCGTCGGCGCGCGAAGCGGTCGAAAAGGCAGGTGGCTCGGTCACCGTGCCGGAGATCGTGCCGGCCGCGGACAAGGCCAAGGCCAAGCACCGCACCGCGCAGGCCGCACGCAAGCAGGCGTAACGCCGAATCAGGGAAGGGGCGCGGGCTGGGTCCGCGCCCCTTCTTCGTTTCCGGGCCGGTGGTGCACGGCAATCGTGCGCGCGGGACGGCCCGATTACCGGCTTTCCCGCCGTTCGCGCCTCACCGGGTTAGACAAGGCGTGCCAAGCGCCTATATGAGCGGCGGGGCGGTATAAACGCATCCCGCCGTTCTTCGTTTCCAGGATACACCGACACGATGGCATCCGCAGCCGACCAGATGGCGCAGAGCATCAGCCTCGCGAAATTTTCGCAGGCTACCGACCTCAAGAAGCGACTGTGGTTCACGATCGGCGCGCTGATCGTTTTCCGTCTGCTCAGCTACGTTCCGCTGCCCGGGATCGACCCGACGCAGCTTGGGGTGCTGGCCGAGCGGATGAAGGGCGGCGTGCTCGACTTCTTCAACACCTTCTCGGGCGGCTCGCTGTCGCGCGCGTCGCTGATCGCGCTGGGCGTGATGCCGTACATTACGGCGTCGATCGTCGTGCAGCTCGCGACCTCGCTGAGCCCGCAGCTCGCCGCGATCAAGAAGGAAGGCGAATCGGGCCGCAAGAAGCTCAACCAGTATACCCGCTACGGCACCGTCGGGCTGACCGCGGTGCAGGGCTATTTCATCGCGCGCGGGCTGGAGGCCGGTGGCGCGGTGATCGAGCCGGGAATGCTGTTCCGCGTCGGCGCGGTGATCTCGCTGATCGGCGGGACGATGTTCCTGATGTGGCTGGGTGAGCAGATCACCAGCCGCGGCATTGGCAACGGCGTCTCGCTGATCATCATGGCCGGCATCGTCGCGCATCTGCCGACGACGCTGCTCAACCTGCTCGAAGGTGGCCGCTCGGGGTCGACCAGCGCGGTGTCGATCATCGCGATCATCGTCGTGGTGGTCGGGCTTATCCTGTTGATCTGTTTCATGGAGCGTGCGCAGCGCCGCATCCTGATCCAATATCCCAAGCGCCAGACGCAGCGCGGGATGCAGGCCGATCGCAGCCACCTGCCGCTCAAGATCAACACCGCGGGCGTTATCCCCCCGATCTTCGCCTCGTCGCTGCTGCTGTTGCCGCTGACGATCACGCAGTTCGCGGGCAATCGCGTCGCGGGCGAGAGCCGCTTCGGCGACATCCTGATCGGGCTGAACCAGTACCTCCAGCACGGCTCGCCGATCTACATGCTGCTGTATTCGGCCGGCATTATCTTCTTCTCGTTCTTCTACACCGCGGTGGTCTTCAACCCCGAGGAGACGGCCGAGAACCTGAAGCGCTATGGCGGTTTCATCCCGGGCATCCGTCCGGGCAAGAACACCGAGAGCTATTTCGATTACGTGCTGACCCGCATCACCGTGATTGGCGCGGCGTACCTGACCTTCATCTGCGTGGTGCCGGAATATCTGGTGTCGGCGCTGTCGATCCCCTTCTACCTGGGCGGCACCAGCCTGCTGATCGTCGTCAACGTGACGATGGACACGGTGACGCAGATCCAGTCGCACCTGCTCGCGCATCAATATGGCGATCTCATCAAGAAGGCGAAGCTGAAAGGCGCGCGCCGTCGCTGAGGCAAAGACGCCCGGCAGGGACGGGCGCAACGGGGAGAGTTCGGTGAACATCATTCTGCTGGGGCCGCCGGGGGCGGGCAAGGGAACCCAGGCGCAACGGTTGGTCGAGCATCACGGGATGGTGCAATTGTCGACCGGTGACATGCTGCGTGCCGCGGTGAAGGCGGGCACGCCGGTCGGCCTGCAGGCCAAGGCGGTGATGGAGGCCGGCGAGCTGGTCAGTGATGCCATCGTTTCCGCGTTGATCGGCGAGCGGCTCGACGCCGGCACCGCAAGCGGAGCGATCTTCGACGGGTATCCGCGCACCGCCGCGCAGGCTGATGCGCTGGACCTGCTGCTCGACGAGCGCGGGCAGAAGCTCGACGCGGTCATCGAACTGGAGGTCGACGAGGATGCGCTTGTCGAGCGGATCGTCGGACGCTTCACCTGCGGCAACTGCGGGGCGGGTTATCACGACCGGTTCAAGCAGCCGGCGGTCGAGGGCACCTGCGACGTATGTGGCGGCCATGAGTTCAAGCGTCGTCCCGACGACAACGAGGAAACGGTGCGGACCCGGATGGGCGAATATCGCGCCAAGACTGCGCCGATCATTCCGATCTACGAGGCGCGTGGGCTGGTTTCGCGGGTCAACGGCATGGGCCCGATGGACGCCGTCGCCGCGGAGATCGAGTCGATCCTGAAGGTGACGCCCGAGCGATAAGTGACGGAAAGTTCATGGTCGTGTAAGGCGATCGTGGGGTGAGGGGATGTAGAGACGATCGGGTCGGCAGCGACGTGCAACGCTGCCCCGTCGATCCTCTCCCCGAGGCGACGGTATTGATCGTCGCCTGAACTCCCGAAGGGCGGCGATGGCCGGCGGAGGTTCCCTGTCCTCCGCCGGCCTCTCCTTTTTTGACCGCTGCGGGGTGGCCCTGGCAGGATATCTGCGACACAAGGCCGCGCATGGATGCGCTCAGCATTTTCGGCCTGTTCGCCGTCAGTTTCACTTTGCTCTGCTACGCGCTGGAGGCGCGCGCGGCGTTCTGGACGCTGCTGTTCGCGATTGGCTGCCTGATGGGATCGGCATATGGATTCCTGCAAGGTGCGTGGCCGTTCGGGCTCGTCGAGCTGGCATGGTTCGGTGTGGCATTGCGACGCTGGGCGCAGTTGCGGCGGTTCGAGCGGAACCGCTCGCTTGACACAACGTTACCGCCCGCCTAACGGCTTCTCCTTCCTAACCACCGAGTCCCGGCGGCCATTTTGTGCTGCCGTTCTGCCTGCGTTTGCGGGCAGGGCATTGGGAGGAGGCGGGGCGGAGTTGCAATGCGACGAGATGGGATGCGTGGCAGCCATGCCGCACCCCGTGGAGCACAGGAGAAAAGTTTCATGGCACGTATCGCGGGTGTCAATATCCCGACCAACAAGCGCGTTCTGATCGCGCTGACCTATATCCACGGCATCGGTCCGGCCAAGGCGCTGGAAATCACCACGAAGCTGAACATCGCCGCCGATCGCCGCGTGCAGGACCTGAGCGATCAGGAAGTGCTGCAGATCCGTGAGACGATCGACGCCGACCACACGGTCGAGGGTGATCTGCGTCGCGAGACCGCGATGAACATCAAGCGCCTGATGGATCTGGCCTGCTATCGCGGCCTGCGTCACCGCAAGGGCCTGCCGGTCCGCGGTCAGCGCACGCACACCAACGCGCGTACCCGCAAGGGCAAGGCGAAGCCGATCGCCGGCAAGAAGAAGTAAGCGCCAGCGCTTCTTCCTCTCCGTTGGCCGGTTGCAGGTTCACCCCTCCCGGCCGCGTTGTAAGATAAGGTCAGGAATACCATATGGCACAGGCACCGCAGCGCATCCGTCGGCGCGAGCGCAAGAACATCACCGCAGGCGTCGCGCACGTGAACGCCAGCTTCAACAACACCATGATCACCATCACCGATGCGCAGGGCAATGCGATCAGCTGGTCGTCGGCCGGCATGATGGGGTTCAAGGGCAGCCGCAAGTCGACCCCGTATGCGGCGCAGGTCGCGGCCGAGGACGCGGGCAAGAAGGCCGCCGAGCACGGCGTCCGCACGCTCGAGGTCGAGGTCAAGGGTCCGGGTTCGGGTCGCGAATCGGCGCTTCGCGCGCTGCAGGCGGTCGGTTTCCAGATCACGTCGATTCGCGACGTGACCTCGATCCCGCACAACGGCGTCCGCCCGTCCAAGCGCCGTCGCGTCTGACGATTGCGCTTCGCGTGGCCGCTGACGAGTGGCCACGTTCATTACCCGGCCGTACGCGTCCCCCGCGTCCGGCCCAACCCCAGGGGACGAGAGCTTGTCTGTCAACGCAAAGAACTGGCAAGAACTGAAGAAGCCCAACCAGCTCGAGAAGAAGAGCGGTGACGGCAAGCGCAAGGCGACCTTCGTCGCCGAGCCGCTGGAGCGGGGCTTCGGCCTGACGCTGGGCAACGCGCTGCGGCGCGTATTGCTGTCGTCGCTGCAGGGCGCGGCGGTGACCTCGATCAAGATCGAGAACGTGCTCCACGAGTTCAGCTCGCTGGCGGGCGTTCGCGAGGACGTTACCGACATCGTCCTGAACGTGAAGCAGATCGCGATCCGCATGCAGGGCGAAGGCCCGAAGCGCCTCCAGCTTTCCGCCACCGGCCCGGCCGAGGTGAAGGCGGGCGACATCGCGGTGTCGGGTGACATCGAAGTGATGAACCCCGAGCTGGTCATCTGCCATCTCGACGACGGCGCGACGTTCAACATGGAACTGACCGCTGATGTCGGGAAGGGCTATGTCGCGGCGGTCAACAACCGTCCGGCGGATGCGCCGATCGGGCTGATCCCGGTCGACGCGCTCTACTCGCCGGTACGCCAGGTGTCGTACAAGGTCGACCCGACCCGCGTCGGGCAGGACCTTGACTACGACAAGCTGACGCTGACGATCGAGACCGACGGCACCGTGACCCCGGAAGACGCGGTCGGCTATGCCGGTCGCATTCTCCAGGACCAGCTTGCGCTGTTCGTGCACTTCGACGATTCGTCGGTTACGCGGTCGGCGCCGATTGGCGTTGCCGCCCCGGCGGCGACGGGTGGCGAAGCACCGAGCGACACCGCGCAGATCAACCGTTACCTGCTCAAGAAGGTCGACGAGCTGGAACTGTCGGTCCGTTCGGCGAACTGCCTCAAGAACGACAACATCATCTATATCGGCGATCTGGTCGGCAAGACCGAGGCCGAGATGCTGCGCACGCCGAACTTCGGCCGCAAGTCGCTCAACGAGATCAAGGAAGTGCTGTCGTCGATGGGGCTGCGGCTCGGGATGGAAATCCCCGGCTGGCCGCCCGAGAACATCGAGGAAGTCGCCAAGAAGCTCGAGCAGGAGATTATGGGCTGAGCCGCACGCGCGTAGCGATGCTACGCGCGAGACGGCATAAGCCCGGCCGGCGAGGCGGCAAGCCGCCCCGACCGACGACGCGGCTTCGCCGCGGCGCCACCCGGCCGCCTCCTGCCAAAAACAACCGGCGTGCCGAATGCCGGACCAGACATGGGCCCCTGCCTCCGCAGGGGCGACGGCAATCCGGGTGAGCCACCGTCCTCACCTGTCCCGGGGTTCCGTCGAACGGCCCCCTGACGAACGAGAAGGAAGACTATCATGCGCCATCGTGTAGGCGGTCGTAAGCTCCAGCGGACCTCGGCACATCGCATCGCGCTGTTCCGCAACATGTCGGCCGCGCTCATCAAGCATGAGCAGATCACCACCACCGTCGCCAAGGCGAAGGAACTGCGTCCGTACATCGAGAAGCTGGTGACGCTCGGCAAGAAGGGCGGCCTGTCCAACCGCCGTCTGGCGCACGCCCGGCTGCTCGACGATGCGCAGCTCGTCAAGCTGTTCGACGTGCTCGCCAAGCGCTACGCCGACCGCAACGGCGGCTACACCCGCATCATCAAGGCCGGCATCCGCGCGTCGGACGCCTCGCCGATGGCGATCATCGAGTTCGTCGACCGCGACGTCTCGGCCAAGGGTCAGGACTCGGGTCCGGTCATGAACGACGACGAGGATTTCGACGCCGCCGCCTGATCGGGCGACCGCGCTGAAACGTACAGGCCGCTCCGGCAACGGGGCGGCCTTTTTCGTTTGTCTCGGGTTTGCGGACCTGCCTCGGTCCGTCATTTCCGCGAAGGCGGGAATCCAGAACCCACGCCGTCTCGGTAGAAGCGTGAGGATCGTGCGTCTGGATTCCCGCTTCCGCGGGAATGACGGGTGAGGTGACAATCAACCATCCACTTCATATACACTTCGTATGTTGATAACTCCGTGGAGAAGCTGTGTGGGCATTGTGAAGATCGACGACCTGCTCCACGAGGAAGCGCGCCGCGCCAGCGCGGTGATGTGCCGCTCGATCAATGCGCAGGCCGAGTTCTGGATGAAGATCGGGATGCTCGCGGAGGCCAACCCGACCCTGTCGTTCAGCGAGATCGTCGCCCGCGAGCGCGCTGCCGTCCCGATCGCGACCGCCGCATGACCCCGATCCTCAAGACCCCCGACGAGCTGGCGCTGATGCGCGAGTCCGGCCGGCTGCTCGCGCAGGTGTTCACGATGCTCGATCGCGAGACGCTCGCCGGCCAGTCGACGCTCGCGATCAACGATCGGGTCGAACGCTATATCGTCGACGAGCTGCACGCGCGTCCCGCCAGCAAGGGGCAGTATGACTTCGCGTTCGTGCTCAACAGCTCGATCAATCAGGTCGTCTGTCATGGCGTACCGTCAGACGCCGACGTGATCCGCGACGGCGACATCGTCAATCTCGATATCACGCTCGAGAAGAACGGCTTCATCGCCGACTCCAGCAAGACCTATCTGGTCGGCGAGGTCGCGCCCGCTGCACGCCGGCTTGTGCGCGTCGCGCAGGAGGCGATGTGGAAGGGGATCGCGCAGGTCCGCGCCGGCGCGCGGCTCGGCGATGTCGGCGCGGCGATCGACCGCCATGCCAAGCAGCACGGCTATTCGGTGGTACGCGACTTCTGCGGGCACGGCATCGGGCGCGAGATGCACGAGGCGCCCGAGGTGCTCAACTACGGTCGCCCCGGCACCGGCCCGGTGCTGCGCGAAGGCATGACCTTCACGGTCGAACCCATGGTCAATCAGGGCACCCGCAAGGTCGCGACACGCGACGACGGCTGGACGGTCGTCACCGGCGACGGCAAGCTCTCCGCACAATTCGAGCATACGGTGGCAGTGACCGCGACCGGCGTCGAGGTGCTGACGCTGCGCGAAGGCGAGGCGGTGCCGAAGGAGGTTCGCGCCTGAAAGCGTACGTCGCCCCGGATTTGATCCGCGGCCTCGCTTCTTCTTCCTGCTGTCGGAAGTAAGAAGCGGAACCCCGGATCAAGTCCGGGATGACGGCGAAGATGCTCCCTCTTTCCCCTCGCGCGCCATCCCGCTACAGGCCCGCCATGGAGCATCCCGACAACATCCTCATCGTCGATTTCGGCAGCCAGGTGACCCAGCTGATCGCGCGTCGCGTGCGCGAGGCGGGGGTCTATAGCGAGGTCGCGCCCTTCCAGTCCGCCGCCGAGGCGTTCGCGCGGCTGAAGCCGAAGGGCGTGATCCTGTCGGGCGGCCCGGCGTCGGTGGTCGATGCGAACAGCCCGCGCGCGCCGCAGGAGATCTTCGACGCGGGCGTCCCCGTGCTCGGCATCTGCTACGGACAGCAGGTGATGAACACCCAGCTTGGCGGACGCGTCGAAAAGGGCATGTCGGGCGAGTTCGGGCTGGCGTTCGTTCAGGTCGACCAGACCTGCGCGCTGTTCGATGGACTATGGCAGGCCGGCGAGAAGCATCAGGTGTGGATGAGCCACGGCGATCATGTCGCGGGGCTCGCCCCCGGCTTCGCGCCCGTCGCCTCGTCGCCCGGCGCGCCGTTCGCGATCACCGCCGACGAGGCGCGGCGCTTCTACGGCATGCAGTTCCACCCCGAGGTCGTCCACACCCCCGACGGTGCGAAGCTGATCGCCAATTTCGCGCGTCACGTCTGCGGGCTGGCGGGCGACTGGACGATGGCCGAGTTCCGCAGCGTCAAGATCGCCGAGATCCGCGCGCAGGTTGGTGACAAGCGCGTGATCTGCGGCCTATCGGGCGGCGTCGACTCGGCAGTCGCGGCGGTGCTGATCCACGAGGCGATCGGCGAGCAGCTGACCTGCGTGTTCGTCGACGGCGGCATCCTGCGCGAGGGCGAGGCCGAGCAGGTCGTCGGCCTGTTCCGCGGCGCCTATAACATCCCGTTGGTGCACGTGCAGGCCCAGGATCTGTTCATGGACGGGCTGGCCGGCGTCACCGACCCGGAGGCGAAGCGCAAGTTCATCGGCAAGACCTTCATCGACGTCTTCGAGGCCGAGGCGAAGAAGATCGGCGGCGCGGACTTCCTCGCGCAGGGCACGCTCTACCCGGACGTGATCGAGAGCGTCAGCTTCACCGGCGGCCCGTCGGTGACGATCAAGAGCCACCACAATGTCGGCGGGCTGCCCGAGCGGATGAACATGAAGCTGGTCGAGCCGCTGCGCGAATTGTTCAAGGACGAGGTCCGCGCGCTCGGCCGCGAGCTGGGGCTGCCCGAGGTGTTCGTCAACCGCCATCCGTTCCCGGGCCCGGGCCTCGCGATCCGCATCCCCGGCGAGGTGACGCGCGAGCGTTGCGACATCCTGCGCAAGGCCGATGCGATCTATCTCGAGGAAATCCGCAACGCCGGGCTGTACGACACGATTTGGCAGGCGTTCGCGGTGCTGCTGCCGGTGCGCTCGGTGGGAGTGATGGGCGACGGACGAACCTATGACAGCGTGCTGGCGCTGCGCGCGGTCACCTCGGTCGACGGCATGACCGCGGAGGCGTTCGAGTTCCCGGGGGGCTTCCTGCCGCGGGTCGCGACGCGGATCATCAACGAGGTGAAGGGCGTCAACCGCGTCACCTACGACTACACCTCCAAGCCGCCCGGCACGATCGAGTGGGAATGATCCGGACTCGCGATCCCGTGGGGCGGAATCGCGACCGGGTCATTTGGCGTCGCAAGACGCCGATGGGCCACGAGCGCTGACGTGGCAGAGTCGCGGCCTCATTTTCGAAATCGCAAGATGCCGCTGAGCCGGAACGGTTGATGTGGCAGGATAATGAATAGGCAACGCCGTTCAGCGTAAAGCCCATCCGCCTTTGCGAGCGTAGCGAAGAAATCCAGGGCGCGTCGTGGTCCGGCGCTGAATTGCTTCGCCACGCTCGCAATGACGGCATGGTGGTCGCGGCCTTCCAACCGTGCCACAATCGCCGCGACCACGATGGAATAGTTGATGATCGCCGCCCTCCTGTCGCTCGCCCTGCAAGCCGCGCCCGCGCCGCACCTCCCCGACACGCCGTCGTTCCGCGGGCAGGGGCAGATGGCGCTGTTCGACATGATCTGTGGACGAGTCTTCCCCGACGAGGGGCGGATCGCGACCGCGATGGCAAAGCTCCCCGGCGTCCGCACGTTGAGCCCGGCCGAACTGCGCACCTATCTCAAGGATGATCCCGGGCGCGGCTGGATCATGCCCGCAGGCACCAGCCGGATCGTCGTGACGCTGGAGGCGCCGCCGATCCGCTCCTGTGCGGTGCGCATGACCAATACCGACGGCGTGATCGACGAGGGCAAGTGGCAGCAACTGCTCACCGCGGCGCAGGCACGCAGCGGCGGCGGGTTCCTCACACTGCCGCCGCAGACCTTCGCGGTCGGCGACATTCGCTCGCAGGCCAGCGGTGTCCAGAAGCAGGGCGCCGGCGGCACGGCGGAAGCGATCTACCTGATTCGCAGCACACCCGTGAAACCGGGCTTTGCGACCGAGATCCGCATGGTGCGTCAGCTCGTGACGCCGCAGCGGCGCTAGCCGGCATGTGGACGATGCGATCATGGTGTCCGATCGTCTCCTTGTGCGGTTTGACCCTTGGCTGTGCTGCACCGGCCGCCGGCACGCGGTTCGATGTCGCGCTGCGCGAAACAGGCGCAACGTGCATCACCACGTTCGAGGGACGTGACCTCACCAATGCCGAACTGCTGGAAATTGCCCGTGCAAGGGTGCGGAAGACGCCCGAGGCACAGGTCGCCACGAAGACGGTCGAGACGCCGTGGCGGTGCGTCGCCGGCTTGATCTATACGTTGCAGACGGCGGGGTTCAAGAAGATCAATTTCGCCGCGCTGCCTTCCGCGCGCCGCTAGCCGGCGATCTCCCCATGTGCACGGATCGAACCCTCATGCCCGTTACCCTCTACGGCATCCCCAATTGCGACACCGTCAAAAAGGCGCGCACCTGGCTCGCTGACCGCGATATCGCCTACACGTTCCACGACTACAAAAAGTCTGACGTCGACGAAGCAGCGCTCGACGCATGGATAAGGCAGCTCGGCTGGGAGCCGCTGCTCAATCGTGCCGGCACCACCTTTCGCAAGCTGCCCGACGCCGACAAGGCCGACCTCGATACCGCGAAAGCGCGCGCGCTGATGATCGCGCACCCGTCCACGATCAAGCGCCCGGTGCTTGTCGATGGTGAGCGCATCGAGGTCGGCTTCAAGCCGGAACGCTATGCCGCACTGTTCGGCTGATCCGCTTCGTCGTTGACCGCGCGCGCGCGGAAACCTAGGAAAACCGCCCGTGCCCCCGTAGCTCAGCAGGATAGAGCGACGGTTTCCTAAACCGCAGGCCGTGAGTTCGAATCTCGCCGGGGGCACCACACCTGCGACGGAGCAAGACGTGGCGCGTGCGCTCGGCCTCGATTTCGGCACCACCAACACCGTCGTCGCGCTCGCCGAGGACGATGACGCGCGGCTGGTCGAGTTCACCGGCAAGGAAGCGACCGGCGCGGTTTTCCGCTCGGCCTTGTGCTTCTGGGAGGACGAACAAGGCTGGAACGGCGTTGCCAGCGAGGCGGGGCCGTGGGCGATCGCCGAATATCTGGAGGCACCGCTCGACAGCCGCTTCGTCCAGTCGTTCAAGACCGTCGCCGCCAGCCCGTTATTCGAGCGGACGACGATCTTCAACCGCCAGATGCGCTTCGAGGATCTCGGGCGGCTGCTGCTCCAGAAGCTGGTGCGCCATGCCGGCGGGCAGCTCGACGATCGCCCCGCGCGCGTGATCGTCGGACGGCCGGTCGAATATGCCGGTGCGCGCCCCGATGAGGCGCTGGCGAGGGCCCGCTACGACCTGATGCTGCGCGAGTTCGGCGCCGAGGTCCATTATGTCTACGAACCGCTCGGCGCGGCGCACAGTTTCGCGGCGCGGCTGACCGAGCCGGCGACGATTCTCGTCGCCGATTTCGGCGGCGGGACGACCGACTTCTCGCTGGTGCGCGTCGCCGCACCGGGGGCGGAGCGGCGCTGCGTCCCACTTGCCTCGACCGGCGTCGGGATCGCCGGCGACCGCTTCGACCAACGGATCGTCTCGCAGCTGGTGCTGCCGCTGCTGGGCAAGGGCGGGCAATATCGCTCGTTCGGCAAGGTGCTCGACATCCCCGGCGGCTTCTTCAACGACGTCGCGGACTGGTCGCGGCTGGCGATGATGCGCAATCGCCGCACGCTTGAGGAATTGCGCAAGCTGCAACGCGACGCGCTCGATCCCGATGCGATCGGGCGGATGATCGCCTTGGTCGAGGAGGAGCAGGGCTTCCCGCTCTATGACGCGGTCGGCCGGCTCAAGCGCGCGCTGTCGAGCGCCGATCATGCCGAATTCGCGTTCGAGGGCGGCGGGATCCGCATCGCCGCCGACGTTACGCGCGCCGATTTCGAGCGCTGGATCGCCGACGATCTCGTCCGCATCGAGGCCGCACTCGACGCCGCCTTGACGCGCGGCGGGGTGGAGGCCGGCGCGATCGACCGCGTGTTCCTGACCGGCGGGTCGTCGTTGATCCCGGCGATCCGCGCGATCTTCGGCCGCCGCTTCGGCGCGGATCGGATCGCCACCGGCGGCGAGCTGACCTCGATCGCGCACGGCCTCGCGCTGATCGGTGCCGAGCCCGACATCACGCCCTGGGAGGCGTGACGATGGTCTATACCGACATCGCAACGCGTACCTGGGATCATAACTGGCGGCTCGACCCGATCGTGCGCAGCCTGCTCGATACCGATTTCTACAAGCTGCTGATGCTCCAGCTGATCTGGCGGCGGCATCGCCATACCCACGCCACCTTCGCGCTCATCAACCGCACCCGCAGCGTCCGGCTGGCCGAGGTGATCGACGAAGCCGAATTGCGCGCGCACCTCGATCATGCGCGGGGGCTACGCTTCACCAAGAAGGAGTTGATCTGGCTGGCGGGCAACAGCTTCTATGGCGAGGCGCGGATGTTCGCGCCCGATTTCCTCGCCTGGCTCGCCGACTTCCGCCTTCCGGACTACGAGTTGCGCAGCGTCGACGGCCAGTTCGAGCTGCATTTCGACGGCCCGTGGATGTGCACGACGATGTGGGAGATCCCCGCGCTCGCGATCGTCAACGAGCTGCGCGCCCGCGCGGCGCTGCGCGGCAAGGGGCGCTTCACGCTCGACGTGCTCTATGCGCGCGCCAAGGCGAAATTGTGGGAGAAGGTCGAACGGTTGCAAGACCTGCCCGACCTCGCGCTGTCGGACTTCGGCACGCGCCGCCGCCACGGTTTCCTGTGGCAGCGCTGGTGCGTCGAGGCGCTCAAGGAGGGGCTGGGCAAGCGCTTCATCGGCACGTCGAACGTGCTGCTCGCGATGGATCACGATCTGGAGGCGATCGGCACCAATGCGCACGAGCTGCCGATGGTCGCCGCTGCGCTCGCGCCCGACGATGCCGCGCTCGCCGAGGCGCCGTATCGGGTACTCGACGAATGGCGGCAGGCCTATGGCGGCAATTTGCTGATCGCCTTGCCCGATGCGTTCGGCACCGCCGCCTTCCTGCGCGACGCGCCCGACTGGGTGGCGGACTGGACCGGCTTCCGCCCCGACAGCGCGCCGCCGATCGAGGCGGGCGAGCGGATCATCGCGTGGTGGAAAACGCACGGTCGCGACCCGCGCGAAAAGCTGCTGATCTTCTCCGATGGCATGGACACTGCCTCGATCGAGGCGACCTATCGCCATTTCCGCGGCCGGGTGCGGATGAGCTTTGGCTGGGGCACGAATCTCACCAACGACTTCCGCGGCTGCGACCCGGATGACGCGAGCGGGCTGGAGCCGATCTCGCTGGTCTGCAAGGTGGTGAGCGCCGACGGGCATCCGGCGGTCAAACTGTCCGACAATCCCGCCAAGGCGACCGGAACGCCCGAGGAAATCGCCCGCTATCTCCGCGTGTTCGGCGACGAGGCGCGCGCAGCGGTTCCGGTGGCGGTGTAAAACAGCTTACCGTTCGTGCTGAGCCCGTCGAAGCTCGTGTCCCAACGGCACGCCCTTCGACAAGCCCAGGGCGAACGGTGGACTTTAGAAACAAACGCGCCGCCGGTTCTGGGCAGCGGCGCGTCGTGTCAGTCGAGAAGCGTCAAGCCTTCACGTGCTGCGAGATGTACTTGTTCATCTCGAACATCGTGCACTTGTCCTTGCCGAACACCTTCTTCAGCTTGTCGTCAGCCAGGATCTCGCGCTTGTTTTCCGGGTTCTGCAGGTTGTTCGACTTGATATAGTCCCAAACCTTGCTGATAACCTGGCTGCGCGGCAGCTTCTCGTTGCCGACGACCGCGCCCAGCTCAGCCGAGGGCTGAACGGGGGCGTGAATACCGCCGGTCTTTGGGGTGGTAGCCATTGTAATCCTTCCCTTTGCGCCGGCCCGAGCGGACCGCGCACAGAATCACGCCTTTTTCAGCGCAGCGGGCTTGTGCGCCGCCTTTCCGCCGTTGTCACTCTCCACGAGATATTGCGGGTCATCCTTCGACGCCTTGACCTTGTGGCCCTTGATCGAGGTTTCGGACGTCAGCTTCTTCTCGACCGTGCCGTGTGCGGTGCCGCCGTGCGACTTCCAGGTCACGTCGTCACCCTTCTTCAGATTATCCGCCATCGTCCGTCTCCTTCGTTGCCGGGATGCAACCCGCGAAGGACATGACAGGTTGCGCTGGATCAATTCATGCTACAGCCGGCGTCGATACGAACGAGGACATGATGAACGACAAGGGTCAGGCGACGCCCGGCGACGGCGATCTGGTGGCGGAAGACGGCAAGATCGCGGTCCCCGACGACGTGGCGGAAGCGGTGCGGACGCTGCTGCGCTGGGCCGGTGACGATCCGGCGCGCGAAGGACTGGTCGACACCCCGAAGCGGGTGGCGCGGGCGTGGAAGGAATATTGCGCCGGCTACGGAGAAGATCCCGGGGTCCATCTGTCGCGGGTGTTCGAGGAAGTCGGCGGCTATGACGAGATCGTGTTGCTGAAGGACATTCCGTTCCAGTCGCATTGCGAGCATCACATGGCACCGATCATCGGCAAGGCGCACATCGCCTATTTGCCGCGCAACCATGTCGTCGGCATCTCGAAGCTGGCGCGCGTGCTCCATGGCTATGCGCGACGGTTGCAGGTGCAGGAGCGGCTGACCGCCGAGGTCGCCGACTGCATCTGGAACGGGCTCAGGCCGCTGGGCGTCGCGGTGGTGATCGAGGCGAGCCACGCCTGCATGACCGCGCGCGGCGTGCGCACCTCCGGCGTCAACATGGTGACGAGCCGGATGATGGGCGTGTTCCGCGACGATGACCGCAGCCGCAAGGAAGTGCTGTCGCTCATGGGGCTCGCCTGACCGCGATGCGGGTGCTGGTGACCGGGGGCGCGAAGCGGCTCGGCGCGGCGATCGCGCGCGCGGTCGCGGCGGCGGGGCATGAGCCCGTAATCCACTACGGCACGTCGCAGCAGGAGGCCGAGGCGCTGGCCGCCGAACTGGGCGGAGCGGCGGTGCAGGGCGACCTCTCCGATCTCGCCGACATCCGCGCGCTGTTCGCCCGCGCCTGCCAAGGGGGCGCGATCGACGGGCTGGTCAACAGCGCCTCGCTGTTCGACTATGATTCGCCCACCACCCCGGATGCGACGCTCGCCGCGCGGCTCCATGCAGTCAACGTCGTCGCGCCGTCGCTGCTCGCCGCTGCGCTGGCGGGGCAGGGGCGCGAGGGCGCGGTGGTCAACCTGCTGGACCAGAAGCTCGCCAATCCCAACCCCGACTTCTACACTTACACGCTCACCAAGGCCGCGCTCGCGCAGGCGACCGTGTTGATGGCGCAGGCCTTTGCGCCGCGCGTCCGCGTCAACGCGGTTTCACCCGGGCTGACGCTGCCGAGCGGTGATCAGACCGACGCCGACTTTGACGAGGTGGCGCGCGCCAATCTGTTGCAGCGCCCGGTCGGCGAGCAGGCGGTCGCCGAAGCGGTCGTCTGGCTGCTGCAGGCGCGCAGCGTCACCGGACAGAACATCTTCGTGGATTGCGGGCAGCGCTTCGTGAAGAGTCCGCGTGATGTGATGTTCGGAACCGATCATGGCTGACTATGCGATCATCCTCGACGATCTCGCGGTGCAGATGCGGCTCGGCATCCACCCGCACGAGGCCGCGCCGCAGCGCGTGCTGGTTTCGGTATGGCTGATGGTCGATTACCCGCAGACGCCGGGTGCGGACACGATCGCCGAGGTGCTCGATTACGACACGATCCGCGACGGCATTCAGGCGCTGGCGGCGGGCGACGGCTTTGCGTTGCAGGAGACGCTGGTCGAGCGCATCGCCGCCTTCTGCCTTGCCGATCCGCGCGTTCGCGAGGTGCGGGTGCGCTCGATGAAGCCCGACGTCTACCCTGACGCGCGCGTCGGCTGTGAGATCGTGAGGGTGCGGTAACGGCCAACACCGTCATTCCCGCGAAGGCGGGAATCCAGACGCGCAAATCCGTCGATAGGGGCGCAAACGTCCGAGGTTCCGGGTTCTCGCCTGCGCGGGAATGAGGGGGTGACACCCTGTCCTACACAGCCTCGTTCCTGATACGTTCTCCATCCAACCAAGGAGAACGTCAACCATGATCGACGACCTCATCGACGCGGTGATCGACCGCGAGGGCGGGTATGTGAACCACCCAGCTGACCGCGGCGGCGCGACGCGTTTCGGCATCACCGAGGCGGTCGCGCGCGCCAACGGCTATAGCGGCGACATGCAGCATTTCGCGCGCCCGGCGGCGGTCGCGATCTACCGTCGCCTCTATTGGGCCGCCCCCGGCTTCGACCGCATCGCCGCGCTCGCCCCGCGCCTGGCGGCCGAATTGTTCGACACTGCGGTCAACATGGGGCCGGCGGTCGCCGCGACCTTCCTGCAACGCGCACTTTCCGCGCTGAACCGTGGCGGCCGCGACTATCCCGACCTCGACTGCGACGGTCGGATCGGCGCGCAGACGCTCGACGCGCTGAGCCGCTTCCTCAAAATGCGTGGCAACACCGCCGAGACGGTGCTGATCCGCGCGGTCGAGGCGTTGCAGGGCGAACGCTACCTGTCGCTCGCCGAGCATCGTCCCGCCAACGAAGCCTTCCTCTATGGCTGGCTCGCCAACCGCGTCGGCGGCACGGAGCGCTGAGGATGCCGGTACTCGATTCGATCATCGCGCCCGTCGCCGGGCTGCTCGACAAGCTGATCCCCGATCCTCGCGCTCGTGAGGCGGCACAGCGCGAGCTGTTGCGGATGGAGGGCACGCAGGAGCTGGAACGCGTCAAGACGCAGATGGCCGCGATTCTCGCCGAGGCACAGGCGACCGATCCGTGGACCAGCCGCGCGCGGCCGGGCTTCCTCTACGTCATGTATGCGCTGCTGCTGTGGAGCATCCCGATGGGCCTGATCGCCGCCGTCCGCCCGCAGGCGGCGGCGGCGATCGCGCAGGCGATGAACGCCTATTTGTCGGGCCTGCCCGAGCCGCTCTACACGCTCTTCGCGACTGGCTATCTCGGCTACACCGTCGCGCGCGAATGGGGGAAGGCCAAGGCGAAATAGTCCTTGACCGTCATTACCGCGAGGGCGGGAATCCAGAACCCATGTCGTCTCGATAGAGGCGTGGCGGCAGCGCGTCTGGATCCCCGCCTCTGCGGGGATGACGGCGGAAGAAGACCCGTTATCCCGAGCGCGCCAGCCGCTGCGGGTCGGGGGGCAACCGCATGCTCGCGCCATGCGCGGCCTCCAGATATTCGGTCGCCATCGCATAATGCGCCTGGCACACCACCGGGTCTTCCGCCTCCGCGGCCAGCCGCAATTCGGCTTCGGCACGCGTCTGAAAATACAAGCGATCTTTATCGGTTATCATCGACGCACTCACTCTCCGCGCGTCATATGGTCGTTCGTTCGTGGCGATACCATCGCCGGCGTGCAAACTTTCATTGCCCTTGCCTGGGACACATCCGCGCCCCAAATCCTGCGCCTATGAGCGTTAACGATTCCTCCTCCATGCCGGTCTGGCATGGCACCACCATTCTTTCGGTACGGCGCGGCGGCAAGGTTGTCGTGATCGGCGACGGCCAGGTCTCGATGGGGCAGACCGTGATGAAGCCCAATGCGCGCAAGGTCCGCACGCTTGGAGACGGCAAGGTCATCGCCGGCTTCGCGGGCGCCACCGCCGACGCCTTCACCCTGTTCGAGCGGCTGGAGGCAAAGCTGGAGCGCCACGGCTATCACCTGATGCGCGCCGCGGTCGAGCTGGCCAAGGACTGGCGCACCGACAAATATCTTCGCAATCTGGAGGCGATGATGATCGTCGCCGACAAGGAAGTGACGCTGATCCTCACCGGCAACGGCGACGTGCTGGAGCCCGAGGCCGGGGTTGCCGCGATCGGCTCGGGCGGCAACTATGCGCTCGCCGCGGCGCGTGCTCTGGTCGAATATGAGAATGACGCCGAGGTGCTGTGCCGCAAGGCGATGAAGATCGCCGCCGAGGTCTGCGTCTACACCAACGACCGCGTCACGATCGAGACGCTGGACAGCACGACGTGATCCGGATGCCGTCACCCCTGCGCAGCTAGGGGCGACGGCTCACCTCATCCGCGTCTCAACATTCACAACATTCGCCGACCAAGGCTTTGAAACACCATGAATGATAATCTCACTCCCAAGGCGATCGTCGCCGCGCTCGACGCCCACATCATCGGGCAGCAGGACGCCAAGCGCGCGGTCGCCGTCGCGCTGCGCAACCGCTGGCGCCGCCAGCAGCTCGCGCCCGATCTGCGCGACGAGGTGACGCCCAAGAACATCCTGATGATCGGGCCGACCGGCTGCGGCAAGACCGAGATCAGCCGCCGCCTCGCCAAGCTGGCCGACGCGCCGTTCGTCAAGGTCGAGGCGACCAAGTTCACCGAGGTCGGCTATGTCGGCCGGGACGTCGAGCAGATCGCACGCGATCTCGTCGAGGAGGCGGTGCGGCTGGAAAAGGAACGCCGCCGCGTTGCGGTGAGGGACAAGGCCGAGGCCGCGGCGATGGACCGGTTGCTCGACGCTTTGGTCGGCAAGGACGCCAGCCAGGCGACGCGCGAGAGCTTCCGACAGCGCTTCCGCGACGGGCATCTCGCCGACAAGGAAGTCGAACTCGAGCTGCAACAGGCACCGGCGATGCCGTTCGAGCTGCCCGGCGGGCAGGGCTCGGTCGGGATGATCAATCTCAGCGAGATGATGGGCAAGGCGTTCGGCGGCGGGCCCAAGCAGCGCCGCAAGTTGCTCGTCCCCGCTGCCTGGGAGAAACTGGTCGAGGAAGAGGCGGACAAGCGGCTCGATCAGGACGAGGTCAGCCGCATCGCGCTGCAGGACGCCGAGGAAAATGGCATCGTCTTTCTCGACGAGATCGACAAGATCGCGGTCAGCGACGTGCGCGGCGGCTCGGTCAGCCGTGAAGGCGTCCAGCGCGACCTGTTGCCGCTGATCGAGGGCACGACCGTTTCGACCAAATACGGCCCGATGAAGACCGACCATATCCTGTTCATCGCCAGCGGCGCGTTCCACGTCGCCAAGCCCAGCGACCTGCTGCCCGAACTTCAGGGCCGCCTGCCGATCCGCGTCGAGCTGAAGGGGCTGACCGAGGACGATTTCGTCGCGATCCTGTCGGACACCAAGGCGTCGTTGCCCGCGCAATACAAGGCGCTGATCGCCACCGAGGGCGTCAACGTCAGCTTCACCGACGACGGCATCCGCGCGATTGCCAAGATTGCGGCGGAGGTGAACGGCGAGATCGAGAATATCGGCGCCCGCCGTCTCCAGACCGTCATGGAGAAATTGCTCGAGGAGGTCAGCTTCGATGCAGAGGATCGGCAGGGCGCGGCGGTAGTCGTCGATGCCGCTTATGTCGAGGCGCAACTGTCCGGCGTCGCCCGCAACTCCGACTTGAGTCGCTTCGTCCTCTAATCTAGGTCAGCCTCAGTGATCGCTGGGGGGCGGCATGAACGACGAACGCGACGCACTGATCCATGGTGCGTATCTGGCGGCCATGGACGACGGTCCGGAGGGCTGGACCCCATGGCTGCGGCGTGCATCGGAATGGGTCGGTGGCGCCGCGGGCTATCTCGCGATGGTCGATCGCGCGAAAGGGGCGCTGACGTGGAACACGATCCACCACGTCGACCCCGCCGGGCCCGCGCGATATGAGGCGGATCGTATGCACCTGCTTGATCCGCAGATTCCGGTGGTGGCGCGGCTCCAGCAGAGCAGCCTGTATCGCGACACGGACGTGCTCGATCGCGACGACCCCAAGGTGGCCGTGTATCTGCGCTGGATGGAAGCACACAGCCGCACCCGACATTTCATTACCTCGGCCTCGGTGATCGGCAACGGTCGCTGGGTCGGCGGGCTGTCGGTGCACAACGCCGTGTCGCGCGGTGCGATCGACGATGAGCAATGGCGACGACTCGCCTCGCTGGCGGGAACGCTGGAGCAGACGCTGACCTTCGGCGTGCTCCACGCCGAGAAGTTGCGCGAACAATGGTGGAGCGCGCGGCTCGATGCTGCGGGCGAACCCGCTGCTTTGCTCGACGAAAGTGGGGTGGTGCTGCGGGCGACGCCCGATTTCGAGCAGGCGCTGCGCCGTGACGATGGCCTGCGGATGGCCGGGGGGCGGCTCTTGGCGACCGACCCGGCCAGCCAGCGGCGTCTGGCTGCGGCGATCGCGCGCGCTACCGCCGCGCAGGGAGCGATCGCAGACGCGACGCGGATCGAGCGAAGCGATGATCGGCCCGGCTATGTGCTGTGTGCCTGGCCGCTGGTGGCGGAGCGTCGCGCGCTCGTGCCCGATCAGGCTGCGGCGCTGGTCACGTTGGTCGATCCGCTGGCAGCCCCCGTGTCTCGCGTCGCATTGTGGCGCGCCGCATTTGGATTGACCGCCCGCGAGGCCGATCTGGCAGAGCAACTTTTTTCAGGACGCACGCTGGAGGAAGCATCGGCCCCGCTGGGCATCACGATCAATACTATCCGTGTGCATTTGCGACAAATTTTTGCCAAAACGCATACTTCAAGACAGGCCGAGCTGATCCGTCTACTGTCCCGTTTTGGGTGATTTGGTGCGTTCAGGGGGATCATCTACTGCAAATGAGTTAAAGCCTGCCGAAAATTTCCGCCTTAGCAGGCCGGCATGGTTCGGCTGTGAACCAGTTGGTAGCTACTTGGGGGGAATGGATATGAAGTTGGGTATGCGGCTCGTACTCGCGGCTGTGGCAGTGACGGCGGCGACGCCGTCCTATGCAGCGACCGTTGTTTCAACCAAGTCGATCGATGCCTCGACTGACCTGCTGCTCGGCGCGCAGGTGACCGACAATGCCGCGACGCGTGACCAGAGCTCGACGGTGCGCTCGGGCAACGGCTCGTTCGCCGGTCAGGGTTCGACCAACGCCGCGGTGTCGGGCGCGTTCGGCGCCGGCAACGTCGCCAACGCGACCGGCACGGGCAACACGCTCGTGACCAGCACCTCGCCCGACGGCTGGGTTGCGCGTTTCGTCGACGACCTGTCGGCTGCGTCCACCTCGGCAGCGGCTTCGGCATCGGTGTCGATCAGCCATGAGGTGATCACCACCTTCCTGCTCAACCAGACCGGCCTGCTCAACATCGGCTACATCGCGGCGGCAACCGATCTGGACACCCGAAGCGGCAATATCGCCGGTCGCGCGCTCGACTATATCAACATCTACCAGGGCGCGAACGACACATTGCTCTTCACCGGCACGCTTGCCGACTACACCGCCGCTGCGACCGCGTCGAAGACCTTCCAGGCGGGCACCAGCTACAAGGTGTCGGTAAACACGCTGCCGCGCACCGGGTTCAGCAACGCCGATGCGCAGGTGATCGGTGCGGGCACGCAGGCCTATAAGTACGATCGTTCGATCAGCTTCTCGCTGAACGGCGTCACTGGCGGCGCAGTGCCCGAGCCGGCGACCTGGGCGATGATGATCCTGGGTTTCGGTCTGGTCGGGGCGGCACTGCGTCAGCGCCGCGGCGGTCAGATCAGATTGCCGGCGTAAAATAGTATCAGGATCGCGGCCACCAACAGGAACGCGAGATAATATAGCCCGCCTTTGATCGGTCGCTTCGCCTTCCGATCGAAGGTCGGGCCCTCGCTCAGTTCCTCGCGAACCAGCTTGTCGGCCATGATCGTTCTCCTGTGTTGCCGCATCAACCGGCGGCGCGGCGGAACGATCCGCATCGAGCCTACCGTCACCCCGGAGCCGCTCCGGGGTGACGTTTTGTTTACGAGGAGCGCTTCGCATCGGTGGCGTCAGCCCGCCGGGGCGATGATCGCGATCTGCCGCCCGTAGCCCGGCTCGCCCCTGTGCGTCGCCCGGCGATAGGAAAAGAACCGCGCCTCGTCGGCATAGGTGTCCAGCCCCAAGGCCGCGACCCGCTTGACCCCCGCCGCCGCGAGCCGGTGGACGACATAGCCTTCCAGATCGAAGCGGTGATGCCCCGCGCGCGCATTGACGAAGAAGCGCTCGTTCGCACCGTCCGCTTCCTCGAATCGTTGCCGGAACGCATCGTCGACCTCATAGCTGGCCCGCGCGATGCACGGCCCCACCGCCGCCACGATCCGTTCGACCTGTGCACCGCGCGCGATCATCGCCGCGACCGTCGCATCGGTGATCCCGGTCAGCGCCCCCTTCCAGCCGGCATGCGCGGCCCCGACGACGCCTGCCGCGATGTCGGCGAGCAACACCGGCGCGCAATCGGCCGTGACCACCCCGATCGCAAGGCCGGCGCGGTCGGTGACCAGCGCATCCGCTTGCGGTCGTTCGGCGAACGGCGCCTCGACCGTGATGCAGGTTGCCGAGTGAGTCTGGTACGGCGTCAGCAGACACGCCCCCGGCGCGACCGCGCCGACCGCCGCCGCGCGGTTCGCCTGCACCAACGCCTCGTCGTCCGCTGAGCCCAGCCCGACGTTCAGCCCGGCATGGATCCCCGCCGAGCCACCGCCCTGCCGCCCGAAAAAGCCATGCGCGACACCGTTCAGCACCGCGGCGCGGAACGGCACCGGCAAGGTCACAGTGCGCGTCGCATCACGACGTCGGTATCCTCATGGTCGCCGACCATGAAGGCGTAGCGGCCGACATCCTTGAACTCGTACTTGGCGTAGAACCGCCGCGCGCGCTCGTTGTCGACGAACACTGACAGGTACATTTCGCGCATCCCGCGTGCGCGCGCTTCCTCCAGCGCCCATTCCATCATCTTCGGTCCCATGCCCGCGCCCTGCCAGGGCTGGAGCAGATAGAATTGCCGCAGCTCGATCGCGCCTTCCTTGGGCGTGAACGGCAGCCGTGGGGGGCCGAGTTTGACATAGCCGACGACGATATGCCCGTCCTCGACCACCGCGACCGAATAGGCCGGGTCGGCGATCTCGCGCGCCCAGTCCTCCGGCGTGTGCTGTTCGAGGAAGGTGGCGAGATCGGCCGCGGAATACAGCATGCCGAACGTCTCGGTGAAGGTCGCGCGGGCGACGCCGGCCAGATCGGCGGCGTCCTTCGCGGTGGCACGGCGCAGGGTGGCGCGGCGGGTCATGCCCCGAACCCCGCCGGTTGCGGCCAGTTCTGATGTGTCGCTGCGATCACCTTGAACAACTCCCCCATGTCGTCCACCAGCCGGCGGCGGTCGCCGGCCACTCTCTCGCCCAGCGCCGCGGCGCGCTGGTCGATTCCCAATGCGCGCAGGAACGCGCCTTGCCCGGTCGTTCCGAACGTCGCCGCGCCCGAGGCGCTGGCCACCAGCCGCAGCGTCGCCATATCGACGTGCGCGGTCAGGTCCTGTTCGCCCGGTGCCTCGAACGGATTGGCATAGGCATGACCACGCACCGCCTGCAATGTGTCGCCGACCGCCGGACCGTCATAGCCATAGTCGATCACCAGCGCCGCGCCGCCCTGCGTGACGATCCGCGCCGACAGATCGGCCATGATCGCGACACTGGCGGGCGACGTCTCGACGATCGCCCCCGACGCGGCGGCGGCGAGCGCGGGCGGGATAATCGTGTCGGGCACGCTGGTCCCCGCGATCGGCAGGAACAACGTGTCCTGACACGCGACCAGCCGCTCGTGCCACGTCTGCCCACGCTTCACGAGCTGGCGGATCGGCAGCGCGTCGAAGAATTCGTTGGCGATGACGATCAGCGGCACGTCCTCGGGCAGCGTCGTGATCGAATCATGCCACGTCGCGCCCGGCACACGCTCGGCTTGCGCGGCGCGCATCGTCGCGCTGGTCTCGACGAGATGCGCTGCCGGCGTCAGGCCGGCATGCGCCATCACGCGCAGCGCATCGGCGCTCAGCGTGCCGCGCCCCGGTCCCAGCTCGACCCATGCCACTACGGGACGCCCGGCGCGGTCCCACAGGTCCGCCGCCCATGCGCCGATCAGCTCGCCGAACATCTGACTGATCTCGGGTGCGGTCGTGAAGTCGCCGGCCGCGCCGAGCGGGTCGCGCGCTGCATAATAATGCGTGTTGGCGGCGGCCATGAACTGGCTGACCGGGATCGGCCCGCCCAGCGCAATGGCGCGGGCCAATCGTTCGGCAAGCAGGGGCTCGCCCATCAGGCGACCGCGTCCGGGCCGGCGATCGGCTCGACGCGCGTCCTGCGGCCCAGTGCGGTCAGGATCAGGAACAGCCCGGCAAGGATCATCGGCACGCACAGCCACTGCCCCATGTGCAGCCCTGTCGCCTCGGCGAACTGGCGGAGCTGCGCGTCGGGCTCGCGGAAGAACTCGGCGGTGAAGCGCGCAAGGCCGTAACCGGTCAGGAACAGCCCGACCAGCTTGCCCGGCTGATAGCGGGCATCGGTGCGCCAGAAGAAGAACCACAGCAACGCGAACAGCAGGATGCCCTCCAGCCCCGCCTCGTAGAGCTGGCTCGGGTGGCGCGCCGGCTCGGGCACGCCGAACGGCACCGTCCGTTCGAAGACGATCGCCCACGGCACGTCGGCGGGCTTGCCCCACAATTCGCCGTTCACGAAATTGGCGAGCCGCCCAAAGAACAGCCCGAACGGCACGCAGGCCGCGACATAATCATGCACGCGCAACCAGTTGAGCCCATGTTTGCGCGCGAACCAGATCAGGCCCAGCGAGGTGCCGATCACCCCGCCGTGGAAGGACATCCCGCCGTCCCATAGTCGCAGGATCGACAAGGGCCGCGTCAGCATCTCGGGCGCGTAGAACAGCACATAGCCGATCCGGCCGCCGAGGATGATGCCCAGCGTCGCGTAGAAGACCAGATCGTCGGCATGACGCCGCGCCATCGGTGCGCCCGGCTGGTCGAGCAGCTTGAGCAGATACCACCAGCCGATGACGATTCCGGCGATATAGGCCAGGCTGTACCAGCGCAGCGTGAACACCCCGATCGAGAAGACGTCGGGATGCAGCCCCAGATCGGAAAAATGTATGTGGCTTGCCGCTACGGCAGCCGTGAGCGCGGGCAGGATCAAGGCTTTCCCCTCGTGAATCGCGCCTCCATAAGGGGCGAATAAGACAAACCCAAGCGGAGAGAGTGATGCGGACCGAGCTTGACGCACGCATGGATGCCATAATGGCGACCCTGACGGGGCAGGGTGGTCCGCTCGCATTGGGATCGATTGCACGTTTCGGCCGCACGCTGCCGTGTATCGCCACCGCCCCGCTGACGCTGCCGGCCTATTTCGCGCATTTCTGCGCCGAGCATCGCGACAAGACCTTTCTGGTCTGCGGCGACGAACGGCTGACCTTCGGGCAGGCGTATGATGCCGCGACCCGCGTCGCACAGGCGTTGATCGACGGCTACGGCATCGCGCCGGGTGACCGCGTCGCGATCGCCGCGCGCAACTCGGCGGCCTGGATCGTCCTCTACATGGGGATCGTCATGGCCGGTGGTGTCGCCACCCTGCTCAACGGCTGGTGGCAGGGCGAGGAACTCGCGGCGGCGGTTGCGGAATCGACTCCGGCACTGATCCTCGCCGATCCGCCGCGTGTGAAGCGGCTCGGCGACTGTACCGTGCCTGTCGAGGCGTTCGACGACACGCTCCCGCTCGAACAGGCGCTCGACGCGGTGTTCGCGCGCGCTAAGGGCGCGACGCTGCCGACGATGGGGCCTGACGATCACGCGACCATCCTGTTCACCTCGGGCTCGACGGGTCGCGCGCGTGGCGCGCTGTCGACCCAATTCCAGGTGGTGCAGGGCACCTTCAACTTCCTCGCCTCGGCGATGATGATGCTGGCGATTTCGACTCAGGACGGCAAGCCGATGGCCGCGCAGCCCGCGACCCTGCTCAATGTGCCGCTGTTCCACGTCACCGCCATGGTGCCGACCTTCCTCCAGAGCTTCGCGATGGGGCGCAAGCTGGTGCTGATGTCGCGCTGGGATGCCGAGGAAGCGATGCGGCTGATCGAGCGCGAGAAGGTCACCTATTTCGTCGGCGTGCCGCTGATGAGCCTCGAAATGCTCAACCATCCGCGCCGCGACGCCTATGACCTGTCGACTGTCACTGATTTCGCGGCCGGTGGCGCACCGCGCCCGGTCGAGCATGTCCGGCGGCTCGATGCCGAGCTGCCCGGCTCCCCGCTGATCGGCTATGGCCTGACCGAGACCAACGCGGTCGGCGCAGGCAATTGGCGCAGCAACTATCTCGCCAAGCCCGCCTCGACCGGGCGCGCCTCCGCGCCGCTGGTCGAGTTCGCGATCCTTGACGATGCCGGGCAGCAGGTGCGGCTGGGCGGCGTCGGCGAGATCGGAATTCGCTCGGCGGCGTGTTTCGAGGGCTATTGGGGCCGTCCCGCCGACACCGCAGCCTGCTACACCGCCGACGGCTTCTTTCGCACTGGCGACCTCGGCTATCTCGACGCCGACGGCTATCTGTTCATCGTCGACCGCAAGAAGGACATCATCATTCGCGGCGGCGAGAACATCAGCTGTCAGGAGGTCGAGGCGGCACTTTATACGCATGGCGCGGTCGCCGAGGCGGCGGTGTTCGGGCTCGCCGACGAGCGGCTCGGCGAGGTGCCCTGCGCGGTCGTCCACCTTGCTGACCCGGACGCGACCACCGCCGCGGAACTGATCGCCTTCCTCGGCGAGCATCTCGCCGCGTTCAAGGTGCCGCAACGGCTGTGGCTCAGCCCCGGTCCGCTTCCCCGGCTCGGCACGGAGAAGATCGACAAGCAGTTGTTGCGCAAAGACTATGCGGCGCTGGTGGCGGCCTGAGGCGGAGCGTACTCCCGAAAAATGCTGCGTGTGCGAGTGTCGAACGTTTGCAAGTTTGTGAGCGATTGAGCGGTCGCAACCAAATTTTATGACGCAAGTGCACAAAAAAGCTTGTCGGTCAGATAAGCCTGTCATAGCCTTGTCATGACAGGAGGCGCAGATGCGAACGTCAGTAATGTATCCGGTCTTCGCTGGAACGCTGACGATCATCGCGCTTTATCTGCTGCACGCCGCGCAGCTTGCCGGGCGGTCCGATCTGCACGTTCTGCTCATCGGCGGCTGCTACGGCTATCTCCTCAGCCGTCTCGGCGGATTGCTAAGTGCCATAGCGGTGCGATGGCGCAGGCGAATGCTGAAGCCGCCGGAACTGCCTGTCTCTGCCGCACCGTTTGGCGATACGTCGGGAAAGGTGGTGTCAATCCGTGACGCGCGCCGCGAACCGGCCGGGCAGCAGGCTGTTCCCTATGGCCCATGGGCGCAGAACATCCTGCCAATGACGCTGGCGCGCGAACGTCGCGGCCAAACCTGGACAGCCTCCTGAGCGGGAGCGGTCAGCCGCGAATTTTCGACGCAGGTTGAACCATCTCACGGCTTCCTCCGCTTCGCTCCCTTAGTGGATTTCTGGCCGCGAAAGCCCCTTTCGCCGCGCCGCCGCGCCCGCTACGCCGCTTCGCATGGCGGAGATCACGCGGCGCAGGCTTCTCGTTTCCGGTGGTATCGGCGCGGGGCTGGTCGTGGCGTGGGCGGCGTGGCCGCGCGCCTATCTGCCCAATCTCGCCGCCGCGCCCGACGAGCGTGTCTTCAATGCCTTTCTCAAGATCGCGCGCGACGGCAAGATCGTTGTCGCGGTCCCGCAGTGCGAGCATGGGCAGGGTGTCTTCACCACCTTGCCGCAGATCGTCGCCGACGAACTCGGTGCCGACTGGCGGACGGTCGGCGTCGAGGCGGCGCCGGTTTCGCCCCTTTACGCCAACCCGCTCGCCGCCGACGGGCTGTTCGGCGATGCGTTCGCGGGCGTCCCCGAGCGGTTGCGCGACGAACATTGGACGCGCGATGCGCTGATGCTCACCGCCGGCTCGACGTCCGTGCGACGGTTCGAGGCACCGCTGCGCGATGCGGGCGCGGCGGCGCGCGTGCTGCTGTGTCAGGCAGCGGCCAGCCGCTGGGACGTCGACTGGCGTGACTGCACCACCGCCGACGGCTTCGTCGTCCATGGCGACCGGCGCTTGCGCTTCGGCGAGCTGGCCGAGGCGGCAGCGTCGGGCAGTATCCCCGCCGAACTGCCGTACCGGATCGGCGACGAGGGGCGGCTGACCGGCGAAGCGCTGCCACGGCTCGACGTGCCTGCGAAGGTCGATGGCTCGGCCAATTTCGTCGCCGACGTGCGGCTGCCCGACATGGTCTTCGCAAGCATCCGTCAGGCCCCGCACCGTGACGCGCGGCTACAATCGGCAAATCTCGCCGCCGCCGAGCGGGTGCCGGGGATGCTCCACGTCGTCCGCAACGATCGCTGGATCGCGGCGGTCGCGAACAACTGGTGGGCCGCCAACCGCGCCTTGAACGCGCTCGCCCCGCGCTTTGCGGGCCCGGTGCCGCCCGACGACGCCGCGATCGACCGCGCGCTCGTCGTGGCGCTCGATGCTGCCGGGCACCGGGTCGCCAGCACCGGCGACGTCGATGCCGCCTTTGCCGGCGCGCGGCTGGTCGAGGCCGAATATCGCGTCGCCCCCGCGCTCCACGCCGCGGTCGAGCCGCCCGCCGCGACCGCACACTGGCAGAACGAGCGGCTGGAACTATGGGCCGCGACGCAGGCGCCGTCGCTGGCGCGCGCGGCGGCGGCGCGGGCGATCGACGTGTCTGAGGCGCAGGTCATCCTCCATCCGATGCTCAGCGGCGGGTCGTTCGGCGCGGCGCTGGAGAACGATGTCATCGAACAGGCCGCGATCCTCGCCAAAGAGCTGCGCCGGCCGGTGCAACTCGCCTGGTCGCGCGGCGAGGCGCTGCTCCACGACCGGGTGCGTCCGCCAGCGCGCGCGCGAATGGCGGCGCGGCTCGCTCCCAATGGCGCGATCCTTGGGTGGCGCGCGCGCGTCGCGGTGCCGGCGACCGGGTGTGCCCTTGCCGCGCGGCTCTTGCCCGACGATCCGCTGCGCCGGCTCGCCGCGGCGCTGCCGGCGGGCGCGGACGCGTATGCGATCCACGGTGCAGTACCGCCGTATCGGCTGGGCGCGTCGGAGGTCTGGCATCACCCGGTCGCGCTCGACCTGCCGACCGGACATCTGCGCGGCGGGGCGGACGGGTACACCGCCTTCTTCACTGAATGCTTTCTCGACGAACTGGCGCGCGTCGCCGGGAGCGAGCCGATGTCATATCGCGTCGGGCTGCTCGGCGGCGAGCCGCGACTTGCGCGCTGCCTGACGACGGTGGCGGCGCTTGGCGGGTGGAGTGGCGGCGTGCCGGGCAGCGGGCAGGGGATTGCCAGTCACACGATGGCCGGCAGCATGATCGCGGTGCTCGCCGAGGCCGGGTTCGACCCCGCCGGGCGACCGCGCCTCGACCGGCTGGTGGCAGCGGTGGATTGCGGTCGCGCGATCAACCCCGACATCGTCCGCCAGCAGATCGAGGGCGGGCTGATCTTCGGCGCCGCGACGACGCAAGGCGCCGCGGCGCACTATCACGACGGGCTCGCGAGCATCCGCCGCTATGGCGATGTCGGGCTCCCGACCCTCGCCGACGCGCCCGAGATCACCGTTGAGCTGATATCCTCGACCGCCGATGCCGGTGGCGTCGGCGATCTCGGCGTGCCGGCCGCCGCCCCCGCGATCGCCAACGCCCTGTTTGCCGCCGGCGGAACGCGGTGGCGCCACTTGCCGTTCAGGAGCGCGTGATGCTTCCCCTCGACCACCCGACCATCCCGCGGCCACGCATCGGCGTGCTGCTCGTCAACCTTGGCACGCCCGATGCAGCGGACACGCGCGCGGTGCGCCGCTATCTCGCGGAGTTCCTGTCGGATCGCCGCGTCGTCGAGATCCCGAAACTGCTGTGGCAACCGATCCTGCGCGGTGCGATCCTTACGACGCGCCCCAGGAAATCGGCACACGCCTATCAACAGGTCTGGACCGATCAGGGGTCGCCGCTCGCGGCGGTGACGCGCGCGCAGGCGCTTTCGCTAAAGGACGCGTTCGGCGCGGAGGTGCTGGTCGACTGGGCGATGCGTTACGGCAACCCGGCGATCGGCGACCGACTTCAAGCCATGAAGGACGCCGGGTGCGAACGCATCCTGATCGCGCCGCTCTATCCGCAATATTGCGCCGCCACGACCGCGACCGCCAATGACAAGGCATTTCTTGCGCTCGCCGCAATGCGCTGGCAGCCCGCGATCCGCACCCTGCCGCCCTATTACGACGACCCGGCCTATATCGACGCGCTCGCCCGCAACGTCACTGCGGCACTCGGCAACCTCGACTTTGCGCCCGATGCGATCGTCGCCAGCTTTCACGGCATGCCGCAGCGAACGCTGGCGCTCGGCGATCCGTACCATTGCCATTGTCGCAAGACCGCGCGGTTGCTCGGCGAAGCACTAGGCCGCCCATTGACGGTCGCCTTCCAGTCGCGCTTCGGCCGCGCCAAATGGCTCGAACCCGCCACCGACACCACGCTGGAGGCGATGCCCAAGCAAGGCATCCGCAAGGTCGCCATCCTCGCGCCGGGCTTCTCCGCGGATTGTCTCGAAACGCTGGAAGAGCTGGCGATCCGTGGACGCGAGAGCTTCGTGGAGGCGGGCGGCACGCATTTCGCCTATATTCCTTGCCTTAACGACAGCGCGGACGGTGTGGCGATGTTGCGCACGTTACTGGCACGTGAACTTGAAGGGTGGGTTGCCCCCGCCTAGGCTGACGTGGATTTGGGATACCGCCTCATTCCGGGCGGGCGACGGGAGAGGATGTTATGGCACGTGTGGCGATCGTCACAGGGGGGACGCGCGGCATCGGGGAGGCGATCAGCGTTGCCCTGAAGGACGCGGGAATGACGGTCGCGGCCAATTATGCCGGCAACGACGAGCGTGCGCGCGAGTTTACCGAGAGGACCGGCATCGCGGCATACAAATGGGACGTGGCGGATCATGAGGCGTGCCTCGACGGCTGCGCGAAGGTCGCGGCCGAGTTGGGCCCGGTCGACGTCTTGGTCAACAACGCCGGCATCACCCGCGACGGCACGATCCTGAAGATGACCTATCAGATGTGGAAGGAGGTCATGGACACCAACCTCGGCGGTTGCTTCAACATGGCCAAGGCGGTGTTCCCGGGAATGCGCGACCGCAAATGGGGCCGGATCGTCAATATCGGCTCGATCAACGGTCAGGCCGGCCAATATGGTCAGGTGAATTATGCCGCCGCGAAAAGTGGCATTCACGGCTTCACCAAGGCACTGTCGCAGGAAGGCGCACGCGCAGGGGTGACCGTCAACGCGATCGCGCCGGGCTATATCGACACCGATATGGTCGCAGCGGTCCCCGCCGATGTGCTGGAGAAGATCGTTGCCAAGATCCCGGTCGGCCGGCTCGGCCAGGCGCAGGAGATCGCGCGCGGCGTGGCGTTCCTGTGTTCGGAGGAGGCCGGGTTCGTGACCGGGTCGACGCTGAGCATCAACGGCGGGCAGCATATGTACTGACGGGCCGAGGCGCGTCGCCCGGTACCGCGGCAACGGCGCCGTCGCGCAGCGCGGCTCGGCCCGGCTGGCGGGTCGGCTTCGCGCCGACCCTGCCGACGACGCTGGCTTCGCCCGCGGCGGGTTGCCAACGGCCCGCGGCACCCTTTGTCCGTCATTGCGAGCAAGCAATCCAGAACGTCCTGACCCGGCCCAGGATTGCTTCGCTACGCTCGCAATGACGAAACTACCTACCTCAACGTACAGTCCCGGAAATAACACGAGCCCGGCACCTTTCGGTACCGGGCTCGCGCCCTCATACGCTACGCGAGGGAAGGGGTGAACGACGGCCGGGCCGTCGTCGACCGGATCGGCGCTGCCGACCCGTCGGCCGTGCCGCTGGCGGCGCCTCGCGCCCCGGCCGGGAGCATCGCTCCCGACCTGCCAGCGTCAGCGGCAATAACGCGGGTTGTTCGACTTCTCGATCGCATTGCCCGCGACCGCGCCGCCGACACCACCCAGCACCGTGCCGAGCGTGCGATCACCGCGCGAGTCGATCACGCGACCCAGCAGACCGCCGGCAATCGCGCCGACCACCGTGCCGGTCGTGCCGTTCGAGCAGCGGCGATTGTAGCTGTAACGACGGTTGTTGCCGCGATAATCGCGCCGATCGTAACCGCGCTGATCGTAATAGCCGCGATTGTCGCTGTAGCGGTCGTAGCGGTCGCCGTAATAACGCTGGGCGTCGGCGGCAGTCGGGGCCACGGCGGCGGCACCCATCGCGAGCGCGGCACCGGCAAGGGCGAGATTCTTGAACATGAGCAGTCTCCCGTTTGCTGTTCCGGTCGGCGGGCTTTCCCGTCGATGAAAGAGCTTTTGCCCGATTCGCTTTGAGCCGACGCTGAATGCGCTCGTTATCGGGCGTTCATCCTTTCGCGGACTGCTTCGGTGGTTTACCCGCGAGACGTGCGATGGCCGATCACTCTCGCCCTGGTGCTGACGTTGGTGCCGGCCTGGACGGGTGACGGCCGCCGCGCGGTGTTCGATCCCGGCCTGAGCATCACCGCCACGCCGTTCGTGCCGCGCGGCGGCTGGCCACGCCGCGTAGGGGCGCTCGAACCCGTCGGTGCGGTGTCACTGCGCGCGAACCAGCGTGCGTTCGGCGGCATATCGGCGCTGGCCCTGCACGATGGGCAGGCGATCTTGCTCAGCGACGGCGGTTTGGTGGTGAGATTGCGGATCTCCGGCGACAAATTGTGGACGCTGGGCACCGCAGAACTTTCGGACGGGCCAGAGACCCCGTGGCGCAAGGCGTCTCGCGATACCGAGTCGCTTGCACTTGACCCGCGCACCGGCAGGGCGTGGATCGGTTATGAGCGGATCAACATGATCTGGCGCTATGCTCCAGACTTCGAACATGCCGATGCCGCGAGTCCCCCGCTGGCGATGCGCGACTGGGGCGTGAACAGCAGCATCGAATCACTGGCGCGGCTGAACGACGGACGCTTCCTCGCCTTCCGCGAGGGCGGGCTGTGGCAGAATGGTGCGCGGGCCGCCTTGCTCTTCTACGGCGACCCGGCGCTTTACGACACGCCCACTGCCGCGCTTCGCTACCTGCCGCCGCCGCATCATTCGCCAAGCGACGCGGCGGTGTTGCCGAACGGCGACGTGCTGGTGCTCAATCGCCGCGTCCATCTGCCGATGCGCTTCGAAATGACGTTGGTCCGTATCGCCGCACACAGCATCAGGCCGGGCGCATTGCTCCATGGTCAGGTCGTGGCGCGATTCGGCGACACGCTGGGGCGTGAGAATGCCGAGGGACTGGCGGTCTCGCAGGAGCGGGGTCAGACGATGATCTGGCTCGTCACCGACAACGACGGCGCGTCCTGGCGGCGGACGATCCTCGCCAAATTCCGCTGGCGCGGCTGACGGCGCAACGCACTACGGCCCGCCGTCCAAGAAGGAGGGCGGGCCGCAGCGATGCGGGCAGAGCCGTCAGCGTCAGGCCGCGACGGCGGCCGAGCGCTTCTTCACGACGTCGCGCTTCAGGCGGCGCGCCTTGAGCGACAGCTTGTCGTCCGAGGTCTTCACCAGCCAGTTGTCCAGCCCGCCATTGTGCTCGACCGAACGCAGGCCGTGGGTGGAGACGCGCAGGCGGATCGACCGCTCCAGCGAGTCGGACAGCAGGGTGACGTTCTGCAGGTTCGGCAGAAACGTACGCTTGGTCTTGTTATTGGCGTGGGAAACGTTGTTGCCCACCTGCCGGCCCTTGCCGGTCAGCTCGCAAATGCGCGACATGTGACTAATCCTGATTTCGGTTGCCCGGAAAGTGCGCGCCAGTAACCCGTGGGTGACGATCGGTCAAGTCGTCAGCGCTGCAACCAGCCCCGCCCGGCAGCGTTGTTGCGGCAGCGAATCAACATGGATCGGGAGAAAAAGGATGCGCGCGCTGCTGGTGCTGATCGGAATCGTCGCCTTGGTGTTCCTCGCGGCGTTGCTGCTCGGCTTCGTCAAGTTCGACCAGACACAAACGGCACAACTGCCGCGACTCGAAGGCGGGCAGGCGCCGAAGTTCGATGCCGATGTCGCCAAGGTCCGGGTTGGTACCGAGAACAAGACCGTCGAGGTTCCCAAGGTCGAGGTCCAGAAGCCCGGCGAACAGCGCTGAGCCAACGGATTGCCCGGCGGGCGCCGCGGCCTTGAGCCGGGGCGCCGCGCCTCCTTGTTGTGACTGACTACAGACCCTAGGCAGCGACGATGTTTCCGCTGCCACACCCAATGCGCGTCGCGCTAGACGCCGCTCGCGATGCGGCTGCTGCCGGTGAGGTGCCAATCGGAGCGGTGGTAGTACACGCGGGCCGGATCGTCGCCGTCGCCGCCAACGCCCCTCGTCGTCTTTGCGACCCGACCGCCCACGCCGAAATGCTGGCGATTCGTGCCGCCGCCACTGCGCTCGGTCGCGACCGGCTTGAAGGTTGCGAGCTGTGGGTGACATTGGAGCCCTGCGCCATGTGCGCCGGCGCGATTGCCCATGCCCGGGTCGCCCGCCTTTATTATGCGGCCGACGACGCCAAGGGCGGCGCGGTCGAGCACGGCCCACGCTTCTTCACCCAGCCGACCTGCCACCACCGCCCCGAGCTGTTCGCCGGCATCGGGGCGGGGGAGGCGGCGGTGCTGCTGCGCGATTTCTTCGCCGCCCGGCGCTGATCAGCGCCGCGGCAGATCGTTCTGCGAGATCGGGACGATCTTGATCTCGACGCGGCGGTTCTCGGCGCGCCCGGCCTCGGTCTCGTTCGAGGCGATTGGCTGCGTCTCGCCGAACCCGCGCGTCGCGATCCGCGCGTCCTGCACGCCGTGGCTCGACAGATAGTCCGCCACCGAGCGCGCGCGCCGCTCCGACAGATCCTGGTTGTACGAATCGCTGCCGGTCGAATCGGTGTGGCCGTAGACGTCGACATAGGTCTCGCGATAATCGGCGAGCACGCCGGCGACCTTGTCGAGAGTCGTGCGGAACTGCGGCTGCACGTTCGCGGAATTGTACGCGAAGTTGATCCCCGACGGGATGTTGAGCAGCAGATCGTCGCCCTGGCGCGTCACTTCCACGTCCGTGCCGCGCGTCCGTTCGCGCAATTCGCGCTCCTGCTTGTCCATGTACGCGCCGATGCCGGCACCGGCGATGCCGCCGAGCCCCGCGCCGATGATCTTTTCGGTCCGGTCGCGCCGCCCGCCGACCAGATCGCCGAGCAGATACCCGCCCAGCGCGCCACCGATCCCGCCGATCGCGGTCTTGGAGATACGCCGCTCGCCTGTATCCGGGTCCGTCGTACACGCCGATACGGCCACCAGTGACACGCAGGCCAGCGCGGCAGCCAGCTTCGACGACAGCTTCATCTTCTTCCCTTTCGATACCTGACGTCGATCAACCCGACGTTCGCGCTTATGGTTCCGCCTGCGTACTGAATGGTCGCTGAAGCCAGCCAGCAACAAATTGCCGATTGTCGCGCGCGCGCTTTGCCGCCAAGAGGGATGCACACCATGCTACCGCCGTTCCCCTGGGTCGACGTCATCATCATCCTTGCGCTGGTTGCGCTCAATGGCGTCTTCGCCATGAGCGAACTGGCGATCGTGTCGGCGCGCAAGGCGCGGCTGGAGGCGATGGCGCGCAGCGGCCGCAAGGGTGCCGCCACCGCGATCGAGCTGGCGGCCGATCCCGGCAAGTTCCTGTCGACCGTTCAGATCGGCATCACACTGATCGGCATCGGCACCGGCGCCTATTCGGGCGCTAGCCTCGGCACGCCGGTCGCCGCGCGGATGGAGCTTCTGGGGCTGGCGCATGAAACCGCCGTAAGCGCCGGCTTCGCACTGGTGATCGCGCTCACCACCTATGCCTCGCTGATCGTCGGCGAACTGGTTCCCAAGCAATTCGCGCTGCGCAAGCCCGAGGCGGTCGCGTCGCTGGTCGCGCTGCCGATGTGGTGGCTCGCCAAATTTACCAAGCCGGTCGTGTGGGTGCTGGATGCGAGCAGCGCGCTGCTGTTCCGCCTTCTCGGGCTCAACCGCGAGAATGAAGAGCAGGTCACCGCCGAGGAGTTGCACCTGATCGTCGCGGAGGCGAGCAAGTCGGGCGTGATCGAGGAGCATGAGCGGTCGATTATCTCTGGCGTGGTGCGGCTTGCCGACCGGCCGGTGCGCGAGGTCATGACTCCGCGCACGGAGGTCGATTGGCTCGATATCGCGCTCGACGATGCCGGTATCCGCGCCAAGCTCCGCGAGACGCCGCACAGCCGTCTGCCGGTGGCGCGTGGGTCAATCGATTCGGTGGTCGGCGTGGTGCAGGCGCGCGACGTGGCGGCGGCGCTGTTCCGGGACGAGACACTCGACCTGGAGAAGCTGGTCCGCAAGGCGCCGGTGGTGATCGACCAGATCGACGCGATGGACGCGCTCGACGCGCTGCGCCGCGCCGAGGTGCCGATGGCGCTGATCCACGACGAGTACGGGCATTTCGAGGGCATCGTCACCCCTGCGAACCTGCTCGCGGCGATCGCGGGTGAGTTCCTGTCGGACATCGACCCGGAGGAAAGCCCCAACGTCGTGATTCGCGACGATGGCTCGCTGCTGGTCGCGGGGACGATGGCGGCGGATGCGCTGGCCGAGCGGCTGGGCATCGATCTGCCCGAAGACCGCGATTACGCCACCGTCGCCGGCCTCGCGCTGGCGGCATTCCGCAAGCTGCCCGAGGAGGGCGAGAGCTTCGAGGAACAGGGCTGGCGGTTCGAGGTGATCGATCTCGACGGACGCCGAATCGACAAGTTGCTCGTCAGCGAGGCGTGATCCTGCCGCGCTCGTCATCCCGGACCTGATCCGGGATACCGTTTCTTCTTTCCTGAGCGCGCAAAATAACCGGGGCCGCGAATCAAGTCCGGGGCAACGATCGACAGAAAGAGCCATCCCTTTCGAAGCCGTCACCCCAACGACGGTCGGGGCCCAGTTGGGAGGATCGCCGCAAAGAAGCGGTGCGCGTGGTCATGGAAGTCACGAAGCTGAGCTCCGGCCTACGCAGGGGGTGACCAGACAGCAGGCTTGGGGTGACGAGCAACGGAATCGCCGCCGCTACCCCGCCGTTTCGACCTCCAGCACCTCGATCGCATCCTCACGCCCGTTGAACGCGACCAGTTCCCCGGCTTCCGCGCCCATCAGCGCCCGCGCCAGTGGCGCGGAAAACGACAGCAAGCCCGCCGGTGGATCCGCCTCGTCATCCCCGACCAGCGTCACCTCACGTTCCTTCCCCGCCAGCGCGAACCGCACCCGGCTCCCGAAGCCGACAACCCCATCACCGCGCGGCACGGTGTCGATCGCAGTCGCCCGCCGCGTTTTCCAGTAACGCAGGTCGCGCGCGATCGGCTTGGCCGCCTCGGCGTCGGGAGCCTCCGCCAGCGCCGCCTCCAGCTCGGCCACGCGCGCATCGATCAGCGCGCGCCCGCGCGGCGTGACCAGATTGGGCCCGGGCGGGATCGGCAATTCGAACTTCGGCTCAAGATGTTCGTCATCGCTCTCGCGACGAAAGGCGACGCTCATCCGAGCTTGCCGAACTGCGCTTCATAACCGGCGCGATCGCCCTGCGCGAGCAGTCGCGCCTGTTCACGCCAGCGGTCGCGCTCCATACGCCCCTCAAACACCCCGAGCTGCGCATCGAGCTGCTCGGCCTCGGCATCGTCGAGCCACGCCAGCTGATCGAGCCGCGTGATCCCCAATTCGGACAGCCGCGTCGCGATCTTCGGGCCGAGCCCCTTGAGGATCGTCACCGACTGCGCGCCGCCCGTTTCGGCAGGTGCAACCGGCGCGTCGGCGGCGACGCTGGCGGGAGTCGCATCCAGCGGGGCCGCCGCGGCGATCGGCTCGTCGGGGAGCGCCGCCTGATGATCATCCGCGACGCGCTCGGCCGGACTCTGCGCAACCGGCGCAGCCGCGGGGGCGACCGGGGCGGAGGTCGGCGGTGCCGATGGCGCAGGATCCGCCGCCGTCACAAATGGCGAGCCGCCCTCGGCGGTGTTTGTCGCCTCGACGCCGTCCGCCTTCAGTTCCTCGATCCGGCGCTGCTCCTCGACCTCGGCGGCGCGGCGCTGGCGCTTCAGCCGTGCGCCCCACACCATCGCGATGATCGTGAGCACGGCGAGGACCGCGACCAGCGCGAGCGCGATCGTGACGAGCACGCCGTTCTGGGAAATTGGGTCGAGATCGAAGGTGCCTGAGTTCATGAGCCGGTCCTGCGCCGAAAGTGCTGCCCGCTCAACCGTCGATCACCGCCTTGGCTCCGATGTCACTGCGGAAGAAGCCGGTCGGGAAGTCGACTTTCGCGACCGCGGCATAAGCGGCGCGCTGCGCGGCGGGCACATCGGTGCCCGTCGCGGTCACCGCCAGCACGCGCCCGCCCGCCGATACCAACCGCCCGTCCTTCAACGCCGTCCCTGCCTGAAAGACCACCGCGCCATCCGCCTGCGCGGCGTCGATGCCGCCGATCGTGCCGCCCGTGCGCGGCGTGGCCGGATAGTTTTCCGCCGCCATCACCACGGTCAGCGCGACCTCGTCGGAGAAGGTCGGCGCGGGCACATCGGCCAGCCGACCCTCGGCGACCGCGAGCAGCAGCGCGGCGAGATCGCCGGTGTAGCGCATCATCAGCACCTGACATTCGGGATCGCCGAAGCGGACGTTATATTCGATCAGCTTCGGGCCATCGGCGGTCAGCATCAGCCCGGCGTACAGCACGCCGACATAGGGTGTGCCCGCGGCGGCGAGGCAATCGATCGTCGGGCGGACGATCTCGCCGAGCGCGCGTTCCTCCAGCTCAGGGGTCAGCACCGCCGCCGGGCTGTACGCGCCCATCCCGCCGGTGTTGGGGCCAGTGTCGCCGTCGCCGACGCGCTTGTGGTCCTGCGCCGAGCCAAACGCGGCGGTGGTGGTGCCATCCGACAACACGAACAGGCTCGCCTCCGGGCCTTCGAGCATTTCCTCGATCACCGCCTCGACCGGGCCGTGCGCATAGAGGTCGGCGATCGCCGCCTCGGCCTCGGCGCGCGACGTGGCGACCACCACGCCCTTGCCCGCCGCCAGCCCGTCGGCCTTGATGACGCACGCGTCGCCGAAATCGTCGAGGCAGGCGAGCGCGCCGTCCTTCGAGGTGACGCGGAAATAGCGCGCGGTCGGGATGCCCATTCGCGCGCACAGATCCTTGGTGAAGCCCTTCGACCCTTCCAGCTTCGCCGCCTCGCGGCCGGGGCCGAACACGGCCACGCCGATCGAGCGGATATTGTCGGCGAGACCGTCGACCAGCGGCGCCTCCGGCCCGATCACCACCAGCCCAACCCGATGACGCCGCACGAAATCCACCACCGCGCGGTGATCCGTCACGTCCAGCTCGGCGATCGTCGCATGTTCGGCGATGCCAGGGTTGCCCGGCGCGGCGAAGAGCGTATCCAGCGTCGGAGACTGCGCCAGTTTCCAGGCGAGCGCATGTTCGCGTCCCCCCGAACCCACCAGCAGGATGTTCATGGCCGACCCCCTTTACGATACTCAGGCGGGGCGGCTGGTAGCCGAGCCAACGCCCGGCGACAATGCGATGGCGTTGACCGTCGGCGAACTGTCGGGCCGATTGAAGCGGATGGTCGAGGGCGAGTTCGGCCACGTTCGGCTGCGGGGCGAGATTTCGGGCTACAAGCGCGCGACCTCCGGGCATTTGTACCTCTGCCTGAAGGACGAGAGCGCGGTCATCGACGGCGTGATGTGGAAGGGCAGCGCGGGTGGGCTGGCCTTCCGCCCCGAGGACGGCGTCGAGGTGATCGCGACCGGGCGGCTGACCACCTATCCCGGCCGCTCAAAGTACCAGATCATCATCGAGCGGATGGAGCTGGCCGGCGCGGGCGCGCTGATGGCGCTGCTCGAAAAGCTCAAGGCCAAGCTGGCCGGCGAGGGGCTGTTCGACACCGCGCGCAAACAGCCGCTGCCGTTCATGCCGCGCGTGATCGGGGTCGTCACCTCGCCGACCGGCGCGGTGATCCGCGACATCCTTCACCGGCTCGAGGATCGCTGTCCGACGCATGTGATCGTCTGGCCGGTCAAGGTGCAGGGCGCCGGCGCGGCCGAGGAGGTGGCGGCGGCGGTGCGCGGGTTCGACGCGCTGCCCGAAGGTGGCGCGATCCCGCGCCCTGACCTCGTGATCGTCGCACGCGGCGGCGGCTCGATCGAGGATCTGTGGGCGTTCAACGAGGAAGTGGTGGTGCGCGCGGTCGCGGATTGCTCGATCCCGATCATCTCGGCGGTCGGGCACGAGACCGACACGACGCTGTGCGACCATGTCGCCGACCTGCGCGCCCCTACGCCCACGGCGGCGGCGGAGATCGCGGTGCCGGTGCTTGCGGAATTGCGGCTGACGCTCGACGCGATGGCCAACCGCACGCAGCGCTGCGCGCGCCGCTATGTCGAGCGTGGTCGCGAGCAATTGGCGGCGCTGGTACGCGTGATGCCGACCCGCGACCGGCTGCTCGGGCCGCAGCGACAGCGGCTCGACGATCTCGGGATGCGCGGCGACCGGGCGCTGGAGCGCCGCGTCGCGCGCGCGCGCGGCGAGCTGACTCATGCCGCGGGCGCGATCCGTCCCGCGACGCTGGAGCGGCGGCTGGAGGCGGCGCGGCGGCGACTTGCCGATGTCGGGCGGCTGGTCGACAGCCTGAACCCCGACCGAATTCTCGAACGCGGCTATGCGCGTGTCGAGGCGGCGGCGGGCGGCACCGTCACCACTGCCGAGGCCGCGCGCACGGCGGGTGCGCTCAACCTGCGCTTCCGCGATGGGGCGGTGGCGGTGCAGGTCGACGGGAGCGCCAGACCCGAGGCAAAGGTTGAGCGCGCAGCCCGCCGCGCCTATCCTGACAAACCCGAGCAGCCCCGCCTGATCTGAGAGCCCGATACCGATGTTGATGTCCCACACCGACCGTCCCGCCAAATTGCATTATATGGCCAATGGCTTCCGCATTCTGACGCCGGGCGATCACGTGGTGTGCGCGGTCAGCGGCGCGCGGATCGCGCTCGAGGATTTGCGCTATTGGGACGTCGCGACGCAGCGGCCGTTCGCCAGCGGCGCGATCGCGATGGAGGAGCTGGCGCCGCGGTGATGCGCCGGATCGCGTATCTGGTGCCCTTGCTGACCGTCGCTGCCCCTGCACCGGCTCAGACGATCCCGCCCGCGCGCTTCGGCCTGAGCGACGGACTGCGGCAGGGCGCGCTGGTACTCGGCACCGCTCCGACTGGCACGACCCGCCTGACGCTCGACAATGCGCCGGTCGTCATCGCCCCGGACGGCCGCTTCGTGATCGCCTTCGACCGTGACGCCAAACCGCAGGCGCTGCTCGCCGCGACGCTGGCCGACGGCACGACGCAGACCGCGACGCTGGCGATCGCCCCCGGTGACTGGCGGATCGAGCGGCTGCCCACGCTGCGCAAGATCCCGGTGCCGAGCGCGGAATTCGCCGCGAAACGGTCGGGCGAACTGGCGCAGATCGTCGCCGCGCGCGCGACCGGCAGCGATGCGGACGGCTGGCGGCAGCGCTTCGTCTGGCCGGCGCGCGGGCGCATCTCGGGGCTGTTCGGCGCGCAGCGCATCTATGCCGGCGAGCCGGGCAGCTATCACGGCGGCGTCGATGTCGCGAAGCCCGAGGGCGCAGAAGTGGTCGCGCCCGCCGACGGCGTGGTCACGCTCGCCGCCGATCCGCCGTTTACGCTGGAGGGGCGGCTGCTGATCCTCGATCATGGGCACGGCGTGACCAGCGCGTTCCTCCACCTGTCGCGGATCGACGTGCGCGTTGGCGAGCGGGTGCGGCAGGGGCAGCCGCTCGGGCTGGTCGGCCGCACCGGCCGCGCGACCGGCCCGCACCTGCACTGGGCGATGACATGGAACGGCGCGCGGATCGATCCGCTGCTCGTCGCCGGGCCGATGCCGCCCCCGTAACCGTTATTCCACTCAGCCCGTCATTCCCGCGAAAGCGGGAATCCAGAACCTCTGACGGGGCGACTCTTGCGAAGACCTGCGCGTCTGGATTCCCGCCTGCGCGGGAATGACGAGCTACGGTTTAGGCACCATCACCTCGATCACCCCCGCCGCGACATGCGCGGTCACCGGCGTATGCGCCAGCACCTCGCCGTCAATCGAGATCGGCAGCGGCGGATCGGTGCGCACCTTGATCGACTTGCCCGAGAAGCTGACGGTATCGTGGTGCCGCTCGCTGCGCCCGAGAAAGCTGTACGCCCAGTTGCGCACCAGCCGGCGTTTGTAATGCCCCTTCACCGCCTGCACGACGATCTCGCCCGAGGCGATACCGGCCTCGTCGACCAGCCACGTGCCGCCATGATACGGCCCGTTCGAGATCCGCACCTCGACAACGCGCAGCTTCTTCTCGCCCGAGCCGTCGTCGACATAGAGCGTGAATGGCTTGAACCGCGTCAGCTGATATCCCGCCCAACCGAGATAGCCGATCCGCCCCGCCACCTTCTTCAGATTGTGCGGCACGGTCTCGGCGATCTGCGGGCTCAGACCCATCGCCGCGCAATTGGCGAAATAATCGTCGTCGATCATGCCGAGGTCGATCCGCTTCGCCACCCCGTCGCGCAGCACGTCGATCGCGCCGTCGATGTCGAGCGGCAGCCCCAGCGACCGCGCGAAACTGTTGGCGGTGCCGAGCGGCAGCACGCCGAGGATCACGTCATGCCCGACCAGCAGGTCGACCAGCCCGCTGATCGTCCCGTCGCCGCCGCCGAGGATCACCAGATCGGGCTTCTTCTCCAGCGCCTTGCGCACCGTGCGGTCGAGGTGCTTGGGGTCCTTGACCGCATAGGGGGTCACCCCGAACGGCAGGTCGCGCAGCCGCCGGCACGCGCGCTTGAACAGCTTGCGGCCACGACGCGACTTGGCGTTGACGATCAGGGCGGCGGAGCGGATCTCTCTCATGCCGCGCCCAACGCACCAGCACGCGTTCCGCTTCCGTAACGCTTGCATGGAAAGTCGGATTGCGGGAAAGCGCACTCCATGCACGCCGCTTATCCCGCGCTGCGCTTGCGCCGCACCCGTGCCGCCGCCTGGAGCCGTCGGCTCCACGCCGAGAATGTCCTCACCCCGGCCGACCTGATCTGGCCGCTGTTCGTGACCGAAGGGCACGACGTCGAGGAGCCGATCGCCGCCTTGCCCGGCGTCTCGCGCTGGTCGGTCGACCGGATCGTCGCGCGCGCCAAGGAAGCCGCTGCGCTCGGCATCCCGTGTCTTGCGCTCTTCCCCAATACGCAATCGGGCCGGCGCAGCGACGATGGCGCGGAGGCCCTCAACCCCGACAACCTGATGTGCCAGGCGTTGCGCGCGATCAAGGATGCGGTCCCCGACATCGGCCTGCTCACCGATGTCGCGCTCGATCCCTATACGACCCACGGCCACGACGGGCTGGTCGACGCGCGCGGCTATGTTACCAACGACAGCACCGTCGATGCGCTGGTGCAGCAGGCGCTCAATCAGGCGCGCAACGGCTCTGACGTGATCGCGCCCAGCGACATGATGGACGGCCGCGTCGGGCTGATCCGCGCCGCGCTGGAGCGCGAGAGCTTCGTCAACGTCCAGATCATGGCCTACGCCGCCAAATATGCCTCGGCCTTCTACGGTCCGTTCCGCGACGCGGTCGGCAGCCGCGGGCTGCTGAAGGGCGACAAGACCACCTATCAGATGGACCCGGCCAATGCCGAGGAAGCGCTGCGCGAGGTCGGGCTCGATCTCGCCGAGGGCGCCGACAGCGTGATGGTCAAGCCGGGCCTGCCGTATCTCGACATCGTCGCGAAGGTGAAACAGGCGTTCGCGGTGCCGGTGTTCGCCTACCAGGTGTCCGGCGAATACGCGATGATCGAGGCTGCGGTGGCGGCGGGCGCGGCGGATCGCGACGCGATGGTGCTGGAGACATTGCTGGCGTTCAAGCGCGCCGGCTGTTCGGGCGTCCTTACCTATCACGCACCGCTGGCGGCGCGGTTGCTCGGCGCATGATCGAGACCGCCCGCCTGATCCTGCGAATGCCGACCCCCGCGGATCACGCGGCGCTGTTCGCGATGTGGGGCGATCCTGTCGTCACCGCCGATCTCGGTGGCCCGAAGGACGAGGCGGCGTGCCTCGCGGTGCTGGACCGCCACGCGGGCTATGCGCCGCTCGGCTTCGGGGTGGTCGAGCGCCGCGACGACGGGCAGGTGATCGGGCACGTCGGGCTCAAGCCCGGTGCGCCGGATACGCCGATCGAGAGCCTGCTGGAGATCGGCTGGATGATCGGCCGCGACTGGTGGGGGGCGGGCTATGCACCCGAGGCGGCGGCGGGGTGGCTCGACTGGGCATGGGCGAACCGGCCTGATCGCGCGGTGTACGCGATCACCGGGCGGCGCAACGTCGCCAGCCAGCGGGTCATGGACCGGCTCGGCATGCGGCATGTGCCCGAGATGGACTTCCTGCACCCCAAATATCCCGACGACCCGGCGCTCGCCGACAGCGTGACGTACCGCATCGAACGTCCGTGATGGAAAGGACGCCGCTGAGTCCGTTCCGATGGTATTGTCAGTCCTTGAGCTAAACATCCTCCCGTGCCTCGCCCCGGACTTGGTCCGGCGCCCCGCTTCTTCTTGGCGAAGGGGCTAAAAGCGTCATTCCGGATCGAGTCCGGATGACGAACACGGGCACGGAACCGCCGAATGTTGATTAACGCTGGCGTGGCTGAGGTGATACCAAACGTTGATGTCACGAGCAGGAATGCGGCATGTGCCTGACATGGGCTATTTCCATCCGGTGCACCTGCTCGATCCGGCGTTGTCTGACACCGTGAGCCGCCGAATCGACTGTCCGTGATCCAAACCGAACGCCTGATCCTGCGCGCGTGGCGTGAGGAGGACGTCGCGCCGTTCCACGCGATGGGACAGGACGCCGAGGTGATGCGCTTCCTCGGCCCGCCGACCACCGACGCCGGCGCACGCGCCATGATGAGTGAGGCGAACGAGACCGCGCAGACGTTCGGGCGCTGCTTCTGGGCGGTGGAGCGGCGGGAGGACCGCGCCTTCATCGGCTTCTGCGGCGTCGAGCCCGGCCCGGTGGGCAGCCCGATCGCGGGGCTGCCCGAAATCGGCTGGCGATTGGCGCGCAAGGCATGGGGGCAGGGGCTGGCGAGCGAAGCGGCACGCGCGGTGCTGGCCGCCGAATGGGAACGCGGCACCGATACGGTCTTTGCGATCACCGTTCCCGCCAACCAGCGCAGCCGCGCGCTGATGGAGCGGCTCGGCATGACGCGCGTTGAGGACGGTGACTTCGATCATCCCGATCTTGCCCCGGACAGTCCCTTGCGCCGCCACGTCCTCTACCGCATCGCCCGACCGCTGAATGGCTGACCCCGCCACGCCGCGTGGGCGAGGGCTGTTCGTCGCGACGATCCTGACCGGATCGTTCCTGCTGTTCCTCGTCCAGCCGATGATTGCGCGGATCGCCTTGCCGCGGCTCGGCGGCGCGCCCGCGGTCTGGAACTCGGCGATGCTCGTCTATCAGGCGCTGCTGCTGGGCGGTTATGGCTATGCGCACCTGCTCGGACGAGTCGCGCCGCGCCGGCAGGGTGTGGTCCATCTGCTCGTGCTGTTCGCCGCCTGCGCCTTCCTGCCGATCGGGCTCCGCGACCGCGTGCTCCCCGCCGGGGCCGAGCCGGCCTTGTGGGTGCCGTACCTGTTCGTCGTCTCGATCGGGCCGCTGTTCTTTGCGGTGTCGGCGCAGGCGCCGCTAATGCAGCGCTGGTTCGCCAGCGCTCGGCCCGACACCGATCCCTATGCGCTTTATGCCGCCTCCAATTTCGGGAGCTTCGCGGGGCTGCTCGCCTTCCCGCTGCTCGTCGAGCCGTTGCTCAGCGTGTCGCGGCAGCGCTGGCTGTGGAGCGCCGGCTATCTGTTGCTGATCGTCCTCGTCGCCGCATGCGCGCGGCTGCTACCCGCCGGACGCGAGCCGGCCCGCGCGCAGGCGCTGGAGCCGGCACCCAGCCGGGCGCGGGTGGCGCGCTGGATCGCACTCGGCTTCGTGCCGTCCGGGATGATGCTGGCGACCAGCACCTTCGTCAGCACCGATCTGGTCGCGATGCCGCTGCTCTGGGTCATCCCACTCGCGCTTTACCTGCTCAGCTTCTCGATCGCCTTTGCCGCGCGACGCAGGGTGGCCGACCTGCTGACGAGCAGCGCGCCGGTGACGATCGTGCTGTTCGGCGGCGTGCTGATGGGCGGCTTTGCCGAGCGCGCGACGTTCAGCGCGATTACCGCGCTGATCCTGCTGTTCATGATCTCGGTCGCGCTCCACACGCAGCTCTATCGTCTCCGCCCGGAGCCGGCGCGGCTGACCGGCTTCTATCTCGCCATGTCGTTCGGCGGCGCGCTCGGCGGGGTGTTCGCCGGGCTGATCGCGCCGACGCTGTTCGACTGGACGTGGGAATATCCGCTGCTGATCGTCGCGGCGGGCGCGCTGGTGCCGCAGACCTATCTCACCCCGGCGCTGCGGGCATTCTGGCACCGCCGCGGGATGACGGTCGCGGGTGCGACACTGATCGTCGGCGCGCTCTGTCTCACATTGCTAGTGCTGTCGCGCGATCCGACCGGCTTTCGCGAGGTGCACCACACCGGCGTCATCTTCACGATGGTGGCGGTCGGCGGGCTGGCGTCGCTCGGCGCGCGCATCCCCTATGTGCTGGTACTGACCAGCGGGCTGCTGCTGTTCGGCGGCGTTCGCTCGCTGTCGCTTTCGCTCGAGCCCGGCGCGCGGGTGCGCAGCTATTTCGGGGTCTACACCGTTGCCGACGAGCCGCGCCGCCGCACGTTGATCCACGGCACTACGCTCCACGGCGTGCAATTGACCGGCACCCCCGCGCGCGAGCGGACGCCGACGACCTACTACACCCCCGACTCGGGGGTCGGGCACGTGATGCGCGCCGCGCCGATGCTGTTCGGGCCGGATGCGCGAATCGGGGTGGTCGGTCTCGGTACCGGCACGCTTGCTTGCTACGCGCAGCCGGGGCAGCGCTGGCGCTTCTACGAGATCGATCCCGCAATGGTGGCACTGACGCGTACCCGACGCTTCACCTTCGTAACAGATTGCGCACCGAAGGCGACGATGGTGCTCGGCGATGCGCGATTATCGCTCGAGCGGGCGTCCCCGGCGAGCCTGGACGTGCTCGCACTCGACGCTTTTTCGTCGGATGCGGTCCCGATGCATCTCCTGACCCGCGAAGCATTCGCCGTCTATGCGCGTGTTCTGTCACCGCAAGGTGTTCTGGCGGTTCATATCTCGAACCGTTTCGTCAATCTGCGTCCCGTGGTCGCCGCCGCCGCGCGCGCCGGCGGTTGGCAGGCGCTGATCCTCGACCACCGCCCGTCGCTTCTTCAGGAAGAGGAAACCCCGTCGTCCTGGGTGGTGATGACCCGCGATCCGTGGACGCTCGCGCTGGTGGCGGGCGGTGAGGCCGACTGGAAGAATCTGGTTCGTCGTCCGGGATTTGCGCCCTGGACCGACGAATATGCCAGCATTCTTCCGCTGCTGACCTTCTAGGCGCCCGGCAGCGAGGCCGCGAGCGCGTCGATCCGTGCGGTCTGCGCCTCCGCTGTCGCGCGAGCGTTGGCAAGTGCCTGTTCAAGCGCCGGATATGGCGGCTGTAGCGCCGCGGCGCGCCCGCTGGCGAGGTCGTCGAGCGTCCCCACTGTGTCGCCATGGCTCGACCGGAGCGCGTCCAGATCGGCGATCGCGGTCTGCGCCGCGATCCACGCATCGCTGCCGACCTTCGCCCCCTTTGCGGCGCGCGCAAGCGTCGCGGCGCGTGTCGCCGCCCGATCGAAGTCGCGCGCGGCGGCACTGCCCTTCGCGACAATCGCCGCCAATTCCCCATCCAATGCAGGATCTTGCGCTGCGGGGGCAGCCGGCGCGGTCACCGGCTCCGCAAAGCCAAGCTTCTCCACCGGGCGCGGCGCGAGCGACGGATAGACGGTTGGATCGCTCGCACAGGCGGCGAGCAGGGAGAGTGAAGCGAGCAGGGCGAGGGGGCGAAGCATGTTTTTTGCCTAGAGGCGCAAAAAAAGTGGCGCAATGCCCTTGCGCCTATCCGATTCGCCGCGTAACAGCGCCGCTCCACAGGGCGCCCGTAGCTCAGCTGGATAGAGCATCAGACTACGAATCTGAGGGTCGGACGTTCGAATCGTTCCGGGCGCACCACTTTCCCCCTCAAGGGAAAGATCGTGGAAATAGAGGGGCAGCGAAAGCTGCCCCTTTTTTCGTGGCCGCTATTCCGGCGCTTGCATCTCTTCAGTCTTTGATTGACCGGCCGCTCGCGCCAATATTGCGCATGCGGCTTGCTGATCTTCCGGCCGCCGTCGCCAACGCTTCCGCCCCTGACATGTGAAAGGCCGCGACGTGTCGCCACGCGCGGCCTTCCTCATTCACCGGGGCGAATGCGCTTACTCGGCGGCGACGCCCGCGCGGGAGAACATGTCGCCCGTTTCGCCAGGATCTTCGTTGGCCGCGGTGGTGGTGACCTTCGCCTTCTGGCGCTTGTCGAAGCTGTCCCACACGTCGTTCCACTGCCCACGCGTCGCTGCCTTGGAATATTCGGTGGCGCGCGTCTCGAAGAAGTTCGCATGCTCTACGCCGTTCAGCAGCGGCGTCAGCCACGGGATCGGATGCTCGTCGATCATGTAGATCGGCTTCAGCCCCAATTGCCCCATCCGCCAGTCGGCGATGTAGCGGATATACTTCTTGATATCCTTGGCGGTCATCCCGTTCACCGGCCCCATCTCGAAGGCGAGATCGATGAAATTGTCTTCCAGCCGGATCGTCGTCTGGCACACGTCGGCGATATCGTCCTTCACCGCCTTGGTCAGGCATTGCCGTTCCGCGCAGAACGTGTGGAACATCTTGATGATGCCTTCGCAATGTAGGCTTTCGTCGCGCACCGACCAGGTGACGATCTGCCCCATGCCCTTCATCTTGTTGAAGCGCGGAAAATTCATCAGCATCGCGAAGCTGGCGAACAATTGCACGCCCTCGGTGAAGCCGCCGAACATCGCCAGCGTCCGCGCGATATCCTCGTCGCTGTCAACACCGAAGTTCTGCATGTAATCATGCTTCTCCTTCAGCTCGGCATATTCCAGAAAAGCGCCATATTCGCTTTCCGGCATCCCAATCGTGTCGAGCAGGTGCGAGTAGGCGGCGATGTGCACCGTTTCCATGTTGCTGAACGCGGTCAGCATCATCTTGATCTCGGTCGGCTTGAACACGCGCCCGTACTTCTCGTGGTAGCAGTCCTGCACCTCGACATCGGCCTGCGTGAAGAAGCGAAAGATCTGCGTGAGCAGATTGCGCTCGTGATCGGTGAGCTTCTGCGCCCAGTCACGGCAATCCTCGCCGAGCGGCACTTCCTCCGGCAGCCAGTGCAGCTGCTGCTGGCGCTTCCAATATTCGAACGCCCACGGGTATTCGAAGGGCTTGTACTGTTTGGATGCCTGAAGAAGCGGCATGGGGTTACTCCGGTGAGAAATATTTAAAAAACGTATCAACGATCGCGTACGATCAGGCCTCCAGGCTCCATCGCCACATCGCCCAGGCCGACATCGCCAGCACGCTGCCCCCCGCCAGCGCCATGATCCCGACCATCCGATAAACATAGACGCGCGCCGGCCCCTGCGGGTGACGCAACTGGCCAAGCAGCCACGCTCCCGCGGCCACGAAGACGGCGGCGACCGCGAACATGACCGCGGACTGAAGCGGCAGCGTCTCGATCATGCGACCAAAGCCGCCCCGGCGCGTTTGCCGCTCGAAGCCAACCAAGGAGAATTATGATGGTCGATGCCACCCAGATTAAGGAACATGCCGAAGTGATCGGCGCCGACGGCGTGCACGTCGGCACCGTCGACCATGTCGATGGCGACCGCATCAAGCTGACCAAGAACGACTCGCCGTCCACGCAAGACGGGCAGGGCGCCAAGCACCATTATCTGCCGCTCGGGCTTGTCGCCGAGGTGGAAGGAGACACGGTGCGCCTGTCCGCGACCGCCCAGAACGCACAGGATATGTTCGAAGAGGCGGAGTGATCGCCTCACGGCCGCGACGCTGACCGCCCGGCCACGCACGACAACCCCGGCCGCCGAAAGGCGCGCCGGGGTTTCGTTTGCCTGCCGAGGCATATCGCCGTTCATCCGTTGCCGCCCATCCTTCGCCTGCGCCAGGCGCCCGCCTCGGCACCCTTTCACCGCGATCGACGGTCCTCCGCCGAGTCACGATCCGTGTCGCCGCCATTCTACGCGAAGGTGGCCACAGACGCTACAGATTGTGGGCGATAATCAGGCCAAACACCAGATCGTCGCTCATGCGGTGCGTCAGAACGGGCGCTCACCACGGTAATTGCCAGCGTTCTTGTAGCGGCAGACCAGCACGTCTTCGTCATGACCGCGCGCCAGGGCGCATCCTACCTCGACCGTGTCGCGCCACATCAACTGCGTATAATGGCCGACGTCGGCGACGCGGCCGGTGGTGCTGTTGTTCGGGAACGCGCCGGGCTTGAAATAGCGCTTCTCGCGTACCCAGCCGCCGACCATTGCCTCCGGCGCAAAATAGCCGCGTGTGCCGGCCCAGAGATTCTCGCCCTCCGGATCATATCGGCGCTCGGGCGCGTGCTCGAAGCGACCGCTGGTGGCGAGATACTGTCCCCAGGCGTGCGCCGATTCGACCAGCTCCATGTTCCACCGCAGCGGTGGGATGCCTAGGGCTGCGCGCTCGGCATTGTGCGCGGCGAGCACGCGTGCGTCGAAGGTGTTCGAATAGCTTGTGGCACCCGCGATGAACGGAGCGCACAGCAACGCTGCAACGGCAGCGAAGAACGGACGGCGATGCTGGGTGGCACGCGGCATGGGCCGGTTAACCTCTTCCTGAAGACCAGGAGAAATTACCGCGCCGCTTCCTTACCGGCGGTTATGGAATCTGGTTAGCGCATCTTAATATCTGCAGTGCGTAATGGCTCGGGCTACTGCAACTACTTCGGATTGACGCCTCAGGTGCCGACGATCGTTACCAGATCGCCACGCGCCACCTGGTCGAACAGCAATTGGGCGAACGACAACGGCACGCCGATGCAGCCGTGCGTTGCGGAGCCGCGGCGCACCGAACTGGCGTGGATCGCGACGCCATCGTTGGTGAGCCGCAGCATGTACGGCATCTCCGCATCGTACAGCGATGACTGGTGCTGACGCGCCCGCGCCAAGATCGGAAAGGTGCCGGTCGGTGTCGGCTTATGATCGGTGCCGTATAGAATGACCGCGGTGCCGATCTCGTGTCCGTCACGAAATACCGAAATCGTCTGCCGCGGCAGATCGACCCGGACACGCACCGCGCCGGTGGCGGGAACGCCGAGGTCGTTCCAGACATAGTCGCCGAAATGCATTGGCTTGCGGATCGCAAGCAGGCTGCGGACGCGCAGCGCCGACGCGCCCGTCATCGGCAGCATGCCCTCGCGTCCGGCGGGGTACCGGAATCGCGCGCCATAGCTGCCGATCGTCGTGGCGGTGGTCGTCGCGTCTGCGGTCGACGCAAGCGTCGCTACCGCCAGCGCGAGGACGCCGAGCCGAAAGCGAATCATGCGATGGTGGCGCGCGCCCGCTTGCGGCGACGAACGGCGAAACCCGTAACGGCGAAGCCCAGTGCCATCATCGCCCAGGTCGCCGGCTCCGGCACGGCCGGCACCGGAGTTGTCGGCGTCGGCGTCGGCGTCGGGCCGGGCACGCCCGGTATATTGCCGCCCGGACCCGTCGGGAAGACCGGTGGCGGACCGAACGTATCCCCGCCCCCCGGACCCAGCGGACCCAACGCATCAGGCGTAACCGGCGTAAGATCGGGCACGAAGCCGCCGGGCGCGATCGGCAGATCGCCTGCGGGTACGATGCCCGCCGGGCTACGCTCGCGCACGTTGCTCAGCACGCGCTCGCGCGGGCTGCGCGGACGCACGCCGGCGAGCTGCCGCGGCCGCTTCGTCTGCTTAATGTTGAACATCGCGCCATGGCCACGCTCGCCGGGCGAACGCGCGGTCATGATCGAGAGCGGGTCAGGCAGCACCGCCAGAGCCGCGGGCAGGTTCATCGCCTCAGCAAACGGAACGGTGCCGCCGAGCACGCCAAGCGCCGCATAGCCGCCGATTGCCGAACCACCAACGCCGATCACCACCGCGGCACGAACCAGCGTGACGCGCGAGATGGAGGTGATAAGGGCGCGCCAGTTCTTCATCCCGTCGAGCGAATCCCGTGAAACAATCCGATGGTGGTGCAACGCTTTTGCGCTGCACTCTTTCCGCAAGTCCAGAAGAATCTGGTCCAGAACTGTTACACATGCGCCAATACCAACGCGGTGTTGCCAATGCGCCACCGACGTGGCGGGTGGTACGAAGCTGTGGCAGCGATGTGTTAATAATTGAGCCAAAGGTTAACGGCTCTGGCAAAAGTTAACGCGCAGGGTCGAGTCGCCCGCGGTGCTTGTTCACCAGCCCCGACAGCCATGTCGAAAAGGCCCGAACCCGTCGTAATTGTCGCGTGTCACGATGCGTGACCAGCCAGAAGGTGCGCTGGATCGCAACCTCGGGAAGCACGCGAACCAGATCGGGCAGCGTGCCGCCAATGAAGTGCGGCAGCACCCCGACCCCCGCGCCGGTCGCGATCAACCTGGCCTGCGCATTGATGCTGGAACTGCGCAAGGTTGGCGCGGGCAGACGGCCGAGATCATCGACGAACCGCAGTTCCGGTGAATAGAGCAGGTCGGGGATATAGCCGATCATCGGGTGACGCTCGCCAAGCGACGCGCGCGTCACCACCCCGTACCGGTCGATCAAGGCACGGGCGGCATAAAGGTGCAGCGCATAGTCCGACAGTTTGCCTGCCACGACCGGCCCGTGTCGTGGCCGCGTGAGCAGGACCGCAACATCCGCTTCGCGGCGCGACGGGCTCAGAAATCCTGAACTGGCCGCGAGATCTATCGTCAGCGAGGGATGCTGCGCCGCGAATTCGTGAAGATGTTCGGCGATCAACCAGGTGCCGAACCCTTCCGAAACGCTGACGCGAAGGAGCCCGGTCAGCGCGTCGGTCGGGCCGCGGGTTTCGACGATCCGCTCGGCCGCGTTCTGCATGTCCTCGACTTGCGCGAGCAACGTCTCGCCTGCCTCGGTCAGCACTTGGCCTTCGCGGGTCTGCTCGAACAACGTGCGGCCCAGCCGCGCCTCCAGCCGACGCAGGCGTCGCCCAATCGTCGTCGCATCGACCCCGATCAGCGCCGCTGCGCGCGCGATCTGTCCGGCACGCGCGACGGCGAGGAAATCCTGCAGGTCGTTCCAGGGCATGGGCTGCGTCATTGCAGGTGAACGTTGCAGATTTGTCGCTTGCCGGCAAACAGTGCGGAGCGCACACCGGCCCGCAACAAAGGAGAGAGATGCGATGCGCAGCGTCGACCATCATATTGCGGGCAATGCTGGCGTGCCGGGCGCCGACGCGCGAACCGGCGATATTTTCGATCCCAACACCGGGCAGGTACAGGCGCGCGTCGTGCTGGGCACGTCTGCCGATCTCAATCGCGCCGTGGCGGCGGCGCAGGCCGCCCAACCTTCATGGGCGGCGACCAACCCGCAGCGGCGCGCGCGCGTCATGTTCCGCTTCAAGGAACTGGTCGAGGCGCACATGGACGACCTGGCGCATCTGCTGTCGTCCGAGCACGGCAAGGTGATCGCGGACGCGAAGGGTGACATCCAGCGCGGGTTGGAGGTGATCGAATTCGCCTGCGGCATCCCGCATGTGCTCAAGGGTGAATATACGCAGGGCGCCGGGCCGGGGATCGACGTCTATTCGATGCGGCAGCCGGTCGGCATCGGCGCGGGAATCACGCCGTTCAACTTCCCGGCGATGATCCCGATGTGGATGTTCGGCGTCGCGATCGCGTGCGGCAACGCCTTCATCCTCAAGCCCAGCGAGCGCGATCCGAGCGTACCGGTGCGCCTCGCCGAGCTGATGCGCGAGGCCGGGCTACCCGAGGGCGTGTTGCAGGTCGTTCATGGCGACAAGGAGATGGTCGACGCGATCCTCGACCATCCCGCGATCGGCGCGGTCAGCTTCGTCGGGTCGAGCGACATCGCGCATTATGTCTACCGTCGTGGCGCCGCGGCGGGCAAGCGCGTCCAGGCGATGGGCGGCGCGAAGAACCATGGCATCGTCATGCCCGATGCCGATCTCGATCAGGTGGTCGCCGACCTGTCCGGCGCGGCGTTTGGCTCGGCAGGCGAGCGGTGTATGGCCCTGCCGGTGGTGGTGCCGGTCGGGGACAAGACCGCCGATGCGCTGCGCGAGAAATTGCTCCCCGCCATCGCAGGGTTGCGCGTCGGCGTGTCGACCGATGCCCAGGCGCATTACGGGCCGGTAGTGAACGCCGCCCACCGTGAGCGGGTCGCCAACTGGATCCAGACCGGAGTCGATGAGGGCGCCGAGCTGGTCGTCGATGGGCGCGACTTCGCGTTGCAGGGACACGAGCAAGGCTTCTTCATCGGCCCCAGCCTGTTCGACCATGTCACCCCGGACATGCAGGCGTATAAGGAGGAGATTTTCGGCCCCGTCCTCCAGATCGTCCGCGCGCCCGACTTCGAGGCCGCGGTGCGGCTGCCCAGCGAGCATCAATATGGCAACGGCGTCGCGATCTTCACACGCAACGGCCATGCCGCGCGCGAGTTCGCGGCGCGGGTCAACGTCGGAATGGTCGGGATCAACGTGCCGATCCCGGTGCCGATCGCTTACCACACCTTCGGCGGGTGGAAGCGCAGCGGGTTTGGCGACACCAACCAGCACGGGATGGAGGGCGTCAAATTCTGGACCCGGATCAAGACGGTGACGCAGCGCTGGCCCGACGGGGCAGGCGGCGGACCCGCAGCGGCACAGGATGCGTTCGTGATACCGACCATGGGGTGATGCAGACGATGCGACGGGTGGCCAGGATCAAGGCAAACGGAATTGTTTTCATGACGTTGCTCGCCGCCTGCTCGAGCCACGACGCCGACTACAATCGGGTCGAGGTGCCCGAAAAGGAAGCCGCGGCGCAGGCGGCGATCGAGCAGGCGGCGGCGCAGAACGGCGCCGCCACCACCGCGCGCACCGGCGTCCCGATCGCCAAAGGCACACCCAACGCCGCGCGCGACCGTGCCTTTCCCACAGAATTCCTTGGCTATTGGGGCGCAGGGGACAATGATTGCGAGCTGGCGAACACCGAAGCGACCGGCCGCCTAAACATCGACGCCGACACGATCCGCTTCTACGAATCGCGCGCCCGTGTGCAGCGTATTGATCGCCGCAGTCAGCAGGAGCTGGCGGTCGACCTGCGCTTTTCCGGCGACGGGCCAGGTGTTTATGCCCGCGAAGTCTATCGGCTCGACGCTGGAGGCACCGTTCTGGTGCGCACCAGTTCGACCGTCACGCAGCGCTATCGTCGCTGTTGAGGAAGTAACGATGACCGACCAGTTCGACCTTACCGACGAGCAGCGCGAAATTCAGGCGCTTGCGCAACGCTTTACCGCCGATCGCATTACGCCGTTCGCGGCGGAGTGGGACGAAAAACACATCTTTCCGCGCGATACGATCAAGGCGGCGGCGGAGCTGGGCTTTGCCGCGATCTACGTCAGCGAGGAGAGCGGCGGGATCAACCTCGGACGGCTGGAGGCGGCGCTGATCATGGAGGCGATGGCCTATGGCTGTCCGACCACCAGCGCCTTCATTTCCATACACAATATGGCGAGCTGGATCATCGATCGCTACGGATCGGCGGCGCTGAAGGCGCGATATCTGCCCGATCTCGTCACGATGGAGCGGATCGCCAGCTACTGCCTGACCGAGCCGGGTTCGGGATCGGATGCGGCGGCCTTGAAGACCAGCGCGTACAGCGACGGCGACGAATATATCGTCAACGGGACAAAACAGTTCATCTCCGGTGCCGGAGAAAACGAGCTTTACGTGACCATGGTGCGTACCGGTGCCGAAGGTGCAAAAGGCATCTCCTGCCTGGTCATCGAGAAGGACATGCCCGGCGTGTCGTTCGGCGCCAACGAGCGCAAGCTGGGCTGGCACGCGCAGCCGACCCGCGCGGTGACGTTCGACAATGTCCGCGTGCCGGTCGCCAATCGCGTCGGCGAGGAAGGCGAGGGGTTCCGCTTCGCTATGGCCGGGCTGGATGGCGGGCGGCTGAACATCGGGGCGTGCTCGCTGGGCGGGGCGCAGCGCTGTCTGGACGAGGCGATCGCCTATACGAAGGACCGCAAGCAGTTCGGGACGGCGCTGAGCGAATTCCAGAACACGCAGTTCATGCTCGCTGATATGGAGACGGAGCTGCAGGCGGCGCGCTGCCTGCTCTATGTCGCCGCCGCCAAGGTGAGCGTCAACGCGCCCGACAAAACCCGCTTCGCGGCGATGGCGAAGCGACTGGCGACCGACACCGGATCGAGCGTGGTCGATCGCGCGCTGCAACTCCATGGCGGCTATGGCTATCTGATGGACTATCCGATCGAGCGTTTCTGGCGCGACCTGCGCGTCCACTCGATCCTCGAGGGGACCAATCAGGTTATGCGGATGATCATCGGCCGTGAGCTGGTGCGGCAGTGATGACGACCGGGAAGGCGGTGGCATGAGCGACCTTATCACGACCATTGAAGGCCCGGTCGGCCGCATCCGGCTCAATCGGCCCAAGGCGCTGCACGCGCTCGATACCGCGATGTGTCGGGGCGTGCTCGACGCGCTGGAGGCGTGGCGTGGCGACGAGGCGGTGCGCTGCGTCGTCATCGATCATGCCGAGGGGCGCGGCTTTTGCGCGGGCGGCGACATCCGGATGCTCGCGGCGAGCGGCGCCGGCGACGGGGCGGAGGCGCGGGCGTTTTTCCACGCCGAATATCGTATGAACCACCGGCTGTTCACCTATGTGAAGGACACGGTCGCGTTCATGGACGGCATCACGATGGGCGGCGGGGTCGGCGTGTCGCAGCCGTGCCGGTATCGCGTCGCGACCGAGAATACGCAGCTGGCGATGCCCGAGACCGGCATCGGGCTGTTCCCCGATGTCGGCGGCGGCTGGTACCTGTCGCGATTGCCGGGACGGATCGGGCAGTATCTGGCGCTGACCGGCGCGCGACTCGACGGCGCAGAGGCGCTCGCGCTCGGGCTGGCGACGCATTACCTGCCTGCGGCGCGTGTCGAGGAGGCCATTGCGCGCATCATCGCCGACCCGGACGCGATCGAGGCGACACTCTCCGCGCTGTCCGAGGATGCGCCCGAGGCGAAGCTGCTCGCGCAACGTGAGACGATCGACCGGCTGTTCGCGTCCGACGATCTCGAAGAGGTGTTGGCCACCTTGCGGACCGACGGTGGCGATTTCGCGCAGGCGACGCTGGCGACGCTCGCGACCAAGTCGCCGCAGGCAATGAAGGTGTCGCTTAAATTGCTCAAGGATGCCGCCGGGATGGCGACGTTCGCCGACGAGATGCGGCAGGAATATGCAGTTGCGTGCCGCGTCGTGCAGCGTCCCGATTTCGTCGAAGGCGTCCGCGCGCTGATCGTCGACAAGGACAATGCGCCGCGCTGGGAACCTGCCACGGTCGCCGGGGTAAGCGACCACATGATCGACCGCATCTTCGCGCCGCTGCCGGACGACGAGGCATGGACGCCGGGATGACGGGGACTGCGCGTTTCGCCTGTCGCATTGCGGTGGACACATGGATGATGCGCGGGCGTCGGGCCGAGGCTTGAAGATTTGGCAGACATGGGTCCCTGCCTGCGTAGGGGCAACGGAGATGAGGCGATATGGCCGAATACGACACTCTATTGGTCGAGCAACGCGGCGGCGTGACGCTGATCACGCTCAACCGGCCAAAGGCGCTCAACGCGCTCAATTCGCAGGTGCTCGCCGACCTGCTCGCGGCGCTTGCCGCCTTCGATGGCGATGCGTCGCAAGGCTGCGCGGTGCTGACCGGCAGCGAGAAGGCGTTCGCGGCCGGCGCGGACATCAAGGAGATGTCGGCGCAAGGCTTCGCCGAAATGTACGGCGGAAATTTCTTCGGCGGCTATGAGCGGCTGACGCAAACGCGCAAGCCGATCATCGCGGCGGTCGCGGGCTATGCGCTGGGCGGCGGGTGCGAGCTGGCGATGATGTGCGACTTCATCCTCGCCGCCGACACCGCCAAGTTCGGACAGCCCGAGATCAAGCTGGCGGTGACGCCCGGCATGGGCGGATCGCAGCGGCTGGCGCGCGCGGTCGGCAAAGCCAAGGCGATGGAAATGTGCCTGACCGGGCGAATGATCGACGCCGCCGAGGCGGAACGCGCCGGGCTGGTCAGCCGTATCGTTCCGGCGGCCGAGCTGGTCGAGGAAGCGGTGAAGACCGCGCAGACGATCGCCGACATGGCGCCGCTGGCGGTGCTGGCGAACAAGGAAATGGTCAACGCCGCTTTCGAGACGACGCTGGCGCAGGGCGTGCAGTTCGAGCGGCGGTTGTTCCACGGGCTGTTCGGCACTGCGGACCAGAAGGAAGGCATGGCGGCGTTCGTCGAGAAGCGTCCCGGCCAGTGGACGGGCAAATAGGAGAAGCGACGATGACCGTGATGATCCTGATGCTGCTGGCGATCGTGGTGGCGGGTGCGGCGGCGGCGCGTGTCCTGCGCTGGGGCGCGGTGAAGGCGGCGGTGGTGGTCGGGCTGATCGGCGCGGCGGCGATGATCGTCGCGATGCTGGCGTCGGTGTCGGCGCGGTTCGAGGCGGTGGCGATCACCTTTATCGGGACCTTCGTCGGCGTTGCACTGCTGGCACTGATCGGCGCCGGGCTCGGTACGCTGCTGCATCCGCGCCGCGAAAGGATCGCATGATGGCGCGGGTCGGCTTCATCGGGCTTGGCAACATGGGCGGCGGGATGGCCGCCAACCTCGCGAAGAAGGGGCATGACGTCCGCGCCTTCGACCTGTCGGCAGCGGCGCTCGATGCGGCGAAGGCGGCGGGGTGCCTGCCGGTCGCGTCGGCGCGCGACGCCGCCGACGGCGCGGAGGCGGTCGTGACGATGCTGCCCGCCGGTGCCCATGTCGCGCAGGTCTATGCCGAGAGTCTCGGCGATGTCGCGATGGACACGGTGCTGATCGACTGCTCGACGATCGACCTTGCCACCGCGCGGCGGATCGCGGGCGAAGCGGCGGCGCGCGGGATCGCGGCGGTGGACGCGCCGGTGTCGGGCGGGATCGCGGCGGCGCAGGCGGGGACGCTGACCTTCATGGTCGGCGGCCCGGTGGCGGCGTTCGAGCGGGCGCGGCCGTTTCTCGATGACATGGGCAAGGCGGTGATCCATGCCGGCGACAGCGGTGCGGGGCAGGTCGCCAAGATGTGCAATAACCTGATCCTCGGCGCGACGATGGCGGCGACGTGCGAGGCGTTCGCGTTGGCCGAGAAATTGGGGCTGGACGCGCGAACCTTCTACGACATTTCGAGCAAGGCGACCGGGCAAAGCTGGTCGATGACCTCTTATTGCCCGGTGCCGGGGGTCGGGCCGGAGTCGCCGGCCGATCGCGACTATCAGGGCGGCTTCGCGGGGGCGTTGATGCTCAAGGATCTCGAGCTGGCGATGGCGGCGGCGGACGGCGCGGCAGCGCAGGTGCCGATGGGGACGCGGGCGCGGGATTTGTACCGGGCGTTCGTCGATGCCGGGCAGGGCGTGCTGGATTTCTCGGGGATCATCCGGATGCTGGAGCAACCTTCCTCGTCATCCCGGACGTGATCCGCGATCCCGCTTCTTCTTTTGCGGCAGGGTAGGAGCGGGGCCCCGGATCACGTCCGGGGCGACGGAGGGTTGGAGGCGACAGGCTGGCATTCGCTACGGTAATGGACGGCGACCCTTCATCGTGCCACCTGCGCCGCCATGCCGCCCGCCTTTATCGCCGCGCTTGTCACCTTCGTTGCTTTCTTGATCGGGCTGACCTTGCCCGATCTCGACCTGCGGCTGTGGCTCGGGCACCGCAGCGCGCTGACGCATAGCATCGTGCCGGCGTGTGCGCTGCTCGCGCGGCGGCGCTGGTATCCGGCGGCGTGCGGGATGGGGGCGGGGACCGGGCTGCACCTTGCCGCGGATACGTTTCCGAACCGGATGATCGGTTACGCGACGGTGAAGCTGCCGCTGGTCGGCGCGCTGTCGGCGGGGGCGTCCTATCTGTGGCTCGCGGCCAATGCGGTTGCGGCGCTGGCCTTGGCGGCGTGGCTGGCGCGGCGGCTGCACGCGCCGGCGATCGCGGGGTTGCTGAAGCTCACGGTGCTGGCGGCGGGTGCGCGATATCTGTGGCGCACCGATGGCGGGTGGCCGGTGCTGGCGCTGGCTGCGGTCGCGCTGTCGCTGGCGTTGCGGTGGCGGTACGCGCGGCAGGCATGACGTCTTTCCCCTGTCGCCCCGGCGAAAGCCGGAGTGACAGGGGAGGGTGGCGCGTGGGCGAACCCTATTCCGCCGCCTCCAGCGTCTCGGCGTCATCGAGCGGGTGGCTGAGCCGCGTCAGCATCTCGCGTGGGATCACCTGCCAGAACGATCCGACCGTGCGGTCCCAGTCATCGAGCAGCCCGCGCGACCAACGGCTGTCGGTCACGTCGGCGTGTTCGGCGATCAGGCCACGCAGCAGCTCCTCCCAATGCGCGGCGGCGACGCGCTGCCACACGATGTTCTCGGGGTTGGCGCGGCGCGCGAAGCTGCCGGTCGGATCGTAGATGAACGCCATCCCGCCGGTCATGCCCGCACCGAAGTTCGCGCCGACCTCGCCCAGCACCACCGCGGTGCCGCCGGTCATATATTCGCAGCCGTTCGCGCCGCAGCCCTCGACCACGACGGTCGCGCCCGAGTTGCGGACCGCGAAGCGCTCGCCAGCTTGGCCCGCCGCGAACAATTTGCCGCTGGTCGCGCCGTACAGGACGGTGTTGCCGAGAATGGTGTTGTCCTGGCTGCGCAGTGGTGAGGACACCGCGGGGCGGACGATGATCTTGCCGCCCGACAGACCCTTGCCGACATAATCGTTGGCGTCGCCGAACACTTCCAGCGTCACGCCGCTGCACAGGAACGCGCCGAGCGATTGCCCGGCCGAGCCGCGCAGCCGGATCGTGACGTGGTTCTCCGCCAGCTTCGACATGCCGAAGGTGCGCGTAATCTCGCTCGACAGTCGCGTGCCGACCGCGCGGTGCGTGTTGCGCACCGAATAGGTCAGCTGCATCTTCTCGCCGCGCGAGAAGACCGCCGCCGCGTCCTTGATGATCTGCGCGTCGAGGCTGTCGGGGACTTCGTTGCGGAACGTCGACAGGCTGAAGCGGCGCTCGGCGTCGGTCGCGTCGACCTTGGCGAGGATCGGGTTCAGGTCGAGATCGTCGAGATGCTCGGCCCCGCGGCTGACCTGACGCAGCAATTCGGTGCGGCCGATGATCTCGTCGAGGCTGCGGACGCCGAGCCGCGCGAGAATGTCGCGGACTTCCTCGGCGATGAAGGTCATCAGGTTGATGACCTTTTCGGGCGTGCCGACGAACTTGCCGCGCAGCGCCTCGTCCTGCGTGCAGACGCCGACCGGGCAGGTGTTGCTGTGGCACTGCCGCACCATGATGCAGCCCATCGCGACAAGGCTGAGCGTGCCGATCCCGAACTCCTCGGCGCCGAGGATCGCGGCGATGACGATGTCGCGCCCGGTCTTCAGCCCGCCGTCGGCGCGCAGCTTGATCCGCCCGCGCAGGCCGTTGAGCGTCAATACCTGATTGACCTCGGAAAGCCCCATTTCCCACGGCGTGCCGGCATATTTGATGCTGGTCTGCGGGCTGGCGCCGGTGCCGCCGACATGGCCGGAGACGAGGATGACGTCGGCATGGGCCTTGGCCACGCCCGCCGCGACCGTGCCGATCCCCGCCGACGACACCAGCTTGACGCAGACGCGCGCGCGCGGGTTGATCTGCTTCAGATCGTAGATGAGCTGCGCCAGATCCTCGATCGAATAGATGTCGTGGTGCGGCGGCGGCGAGATCAGCGTCACGCCGGGCGTCGCATGGCGCAGCTTGGCGATGAACTCGGTGACCTTGAAGCCGGGGAGCTGCCCGCCCTCGCCGGGCTTGGCGCCCTGCGCGACCTTGATCTCGATCTCCTCGCAGGCGTTGAGATACTCCGCCGTCACGCCGAAGCGGCCCGACGCGACCTGCTTGATGACCGAATTGGCGTTGTCGCCATTGTCGTAGGGGGTGTATCGGATCTTGTCCTCACCGCCTTCGCCCGACACCGCCTTCGCGCCGATGCGGTTCATCGCGATCGCCAGCGTCTCGTGCGCCTCCGGGCTCAGCGCGCCGAGCGACATGCCCGGCGTCACGAAGCGCTTGCGGATCTCGGTGATCGCCTCGACCTGATCGACCGGCACGCCCTCGTTCGGGAAGTTGAACTGGAGCAGGTCGCGCAGATAGATCGGCGGCAGGTCGGACACGCCGCGCGAGAATTGCAGGTAGCTCGAATAGCTGTCGGTCGACACCGCGGTCTGGAGCAGGTGCATCAGCTGCGCGGAGTAAGCGTGCGCTTCGCCGGTGTGGCGCTGGCGATAGAAGCCGCCGATCGGCAGCGTCGCCACCGCCTGATCGTAGGCGGCCTCATGCCGGTCGGTCGCGTTGACGTGCAGCGAGGCATAGCCTTCGCCGCTGATCTTGGCAGGCATCCCGGGGAACAGATCGTTGACCAGCGCGCGGCTCAAGCCCACCGCCTCGAAATTATAGCCGCCGCGGTATGACGAGATGACCGCGATCCCCATTTTCGACAGGATCTTGAGCAGCCCTTCCTCGATCGCCTTCTTGTGGCGGCTGGTGCATTCCTCCATCGACAATTTGCCGAACAGCCCGCGCGCCTGGCGGTCGGCGATCGCCGCCTCGGCGAGATAGGCGTTCACTGTCGTCGCGCCGACGCCGATCAGCACCGCGTAGTAATGCGTGTCGAGGCACTCGGCGGCGCGGACGTTGATCGAGGCGTACGAGCGCAGGCCACGCCGCACGAGATGCGTGTGTACCGCCGCTGCTGCCAGCACGCCGGGGATCGCGACGCGATCCTCGTCGATCCGCTCGTCAGTAAGGAACAGTTCGCTCTTGCCCTCACGCACCGCCTGTTCGGCCTGGTTGCGGATGCGCTGGATCGCGGCGCGCAGCCGCTCTGCGCCACCCCCGGCCTCGAAGGTGCAGTCGATATCGGCGGCGGCGTTGCCGAAATAGGCCTTCAGCCGCGCCCAGTCGGTCGAGGTCAGCACCGGACTGTCGAGCACCAGCACGCGCTCGCGCCGGTCCTCGGTATCGAGGATGTTGGCGAGATTGCCGAAGCGCGTCTTGAGCGACATCACGTAGCGCTCACGCAGCGGATCGATCGGCGGGTTGGTGACCTGCGCGAAATTCTGCCGGAAGAACTGGCTGATCAGCCGCGGCTTGTCGGAGATGACCGCCAGCGGGGTGTCGTCGCCCATCGAGCCGATCGCTTCCTTGCCGGTTTCGACCATCGGCGACAGGATCAGCTCCATGTCCTCGATCGTCTGCCCGGCGGCGACCTGCCGCCGCGCCAGATCGGCGCGGTCGTAGCGGGTGACGCTGTCGGCGGGGGCGGGGGGCAGATCGGCCATTGTCGAGAATTCGCCGATCATCGCGGCATAATCCTGCTCGGCGGCGATCCGGTCCTTGACCTCGCGGTCGAGCAGCACGCGCCCTTCCTGAAGGTCGACCGCGATCATCTGCCCCGGCCCGAGCCGGCCCTTGGCGAGCACGGTGCTCTCCGGCACCACGACCATCCCAGCCTCCGAACCGACGATCAGCAGTCCGTCGGCGGTCTGCGTATAGCGCAGCGGACGCAGCGCGTTACGGTCGACGCCGCCGACCGCCCAGCGTCCGTCGGTCATCGCCAGTGCGGCCGGGCCGTCCCACGGCTCCATCACCGAGGCGAGATAATTGTACATCGCCGCATGGCTTTCGGGCGTGTCAGTGCTCTTCTGCCACGCCTCGGGCACCAGCATCAGCTTGGCGGTCGGCGCATCGCGACCCGAGCGGCAGATCGCCTCGAAGGTCGCGTCGAGCGCGGCGGTATCCGATGCGCCGGCCGGGATCACCGGCTTGATGTCCTCCGAATGTTCGCCGAACGCGATCGACGCCATGCGGATCTCGTGGCTGAGCATCCAGTTCTTGTTGCCGCGGATCGTGTTGATCTCGCCATTGTGCGCGAGACAGCGGAACGGCTGCGCCAGCCACCATTGCGGGAAGGTGTTGGTCGAATAACGCTGGTGGAAGATCGCGACGCGGCTTTCGAAGCGCGCATCGGTCAGGTCCGGGTAGAAGACCGACAGGCTCTCGGCGAGGAACAGCCCCTTGTAGATGATCGAGCGGCACGACAGCGAACAAACGTAGAAGCCCTGGATCTGCGCCGCGATCACGCGCTTCTCGATCCGGCGGCGGACGAGATAGAGGTTCTTCTCGAACTCCTCGGCGGTGACCTCGTCGGGCATCGGCCCGGCGATCATGATCTGCTCGATCTCGGGGCGCGTCGACTGCGCCTTCATGCCGATCACCGACACGTCGACCGGCACCTGCCGCCAGCCATAGATGGTGTAGCCCGCGCCGATCACTTCGGACTCGACGATCGTGCGGCACGTCTCCTGCGCCGACAGATCGGTACGCGGCAGGAACACCATGCCGACCGCGAGCCGGTTCGGCATCGCCTTGTGCCCACTGGCGGCGACGCAATCGTCGAAGAAGCGCACCGGCAGGTCGACGTGGATGCCCGCGCCGTCGCCGGTCTTGCCATCGGCATCGACCGCGCCGCGGTGCCACACCGCCTTGAGCGCGTCGATCGCGGACTGGACGACACGTCGCGACGGCTTGCCGTCGGTCGCGGCGACGAGGCCGACACCGCAGGCGTCGCCCTCGAATTCGGGACGGTACATGCCCTCACGGGCCAGACGGTCGCGCTGATCGATCACGACTTCTTCTCCTGATCGTCGAGCCCCAGCGTCTCGACAGGTTCCTTCTTGGCGGCGATGATCGCCGGATCAATGAGGCGGGCGCGAACCTTCGGCGGCATCCCCGCATCGTTTTGCAGATTCCCGAAAATCTGTTTGGTCATGACGGGCAGCATCGGCGTCAGGATCGTCTCATACTGGTGATCGAAAGGAACTGGCTCCAGCAGCCGCTTCGCCGCAGCGAACCGTGCGGGGTCCGTCGCCGCGACGGTATTCGCGGGCGGGGTGATCGCCGTCGTCGACGGCGCCTGTGCCGGTGCCGCGATCGCGGCGGTGAGCAGCAGGGCGATCACGCCGCCACCTTCGCCGCCTTGGCCTTCGCCTTCAAATGCTGGTGCATCGTCGCAGCGACATCGCGCCCGTCGCGGATCGCCCACACCACCAGCGACGCACCGCGCACGATGTCGCCCGCCGCGAAGACTCCGTCGAGCGAGGTCATCAGCGTCTTGCTGTCGACCAGCACCGTGCCCCAGCGCGTGACGCCGAGTTCGGGTGCGCCCCACAACGTCGGCAGCTCCTCGGCATCGAAACCAAGCGCCTTGATGACGAGATCGGCAGGCATGTCCTCCGCCGCGCCGGGATCGACCTCGGGTGCGCGGCGGCCGCTGGCATCCGGTGCGCCGAGCCGCATCCGGTTGGCGCGCACCACCGTCGCCTTGCCGTCCTCACCCGAGAAACCGGCCGGCGCGGAGAGCCAGACGAACTCGACGCCTTCCTCCTCGGCATTGGCGACCTCGCGTTGCGAACCCGGCATATTGGCGCGGTCGCGACGATAGAGGCACTTCACGCTCCTCGCGCCCTGCCGGATCGCGGTGCGGACGCAATCCATCGCGGTGTCGCCGCCGCCGATCACGACGACGTTCTTGCCCTCGGCATTGAGGCGGCCGTCCTCGAACGCGGGGACGGCGTCGCCGAAGCTCTTGCGGTTCGACGCGGTCAGATAGTCGAGCGCGGCGACGACGCCGTTCAGGTCGTTACCCGACACGTCGATCGCGCGCGCCTTGTAGACGCCGGTCGCGATCAGCAGCGCGTCGTGGCGCCCGCGCAGCTCGTCGAGCGTCGCGTCGCGGCCGACCTCGAATCCTTCATGGAAGATGATCCCGCCGGCCTTGAGCCGCTCGACGCGGCGCATCACCACCGGCTTCTCCAGCTTGAAGCCGGGGATGCCATAGGTCAGCAGCCCGCCGGCGCGATCGTGGCGGTCGTAGACGTGCACCTCATAACCGTGCCCGCGCAGATATTCGGCGGCGCTCAGGCCGGCCGGACCCGCGCCGATCACCCCAACCGACTGGCCGCGTGCGGGGCCGGGGACGAGTGGCTCGACCCAGCCTTCTTCCCAGGCGGTGTCGGTGATGAACTTCTCGACCGAGCCGATCGTCACCGCGCCGTGGCCGGTGAACTCGATGACGCAATTGCCCTCACACAGCCGGTCCTGCGGACAGATGCGGCCGCAGATTTCGGGCATGGTCGAGGTGGCGTTGCTCAGCTCATAGGCTTCGCGCAGCCGGCCCTCGGCGGTAAGCCGCAGCCAGTCGGGAATGTGGTTGTGGAGCGGGCAATGTACCGAGCAATAGGGCACGCCGCATTGCGAGCAGCGCCCCGCCTGATCCTCGGCGGCGGGGGGCGCGTAGCGTTCGGCGATCTCGCGAAAATCCTCGGCGCGCGCGTCGGCGGCGCGTTTTGCCGGATAGGATTGCGGGCGTTCAACGAACTTGAGCATGTCGGCCATCGGTGTCCTCCGATCGCCGGCCTCTCATATGGAGCGGGCGCTGTCACGCCCAATTCGACATTTAAGGAAGTAATACTGACCTAAATAATCGCTGTTTCTGCTAGTAGCTGCGACCAACTTGCAAAAGCACCGGCTTATTAGGTCCGATTTGTTGCCTACTTCAATGCCAAGGCGGCAAGGGCGATCACGCCGACGATGATCCGGTACCAGGCGAACGGTGCGAAGCCGTGCTTGGTGACGATCGCCATGAACCAGCGGATCACCACCATTGCGACGATGAACGAGACGACGAACCCGATCGCGATCGCGGAGAGGTGCGCGTCGCCCAGCTCGTGCCGGCTCTTCCACAGCGACAATGTCGTCGCGCCGATCATCGTGGGGATCGCCAGGAAGAAGCTGAACTCCGCGGCCGTCTCCTGATCGACGCCCATCGCGCGCGCGCCCATGATCGTCGCGCCCGAGCGGCTGACGCCCGGGATCATCGACAGGCATTGCACGACGCCGATCGACAGCGCGGTCTTCCACCGCATCGTCTCGACCGAGCCGCCCACGCTGCGCGGCGCTACCCGCTCGATGAAGAGGATCGCGACGCCACCCACGATCAGCGCGACCGCGACGACGAATGGTCCGGTGCCGGGTGCCTCGAGCAAGGCGCGGATGGCCGAATAGGCGATCGCGCCGACCACGGCCGAGGGCAGGAAGCCGAGCAGGACGTTGCGCGTGAACTGGATCGCTTGTGGTTCGCGACGGAGCAAGCCCGTGCCGACGCGCAGGAAGCGGCGCCAGAACAGCACCACCACTGCAAGGATCGCCCCGAGCTGGATGACGATATCGAAGGTCGCGTCGGCCTCGGACAGGCCGAGCAACGCCCCGGCGAGCACGAGGTGCCCCGTCGAGGACACCGGCAGGAATTCGGTCACCCCCTCGACGACGCCGAGCAGGATGATGGTCAGAAGATCGTTCACGCGCGGTCCCCGCTAATGGATGGCAGTCCGACGATCAGTTCGCCGCGCGCTCGATCAGGCCGAACCGGCCCGCCTTGCGGAACCGCACCAGCCAGTCGGGCGCGACCGCGTCGAGCGGGGTCGCGCCGATGCCGAGTGCGATCAGCCCCTCGGCTCCGTTGGTGACGACGCTGTCATGACCGAGCAGCTTCCACTGGTCGGCGGTGATCGGCGTGCCGGGCAGCGCGGCGAGCACGCCGCCGATCGCGTCGGGCAGGGGAGCGAAATGCGGCGATCGCCCTATGTGGCGTGCGATCCGCTGTTGCAGCTCAAGCATCGTCAGCACTTCCGGGCCGCCCAGCTCGAAGGTGCGTCCACCAAACGTCTCCGGATCGGACAGCGCGGTCACCGCGGCGCGCGCGATGTCGCCGACGAACACCGGCTGAAAGCGCGCGTTCGGTTTCAGCACCGGCACCACCGGCAACCGCGCGATCATCCCGGCGAAGCGGTTCACGAACTGGTCCTCGCGCCCGAACACCGTCGAGGGACGCAGGATCGTTGCGGACGGGCAGGCGGCGCGCACCGCGTCCTCGCCCTTGCCCTTGGTCTGCGCGTACAAGGAGTCGCCGTTGGCATTCGCGCCGATTGCCGAGACATGGACCAGCGCCGCGCCGTGCTTCGCCGCCGCCTCCGCGACGTGCCGCGCGCCATCGACATGCACGCGCGCCAGGTTGCCCGCGAACGTGCCGACCAGATTGACGACCCCGTCCGCGCCATGGACCGCGTTGGCGATCGTCTCTGGCCGGGTCACGTCCACCGCGACGAACTGCGTCTGTCCCAGGCCGCCCTGAGGTTTCAGGAAGAATGCCTGCCGCGGATCGCGCTGCGCGATGCGCACCCGCGCGCCCGCCGACAGCAGCGCCTGCGCGATATAGCGGCCGAGGAAACCCCCGCCGCCGATCAGCGTCACCAGCTTGTTGTCCATGCCGTCCTTCATCTCGAAAGCCCTTTAGCTCGTGCACGTGCCTTGCCCGCCGCACCCGGCGTTGACAAGGTTTAGCCGCTTTCGATGCCGCGCTGCAAAAAAGTGACGGTGCTGCGACAAAATCGTGTTGACACCCCCGGTCACCGCCCATAGAGGCACCGGCCTACCCCGTGCCCAGATGGCGGAATTGGTAGACGCACCAGCTTCAGGTGCTGGCGATCGCAAGGTCGTGGAGGTTCGAGTCCTCTTCTGGGCACCATTCACCCTAGGCTATTGAAGAGCCTAGGAATCAGTTGAGAAACAAAGGTTTTTACAGGCGGCTGTTACAGATGTAACAGGGGCCGAAAGCCACGTTTACTTATATCGCTAGACGCGATTGGACGTACTATTTTCGACGGGTAATCCCCGTCGAACTACGGCCTGCCTTTGACGGTCGGGCTGAGTTCATGGTGTCGTTACGGTCCAAGGATCGGGCAGAGGCCAAGCTCCGCATTCCTGCTCACACTGTCGAGACTGACAAGCTGCTGGCCGACGCTGCTCGGCCCTTGGCCGGTAAGCCTGCCCCCAAGCCGAAAGCCCCCGCTCCGCTGCTCAGATCGAGCGGGAGCGGACCCGTTCCTTATTAGCACGGCAACGCCGCGCACCCAGAACGTCGAGGCCACGGCCTATGCCACAGGTTGGTACGGCCTGTCGCGATTGGCGGCCGCCATCCGCCGTCTGATCCAGGCCGAGCAGCGGTTGCCCGCCATGGTCGATGCGGTGATCGCCGGGAAGGCGTCGGCGGTGACTATCCTGCGGCCGCTGACCACCTATATCGACGCAAAGCTGCGCCGGTTGTCGGTCGCGCGCCAAGTTGGGCTGCTCGATTTTTACCGTGACGCCGTGTTGGCAGATGCCAACGATAATAAGTCAAACCCTTGGAAGGCCATCGAGGGGTCACGAGACTTTCTGCGCAAGCAGGCCTGCGTCGTTCGGGCGATCATCACAGTTCCGCGAGCGACCCGCATCGGGCCTTCTACCTTCTCGACGTCATACCCGAGCATCGGTTTGCGATTGGCTGACCGCATCGGAGGCCGGTGGCGTGTCAGATTGCCCCATTCCCAGCCATCAGCGGCCAATTTCCGCCTTCCCGCATTCAGCCATTCGTTCATCTCGGCGGCTGCAGGCGATCAAGGCGGACAAATAGCTCTGGGATCGCCGCCCCCTTTTCGCAAGAACGATCGAGTTTCGGGACGATGGCCGTCGTCTAGCCGCCGCTGTATTGCGGTCAGTGATCCCGCACGGCCGGTGGCGAACCATGGGTAGTCCCTAGCCAAAAGAAACCGTCATACGCATCGTCTGCTTCGGCCGATGCAGTCAGCGAAAAAAACGGGGTATGTCCAAGGTCCGGCTGCCTGCTCAGTGGATGAACCGCGCATTCGATTGCGTCGTCGCGGATGGGTTTGCCGGGCTCTGGTCGCATCCTAGGCTTTAGGTCGCAGGTCCAGGCGGTGCCACCTGAATAGCTGGCGTCAAGCGTGACCATTGGCCCGACGCGCGCGAGGTGCATCGCCATCGGCTCGACATTGATATCCCCACGCTCGAACGACTGTCGACGTGCATGGCCGTTGCCAGTCAGAACGAGGACGATATCATAGGACGCCGCATCGGCAGCTATGCGGATGTTGTCTGCCTGAGCCGCGTCCCGCTGCCCCTGTCGCGGCATCGCGCTAAATTTGCGACGTTGCGCCTCGTCGCGCGCGCCATCGAAGGCGGTGATACGGATTGCGCGACCTTGCCAGGCGAGCTGATGGAGTTGCTTCAGCATGCCCAGCATCGCAACACTGCCTTTTCCGTCACGGCTTCCTTTCCAACCCGCTTGGAGAAGGGCCGCCGCGAACTTTTCGGGCGGCTGTCGCCATGCCGCTTGATATGCGGGATCGAATGCGACGTCATGCTCGACTGCGACCAAGACGCTCTTGCTTTGCGCGGTAAGTGCGCAGGCGACGCGGCTGACAAGTTCAGGCGCTTCTTGCGTTCCGTGAACTTCACCGAAAACAACAAAACGAGGCTTGCGCAGGGCAATGTCCTTCCAACCATGTGGCATATCGCAGCCGGTCGAAACCATGGCCCCAAAAGTGTCCGAGCTGCCCCTTGCTGCGGATACGCCCGGAATGATGATTAACGACAAGAGGATGGCCACTGCTTTGAGCATATCGTCGTCGACCTTTGCGGTTGCATTGCATAGCCTGACGATGACGAGCGTTATTGACAATACCGGGTCCTGGCGCTTGATCCGACAATATTCGCCGAAGCCTCCCTCCCGATAACGAACCTCTCACGAGAATCCAAAGGTGCTGACCGACCAGCCGGCGGCCTTTGAGAGCTGCTTTTCCGAAACCTGTTCCCGATTGCTCTTTCCCGAAAACTCTCGATGCAAGACGGGGAAACGGGAGAGATCGGGCTGAACGGACAATCGCGATCAGAGAGCCGAATTGTCAGCTCGAACGTCCACGAGTGGTTAAAACGGAAAGGCCGTTTTAGAGCGTCGCCTATTTGGGAAGCCGTTGCCTTTGGATTGTATGAGGCGTGGCTTGAGGCTGCCGCCGACCACCCGATGGGGCCGGCAACGCGAAGCACGCGAGTTACGATATGTCAATCAAACCACTGTAGCGGCCAGTTGAGTGAGAGTTGTTGAGGTTCTTAGAGGCAGCACAAGCCAGCGTTTCACTCACTCAGTTTAGGGGGCTCTACAGTGAACGGCAAGGGCAAGATGTTATTTGAGTTCTTGCTCTCATGGGTCATCATACATGTGGCAGGGGTCCTCTTCACCTTCGGCATATTAACCCTCGCGATTATCTCTCCCTTGATCGGCATATTGATGATCGCCGCCGTCCCGCTCCTGCTATTCCTTTGGTTCCGACGATAAAACGCGGGTAGCGTTACATGAATGAAAGGGCATTGAGCGTTGTCGCCCAAGTCGCGCTAAGAGCCGCATTTTGGGCGAATTTGGACGAGTGCGCCTAGGTATCAAGCGGAGACAATCGGGCCAGTCCGCTCCCATCTCTAGGGGAGGATATGATCGAGGTGGAAGCCTCCTCCGTCTCCATTTGCGGCTTTAGCTTGTCAGATAGATCGAGAGGAATGGTGCAACGCCGCTCGCGGCAGCGACGATCCAAGCTGCCGGTTGATCACGACGCCACAGGAGGAACGTGAGCGCTGACAAGTCAAGCACGAGATACCCGGTGAACAACCAAGGCTGCCACTCATCCCCCGGCTCGACTTTGGCCGGCATTTCCTGGGCATATCGTAAAGCTGCGGCTGGGAGAGCTGCGCAACAAAGTAGACCTAAGCCAACAAGCCCGAAACGCCGAAAAGCGGTTTTCAGCTTAAACCACATCTAGCAATCTACGGCGAGCGCTCACGGCCGCAAGTGGGCGCAAGCGGACGGGCAGCGGGTACACGCAGGGTACAACGAGCTTTCTCCGGGGCCGCGGCCGAGGAGCATAGGCCACCGTGGCGGAGGGTATCTCCGCCACGGTCGACTCAGCTTGCTGGAGGCATCAGCGTCACCCGGGTCATCAGTAACACTTGCGCTGCCTTCGCCACGCCATCCTTGCCGACAACCGGAAAGAAGCGATGCCCGCTCTCGCAGGGTGTCTTCTCAAGGTGCTTTTTCTCCTCTTCCGCCCATTCGCCGGCGGAGACCAAGACGGTGCAAATCGAAGGCGTTCCTTCCGCATCTACCTGCTGCCGGACCTCGTAAAGCGCCAGCAATCGACCTCCGTCGCTTGAAGGTGGCACCGGAGGCGGCGAGTCGTCGTGTAGAGCTGCAAATTCCTGACGTATTCGGAATGGCCCGGAGACATTCAGTCGCTTGCGAAGGTCCTTCAATTCGCCGCGACCTCTGCACTGCTCGGGAGTGGCCGACACGGCCTTGCCGTCAATCAGGACGTCGCAACGCACGATCTGATCGGCTGCATCGACCGATGTAAGCTTGGTCATGCTCCAGGGTCCGGTCGTCTGACGGCCTTCGCCGCTTTCGGGAAGCTTCCAGCGGACCGGAAGCATGTACCTGCTGGCGAGCGCACGACCCTCTTTGTCGCGGGCCGGTTCAAATTTCCCCTTACTGAGCACCAGATCGCACGTGCCTTTTTCGAGGGCGGGAGCACCGATCGAAACGTCGATGCTGCAAGCAGTGGGGCGACCGGTAGCGTCGATCGACACGATCACCACCACGCGCCCTTGCTCACCAGCGAAGATCGCTCCAGGCGGATAATCGTCTGGCCCGAGCCAGTCGCCGATATTCAGAGGGACGACTTGCTTGGCCGTTCGCTGAACCTCCTTGCTCAACGCCGGCGTCGCGGCTCCGACGATCGCCATCCCCGCCATCAAACCGATCGTTCGCATGGCGTGCTCCCCTTTTGTCCGCCCATGATCACAGAATAAAACGAAGGGTCAGGCGCGTCCATGATCCTGCCCGCGAAGCTTAAACAGGCTACCGTGCGCGCGCAGCATTGGCCCAGCCTGATCACATCTGGTGCGTCGTCACAATCCGAGCCGGGCAAGCGGATGAGGGTGCACGGGTACTCGGTGGGTATATTCGAGTTCGATCGCCGGTTCCGCCGAGAGAAAAAGGCTACTGCGGCGGAGGGTTCCTCCACCTCAAACGGCCGAATGTCGCATTGAGGCGGGTTAGCTGCCCGTCCACTTTGAAGCGAGTTCCCGTGGTAATCGGCCGTTCAGTCGCTCATTGCGCGCCGCTGCATGACTGCGGCCGAGCTTGCGGTGACGAAGAGGCGTATCGAATTCTCATCTAGGATCGATCGCACAGCGCCGCAGAAAGAGCTCCTTGGCGAAGCCTTTATGATGGATCAGGTCTCGGCGATGTCTGTGGTTCGGGCGCATTAGCGCCGTCGGGTGTCGCTTTCCCCGGCGGCGGAACGATCACGACGGGAATATTATCGATCTTCTCCGCCTTTGGCTGGAACGACTGATAATAGGTTTGCCAAGCGTCGAACGCCGCGTAAAAATCGACGAACGGTTTGTCTAGCCGAAGCAAAGCCGCTCGGGCAAAGGTCGGCAAGTCGTCATCCGAGATCTGGCCGACCTGCGTCACCTCCAGTCGAGCGGCCGCGCAAAAGCCCGCCCGCATCGCCGGTTGCGCATAGAAATTGTAGATACGCGTCTGATCGTCGTCATAAACGCGCTGCCAATCGATCCAGCCGGGCCCCTGCCATTCCCGAATCAGGGCCTGGTAGAAGCGATCGATAACGGCGGCATGCGTCTTGATCCAGGCATTGTAGGCATCGACGATCCCGCCACCTTCCAGGTCGCAGCCAAGCGCCGCTACGTTCAACGCGTTACGTAGATGCCAAACCGCCGCGGAATCCGTATTGTTGAGGTTCGGGGTGAAGTATTTGCCGTCCTTGAGCTTTGCCGGAATTTTCATGCCGACATAGCCACCCGCCGGCATCGATGGGGGTGGCGGCGTAACAAACACGATAGGAGGCGGTGGCTGAATGGGAATGGGCTTTGGGGCGCAGCCTGACACGATCAGAGCAAGTCCGCTTATCAATCCCCAGCCCGGTTTCGTGTTCATGATCCTCAATCGCCCAGGTACCTCGTCGCTACACTGATAGCCGGTAGCGGAAGATGGTCCAAAGAATGGCGAGCGTTGGCGTTCCCCACTTGCCTTTTGGAAGGAGGGTGCCGCGTCGGTTTCTCTGGCGCTAAATAACGCCCGTTGGTGGCGTATACCGTGCGCGAGCGGACCAATGCCTGCGGTATCAGGGGGGTATAATCGGGTTCGTCCTCGCCCCGGATCTAGGAAAAAAGCCTCGATGTCCGTTTCTGGTGGTGAGCAGTCCGACCGCCCTCGGGCCGAATTTGCTAGAAGCGGACCCTCAATCTTCAGACCCGTTCAGAGCCCCAACCATCTGGAACGCCACCATGCTCCTGAGCCATTCTTCCGAGATGCTCTTCGACCGAAGTGATGCTCTCGGCTGACGGGATCATGGTCTTCGAGGCGATCACATCCCACGGGTCGCCTTCCCGGTCGACCTCTTCGATACCGACTTCGAACCCAACCCGGGTCGCCGCCTCAGCGAAGGCGTCGGCAGCCCTGCGCTCCGGAAAGACGTGCGCGAAGTCGACCCTGCGCGGCGAGCCGAGATCGCTCCCATCGGCCTCGATGCCGCTTAAGATCGCGGCGTTTTCGTCAAGTACGGACATGGGCACCTCAGGCTCCCGCATCACGTGAACGAGAGGCAGTTATTGGGCAAGCTGCCATCGCTCAGCAACGGCTAGTTTTGGGCGGAAGCGGAACTTCTCATTCTGAGTTGCGGTCGGCCTCCATGCCTTGGCCTGAACCGCGCCACTGATCGATTTCGTGGCGGTACGCTTTGGGTATGGCTCTGGCTGACTGCGCGATGCGCCACCCGCTTTCCTGAAAAGGATGGTCAATCGAGAAAACGTCACCGACGGCAGGTGTCACGGAAGACCTGCCGCAAACGCCTCATGCAGCCATCTGTTGGAGCGAAGCAATTACGCGATCCTGCCGGTAGGGCTTGGGGAAGAACACCGTCTCCGCCGGTATGACCGTCCGCGGTGGCAATGGCTTTCCTGACGTGATGATGATCTTGATGGGTGGCCAGCGGTCGCGGATGCACGCGGCTAGCTTTATGCCGTCCAGGCCGCCCGGCATGTCGATGTCGGTAAAGACGATCCTGATATCCGGTCTGCTCTCCAAGATCGCGATGGCCTCGGCGGCGTTCGCCGCTTCCAGAGGTTCGTAGCCAGCGTCCTCGACCACCTGTACCGCGAACAGCCGCAGCAGTGGCTCGTCCTCCACAACGAGGACGATCGGCACGGGCTCGTGAGAAGCAATTGTCATAGATTCCTGCTACGCCTGGGCCAAGTGCTCGACGGAGGCCCGCAGGTCAGCCTCGAATCCGTCGGGTTCATAACGGAGTTCGGTGCCGCCCGTTCCGGCCAGACCAAGCTGTATCAGCCTAAATCCGAAGCCTTTTCGGCTCGGTGCGACAACAGGCGGACCGCCAAGTTCGCGCCAACGGACAATCAGGTCATTGCCCTCGATGGCCCAAGTCAGTTCAACGTGACCCCCCTCCACGCAGAGCGCGCCATATTTGCACGCGTTCGTCATCAGCTCGTGAACGACGAGCGAAAAGGACAGCGCGGCACGCGCGCCCAGCGGCACCGAAGGACCATCCAGGGTCATCCGCTCACCGAATCCGACCGTCTCGACCACGGCCTTGGCAACGGTCCGCAGGTCCGCGTCTTTCCAGCTCTTCTGAAGCAGCACGTCGTGCGCCGCACTCAGCGCGACCAGTCGGCGCTCGAAACTCTCGACCGGTTCGCGCTCGGAAACGGTGCGCAATGTCTGGCTGGCGATCGCCTGGATCATCGACAGCATGTTCTTGAGCCGGTGGTTGATCTCGCCGTTGAGGACGCTTTGCTGCTGCTCGGCACGCAGGCGGGCGACGCCTGCCTCCAGACGATCCGCGACACTGCGCAGGAACAGCACCTCGTCGGGCGTCCAGAACCGTGGTCGCGATGCGTTGACGATGAAGATGGCAATTGTGCGTCCGCGTTCCCGCACCGGCATGTTGACCAGCGCACCGATGTCGAGCGCGTGCATTGCCGAGGTATGGGCTGAAGTGCGATGGTCCGTCGCGACATCGTCGATGACCAAGGGGTCACCCGCCACCAGATCGGCGCGAAGTGCGCCGTAATCGTCGAAGCGGTGCCGCCCCGCGATGCTCGCGATGCCCGGCGCGGTCCAGTCCGCCTCTACATCGACGATCTCCACATCGGGATCGACCAAGCCGAAACTCGCCCGCTGCACCCCCAGGATGCGACCGACGACGGCCGCTGCTGCGGAGGTCATCTCGAACGCCTCCTCGCTGGCGCGAATGCGCTCACCGATTTCAATGAGTGCCGTTTGCAGCTGCAGCAGCCGCGCGCTGACCTGCGCGGCACGCCGAAGTTCGAGCTGATCGGAAACCTGCCGACCGAGCGCGCGCAACAGCGTCATCTGTTCCTGTGTAAGGCCTTCAGGGCGCGTCTTCGTGTCGATCACGCAGAGCCGCCCGACGACCATTCCTGAGCGGAGGACCAGCGGTGCGCCGGCATAGAAGCGGAACGCCCGCTCGCCCGTTACCAAGGGGTTCGCCGCGGTACGGGGATCGCACGTCAGGTCGGGGATGATCAGAATTTCGGCTTCGTCCACGTCGATCTGACATACCGATTGGGCCATCTCCGTCTGGCGTACGTCAAGACCCAGACGCGCCTTGAACCACTGTCGATCGTCATCAAGCAGGCTGATGAGGGCGATCGGCGTGTCGCAGGTGCGCGACGCGATGAACACGATGTCGTCGAACGCCTGCTCCTCAGGGGTGTCGAGTACCTCCAACCCCTTCAACGCGCCCGCACGGCGCGAAGTCTGAATTTGCGACAATACCCCGCCCTCTTAACAGCTTGGCCGTCCCCCGGACTTCCAATCCCGCATAGCCTTAGCCGCGTTCAGGGTGCTGAGATACGTCTGATTGATGATTGGACGGACTAGTCGGGCAAGAGCTCGAACCCGACTTCTCCAAAGCGCGAATCGACGGCGGGGAGGCGGCTGGCGTCGACCCCGTTGGCGTCCACGCAGGGAGGCGTGTTCTCAAAATTCGTTCCCGATTGCTCTTTCCCGAAACTACACCGCAGAAAGGAAGTTGTGGGAGCGTGAGGCGCCTTCGAAAACGAAGCTTCTAGAAGGCGGCCAGAAAGTCTGACAAGCGGCCATTCAGTGCAAACGTAGCGCTGCTCGCAAGTGGTCTCTCCTTCATATCCGATGACGCTTTTCTAAACAGGAAGACTTACTTGGCCCCACCGCCTTCCGGCGGGGGCCTGCGGACCGATCTCCAACGCCCGTCACCCGATAGAGGCCGGGCCCGCGAAGCGACCGTGCTCGTTGAGCGTCTTTAAGCGACAAGGCGGAGACGGCATGAACACGATCGAGCGCGGCACTGGACGCACGCTGCTTCTAATCCACGGCCTGGGCGGGAGTTGGCGATCTTGGAGCACCGTCTTGGACCCACTCAGCGCCTCGCGGAAGGTCGTCGCGGTCGACCTTCCCGGCCATGGTGCTACCCCTGCCGAGTCAGACAGCGGAATGTTTGATGGCCTGGTCGGCAGCGTCGAGCGTTACATCGCGGAGGCCGGCTTGTCTGGCGTTGATGTTGTCGGCAGTTCCATGGGCGCGCGGATTGTGCTTGAGCTCGCGCGGCGTGGACTCGTCGGCAACGTGGTCGCGCTTGATCCTGGCGGCTTCTGGCGAGGCTGGGAGCGAACCTTATTCAAAACCACCATCGGCGCCTCCGGTCGCTTGCTGCGAGCCATTCGGCCAGCTCTGCCGGCGTTGAGCCGGAACGCAGCGTCGCGCACGGCGCTGCTCGCTCAGCTCTCTGCGCGTCCTTGGGCGCTTGACGGGGAGACCGTCGCGACCGAGCTGGAAGGTCTCAGTAAGACGCCGACATTCGATGCGCTGGTCCGGAGCCTTGCCACCGGACCTGAGCAGTCCGGTCCTGCCGCTGCCGGCACCGGCCGGGTGGTCATTGGGTGGGGCAGGCACGACCGGCTCTGCCTTCCCAGACAGGCTGCGCGCGCGCAGGCAGCGTTTCCCGGCGCCGAGCTCCACTGGTTTAATGGCAGCGGGCACTTTCCGATGTGGGACACGCCGGAGGAGACAGTCGCCGTCATTCTCGACGCGACGAGGTGAAGCTCCATCCGCTGGACGGCTCGATTGCGCGATGATGGCGGTAGCGACCCAGAAGCGGACGTTTGTTCATTCTGCAGGTACAAACCGAGTGCAGATGGTGAGATGAACAGGATGGTCAGCCATCGCGCAACGCAGGCGCGTTGACGCAGACTTCTCACACTCCGACCGTCGCGGGAGTCGGTAGTTTGCGCGCTCGGTCGGCTCGCCGGTGACCGCCTACCTGCGTTAGCGCTGGTAGGCGCGGCTTTCATCATCGCCGGTGTCATTGTTAGTGAGCTCAAACCGAGCCGGCACGACATTGAAAAACTCATCTAGCCAGCCTTCGGCAACCAAGCAATTTTGATACTTCATGGATGGGTGCGCTGATCCGCGTACACACTGAGGCAACTCGACTGTCGGGTAGTGAAATTGGCCGCACCGCCTTCGCCAAGCCGCAAAAGCAGCGGCGGCGATTGGCGCGACTCTTCCTTGATCGCTTGGGGGTCGTTCACATCAATCATGCTGCTGGTCCTCGGCAAGGCAAGGCGCGCAAACCGCGCCTGTAATCCTGTTCCGAGCCGGAAGGCGTGGCGGGCCGAATTTCGTCGGAAAGATTGCGCCGCCTGCATAATATCCACTATGCTGGATAAATGGAAAAAGATTTGGCGATCGCTGTGCTGGGTGCGCTCGCGCAAGGGACGCGGCTCGATGTATTCCGCCTTTTGGTGCGTCACGAACCGGACGGCGTGGCTGCGGGCGATATCGCCCGCCAGCTCAACGTACCGCAGAACACCATGTCGGCGCATCTTGGCATCCTCGCGCGCGCCGGCCTCGTCCGCTCCGAACGGCATAGCCGCTCGATCATATACCGTGCCGATCTCGACGGCCTGCGCGCGCTGACGCTGTTCCTCGTCAAGGATTGCTGCGCCGGCAACGCGGAACTGTGCGCGCCGCTCGTCGCCGAACTCACCCCCTGCTGCTGAAAGGACATCCCGTGGCCGTCGATATGATTATCTATCACAACCCCGACTGCGGCACCTCGCGCAACACGCTGGCGATGATCCGCAATGCCGGCATCGAGCCGCATGTGGTCGAGTATCTGAAGACTCCGCCCGGCCGTGCGCTGCTGGTCGAGCTGATCGACCGCGCCGGCATGACACCCCGCGATCTGCTGCGCGAGAAGGGGACGCCCTATGCGGAGTTGGGCCTGGGCGACACGGCGCTGTCCGACGACGCGTTGGTGGACGCGATGATGGCGCATCCCATCCTCATCAACCGACCGCTGGTCGTCTCGCCGCTCGGCGTGAAGCTGTGCCGCCCTTCCGAAGCCGTCCTCGATCTGCTGCCAAGCGGCCAGCGCGGCGCGTTCGCCAAGGAAGACGGCGAGCAAGTGGTCGACGCCTCGGGCCAGCGCGTCGCCTGATGCTGCTTGCCGTCCTGATCTTCGTCGCGACGATCACGCTCGTCATCTGGCAACCCAAGGGTCTCGGGATCGGATGGAGCGCGATGGGCGGGGCCGTCGTGGCGCTACTCGCGGGCGTCGTCACGCTGTCCGATGTGCCGGTGGTGTGGGGCATCGTGTGGAATGCGACCGCCGCGTTTGTCGCGATCATCGTCATCAGCCTGCTGCTCGATGAAGCCGGGTTCTTCGAATGGGCGGCATTGCACGTCGCCCGCTGGGGTGGGGGGCATGGTCGCCGGCTGTTCGTCCTGATCGTGCTGCTCGGCGCTGCGGTGTCCGCGCTGTTCGCCAATGACGGGGCGGCGCTGATCCTGACGCCGATCGTCATCGCCATGCTGCGCGCGCTAGGCTTCAAGGACAAAGCGACGCTGGCGTTCGTCATGGCTGCCGGGTTTATCGCCGACACCGCCAGCCTGCCGCTGGTCGTGTCGAACCTCGTCAACATCGTGTCGGCGGACTTCTTCAGGATCGGGTTCGGCGACTATGCGGCCGTGATGGTGCCGGTCGATCTGGTGTCGATCGCCGCTACGCTGGGCGCGCTGCTGATCTTCTTCCGGCGCGACATTCCATCCGATTATGACTTAGCCGCGCTGCGCGCGCCGCATGACGCAATACGCGATGCTGCGACGTTCCGCGCAGGCTGGATAGTTCTCGCGCTGCTGCTCGCCGGATTCTTTCTGCTCGAACCGCTTGGCGTGCCGGTCAGCGCCGTGGCCGCAGCCGGCGCGATCACACTGCTGGTGATCGCCGGGCGGGGCCATGTGATCCGGACCGGCAAGGTGCTGCGCGGCGCGCCGTGGCAGGTCGTGATCTTCTCGCTCGGCATGTACCTGGTCGTCTACGGCCTGCGGAACGCAGGGTTGACCGACCATCTGGCGGCGCTGCTCGATCGCACGGCGCGAGGCGGCGTGTGGGGCGCGGCGCTCGGCACGGGCGTGATCGCGGCCGTCCTGTCATCAGTGATGAACAACATGCCGACCGTGCTGGTGGGCGCGCTCTCGATCGACGCCACCCACGCCACGGGCGCGATCAGGGTAGCGATGATCTACGCCAACGTGATCGGCTGCGATCTCGGTCCCAAGCTGACGCCGATCGGCTCGCTTGCGACGCTGCTGTGGCTGCACGTCCTCGGACAAAAGGGCATTCGGATAGGATGGGGCTATTACTTCCGGGTAGGCGTCACGCTTACCGTGCCGGCGCTGCTCATCACGCTCGCGGCGCTCGCGATCAGGATCAGCATCGCGTGATGGGGCTTACCATCACGGCGCTCGAACCCGACGATCTGACCGAGCTCGCACGCCTGCTCGACGCCGCCAACCTGCCAAGTGCCGATCTCGTCGATCCCGGCCGCCTGTTCTTCAGGTTCGAGGCCGATAGCCTCGTCGGCTATGGCGGTCTGGAGGGTGAAGGGGACGACCGCCTGCTCCGCTCGATTGTCATCCTCGCCGATCGCCGCAGGCATGGCCTGGGCCGAACACTGGTCACCACCCTCGAACGACAGGCGCACACCCTCGGGGTACGTCGCCTCCACCTGCTGACGACGACGGCCGCGCCGTTCTTCCGGACGCTCGGCTATGCCGACGCCGATCGCGGCGCGGCTCCCCCGGCCGTCGCCGGATCGCGCGAGTTCGCCGCGCTGTGCCCCGCGTCGGCCGCTTATCTCATGAAAGCCCTCTGATGCCGCTCCGTACGCTCGCTGATCCCGATACCCTTCCGGCGCTCGATCCTGCCTACGTCATCCAAGGGCCGGCGCTGGGGCTCGGCCCGCTTGATCCCGCGCCGCGTATCCTCCTGCTCTACGGTTCGCTGCGCGAGCGATCCTATTCCCGCCTGAGCGTCGAGGAAGCAGCGCGTCTGCTGCGGTTCTTCGGCTGCGAAACCCGCATTTTTGATCCATCGACACTGCCGCTGCCCGACCAATATGCCGGCGACGACCACCCGGCCGTCCACGAATTGCGCGAGCTGTCTCTATGGTCGGAGGGTCAGGTGTGGTGCAGCCCGGAACGCCACGGTCAGATTACCGGCATCATGAAGCTGCAAATCGATCACCTACCGCTTTCGATGGGCGGTATGCGGCCGACGCAGGGCCGCACGCTCGCGGTCATGCAGGTGTCGGCGGGATCACAGTCGTTTAACAGCGTCAACACGCTACGCGTGCTGGGTCGCTGGATGCGGATGGTGACGATCCCGAACCAGTCGAGCGTCGCCAAGGCGTTCAACGAGTTCGATGACGCCGGGCGCATGAAGCCGTCCAGCTACTATGACCGGATCGTGGACGTGATGGAGGAGCTGGTGCGGTTCACGGTGCTGCTACGCCCGCACGCAGCGCAACTGGTCGATCGTTATTCCGAGCGAAAGGAAGCGGGGGTGCCGATCGACGCCGCCACGGACCTGTCCAGCATCGCGACCGCTTCATAGGGTGTGACCTGCTCTCCGGAAATCATGCCATTGGTAACTTAGCTCGTCAGATGGAGACGAGCGATGCGGCGACGTGTTTCGGCACTTCGCGATCGTCACTCCAGAGGGCCTGGATGATCCGGTAAGGCTGCAAGTCGCTGGATAAAGGGGAATTGTCCTATATAGCACCGGGGCGGGCTGGCCGGGACGCGGCACCCGCGCGTTCTTCCCGGAGTACCCCATGCAGCCGAACACCGCGCTCAGCGCCTTCGGATTCACCGACCTGGAGTCGTCGCTCTACACCGAGCTGCTCCGCCAGGCGCCCGCCACCGGCTATCGCCTGTCACAGCGCGTCGGCAAGGCGCCGGCCAATGTCTATCAGGCATTGAAGGTGATGGAGCAGAAGGGCGTGCTGCTGGCCAGCAACAGCAACGATCCGGTCACCTATACGCCGATCCCGCCCGCCGAGCTGTTCGCTTCGCTCAAGCGCGATTTCGAGCGTCGTCATACCGAAGCGCTCACATCGTTGAGCGCGGTCTATCAGCCGACCCGCGCCGAGGACTTTTTTCAGCTCCGCTCGGTCCCGCATGTCATCGAGCGCGTGCGCGCGATGATCGCGGAAGCGCGCGAGATCGTGTTGTTCGACCTGTTTCCCGCGGTGTTCGATGTCTTCGCCGAGGACATGGCGGCGGCGCGCGCGCGCGGGGTGACGGTGGCGGGGATCGCCTATCGCGAGGAACATGCCGGGCCGACCGTGCCGTTCAACCGTGAAGCGGCGACGTTCGTCGGCGAGGGCTGGCCCGGCGTCGGCGTGCTGGTGGTCGCCGATGGGGCACAGCAACTGATGGCGCAACTCTCGCTCGATATGCAGCATGTGCTGAACGGACTGTGGAGCGACAGCATCTTCCAGAGCTGTTTTCTTCATTCCTATGTCGCGGCGCATATCCGGTTGGTGGCGTTCCGCGAGGATCCGTCCGATCCGCTCAGCGACCTGTCGTTGCAGCAGGCGCAGCCGCCGGGATTGCAGATGCTGATGGCGCAGCGCACCGCCGAGGCCGGCTGATCACCGACCCGGTTCGAGGGTGATGAAAGAATAGCGAGCGCCCTCGCTCGTCCCCGAGGGGTGGCAACATCGTGATCATCCGCTAATCAGGCGCGCGATCACGACAGGGACCCGGCAGCATATGGCGAAGGCAGCATCGGCGCTCGATTATCGCGAGCTGGCGCGGCGGCGACTGCCGCGGTTCCTGTTCGAATATATCGACGGTGGCAGCTATGCCGAGGCGACGCTGCGGCGCAACGTCGATGATCTCGCCGACATCGCCTTGCGGCAGCGGGTGCTGACCGATGTCTCGACGCTCGACCTTTCCACCGAATTGTTCGGCCGGCGGCAGGCGCTGCCGGTCGCGCTTGCGCCGATCGGGCTGGCGGGAATGAACGCGCGGCGTGGCGAGGTGCAGGCGGCGCGCGCCGCGAACAAGGCCGGGGTGCCGTTCTGCCTGTCGACCGTTTCCGCCTGCCCGATCGGCGAGGTAGCGTCGCAAACCGACGCGCCGTTCTGGTTCCAGCTCTACATGATCCGGGACCGCGCCTTCATGAAGGACCTGCTGGCGCAGGCGCGCGCGGCCGGCTGCACCGCGCTGATCTTCACCGTCGACATGCCGGTGCCGGGCTCCCGGTATCGCGATTATCGCAGCGGGCTGGCGGGAGCACCGGGGCTGGCGGGCACGATGCGGCGGACGTGGCAGTCGATGCTGCGCCCGCAATGGGCATGGGACGTCGGGGTGCGCGGGCGTCCGCACCAGCTCGGCAACGTCGCGCCGGTGCTGGGGCGCAACACCGGGCTGGAGGATTTCTTCGCCTGGATGCGCAACAATTTCGACCCGACGGTGTCGTGGCGTGACCTGGAGTTCATCCGCGAGAGCTGGAACGGGCCGCTGGTCATCAAGGGTATCCTCGATCGCGAGGACGCGTTGGCCGCCGCCGAACTGGGCGCGGACGGGATCGTCGTCTCGAACCATGGCGGGCGACAGCTCGACGGCGTGCCCTCGACCGCGCGCGCCTTGCCCGCGATCGCCGAGGCGGTGCGCGACCGGATGACGGTGCTGGCGGACGGCGGCGTGCGCTCGGGGCTCGACGTGGTGCGGATGCTGGCGCTGGGCGCGCACGGCGTGCTGCTCGGGCGCGCCTGGGTCTATGCGCTGGCGGCGCGCGGCGAGGCGGGGGTCAGCCACATGCTGCAACTCGTCGAGGCCGAGATGCGCGTCGCGATGGCGCTGACCAGCTGCACCAGCATCGACAAGATTACCGGTGACGCGCTTGTGCGGTGACGCGTCCTGCCACCCCTCCTCTTGAGGGAACGGGCTTAGCACCACGCCCGCACGCCCAGCGGCACTACCTCGCCGCCGCGAACGCGGTTTATGACACCGCGACTGCGCGACGTCCTGCGCCGACGAGTTCAGTTCGGCACGCGGCTGCAAGATCAGCCTCTGCGTGATCCGCTGGTCATCATAACCTTCAACCCGCGCCGGCACGTCGCCGCGATTGGGCAGAAGGCGGTCGCCTCGACATCGAACCAGTAAGGCGCGAGGCCGTCGACAGCGGCGACCGCATGCCGCCGTGTTCGCGGCGCTATCGCGTGCGGGCCAAGGCGTCGCTGGCGGGCAGGGTGATACCGCTCGCCGCAGCATCGACTGGCGCGACGTGGCAATGCCCCATCGCGGCATGTTCGGGCGGGCAGGGCTCGAACGGTCCCGGTGTCGTGGTCGATTCGGGCGCTTCGCAATGCCCCATCGCCGCATGTTCCGGCGAGCAGGGCGCGACCTCGGGCATTGTCATGATCATCGCCGACGCCGGACGGGGGACGCGCTTCGCCGCGCGCGAACTTGGCTTGGGCTTGGGCTTGGGCTTGGGCTTGGCCGTGGTCCTCGGCTTGGCGGCCAGCTTGGGCATCGGCATCGTCATGCTCGGCCTGTGCCCGACATGATTCATCCCCGGCATCTGCGCGGCGGCGAGGGTGATCGCCAGCGTCACGCTCATGCCGCGGCCTCGCCGCGCGGACGGACGATGCCGCCGAGCTTGACCGGTACGGTACGCTTGCGCGGGGCGTGGTTGCGGTGGCCCACGACCGGATCAATGCAGCAATTCGTCACGCACGCGTATCGCGCGACTCGACAGTCGCACCTCGATCATGAAGGCCACGAACGCGGCGATCAGCAGCGACATCGCGAGGATGAAGCTGACCGCGACATACGGGCCGATATGGCTGTGGGTCAGCGCCCCCATGAACAGCAGCGCCACGACGATACAGGTCGCCACCGCGCTGGCTACCGCCAGGAACAGCGCGAAGTTGATGACGCTCATCCGTTTGGCGAGCCGGCGCAATTCCCACACCAGCCGCGCGCGTTCGTCGAGGTCGATCTGCGGATGCCGTTCCTCGAGCACCCGCACGCGATCGATCACCCGCGACAGCCGGCCAGTCAGCACGTTGAGCAGCGCGCCGATGCCGGTCAGCACGAACACCGGGCTGAGCGAGGCCTGGATCGCCTCGGCGATGGTGGGAAGGGCGGGAGCGTAGGGCATTGCGGTATGTTGTGGCGTCTCGTGGCGCAATCGACAACGCTCGATGACAAATTGTTACGCGGGCGGCCGGATCGTTGAAGCGATGCGGCGCGTACGTATCTCGGAATACGGTTACCGGGCAGCATGGTCCGGGGCCGACGCAAGGAGAAACCCATGATCGTCTCGATCGTCGCCGGGCTGCTGCTCGGCACCCCCATCGCCGAAGAGGCGCACCGCGTGCAGATGGATCACCGCGGGCAACAGGTCGATGTCACGTACCGCAGCGCGGTCGACGTCACGCACAAGCAGCTCGGTGCGGTCGGCGCGCCTGGACGCCCGAGCGCGCTGCGCTGCGCCTGGACCGCTTCGGTCGACGTCCACCGCGAGGCGCGCCACGCCGCCGGGCATATGATGGCGCGCACGATCAGTGCCGATGCGCCGCTGACTGGCAGCCGCCCGGGCTGGTGCGCGACGCAGCGCGATGCGATCGCGCAAGATGTCGCGGCGCGCAGCGGCAAGGTCCGCGACCATCTGCTCGCGGTCGCCGCGCGCGATCAGGATGCGCTGGTCGCCGAACTCGACGCCGCGCACGACCGGGTTCGCGGCTGAGGTGCGGATGCGTCATGTGATCGCCGCCATGCTCGCGGGCGTGGCGGCACTTCCCGCCGCAGCGCAGGTCCAGGCCGGCGTCGAACTCGCCACCGACGAACGCCGCCGCGGGATCAGCTGGAGCGAGGGCAAGGCGGCGCCGTCCGCCTATGCGCGCATTGATTTGCCCGCCGGGTTCGACCTCGGCGCGCGCGTGCTCGCCATACGCGGCGACGCGCGCCACGACGGGGCGGACGGCGTGATCGAGCCGACGCTCGGCTATTCGCGCGACCTCGCCGGCTTTCGCCTCGATGCGTTCGCGACCGGGCATTTCTTCACCGGCGCGCGCGGGAACATGAATTACGGCGAGTTGGGCGCGGGGCTCAACTACTCGCTCGGTCCGGCACAGGCCGGGGTCGAGGCGCGCTACGCCCCGTCGCAAAGCGCGATCGGCGGCGACAATCTCTATCTCGGCGTGCGCGGGCGCGTCGGCATCCCCGCGACGCCGTGGACGGTGACCGGCAGCGCCGGGCGCTCCTCGGGCAGCGTTGACGACGCGATCCGCGCCGCGCGGCTGCGGCCGGACGGGAGCTATCACGACTGGTCGCTGGGCGTGCAGCATATCACCGGGCCGCTGACGGTGGCGCTGGAATATACCGGCACCGACATCCGCAACGGACCGGACCTGTCGCGCTTCGCTGTCCGCGAACATGCCGGCGACCGGCTGGCAGCGCGGATTTCGCTGGGAATCTGACCTCACCGTCGCCCTCCGCAGGCAGGGGCCCATGTCTGCTTAGTCGGTAGATGCGCCTGACACACGGACGACATCCGTGTGTCAGATCATCCGCAACATTCGACAGCCATAGGCCCCTGCCTTCGCAGAGGCGACGGAGTGAAATCCTCTTGAGCCTACACTGACGTTGACGTAAACGGTAGCCAACTTATCGCATCGAGAGGGTTACCGATGACCGACGTCGTGATTGCCGGCTATGCCCGGTCGCCTTTCCACCTGGCGGGCAAGGGCGCGCTGGCGCGGGTCCGGCCCGACGACCTTGCCGCGCAGACGATCCGCGGGTTGATCGAGAAGACCGGCGTCGACGCATCGCTGATCGAGGACATCGTGCTCGGCTGCGCTTTCCCAGAGGGCGAGCAGGGGCTGAACGTCGCGCGGATGATCGGGCTGCTCGCCGATCTGCCGCTGTCGGTGGGCGGGATGACCGTCAACCGCTTCTGCGGCTCGTCGATGAGCGCGATCCACATCGCGATGGGGCAGATCGCGGTCGGCGCGGGCGAGGCGTATATCTGTGCCGGGCTGGAGTCGATGAGCCGCGTGCCGATGGGCGGCTACAACCCGCTCCCCAACCCCGAACTCGCCGCCAAGAGCGCGGGCGCGTACATGGGCATGGGTCAGACCGCCGAGAATGTCGCGCAAAAGTACCAGATCACCCGCACCGAGCAGGAAGCCTTTGCGGTGAAGAGCCAGCAGAAGGCGGCGGCGGCGCGCGAGGACGGCCGCCTGTCCGACGAGATCGTCGCGATCATCACCAAGGCCGGCGCGGTCGATCAGGACGGCACGCTGCGCCCTGACACCACTGCCGAGGCGCTTGCCGGGCTCAAGCCGGCCTTCTCGGCAGACGGCTCGGTGACCGCCGGCACCTCCTCGCCGCTGACCGACGGTGCCAGCGCGGTGCTCGTCACGTCGGAGGACTTCGCCAAGAAGCACAACCTGCCGATCCTCGCCAGGATCAAGGCGATCAGCGTGTCGGGCTGCGATCCCGAGACGATGGGGCTCGGCCCGATCGGCGCCTCGAAGAAGGCGCTGGAGCGCGCCGGCATCGCCGCCAGCGACCTGGATATCGTCGAGATCAACGAGGCGTTCGCGTCGCAGGCGATCGCCTGCATCCGTGACCTCGGGCTCAAGGAAGAGACGATCAACCTCGACGGCGGCGCGATCGCGATCGGCCACCCGCTCGGCGCGACCGGCGCGCGGATCGTCGGCAAGGCCGCCGCGCTGCTTGCACGCGAAGGCAAGCGCTATGCGCTCGCCACGCAGTGCATCGGCGGCGGGCAGGGCATCGCCACCGTGCTGGAGCGCGTGTGATGACCGACAACATTAAAAAGGTCTGTGTGATCGGCGCGGGCGTGATGGGCGCGGGGATCGCGGCGCAGGTCGCCAATGCCGGCGTGCCGGTGCTACTGCTCGACATTCCCGCGAAGCAGGGTGACGATCGCGACGCGGTCGCCAAGGGCGCGGTCGCGAAAATGCTCAAGACCGAACCCGCGCCGTTCATGTCCAAGGCGGCGGCGAAGCTGGTCGAGATCGGCAACATCGACGACCATCTGACGCGCGTCGCCGAATGCGACTGGATCGTCGAAGCGATCGTCGAGCGGCTCGACATCAAGCAATCGCTTTATGCCAAGCTGGAGCAACTGAAGCGTCCCGGCACCGCGGTGTCGTCGAACACCTCGACGATCCCGCTCGAACGGCTGGTCGAGGGCCGCAGCGAGCAGTTCCGCAGCGACTTCCTCATCACGCACTTCTTCAATCCGCCGCGCTACATGCGGCTGGTCGAGATCGTCCGCGGCACCGACACCGATGCGGGCACCGCAGGCAAGGTCGAGGACTTCGTCGACCGCTTCATGGGCAAGCGGATCGTCCGCGCCAAGGATACGCCGGGCTTCATCGCCAACCGCATCGGCACCTATTGGCTGGCGGTCGCGGTCAATGCCGCGATCGACCAGGGGCTGACCGTCGAGGAAGCCGACCAGATCGGCGGGCGACCGATGGGCGTGCCCAAGACCGGCATCTTCGCGCTGATCGACCTCGTCGGCGTCGACCTGATGCCGCTGCTCGCCAAGAGCCTGTCGGACACGCTGCCGCAGGGCGATCCGTATTTCGACACCGTCCGTCCGATGCCGCTGGTCGACCGGATGATCGCGGAGGGCTTCACCGGGCGCAAGGGCAAGGGCGGCTTCTACCGGCTCGACAAAAGCGCGGATGGCAAGCGCACCAAGCTGGCGATCGACCTGACCACCGGCGACTATCGCCCCGAGGCCAAGCCCCAGGGGCTGCCCGCCGCCGCCGAAAAGGATCTCGCCGCGCTCGTCACCGTCCCCGGCAAGGTCGGCGACTATGCGTGGACGATCCTCGGCAGCGTGCTGGGTTATGCCGCGATGCTGGTCGGCGAGGCCGCCGACGATATCGTCGCGATCGATGACGCGATGAAGCTCGGCTATAACTGGAAGTTCGGGCCGTTCGAGCTGATCGACCGGCTCGGGCCGGGCAAGCTCGCCGAGCGGCTGCGCGTCGAAGGCCGCGCCGTGCCCACGATCCTCGACACCGCCGGCGACCGTCCGTTCTACCGCGTCGAGGGCGGCGTGCGCCAGTATCTCGGCAGCGACGGCACCTATCACGACGTGCCGCGCGCCGAGGGTGTGGTGCTGCTGGAGGACATCAAGCGCCGTTCGCAGCCGGTCGCGAAAAGCGCGTCGGCCGCGCTGTGGGACATCGGCGACGGCGTGCTGTGCCTCGAATTCACGGCCAAGATGAACGCGCTCGACGGCGAGGTCGCCAGCCTGATCCAGCAGGCGATCCCGCTGGTGCAGGAGCGGTTCAAGGCGCTGGTGATCTATAACGAGGGCAGCAACTTCTCGGCCGGCGCCAACCTCGGGCTCGCCTTGTTCGCGGTGAAGGCCGGGGCATGGGGCGAGATCGAGAAGCTGATCGTCGGCGGGCAGCAGGCGTTCAAGGCGCTAAAATACGCGCCGTTCCCGGTGGTCAGCGCCCCCGCCGGCATGGCGCTAGGCGGCGGCTGCGAGGTGCTGCTCCACTCCGACGCGGTGCAGGCGCACGCCGAAAGCTATATCGGGCTGGTCGAGGCCGGGGTCGGACTGGTCCCCGGCTGGGGCGGCCATGGCGAATTGCTCGACCGGCTCGCCACATCGAAGGGCATGCCGCGCGGGCCGATGCCGGCGGTGATGAAGGCGTTCGAGCTGATCTCGACCGCGCAGGTGTCGCGCTCGGCGGCGCAGGCGAAGGAGATGGCGTTCCTGCGCCCCTCCGACGGGATCACCATGAACCGCGACCGGCTGCTCGCCGATGCCAAGGCGAAGGCGCTGGCGCTGGTCGACGGCTACACCCCGCCCGAGCCGCCGACCTTCCGCCTGCCGGGCGCGAGCGGGCGCACCGGGCTGGCCGGCGCGGTCGCCGACTTCCGCCGCAAGGGCGTCGCCACAGCCTATGACGAGGTGGTCGCCGGGCGGCTCGCCAACGTGCTGACCGGCGGCGAGGCCGATCTGGTCGACACCGTCACCGAGCAGCAATTGCTCGATCTGGAGCGCGACGCCTTCATGGAAAGCGCGCATGACGAGCGTACCCATGCGCGCGTCGAGAGCATGTTGATGACGGGCAAACCGTTGCGAAATTGACCCACATCCTTCCCCGTCGGCTCGGGCGGGGAAGCGATTCATCTTGCGTTCAACGAAGCGGGACGCAGGAACACCGGGCCCAGACACAAAAAGACATGAGGATCGCCATGAATACCCGTCACCGCATCATCGCCACGGCGACCGTGCTTGCTGCATCGTCCGCTCTCGCCGGCGTCGCGCACGCACAGGCCTTCTACCTTCAGGAGCAGGCGGCACGCGGCGCGGGCCGCGCCTTCTCGGGCGAGACCGCCGACACCGGCGCGGCGTCGCTGTGGTGGAATCCGGCGGCGATCGCCGGGATCGAGCGCGCCGAGGCAACCGTCAGTGCGTCGGTGATCCTTCCAAAGGGTGACGTGGTCGACAACGGCACCGTGATCCGCCGTCCGGGCGGCACCTTCGCGCCGGTCGGCGGTTCATCAACGTCGCGCGATCCGATCAACAAGGGCGTGCTGCCGTCGGGTGCGGTGGCGGTGCCGCTGGGCGACCGGCTCGCGGTCGGGCTGGCGGTGACGTCGCCGTACAGCTTTACGACCGATTACAGCAGCGACAGCTGGGCGCGCTACAGCGCCGATCGCACCTATCTGCGCACCTTCGACATCCAGCCGTCGGTCGCGGTCGCGGTCACCGACTGGTTGCGCGTCGGCGGCGCCGCCAATGTCGAGCACGTCGACGCCAGCCTCGGCAATGCCTTGCCCAACCTTTCGGCGACGCTTCCCGACGGCAACCAGACGCTAAAAGGCGACGGCTGGGACGTGGGCTGGAGCGCGGGCTTCCAGATGCACAACGACTGGGCGACGGTCGGCGTCAGCTACAAGTCGGCGATCAAACATAACCTCAAGGGCGACCTGACCGTCAGCGGGCTGCTCGGGTCGCTCGAACGCCAGAACCGTGTCCTCAACGGGGTCGAGGCGACCTTCTACACGCCCGCGCAGATCATGGTCGGCGGCCGCTTCCGCGCCACCGACCGGCTGACGCTCAATGCGCAGACGATCCGCTCGACCTGGGAGAAGTTCGATGCGATCCGCCTCGGCGCGCCGATCAACGCCGCGCTGCCCGAGAACTATCGCAGCATCTGGAGCTATGCGGCGGGCGTCGACTATGCCGTGTCGCCGCGCCTCACGGTACGTGGCGGTGCGCAACGCACGCTGACCCCGACCCGCGACGGCGAGCGCGATGCGCGCGTGCCCGACGCCAATCGCTGGAATTACGCGCTGGGTGCATCGTTCGACGTCACCCCGCACTTCTCGCTGGATGCCGCGGCCAATTACGTCGACTTCGCCGATGCGACGATCGACCGCACGACAGCCGCCTATGCCGGCACCGGTGTGCAGACCCCGATCCTCGTCAACGGCCGGCTGGAGGACGCACACGCCGTGGTGCTGTCACTCGGCGGTCGCGTGCGCTTCTGATGCGTGCGAGGGGAGGAAGCCGCTTCCTCCCCGACTCCGTCATTCCCGCGAAGGCGGGAATCCAGAACCTCTGGCGTCGGGACTCCTGCAACGACCTGCGCGTCTGGATTCCCGCCTTCGCGGGAATGACGACGGATGGGTAGGAGGCTGTGTCCTACACCATCCAACAACTGCTATCGTAAAAGCCCGAGCGCGCACGACGACACCACAAGGAGCGCTTCACCCCTCGTTCTGCGCCACCTTCGCCAACACCCGGGCGCTCACGCCTCGGCCAGCTCGCGCACCAGCTCGCCCGCGCGTTCCAGGCGGGCATACGGATCGTCGATCCGCTCGCGCAGCAGGAAGCGCCGTTCCTTCTGCTCCAGCCCGAACGCCGCCGCATCGATCGCGGTCCCGTTATGCGGCTCCAGCGCCACCGCCGCCGGCCCCGCGCTGACCTTGGCGATGCCCGCCGCGCTTGCATCCACGCGCAACCTCGCGGTCGCCAGCAAGGTGCACGCCTCGTCCGGGAGCGCGCCGAACCGGTCCTCCAGTTCCTCCTCCAGCGCATCGAGCGACACCGCCTCGGTAATCCGCGCCAGCCGGGCGTAGATCGTCACCCGAAGTTCCTCGTCGGGAATCCACGTTTCGGGCAGACGTCCCTCGACCCCGAGGTGCAGCTCGGGAGTCCAGCGCTCGACCTCCTCGCCGCGTGCGCGGCGCAGCGCGCCTTCGAGCAATTGCTGGTAAAGATCGATGCCGATCAGCTTCATATGCCCGGCCTGCGTCTCGCCGAGCAGGTCGCCCGCGCCGCGCATGTCGAGGTCGCGCGCGCTGATCGCGAACCCCGCGCCGAGCCGGTCGAACGCCTCCAGCGTCCGCAGCCGCTTGAGCGTGCGCGGAGCGATCTCGTGGTCCGGATCGGTGAACAACAACACCTGTCCGCGCCGGCTGCCGCGCCCGACGCGTCCGCGCAGCTGATGGAGCTGCGACAGACCGAAGCGGTCGGCGTGCGCGATCACCATCGTGTTGGCGCGCGGAACGTCGAGTCCGGCCTCGATGATGTTCGTGGCGAGCAACACGTCGCCTTCGCCGCGCCCGAACCGCACCATCGCCGCGTCGAGATCGTCGGCGGGCAATTTGCCATGCGCCTGGATTACCTCGAGATCGGGCACGAGCTTGCCGAGCTGTTCGGCAAGCGGCGCCATGTCGGTGATGCGGGGTACCACGACGAAGCTCTGCCCGCCGCGGCTCTTCTCGCGCAACAGCGCGGCGCGCAGCGTCTCGGGGTTGAAGCCGCCGACGGCGGTGCGGATCGGCTGGCGGCGGGCAGGGGGGGTGGCGATGATCGACAATTGCTGCAGACCGACCAGCGCGGACTGCAGCGTCCGCGGGATCGGTGTTGCCGACAGGGTCAGGACGTGCCCGGCCGACAGCCCGCGCAGCTTGTCCTTGTCCGCCGCTCCGAAGCGCTGTTCCTCGTCAATGACGACCAGCGCGAGATCCTTGTAGACCACGCCCTTACCCGCGACAGCGCCGGTGCCAACGGCGATCTGGATCGAGCCATCCGCCAACCCGGCCTTGACGCGCTTCTTTTCGGCGGCGCTCGACAATCGCGATAGCCCCGCGACCTCGATGCCGCTGCCCTCGAAGCGCGCGGTGAAGGTGTCGAGATGCTGGCGTGCGAGCACGGTGGTCGGCGCGGCGATCGCGACCTGCTTGCCCGCCAGCACGGCGAGCGCGGCGGCGCGAAGGGCGACCTCGGTCTTGCCATAGCCGACGTCGCCGATCACCAGCCGGTCCATCGGCCGCCCGGCAGCCAAGTCAGCGCGCACCGCGGCGATCGCCTTTGCCTGATCGGCGGTTTCGGTGAAGGCGAAGCCGGCCGCGAACCGCTCATAAGCGGCGGGGTCCGGGTCGAGAACCGGCGCATCGCGTGCGGCGCGTTCCTCGGCGAGCGCGGTAAGATCGCGCGCGCTCTGCGCAATCGCGGCGTCGATCTCGCCGCGGCGTTTCTGCCAGCTCGACCCGTCGAGCCGGTCGAGTGTCACCGCATCCGCCTCCGCGCCGTAGCGCCAGATGCGGTCGGCCTCGCCGACCGGCACCAGCCGCACGCCGTCCTGCGCGTAGGTCAGCTTGATCGCGTCGCCGCCATCGTCGGGAAGTTGTTCAAGCCCGGCGACAACGCCGATCCCGTGATCCTCGTGGACGACGACATCGCCGATCCGGATTTCGCCGACATCGAGCAGACCGGCGTCGGTCGAGGCGATCGTTCGTTGCTCGCGCTCGGCGCGGCTCCCCAGCAGGTCGGCGGCGGCGATCGCGAGTACGCCCTTGCGCCGGAAGCCGCGGTCGGCGGCCCATTCGAGCGCGAGTAACGTGCCCCGTTTCGCCACGGAGACCTTGGCCCAGGCGTCGACCGTGGCGGGCTCGTCGCCGAGCACCTTGGCGACCCGAGTTCGCAAGAAGCGCAGATCACGCGCGCTGCCAAGCAGCACGACGCGATCCCCGGCGTCGCATGCCTCCGTTGCCAGTCTGGCGAACGCCCGCAGCGGCGCTTTCTGCTCGGCGAAGCGCGGCGGCGGCTCGCCTTCTCGGGCCAGCGCCTGCCTCTCGCGGGCATCGAACGCCACTCGCCAAGCGCGGTCATCGATTACGTCGCGCGCGGCGCGCTTGGGCGCGCGGCGGGTTGCGTCCGCGACGAGCGTCAGGAAACGGCGGCGTCGCTCGTCGGCGGCATCGTCGACGATCACGGTTGCGCCGGGCAAATGATCGAGCAGAGTGGTGCGGTCGTCGCCAGCGGCAGGTTCGGCGACGCGTCCGAGTTCGCGTTCAGCGACATCGTCGATCGAGCGTTGGTCGGCGGGATCGTAGCAGCGCAGCGCAACCACCTTGCCGTCAGCCACTTCAACACGAAGCGGCAGCGCCGCGTCGGCGGGAAAGACGTCGAGCACTTGTCCGCGCAGCGCAACCTCGCCGGGCTCGTCGACCCGCTCATCGCTGATATAGCCGAGGTCTTCGAGTTCGGCGAACAGCGCGGCAAGATCGAGCGGCGCACCGTGCCTGACGGTTGGCGGTACCGAGTCGAAGGCGGCGGGCGCGGGATAGGCGCGCGCCAGCGCCTCACCGGTGGTGACGAGTGCCACCCGCGGCGGATGCTTTTCCGCGCCAAGCCGGCGAGCGCGGCGCAATGCGGAGACGCGCTGGCCGACGTTGGCGGGGGAGGGGGGCGCATCCTCACCGGGCAGCGCGTCGCTGCCGGGGCAGAATAGCACGGTCACAGTCGGCATCGCCGCCTCAAGCGCCTGCGCGACGGCGGCAGCACGGACATCGTCGGCGAGCGCCACGATAACATTCTGCTTTACCAGCAGTTCGGCAAGCATCGCGGCCTGTTCGGCGACGGATAGCGGCGCGGCGGTATCGACGGCGGGCATCAGCGGAGAGCGTCCATAGATCGTCGAAACGGGCCGCGACCCTCCGTCGTTCCGGGATCATCCACTTGCTTCAGATCAGTTATGGATGGCCATGGGTCAGCGATGGTTCAGCCAGCGTGCGCCAGAAGGTCATCCATGAAGAACATGATCGTCGCCGCCGCGCTGGTCGCCACCTTCGCCGCTCCCGCGCACGCTGCCCGGTCGAGCCCTGATGAGGATATGGCGAAACTGCTGAAAGGGCGGGTGGCGGAGGCGCCGGTGCGCTGTATTCCGGTGAGCCCGAATGACAATAACTCGGTGCAAATCATCTCGGAGCGGGCGCTCACATGGCGCGTCGGATCGCGCATCTACGTCAACGTGCCGCAGGCGCGTGCGGAGACGCTCGACGATGACGATATTCTGATCACCGAGCCGTTCGGCGGCCAATTGTGCCGCAACGATCGGGTACGTCCGCTGACCCGCGAGTCGGGTATCCCCAAGGCACCGTTGTTGCTTGGTACCTTCACGCCTTACGTGCGCAGCGCCACGAGATAGGCGCTGCGCGGACGCGGCTCAGGCAGCGTGACGGACGTCGGTGTCGTTCGCTGCTTCGGTGCGCGCGCGAGCCTGGTTGCGATATTGGGCGATCAGGTAAACGAGGTAGAGCATCACGGCCTCACAAAAGATTGCTTTGCTGCGGTGCAGCGTGTGGCATTCATTTGGTGAAGGAAGCGTGTTGCAGCAATTGCAACCTGCGCGATGATGGCTGCGGGAATCGCAACTGTTCAGCGTTTCCGGGTGAGCTCGCGCATCGCCGCGTCAAGCCCGTCGAGGGTTAGCGGATACATGCGCCCGCTCATCAGCTCACGAATCATTCCGACCGATGCGGTATAGTCCCAATGTGCTTCCGGTAGCGGGTTGAGCCACGCCGCGGCGGGGTAGGTGGCGGTCAGCCGCTGCATCCACACCGCGCCGGGCTCGTCGTTCATGTGTTCGACCGATCCGCCCGGCTGGGTGATCTCATACGGGCTCATCGACGCATCGCCGACAAGCACCAGCTTATGATCGTGACCGAAACGATGGAGTATGTCCCACAGCGGCATGCGCTCCTGAAACCGGCGGCGGTTGTCCTTCCACACGCCCTCATAGGGGCAATTGTGGAAGTAGAAAAATTCAAGATGCTTAAGCTCGGCGGTCGCGGCGGAGAACAGGTCCTCGCAGAGTCGGATGAAGGGGTCCATCGACCCGCCGACGTCGAGGAAGAGCAACAGCTTGACGGCGTTGCGTCGCTCGGGTCGCATCGCGACGTCGAGCCAGCCGCGGCGCGCCGTGCCGGCGATTGTCGCGTCGATGTCCAGCTCGTCGGCTGCGCCCTCGCGCGCGAAGCGGCGCAACCGGCGAAGCGCGACCTTGATATTGCGCGTGCCCAGCTCACGACTGTTGTCGAGATCGCGAAACTCGCGCTGTTCCCACACCTTGATCGCGCGGCGGTGGCGCGACTCGCCGCCGATCCGCACGCCGGCGGGATTGTAGCCGCCGTTGCCGAACGGGCTGGTGCCGCCGGTGCCGATCCATTTCGACCCGCCCTGATGTCGGGCGTGCTGCTCCTCCATCCGCTGGCGGAGCGTGTCCATGATCTCGTCCCATGAGCCGAGCGCCGCGATATTCGCCCTTTCCTCCGCCGACAGATAGCGTTCGGCGATCGCCTTCAGCCATTCGTCTGGGATTGCCCCGTCGGCAGCCGCGAAGCTCGTTTCCAAACCCTTGAAGACGAGCCCGAATACCCGATCGAAGCGGTCGTACAGCCCCTCGTCCTTGACGTAGATCGCGCGCGACAGATGGTAGAATTGCTCCGGGCTGCGTTCGATCACCTCAGCCTGCAACGCCTCGAGCAACAGAAGATGCTCCTTCATTCCCGCCGGGATGCCGGCGGCACGGAGCTGATCGAGGAACGTGAGGAACATTAGCCGCGCGGTGCCCGGCGCGCCATGAACGCCAGCCGCTCGAACAGCATGACGTCCTGCTCGTTCTTGAGCAACGCGCCGTGCAGCGGCGGGATCGCCTTGGTCGGATCGCGGTTCTGGAGGACGTCGAGCGGCATGTCCTCGTGGAGCAGCAGCTTGAGCCAGTCGAGCAACTCGCTGGTTGACGGCTTCTTCTTGAGGCCGGGCACCTCGCGGACCTCGTAGAAAATGTCGAGCGCGCGGCCGACCAGCAGCTTCTGGATGCCGGGGAAATGCACGTCGACGATCGCCTGCATCGTCTCGCGATCGGGGAAGCGTATATAGTGGAAGAAGCAGCGGCGCAGGAAAGCGTCGGGCAGTTCCTTCTCGTTGTTCGATGTGATGACCACGATCGGGCGCTGGGCGGCGCGCACCGTCTCGCCGGTTTCGTAGACGTGGAATGCCATCCGATCGAGTTCCTGCAACAGATCGTTCGGGAATTCGATGTCCGCCTTGTCAATCTCGTCGATCAGCAGCACCGGCGGAGTGGGGCGGGTGAACGCGTCCCACAATTTGCCGCGGCGGATGTAATTTGCAATGTCGTGCACGCGCGGGTCACCCAGCTGCCCATCGCGCAGCCGCGCGACCGCATCATATTCGTACAGACCCTGCTGCGCCTTGGTGGTCGACTTGACGTTCCACTCGATCAGTTCGGCACCGGCCGCGCGGGCGATCTCCTGCGCCAGCACGGTCTTTCCGGTGCCCGGCTCGCCCTTGACCAGCAACGGCCGGCGTAGCGCAACCGCGGCGTTGACCGCGATCTTCAGATCGTCGGTCGCGACATAATCCTGCGTACCCTCGAAGCGCTGCATCGCTCAACCCAATCCTGATCGAAGATCGGGTATGGATAGCGGCAGCGCCCGGCCGCGCAAGGCGAAGCGCTACATCGCCTGACGGGCGGCGGCGCGTGATTCCAGCAATTGCCACAGTCCACGATGCTGCGCGAGCATCTGTTGTGCACCGAATGCCATCGCCCGTTCGACCGATGCGCTTGCCTCGATCGCCTTCAGCAGCGCCATCGCCTGATGCGCGGCGGCCATGAATGGCTCGCCGGTCGGCAGCGCCATACGGCGCGCGCAACTGTCCAGCACGCCGCGCACCGCGACCCAGTCGAGCACGAACGCGATGGCGGTGCCGGTCGCACAACCCGCGCGGTCGGAACGTGACAGCAGTTCCAGCGCGTTGCGCTGGCCGAGGATCGCGGCTTGCGATGCGGCCTGACCGGGCGTCGACGGCAGCGGGCCGACGGCCGCGGTGAGCCGGACCAGCAGCGCGCGTTCCGTGCTGACGGCATTCGCTGCCTGCTCCAGCCAGTCGCGCGCGAAAGGATCGGTCGAGCCGCTAAACGCATGGTCGACGATGCCGGGAAAGGAACCATGGATGACGCAAAGCGCGTGAACCGCATCGGCGATGTCGCGCAGCGTTGCGCTCGGCAGGGCCAGAGCGCGGGCGTGCGGCGCGGCGGCGGTACCGTCACTGGCGACCATCGCAAGGATCGTCGCAGCGCAACCCTGAGGCCGCTTGTCAATCGCGATCGTCACGCTTTCCTCCGCTCAGTACCGCCCGCCGGCCAGCAGCGGCACGGCAGTCGACGGCAACCATAGCGCGGGGATGTAAAGGGCGGGTTTACAGAATGACGTCGAACCGGCCAGATCAGGCAGTTGATGACCCAGATTGCACGCCGAAAGGCCGGGGAGAACGAGATCGCCCGCTCTCCCCCAAAGCCTTATTGGTCGAGGAAACTGCGCATCTTGCGGCTGCGCGACGGATGCTTGAGCTTGCGCAGCGCCTTTGCCTCGATCTGCCGGATACGCTCGCGCGTGACCGAGAATTGCTGGCCGACCTCTTCCAGCGTGTGATCGGTATTCATCCCGATCCCGAACCGCATCCGCAGCACGCGCTCCTCACGCGGCGTGAGCGACGCCAGCACCCGCGTGACGGTTTCCTTGAGGTTCGCTTGGATCGCGGCATCGACCGGGATCACCGCGTTTTTGTCCTCGATGAAATCACCGAGATGCGAATCCTCCTCGTCGCCGATTGGCGTTTCGAGGCTGATCGGCTCCTTGGCGATCTTCATCACCTTGCGGACCTTCTCCAGCGGCATCGAGAGGCGCTCGGCCATCTCCTCCGGGGTCGGTTCGCGGCCCTGCTCGTGCAGGAACTGGCGGCTGGTGCGCACCAGCTTGTTGATCGTCTCGATCATGTGGACCGGGATGCGGATCGTGCGCGCCTGATCCGCGATCGAGCGGGTGATCGCCTGACGAATCCACCAGGTCGCGTAGGTGCTGAACTTGTAGCCGCGGCGGTACTCGAACTTGTCGACCGCCTTCATCAGCCCGATGTTGCCCTCCTGGATCAGATCCAGGAACTGCAAGCCGCGGTTGGTGTATTTCTTGGCGATCGAGATCACCAGCCGCAGGTTCGCCTCGACCATCTCCTTCTTGGCGATGCGCGCCTCGCGCTCCGCCTTCTGGACCATGTTGACGATGCGGCGGAACTCGCTGAGCGCCATGCCGGTCTGCTGCGAGATTTCGCTGATCTCGGTGCGGATGCGATCGACCGCCGCGACCTCGTTGGTCGCGAACGCCGTCCACTTCTTGTCGAGCCCGGTGACCGAAGCGAGGAAGCCCTCGTCCAGCTCATGCCCCATGTAACGCTCGAGGAAATCCTTGCGGTTGACCTTGTGGCGCTCAGCCAGCCGCAGCATCTGCCCGCCGAGCGTCGTCAGCCGGCGGTTGTAGCTGTAGAGCTGGTCGACCAGATACTCGATCTTGGTCTGGTGGAACTGGACGCTCTCGACCTCGGCGGTGAGGTCCTCGCGCAGCTTCTGGTACTTGCGCTCCTCGGCCGCCGACAGCTCGATCCCGCCGCTCATCGCCTCCAGCCGGCTCTCCTGCATCTTGGAGAACTTGCGGTAAATCGCGGTGATGTTGGCGAACTTCTCCAGCGCCTGCGGCTTGAGCGTTTCCTCCATCTGCGCGAGGCTGAGGGTATTGTCCTCTTCCTCCTCGTCGGACGGACGCGGCGCACGACGCTCGGTCATGTCGTCATCGTCGTCGGCGGGCGCTTCCTCGGGCTCGTCCTCTTCCTTGAACTGCGGCCCGGCGTTCGAGGCGCTGATCTCGCCCGAATCGTCCTCGGCGCCCTCGACCTGCTCGGCCGACGGACCCTTGGAGAGCATCGCGTCGAGATCGACGATCTCGCGCAGCTGCATCGTGCCTTCGTTGAGCGCGGTCGACCAGTCGATGATCGCGTTGAAGGTGATCGGGCTTTCGCACAGCCCGAGGATCATCGTGTCGCGACCCGCCTCGATGCGCTTGGCGATTGCGATCTCGCCCTCGCGCGACAGCAGCTCGACGGCCCCCATCTCGCGCAGGTACATGCGGACCGGATCGTCGGTGCGATCGATCGTCTCTTTTTTCTTCTCGACCGCCGGGGCGGAACCGTCGGCTTCCCCGTCGACGGCCTCCTGCTCCTCGTCGTCGGCGCGCTCCTCGGTCTCGCCGTCCTCGCCCGCTTCCTCGTTTTCGACGATGTTGACGCCCATCTCATTGAGCGCCGACATGACGTCCTCGAGCTGGTCGGAGGACATCTGATCCTGCGGGAGCGCTTCGTTGAGCTGGTCGTAGGTAATGTAGCCGCGCTTCTTGGCGCGCGCGATCAGCTTCTTGATGTTCGCGTCGTTCAGGTCGATCAGCGGAGCATCGGCCACTTCCGCGCCTTCGTCAGCACCGCCACCGTTCATCTTCGCCATCAATCGTCCTCGGGTCCAAGCGCGCGGGCGTCTTCGTTTGCCTGCACCAGATTTGCAAGTCGCTCGTCGAGCGCACGCTGTTCGTTCACCAATGCCACCTGCCGTTCGAACGCCTCGTCGGTGAAATGCGTCTGCATCGCCGAGGTTGCCTCGGCGAGCGCTGCATCCACCTCCGGCCGCGCGATCAACACCGCGATCGCCTCGTCGAGGTCCTCGCGCGCAAGTTTTTCGTCGCCACCGGCACGGGTGAACGAATAGGGCATCGTATCGGCTCGCAGTAGATCGTGGGCGATCGCCTCGAAACCGGACCGCGCCAATATGGTGACGAGCCCGCCGCTATCAAGCGGCACGGTGCGGCGGTCCTCCAGCGCGACATCGACTACCGCCTCGAACAGCCGTCCGAGCGCGCCGTCGGCGAGCTTGAGACTGCCGAGAACTTCCATGTGCCGCGCGATCTCCGCAGGATGACGGATCAGCCCGGCGAGCACCGCCTTGGCGAGCACGCGGTCGATATTGCCGGCGGCGCCAACCTTCTTGGCATCCTCGGTGACGGGGGGCGGGGGCGGCGACCATTTCTGGCCGGGCTTGCGCTGTCCCATCGGGTAGAAAGGCTGACGCTGCTGGAACGGCTGCCGCTGGCGCGCGAAGCGCTCGTCGAAGCGGTTGCGGAACTCGGCCCTGTATTCGGCCTTCACCGACGGGTCGGCGATCGTCTCGGCAAGATCGTTCAGCCGCTTCTTAAGCCCGGCGCGCTGTTCGGGCGTATCGAGCGGCTCGGCGGCGAGTTCGTGCTTCCACAAGCGATCGGCGAGCGGCTCCGCTTCGCGTACCAGCGCCTCGAACCCTTGTGCGCCCTTCGCGCGCATCAGGTCGTCCGGGTCCTGCCCCTCGGGAAGCGTCGCAAAGCCGAGACTGCGGCCGGGCGCGAGCATCGGCAGCGCGCGGTGCGCGGCACGGAGCGCGGCCTTCTGCCCGGGCTTGTCGCCGTCAAAGCACAGCACCGGGACGTCGACCACCCGCCACAGCCGTTCGAGCTGCTGCTCAGTCAGTGCGGTGCCGAGCGGGGCGACGGTCTCGCCGATCCCGCCCTGCGCCAGCGCGATCGCGTCCATATAGCCCTCGACCACGAACAGCCGCGCGGTCTTGCGCGCGGCGGGCAGCGCGCGATCGAGGTTGTAGAGCGTGCGGCCCTTGTCGAAGAGCGGGGTGTCGGGCGAGTTGAGATATTTCGGCTCGCCCTCGCCGATGATCCGCCCGCCGAACGCGATCACGCGGCCGCGCGGGTCGCGGATCGGGATCATCAGCCGGCCGCGGAACCGGTCATAGGGCTCCTTGCCCTCGACCTGGATCAGCAGCCCGGCCTCGACGAGCATGTCGTCGCCGAAGTCCTTGAGCGCGGTCCGCAGCCGGCCGCGCGCGTCGGGGGCAAAGCCGAAGCCGAACGCCTTGCGCGTCGCGTCCTTGATCCCGCGCCGGTCGAGCAGCGCGCGCGCTTCCGCACCGTCGATCCCGCCGAGTTGCTGGGTAAACCAGTCGGCGGCGGCCTGCATGACGTCGTGGAGCGACTTCGCCTTCTCCGCACGCTGCGCGGCGCGCGCGTCGGGGGCGGGAACCTCCATCCCGGCGGCGGCGGCGAGTTCCTTCACCGCATCCATGAACGGCAGGCCCTGATGATCGGTGAGCCAGCGGATCGCGTCGCCATGCGCCGAGCAGCCGAAGCAATGATAGAAGCCCTTGTCGTCATTGACGTAGAAGCTGGGCGTCTTCTCGTTGTGGAAGGGGCAGCAGCCCTTCGACTCGCGGCCGGCGCGGGTGAGCTTGACGGTCTTGCCGACGAGCGCGGTCAGCGAGGTGCGTGCGCGGAGTTCGTCGAGGAAGGCGGGGGTGAGACTCATGCGGACATTTCCGCTGCCACGCTGACTTCGGTTCGTCCTGAGCTTGTCGAAGGACGTGCCCCGGACGCAGTCGCCAATCGCGAAAGCCTCGACCAGTCTCCCGCGATCAGCGCCTCCTTCTTGGCGCGCGACCAGCCCTTGATGCGGCGTTCGCTTTCCAGCGCCTCGATGCGGGTCGGAAACTCCTGCGACCAGACCAGCTCTACCGGACGACGGCGCGCGGTATAGTCGCTGCCACGTCCTGCATTGTGCAAACCGATTCGCGCGGGCAGGTCGTCGGTGTGGCCGGCGTAGTAGCTGCCGTCGCCGCACCGAAGGAGATATGCCCAAAAGACCATCGGCTGCGCCTGCCACAATGTGGCCGCAAGGTCGATACGCCGCGTGGTGGGGCACGTGCTTCGACAGGCTCAGCGCGAACGGAGGAGAGGGTGATACGTCCCCCCGGGCGATCCCTTATGCCCGAACCGCCTTCCGCTCCCCCTTCCGTTCGTCCTGAGCTTGTCGAAGGACGTGCCCCGGACGCAGTCGCCAGCCGCGAAAGCCTCGACCAGTCACCAGCGATCAGCGCTTCCTACTTGGCGCGCGATCATGACAACCCGATCGGCCCGCGTCAGGCCAGCGCCGCCTTCACCAGCCCGCTCGCCTTGCTCATGTCGAGCGTCGTGGCGTGGCGGGCCTTCAGTTCGGCCATTACGCGGCCCATGTCCTTCATGCCGCTCGCGCCGAGATCGGCCTTGATCGACTCGATCGCTGCCTTCGTCTCCTCCTCGCTCATCTGCGCCGGCAGGAAGCGCTCGATCACCGCGACCTCGGCGGCCTCGGCGGCAGCGAGTTCGGCGCGGCCGCCCTGCTCGTACATCGCGATCGATTCGCGGCGCTGCTTCACCATTTTCTGCAGAACCTCGATCACCAGCGCGTCATCGTCGGTCGGCGCCGATCCGGTGCGTGCCTCGATGTCGCGATTCTTGATCGCGGCCTGAATCAAGCCGATAGCGCCGCGCGCTTCCTTGTCGCCGGCCTTCATCGCCGCGATCTGCGCTGCCTTGATGTCGTCGCGAATCATCTACTCGTCCTTAACAGATTGACGCATCGCCGATGCGTCTCTAGCGGGCGGGGCTTAGCGACATTGCCGACCCTTTCAAGGAGTGCCCGCCCATCATGGCCGAGCCTGAGTTTCCGCACGCCCCCATGCCCGACGGCGCCACTGGCGTCCTCGTTCTGGCCAATGGAGAGGTCGCGTGGGGGCGCGGCTTCGGCGCGGAGGGCGCCGCTGTCGGCGAGGTGTGCTTCCACACCGCGATGACCGGCTATCAGGAAATCATGACCGATCCGTCCTTCGCCGGGCAGATCATCACCTTCACCTTCCCGCACATCGGCAACGTCGGCGCGAACCCCGACGACGTCGAGGCGGACAACCCGCACGCACTGGGCATGATCGTCCGCGAGGACCCGACCGCGCCAAGCAATTTCCGTGCGATGGAGAATCTCGACGGCTGGATGAAGCGCCACACGCGCATCGGCTTGGCCGGCATCGACACGCGCGCGCTGACACGGCGCATCCGCTCGGGCGGCGCGCCGAACGGCGTGGTGGCGCATTCGCCGTCCGGTGAATTCGACCTCGAAGCGCTGCTCAAGATGGCGCGCGGCTGGCCGGGGCTGGAGGGCATGGACCTCGCCAAGGACGTGACCCGCGAGACGCACGGGACATGGGCGGGCGGCATCTGGAAGCTCGGCTTCGGCTATGACGCTGGCAACGATGGCGAGCGCCCGCACGTCGTCGCGATCGACTATGGCAGCAAGTTCAACATTTTCCGCAATCTGGTCCAGGCCGGTGCGAAGGTGTCGGTGGTGCCGGCCAGCGCCACGTTCGAAGAGATCATGGCGCTGAATCCGGACGGCATCTTCCTGTCGAACGGCCCCGGCGATCCCGCGGCGACCGGCGCATATGCGGTGCCGGTGATCCGGCAATTGCTCGACACCGGCAAGCCGCTGTTCGGCATCTGCCTGGGACATCAGTTGTTGGCGCTGGCGGTCGGCGCGCGGACGACCAAGATGTTCCAGGGGCATCGCGGCGCGAACCATCCGGTCAAGCGTGTGCAGGACGGCGCGGTCGAGATCACCAGCATGAACCACGGCTTCGCGGTTGAGCGCGACTCGCTGCCCGCGAACGCGCGCGAGACGCATGTGTCGCTGTTCGACGGGTCGAACGCGGGGCTGGAGCTGACCGACCGGCCGGCGTTCTCGGTGCAGTACCACCCTGAGGCGAGCCCGGGGCCGCAGGATAGTTTCTATCTTTTCGAGCGGTTCGTGGGACTTCTGGCGTGAGCGTGGCAAGACAAGTTTTTGGTGTCTTGCTCGCGCTCCAACTCACGCCTGGAGCGGCGGCGCAGCAGGCGGGCAAGCCGCCAGTATTGACGCAGTTTCAGTGGTCGCTGTCATGCCCCGCCGATCCGGTCGGTGCGGATGGGCAGCCGCTCTGTTCCGCGGAATACATCGGCTACCCGCGACTCAACGTGTCCCGCACCGATGCGGGGATGAGCCTGTTGACGACGGTGGACTGCGGCCGCGCCCGGAACGGGATCGGACAAGAGGTGCCCGCCTATCGCAAGATCGGGATCAACGTACCGCTGAAGCGGGGCATACCGGCGGAGCGGATCCAGCGGCTGATCCTGCTGAACCTGAAGGACTTTCCGAATCTGATCCGAAGAACCTGCCCATTGTCGTCCAACGGCGGCACGTTTGACCTTGAGGAAGGGCAGCTGCCGGCAATGATCAATTCTGTCTTCGTCATCAAGCAGGCGCGCTACTAATGCCCAAACGCACCGACATCTCCTCCATCCTCGTCATCGGCGCGGGTCCGATCATCATCGGGCAGGCGTGCGAGTTCGATTATTCGGGCACGCAGGCGATCAAGGCGCTCAAGGAAGAGGGCTATCGCATCGTCCTGGTCAATTCGAACCCGGCGACGATCATGACCGATCCCGAGCTGGCCGACGCGACCTATGTAGAGCCGATCACGCCGGAAGTTGTCGCAAGGATCATCGAACGTGAGCGTCCGGACGCGGTTCTTCCCACCATGGGGGGGCAAACCGCGCTCAATACTGCCCTTGCGCTGTTCCGCGACGGCACGCTGGAGAAGTTCGGCGTGACGATGATCGGCGCCGATGCCGATGCGATCGACAAGGCCGAGGACCGGCTGAAGTTCCGCGACGCGATGGACAAGATCGGGCTGGAAAGCGCGCGCAGCCATATCGCGCATAGCGAGAAGGAAGCGCTGGAGGGGCTGGAGAAGGTCGGGCTGCCCGCGATCATCCGCCCGAGCTTCACTTTGGGCGGCACCGGCGGCGGGATCGCGTACAATCGCGAGGAATTCATCGAGATCGTCCGCAAGGGGCTCGACGCGTCGCCGACCACCGAGGTGCTGATCGAGGAGTCGCTGCTCGGCTGGAAGGAATATGAGATGGAGGTGGTCCGCGACCGCGCGGACAATTGCATCATCATCTGCTCGATCGAGAATGTCGATCCGATGGGCGTCCATACGGGCGACTCGATCACGGTCGCGCCGGCGCTGACGCTGACGGACAAGGAATATCAGATCATGCGCAACGCCAGCATCGCGGTGCTGCGCGAGATCGGCGTCGAGACCGGCGGGTCGAACGTGCAGTTCGCGGTCAATCCGAAGGACGGCCGCCTGATCGTCATCGAGATGAACCCGCGCGTGTCGCGCTCGTCGGCGCTGGCGTCGAAGGCGACCGGCTTCCCGATCGCCAAGGTCGCCGCCAAGCTGGCGGTCGGTTACACGCTCGACGAGATCGAGAACGACATCACCGGCGCGACCCCGGCGAGCTTCGAGCCGACGATCGACTATGTCGTCACCAAGATCCCGCGCTTCGCGTTCGAGAAGTTCAAGGGCGCCGAGGCGGTGCTGGGCACCGCGATGAAATCGGTCGGCGAGGTGATGGCGATCGGCCGCAACATCCACGAATCGATGCAAAAAGCGTTGCGCGGGCTGGAAACCGGGCTGTCGGGCTTCAACCATGTCGAGCGGCTGGTCGGCGCGCCGCGCGCCGAGATCGAGGCGGCGCTCGCCTCGCCGACGCCCGACCGGCTGCTGGTCGCGGCGCAGGCGCTGCGCGAGGGCTTCACCGTCGCCGAGGTGAACGCGATCGCCAAATACGATCCGTGGTTCCTCGAGCGGATGGCGGAGATCGTCGCCGCCGAGAACGAGGTGATGAAGGACGGGCTGCCGATCGAGGCGGCCGGAATGCGCCGGCTCAAGGCGATGGGCTTCTCCGACAAGCGGCTGGCGTGGCTGGCGCTGCAATCGGCGAATCTGCGCGGCATGGAGCGCGGAATCGCGCGTGGCTCGGGGCTGATCCACGAGGCGGTCAAGGCGATGACCGGCGGCGTCACCGAGGACGAGGTGCGCGAGCATCGGCTCAAGCTGGGCGTTCGTCCGGTGTTCAAGCGGATCGACACCTGCGCCGCCGAGTTCGACGCCAAGACGCCGTACATGTACTCGACCTATGAGGCGCCGTCGTTCGGCGAGCCCGAGAACGAGGCGCAGCCGTCGGATCGCCGCAAGATCGTGATCCTGGGCGGCGGGCCGAACCGGATCGGGCAGGGCATCGAGTTCGATTATTGCTGCTGCCATGCCTGTTTCGCGCTGGCGGACGCCGGATATGAGACGATCATGATCAATTGCAATCCGGAGACGGTGAGCACCGACTATGACACGTCGGACCGGCTGTATTTCGAGCCGCTGACCGCCGAGGACGTGCTGGAGATCCTGCACGTCGAACAGTCGCGGGGCGAGCTGGTCGGGGTGATCGTGCAGTTCGGCGGGCAGACGCCGCTGAACCTCGCGCGCGCGCTAGAGAAGGCGGGGATCCCGATCCTCGGCACCTCGCCCGACGCGATCGATCTGGCCGAGGATCGCGAGCGGTTCGCGGCGTTGGTCAACCGCCTGAAGCTGCTCCAGCCGTCGAACGGCATTGCGCGCAGCCGCGAGGAGGCGCTGAACGTCGCCAACCGCATCGGCTATCCGGTGCTGATGCGCCCCAGCTACGTGCTGGGCGGGCGCGCGATGGAGATCGTCGACAGCGACCAGCAGCTCGAGGATTACATCCAGACCGCGGTGCAGGTGTCGGGTGACGCGCCGGTGCTGATCGATCAGTATCTGCGCGATGCGATCGAGGTCGACGTCGATGCGATCTGCGACGGCGAGGACGTGGTGGTTGCGGGCGTGCTCCAGCATATCGAGGAAGCTGGTGTCCATTCGGGCGACAGCGCCTGCTCGATCCCGCCCTATTCGCTGCCGGCGGAGATCATCGCTGAGATCGAGCGACAGACCGAAGCGCTGGCGCGCGGGCTGAGCGTCGTCGGGCTGATGAACATCCAGTTCGCGGTCAAGGACGGGCAGGTCTACCTCATTGAGGTCAACCCGCGCGCCAGCCGCACGGTGCCGTTCGTCGCCAAGGCGATCGGCGCGCCGATCGCCAAGATCGCCAGCCGCGTGATGGCGGGCGAAAAATTGCGCGACCTGCCGAAGATCAACCGCGACATCGATTATTTCGCGGTCAAGGAAGCGGTGTTCCCGTTCGCGCGCTTCCCCGGCATCGATCCGGTGCTGTCGCCGGAAATGAAGAGCACCGGCGAGGTGATGGGCATCTCGACCGACTTCACCACCGCCTTCGCCAAGTCGCAGCTGGGCGCGGGCACCGTGCTGCCGACCGGCGGCGCGGTGTTCGTCAGCGTCAAGTCCGGCGACAAGGATCTGATCGTCCCCGCGGTGCGCGCACTGGTCGACGCCGGCTTCACGATCGTCGCGACGACCGGCACCGCCGATCACCTGTCGCGCGCCGGGCTGCCGGTCGAGACGGTCAACAAGGTCGCGCAGGGGCGGCCGCATATCGTCGACCGGATCAAGGATGGCGCGATCGCGCTGATCTTCAACACGACCGAGGGCTGGCAGAGCCTGAAGGACTCGCAGCCGATCCGCGCCGCGGCGGTGAACGGAAAGGTGCCATACTTTACCACCGCCTCGGCTGCGGTGCAGGCGGCACAGGCGATCCATGCCGCTGTGACCGGCGATGGCGTGCGCAACCTTGAAGTACGGCCGTTGCAATCCTATTATTCGCAGCCGCACAACTGATCCCCGGACATATGTGCTGATGTAAGGGGCGGCCTTCGCAGGGAGAGGGCCGCTTCCGGGGACGCGTTTTTTACGAAGGACAAGGGCGATGGCGACGGTCGAAAAGATGCCGATGTTGCAGGAAGGCTATGAAAAGCTGACTGCCGACCTGAAGCGGCTGAAGATCGAGCGCCCGCTGATCGTGGATGCGATCGAGGAAGCGCGCGCGCACGGCGATCTGTCGGAAAACGCCGAATATCATGCCGCCAAGGAGCGGCAGGGTCAGGTCGAGGCGACGATCGCCGATATCGAGGACAAATTGAGCCGCGCGCAGATCATCGATCCACGCGACCTGTCGGGCGACAAGATCGTGTTCGGCGCGACCGTCACGCTGCTCGACGAGGATGAGAAGCCGGTGAAGTATCAGATCGTCGGCCAGACCGAGGCCGACGCCAAGACCGGTCGGATCAGCTACAATTCGCCGCTGGGGCGCGCGCTGATCGGGCGCAGCCTCGACGACGAGGTCGAGGTGTCGGTGCCGGCGGGCGAGCGCTATTATCTGGTGTCGAAGATCGAGTTCATCTGACGTGGACCTGCCGGACGCGATCGCCGTTCACGCCGGTGATCGTCGTCTGATCAACGTTGTCGATGGACAATCGGGCGCCGAGGTCTACCGCCTCGTCGGCGCGAACGACGACTTGTACTTGAAGGTCGGGCGCGGCACGGCGCGCGAATTGGTCGTCGCCGAGATTGCACGATTGCAATGGCTGGCCGGCCGTATTCATGCGCCTGTCGTCATCGCGACGGCGACGGCGGACGACGCCGAGTGGCTTCTGACCAGCGCGGTGCCGGGGGTGCCGGCTGTCGACTTCATCAAGGTGGATCGTGCGGTGCGTAGCGTATCGGTTGCGCGGGGCATGGCGGCATTTCTCCAGCGGCTCCACGGTCTGTCGACGGTCGACTGTCCATTCGACTCAAGCGTGGCGGCGTGGCTGCCGATGGTGCGCCGGATGGTTGCCGACGGACTGGTCGATGTCGACGACTTCGACTCCGCCCACGAGGGGTGGAGCGCTGAGCGTGTTCTCGCCAAGGTCGAGGAACTGGCCGGCCATGCTCAGGGCGCAGTGGTGGTGCATGGAGACTTCGCGCTAGGAAATATCATCGTCGCGGAGGACGGCACGATCGCGGGCTGTATCGATGTCGGCCTGCTGGGCGTCGGCGATCCGTATCGCGACATCTTCATCGGCTGGCGCGACCTCGGCGGGTTCGGCGAGGCGGCGCAGCGTGCTTTTCTCGAAGCGCTGGGAATGGACGGGTTCGATGAACCGCGACGCGCCCTGCACCACGCACTCGACGAGTTGCTCTGATTAGCTCGTAACCCGCACGTAAGCGCGGGGCGGCCTGGATGCTTGCTAGGCCGTTCGTCGATTGATCGATCGAACTTCTTATTCGTCGGCCCGGACTTGATCCGGGGCCTCGCTTCTTCGCGAACGGTGGGAAGAAGCGGGTCCCGGATCAAGTCCGGGACGACGTCGCGCCTTACGCCGCCGGCTTGGCGAGCAGATCGGGCTCGAGCAGGCGGTGGAGGTGGACCACAACGTACTTCATCTCGGCGTCGTCGACGGTGCGCTGTGCGGCGGCGCGCCACGCCTTTTCGGCGCTGGCATAGTCAGGGAAGACGCCGACGATATCGATCGACGACAGGTCGCTGTATTCGAGGGTGCGCGGATCGCTGACGCGTCCGCCGAACACCAGATGAAGCTTGCTCATGCACGCGCTCCCGCTTGGGATTGAACCATCACCGCGCTGCCCGCCCGCGTCGCCACCGGAACACGGAAAAGCCGCGGGCAGCACGATCGCTTGCCCCGCGGCTCTCCCTCGTCACCCGATCGGCGCCGCGGTCGGGCGGTCGGCCTGACCTTTCCCTAGCGCGGCGCGCGGCGCGTTTGAAGGGGTCAGGACGCGCTCTTGACCTGTTCCTTGCCCGCCTGCGCCGCCGCGGAGCCGGCGGTGCCGGCGGCCTTCAGCACGCCCTGGAAGAGCGACTTCGCCTGATCGCGGGCGGCATTGGGGGTCAGACCCAATTGGTCGAGCTCGGCGCGGCCGGCATCCTTGGCCGCCGCGAGCGCCGCGACTGCGGCGGTGTTGATCTTGCGGCCGACGCCGGCCAGCAGGTCCTTCTCGCGCTGGCTGCGCGGCAGGACGGCGGCGACCGCTGCCCCGAGCACCAGCCCGCCGACGAGCACGCCGAGCGGGTTCGACTCGAGCGTCTCGGCGGTGGCGTGCGCAGCGTCGCTGGCGCGGTGGCGCGCGGTGTCGAGCGCGTTCGAGGCGGCTTCGCGCGCATGGTCGACGCCGTCGCGGAGCCGGCCATGCTGGTCCTGATCGTGGGTATGTTCGGTCATGATCCGATCCTTTCGGCGGGTGTGGCGGAATCTTGTGGAGAGGGCAGGCGCTTCTGACGCTTCTTCTTGCCGAACAGCCGTGCGACCTGTCGCCCGGTCACCAACGCGAACAGCAACGTCGCGCCGCCGGCGAACACGCCGGGGTTGCGGCGCGCCACCTCGGTGCCGACACGCACGGCGCGTTCGCCGCTCCCCGTCACCTCGGCGAGCGCGACGCGGGCAAGGCGGCGCGGTTCCAGCTCGGTCTGCAAGCGCTCAACGGTTCCATCAAGGCGACGGCGCGCCTCGGCGGCGCGCGCCTCGGCGAGCGTCACATCGGCGGCGGTCATGCGGCCGGTCCCGTTTTGAGCGCCGACTTGCCGGACAGCGCCAGCAATGCAGCAATCAGCAGCACCACGCCGACCACAGCAAGCGTCGCCCAGCCGGGGCCGATCAGCGTCGCCAGCGAAAAGATCGTGCCGACCAACAGCGCGATCAACGCTGCCAGCCCGAGCACGCCCGCGATGGCGAAGCGGATCGCCGCCGCCTTGTACCGCGTGACGGTGAACAGCGCCTTGGCCTTGGCAAGCGCGATCTCCGCCTTCGCCACGTCGCGCGCATCTGTAGCGAGCTGCGTGACGAGCTGCGGTATGCTGTCCGGGAGCACGCGGTCGTGCACGTCGAGGTGATCAGGCATCGCGCTGATCGACGGCGGCTCCGACCAGCCGCGCGACCACGAAGCCCAGGCCGGCGGCGATGCCGACGGCAAGCTCGGGGCTCTTACGCACCAGTTCACGCGCGTCGGCGATCAGATCGTCAACGCTCTTCTGGTCGATCGCGCTGGAGAAGCCCTGCACGCGATCGGCGGCCGAGCGGGCATATTGACCGTAGTTGGCGCCGAGTTTCTCATCGACCTGCCCGGCGGCGTCCGTCAGCAAGTGCGAAAGCTGCGTCAGTGCATCGGTCGCCTTCGCCTTGCCGTCCTCCGCAAAGCCACGCGCCTTGTCGGCGGCCTGCTCACGGCCCTTGGAGACATAGTCGCGCGCGGACTGCTTGGCATCGGTCAGCGTGCTGCCGCTGCCAGTGGCGCTGCTGTCTTCAGGCGTGAAATCGACACCCGCATTCTTCAACGGCTCCGCCGGCGTGAACGACGCGTCGGCGGGCGGCGGCGCGGCGTCCGCCGGAGTGGAATGCTGGAGCGTGTCGCGATCCTGCTCATCGGCCATGATTCATCCTTCCCTGGTCGAGGTCAAACAACCCGGTGGCCGGGCTGCCGGTTCCATCGCGTTGCAGCATCGCCGGGCGCCCGCTAGGAGGCACCATGCCCTGCCGCGCCGGCAGAAAATAGGAGGATCGTTTCGTGACCGCAATCATCGACCTGCACGGACGCCAGATCATCGACAGCCGCGGCAACCCGACGGTCGAGGTCGATGTGCTGCTCGACGACGGCAGCTTCGGTCGCGCGGCGGTCCCGTCGGGCGCGTCGACCGGCGCGCACGAGGCGGTCGAGAAGCGCGACGGCGACAAGGCCCGCTGGGGCGGGAAGGGCGTCGACGACGCGGTCGAGGCGGTCAACGACGAGATCGCCGACGCGATCATCGGGCTCGACGCCGAGGACCAGCTCGAAATCGACCAGACGATGATCGAGCTGGACGGCACTGAGAACAAGGGCCGGCTGGGCGCGAACGCGATCCTCGGCGTCAGCCTGGCGGTAGCGAAGGCCGCGGCGGATGCGCGTGGGCTGCCGCTGTACCGCTATGTCGGCGGCGTCGCGGCGCATGTGCTGCCGGTGCCGATGATGAACATCATCAATGGCGGCGAACATGCCGACAACCCGATCGATTTCCAGGAATTCATGATCGTGCCGGTCGGCGCGGAATCGCTGGCCGAGGCGGTGCGCTGCGGCTCGGAGATCTTCCACACGCTCAAGAAGGGCTTGAGCGAGAAGGGGCTGGCGACCGCAGTCGGCGACGAAGGCGGGTTCGCGCCAAATCTCGCCAGCACCACCGACGCGCTGGACTTCATCATGACCTCCATCGAGCGCGCCGGCTATACGCCGGGCGACGACGTGATGCTGGCGCTCGACTGCGCCGCAACCGAGTTCTTCAAGGACGGCAAGTACGTCATCTCGGGCGAGAATTTGACGCTCGAGCCGGGCGCGATGGCCGAGTATCTCGCCGATCTCGCCGCGCGCTATCCGATCTTCTCGATCGAGGACGGCATGGCCGAGGACGATTTCGAGGGCTGGAAGGCGCTGACCGACGCAATCGGCAAGAAGGTGCAGCTGGTCGGCGACGATCTGTTCGTCACCAATCCGAAGCGGTTGCGCGACGGAATCGGGCAGGGGCTCGCCAATTCGCTGCTGGTGAAGGTCAACCAGATCGGCACCTTGTCCGAGACGCTTGAGGCGATCCGCGTCGCCGAGCGCGCCGGCTACACCGCGGTGATGTCGCACCGTTCGGGCGAAACCGAGGATTCGACGATCGCCGATCTGGCGGTCGCGACCAATTGCGGGCAGATCAAGACCGGCAGCCTCGCGCGCTCGGACCGGCTGGCGAAGTACAATCAGCTGATCCGCATCGAGGAGGAACTGGGCACGATGTCGCGCTATGCGGGTCGGGACGTGCTGCGGAACCGCTGATAGGGCTTGCAAAGGGCGAGGCGACTCGCGAGAATCGCTGACGTTATGCCTCGCCCATCCAATCGCCTCTCGCAAACGCTTCGGCGTGCCGCCGTCCCCGCCCTTGCGGTGGCGGTGATGGCGTTTTTCGGTGCCTATGCGGTGCTGGGGCCAAACGGGCTGATCGCGCTGGGCGATTACAAGCGGCAACTCGTGGCGCGGGAGAAGCAATACGCGCAGCTCGATCAGCGGCGGGCGATGTTGCAGAACCGCGTGACGCTGCTCGATCCGCGGCACGCCAACCCGGATATGGTCGACGAGCTGGTGCGCAAGGAACTGAACGTCGCGCATCCGGACGAGGTGATCGTCCCGCTGAAGTGAGGTTCTCGGTCGGTAGATAGGCCTTAGACCAAAGTCCCTCCATCATTGCGGGCGTAGTGAAGCAACTCAGGGGGCCGGTATCCGGCCTTGGATGGCTTCGCTGCGCTCGCAACGACGAGGGGTCGTTGTCCCGTACTTGCTCCGGGACCCCGCTCTCTTGCGACAGGAGAAGCGATATCCCGGGTCAAGCCTGAAAACGACGACCTTACCTTCCGAGGAAGGTGAGCAGATCCTGGGTCAGCCGCTCGCCTTCGGTCGCGAACAGCCCGTGCGGTGCGCCGTCATATTCGACCAGTTGCGCGTTCGCGATCCCGGCTGCCGCGGCACGGCCGCTTGTGTCGATCGGGACGGTTTTGTCGGCGGTGCCGTGCAGAACCAGCGTCGGCACGCGGAAGGCAGGGAGATCCGGGCGGAAATCGGTGTGGCCGAAGCTCTCGGCGCATTTCAGCGTCGGCTGCAGTCCTGCCTGCATCGCCAGCCGCCACGCCCAGTCGAGCGTCGCTTCGCTGACCGGACTGGTGACATAGCCGACGCCGAAGAAGTCCTTGAAGAAGGAGCGGAAGAAGTTTGGCCGGTCTTTCACTATGCCATCGGCGATCTGCTGCAGCGTTTCTTCGGGCACGCCATCGGGATTGTCGTCGGTCTTGAGCATGTACGGCACGACCGAGCTGATCAGCGCGGCGGACGTCACGCCCTTGCCGTCGTAGCGGCTCTGGTAGCGCGCGACCTCGCCGCCGCCCATCGAGAAGCCGACGAGCGTGACATCTTCCGTGGCACCCGCAGCTTCCATGACGTCATGGAGATCGTCGGTGAGCGTGTCATAGTCATAGCCCGACCACGGCTGGCCCGACCGGCCGAACCCGCGGCGGTCGTAGGCGATGGCACGGAAGCCAGCGTCGGCGAGCGCCTTCATCTGCGGGTCCCAGCTGTCCGAGGACAGCGGCCAGCCGTGGATGAGGATGACCGGGCGACCTTCGCCCCAATCCTTGACGTAGATGTCGGTCCCGTCGCGCGTCTTTATATACGGCATGTGGCTCTCCTTGGCAGAGCAGCCGTAACGGGTGGTTCGGAAGGGCGTTCCTTGCCTAGTCCAACACCCGTTTCGTCATTCCCGCGCAGGCGGGAATCCAGGATCTTTGCCGCTGCGTTCCTACCGACGGACCCGCGCGTCTGGATTCCCGCCTGCGCGGGAATGACGTGGGAGGGGTCAGCGCCCAGGCTCGCCGAGGAATGCCTCGACCTGGTCGAGCGCCACGGTACTGTCGAGATAGGTTTGGCCGATGCCGTGCGCGAGCAGGAAGGGCAACGTGCCCGCCGCCATCTTCTTGTCGTGGCGCATATGCTCGACCAGCCGCGCGGGCGGGGCGGTGACGCCCGAGGCGGCGAGGCCGTCGGGCAGACCACTCTCGCGCCAGTGCGCGGCGACGCGCGCGGCATCGTCCGCCGAACAGCGGCCGGTCGCGGCGGAAAAGGCGAAGGCGAGGCCACAGCCGGCGGCGACCGCCTCGCCGTGGAGTAGCCGGTCGGAGAAGCCTGCCTCCGCTTCCAGCGCATGACCGAAGGTATGGCCGAGGTTGAGCAACGCGCGGCGGCCGGTCGTCTCGAACTCGTCCTCGCCGACAATCCGCGCCTTGGCGGCGACCGCGTGCGCGATCGCGTGGACGCGCGCGTCGGGATCGCCCGCCAGGAGCTTCGCGCCGTTCGCCTCGCACCACGCGAAGAAGTCCGCGTCGTCGATCAGCCCGTATTTGACGACCTCGGCATAGCCGGCGCGGACCTGCCGCGCGGGCAGGGTGTCGAGCACGTCGGGGTCGATCAGCACGATCTTGGGCTGGTGGAACGCGCCGATCAGGTTCTTGCCGGCGCGCGCGTTGATCCCGGTCTTGCCACCGACCGACGAATCGACCTGCGACAACAAGGTGGTGGGGATTTGCACGAAGCCGCAGCCGCGTTTGAGGATCGCGGTCGCGAAGCCGACCAGGTCGCCGATCACCCCGCCGCCGAGCGCCACGACATGATCGCCGCGCTCGACGCCGAGCGCGAGCAGCTCGTCGGTGAGCCGCTCGAGTGTCGCCCAGCTCTTCGAGCCCTCTCCCGAGGGCAGGACGATCTCGGCGTGACGAAGGCCAACCGCGTCGAGCGCGGCGGTAAGCGTGGCGAGATGCCCGACGACATCGGCATCGGCGACGATCACCACCGGGCGCGTGCCGACGATCGGCGCGAGCGCCTCTCCGGCGCGCGCCAGCAGCCCCGGCTCGATCCGCACGTCGTAGCTGCGGTCGCCGAGCGCCACGGTCACGGTCGTCATTTGCTCAGGGCCTCCATGATCGCGCGCACCGTCATATCGTGCGGGGTATTCGCGCTGGGAATGCGCAGATGCGCGAGCGCGTAGAGCGGGTTGCGGACCGCGGCCAGCTCGCGCAGCACGGTCGCCGGGTCCTTGCCGCGCAGCAACGGGCGGGTGTCGCGGCGCTTGACCCGCTCGGCGAGCACCTCGACCGGCGCGTCGAGCCAGATCGCGAGCGCGTCGGACAGGATCAGCGCGCGCGTCTCGTCGTTGACGAACGCGCCGCCGCCGGTCGCGATCACCTTCGGCCGGCCGTCGATCAGCCGCTGGATCACCCGGCGCTCGCCATCACGGAAATAGGCCTCGCCGTATTGCGCGAAGATGTCGGGGATCGACATGCCGGCCGCCGTCTCGATCTCGGTATCGGCGTCGACGAACGGGAGCGCCAGGCGCAACGCGAGCCGGCGGCCGACCGTCGACTTACCCGCGCCCATCAAACCCACAAGCACGATCGGGCGGCCGGTCCAGCGGGGCGGACGGCGGGGCGGGCGGCGGGACGGGACGGGCGGGCTTTGCAACATCGTCCCTGCGGCTATACAGCGCGTTCCGTCCCCGGCAACAGCAGGCACGCAGCCCGCCGGGGCTGAGTCACAGGTCGCGTGTGCAGGTTGGGAATTACATGACCCGGTTGATTGTCTCCGTCGTCGTGCTGCTGGTGATCGTGGTGGGCGCATTGTTCTTCTTTGCGGGCCGCGCGACCGAGCAGCCGGTCACGCGTGTCGAGAAGGCGGTCGAGCTTGGCAATCTCGCCGGCTAAACGCGCCGCGCTGGCCGGCGTCGCGGCGCTCGGCCTTGCGGCGGCGGCGATCGCGCAGGACCGTCCCGAATCGCTGTTGCCGCCCGGCTTCGGCGACGCGGCGCCTGCACAGGCGCCGGCCGCGCAGCCGAGCCCGGCCGCGACCGCGCCGGCCAATGCGCCGCGCGTCCAGGCGACGACCCCGGCCGGGCCGTTGCCGCCGCTTCCGCCGCTTCCGTTTTCTACGCCGACCGCCAGTCCGAGCCCGCAGCCGACCCCCAGCTACGTGCTGCCATCGTTCGCGCGGCGCTCGCTGGCGGCGGTCGGGGCCGACCGGGGGTTTGTGGGCGAGGCGTTCGGGAGCGCGGACGGGCGCTATGTCGAGCGGCTGATGCGCTATCTGTCAGCGCCTTTGCCGTCGCGGTGGCTGTCGATCAGCCTGCGGCGACTGTTGGTGGCGCAAATCGACACGCCACCGCGCGTCAACGGTGCCGATTTCGCCGCCGAACGCGCGTGGTTGTTGTTGCGAATGGGCGAATCGGTGTCCGCGCGGGCCGTCGCACAGGCGGTCGACAGCGACCGGGTGACCCCGAAGCTGCGCGAAGTGTGGATGCAGGCGGCGCTCGCGACCGGCGATCCCGCCGGGCTGTGTCCGCTCGCCGCGACGGCGGGTGAGAGCGAGCGGGCGTGGATCGTCGCGCGCGCGATGTGCGCCGGGCTGACCGGGGCCGGACGTACCCAGCCGTTGATCGCCGACATTCGCCGTCGCCGCGTTGCGAGCGGGATCGATCTGGCGCTGGCGCAGAAGGTAATGGGTGCCGGGCTCAACAGCCGGCAGGCGGTGACGATCGAGTGGGCGCCGGTGGTCCAGCTGACGGCGTGGCGATTCGGGCTCGCGACCGCGACCGGGGTCGCGGTGCCGGAAGAGCTTTACGGCACGGTCGGTGCGCAGGTGCGCGGCTGGCAGGCGCTGGCCCCGGCGATCCCGCTTGCCGAACGCGCCGCCGTCGCGGATCGCGCGGCGGCGCTGGGCGTGTTGTCGAGCGCGGCAATGGTCGATCTCTATGCGGCGATCGCCGAAGGGACTGACGCGCCCGCCGCGCTGTCAAACACGGCGGCAATGCTGCGCGACGCCTATGTCGGCAATGATCGCGCGACGCGGATCGCGGCGATGGTCAAGCTGTGGGAGGCGGCGGAGACGCCCGCGACGCGCTATGCGCGGCTGGTGCTGACCGCACGCGCCGCCGCACGGCTGCCGGCGCGCGCCAACGAGGCGCAGGCCGACCGGCTGATCGCGTCGATGCTGTCGGCGGGGCTGGATCGCACCGCGCAGCGCTGGCAGGGCGCGGTGCCGGTGGGCAGCGACGGCTGGGCGATGCTGTTGCTCGCCGACCCGGATGCGATCACGCAATTGTCCGCATCGACGATCACTGACTATGCGCCCACGGGCGGATTGGCCGACCGCAAGCGGCAGTTGTTCTTTGCTGGCATGGCGGGGCTCGGGCGGCTGCCCGCGGCGGCCGTCGACGATCTCGCCGGGAAACTGGCGGTGCCGGTCGCGCAGCGCAACGCCTGGACCAGCGCGCTGGAGCGTGCCGCGGGCGAGGGGCAGGCGGGAACGGTCCTGCTGCTCGCGGCGGTCGGGATGCAGGCCGATGGCTGGGCCAATGTGCCGCCCGCCGCGCTGTTCCACATCGTCCGGGCGTTGCGCGCGGTCGGGCTGGACGGCGAGGCGCGGATGATCGCGGCGGAGGCGATCGCGCGGCTGTGAGCGACGCGGCCGCGATCGATCGCTTTCTGGAGATGATGGCGGCACAGGCGGGAGCGGCGCAGAACACGCTGGCCGCCTATCGCCGCGACCTGATGCTGGCGTCCGCGGCGCTGGACGGTGGGTTGGCGGCGGCGGACGGCGCGGCGCTGGAGCGGCTGGCGGATGGCTGGGACGCGCTGTCGAAGGCGACGGTGGCGCGCAAGGCGGCGGCGCTGCGGCGGTTCTTCGGGTTCCTGATCGACGAGGGCGACCGCGCCGACGATCCCTCGCCGGCCTTGCCGCGGCCGGGGATGCAGCGGCGGCTACCGCGCACGCTCGATCACGGCGACGTCGACCGGCTGTTCGCGGCGATCGACGCGCGGCTGGCGCGCGATCCGGTGATCCCGACCGACCTGCGGCTGTCGGCGCTGTTCGAGCTGCTCTATGGATCGGGGCTGCGTGCGACCGAACTCGTCTCGCTGCCGCGCGGTGCGATCCATCCCGATCGGCCGTTCCTGATCCTCAAGGGCAAGGGCGGGCGCGAGCGGCTGGTGCCGATCTCGGACCGCGCGCGCGCGGCCGTGGCGGCGTGGCGCGCGCATGTCGCCACCGACCGCGCGTTCCTGTTCCCCTCGGGCGCGACGCATATCTCGCGCGTGCGGCTGTTCCAGCTGGTGCGCGCGCTCGCCGCGGAAGCGGGCATCGCGCCCGAGCGGATCAGCCCGCACGTGCTGCGCCACGCCTTCGCGACGCACCTGCTGGAAGGCGGCGCGGACCTGCGCGCGCTGCAGACGATGCTGGGCCATGCCGATATCGCGACCACTGAAATCTACACCCATGTCGACAGCAGCCGGCTGATCGAGCTGGTCAACGAGCGTCACCCACTCGTTGACGCGTTGCGAAAGCGCGCCTAGCTGCGCCCGATGCGAATTTTCCTCGACTTCGAGAAGCCCATCGCCGAGCTGCAGGCGCGCATCGACGAACTGCGCGAGACCGGCGCCGAGGGCACCGTCGACATTTCCGCCGAGATCGCCAAGCTGCAGGCGAAGTCGGACAAGCTGTTGAAGGACACGTTCGGCAAGCTGTCGCCATGGCAGAAGACGCAGGTCGCGCGTCATCCCGAGCGGCCGCACTTCAAGCATTATGTCGCCGGGCTGTTCGACGAATTCGTACCGCTGGCCGGCGATCGCGCGTTCGGTGACGATCAGGCGATCTTGGGTGGCTTTGCGACCTTTCGCGGGCAGCGCGTGATGGTGCTGGGCCATGAGAAGGGTGACGACACCGCCAGCCGGTTGCGCCACAATTTCGGGATGGGCAAGCCGGAGGGCTATCGCAAGGCGATCCGCTTGCTGGAGATGGCCGATCGCTTCGGGCTGCCGGTGGTGACGCTGGTCGATACGTCCGGCGCGTTTCCGGGTATCCAGGCCGAGGAGCGCGGGCAGGCGGAAGCGATCGCGCGCTCGACCGAGGCGTGCCTCGCGCTCGGCGTGCCGATGGTCGCGGCGGTGGTCGGCGAAGGCGGCTCGGGCGGCGCGATCGCGCTGGCGAGCGGCAATCGCGTGCTGATGTTCGAGCATGCGGTCTATTCGGTGATCTCGCCCGAGGGCTGTGCGTCGATCCTGTGGCGGACCGCCGACAAGGCCCCTGACGCTGCGGAAGCGATGAAGGTGACCGCGCAGGACCTGAAGGCGTTGGGCGTGATCGACGCGATCGTCCCCGAGCCGCTGGGCGGCGCGCATCGTGACCGCGACGGCGCGATCCGCGCGCTGGGCGATTGCCTCGAGCGGATGCTGCGGGATCTGGCGTTGCTGACGCCGGACGCGCTGCGGCAGGATCGCCGTATGAAGTTTCTGAAGATGGGGCGCGTCGGCTAGGCGCCCGGTGAATGTGACAAAGAAAAGGGCGGCGGGACCATTGTCCCGCCGCCCTATTGGTTACCGTCGTTCAACGCTTAGCCCGGATTGTTCGCCATCTTCGTCTGAACGTTGGAGAAGGTGGTGTTGAGCTGCGTGCCGATGCCGCGCATCGCGGCGATCGCAGCCACCGCGATCAGGGCAGCGATGAGCCCGTATTCGATCGCGGTCGCGCCCTTGCTGTTCTTCAGGAACGAGCGAATCTTCTGCATGTCGATCTCCAGTAGCAACCTAAATTCTGTACCCGCCGACGTCCCGTTCAGGTCCATCAGTGATCGTTCTAGAAGCGCAGGGTTGATAAAGGTTTAAGTGCGAGCCTATGATTTTGTTCAGCAACCTGGGACAGCGCAGATCCTCGCGCGCTAACGCACCATCGTCAGATTGCTGTTGATCGACGCGAACAGCCCGGTCACCGGATGGCCGATCGCGGACATGCCGCCGATCGCGGCGAGCGCGATCAGCGCGACGATCAGCCCGTATTCAACCACCGTTGCGCCGCGCGACTGTCGGGCGAGCGACCGAAGCAAGTCGGACCGGGAGCGGCGGGCGGCTGGACGTGGCATGGGCGGCAGGATAGCCGCGGCAGGTTAAGGAAGGATCGAAAGCGATGCTGGTGGTCGCCGCGGCGTTGGTGGATGCGGACGGGCGCTGTCTGATGCAGCAACGTCCGCGCGACAAACGCCATGGCGGGCTGTGGGAATTCCCCGGCGGCAAGGTGGAGCCCGGCGAGCATCCCGCCGCTGCGCTGGTTCGGGAGCTGGACGAGGAGCTGGCGATCGGGGTGGCAGTCGACGCGCTGATGCCGCTCGGCTTTGCCACCGACATGCCGGTGACGATGCTGCTGTATCACTGCGTCGCGTGGCGTGGCGAACCGCGGGCGCTGGCGGCGGAGGCGCTGTGCTGGGAGCGCCCGCCGGTGCTGGCACGGCTGCCGATGCCGCCGGTCGACGTGCCGCTGCTGGCGGCGCTTGCCCGCGCCCTGGCGGACGGCTAGGCCCGGCGATGCGATCAGGTGAGGGAATCCGGTAGGCAACGATCCGGAGCTGCCCCCGCAACTGTGACCGGCGAGCCGCTCGCCCCCCGTGTGCCACTGGATCGCGTGCGTTCCGGGAAGGCCGGGCGAACGGCGACGACCCGGGAGCCAGGAGACCTGCCCGATCGCGGTTGTCCTTCGCGCGGACGGGGTGTGCCGGGCGATCGGGAATTTTCCCGCGCGACGACGAACGGGTCGGGTCGGCGTGGGGATGACGGATTGAGCGACAGATATTCTCGAATTGTGCGCGTGGCGGCGGTCGCCTTGGCCGTGCCGGCGCTGACCGGTGCGGCACCGGCGCGAGCCCCGCGCGTCGTGTCGATTAACCCCTGTCTAGACGCGATGCTGATGCAGGTCGCCGATCCGGCGCAGATCGCGGCGGTCAGCCACTATTCGCACGATCCGCGCGCCACCTCGGTGCCGATCGCCTGGGCGCGGCGCTTTCCGGCGACCTCGGGGACGGCGGAGGAAGTGGTGGCGTTGCGTCCCGATCTGGTCGTGGCGAGCGGGCATGTCGCGCCTGCCACGGTCGCGGCGCTGACGCGGATGCATATCAGGCTGCGGCAATTCGCGCTGCCCGACTCGATCGCGGAGAGCGCACAGCAGGTGCGTGATCTTGCGGACGCGATCGGGCATCCCGCGCGGGGAGCGGCGCTGGCCGGGCGGATCACCGCGGCCGCACATCCCGCCGCCGTGCGCCCGGTGCCGGCGGTCATCTTCGGGCCGGGCGGGCTGGTGCCGGGGGCAGGGACGCTGCCCGACGAAATGCTGCGGCTGGCCGGGTTTCGCAACGCGAGCGCGGGCTATGGGCTGAAGCGCTGGGACGTTTTGCCGCTGGAATATCTGCTCGCTGATCCGCCGCGCGTCGTGCTGTCGGTCGCCGCCGCGCAAGGGGCGGGGGAGCGGATGGAGCGGCATCGCGCATTGCGGCGGCTGGGAACGCGCGTGACGATCGCGCCGTTCGCCGGGCGGCTGATGAATTGCGGCGGGCCGACGATCGTCGATGCGATAGCGCGGTTGCGGGCCGTGCGCGCGCAGGTGGCGGCACGATGACGCGCGCGACGATGCTGCTGGCAGTGGGCGTGCTGCTCGTCGCCATGCTGTCGGTGGCGGCGGGCAAGGTGTGGGTGCCGCTCGACGGCTGGACCGCCGCCGATCCGCGCTCGATCATCATCGTCGAGCTGCGACTGCCGCGCACGATCCTTGCGCTGGCGGTCGGCGCGGCGCTGGGCATGTCGGGGGCGACGATGCAGGGCTATCTGCGCAACCCGCTCGCCGATCCGGGGCTGTTCGGCGTGTCGTCCGGGGCGGCGTTCGGGGCGGTGTGCTCGCTGTATTTCGGTTACGCGGCGCAGACGTGGCTGTTGCCTGGTTTCGCGTTGACCGGCGCCGCGGTCACGATGGGGGCGCTTGCGCTGATCGCGGGGCGGTCGGGCAGCCTGATCCTGTTCACGCTCGCGGGGATGATTCTGACCAGTATCACCGGCTCGCTGACCGCGCTGGCGCTCAGCCTCGCGCCGACGCCCTTCGCCGCGTCGGAGATCATGACATGGCTGATGGGCGCGCTGACCGACCGGAGCTGGGACGAGGTGATGGTGTCGGTGCCACTGATCGCGCTGGGGCTGGCGGTGCTGGCACGGACCGCGCGGTCGCTCGACGCGCTGACGCTGGGCGAACAGGCGGCGCGGTCGATGGGAGTCGATCCACGGCGACTGCAACTGGCGGTGATCGTCGGCGTCGCGCTGACGGTCGGCGCGTCGGTGGCGGCGGCGGGGGTAATCGGATTCGTCGGGCTGATCGTGCCGCATCTCGTCCGGCCGTTTGCGGGGCATCGCCCGTCCGCGACCTTGCTGCCCGCTGCGCTGGCCGGTGCGTTGCTGCTGACGCTGGCGGACAGCCTCGTGCGGCTGGCCCCGACGGTCAGCGAGCTGCGACTCGGGATCGCGATGTCGATGCTGGGCGGGCCGTTCTTCCTCTACCTGCTGATCGCGATGCGGCGGCGGCTGGCATGAGCATGCTGTCAGCGGAAGGCGTCACGCTGACGCTAGGCGGCAAGACCGTTCTGGAGTCGGTCGATGCCGCCTTTGCGGGCGGGCGTGTCACCGCGCTGCTCGGCCCGAACGGGGCGGGGAAGAGCAGCCTGCTGGCGTGCCTCGCCGGGCTGCACGTACCCGCGACCGGGCGTGCGGCGCTGGATGGGGCCGACGTGCGGGCGCTGTCGGCGCAGGCACGGGCGCGGCGGATCGGCTTTCTGCCGCAGGCGGCGGACGTGCACTGGAACATCGACGTGGCGACGCTGGTCGCACTCGGGCGACTGCCGTGGCGCGGGCGCTGGGGCGAGACGGCTGCGGACCGCGTCGCGGTGGAGGCGGCGCTTGCCGCGACCGGCATGACCGGCTTCGCGCGGCGCGGGGTCGAGCATCTGTCGGGCGGGGAGCGCGCGCGCGCCTTGCTGGCGCGGGTGCTCGCCGGACAGCCCGAGTGGCTGCTCGCCGACGAGCCGCTCGCCAGCCTTGACCCGGCGCACCAGCTCGAGGTCGGCGCGCAGCTTCGCGCGGTTGCGGCGGGGGGTAGCGGGGTGGTGCTGGTGGTCCACGACCTGAACCTCGCGGCGCGGCTGGCGGACGATGTCGTGCTGCTACGTGACGGTCGCGTGGTGGCGTCCGGGGCGGCGGAGGACGTGCTGACCGCCGCGCTGGTCGGCGAGACCTACGGGCTGACCGTCGAGACCGGCATCACCGCCACGGGGCAGCGCTACATTGTTCCGGTCGGGCGGCCCGGATGACACGGGCCGCTGGAGGCGCGACCGGGAATCGAACCCGGGTGCAAGGATTTGCAGTCCTCTGCGTCACCACTCCGCCATCGCGCCTCGAGGCCGGTGAGGGCGCGCAGATGCGGGCGTGGCGGCATGATGTCAAGCCGCCGATTGCAAAGTGTGTTCCGCGCGCGATACAAGCCCGTTGGCGCAACGTGTGTTGCATCGATAAAACAGCTATGCCACAGGACGGCTCATGACCCTCTCCGCCCCCGCTCTCCGGAATGACGATTTCACCGCGATGCGCCAGGCGATGGTCGCCAGCCAGTTGCGCACCACGCAGGTCAACGATCCGCGCATCGTCGCGGCGATGGCCGAGGTGCCGCGGGAGCGCTTTGTGCCCGCGCACGCCGCCGCGCTCGCCTATGTCGATCGCGCGGTCGAGCTGGGGCAGGGGCGCGCGCTCAACACGCCGCTCGCCACCGCGCGGCTGCTGGTGCAGGCGCGGTTGCAGCCGGGTGACCGCGTGCTGCTGATCGGCGCGGCGGCGGGCTATACCGCCGCGGTGCTGGCGTCGCTGGTCGCCGAGGTGGTCGCCGTGGAATCACTTCCCGCGCTGGCCGCGCATGCGCGCGACGCGCTGGCGCAGACCCCTAACGTCACGCTGGTCGAAGGGCCGCTGGAGCACGGCCATCCGGCCGGCGCGCCCTATGACGTACTGATCGTCGACGGCGCGATCGAGGAGCTGCCGTCGACGCTGGCGTCGCAGGTCGCCGATGGCGGGCGGATCGTCAGCGGACTGGTCGATCGTGGCGTGTTCCGGCTGGCGGCAGGAACGCACCGCGGCGCGGCGACTGCGCTGACGCCGTTCGCAGACATCGATTCGGTCCCGCTTCCCGGCTTCGCGCGCCCGCGCAATTTCACCTTCTAAGGATCACCCCCTTGCGCCTTCGCTCGCCGTCGCTGCTGTCATCGGTTGCCGTCACGCTGGTGCTGGCCGGGGCGATCCCTGCGTCGGCGGAGACGCTGCGCGAGGCGCTGGTGCGCGCCTATCGCGACAATCCGACGCTCAACGCGCAGCGCGCGGCGCAGCGCGCCAACGACGAGAACGTGCCGATCGCGCGCGCGCAGGGACGACCGAGTGCTTCGGCGCAGACCGGGCTGACCGACAATTTCCTGCGCGGCGGCAACAGCTTCACGACGCCAGAACGCCGGCTGGATGCGCAATTGGGCGTGACGGTGCCGCTGTATCAGGGCGGACGCGTCCGCAACGGCGTGCTGGCGGCGGAGACGCGCGTCGAGGCCGGGCAGGCGAACCTTCGCGGCACGGAGGCGACGACCTTTACCGACGTGGTCAGCGCCTACAACAATGTGATTCGCGACGAGGCGATCGTCGGGCTCAACACGCAGAACGTCCGCGTGCTGGAAACCAATTTGCGCGCCAGCCGCGACCGGTTCGAGGTCGGTGATCTGACCCGCACCGACGTCGCGCAGTCCGAGGCGCGCTTGAGCCTCGCGCGCGCGCAGCTGCAATCGGCGCAGGCGACGCTAATCTCCAGCCGCGAGAATTACGTGCGGCTGGTCGGATCGCCACCGGGTGTGTTGGAATCACCGCCCGCGCTGCCGGCATTTCCGCCGTCCGCCGATGGCGCGGTCGACATCGCAATGCAGGACAATCCGAACCTGATTGCGGCGCGGCGCGTGCGCGACGCCACCGATTACGACATCCGCGTCGCGCGCGCCAACCGTCGTCCCCAGGTGAACGCGACGTTGGGGCAGAATTATTTCAATTTTCTCGGCTCGCTCGGGCAGGGCAGCGCGACCGGACTTGGCAGCCTCCAGACCGGCAATGCGACCAGCGCGGGCGTAACGCTGAACGTGCCGCTCTATCAGGGCGGGCGTCCGGGGGCGCTGGTGCGGCAGGCGCAGGAATTGCGCGGGCAGGCAATCGAACAGGCGACCGCGACCGAGCGACAGGTGATCGCCTCGGCGCGCTCGGCGTATGCGGTGTGGCGCTCCTCGCTGGAGGTGATCGCGTCGAGCGAGGCGGCGGTCAACGCCAACAAGCTGAGTCTTGAGGGCGTGCGCGCCGAGAACAGCGTCGGCACGCGTACCGTGCTCGACATCCTCAACGCCGAGCAGGAACTGCTCAACAGCCAGGTGACGCTCGTTTCGGCGCGCCGCGACGCTTATGTTGCGGGCTTCGCGCTGCTGGCGGCGATGGGCCATGCCGAAGCGGAGGATCTGGGACTGGACGGCGGACCATTGTATGATCCGACGATCCATTTCGCCAAAGTCCGTGGCAAGCTGAACGACTTCGATGACGGACAGCGCGCCGTTCCGGTGTCGCGAAGCACCTCCGACAGCCCCGCGCAGACCGCGGTCGTGACGCGTCCGCTCGATCCGCTGCTCGAAAGCAATGTTGACAGGACGCCTGCATTGACGACAGGTGTCGACACACCACGCCCGTGATCACTCGGGCAGCGTTGTGAGGTTGACCCGATGGGGGATTTGAGCGGCGAGCCGTCGATGGAAGACATCCTCGCCTCGATCAAGCGGGTCATCAAGGAGGGCGACGCGCCCGCGCCGCGGCGTGCGCCGCCGCCCGCGCCGGTGACGCGCGACGATGACGAACCGGTCCGCGACCAGATCCTGGAGCTGAACGAGCCGCTGGGCGCGCCCGAGCCGGTGGCTCCGCCGCCTGCCTCGTTCGCGCCGCCGCGCATGGCCGAGGCGTTCGAGGAGCGGATCGCGCCGTCGGTTGCTCCGGCTCCGGCTCCGGCTGCTGCCTCGCCTGCGGGCGTCACGCCCGCTCCGCTTCCCGAACCCGCGCCGGTAGCGGCTGCTCCGACATCGGCGCCTGTGCCGGAACCGGCACGCGACGACCCGCCGGTCGTGTCGGCCGCGACCGTGCAGGCGACGCGCGGCGCGCTGGGCGCGCTGTCGAAGCTGATCGTCAAGCCCGAGCCGGACGGCGACGGAACGCTGGAAGGTCTGGTGCGCGAAATGCTGCGGCCGATGCTGAGCGACTGGCTCGACCAGAACCTGCCGCAGCTGGTCGAGCAGATGGTGGCGCGCGAGATCGCCAAGATCACCAAGCAGGGGTAACAGCCGAAGGGCCCGGGGCAACGAAGGAAGGCCAGGGAAACTGATCCCGACGGCCTGATTGTCTCTCACGCAACCTTCTGCTTTATCATCGCGGGCATGAAGATGCTGACCTCCGCGACTCTGTTCGTGCTTGCCGCCTCCGCCGCCGCGCCCGCGCTCGCCCGGCAACTCACCATCGATGACGTGACCACGCTCAGCCGCGTCGGCGCGCCGACAATGTCAAAGGACGGTCGCTGGCTGGTCTGGGCGCAGCGGGAAACCGATGTCGCTGCCGATCGTGGTCGGTACGACCTGTGGAAGCTCGACCTGTCGCGCAAGGGGGCGCCGGCGGTGAAGCTCGCCGCCGATCCGCAGCTCGACGAGAACGATCCGCAGCTGGTCGGCAACACCGTCTATTTCACCGCCGACGATGCGCTCTGGTCGGTGCCGGTAACGGGCGGGACGCCGCGGCGGCTGACCGATTTCAAGGGCGGGTTCAACGGCTTCAAGGTTGCGCCGACCGGCGACCGCGTGCTGATCTGGGCGGACCGTCGCCCCGGCGCGCCGTCGCTGGAGCCGGCGACCGACAAGAAGCCCGCCAATGCCGGCAACGGTCGCACGTACGATCGATTGTTCGTGCGGCATTGGGATACGTGGGCGGACGGCAATCGCTCGCAGCTGTTCGTGCTGCCGCTGACGGCTGCGGGTGCACGCGGCAACGGGCAGGCGCTGGCACCCGCGTTGCTGGGGGACACGCCGTCCAAGCCGTTTGGCGGCGCGGAGGAAGTGAACTGGAGCCCGGATGGCCGCACCGTCTATTTCGCGCTGCGCGAGCCCGGACGGATCGAGCCGCTGTCGACGAATCTCGATATTTTTTCGGTACCTGCCGACGGCAGCGCCGCGCCGACGAACCTGACCGCCGCCAATCAGGCGACCGATACGCAGCCGGCGGTGTCGCCCGACGGGCGCAAGCTGGCGTGGCTGGCGATGCGGCGCGCGGGTTATGAAGCGGATCGGTTCGTGGTGATGGTGCGCGATCTGGCGACGGGGCAGACCGTCTCGCTGACCGAGCGCTGGGATCGCTCGCCGGGGTCCCTGCAATGGGCGCCCGATTCGCGCTCTCTTTATGTCACCGCCGACGACACGCAGGAAACGCCGCTGTTCCAGGTCGATATCGCGCATGGACAGGTCACGCGGCTGACCGGCGAGGGGCATGTCTCGGGCGTCGCGGTCGGTCCGCAGGGCGTGGTGGTGGCGATGAACAGCCTGACCGCGCCCGACGATTTTTATCGCGTCGGGCCGCAGCGCAGCACGTTGCGGTTGACGCAGGTGAACGCGGCGCGGTTGGCCGGTATCGAGATGCCAACGGTGGAGCGGTTCAGCTTCAAGGGCGCGAACGGGGACACCGTCTGGGGCTATGCGGTGCGCCCATATGGCGCCGGGGGCAAGGTTCCGGTCGCGTTTATGGTGCACGGCGGGCCGCAGGGATCGAGCAACAACAGTTGGTCGTACCGCTGGAACCCCGCGGTGTTCGCGGGTGCCGGTTATGGCTTGGTCGCGGTCGATTTCCACGGCTCGACCGGTTACGGGCAGGCGTTCACCGACGCGATCCGCAACAATTGGGGCGGCTGGCCGCTCGAGGACCTGCAGAAGGGCCTCGCCGCCGCGACGACGAAGTTCGCGTGGCTCGACGGCGACAACGCCTGCGCGCTCGGCGCGAGCTATGGCGGCTATATGATGAACTGGATCGAGGGGCGATGGCCCGATCGGTTCAAGTGCATCGTCCAGCACGACGGCGTCTTCGACGCGCGCGCGATGGCCTATGAGACCGAGGAATTGTGGTTCGACGAATGGGAGCATGGCGGCAAGGCGTACTTCCAGGACCCGCAGGCTTTCGAGAAGTGGAACCCGGTCAATTACGTCGACAAGTGGAAGACGCCGCAGCTGGTGATCACCGGCGAGAAGGACTTCCGCATCCCCTACACGCAAGGGCTGGCGGCGTTCACCGCGCTCCAGCGGCGCGACATCCCGTCGCGCCTGCTGGTGTTCCCGAACGAAAACCATTGGGTGCTGAAGCCGTCGAATTCGCGGCAATGGTATCGCGAGGTGCTGGGTTGGATGAACCGCTGGACGAAGGGGGCGGGCGTTCGCTGATTGAAGATCAGGCGGCGGGGAGGCGCGGGAACAGCTCGCGTTCTTCCCACGCCAGTCGCATCCGCATCCGCTGCTGCAGCTTGAGCACCGCCTTCGTATAAATATCCCACTCGGCGGGGATGCGCGCGGGCGGCCAGGCGCGGACGTGTGCGCTATATTCGGCGAGCAACGACTGCATGTCCGCTGCCAGCGCAGCGGCGAGCGGTGCACCGGGTAGCGTGGCGGAGGTTTGATCGTCTTCGTCGACCCGGTGGCGGTGCAACAGCTGCGAAAACAGCACGCGCTCCCGCAACATTTCGGCCGCGATCGCATCGTGCCCGCGCGTCAACAGCGCGGCAAAGCGCTCCATCGCCGCGCGGATCTCATCATGATCGTTCTGGAATCGCTTCATTTCGTCAGTCTTGCCCCGTCGATCCGGTTGATAGGTCGCGCAGGTTAAGCAAGTGTTGGGCGGCGGCTTCTCAGCGCGGGCGACCGTGGCTACAGACACGGACATGACCGAGCTTCCGAAGACCTTCGATCCCGCCGCCATCGAATCCAAATGGTACGCCCATTGGGAGGACAAGGGCCTGTTCCGCCCCGATCGTCCGAATGCGGAGCCGTGGACGATCGTCAACCCGCCGCCCAACGTGACGGGCTCGCTGCATATTGGCCATGCGCTCGACAACACGTTGCAGGATATCCTGACGCGGCACGCGCGGCTGAAGGGGAAGGATGCCTTGTGGGTGGTCGGCACCGACCACGCGGGCATCGCGACGCAGATGGTGGTCGAGCGGCAGATGGCGGCGGCGGGCGAGAAGCGCACCGACCTGTCGCGCGAGGCGTTCGTCGACAAGGTGTGGGAATGGAAGGCGGAAAGCGGCGGGCAGATCACGCGCCAGCTGCGCCGGCTCGGCTGCTCGATGGACTGGGCCAACGAGCGGTTCACGATGGACGAGGGCTTCAGCAAGGCGGTGCTGAAGGTATTCGTCGAGCTGCACGCGCGCGGTTTGCTCTATCGCGACAAACGGCTGGTGAACTGGGACCCGGGCCTCGGCACCGCGATCAGCGACCTCGAGGTCGAGACGCGCGAGGTGCGCGGCAGCTTCTGGCATTTGCGCTATCCGCTCGCGGACGGATCGGGGCATATCGACGTCGCGACGACGCGGCCCGAGACGATGCTCGCCGATATGGCGATCGCGGTGCACCCGGAGGACGAGCGCTATCGCGCGCTGGTCGGGCAGCAGGTGCGGCTGCCGATCACCGGGCGGCTGATCCCGATCGTGGCGGACGAACATGCCGACCCGGCTTTGGGGTCGGGCGCGGTGAAGATCACGCCGGGTCATGATTTCAACGACTTCGAGGTCGGCCGCCGCGCCGGGATCGAGGCGCGCGACATGCTCAACATGCTCGATGCGCAGGCGCGGGTCGTGCAGACCGCCGATGGTCTGATCCCGGCGGAGTTTCTCGGGCTGAGCACCGCCGAGGCGCGGAAGGCGGTCGTCGCGCGGCTGAAGGCCGACGACGTGCTGATCCCGCATGTCGACAAGGAGGGCGTCGAGCACGACGCCGAGGCGCGGACGATCCAGACGCCCTACGGCGACCGTTCGGGCGTGGTGATCGAGCCGTGGCTGACCGACCAATGGTATGTCGATGCCGCAACGCTGGCGAAGCCGGCGATCGAGGCGGTACGCTCGGGCAAGATCAAAATCGTGCCGAAGACGTGGGAGAAGACATTCTTCAACTGGATGGAGAACATCCAGCCGTGGTGCGTCTCGCGGCAATTGTGGTGGGGGCATCGGATTCCGGCGTGGTTCGCGGATGATGGCCGCATCTTCGTCGCCGAGAGCGCCGAGGAGGCGCAGCGCCAAGCGGGCGAGGGCGTCGCGCTGCGGCAGGACGAAGACGTGCTCGACACGTGGTTCTCCAGCGCGTTGTGGCCGTTCGCGACGATGGGCTGGCCCGACGCCGCCGACCCGACGCTCGGCGGCCGCTACCCCAATGACGTGCTGATTTCCGGCTTCGACATCCTGTTCTTCTGGGACGCACGGATGATGATGCAGGGCATCGAGTTCATGGGCGACGTGCCGTTCAAGACGCTCTACCTGCACGGCCTCGTCCGCGCGGCGGACGGCGCGAAGATGTCGAAGTCGAAGGGCAATACTGTCGATCCGCTCGGGCTGATCGACGCTTATGGCGCGGACGCGCTGCGCTTCTTCATGGCGGCGATGGAAAGCCAGGGCCGCGACATCAAGATGGATGAGAAGCGCGTCGAGGGGTATCGCAACTTCGCGACGAAGCTGTGGAACGCCAGCCGCTTCGCGCAGGCGAACGGCATTGGTGGGTCGACGACGATCGAGCCGCCCGTCGCGGCGTTGGCGGTCAACAAGTGGATCATCGCCGAAACGGTGGCGGCGGTGCAGGCGGTCGACCTCGCGCTGGCCGACTATCGCTTCGATGCGGCGGCGAACGCGATCTATCAATTCGTGTGGAGCCGGTTCTGCGACTGGTATCTTGAGCTGATCAAGGGCGCGATCGACGACGAGACGAGGGCGGTCGCGGGCTGGGTGCTCGATCAGATCTTGATCCTGCTCCACCCCTTCATGCCGTTCATCACCGAGGAATTGTGGCACGCGCTCGCTCCCCGCGAGCATGAGCTGATCGTCGCGCACTGGCCGATGGCGGACGCACGTGCGCTCGATCCGGCGGCGACGGCGCAGATCGGACGCGCGGTCGAGCTGGTCGAGGCGGTGCGCGGCGCGCGCGCAGAACTCAACGTGCCGCCGGGCGCGAAGATCGCGCTGCACACCGGCGCTGGTGCGGTTCCGGCGGAGATCGCGCCTTATGTCGAGCGGCTGGCGCGGGTGACGCTGACCGCGGGCGAGGCGCAGGGCGCGCGCGCGCCGATCCTGTGGGGTGCGGAAACGTTCGCGCTGGCGCTGGAGGGCGTGATCGACCTCGATGCCGAGCGGCAGCGCTTGCAGAAGTCGCTGGCGGCGGCGGAGAAGGAGCGCGATGCGCTGGCCGGACGGCTGGGCAACGCCAGCTTCGTCGAGCGCGCCAAGCCCGAGGCGGTCGAGAAGGCGCGCGCCGATCACGCCGAAAAAAGCGCGGATGCCGAGCGGTTCGCAGCGGCGCTGGCGCGGCTGGGGTGATGCCTGTTTTGTCGCGGGGGACTTGAAACGCTCCGTTCGCCCTGAACTTGTCGAAGGGCGTGTCCCGCGTGGCACGTGCTTCGACAGGCTCAGCACGAACGGGGTTGCGGTGTTTCGTCATTGCGAGCGCAGCAATCCAGGGGCTGACCAGGACGCTATGGATTGCTTCGCTGCACTCGCAATGACGGAGAGGCTGGCGGCGCTTACGCCTGTACCGCGCCGAAATCGGAGCGGGTGCGGCGCTTGCCGCCTTCGCCGCGGCGGTTGAGCGCCAGCCGGACGCGATCGAGCAGTTCGGAGCGGCGGTAGGGCTTGCTCAGCACGTCGGTGGCACGGGCGCGCGGGCCGCCGACCACGAGTTCCTCGTTGTAGCCGGTGGTCATCAACACCGACACCGCGGCGTCGCGCTCGACGATCGCGTCGGCGAGCATCAGCCCGTTCATCCCGCCGGGCATCACCAGATCGGTGAACAGCAGGTCGAAGCGATCCTTCGGGTGGACCGCTTCGAACACCTTCAACCCGGCCTCTGCGCTGATCGCGGTCGAGACGCGATAGCCGGCGCTCTCCAGAATTTCGCGCGCGATCGCCAGCACTTCGTCATTGTCCTCGACGACGAGGATATGTTCGGCGCCGTCGCGCGGCGCGCTGGTGGCGGCTTCGGCCTCGGCCTGTTCGGTCACGGGCTTTCGCTCCGGCTGCATGACCGGGAACAGCATTCGTACGATCGTGCCCGTGCCCGGCGTGCTCTCGATCTCCAGCCGCCCGCCCGACTGGCGGACGAAGCCGCTGGCCATCGCCAGCCCCAGTCCGGTGCCCTTGCCGGTGCCCTTGGTGGTGAAGAACGGTTCGGTAGCGCGCTCGACCACCTCGGGGCTCATCCCCTCGCCATTGTCCTCGACCTGTAGCACGACATAGTCGCCCGACGGCAGATCGTGCGCGGCGGCATCGCCGTTGAGGTGGCGGGGCAGGGTGGAAATTGTCACCAGCCCGCCGTTCGGCATCGCGTCGCGCGCATTGTTGACGATGTTGAGCAACGCCATCTCAAGCTGGTCGGGGTCGACCACGACATGCTGCAACCCGCGGCGCAGGCTGAGGTGGATGTCGACCTGCTTGTTGACCGAGCTTTCGATCAGCTCGCTGAATTCGGACACCAGATGCGTGAGGTTGAGCGGGCGCGGCTCGAGCCGGGTCTTGCGCGCGAAGGCGAGCAACTGCCGCGTCAGCTTGGCGCCGCGCTCGGCAGCGGACTGCGCCGCCGCGACATAGCGCTTCACCCGCTCCGGGTCTTTGGTATGCGTGACCAGTTCAAGGTTGCCGTTCACCACCTGGAGCAGATTGTTGAAATCGTGCGCGAGCCCGGCGGTGAGCTGGCCGATCGACTCCATCTTCTGCGCCTGCCGGTAGGATTGCTCCGAATTGCGGCGGCGGGTGACGTCGAGCTGGCTGGCGAAGAAATATTGCAGCGTGCCCTGCGTGTCATAGACCGGGCCGATGAACACCGCGTTCCAGAACGGCGAGCCGTCACGGCGGTAGTTGAGCAGTTCGAGCGCGACAGACGAGCGGGTGCGCACCGCCTCGCGCAGCTCGGCGACCGCGTTGCGATCGGTTTGCGCGCCTTGCAGGAAGCGGCAGTTGCGCCCCAGCACCTCGTCCTCCTCATAGCCCGTGAGGTCGAGGAACGCCTTGTTGGCGAAGACGATCGGATTGTCGTCCTTGCTGGGATCGGTGAGCAGCATCGGCATCCGCGTCATCTCGATCGCGGCGAAGAACACCCCGCCGCGATCCTGGAGATTCGGATCGGTGATCGTGCTTTCGCGCCAGTGGTGCAGACCGGGCCGTTCGATCGGCTCGCTGGCGCCGACATCCATCGTGCCTTCGGCAGGACGACCGGCGGCCAGTCCACTGGGGTCGACATCGTCATGCCGGTTCGGGTCGGACGGATACACCTTGTCGTTCATTATCGGGTTGTTACGCACCCCGATCGGCCGGCGCAAGAAAGGTCGCGCCGGCCGGCGGAGGGATCGGAAAATAATCTAGATCAACGGGTCGGCACCGGCTCCGCACCCGAATAGTCATAGAAGCCGCGCCCGCTTTTCTTGCCGTACCAGCCGGCCTCGACATATTTGACGAGCAGCGGGGCGGGGCGGAATTTGGGATCGCCGGTCCCCTCGAACAGCACGCGAATGATCTCGAGACAGGTGTCGAGCCCGATGAAGTCGGCGAGCGTCAGCGGCCCCATCGGATGATTGAGCCCGAGCTGGCAGGCGAGGTCGATGTCGCGGATCGTCGCCACGCCCTCGCCGAGCGCGAAGATCGCCTCGTTGAGCATCGGCATCAGCACGCGGTTGACGATGAAGCCGGGCGCATCGTTGGCGCGCACCACCGCCTTGCCGAGCCGCTCGGCATATTGCTCGATTGCGGTGACGGTGGCGTCGGCGGTGGCGAGGCCGCGGATCACCTCGATCAGTCCCATGACCGGCACCGGATTGAAGAAGTGCACGCCGATGAAGCGCGCCGGGTCGGGCGCGGCCTGCGCCAGTCGCGTGATCGGGATCGACGAGGTGTTCGAGGCGAGCACCGCGTCGGGGCGCAGCACCGCGCCGACATCGGCGAAGATCCGGCGCTTGATCTCCTCGCGCTCGGTCGCGGCCTCGATCACCAGATCGCATGGCGCGAAGTCGCTGGCGCCGGCGACCGGCTCGATCCGCGCCAGCATCGTGTCGCGCGCGGCGGCGTCGATCTGCCCCTTGTCGACCGCGCGTGCCAGCCGCTTGGCGATCCCCGCCTTGCCCGCCTCCGCGCGTGCCGCGTCGACGTCGCTGAGCAATACGCGATAGCCTGCCGCGGCCGACACTTGCGCGATGCCCGCGCCCATCTGCCCCGCGCCGATTACGCCGACCACCTGCATCTGCCATCTCCTATTCATGTTGACGCGCCTTTAACCTGCCGCGACGACGATGCGCCAGCAGCAGGGGGCAGGGCGATGAAAAGAGTGGCGTTTGCGGCCTTGCTGGGTCTGGCCGCCTGTTCGCGCCAGCCCGCGGAAGCGCCGGCATCACCGACACCCGCGCCCGCGGTTGCTGCGAGCCCGACTCCGGTCGCGACGACGGTGAGCGACGATCAGGTCGTGCCGAGGCCGGGCGAGCAGAAGACGTTCCGCGACTGGACGGTGGCGTGCGACAATGTTGCGCGCTGCGCGATGGCGTCGCTCGGCACCGATGCCGACTTTCCGGCGGTGACGTTGCAGGTGTCGCGTGCTGCCGGCGCTGACGGTGTGGTCGAGGTGGCGCTCGACATGCCGCAGGGCGACGGCGACGCGCCCGCCACGTTGCGGATCGATGGCCGGACGTTCGTGGTTGCCGGCAAGGGGCAGCGCGATGCGTCGGCCGAGGCGATCGCGCGTGCGCTGGCGAACGCCATGACGATCGAGGCGCTCGACAAGGGTGGCAAGCGGCTCGGTACGATCTCTGCCGCCGGGGCAGCGGCGGCGCTCCGCTATATCGACGCGCAGCAAGGGCGCGCCGGAACGGTGACGGCGCTGGTCGCGCGCGGCGACAAGCCCGCGGCGACGGTGCCGGCGGCGCGCGCTGCGCCACGCGTGCGCGCGGTGGCGTTCGCGGGCAAGGCGGCGACGCTGTCCGCCGACCTGCTCGCCTCGCTGCGCAAGACGGCGGAATGCGACCCGTCCTTCACGGGATCGGGACCGCGCACGCACGGGCTGGCGGATGGTGCGACGCTGGTGCTGCTGCCCTGTTCGGCGGGCGCGTATAACGAGATCGACGCCTTGTTCATCGTTCGGGACGGCAAGGCGGAACCAGCGAAGGTCGATGCGCCCGCCGGCTTCGAGGAAACCGGCGCGGATTCGCAAACTCCGGTGCACAGCGTCATCAACGGCGAGGTGGAAGGTGGCGTGCTGAACAGCTATGCCAAGGGGCGCGGGCTCGGGGATTGCGGGGTGATGCAGTCGTTCGTGTGGGACGGCGCGCAGTTGCGACTGGTCGAGCAGCGCAGCATGGGCGAGTGTCGCGGCAATCCCGATTACCTGCCGGTATGGCGCGCACGGGTGGTGCGCGGGTGAGCGCCGCGCTGATGCTGGCGTTGCAGGCGGCGATCGCGATCGAACCGGTCGACGCGGGCGACTGGCGGGTGTTTTGCGACGATCGCCAGCGCTGCGTCGCCCTGTCGCAGGTACCGGAGGGCGGTGAGCCCGAAGCCTATCCTATGGTGATGCTGCGGCGCGATGGCGCGGTGGCGGCGATCGACCTGCCGATCCCGGCCTCGGTTGCGGCGGGGATGCGGATGACGGTGGCGGTCGATGGCCGGACGATCGCGCAACTGGTAGCGCCCGGGCGCGGGGCGGGATTGTCGCTGCCGTTCACCGGAAAGCTGGCCACGGCGCTGCGACGGGGACGCGCGCTGACGCTCGCGGACCCCGGCGGACGGGTGCGGGCGCGCCTCTCACTGACCGGCCTGAGCGCCGCACTGGCCGCGATCGTCGAGGGCGCGGCTGCGCGGCCCGTGACGGGGGTGATCGACGTGCCGCCGGTCGACGCGCGCCCGCCGCGTACGTTGTCGCGCAAGCAACTGGAAAAGCTGGTCGGCAAGCCCGCCGAGGGATGCGGCACGGTTTATGCGCGTAGCTATCGGCTGGATGCGGCGCATAGCCTGCTGGAGGTGGTATCGCCGTGTCGCGGCGCGGGCGCGCTGCCCTATGTCGTGCCGGACAAGGGCGACGCGCAGCCCGCCGTCGATCTGCCCGCGACCGGTGCGTGGGTGCCGGCGCGGCATCGCTATGCGGTGCTGCTGCCCGCCACGCCGGGTCGCGATTGCGGGGTGCGGCGTGAATTCGTGTGGGACGGGGCGCGCTTCAGGCTCGCCGAGGAGCGCGTCGTCGCCGAGTGCCGGCGGGCGACCTATGAAGTGACGACCTATCGCGCCACCGTGCGGGCCAATTAGGGGGAAACGGCGGCGGCAATCCGGGCAAGCGGCGGATTGCGCGCCGGCGATGAGGGTGTAGCATGGCGCGATCAGCCACCGGCACTCCGCCGGGGCGCCTCCATTCGGATGTCACCCTGCCGATGATCGTTCGTACGCTGTCGCTCGCCGCCCTGCTGCTTTCCACCGCCGCGCCCGCACTGGCGCAGACCGACAAGACCACCACCACCGTCGAGAAGAAGCAGGAGGACGACAAGCAGCAGCAACCGCCGCTGCCCGCCGACAAGACGATCACGCAGACCGCACGGATTGGCGGTCGTGCGATCAGCTACAAGGCGACGGTCGGCACGATCCCGGTGCGCGACGAAAAGGGCAAGGAGATCGGGCAGGTGGTCTACACCGCCTATACCGTGCCCGGCAGCGACGCGTCGCGCCCCGTCACCTTTGCGTTCAACGGCGGGCCGGGCGCGGCATCGGTCTACCTCAACATGGGCGCGGTCGGCCCGAAGCGCGTGCAGTTCGGCGCACAGGGCGATTCTCCCTCCGACGCGCCGATCGCGCGCGACAATCCCAATAGCTGGCTCGACATGACCGATCTGGTCTTCATCGATCCGATCGGCACCGGGTTCAGCCGCAGCCTGGTCGATGCCGATGCGACCAAGAAGGCGTTCTACGCCAACGATCCCGACATCAAATATCTGTCGAAGGTCGTCTACGACTGGCTGGTCAAGGAAGGGCGACTGCGCTCGCCCAAGTACGTGATGGGTGAAAGCTATGGCGGCTATCGCGCGCCGCGCATCGCCTACGAATTGCAATCGCAGATCGGGGTCGGGATCAACGGGCTGATCATGGTGTCGCCGTATCTCGACCCGGCATCGGGTGACGGCGCGACCGCCTTGTCGCCGCTGCCGTGGATGATCGACCTGCCGTCGATGGCCGCCGCCAATCTGGAGCGCAAGGGGCAGCTGACCCCGGCGGCGATGGCCGAGGTCGAGGCCTATACGCGCGGCGACTTCGCGCGCGACCTGTTGCTCGGCCGCGCGAATAGCGAGGCGGTGCAGCGCGTCGTCAGCAACGTGACGCGGCTGACCGGGCTCGATCCGGCGCTGGTGCAGCGGATGGGCGGGCGCGTCGACAGCCGCACCTTCCTGCGCGAGGTGCATCGCAACGATGCCACGATCGGCAGCATCTATGATTCGAACGTCACCGCCTTCGATCCCTTCCCATGGTCGCCGCGCCAGGAGTCGAACGATCCGCTGCTCGACTCGCTGATCGCGCCGACCACCAGCGCGATGGTCGACTTCGTGACGCGCGAGGTCGGCTGGAAGACCGACGCGCGCTACAATGCGCTGTCATACGCGGTAAATGCGGCGTGGGATCGCGGGCAGCCGGCCGACACGCCGGTCAGCGATCTGCGCAAGGCGATCGCCAACGATCCGAAGATGCGCGTGATGATCGTGCATGGCTGGGACGATTTGTCGTGCCCATTCTTCGCGTCGCGGCTGATCGTCGACCAGATGCCGGCGTTTGGCGTACCCGAGCGGGTGCAATTGCGCGTCTATCCGGGCGGGCACATGTTCTACAGCCGCACCGACAGCGGCGCGTCGTTCAAGGCCGATGCGGCGGCGATGTATCGGTGAGGTGGGTTCGGGGCCTCACCCACCGTTCGTGCCGAGCCTGTCGAAGCACGTGCCTTGTCGCCCGTCCTTCGACAGGCTCGGCACGAACGGTGATGACTGAGTGAGCGCCTCTCAATCTGTCGTCGTTGCGAGCGTAGCGAAGCGATCCAGGGCGTCCTGATCCGGCCCTGGATTGCTTTGCTACGCTCGCAATGACGGGTGGAAGTCGAGAGCGACAGCGAGGTGAGGGGGCGACCGCGCCGCCGCCGCCTTCACGTCGGACGACCGGCGTTGCCGCTCACCGGCCGATCTCGGCCTTGCGCGGGCCCATAGGTCCGCGCACCGCCGCGCGGGCGCGGCTAGGCCGGGATTTGCTGGCTGATGCAGTGGAAGCTGCCGCCGCCGGTCAGGATCGCGTCGGCGCGCAGGCCGATCACCTCGCGATCGGGGAATAGCGTGCGGATCGCCGTCACGCCGGCGTCATCATATTCGCTGCCATAGACTGGCACGACCACCGCGACATTGCCGATGTAGAAGTTCATATAGCTGGCCGGCACGACCTGTTCGTCGCGCAGCACGCGGCCCGGCGACGGCACCTCCGCCACCTCGACACCCATCGCGCGCGCGCGGATCGCGGCGTCCTGATAGACTTGCCAGTTCGGATCGTTCTCCTCGGCGAGGGGCAGCGCCAGCCGGTTCGGCGCCACGAACCGCGCAAGGTTGTCGACATGCCCGTCGGTATGATCGTTGAGCAGGCCGTTGCCGAGCCAGAGCACGCGCGTCAGCCCGAGATCCTCGGCGAGCCGCTGTTCAATCTCCGTCTTCGACATGCGCGGGTTGCGGTTGGGGTTGAGCAGGCATTGCTCGGTTGTGACCACCAGCCCGGTGCCGTCGCCATCGATCGCGCCGCCTTCGAGGATCCAGTCGCACGGCACCACCGTCAACCCCCGCGCCCGTCCGAGGCGTGCGCCGACGTCGTCGTCGCCTTCCAATTCGTACTTGCCGCCCCAGCCGTTGAAGCCGAAGTCGCGCGCCTTGCCGTCGCCGCCGAGGATCGGGGCGGTGTCGCGCAGCCAGATGTCGCCGAACGGCTCGATCACCACCTCCGCGAACGGGGCACGTTCGCGCGCGTCGCTGGCGGCTTCGTCATCGGCGGCGACCAGCAACACCTGCTCGCCACGCCCGTCGGCATGGACCGCGCGCGCAAAGGCGGTCACCTCTTCGCGCGCCTCGTCCAGATCCTCCAGCCACAATTCGGGATGGCTGGGATAGCCGATCCAGACGGCGGCATGCGGAGCCCATTCGGGCGGCGGAGTCTTGGTCATCGTCGTCCCTCTTACTTGGTAGCCGTCGCGCGGCTCTTGTCGCGGATCGCACGGAATTCGTCGCCGGCCACCCAATTGGGCCAGGCGCTGCTTTCCGCCAGCGCGCGGCCGATCCCGTAATAGAGCTGCACGTCCTTCACGGTGCCCGACCAGTTCCAGTTCGGGTCGTACTCGTCCTTGGGGCCGTGGTAGCGGTGTTCCTCATAATCCTTCGCCGCCGCCGCGCCCGCGGCCTTGCCGCCTGCGACCAGATCGTCGCCGGCGTCGAAATAGATCATCGGCACGCCGCGCTTGGCGAGGCTGAAGTGGTCGGAGCGATAGTAGAAACCCTTCTCGGGTGTCGGCTCGGTGCTGGCGACGCGGTTCTGCGTCTTGAGCGCGGCGTCCAGATAGGCGTCCAGATCGGATTTGCCCTTGCCGACCACCACGACGTTCTTCGCCGGACCCGCCAGCGACAGCGCGTCCATGTTGACGCCGCCGACCGTCTGGCTGAGCGGATAGACCGGATTGGCCGCGTAATATTCGGAGCCGAGCAGCCCGCTTTCCTCGCCCGTCACCGCAACGAAGACCTGACTGCGTGGGGTTGGGCCGGCCTTCACGTTCGCCTCTGCCAGCGCGACCAGCGCGGCGGTGCCGGTGGCGTTGTCGATCGCGCCGTTGCAGATGTCGTCGCCGTCGGGCGCGGCCTCACAATGGCCGAGGTGATCCCAATGCGCGGAATAGAGGACGTAATCATTCGGTCGCGTCGTGCCGGGCAGGATGCCGATCACGTTGCGCGACTGGTGGCGACGGACGTTCTCGTCGAACGACACCGTGGCGCGGACGCCGTTCAGCGGCCGCGCACGAAAGCCCTTGCGTGCCGCTGCGGCGGTGAGTGCGTCGAAGTCCAGTCCTTCGCGGTCGAACAGTTTGCGTGCCTGCGCCTCCTGCATCCAGCCGATCGCCGCGCTGTCCCCGGCGTGATTGTCGGCGGCGTCGGCGACCTGTTGCGGGCCGGTCCAGCTCGACTGCACGACGTTCCAGCCGTAGGCGGCGGGCTCGGTCTGGTGGACGATGATTGCCGCCGCGGCGCCCTGCCGCGCGGCTTCCTCGTACTTGTAGGTCCAGCGCCCATAATAGGTCATCGCGCGCCCGCCGAATGTGCCGGTTAGACCGGGGGTGCGCCAGTCGGGATCGTTGACGAGGATCAACACCGTCTTGCCGCGCACGTCGAGCCCGGCATAGTCGTTCCAGCCCTTCTCGGGCGCGTTGATGCCATAGCCGACGAAGACGACGGGCGAGTCCTTCACCTCGATGCGCGGGGTGATCCGCCACGTGCCCACCACCATGTCGGGGCCGTAATTGAGGCTGATTGGTGCGCCCGCGCCGGTGAACACCAGCGGGGAGACGTTCTTGGCTGTCAGTTCGACCAGCGGCACGTCCTGAAACCAGCTGCCCTTGTTGCCCGGCTTCAGCCCGGCAGCGGCGAAGCGCTTGGCGAGATAGGCGACGGTCTTTTCCTCGCCCGCGGTGCCCGGCGCGCGTCCCTCATAGGCGTCGGACGACAGCTCCTTCGTCACGTCCTTGAGCGTCTGCTCGGAGATTGGCGCGACGATCGTCTGCGCCGGGGCGACGGTCGCCAGCGCGAGAAGGGGCAAGGCGGCAAGACGCAAACGCATGGACGAGACTCCGCGGGAACAGGCCCGCCTTCTGCCAAGCGGCGCGGGCGCTGTCCACGCGTTGCGGGATCGTCAGGGCGAGGTGAGGACGCAATAGAGCAGCAACGGTATGCCGAAGAACAGGATGGTCACCAGCAGCCCCAGCGCCAGCGCATTTTCGGAGGCCGGTGGCGCTGCGGCGGGTGGCGCGTCGAGGCCGGGCACCACGACGCGGGGGTCGCGATTGACCGCAGCGGAAGAACGGTCGGCGGGCAGGGGCGCGGCATCGCGCGGCAACATATTGCTGTTCATGGCAGGGGTTCCGCTGGCTCGGCGGCGCGGACCTTATGGCGACGACCGCGCTATTTCTGGCGAGGTGATCCCGGGCCCGCGCGGCGTAGCGCCGAACCCGGGCTAGCGGCGTGCGGCGAGCTGCCCTGCATGATCGCGAAAGCGCTGATGAACGTCAGCCTTCATGCCGTGAATATGGGTCTTTTTGCTGGCAAGTCAACGCGGTTGGCGCGCACCTCCCGACCCGCCGAAGGGCTGCCGGGAGGCGCGGGATGTCACGCGGTCAGGCGATAGAGGGCGGCACCGTGCGCGGGCAGTTGCTGCGTCAGGCGGGCGGTGACGCGACCCACTGCCGCACCGCTCCACAGATCGGTGACGCGCGCGCTGCCGGGCAGATCGAGCTGACGCAGTGCGATGCCGACCTCCTTGGGCTTGTCGGTGGTATTGAACAGCGCGACGTAGCGATCGGCGGGTGCGTCTTCGGGGCGGGCCGACCAGATGCGCGTACCATCCTCGACGAAATGCGGCTGGTTGTCGGTCGATGCCTGATTGACCGCCAGCACCGCGCGATTGGTGAGCAGCGCCAGCGTCGGCGCGTCGAGATGGCGCAGGTCGCCACCCATGATGAGCGGCGAGCGCGCGATCGACCACAGCGTCATCAGCGTGCGCTGCTCGTCCGGGGTAAATTTGGTGTCGCGCTGGCCGAGCGCGAGCCGGCCGAGCGGTAGCATGTCGGCATCGGGCCATGCCCCGGGCCGGCGCCACTGGTTCCAGTTCTCCAGCCGGGTGAACTGCGCCTCCAGCATCCCCCAGTCGTCCCAGAAATCGTCGGAAATGCGCCACATCTGCGCATGGTCGCGGACGTGGCCGCCACGGATCACCGGCGTCTCACCCGGCGACAGGCTGAGCAGCATCGGACGCCCGGTGGCGAGGATCGCCTTGTGCGCGCCCTCGATCTCCGGCGCGTGCGCGTCGTACGGGCGGCTCATGTCGTCCATCTTGACGAAGTCGACACCCCAGCCCGCGTAAAGCGCGAACACGCTGTCGTAATAGGCCTGGGCACCCGGCTTCGTCATGTCGACGCCGTACATGTCGGGGTTCCACGCGCAGATACTGGTCTTGTCCGCGATATCCGCGGCGCGATATGCGGTGCCGAGGATCGGCAGGTTCTTCTCGACCGCCAGCCGCGGGATGCCGCGCATCAGGTGAATGCCGAACTTCATCCCCATCGCATGAACGTCGCGCGCCAGTTTGGTGAAGCCCGAGCCGTCGGCGCTCGACGGGAAGCGGTTGGGCGCCGGGATCAGCCGGCCATAGCCGTCCATCGCCGGCTTCGGCTTCGCGTTGTAGGTGTAGCTCGACGCCTCGGGCTCATACCATTGGATGTCGACGGTGAAGACGTCGTAGCCGAACGGCAACAGCTTCGCCCGCATGATCGCGGCGGTTTCGCGTGCCTGCGCTTCGGTGATCGCCGTCGCAAAGCTGTTCCAGCTGTTCCAGCCCATCGGCGGGCGCGGGGCAAGGACGGCGGCATCGTGCGTGGCCGGCGTCTGCTTGCCCTTGACAGCCGCGGCTTCGGTGATGGTCAACGCCGCCGCGCCGGCCGCGGTCGCGCCGAGCAGGGCCTCACGCCGGTTGATCGCTGTGATGGTCATGTTTTTCCCTCTCCCGGTGACGCTGTCACGCCCTCCTAATTGTCCGACATGGCGCGGGGAAGAGGATCGCAGCCCGAACATATGCGTCATCGCGGCTGCCTCGGTGCCGAGAACTCACGCGACAAGGCGCGGCGCGCTGTCGGTACGCCCGGCGCTTGGCGCGATCTCTCAATGTTGGCGCTAACATACCACGATGTACCATTTTGGGCGTGCGCGGAAGACCGGCGTGACAGGACAACAGGCTGATAAACAGCATCTTTAAATGCTTTGTTTTTAAAAATGGCGAGAGTATTGGGAGCGCTATCGAAAACGCGTCAAGCGTAACATTGATTTTCGAAGGGGGAGGATATGCTGTCACACCGTCACTCGCGCGCGCTTCGTCGCGGCGCATCGACCATCGCTTTCGCGGCCGTCGTGCTCGCCACCGCGGCACAGGCGCAGATCGAGCCGCAGGGTTCGGTCGGAACGACGCAGGAAGCGGCCGGTGAGGATGCCGGCGCGGGCGACGTGGTCGTCACCGGCCGCCGCGCCGCGCTGCAGGCCGCCGATGAACGCAAGCGCCGTAGCGAGACGATCGTCGATTCGATCGTCGCTGACGACGCCGGCAAGCTCCCCGACAATTCGATTACCGAAGTGCTGCAGCGCGTCTCGGGTGTGTCGATCGTCCGGTTCGCCGCGCTGGGCGATCCCGATCACTATTCGGTGCAGGGCTCGGGCGTGCAGGTGCGCGGACTGACCGGCGTCGCATCGCGCCTGAACGGCCGCGAGATTTTCAGCGCCAACAACGGTCGCGCGATCCTGTGGAGCGACGTGACCCCGGAATTGATGGCCGCGGTCGATGTCTACAAGGCGTCCACCGCCGATCTGATCGAAGGCGGCACCGGCGGGCAGATCGACCTGCGCACCAAGATGCCGTTCGACTTCAACGGCGACTGGCATGTCGCTGGCACCGGTGAGCTGAGCCTCGGGGACATGGCGAACAAGGCCGATCCGATGGGTTCGGTGCTGGTCACGAAGTCGTTCGACACCGGCATCGGACGGATCGGCGTGCTGGCGGACGTTGCGTACAGCCAGTTCAGCTCGCTGTCGCAGTTCATTCGTACCGAGCCGTATTTCAAGACGCGGATCGATTCGAAAGACTATTACATTCCCGGCGGCTTCACCTACGGTGACGAGGCGTTCCAGTATCGCCGTTACGGCATCTATGGCGCGGTGCAATGGGCGCCGACCGAGGCGCTGACGTTCACCGGCAGCTTCTTCCAGTCGCGCTACAAGAGCACGTCGAGCGATTACGGCGCGCAGGTGTCGTCGCAGACGCTGGCGGTCGATCCCGCGACCAGCGAGTTCGACAGCAACGGGCTGCTGCTCAAGACCAATTCGCTGTTCAACCGCGACCCGAACACCTTCTAGCCGAGCGGCACCGTGCTGAGCAGCGGCAACAAGGGCTATGTCGCCAGCAACACCGTGACGCGCGACTATTCGCTGTCCTTCGCCTATGCCCCCGACGACAGCGGGCTGCGGATCAGCGGTTCGCTGCAGCGCGTCGATTCGAAGCAGATCTACGACCGGCTCGACATCTTCCGCAGCGTCAGCTTCGGTTCCGGCTTCGGGATGGATCTGACCGGCGATCTGCCGCGGATCACCGTGTCGCAGGCGACGCAGGGCGGGTTCGCCGATCCGGCGAGCTATCTGTGGACCGCGTCGATGCCGCACAACGAGAACAACACCGGGCGGCTTGATGCCGGGCAGGTCGATCTCGAATACAAGTTCGACGACGGCTTCTTCCGCTCGGTGAAGATGGGCGGGCGCTATGCCAAGCGCACCGAACGCGATTTCGCGAACGGCTATAACTGGGCCGCGCTCGGGCAGGGCTGGAACGGCGACCCGCAGCTGAGCTACGCCAATGCCGCGCCGGGCGACACGTCCTACCACGCGTTCAACGACTTCTTCCGCGGCGACACGACGCTGCCGGGCAATCTGATGTTCGCCAGCGAAGCGCTCGCGCGGCGTTACGTCCGCGATCGCACCGGGCTGGTCGCATCACCGCCGGCCGGCTTCTGCCCGGGGGGCGATTGCACCAAGGCCGGGATGCTGCCGCCGGGCAGCGGCTATGGCGGCAACCAGGGCATCACGCCGTCGGGCTTCCGGCTGGGTGACGAGGTGAACAACCGCACCGAGAACCTCGCCGGCTATGCGCTGGTGCGGTTCGGGCCGCAGGGGGATACGCCGGGGATTTCGGGCAACGTCGGGCTGCGCGTCGTCAACATCAAGAACGAAGGCTCGGGGTTCATCCGCCAGAACGGCAACACCTTCATTCGCAACGGCGTCCAGCAGACGCTGGCGGCCGCGGTCGTCCCGCGCGGCGGCAAGGCCGAGTTCACGCGCTTCCTGCCGTCGGTGAACCTCGAGTTCGCGCCGACCGACAAGATCAAGCTGCGCGCCGGCTACAACATCACAATCGACCTGCCGACGTTCAACGCGCTGCGCGCGTCGGGGTCGGTCGGTGTGGCGACCACTGGATCGGCGACCCCGCCGATCTTCACCAACTTTACCGCCGACACCGGCAATCCCTTGCTGAAGCCGACGATGTCGAACAATTTCGACCTGTCGCTGGAATATTATCTGCGGCCGGGCACGTCGTTCCACCTCGCGCCCTTCTACAAGCGTCTGACCAACCTGCCGATCTTCTCGCTGACCCAGCGACAGGTAACGGTGGTGTTCGCCGACGGCACGACCGAGAGCGTCGGTGCGTCCGCCAGCGACTATGTCAACGCCGATCGTGCCGCGACCGTGAAGGGCGTCGAGGTCGGGGGTCGTTTCTTCCTCGATATGCTGCCCGGTGTGCTCAGCGGCTTCGGGTTCGAGGGCAATTACACGTTCATCGAAAGCTCGAACCCCGGCGATTTCTACCGCGACATCAACGGCGTGGTGAAGCGTGACGCGCCGCTGGTCGGGCTGTCGAAGCATAATCTCAACGCCACCCTGCTCTACGAACGCAATCCGATCTCCTTCCGGATCGCTTATTCGTGGCGGTCGAAATATCTGCAATCGACCAACAGCAACGGCACCAATCCGGCATACAATTATTACAGCGCGCCGGGCGTGATCACCGATCAGGACGGACCGACCGTCGGTGGGGCCGGAACCCAGATCGCCTTGCCGGTCTATGGTTCGGCGTACGGCTCTCTCGACGCCGGTGTCCGCTTCAAGGTGACCGAGAATTTCTCGTTCGGCATCCAGGGCACCAACCTGACCGCGGCGACGCAACGGACGTTGATGGGCGGCTATCCCGGCGGTGAGCTTGTCGGGCGGAGCTGGTTCCAGGCGGATCGCCGGATCAGTACCGGCATCAACCTGTCGTTCTGATAGGATGCGCAGGCTCGCTCCCCCGGGGCGGGCCTGCGAAGGAGTCGGTAATGAAGAAGCGCGTCCTGATCGTCGGTGGCGGGACCGCCGGCTGGCTCACCGCCGGCTATCTGGCGAAGCGGCTGAGCGCCGACCTGCCCGGCGGGGTCGCCATCACGCTGATCGAGTCGTCCGACATCGGCATTCTCGGCGTCGGGGAGGGGACCTTCCCGACCATCCGCAAGACGCTGGCGACGATCGGGATCAGCGAGGCCGATCTCGTCCGTCATTGCGGCGCGAGCTTCAAGCAGGGCGCGAAGTTCGCGCACTGGCGCTTCACCCCCGGCGCGATGGGGCCGGACCATTATACGCATCCGTTTCAGGTCGCCGAGGCGCCGAACGGCGTCGAGCTTCTGCCCTATTGGCTGCTCGGGCACGGCGGCACCGACAATTGGGACGCGGTGTGCAGCCCGCAGAAGAAGGCCGCCGACGCGCACCGCGCGCCCAAGTTGCCCAGCCATCCCGATTATGTCGCCCCGCTCAACTATGCGTTCCACTTCGACGCGGTCGCGCTCGCCGCGCTGCTGCGCGACAAGGCGGTGGCGAGCGGGGTGGCGCATCTCGACGGTCGCGTCGACGAGGTGACCGTTGGTGAGGACGGCGCGATCGCCGGGATCGTCACCGACCGCCACGGCACGCTGACCGCCGATCTCTACATCGACTGCACCGGCTTCCGCGCCGAGCTGATCGGCAAGGCGCTGGGGATGCCATATCGGTCCTGCCGCGACGTGCTGTTCTGCGACAGCGCGCTGGCGGTGCAGGTGCCGTATCGCGACGAGCGCGAGCCGATCGTCAGCTATACCGTCGCCACCGCGCAGGAGGCGGGGTGGATGTGGGACATCGGGCTCGATCGCCGCCGCGGGGTGGGGCACGTCTATTCGTCGGCGCACACCGACGATGCGCGCGCGGCGGAATTGCTGCGCGCCTACACCGGGCAGGATCTGGAGCCGCGCAAGATTCGCTTCGAGGCCGGTTATCGCGAGGTCAACTGGCACCGCAACTGCGTTGCGATCGGATTGTCGAGCGGGTTCTTCGAGCCGCTGGAGGCGACCGGGATCGTCTTTTCCGAAGTGGCCGCCGGGATGGTTGCCAACCTGTTTCCGTGGGGCGGCGACTACGAGACCTCCGCACGGCAGTTCAACGCAAACATGCTGAAGCGGTACGAACGCGCACGCGACTTCATCAAATTACATTATTGCATCACCGAGCGGCGCGATTCCGATTTCTGGTGCGATAATATTGCGGCATCCTCGGTACCGGACAGCCTCCATGACATGCTGGAACGCTGGCGTTACCGCCCCCCGACCGAGATCGACATGGACGCCAACGTCGACATCTTCACCGACGCAAGCTGGCAATATGTGCTGTACGGCATGGGCTGGAAGACGGATTTGTCCGCCCGCGCAGGGGCTTATCGCTACGCCGAGGAGGCGCGGCGTGCCTTTGCGGAGGTTGAGCGGCAAGCGGCATTCGCGGTCGCCAATCTGCCGAGCAACCGACAACTTATTGATTACGCGCGTGTTCGCGGGTTCGGCGCAGCGTGAAGAGCGTCGTTATCGTCGGTGGCGGCACCGCGGGCTGGATGACCGCGGCGGTGCTCGCGCGGCTGACGGCAGCGGGCATCGACGTGACCCTGGTCGAGTCCGAGGAGATTGGCACCGTCGGGGTCGGCGAGGCGACGATCCCCTCGTTACACGACTATAATCAGCGACTTGGCATCGACGAAGACGCGTTCGTCCGTGCGACGAGCGCGACCTTCAAGCTGGGGATCGAGTTCGTCGACTGGCGCCGCGTCGGCGCGCGTTACTTGCATCCGTTCGGCACGTTCGGACGCGACGTGCAGGGCGTGAAGTTCCACCAACTTTTGCTGCGCGCACAACGGGATGCCGACAGCGCAGGGACGCTGGAAGACTATTGCCTGACCGCGGTTGCCGCGCGTCTGGCGCGCTTCACGCGACCGTCGCGCGATCCGGCGGCGGTGCTGTCGTCGCTGCGCTATGCCTTTCATTTCGATGCTGGATTGTATGCGACGTTCCTGCGTGAGCGGGCCGTCGGCGAAGGCGTGACGCGCGTGGAGGGGCGGATCGGCTCGGTCGAGCTGTCTCCAGATAGCGGTGACATCACGACGGTGGTCCTCTCCGACGGGCGCCGTGTCGCTGGTGACTTCTTCGTCGATTGCAGCGGTTTCCGCTCCCTGCTGCTCGGGGAAGCGCTGGGCGTGCCGTTCGTCAGCTGGCAGCGTTGGCTGCCATGTGACCGCGCGCTGGCGGTGCCGAGTGCCCCGACCGCGCCGCTGCTGCCCTACACGCGCGCAACCGCAGAAAAGGCGGGCTGGCGCTGGCGCATCCCGTTGCAGCATCGCGTCGGCAACGGCCATGTCTATGCTAGCGCGTTTGTCGACGATCAGCGGGCGGCGGACGCGCTGCTCGGCGGGCTCGATGGTGCGGCGTCGGCCGAGCCGCGCGCGTTGCGCTTTACCGCGGGCGTGCGCGAGCGGCTGTGGGAGCGCAATTGCGTCGCGATCGGGCTGGCGGGCGGGTTCCTCGAACCGCTTGAATCCACGAGCATCCATCTGATCCAGTCTGGCATCGCGCGATTGATGAGCCTGTTTCCCGGCGCGGCAACCGCCCCGGTCGAGCGCGATACCTACAACCGCCTGCTTGGCACCGAATACCGCCAGATCCGTGACTTCATTATCCTTCATTACCACGCCACCGAACGTAGCGACTCGGACTTCTGGCAGCATTGCCGCACCACGCCGCCGCCCGACACGCTTGCCGAGAAGCTGGCGCTGTGGCGTGAGCGCGGGCGGGTGCTGCCCGAGCCGGGCGAGCTGTTCACCGATGATAGCTGGGTGGCGGTGCTCGCCGGGCAGGATGCCGCGCCGGCGGCGCTTGATCCGCTGCTCGCCGCGCTGCCGTGTGACGAGGCGGGGCGCTTCCTCCACCATCTGCACGGGGTGATTGCACAGACCGCGGCGGCGATGCCGGATCACGCCGCCTTCATCGCGCGCCATTGCGCGAGCGCACACGGGAGATGACGGCGATGCGCTATCCGGCTTTGCTCGCGCTGGCCTTTCTGGGCACTATCGGTGCGGCACCGCCGCCGGCAACAGCCTACCAGTGGCAGAATGTCACGGTCGGTGGTGGCGGGTTCGCACCCGGGATCGTCTTCAGCCCGGTCGAACGCGGGCTCGCCTATCTGCGCACCGACATGGGCGGCGCGTATCGCCGGGACTCGCGCAGCCTCCGCTGGGAGCCGTTGCAGGACGAGGAGGCGGAATCAAACTTCATGGGGATCGAGAGCATCGCTCCCGATCCGCACGATCCGGAGGTCGTTTATCTGGCCGCGGGCATGTCGTGGCGCGGGCCGGCGGCGATCTTCCGTTCCGCCGATCGCGGCGCGCACTGGCGCAAGACGGTCGTGCCGTTTGCAATGGGCGGCAACGAGGATGGCCGCGGGCTGGGTGAGCGGTTGGCGATCGATCCGCATCGTACCGCGACGCTGATGTTCGGCTCGCGGCATGACGGATTGTGGCGCAGCGACGATACAGGAGTGCACTGGCAGAAGGTCGCGGCGTTTCCGCTTGCCGGTCTGGGGCGACCCGATCGACCGCGCACGACGCATGGCGGACTGTCGTTCGTGTTGTTCGATCCGGCGCAGCGCGGGCGGGTCTTCGTCGCCAGCGCCGATCCGGGGGCGCAGCATCTGTTCCGCTCCGACGATGGCGGTTCGCAATGGCAGGCCGTGGCGGGCGGGCCGGCGGCGGATCTCTTGCCGGTGAAAGGCGTGATCGGTGCCGACAGCGTGCTGACGCTCACTTATTGCGACGCGATCGGTCCAAACGGGATCACGCGCGGCGCAGTGTGGCGCTTCGATCCGCGCAGCGGCGCGTGGCACGATGTGACCCCGCTGAAGGGCGCGAAGGTAGTGCCCGGCGGCTATATGGGCGTGGCGGTCGCGGCCCGTGATCCGCGGGTGATCGGGGTCGCGACGGTCAATCGCTATCGCCCCGGAGATACGGTGTGGCGGTCGGCCGATGCCGGGCGGACGTGGCGTGAACTGGCGCGCGATAGCGTCCGTGACGTGTCCGCCACGCCGTTCCTCGATTTCGACGGCAAGGCTAACTTCGGGCACTGGATCGCCGGGCTGGCGATCGATCCGTTCGATGCCGGCCACGCGGCCTACGTCACCGGCGCAACGGTCTATGCTACCAACGACTTCGCGCAATCGCGTGCAATGCGCTGGGCGCCGTGGACGCGCGGGATCGAGCAGACGGCGATCATCACCCTGGTCAGTCCGACGGGCGGCGCGCCGCTGGTGTCGGGCTTCGGCGATCTCGGCGGCTTCCGGCACGACGACATGACGCGCTCGCCGCGGCACGTGCATCGTAACCCGATGCTGACGAACACTAATTCGCTCGATTATGCCGGCATGGCGCCGCTGGTGATGGTGCGCAGCGGCAATACGCACAAGCCGGTCGTGCCTGACACCTCGCTTGCCTGGTCGACGGATGGCGGCGATACGTGGCAACCGTTGCGTGTTCCGGCGCAGGGCGGGGAAGGCGGAGAACCGTCGCGCGCGCAGACCGGAAGTGCCGCGATCACCGTTTCTGCCGATGGCGAAACCTTCGTGGTTGAAACGGAGCAGCCGTTATTGACGCGTGATCGCGGGAAAAACTGGTCCCTTGTCCGTGGGTTACCAGTGCGCACCCGTGTGACCGCCGACAAGGCGGATGCGCGCCGCTTCTACGCGGTCGATGCGGACCCGGGGCACGTGTTGCGGAGCGACGATGGGGGAGCGGCCTTCCACGCCGCAGGAGGCGTCGGGCTGCCCGCTGATCTGTCGGGCGCGCGGACGGTCGGGCGGGAGGCGGCCAACCCGCTGGTGGCGGTGCCGGGGCGCGCCGGCGGCTTGTGGCTGCTGGTCGGGGAAGATCTGTATCGCTCGGTCGATCGGGGAGAGCATTGGGCGCGTGCCTCGCAAGGCATTGCAATTACGCGCTTCGGGCTCGGGAAGGGCGCGGCAGGCAGCGACTGGCCGGCGCTTTATGCGATCGGTTCGGTAGGAGCGCAGCGCGGCATCTATCGGTCGATCGACGGTGGCGCGCGCTGGACACGGATCAACGACGACGCGCATCAATGGGGTCTGCGGCTGCGCGTCATCAGCGGCGATCCACGCCTGTTCGGAAGGGTTTACGTGGGAACTGACGGGCGTGGGATCATGTATGGCGATCCGGTGGGGCGTTGACGTCAGCGGTCCGTCAGGGGACCAGCTTCTTTTACCAGCGCCACCAGCTTGGTCGGGTTAAAAGACTTTACTGACCAACCAGTTGCGCCGCGGACTTGGCGGTTTTGCGCAGATCTTCCTGTGATTCGGTGGTCAGCAGCACGATCGGGGTGAAGGCCATCCCCAGGCAGCTTGCGTACCGCCTTCACCAGATCGATGCCGCTCATCCCGTCCATGTGGAGGTCGGTTAAAATCATTCGCGTGGTCAGGCCGTTAGCGAGAGGGTCCAGCGCCGCCTCCGCGCTGGACCCCTCCTTCATGTCGAGGCCGGTCGGGCGCAGCGCGATCACGTCGGGGTCGAGCCGCGTCGGCTGGACGACATGGTCGATCGGAATGCCGTACAGGCTGCCGCCGATGTCGACGACCATGATGCGCGTGACCGCCATGCTGAGCGGCATCGACAGCCGCGTGACGGTGCCGTGCCCGAGCTGCGAACTGACCGAGACGCGCCCGGCCAGCTTCTACACGGCGCTGAGCACCACATCCATGCCGACGCCGCGCCCCGGCAGGTTGGACACCTTCGCCGCGGTCGAGAGGCCGGGACGATAAATGAGGTTGATCGCTTCCTGATCCGACAGCGCATCGGCCTGTTCGCGGGTGATGACGCCCTTGTCGACCGCGACGCTGCGGATGCGCGCCGGACCGATCCCGCGCCCGTCAAGCATATCGCAGTTTCGCCAGCTGACTAAACTGCTGCTAACAAAGCAAATTAACCGTGATATATTGGTAATGCACGGGCTGTAATCGGTTCGTGGTCAAGTGAAAGCCTGTAATAAAGGCCAAGATACATAGGCTTGCCTGATTCTAAATAGTGATTATGCTTTTTTACCTCCATCGAAATTAAAAGATTATTTTGCGGTCAGTTGCGTCGGCAGGCGCTTGACCCATCGCGCGCCACTTTCTGGCGAATTGCTGAGGAAACACGATCGACAAAGTGGCCTGATGCTTGGCAGACAGGCGGAGCCGGCGCGGTTCGCCGGTCCATATCGGGGGATAGGCGTTGCTGGGGAAAACGGGGGTAGCGCTGGCGGCGCTGCTGGCGGGGACGAATGCGGCGGTGCAGGCGGCGCCGGGCGGCGAGGATCTCGCAGCCAAGTTCGGCGCGCGCGAAGCCGTTCGGCAGGTCAGCCTGGCGCCGGACGGATCGCACATCGCCTATATCGTGCCGAGCGGGACACATGGCAGCGCGGCCGTGATCGTCGATCTTGTGAGTGGAAAGATGACTCCGCTCGACCTCGGCGACGGCGGCAAGGTTACGCCCCAGCGCTGCGGCTGGGCCTCCGCGTCGCGTCTCATCTGCAAATTCTATGGCATCGGTGATTATGGCGCGCAGCGTATTCCGTTCACGCGGCTGCTCGCCTTTGATGCGGACGGCAGCCATCCGCTGTATCTTGGGCGCAAGACCCATCATGCCGAGCGCCCCAACCAGTTCGACGGCGATGTGATCGACTGGCGGATGGGCGACGGCAAGGTGCTGATGCAGCGAAACTTCGTTCCTGAACGCGCCGAGCTTGGCTCCAATCTCGGGAACGATGGTCGCGACGGGCTCGGCGTGGAGCTGGTCGATGCCGCGACCGGGAAGGCCGAGCTGATCGAGCGTCCCGATGGGGATACCGAGGACTATTATGCCGACGGACAGGGTAATATCCGTCTGAAGGTGGAGCTGCCGCGCGGGGCCGACGGGCAGTTGAAGGGCGATGCGATTTATTCCTATCGCCCGACCGGACAGAGCAAATGGACGTTGTTCAGCAAGTCGCTGCGCGATGATCGCCAGTCGCTCGACCCGATTGGCGTCGACGGCACCCGCAATGTCGCGTTCGCGACAAGGCGGCTCGACGGCCGGCTGGCGCTCTACAGCGTCGCGCTCGACGGGTCGATGAAGAGCGAGCTGGTCTCGAGCAATCCAACGGTCGACGTCGATTCGATCGTGCGGATCGGGCGGCGCGGGCGGATCATCGGCGCCACCTATATCACCGAACGGCGGCAGACGGATTATTTCGATCCCGAGTACAAGAAACTCGCCGCCGCGCTGGCACGCGCCTTGCCCAAGACGCCGCTGATCCACTTCCTCGGCGCGACCGCCGACGAGAGCAAGCTGCTGATCTACGCGGGCAGCGATACTGATCCGGGCATGTATTATCTCTACACCAAGGCGACGCGGAAGCTGGATGGGCTGACGACCGCGCGGCCCGAGCTGGAAGACGTGCCGCTGGGTGCGATGCAGGCGGTGCGCTTTCCGGCCAAGGACGGAACGATCATTCCCGCCTATCTGACGCTGCCGCCTGGCGGGGCGACCAAGGGCTTGCCCACGATCGTCATGCCGCACGGCGGTCCGGCGTCGCGCGACGAATGGGGCTTCGACTGGCTGGTGCAATTCTTCGCGGCGCGCGGTTATGCGGTGTTGCAGCCTGAATTCCGCGGCTCGACGGGATATGGCGACGCGTGGTTCGCGGACAACGGCTTTAAATCGTGGGAGCTGGCGATCGGCGACGTCACCGATGCAGGGCGCTGGCTGGTCAAGGAGGGGATCGCGGACCCCGCCAAGCTGGCGATCGTCGGCTGGTCCTATGGCGGCTATGCCGCGCTTCAGAGCAACGTCGTCGATCCGGATCTGTTCAAGGCGGTGGTGGCGATCGCGCCCGTGACCGATTTCGGCCGCGCGAAGAGCGAAGCGGAAGGTTTTTCCAACCGCGACCTGGTCGAGCGGCAGATCGGTTCGGGCGAGAATGTCGCCAAGGGCTCACCGGCGCGCCACGCCGACCGCTTCAAGGCGCCGGTGCTGATGTTCCACGGCGATATCGACCTCAATGTCGGCATCGGTCAGTCGCGGTTGATGGACAAGCGGCTGCGCGCGGCGGGCAAGCAGTCGACGCTGGTCGAATTTCCGAAGCTCGACCATCAACTCGACGACAGTGAAGCGCGGGCGCAGATGCTGTCACGGAGCGATGCGTTTCTGCGCAAGACCTTCGGCGGCTGATCGGGAGCGGATCTCCGTCCGCTACCCCCGCGCGAGAACATGTCCGGGGAGGGCGGCGGTCCGCGGTTGCGGTCTGTAAAGAACGTCCGGTCGGCCGACACGGAGACGATGACGAGCGGATCAACGAGGCGCCGCTATCGCGATCGACGAAGGCGCTGGGTATTTCACCACTGACGTAGCTCGTCCCTATCGATGCGGCCTTGCCGGTGGAGCCACCGCCCCATCGCGACGACTGGCTAGCCCTTCCGCAAGGTTGTGAGCGGCGAGAAGCCTGTCTGCCTCACTCAGCCCCCGATTCGACGTTCGGCGATCGACCGGCGCGCAATTCGATCGTGTCCGGTCGCGCAGCTTCAACAAGGTCGATCGCGGCGCAGGCTTGGCTGAGAGGTGACCGAAGGCTGGCTGAAAGCGCGCTGACCATCAGGTTGGTCGACAATCGAATGAAATTTTGATGTTTCGGCGATGAGCGTTCGCCGACTTGCAACCGCATGTCCGGCGTCGTGAATGGCGGCGCGGCGTGTCGCCTCTCGGTAGCGCGACCCAAAGCTGTGAGGCAATCTCGCTGTCAGACCATCCAAGTTATGGAAAACCTAGTATGGTGACCCCTACGGGAGGAGGCGCTCGGCTGTGAAAGCCACGGTTTTCCGTCGTTCTCGCCGCCCTTGAAGCCGGCAGGTGTACTCGGCGGGTGTACCCACGTTCGTATGCCTCCTGTCGCAGAATGTCTAGCAGGCTGCTTAAGGGAACTCGGCGAGACACCGACTTGCATCCGCGGCAAGCGAGCAAGGAGCACAGGTGCCTCTCGACGCCAAGCCCACAGAGAGACCCTTCAGCTATACGTGAAAGTAGAAGGCGGCCAAATAAATCCGGGATAATGAGCTAGGCTACGCAGCATCGGGCTTAGCCGACCTGAGCTGGTGGCGTGCTGGTTAGCTCGGATGAGTATACCCAAGCACGCCGGGCGAGAGTGATGAGCACGTGGCAGGCAGCGAGGTGAGGGCGGCGCGGGTGTACCTGCGGGTGAGCACGGACGAGCAGGACCTGACGCGGCAGGAGAGCATCGTCGCCGGCGCGCGGGCGGCCGGCTTCTACGTGGCGGCCGTGTACCGGGAGAAGGCGTCCGGCGCGCGGCCCGACCGGCCGGAGCTCCTGCGCATGGTGGCGGACCTGCAGCCGGGCGAGGTGGTGGTGGCCGAGAAGATCGACCGCATCAGCCGCCTGCCGCTGGCGGAGGCCGAGCTGCTGGTGGAGACGATCCGCGGCAGGGGGGCGCGCCTGGCGGTGCCGGGCATCGTGGACCTGTCCGAACTGGTAGCCGACAGCGCGGGCGTGGCGCGCATCGTGCTGGAGGCGATGCAGGACATGCTGCTGCGGGTAGCGCTACAGACGGCGCGCGACGACTACGAGACCAGGCGCGAGCGGCAGCGCGAGGGGATCGAGATCGCGAAGCGGGCAGGGCGGTACACCGGCCGCAAGCCCGACCTCGCTCACCACCGCCGGATCGTGGGCCTGCGCGAGGCGGGCATGAGCATCGCGAAGACGGCGGAGCTTGCCGGATGCAGCATCGCGCATGTCAAGCGCGTCACCGCACTCTACCGCGCCAGGACGGCTCCAGCAGCGCCGACCTCGTGAAGCGAGCCGGGCTTGTCCGCACAGTCCAGCCGGTCTTGCCGATATCATGACCTCTGAGCCAAGAGACGTGATCTACTTCGACGGCGGTGCACCACCACGGCCAAGCGCCGGACTTAGCGTACGTTTTCGGGCCTTCTCTCACCGAACTCCTGTAAACGCTCGTGATAAGTGGCGGCGTTCTGATAGCGCTATTTGCCGCAGCGAGCGACGAGGGTCGAGCGAACTCAAGTGACCTTAGCTCGGCTGTTTTCTGCCCGTTGTGAAGAACAAAGCCATATCATTGGGAACATAGCCGCTCACCGCGTCGGCAATCGCGCTGCCGATGAAGTCGGCCCTGATCGCCTCCCTCGTTTCGGCTCTGGCCTCCTTGATGCCCCGCCACGCCGGATGATCCAGGCGCTCGTCGTACATGGCGATCACGTCGTCGATCGCGACTGGGTTGGTATTCGCGAAAGCTTTGCGGATATCGACGACCTCAAACCCTGCCTGAACCAGCAAGTCCCGGCACCGTTCAGGCGTGTCCGCCACTTCGCCGTAGGACAGCCTCACCCCGTGACGAAGCGCCGCTTCCGACGCGCGTTGCGAAAAGCCGAATGGCTTGGCGGCTGTGTCGAACGCGATCGTACCGCCCGGCTTCCGAAGGTCACGCCAACAGCGCAAGGCCGCGTTGATATCCGACATCAACACAAGGGCGGACGCGCAGAACAGACGATCAAAGCTGCTGGCAGCATAGGCGGGGTGTTCGGCGTCTCCTTGCTCAAATCGAACATTGGCGAGCCGCGCCTCCGCCGCTTCGATCATCGCCGCGACGATGAAGGGCTGCGAGATGGTCTGCTCCTCGGCGATGGGAAGCGGAGCGTCTTCATACGCGAACTCCTCGAGGCCCGGTTCGACGAAGCGCTCCCGCGGAACGGCACGCATCGCTGCCAGCACGCGCTGATCCCGAACGCCACGCCGCTTGATATGCACGTCCATCATGCGATCGCGTGCGCGTTGAACGTCGGTCATTGCCGCTCTCCGTGCGATGTTCTTTCCGTGAGAAAACACGGCGATCCGAGGCGTTCCGGTTCTCGCCCCTTGGGCCGACGACCTGGGGGCTGGTGGCCATCTTCTCGGCCACATCCCGCCCATCTCTCACTTTCCCGCGACGTTGCGCTTGCGGGTCGCCGCTGCCGCCTTAGCGGACGCGGAGCGATCGGCTGCCGATCGGTGCGCGGATGCTTCTCCGCCCTTCTTACCGCCCGTCTTCAAGGAGTCATGCATGTCGGCTTTGCCGCGACCCGATCCCGGCTCGTCGCCGCCTCCGCTCTCCTTGGTGACCGTCGCTCGGGCGCGGCGTTCGGCCTCATCCTTGGGTCTGCCGCGTTCCTCGTAGCTCTCCTCGATGTGCTCAGCCTTACGCTTCTGCTTATCGGTATAGTCGTCCTTGTCTCCCTAGAGTATCGGCTCTCTCCTGCTCGCCCGTCAGGCTGATCGGATCGTCAGCTTCGGACGGGTCTTTGTGCGCCTGCGCAATTCGCGCGCGTGCGCTTCATATTCGATCGCGAGCAGGCGGTGCGCCGATCCCGCCTCGGCCGATTTCGCACTGTCTGCTGCCTCGGCTTCCTCTCGGGCGCGCCGTTCATAATATTCGAGATTGTCGTTGGTCACGTCGCCCTCTTCAGTCTGCTCCAGCTACTCTCCACACGAAGGCTACGACAAGATGACGCCTAGTGGCTCGCCATCGGCACCCTGATCTCGAAACACTTTGATCCGTTCGCGGGCAGAATGACGACCCCGCCGATCGACTCGAGCAATCGCCGTACAAGTCCGAGCCCCAGTCCACCCGTCGTTCGACTTGCGATCTCGGGAAAAGGAAGACCGTCATCATCGACGATGATCGTCAGACTTCGGCTGTCGTGCGGGCGCACGACGATGCGGATGCGACCACTTCGGTCCTGTGCGAAGGCGTGTTTGATGGCGTTAGTCGCCAGCTCGTTGACGATCAGCGTCAGTGTCGTGACCTGAACCGCCGACAAGCCGCTCACGGCGCTCGCCGTTTCCAGCGACAGGAAGATGGAGCGCGGCTCGGCCTGGCTCTGCAACGCCTCGCACACCTGCCGCAATGCCGCCTCCAGCGTCGGTCGGCGTTCTTCCTTGAGCGACGCTCGGGCACGCGCGAGGATAGCGACCCGCTCCATCGTGTCGATCAGCGCCTGCCGCGTCTCGTCACTTGCCGCCTTCCGGCTCTGAAGCGCGAGCAGGCTCACGACGAGCTGGAGGTCGTTGCTGCACCGATGATTGGTTTCGCGCAGCAGCAGCTCGGCTTCCGGCGACAGGGCCCGATAACCGGCAGAAGGATTGGCGTAGGCCGTTGCCATCTCGGAATCGTTCATGGCGCGAGGTGGGCGGATGCTCGCCCGTCCTGTAGATAGGCAGGATCGAAACCCGCGATCTGACGAAGCGCGTCCATGTCGGCGATCATGACAGTGCGCCCTTTCGTCTCGATCAGGCTCTCGGCGCGCAGCTGCTGGACCGTGCGATTGACGTGGACAGAAGTGAGGCCGAGCACATCGGCGATCTGCTCCTGGGTCAGCGGCAGCTCGAAGCGGCTCTCCCCATCGTCCAGATCGCCGAGCCGCGCGCTCATCTCGCACAACAGATGCGCCAAGCGCTGCCGGGCTGACAGCCGGCCAAGGCAAAGCGCCCACTGGCTGAGGATCGCGTTCTCATTCAGCGCGAGCCAGCCGAGAGTCTTGGCGATGCCGCTGTGCTGCTCGGCCAGCGCCAGGACGCGGTCGCGCGGAAGGGTGAGAACCTTGGTCGGGGTGAGCGTACGCACCGCATAATGCATGCGCGTGAAGAGCAGAGCGTCCAGGTTCGCCGCTTCGCCGGGGGTCAGGAGCGCCACGATCTGACGGTGGCCGTCTCGCGTCATTTTGTAGCGGCACGCCCACCCATCGATCAGAACCTCGATGTGGGCGGCGCGCTCGCTCTCCCGCAACAAGTCCTTGCCGGCTGCGACCGACCTTGCGGGAAGCGCGACTCTCTCAAGCGCGAGCCGGTCCTCCGTCGAAAGGAAGGGAGACGCGGCGAACCGCGTGCCTAGCAGCGTCGGGTGAGACGAACGCTGGTGTGAGAGGGTCCCGCTGGACCGAAACTCGTCAAGCATGTTCCACCTGCCTCGCCGGTTCCACGGAGGCGATACGATCGAGATAGGCCTCGGCGAGCCGGTGGTGCGCCGCTACGACTTCAGGCTTGGTCGCCCGCTGCGCCAACTCCAGTTCGGCTCCGGCGCGACGTTGGAAATAGAGGACATCATCTTCGATCATGCCTTCCTCCACCTACCGTTCACATGCGATACATATTCCGGCATCTTCTCCATGTTAAGTTCTATCGGCTGGTCTGTCGGGAAGGCGACATGACGTGCTCCCCAAAGCTCTACCAGTTATAACTGGAGTCCGGGGTTGGTATGACAGTCCCCCGGTTTCTCATCCGGGCGTGATGCGAGCTTCCGGCTTGCATCAGCCGGGGTTAACCCCGGCTGATGCAGCATATTCCGCTGGC
>NZ_JBJDOM010000006.1:0-195956 GCF_044901155.1 Sphingomonas sp. NPDC079357
CGATGTAGTAGCGATCGAGCTCGACGCGTCGCTTCGCGCGGTCGATCGTCTGGATCTCGCCGCGCAGCCCGCGCACCTGCGCCAGACCGGTAATAACCGGCTTGACCCGGTGCCGCGCCCCGTAACCGCGCACCGCATCGAAATAATAATGGTCGCCGACCTTCATGTGCGTGGCATGCGGACGCGGCCCGACGATCGACATCTCACCGCGCAGCACGTTCCAGAGCTGCGGCAGTTCGTCGATGCTCAGCTTGCGGATCAGCCGCCCGACCGGCGTGACGCGCGGATCGCCCTTCGTGGTGCGCGCCGCACCGCTCACATCCTGACGATCGGTGTACATCGAGCGGAATTTCCAGACCAGGATCTCGCGGTTGTTGAACCCGAAACGCGGCTGTTTGAAGATAACCGGGCCGCGGCTGGTCAGCTTGATCGCCGCCGCGGTGAGCAGCAACAGCGGCGAGAGGAACAGCAGCGCCAGCGCCGCGACGACGAGATCCTCGAGATCTTTCACGATCGTGTTGCCGTCGCGCATCTGGCGTTGCCACAGCGTCAGCACCGGGATCTGCCCGACGAAATTGACGCGATAGTCGGGCGCGAGCGCGATCGCCTCGCGCGGGATCAGCGACACATCGACCGCCACCTCGCTGAGCTTTTCGATGATCAGTTCGATCCGCTCGCGGGTCATGTCGGACAGGGCGATCAACACCTGATCGACCTCGCCCTCGCGTGCCTTCGCCAGCAACTCGGGAAAGCCGCCGATGAACGGCAGATCGTCTACCGCATCGGGCGCCGTCGCGCGGGTGTAGTCATCCGCCACCCCTACCAGCATCAGCTGAGGCAGCGCCTGCAGGTCCAGCATTCGGCACGTCCGTGCCAACGTCTCCTTGTCGGCGCCATAAAGCACCACACGCTGCCGCAATCGCCCGCTGCTCGCCATCCTGCGCAGCGTCGCGCGCAACACGAAGCGGCTGATGAACAGCAATCCCGTGACCGAGCCGACATAGGCGAGCGTCAGCCCACGCGAAAATTCGTCGACCAGCCCGAATTGCCAGACGATCGCGCTGCTCAGCAAGGCCGACATCAGATAGTCGACCGCCACCGCGGTGTCGCCGGATTGCAGGATCACGAACGACTGGCTGTAGACGCCGCGCGACTGGCGAATCAGGAAAAAGGCGACCCCCGCGATGAAGCCGGCGGCGGTATGCACTCCCGGCACCACCGGCTGCTGAAAGACCAGGGTGTAGAGGATCACAGCGATCGGCGCGCTGGCGATCAGGCATAACAGATCTACCGCGACCACCATCGAGGGGATGACGTTCGACGTGAAGCGCCGACGCTGAACCGATCTCGAACCCGCCACCTGTTGCCGTCCCGACTCCGTTGGGCCGTTTCCGCCCCGCGCTACCATTGCGCCCGCGCTACCCGCTTTTGCTCAACAAATTGCTGCTGAAGATCGGCCAATTCGTCCGACCGTCCGGCTTTGACAAGAAACTTCCGCAATCCGTCGAACAGCAGCGGGTCGCCGCCGCCGATCGCCTGGATACCGGCGCGATAGGTATTCTCCGCCAGCTGCGGCTGCCCTGCCATCGCATAGGCGCGCGCCAGCCGGACGCGATCGTCCGCCGAGCGCGGCTTGCTCGCCACCAGCCGCTGCGCATCGAACACCGCCTGCCGTCCGCGCCCGGTCCGCAGATAGAGGTCGGTTCGCGCGCGGAGCGCAAGAATATTGCCCTCGTCGAACGCCAACACCGCGTCGAGCAGCTTGAGCGCGTCCGCATCGCGGCCTTGCGCTGCCTGCGTTTGCGCCAGCAATGCCAGCGGCGCGGCGTTGGCGGCGGTGACCGGCAGCGAAACCAGCGGCGCGACCAGCGCCTCCGCCTCGCCGGCCTGTCCCGCCAGCATCAGGAAATAGGCGTAGCGCATCTTGTCCGGGGTCGACGCCTGCGCCGCCAGGTGCCGCACCTCCGCCACTGCCGTGTCGCGCGGCTCGTACTGCAGCCACAGGCCCAGGATGTCGATCAGTCGGCCCTCATGCTCGCCACTGCTGGCCAGCGGATAGGTAAGGTCGTGCGCCGCAGCGCGCTCGCCCAGCTTGTAAAGCGTGCGCGCATAATTGACCCGCAGCCCGACATCCTTGGGCCGCATCGCCAGTTCGCGGCTCTGTGCATCCTTCTGTCCGGCGAGATTGCCGAAGCGCCCCGACATATCACCCAGCGCGTCCAGCGCGGACGCATCGCTGGGATGACCCGCAACAAAATCGCGCAACAGCGTCAGCGCGGCGTCAGGCTTCGCCAGCCCCGCAAGCGCGCGCGCCTTGAGAATCGTCGCGTTCGTATCGTCGACGCGCACGCCCAGCACCGCATCAGCATATTTCAGCGCCGCGTCATAATCGCGATTGCGCAACGCGACGAAACCCAATGTCGTCTGTGGCGCGGGGTCGTCGGGGCGCAGCAGCAAGACCTGCTTGGCATAACGCTGCGCATCGTCGGTATGGCCGCCGATCACCGCGAGGTCGGCGAGTGCCTGCAAGACCGCCGGGCGGCTGTGGTCCAGTTCGTTGGCGCGCAGATAGGCGTTGTACGCCCCCGAATAGTCGCCCAGCGCCAGTTCGACACCGCCAAGCTGCTGCCAGTAATCCGGGTTGGCATCGTCGAAGCCGACCGCTTGCTGCATCGCCAGCCGTGCCATAACGGGATCGTTGTTGGCCATCGCGGCCTCGTACACCGCCGCGAACTTGGCCGCGCGCTCCTCCCGCGATCGACAGCCCGACACGAGCATCAGCACGGCTGCGGCGGCGAAAATGACCCGCCGCCTGCCCGCCCGTCCAACCGGGGTCCGCTTCACAATTGCCCCCCGCACCAGAATGCTGCCCGCCCCCAACAATCTCGTACGTACTTCGTAAGGAAAATGCTGTAAGGCACCTGACGATCAGCGCTTTACCCGATAAGGGACGGGCTGGCAAACGAAGGAAAGCGGCCGTGTACGGGCGGCGTCGCGGGCGCCGGTACGTCGGCATGGGGGAACGACATGAAGACCAAGCTTTTTTGCGGCATCGGCCTGTTGCTGCTTCACGCCACGCCGGCGCTGGCGCAACAGCCGGCCGCCGCCTCGGCGCGTGCCGCTGCCGCGCCGGGCGCGCTGGTACCGTATCGCATCAATCCGGGTGACGAACTCGAAATCTTCGTCTGGGGCGAAGAGCGGCTGCAACGCACCGAGCGCGTGCTGCCCGACGGCACCTTCTCCTTCCCGCTGGTCGGCAAGGTCGATGCGCTCAACGCATTGCCGAGCGAAATCGAGGCGCGGATCACCAAGGGGCTGGAGTCGCAGTACCGGACCGCGGTGCCGCAGGTCACGGTATCGGTGAAGACCCCGGCAGGCCTGCAATTCTCGGTACTCGGCAAGGTGCGCAGCCCGGGATCGTTCAACCCCGGCCGGTACGTCAACGTGCTGGAGGCGCTTAGCCTCGCGGGCGGCCCGGGTGAGTTCGCGCAGCTCAGCAACGTCGTCATTCTTCGCAAGACCCCGACCGGCGTGCAGGCGATCCGCGTCCGCCTGAGCGACATTCTCAAAGGGCAGGTCAGCGACGTCAGCAATGAAACGCTGCCGCTCGTACGTGGCGGCGACACGGTCATCGTCCCGTGATGCAAGGTAAAAGCGTAGCGCGCGGTTCTGCCGCGCTGTTGCTCGCGTCTGCCGTCGTCGTCCTCCCGCTCGCTCCCGCGGTCGCGCAGGAGACGCGCGCCTCGGTCGATGTGTCGGCGGGGGTGGCTTACGCGACCAACCCGTTCCTGATCCGTGGCGGCGGCGACGGCTCAGCGTCCACCGAACTGGCGATCACCCCGCAAGTGAGCTTCGTGGACGAGCGTAACACGGCATCACTGGTCGCGCGCTATCGTCGGAGCGACTATCTGACGCGCTACAGCCCGGCGGAAGCTTATGGCTTCAGTGCGCTCGCCCGCCGTGCGATGAGTTCGCGGCTCAACCTGCGGGCCGACCTGTCGTATGACAGCTCGATCATCGGGCAGGGCGGACTGGGCATCGTCGGCGTCGTCGACCCGACGGTTGCGCCGAGCCCGGTGCTCGGGACGCCCGACATCACGCTGATCGGCCTCAACCAGCGGCAAAGCTCGATATCGTCCTCGATCGGCGGCGATTATCGTCTCAGCACGCGTGACACGATCACTGCGCAGGCAAGCATCAATCGCGTCAGTTATGGCGGCGGCAGCAACAATGGTCTGCTCCTGTCCTCGCGAACCACGGGTGCAACGGTCGGCTATAGCCGCAGCCTGTCGGAGCGGCTGAGCGTGGGTGCACAAGGGTCGGGAACGTGGATCGACTATGACAATCCCGGCTATTCGGGTCACACCTATTCGCCGCAGGCGACGGTGAACTATCAACTCAGCCAGAACGTGACGCTGTCGGGCGGAGCGGGGCTGATCTTCGTGTCGTCGACCACGCCGCGCGGCACCGTCAACGCCACCGGCTTCTCGGGCAACTTCAACGGTTGCCGCACCGCCGGCCGGTCGATCCAGTGCCTGCGCGGCTATAGCGACGCGCAGCCGACCGGGCTAGGCGACGTGTCGCGGCGGATGGGGGCGGCGGCCGATTATTCCTACCAGCTGCGCGAGTTCGACGTGGTACGCGCGTCTATCGAATATTCGCGGCTGACCAGCACTTCAAACACAACCCTGCAGGCACCGCGGACCGACTTCCTGAGCGGTCAGGCCAGCTATGAGCGCAGCTTCACGCGCCGCGTCTTCGCGGGTGCGTCGGTGGGCTATCGCCAGGCGAACGGCCGCGGCTTCGGGAGTCCGTCCGACGTGACCTTCCGGCTTTTCCTGCGAACCAGATTGGGCGACATCCGGTGAGTGACAGCGTAGATACCGAAGACCAGGCTGCCAGCGGCGGTGGCTTCATCAATTACATCCCACGCATTTTGTGGGAGCGTAAGTGGTTCATCATCGTACCGTTCGTGTTGCTGTCGATCGCCGGGATCGTAACCGCGTTCGTTATGCCGCGGGTCTATCGGTCGAGCGCGACGCTGCTTGTCGAGTCACAGGAACTGCCCTCCACGCTCGTCACCTCGCCGATCAACACGATCATCGACCAGCGGATCGCCAAGATCCGTGAGCAGGTGCTCAGCCGTGGCGACCTGATCGCGCTGATCGAGCAGAACAACCTTTACGAGAAGGAGCGTCGTTCCAAGCCGCTGTCGTCGATCGTGACGAAGATGCAGGAAGCGACGAAACTCGGCGCGGTGAGCGGCGACATCGGTGGCGGCGCACAGCCGGGCGGCACCAACACGATCGCCTTCACGATGAGCTATGATTATGCCGACCCTGCCAAGGCGCAGGCGGTGATGCAGAGCTTCGTCAGCCGCTTTCTCGAAATTGACGCTACCACCATGGCGGCGCAGGCCAATAACACCGTCGATTTCCTTCAGGATCAGTCGCGAAAGCTGACCGAGCAGATCAACGGGATCGAAGGCCAGATCACCTCGATCAAGGCACGCAACGGCAGCACGCTGGCCAGCGGCGGAGTGGTGATGCCCGCCAACACCGGCAGCTACAGCGCGCAGATCGCGCAATTGCAGAGCGAGAACCGTCAGTTGATGGCGCAGGTTCAGCGCAGCGGCGGCAAGGACCCGATGGTCCAGCAGGCCGAATCGGCACTGGTCGCGGCGCGCGCGGTCTTCGCCGAAAGCCATCCGGACGTCGTGCGCGCCAAGGCGCGACTGCAACAGGCCAAGGAAATCGCCGCGTCGCAAGGCGGCAGCTCGGACATCTCGCTGATCCAGAGCCAGATCCAGGCGAACAACGCACAGGTCGCACAGCTCCAGCAATATCGCGCCTCCGACGAGGCACGCGCCGCGGCCGGCATGGCGGCGCAGTCGCGCGCACCGGTGTTGCAGGAAGAGGTATCGCAGCTAGAGGCGCGCGCGTCGACGCTCCGCGACCAACTCCGCGAGGTGTCGGGCAACGTGCTGCGTGCGCAGAACTCGGCGCGAATGGCCCAGGAGCAGAAGGGTGAGCGCCTGTCGGTGATCGATCCGCCTTCCGCGCCCGACAAGCCGGTTTCGCCGAATCGTCTGATGCTGATCGGCGGCGGTATCGCCGGCGGCTTGGGGCTCGGGATCGTCCTGGCGCTGGCGCTCGAATTCCTGCTGCGCCCGATCCGCGGCGTTGGGCAGATCCAGAGCCTCGGACTGGAACCGCTGGCGCTGGTGCCGACCTTCGCTCCCGATCTGCCACCCGGCGAAAAGTCGCGGGGCCGCTTCTTCCGCTTGCCGACACTGCGGCGGCGGCGTCGCGCTGACGCCGAACCGCAGGGGGCGCTGTGATGACCGAGAACGTGATGACCAAGATCGCCAGCGATTTGCGCCCTGAAACCCCGCTGCCGACGCTGCAGGAGGCACGCCAGTTTGCCTGGACGGCCACCGAGGCGAAACAACGTGGCATCTATGGCTTTGACAGCCGCGACGTGCGCTCGCGTCCGTTCAATCTGCTCCGCTCGCGGCTGCTCAAGCTGCACCGGAACAAGGGCTGGCGGCTGTTCGGGATCGTCTCGGCGACACCGGCGGTAGGCAAGTCGTTCGTCGCAACCAATTTGTCGGCAGCGCTGTCGCGCACGCCCGGCATCGACACGACGCTGGTGGATCTCGACCTGCGCCGCGGTTCGATCGCGACCAATTTCGGGCTGACGGTCGAACGTGGGATGCGCGACTTCCTCGAAGGTACGATCCCCGCGCTCAGCGATGTGGCAGTTCACCCGGAGGGCGAGCGGCTGGTGATCCTGCCGACCGACAATGCCCCGGCGCGGTCGGCCGAATTGCTGTCGTCGCCGCGCATGGATGCGATGGTTGCCGCGATGCGCGCCCGCCCGACGCACAATATCTTCCTGTGCGACCTGCCGCCGGTTTTCGCCAACGACGATGCGACAATCGTAACCACCAAGCTCGACGCGTTCATCCTGATCGTCGAGGAAGGCCGCACCACCCGCAAGCAGATCCAGGACGCCTTGCACGTTCTCGATCAGGCGCCATGCGCGGGGGTCGTTCTCAACCGCTTCGACGGCGGCCTGCTGACCGACAATTACGGATATGGCTATGGGGCGGGCTATAGCGACTATTACAACAAATAGGGCGGATGGCGGGCGCCCGCGTGGCGTCCGCCGGACTCATCGCAGCACCTTCGCGGCATCGACCAGCCGCACGTCGTGCATCTGATTGAGATACGCTTCGTAATAGCCCTTGTGCGAGGCACCGACGATCGCGAGCAAGCGCTTGCCCGGATGGCGTCCCAGCACGTCGCGAATATTGGAGACCATCCGCAGGTTACGCGTCTCCCAATAGCCCAGATACGTGCGACCAAAGCGTTGCGGGGACGGTTCGAGGAAGGTCGCCCCAAAATCGCTGCGATAGGCAAGGTCCTGAGCGCGCGGCGAGTTGTAGGCGCGATAGAGCGCGATCACGCCGCCGGGCTCCGCGACCTTCTGGTCGAGGGGATCGGTAAACGCCTGTCGTTGACGCGTGGCGGCATTGTCCCACACCCGGCCGATCACCGCGCCGAAACCGGGTGCATCGGGGGCATCCGCCGTGTGGTCGTCAACGCCATGAACGCGCTCCAGCCCGAGCCGCACCGCCAGCGCGACCCCCACCCACTCGGTCTCTCCCGGCCGGTCCCAGCGCCGCGCGAGCTCCGCGACCATCGCAGCGTCGAGCCCGTCGCCGACCCGGCGCTCGCGCTCCGGCAGCCGCAGCCATTGCACCAAGGCGGAGGCGGGCTCGCCGGCCGCAAGGAACAACGCCGCCAACCGCCGCCGTTGCCCCGCCGTTGGTGACGCGGGCCATGTCTCGAGCATCTGCTCCGCCGCCAGGGTGGCCGCAGGCACGTCGAGCCGCAGCGCGCGCCCCCATGCCGTCGCGTCGGGACAATAGGCTTCGATGGTCTCGGCATAGCGCGACGGGTAGCGCCGCATGGAATCGCACTGCAGCCCCGACAGATCTTCTGTCGCGATGACCTCGGGACGCCAGGCGGCGAGCCGGTCGAGCAGTGGCGCCAGCGCCTCCCGGCGCAGCGTCTTGAATGAGGAAAGATGGGCGGTGCCAAGCACCAGCACCTGATTGGGCGGCCCCGGCGGCGGCCCCTTGAGCCGATCCGGGTGGAAGCTCGGCGCATAGCTCTGTGCCGCCACGGCGATCGGCAAACTGCCCGCCACCAGCGCGGCCAGTCCGCGCCTAACTCTCGTCCCGATCCGCATGATGTCCCCCGTGTACACGAGGTGTATTATGCAGATGGTACGCCTTGCGACAAGCTGCGATTGAACGGGGCCGGCATCGCTGCCGGCCCCACTGGCGGGAGCTTACTTCTTGACCGCTCCGGCCGCCGGGGTCGCGTTCGCGACCGGTGCATAGCCCGGCTGATATTCGATCTTCGCGGTCGAGCGAAGCTGCTTCACGTCCGCCGCCAGGCCGTTGCGGGTGTTCTGCTGACGCAGCGCCGCCAGCGCCGCCTTGCGCATATCGTCCTGCGACATCTGCACCGGCTCACGCCCGGCGATGATGTTGGCGTAGAGCTTCCCATTCGCGGGCAGCACGAACGGCTCGGTCGCCGGCAGCGAGAAGATGCGCTTCAGCGCTTCGGGCGGGACGGTAGCGGTGTCGAGGCGACCGCTGGTGCGGGTGAAGGGTATCTTCAACCGGGTCAGGGTCGCGGCCACGGCGTCGAGCGAATGTGCGTCGGCCAGCGGCGCCAGTACCTTCGCATCCGACGGGGCATCCATCGCGATCTGCTGGAGCGCGAGAATCTGGCGCTGACCGAACTGATACGGATTCTGCGCGATGAAGGCGTCGACCGCCGCCTGATCGGGCAGCTTCTGGCTGCCGGCCTGACGCTCGGCGTTCATCGCGATCAGCAACTCGTCGGTCAGGCGGCGCTGGCGGCTCAGGAACTCCGGCGACTTGTCGACGCCGTTCTTGCGCGCGGCCTGCGCGAGCAGGCGGCGATCGATCAGCCCTTGCAGCAATTGCTGCCGCGCCAGCTTCTGGTCGGCGCTGGGCGGCACGTTCGCCATCTGCAACTCGCCGTTCAACTCACCGGCCGAGATTTCCTCACCGTTGACCACCGCGACGCTCTGCCCGGTCGGTTTCCGGTCGCAGGCTGCGGTGGTGAGCGCCAGGGCGGTCACGGTCAGCAAGGCACCACGCTTAAACATCTGATTCCCCCTGTGTCACTTCGGTATTGCAGCGTTACTAGCACCCGCCGGACAAATCCTGTAGTGCCTCTTGGCGGTAATTGGGAACCTTGCATGGAAACGGTCTACGATTGGGTCACACTGGCCATTTTTGCCGGCCTCGTCGTGCTGTTCCTGCAGCGTTCGATGGCGGACGATCATCAGGATTCGATGATCGCCTATCTCGCCGGGGCGGCGATGTGCGCGCTGGCCAACTACCTCGGCAACGACGGGCATGACCTCCTGGCCAGCCTGCTGATCGTCGCCAATCTCGCCTTCATCCTGCTGGTGCTCAAGCCGATCGAGCTGCCGCGCCGGTCCTGACGGCACGGGCCGACGCCGATCAGCGCGCGTCGATATCGAGGAAGCGCCGCACGTCGGACGGAACCGAGGCGAACATCGCCTGCACGAACCGGGTCAGCGTCGCCATCCCGGCCTCGCGATCCGGGGTGAGCGCCGACACCCGCACCAGCACCGCGTCGGGCACGTCGCCCTTCAGATTGGCGCGCGCCACCGACCAGCGCTGCCGCGCCCAGGTGAGCGGCATGTCCTCGCCGACACGCGTCCAGTATAGAAGTTGCTCGGTACGGTCGTCGGCGGTCGCGGTGATCGCGGTCGCCTCCAGCCGGCTACCCGGCAGCGCCACCGGCATCACATCGCGCCCCATCAGCGTAAAGCCGCCGGCTGGGTAGCAATATTCGGGCCGGTGCACCTGCAACACGCCGGTCTGTCCACCGCTCTGTGCGATCAGCAGCATCACCGGCAACGCATCGGCGGCGACATAGACGCGCGTCATCAGCTGCGAATAGAGCGCGTCCTTGAGCTGGTCGGCGGGCGGCACGACCAGCCCGCTCTTGGAGTAGAATTCCCACTCACCGATCTTCTGCGGAATCAGCTTGTCGATCTTGCGGTCGCCCAGCAGATCGATGTGGTGGCGTGGGACGCGCGCGACCGCGGTCCCTGCGGTCAGCAGGAACGCACCACCGAGAATGGCCTGGCGTCGGCTGAGCACGGGTTCGTGGTGCACGCGGTCAGTCGTCGTCATGGCCATTCCCCAGGGCACGGCGCAGCGGCGCGGCCAGCCCGTCGATCGCGAAGATCGTCAGCACCGAGATCAGGAACATCACCAACCCGGCGAAATCGTGCGCAAAGCCCTGTGCGGCGGCGTCGCCGAAATAATAGGTGATGAGGATGAGCAGGATGACGCGCACGAAATTGGCGAAGACCGCGATCGGGATGATCGTCAGCATCAGCAGCGCGCTGTACCGCCAGTTGGCGTGGTGCCGGACGTAGATGTAAAACAGGCAGATCGCGGTCAGGCTGATGATCGAGTTCAGCCCCGCACAGGCCGCCGCGACCAACAGATCGTATTGCGCGATCTGGATCGACACGCCCGAGCTGCCGATCGGATAGCCGAGCGCATAGAGCAAATTGACCGCCTGTTCGGAGATCGCAATCTTGATCGGCTGGGTGATGATCGCCACCGCCTGATCGGGCGGCGGGAAGATGAAGCCGAGATAGAAGAGCGGAAACCACAATTCGCGCAGCACCGGCCCGCCGAACAGCAGGTAACCAGCTCCCAGCAACGCACCGTAGAAGGCAAAGCCCTCGACCTCGATGATGCCGGTGATATGCGCGACCAGATAGGCGAGCAGGCACAAGGCGACAAAGGCACCCCCCAGCAACGCGTTGCCCGCCTCGCGCAGCCGCAGCGCGCCTGGCACCTCGCGCCACATCAGCCACAGCCCGGTCGCCAGCACCAGCGGACCATGCCCGCCCTGCTCGGTCGACCAGCTGACGCGTGCGACAGTGAGCATCGTGGGGATGCCAAGCGCGATGATCCCCGCGATCAGCAGCCATGCGGACGGCGGCAGCTTCGGCCATCGCAGCGGCACGGCGCGGCGTCGCGCCGGCTTGCGATCCGCAGCCTCCCAAGTTCCGACGGCTTCGTTGTTCACCTTGTCTGATTCCGACGCGCGGGCACAATCCTGGCTGGCACCGGCGCCCCTTCCGGCCTAATCCTTCTAGACATTCCTACCCCTTGCTGCAACCGACGCGACATCGCGGCCGTGTCGACGCTTCCCGACGCGGGACGCCCGACCATGGCGCTATCTTCCTCAAGGTCCGGTAAACTGTTGCCGTGGCATGGCGGTTGATCGCGCGACCGCCTACACGCGGTCGCTTGAAACGTGGGGCGGGCAAAGGGGTGCGGCAATGGAGGTGATCGCGACGATCGTGGCGGTGGCGCTCGCCGCGCCGCTCGTGGTGCTGACCGCGGCGTTCGCGATCGAGGTGCTTGCCGGACTGCGCACGATGCCGGCGCCCGTGCCGGCCACGGTCACCGACCGTCCGGTGGTCATCGTCATGCCCGCCAATGATGAAGCCGCGGTCATCACGCGCACGCTGACCCTGCTCGCCGCCGAACTGCCCGATGGCTTCCGCGTCCTGGTGGTCGCGGACAATTGCACCGACGATACCGCCGCGCTCGCCGAACAGGCCGGGGCGCAGGTGTTGCGCCGCGACGATCCGTCCCGTCGCGGCAAGGGTTTCGCGCTCGCCCACGCCCGCGATCATCTCGCCGCGCAGGCCGCGCCCTGCGCGGTGGCGATCGTGCTCGATGCCGACTGTACGATCGACCGCGCCTCGCTGCGCGCGCTGGCGGATGCGGCGCATCACGCGCCCGCGCAGGCCAGTTACCTGATGCGTCCCGAACGTGACGCGGCGCCGATGGTGCAGGTGTCGAACTTCGCCTTTGCGATCAAAAACCTTGTCCGTCAGCGCGGCCTCCAGCGGCTGGCCGGGCGCGTCAATCTGACCGGGACCGGCATGGCCTTTCCCTGGCCGGTCTTCCGCGACGCCCCGCTGGCCACTGATGATATCGTCGAGGATCTCGCGCTCGGCCTCGATCTCGCCGCGCGCGGCGCGCCGCCACGCTTCGCCGCCGGAGCGACGGTGTGGAGCGCGGCGAGCAGCGCAGAGGGTACGCTCAAGCAGCGGACGCGCTGGGAGGGTGGCTTCATCGCCACCTCGCGCCGACATGCGCTGCCCTTGATTGCCGCCGGGTTGCGCACGGGCAAGCCCCGCGCGATCTGGGCGGGGCTCAGCCTCGCGGTGCCGCCGCTGACGCTGCTGCTGCTGCTCGATGTCGTCGGGCTGATCGCCCTCGGCGTGCTGGCGCTGCTGGGAGCCGCTGCATGGCCGGCACTGTTGCTCGGCGGATGGCTGCTGCTCGCGCTGGCGGCGCTGATCGCGGCATGGGCGCGAGTCGGGCGGCCATTTCTGTCCGGCGCGGCGGCAGCGCGATTGCCGCTCTACATCCTCTGGAAGATCCCGCTGTACCTCGGCCTCGCCCGCAAGCGCCCGACCGACTGGCTGCGCGCCGGGCGTTAGGCGGCGGCGACCACGCGCCTCCGCTCGAGCCGCTTGCCGAGCGCGATCATCGGATGCTCGAACCGGAAGGTCGACAGATGCGCGGCGGCGAAGGTTGCGGCGAACAGCAGCGGGCGCTTGGCATAGCGCACCAGCGTGTCGCCGCTCCCCAGCCATGTCGCGGACAGCATTCCGTGGAACACGTACACCGCATAGGAGACCTCGGCGATGTAACGCGCCGGACGCGAGGCGAAGAGCGCGCGCATCCAGCGCGGCGCCGCGACGATCGACGTGCCGATCGCTGCCGCGGCGAAATAGGGCCGAAGATAGTTGAGCGCCCCTGTCGTCTCATTGGCCGCCGCCACCGTCAGGACCAGCAGCAGCAAAGGCAGGAACGCCGGCAGTGCCCGCCGCACCGGCGCCGCGACCAGCCGCGCATGGAGCAAGGCCAGCGTCGCTCCCGCGAGGATCTCATCGATGCGCTGCCAGGTATAATTGCTCATCAACGCGCCATCCGCGACCCGGCCGAGCGTCACCGCGACGCACAGCACGGGAAGCACCCGCAGCCCGCGCGCGCCGGCAAGCGCCACGATCAACGCCACCAGCAGGTAGAATTGCACCTCGACGCACAGGCTCCACAGATGCTCCCCGCCGTGCAGCAGCCGCACCGGCGGCAGATTGGCAATGAACAGCAGGTTGGCGAGCATCGTCTGCACATCGGCGCGCGTCGCGATCGTCAGGATCAGCATCGCCAGCCACGCCAGCGGCACGATGCGGAACAACCGTCGGATCAGAAAGGCGCGAACGTCGGGTCGGTGCAGCATGAACTGCGTGATCAGAAATCCGGACAGCGTGAAGAACAGCGCCATGCCGGTCCCCGCCACCGCCGCGTTCATGCTCCACCAATGCGGGCCGAGCGGCAGCAGGTGCCCGGCGAGCACCATCAGGATGCTGAGCGCGCGCCAGCCGTCAAGGATCGGAATCCGCTGCATATCCATGTTCCATAACAGTGTTTGCGCAAGGCGTAACGCCTCCTTAGTAGCCACGAACTAACGCTTTGCATGCGACGCCGCCCGGCGTTCGCAGACGGGCGACAAGCAGGGGATCAGGGCCGAATGGCGCGGAATTATCAGTCACGTAAGCGCATCCTGGTGACCGGCGGCGCCGGCTTTCTCGGTTCGCACCTGATCGATCGCCTGCTGGAGCGCGGCGACGAGGTGGTGTGCGTCGACAATCTGTTCACCGGCGCCAAGCGCAATATCGAGCATCTGCACGGCAACCCGCGCTTCGAGTTCATGCGCCACGATGTGTGCTTCCCGCTCTACGTCGAGGTCGACGAGATCTACAATCTCGCCTGTCCGGCCTCGCCGATCCATTACCAGCACGATCCGGTGCAGACGACCAAGACCAGCGTGATCGGCGCGATCAACATGCTGGGGCTGGCGAAGCGGCTGAAGTGCAAGATCTTCCAGGCGTCGACCAGCGAGGTCTACGGCGATCCGCACGTCCATCCGCAGACCGAGGATTATTGGGGCAACGTCAACCCGATCGGCATCCGTTCATGCTATGACGAGGGCAAGCGCTGCGCCGAGACCCTGTTCTTCGACTATCACCGGCAGATGGGGCTGGAAGTGAAGGTCGCGCGCATCTTCAACACCTACGGCCCGCGGATGCATCCGGCCGACGGTCGCGTCGTCTCCAATTTCATCATGCAGGCGCTGAAGGACGAGCCGATCACGCTGTACGGCGACGGATCGCAGACCCGCAGCTTCTGCTACCGTGACGATCTGGTCGACGGCTTCCTCCGGCTGATGGACACCGCGCCGGACTTTGCCGGACCGGTCAACATCGGCAACCCGAACGAATTCACCATTCGTGAACTCGCCGAATTGGTGATCGAGCTGACCGGCTCGCGCTCGACGCTCGACTATCGTCCGTTGCCGCAGGACGATCCCATGCAGCGCCAGCCCAACATCACCGTCGCGCGCGACAAGCTCGGCTGGGAGCCCCAGGTTCAGCTCCGCGAGGGGCTGGAGCGGACCATCGAGTATTTCCGCGACTTCGTGAACTGATCGCGGGCGGGCATGGCCGAACGGCTATGCCCGCTGCCCGGCTGCGATCACCTCCGCCAGAAACGCGCGATATTGGGCAGCCACGCGCGGCCATGCGAAATTGCCGGCCCGTGCCACGCCGCGTGGTACCAATGTGTCGCGCGACGCGATTGCCTGTTCCAGCGCGCGGGCAACCGCCACCGGGTCCGACGTGTCGAGCAGCACCGCATCGTCACCGACGATCCAGCGCAGCCGCGCCGAATCGTGTCCGACCACCGGGGCGCCGCACCCAAGCGCCTCGATATAGACGTTTCCGAACGATTCTTCCTTCGACAGGTGCAGGAACACGTCCGCCGAGCGGTAGAGCGCGGGCATCTCGGTGGCCGCGACGGTCAGGCGGCGGAAGCGCCCCGGCAGCAGCTCGCCCGCCAGTCTGTCGACCGCCTCGCGCTCCGGCCCGTCGCCCGCGACGACGAGCTGCGCGCCCGGCATGTGGCTGACCGCGCGGACGCCGTCCTCGACCCGCTTTGACGGGATCAGCGCGCTGACCATCAGCACGACCGGCCCCGTCTCGGGCAAGCCAAGCCGGGCGCGCTCCGCCGCACCGGGCGTAAAGCGCGTGGCATCGATCCCGTTTGGGATCAGCGCGCAACGCCACCGGTCGCGGTTGCGCTCGAGATAATCGGGGTTGGTGCACACCAGCCCCTCGCAACCGAAGGTGCGGAACTCCGAATCGCTGGAGATCGCCGGCCAGTCGCCGTTCTGCGTGACGAACACATGCGGGGGGCGGCGTCCGCCGCGCACCGGACGCCGCAGCACCCAGTTGGTGAACGGGAACGAGCAGGTGACGGTCACGTCATGGTCGGCGGGACGATAGGCGCGCAACAGCCCGGGCGCGAAGGTCGCCTCTTCCCAGCCGGTGTCGCTGCGCAAAGCCGGAATGCGCGGCAGCTTTTCCAGTCGCTCGCGACGCACCGATCCGGCGTGGAGGAAGCGGTACGGCGTACCCGCACGCGCCTCACCGGAACCGATCACCGTCACGTCTTCGCCGGCCCGCCCCAGCTCGGCGGCAAGCGACAGCAACGCGATCTCGGCACCGCGCTCAAAGCGATGGAAGCCGGGCAGGGCAAAGAGAATCCGCATCGTCATGTCCTTCTCCTGCACGCACGCACGCTCCGCGGTCCCTCGAATTTAACCGCCGCGATGCTAGAGGCATGGGCGGTGGATCAATCCGGCTTGATTCGCAACGCTCACTGGACGACCGCTGCGGCTACATGACCTTTCCTTCCCCCACCACGCCGACGCGGATCGGCATCGTCGCGATCGGACGCAACGAAGGCGAACGGCTGATCCGCTGCCTGCGCGCCCTCGACGGCACCGGCGCGGCGGTCGTCTACGTCGACTCGTCCTCGACCGACGGCAGCGCCGAGCGCGCGCGCGACTTGGGTGCGACGGTGGTCGACCTCGATCTGACGCGGCCCTTCACCGCGGCGCGGGCGCGCAACGCCGGGCTGGCGGCGCTTCCGGAGGTCGAACTGGTGCAATTCGTCGATGGCGATTGCGAGCTGGACGGTGCGTGGCTGGCGACCGCCACCGCATTCCTCGATTCGCACCCCGATGTCGCGGTGGTGTGCGGGCGACGACGTGAACGCTTCCCTGATGCGTCGGTCTACAACCGCCTCTGCGACATGGAATGGGATACACCAATCGGTGAGGCGAATGCGTGCGGCGGCGATTCGCTGATGCGCGCCGCCGCCGTCCGCGCACTCGGCGGCTTCACCGACACGCTCACGGCCGGCGAGGAGCCAGAGTTGTGCGCGCGGCTGCGCGCCGCCGGCTGGCGCGTGTGGCGGATAGATGCCGAGATGACGCGCCACGACGCCGCGATGGTGCGTTTGAAGCAATGGTGGTGGCGCGCCGTGCGCACCGGCTTTGGTTATGCCCAGGCCGGTGACGCCACCTCCGCGCTGCCCCAGCCGCTGTATCGCACCGAGGTGAAGCGCGCGCAGCTCTGGGCGGGGATCATCCCGTTTGTCGGCGTCGTGCTGGCGCTGCTCGTTCATTCGGCGTTCCTGCTGCTCCCCGTCGCCGCCTTTGCCGCGCAGGTCGCGCGGATCGCGCTGCGCGGCGGGCAGCCGCGCGGCATGGCGTGGCCGCATGCCTTCTTCACGATGCTCGCCAAGTTCCCGGAGCTTCAGGGCATCATCCGTTACCGGCGCGCGCGTCACCTCACCTCGGCGATCACCTACAAATGACCGACCCGCGCATCGCCTATGTCGTGAGCCAATATCCGGCCTCGTCACACACCTTCATCCGCCGCGAGGTCGACAGCCTGCGTCGCCACGGCGTCGACATCCGCACCTACAGCGTCCGCCGTCCCTCGTCCGCCGAGCTGAAGGCGCCCGAGGACAAGGCATCGTTCGACACCACGCGCTTTGTGCTGCCGATGCGGATGGCGACCCTGCTTGGTGCGCACCTTCGTGCGGTGACCACGCGTCCCGGCGCGTGGTTCTCGCTGCTGCGACTTGCGCTGCGTCACCGGGCGCCCGGCGCTAGGGCGATGCTCTGGTCGCTGTTCCACTTCGCCGAGGCGGTCGTGCTCGCGGGGATGCTGCGCGAGGACGGGATCGGCCATGTCCACAATCACTTCGCCAATGCCGGCGCGACGGTCGGGATGCTGGCGGCGCGCTTTGCCGGGCTACCGTGGAGCCTGACGCTGCACGGCATCTCGGAAACCGACTATCCCGCCGGGCTGACGCTCGGTGCGAAGCTGGAGGCCGCCGAGTTCGCTGCCTGCGTCTCGTGGTTCGGGCGCGCCCAGGCGATGCGGGTCACCGCGCCCGCACATTGGCACAAGTTCGCGACCGTGCGCTGCGGGCTCGACCTGCCCAGGCTCCCCGCCGCACCACCGCGCAGCGGCGTGCGGCGCGAGATCGTCTGCGTCGCACGGCTTTCCGCCGAAAAGGGCCACCTTGGGCTGATCGAGGCGATTGCGCCGCTCGACATGTCGCTGACGCTCGTCGGTGACGGGCCCATGCTCGCCGGGATCGAGGCAGCGGTCGCCGCACACGGGATGGTCGACCGCGTCCGCTTCGCCGGCCGCCTCGACGAAGCCGCGACGCTTGCCGCGATCGCGCGTGCCGACCTGCTCGTGCTGCCCAGCTTCATGGAAGGGCTGCCAATCGTGCTCATGGAAGCGATGGCGATGGGCGTGCCCGTGATCGGCAGCCGCGTCGCGGGCGTGCCAGAGCTGATCGAGGATGGCGTCGAGGGTCTGTTGTTCCGCCCTGGTGACTGGGATGACCTGCGGCGCGCTATCGCACGGCTGCGCGGCGAACCGGATCTCGGCGACCGGCTCGCGACCGCCGCGCGCGCGAAGGTGGAACGCGAGTTCGATATCGCGACCGCCGTGCTTCCGCTCGCGCGCCGCTTCGGTAAGGATTGAGACGATGCTGTTCGACCATTTCGACCGAGTCCGCGTCATCAACCTGAAGCATCGTACCGACCGGCGCGCGCAGATGGTTGGCGAGCTGCGGCGGATCGGAGCCGATCGCGATCCGCGCGTCGCCTTCTTTGATGCGTGCCGCTTCGACGACGCCGGCACCTTCACCTCGATCGGCGCGCGCGGGGTCTATCACAGCCATCTCGCCATACTGGAAGAAGCGGCGGCGCAGGGGGCAAGCGTGCTGATCCTCGAGGACGACGTCGATTTCACCGCCGCCGCGCGCGACACCGCGCTGCCCGCCGGCTGGCAGATCTTCTATGGCGGCCACTACGCTGCGCAGCCCGATGATCTGCAGCGCAGCGACATCATCGGCGCGCATTGCATGGGCTTTAGCGCCAACATCGTTCCCGCGCTCGCTACCTATCTGCGCGGGCTGCTCGCACTCGACGATCATCCGCCGATCGACGGCGCCTATGTCTGGTACCGCCGCGCGCACCCGGCGATCGTCACGCATTTCGCGGTGCCGCCGATCGCCGACCAGCGCCCGTCGCGCACGGACATCGCCGATTTGCGCTTCTTCGATCGCTGGCCGGTGCTGCGTCAGGCTGCGCAATTCGCGCGCCGCTTCAAACGCCGGCTTGCCCGTCGTGGTGTCGCGGGCGGCTGACACCCACCGTCTTCCGCGCGGCAAGGTTTACCGCGTCGTAACCACGCCGCTTCACTCCGCCCTAACCACCGCGGGCTAGAAAGAGCCATCCCGACCGGACGCTGTCCGACTTCCCCGGGGCTGGAGCTTTCCAATGAAGTCGTTGCTGCGTCATGCGGCACCGGGGACGCTGGCGCGTCGCACCGGTCGATCCTTTGCGCAACTCGCCGGCGCGCTTGCACTTGCATCATGCGGCGGGGGAAGCGGCGGCAGCGCGTCGACGCCGACCGCTGCGGCGCCGGTCGCCGTGGTCCCGACAGCGACGCCGACGCCCACGCCCACACCAAGCGCGACGCCCGCCCCCACGGCGGCAGTTGCGCCGGGCAGCCTCGCTGTTTCGGACGGCTATCCCGAAATTCCCAGCAACTTCGACGTGAATGCCGAGCTGGTCCCATCGTGGGGCACCGGCGAGATCGCGGTGAGCGGCAAGCCCGATGTGGTCGGCGCATTCCGCTTCATCTGCAATCCCAGCCATGAACTTCGCGACGATCCGGTCGTGTTTCCCGGGCAGCCGGGCCGCTCGCATCTCCACCAGTTCTTCGGCAACACGCTGGCCAATGCCAACTCGACCTATGAAAGCCTGCGGACCACGGGTGAGAGCACCTGCAACGGCCCGCTGAATCGCAGCGCCTACTGGATCCCGGCGATGCTGAACGGCAAGGGCGGGGTCGTCCGGCCCGATTACATCAGCATTTACTACAAGCGTCTGCCGAAGGACGACCCGGAATGTCAGCGCATGGGCAAGGCCTGCGTCGACCTTCCGCGCGGGCTGCGCTTCATCTTCGGCTTCGACATGGCAAGCATGTCGGCGAAATATGGCTCGGGCTCGTTCAACTGCCAGGGTCCCACGGCGGTATCGGGGCATTACAACGACATCGTCGAGGCGGGAAAGAACTGCCCGGTCGGCAACCAGCTCGGCGCGACCATCGGCGCGCCGAATTGCTGGGATGGCAAGAACCTCGACAGCCCGGACCATCGTTCGCACGTCGCCTTCGCCAGCTATGGCGACTGGGGCTATCTGAAGTGCCCGGCGGATCATCCGTATGTGATCCCGGCGTTCACGCTCGGCGCATGGTACACCGTCGACGCGGACCTCGACACATCAGGCACCTGGGATGGCGGCAAGACGAGCTGGCACCTGGCGTCAGACGAGATGCCCGGCATGCCGATGATGCGACCGGGCAGCACCTTTCACGCCGACTGGTTCGGGGCCTGGGACGATTCGGTCATGCGGATGTGGACCGACAATTGCATCAATAAGCTGTTGAGCTGCAACGGCGGCGATCTCGGCAACGGCAAGCAGCTCAAGACGTTCAGCGGGTTCAGCTGGACCGCCAAGCCGCACGTCGTGGCGTTGCGGAGCTGATCGTGTGGACGGCCATTCCTCGGCGCGGGCAGGCGCGGCGTCAGATCAGCAATGCGGCGATTATCGTCCAGAGCAGCAGCGCCATCGTCATGCCGGTTACGATGCCACGTGCGGTGGAAAGCGGGTCAATCACGTCCGCGACGAACGGACCGATTAATCCGAATCGATCGAAGACCAACGGCACGCCACTTGCGGCAAATTGTTCCGTTCGATCGACGCGCATCTGCCTCTCCATTGGCCCGGTCTTCAGCCCTCCGTCCCGGAACGGCACAGAAAACTTGCACGGCGATGAACGAACTTTCTCGATCTTGTTTCCGCAAGCGCAAAATCGGCGGTGCATTAACCCGCTGGTAGCGCTGCGACCCTTACTTCCCTGATGCTTAGCGAAAGGCGCGGCGATGCTCATTCCGGCAATATTGCTTCCTGACGACGACTCCGACGACCGCCGTTCGGCAGAGCGGCAGACGATCAACCAACCATCCACGCTGCGTGACGAGCGCGCGGAGGCGACCGACGTCTATGTGCGCGACCTGTCCGAAACCGGGTTCAGCGTCGCCACCGATTCACGGCTGGAGATCGGCAGCATGGTCACGATCGGCCTGCCCGGGCGCGGTCGCGCCAGCGCGCGGGTCGTGCGGCAGGTGCCGGGCGGATATGGCTGCGAGTTCGATCAGCCGCTGGGCCGCGCCGAGGTCATGCAGACGTTCCGGGGCGGCACCGTCATCCACATGACCTCGAACGCGCCGATCGTGCATCCCGCACCCGAGCCGGAAATCCGGCGCTTTCCGGGCAGTGTGCGGCTTGGTGTGATCGTCGGCGGCTCGGCGCTGCTGTGGGCAGCGGTTGCGAAGGCCATCGCGACCCTGTTCTGACAAGTCGGCGGGTCAGGGTCCGCGGGTGAGCGCGGCGATCATGAAGGCGCGTGCCGCCTGACGCGAGCCGGCCGCGGACAGATGCCCGTCGTCAGCATAGAGCCAGGTCGAGCCGGAGCGATACGGACAGGCACCGTTCGGACACAGGCTCGGTAGCGGATCGACGTACTCCGCCCGTGCCGCTTCCCGTCGCACCAGCGCGGTCATGCCCGGATCGAGCCGCGCCACCGCCGTGCCGGTCCGGTGCCCCGCCTGACCGGAGAGATAGTCGAACGCCTGCGGGGTGACGCCGAAGATCGGCGAGGGGCCGATCACCGTGACCCGTACGCCCAGCCGTTGCAGCGCCGCGACCGTCAGGTGCAGCTGCTGCAGCGTCCGCCACGGCACCTCGTCCCAGCGCGCGGCGATTACCACCCTCGTGATGCCGTAATGCCGAATCAGCGCCGGCACGCGGGCATTGCTTTGCGAGCAGCCGATCCGCGCCGCCGAGAAATACGCGAAGATCGGCGGGCAACCGGCGAAGGTATATTGCAGCACCGTACGATCCAGCGCGCGCTGCTCGGCGATCAGGCCCGGCATGTAATGCGCGGCATGGCTGTCGCCCCACAGCAGGACGCGCCCGCCCTGCCCGTGTGTCCGCGTGCACCGATCGGCGCGCCGTGCGATCGGGCGGGAGGGATTTTCGTTGAAGCAGGTCGCCCCGCCCCACAGCTCCTGCCCGCTGACCGCAACGGGGTGATAGCCGGGGAAACGCTGCGGCCAGCCGCCCGCCGCCGCACCCGCCAGCCCGGCCGCGATCAGCGTCGTGGAAACCGCCAGCCCGACCCCGATGACCCGCCATTGCGCGCGCGGCACGTCACGCAGGCGGTAGGCGTAGCGGCGTACCGGTTCCTCGACGAACCGCCAGGACAGCGCCGCCAGGGCGATGCTGACGATCAGCATCGCTGCGCCCTCGCTGGCGGTCGGCGGCCGCATCAGCCGGTACTGGAAAAAGGCCACGATCGGCCAGTGCACCAGATAGAGCGAATAGGAGATGCGCCCGATCGCGCGCGGGCCGGCGGTCGAGAGCAGGCGATTGGCCACCGGCATCCGCCCGGCGCCGGTACCGGCAAGGATGATCAGCACCGTGCCGACACAGGGAAACAGCGCGTTCCAGCCGGGGAACGCCGATTTCTCGTCGAGCAACACCATGCTGCCCGCCACCATCGCCAGCCCCAGCGCCGCAAGGCCTTCTCGCGCCATTGGTTTTTGCGACGGTGCCGCGCTGGCCCGCGCGACCGCAGCGCCCAGCAACAACTCCCAGGCGCGGCTCGGCAACAGGAAATAGCCGGCGGTAGGCGCGGTGAACACCATCGCGATCGACACCGCGAGGCTACCCGCCGCGACGATCAGGATCGCGCGCAACCAGCCCCGCGGCCAGCGTCGATGGAGCAGCGCCAGCGGCACCGGCGCGAAGAAATAGAATTGCTCCTCCACCGCCAGCGACCAGCTATGCAGCAGCGGTCGGGTCTGCGCTGCCGCCTCGAAATAGCCCGACGATCGCCAGAAGAAAATGTTCGAGGAAAAGCCCCCGATCGCCGCCACGCTGCGGAAATGCGTGACGAGATCCTCGGGCAGCAGCAGCCAGATCGCCGCCACTGTCGTGATGGCGACCGTCACGACCAGAGCAGGAAGGATCCGACAGACGCGGCGCACATAGAAAGCGCGCACGCTGAACCGTCCGGCATCAACGTCGGCAGCGATGCTCCGGGCGATCACGAAACCCGAGATGACGAAGAACACATCGACGCCGACATAGCCGCCAGACAACAATGCCGCCCCAAAATGGAACAACACGATCGGTACGACCGCAAGTGCGCGCAGTCCGTCTATATCTTCGCGATGATTCAAAAGCGTATGGGCTCCTGCCTCGGCGGTTAGGGCAGGGATTGATTATGAACAAGCACCGGACATCGCAAAGCGACCCGCTTCGGCACAGCATGTTTTCAGGTGTTCCACACCACCTTAACAGCTTGTCCCGCCAAGGCCACGCCTTGCCGCCCGACCGGAACCGATTCGGTAAACGTTAATTTAACCACCGCCACGATGGAATGCCATGACCGCGGGGTGAGACGAAGGAAGACCAACTTTCTTCCGGTTTTCATTTTCACCAGATTGATCTAATTGTTGCGATGCAGCGTAACGTCAGGGAGCGAAGCCGTGCATGAAGCGACCGTGATGGTTGCGCCGGACCGGACCGGCGTGGCGAACGGCATGATTGATAATGCGAAGTGGCAACGGCTGGACGATGTCGCCAGCCGGGTGCTCGACGTGACGCTTGCCGTCACCGCATTGATCATCCTCGCCCCGTTGATGGCGATCGTCGCCGCAGTGATCTACATTCTCGACCCGGGCCCCGTGATTTTCGCGCACCAGCGGATCGGACGCGGCGGGCGGTCCTTCCCGTGCCTGAAGTTCCGCAGCATGGTGGTGGATGCCGATGCGCGACTTCGCCACCTGCTCGAGACCAGTCCCGAGGCGCGCGCCGAGTGGGAACGCGATCACAAGCTTCGTGACGATCCGCGGGTGATCGGTATCGGTCGCTTCCTGCGCAAGACCAGCCTCGATGAACTGCCGCAGTTGTGGAACGTCGTGCGCGGCGACATGAGCCTTGTCGGCCCGCGTCCGATCGTCGTCGGCGAGATCAGCCGCTATGGCCGCTACTTCGAACATTATTGCGCGGTGCGACCAGGCATTACCGGACTGTGGCAGGTCGGCGGCCGCAACGACGTTTCTTACCGTCGCCGGGTCGCTTACGACGTCACCTATAGCCGTGCGCGGTCCTGCGCGATGAACGTCAAGATCATCGCCTATACGGTGCCCAGCGTGCTGTTCCAGCGCGGCTCCTATTGATCGTCCCTCCCGCGGCCTGATGGCGGCGGGAGCGGATTACCCGCCGCGAAGCTGATCGCGGACCGCCGAAAGGTGCTGCGCCGCCCGGGCGTGTTCGGCGTTGGCCAACGCCATCATTCGGTCATTCAATGTGTTCAGCTGGCGGTTTGCCATCGCGGCGTCGCCGTTGACCTTGGCCATCTGGACCTTGAGCTGCGCCAGTTCGTGCTGAAGCGGGTCGCTGTTGCCGCCCGTCCCTCGTTGCTGCGCACGCTCATAGGCTTGGTCGATCTTCAGCGACAGCACCGCGCGCTGCGATTCGCGCAGATCGCGATCGGCGCGCACCACCGTCATCCGCTGGAGTACCATGTTCCGCCGCGCCGCCGCAGCCGTACGATCGGCGGCAAGCTGGTGCTGCACGTCGGCCAACACCGCCGCGACCTTGGGATCGGCGCGACGCGCGACCAGCGCCGGGGGCAACGCAATCGTCGGCGCGCCACTGACCTCCGCCTGCCACAACGCCTCTTGCGCGATCAGGCGATCCGTCGTGATTCCAGACGCGGGCTGCGAGCTGCGCGCGGTGCAGGCGACGGCCGCGAGCGCGGTGAGCCCGAACAGTCCGGCGAAGCCGACCGCGCGGCGCAACGCCGCCGTCACATCATCCTCGACCGTCACCCGCGCGCTCCTCACTTCCATGATGCCGCCTGCCCTCAATCATTGCGTCGGACGGCTATGATAAGGGCAAGCCGTTAAGAAGACGTAAGCCACTCTACACTGCTTAACGCCGAGATTGTTACGCAAAGACAACATCAACATCATCCGATGGTCATGGTCTTTTACTGCCGCACCATTAACCTCGTCTTCAATCGATCCGCGTAGCTGCTGCTCATCCGTCACCTTGATGGCGGCGTTTCAGATTCGGGCAGACGAACGTGGCGATTACGCGGGTACGGACACATCTTCTTCTGGCGACCGCGTCGCTCGCCGTGGCGAGCTGCGGCGGCGGCGGTGGCGGCGGGAGCAGCGGCGGCGCTACCTCGACGACCCCGGTTGTCGTCGTTCCCGCCCCGACGCCGACCCCGACTCCGTCGGTAGGCTCGGGCAGCGCCGGGCCGGGCGTCTCGCCGACGCCGTCGCCCTCGCCGACCGATGGCGGGATCGTGATCGTCGCGCCGACGCCGGCTCCCACGCCGACACCGACCCCTGCTCCTTCGCCCTCGCCCACCACACCGGTCAGCCCGTTCCCGGACCCGGTACCGGCCCCGACACCGACCCCCACGCCCTCCGTCATTGTCCCGGGTTCCGGCCCGGCACCCACCCCAACACCGACACCGACGCCGACATCCGCAATCGAGCTGCCCGAGGAGGCCGCGCCGAGCGACGGCTTCGCCTATCTCGCGGCACGCGCCAGCGAGCTGGCGTCATCGATCGTCGACGCCTTCTGGCGCTTCCTCGCGTTGTTCACCGCCAATGGCAGCAGCACGCCGTGGTCGAGCGGACTGACCGCGTTCAACCAACCGGTCATGACCGTCGACGGCGCGGCGGCGGTCCCGGTCGATGTGCTGCGCCTCGCGCGTCAGGCATCGTTTGGCCCGACCCCGCAACTGGTGTCGCGGATCACGGAACTGGGAATTCCCGGCTGGATCGATGAACAGTTCCGCGTACGCGGCAGCACCTACACCGATCTGATCAAATGGGTGCCGAACGATTATTGCTCGGACCGCACCATCGCGAATTGCTGGCAGAACAATTTCACGCGAGTGCCCGTCGCCGCGCGCTTCTATGCCGACGCGGCGCTCGCGCCCGATCAGTTGCGCCAGCGGGTCGCCTTCGCGCTGTCGCAAATCCTCGTTGTCTCAGGCAACGGCGTGAACAGCACCTCGGGGATCGCGGCATATCAGCAGCTGCTCCTCGACGGCGCGTTCGGCAATTACCGCGATCTGCTCGGCAAGGTGACGATGCACGGATCGATGGGCTGGTACCTGTCGATGGCCGACAGCATCCGCAGCGCGCCGTCCGAGAATTATGCGCGGGAAATGCTGCAGCTGTTCACCATGGGCCCGATGCAGCTCAACGCGGACGGAACACCGGTGCTCGCCGGCAACGGTGCGCTCGTGCCCAATTATGGGCCGGACGATATCAAGGGCCTGTCGCGCGCGCTCACCGGCTGGACCTATGCGCGGGGCGGCGGGCGCACCGACTGGACCGGCAACGATTATTCGCAGCCGATGATCGTTCGCCCGGTCAACTGGGCTTATGACACGCAGGCCAAGGCCTTCCTGGGCGTCACCGTGCCGGCCGGCGCGTCGCCGGCGGAGAGCGTGCGGGTCGCGCTCGACGCCGCCTTCAATCACCCCAGCACCCCGCCGCGTCTTGCCCGGCTGCTGATCCAGAACCTGGTCAAGTCGAACCCGTCGCCCGCCTATGTCACGCGGATCGGCGCGGTGTTCGTCGACAACGGCAAGGGTGTTCGCGGCGACCTGAAGGCGGTGGTCCGCGCGATCCTGCTCGATCCCGAGGCCCGCGGCGATGAACCGCGCGGCGGCGGGTTCGGCAAGGTCAAGGAACCGGTGCTGGTGATGATGGGGCTGGTCCGCGCGAGCGGGCTCCAGACCGACGGCGCAGCGATGACGATGCGTGACACCACGCTGGGGCAGCCGGTGTTTCAGGCGCCCTCGGTGTTCAATTTCTACCCGCCCGACTACCCGCTGCCGCGCAGCAACGGGCTGGTCAGTCCGGCGTCGAAGCTGTTGTCGGCGGGCGGCACCGTCGCGCTCCAGAACCTCGTCTACGACTGGACGCTGAAAGGCGAGGCCAATCGTGGCGACTGGAACTTCAACAACGCGCTCAATAACACCGGCAGCTCGGCGAACACCGTGCCCTTGTGGGGCGGGTGGGAAGCGATCGCCGCCGATCCCGATCGGCTTGTCGCGGTGATCAACCTGCTGTTGCTCAACAACACCGCCACGGCGGCACAGAAGCAGGCGATGCGCAACGCCGCGGTGTCGATCACCAACGCCAATGCACAGGTCCAGGCACGCAAGCGCGCGCAGGCGCTGCTCTACATCGCCGCCACCAGCCCCAATTTCCTCGTTGATCGCTGAGGATCACGTTTCATGACGCACATTTCCCGCCGCCACTTCCACCATATGGCGATGAGCGCCGGTGCGGCCGCCGCGCTCGGCATGTTCGGCCGCGGCGTTGCCTATGGCGCGCCGGGCAGCGGCTTCCGCGCGATGGTCGGCGTGTTCCTGTTCGGCGGCAACGATGGCTGGAACATGCTCGTCCCGACCGATACCGCCGCCTACTCGGCCTATGTCGCCTCGCGCCAGACCGTCGCGCTGCCGCCGTCGGGTGTGGTGCCGCTCGCGGGCAGCGGGCTGGGGTTGCACAAGGCCATGGAGAGTCTCGCGCCGATCTGGGACAAGGGCGCGCTGGCGCTGGTGCTCAACACCGGCACCCTCGCAACGCCGCTGAGCAAGGCGACCTATCTCAGCCGCCCCGACTTGCGCCCGTCGAACCTGATGAGCCATTCCGACGAGCAGGAGCATTGGCAGGGGCTGCGCGCGCAATCCGTCAACCGCGACGGCTTCATGGGGCGGCTTCACGATCGCATGAGCGCCAGCGGCGTGCCCCCCGTCATCTCCTTCGCGGGCAACAATGTCGCGCTGATCGGCCAGCAGGCGCAGCCGCTGGTTCTGCCGTCGAAGGGCGTGCTGTCGCGCTACGGCAGCAACAGCAGTGCGATCGATGCCGCAGTGAACAGCTTGGCGGGCGGCACCGGGCTCGACGACATCACCGCCTCGACCGCCGACACGGTGCGCGACGCCTACGCGATGACCGCCGCGACCGGCGCGGTGCTGGGCGCAACCGGCAGCGTCGAGGCGTTCTTCGTCGATCCCGCGACCGGTGCGGCGCTGACCTCGGACGTATCGCAGCAGTTGAAGCGCGTGGCGCGGATGATCGAGGCGCGCTCGACCTTCGGGCATACGCGCCAGTCGTTCTTCGTCTCGCAGGGCGGTTACGACACGCATGATGCGCAGGTGACGTACGGCAACGTCGTCGCCGGCACGCACGCCAATTTGCTCGGCGACCTCGCGTTGGCACTGTCGGCTTTCTACAAGGCGATGGAGGCGCTCGGGCTGCAGGACAATGTCACGGCCTTTACGATGAGCGACTTCGGGCGCACCTATCGCGGCAACGCGCAGCTCGGCTGCGATCATGCGTGGGGGAACAACCATCTGGTGATCGGCGGCGGCGTGACCGCCGGCGGCGTGTTCGGCCGCTACCCGGACCCGACGCTGGGCGGCGCCGACGACATCAGCAACGAAGGGCGCTTCCTGCCGACCACCGCGACCGAGGAATATCTCGGGGCGATCCTGAAGTGGCATGGCGTCGCGGATTCCGACCTGCCCTATGTCGTCCCGAACTGGAGCACATGGTCGAGCAACGGTCGCGGGCCGGTCGCTCTATATGGCTGAGCATTGACGTCGCGGCATTTGTCGCGCCGCCGTCGCTGGCCTATAAGGCGCAGGTCTGCTGGAGACCGATCGTGTACCGCCGCCTCATCATCGCCGTGTCGCTGCTCGGCTGCGCCGCCGCGACTCCGGCGCAGCGTTCGCTGCTGCGCGCCGACGAAGCCACCTACGAGCTGCGCGGACCAGAGGAGGCGTCGGCAACCGCCAGGACCCAGGCATCGCACAACGTCGGCAGCGCGCACGGCGACCAGATCCGCCCGCAACTCAGCGAGGATGTGCTGGAGGTGCCCGCGTCAGTCCCGTCGACGGTGCGTCCGGCGACGCTGATCGGCCCGACCGGCGGCAGCGGCCTGCTCCCGCCCACCGCCGCTCCCGATACCGTCGGCGCGTTCCGCTTCCTGTGCGAGCCGGGGCAGATCAGCTACGACGATCCGATCGTCTACCCGAACCAGCCGGGCAAGAGCCACCTGCATCAATGGTTCGGCAACACCGCCGCCAATGCCGCCAGCACGTATCAGAGCCTGCGCACCTCGGGCCAGAGCACCTGCGTCAACATCCTCAACCGTTCGGCCTATTGGATGCCTGCGATGCTCGACGGGCGCGGCCATGTCGTCCGCCCCGATTACGTCTCGATCTATTACAAGCGCTATCCCAAGGACAATCCCGACTGTCAGAAGCAGGGCAAGGAGTGCGTTGCGCTGCCGCGCGGACTGCGCTTCATCTTCGGCTTCGATATGGTGACGGGCAAGACGCCGACCGGCGGCAGCTATTTCAGCTGTGACGGGCCGACCGCAAAGTCCGGCCATTATACGACGATCACCGAGGCGGCGGCCAATTGTCCGGCAGGCAACCGGCTGGGCGCGATCATCGCCGCGCCGGGTTGCTGGGACGGAAAGCGGCTCGACAGCCCCAACCACCGCGATCACATGGCCAATGCCGGCTATGGATCATGGGGCTACCTTCGCTGCCCCTCGACACATCCCTATATCATTCCGTCGTTCACGATGGGGGCGTGGTACACCGTCGACGCGCAGCGCGCCGATAGCTGGTACCTTTCGTCGGACGAGATGCCGGGCATGGACCGGATGCCGGCCGGCTCGACCTTCCACGCCGACTGGTTCGGCGCATGGGACGACGATGTCATGGCGATGTGGACCGCGCATTGCATCGACGCGCTGAAATCCTGCAACAGCGGCGATCTGGGCGCCGGGCGCCAGATGAAGGAAGCCGCTCCGTTCGTCTGGAACACACCACGCCGGCTGGTGCCGGTTCCCCCGCGCCCGGGAACGGGTGCGAGCGCGAGTGTTGGCGGCAGATCAGCCGGCACGCGCTGACCAGACTGTCCCGATCCGCCGCACCTTTGCGGTTGCGGCGCCGTTCAAGGCATGTTTAGCCGCGCTGCAACACGATAGAGACGGATATCAACGGGTTCATGGCCGACTCCTCAACGCTGAGCGCCCGGTTGCTGGCGCGCGCCCATGTGCCGGAGGCGCTGCTCAAGCGGCTAGGCTGGGCGACGTCGGGCTATATGATCGTGCAGGTCGTGCGCTTCGCCACCAATCTGGTGCTGACGCGCATTCTGGCGCCCGAACTGTTCGGGATCATGATCCTGCTCACCTCGCTGCGCGTCGGGTTGGAGCTGTTCACCGATATCGGCATCGCGCAGAACGTCGTCAGCAGCCCGAACGCGACCGATCCGCGCTTCTACAACACCGCCTGGACATTGCAGGTGCTGCGCGGATTCGGGCTGGGGATCGTCACCTTTCTGCTGCTGCCAGTGATCGGGCACTTCTATGGCGACCCGACGCTGCACAAGCTGTTGCCGTACATGACGATCTTCTTCGTGCTGACCGGCTGCACCTCGATCGGCCTGCCGCTGGCGATCAAGCAACTCGCGCTTGACCGGACCGCGAAGTACGAGGTCGCGTTCTCCACGATCGCTTCGATCGCACTAATCGTCGCAGCGTGGATTTCGCCGAACATCTGGGGACTGCTCACCGGCAGCATCCTCGCCTCGGTCGCACCCACCGTCTGCTCCTATTTCATCATGCCGGAAATCAAGCACCGGCTGATGATCGACCGGACCTATGCGCGGGAGATCATCGGTTTCGGCAAATGGGTGTTCGTGTCGTCGGTGGTGTTCTTTCTGGCGCTCAACTTCGACCGGCTGATCCTCGCCAGATACGTCAGCTTCGCCGCGCTCGGCATCTACGGCATCGCGCGCTCGCTGTCGGACGTGTTCGCGCAGTTCAGCGTCAAGCTCGGCGCGGAGGTCGTCTTCCCCAGCGTCGCCGCAGCGACGGTGCGCGGTGTCGAGTTGCAGCGCAAGCTGGCACACCGCCGGTTGCAGTTCCAGACTGTCGCGCTGATCGCGATCGCCGGGTTCATCGCCACGTCCGACTTCGTGATCCGCATCTACGATCCGCGCTATCATGACGCGGCGCAGCTCATTCCCTGGGTGGCGGTCGCGGCGTGGCTGATGATCCTCAGCACCCTCAACGAGAATTTGATGCTGGGGCTCGGCAAGCCGCACTACAGCGCGTTCGGCAGCAGCGCCAAGCTGCTCGGGCTGGTCGTGTTCCTGCCGCTCGGACTGACGCGCTACGGCATCGCCGCCGCGGCGGGGGCCACCGTGCTGGCGGAAGTGATGCGTTATCTCTGCCTGTCGATCGGACAGGCGCGCGAGAAAGTGACGTTCATCCGCCAGGACGCGCTCGCCACCGCCGCGCTGATCGCGCTGGCCTTCGCGATCCGCTGGGTCACGTTCGCGATCGGGCTGACCGGCGCGCCCGGCGAGTTGTTCCGGATCACGATGTACCGCTGACGGTCATGCCTGTCGTGCGGGATCAGCCCCCGCGACGACAGGCGCGCGGCCTCAGGCGTTCGGCCCGTAATAGCCGCGGTACCATTCCGCGAAGCGCTGCAGCCCCTCGCGCAGCATCACCTTCGGCTGATAGCCGGTCAGTTCATGCAGCTTCGACACATCGGCATAGGTCGCGGTGACGTCGCCGGGCTGCATCGGGCGCATCACCTTCTCGGCCTTCTGCCCGACGGCGTCTTCCAGCGCCTCGATCATCTCCATCAGCCCCACCGGATGGCTGTCGCCGATATTGAGCACGCGGTGCCCGCCCTTCTCCGGCGGATGGTCGAGCGCGCCGACGATCCCGTCGACGATGTCGTCGATATAGGTGAAGTCGCGCGCCATCTTGCCTTCGCCGTACACCTCGATCGCCTCGCCGCGCATGATCTTCTGCGTGAACGAGAAATAGGCCATGTCCGGGCGGCCCCACGGGCCATAGACGGTGAAGAAGCGCAAGCCGGTCTGCGGAAAGCCGTACAGCTTGGCATAGGATTGGCTCATCAGCTCGCACGCGCGCTTGGTCGCGGCGTAGAGCGAAACCGGATCGACCGCCGCCTCGTCCTCGGTGAACCCCTCGCCGCCCATCGGCTTGTCGCCATAGACCGAGCTGGAGCTGGCATAGACCAGATGCTCGAACCCCTCGGCATGGCGGCACGCCTCCATGATCGACAGATGCCCGGCGAGGTTCGACCGCTCATAGGCGAACGGGTTCTCGAGGCTGTAGCGCACCCCCGCCTGTGCGGCGAGGTGGACGACACGGCGCACGCCTTCCTCGCGGACGATTTTCGCCATCGTCTCGGCATCGGCGATGTCGGCGCGATGGAAGGCGAAGGTGTTGCGACCCTGGAAGGTCGCGAGCCGCGCTTCCTTCAGCTTGGGATCGTAATAATCGTTGACGATATCGACGCCGATGACGCGCTCGCCGCGGTCGAGCAGGCGGTGCGCGACGGCATGGCCGATGAAGCCGGCAGTGCCGGTGACCAGGATCGGATCGGTGCGGCCGCTCATGCTGTCATCCCTCGGTTCGCGCCGGGGTCGGCGCCTTCATGCTGCACCGCCTCCTAAAGATGCGAACCCGGAACGGCAACTCGCCCCGTCTCAGTCGCGCACCGACTCCGCGGGTTGCCACACGGCGTATGTCTTTCCACCCCATACGGAATCGATCACGCCCATGGCGACGCCCAACAGGCTGAGCAGCGCGGCGACAATCTTTTGCGCGATGCCGATCTTCAGCCGGTTGCCCACCGCCAGCAGGATCGCGCCGCCCAACGCCAGCGACAGGATCGGCCCTGCCCCGAACACCGCCACCGCGACCGGCAGCGCGAACAGCCCTGCCCCCAGCAGCAGGAACGGCGTCACCCATTTCAGCATCCGGTGCGAGGCATAACCGTAGAAGGCCGGCCAGGGCAGCCGGCGCAGGTGCGGCCACAAGGCGCGGTGGACGTTGATCGCCTGACAGGCGATCCGGCGCTTGCGCACCAGTTCCTCTTCCGCCTCGGTCGCGCTGCGCTCATGCACCAGCGCGTCCGGCACGCTGATCAGCCGTCCGCCCTGCGCCAGGACGACAAGGCTCAGGTACAGATCGTCGATCAGATGCGGCGGCGGCGGCCGGTGAAGTTCACGCCGCATCACGAACATCGCGCCGTCGACCCCGATCAGCCCGACCGTCTCGCTCTCGATCGCCTTGATCGCTTCCTCGGCACGCCAATAGGCGGCACCGGTCGCGGCGGCGGGGCTGTCGTCGGCATTGTCATAGACCAGCCGCGCGCTGGTGCAGCCTACGCCCGGATCGGCGAACGGCGCGATCAGCGGCGCGATCACGTCGACGTCGTGCATCACGTTCGCGTCGGTGAACATCAGCAGCTCGGACGACGAGCGTTCGACCAGCAGGTTCATGCCATAGGTCTTGCCGTTGCGCCCGTGCGACACGATCAGGTCGATGCGATCCGCGAATTCGCGCAGGATCTCGATCGTCCCGTCCTGTGGCCCGTCGGCGTAAACGTGGATCGTGGCGTTGCCGTAAGCGTCCGCCGCCTCGATCAGCCGCTCCATCCGTCGGCGGATCGATCGTGCCTCGTTATAAGCCGACATGCAGATCGCCAGCGACGGCCGCATTGTCCCGTCGTGAGACAGTTGCGACACAGGCCGCCGACGAAAAAAGCGCAGCGAATAGGGATAGATGATGAATGGATGCACCGCCAACAGCAGCAACAGCCCGGCAGCGATGGCGTACATCCAGATCATGTTCGCGTCTCGCTGGCCCCTTTTACAGCGCGAAATGGGGAAGCGGCGTCCGCCACTTGTCGCCCCCGCTGCTCCTCTTGAGCCATAACGGGTAAACATATTCCTGCAAGAAGGCTCGTGATGGCACGCAAGCCGCCGGAAGATAGCTTGCATTTAAAGCGACATCGCTTACCAAGTCGGCACTTCGCACGTGCGGCATAGACCCGGGGGAATTATCAGAATGACCAGGCTGGCGATGATGCTGTCGGCAGTGGCGCTGCTCGCGGGCTGCGCCGGGCGCGGCAGCGATCTTCCGCTGCAATCGGCCTCGGCGCTGGGGCGCGAACGCGCAACGCCGGTCGACACCACCTATCAGCTCGGCGTCGGCGATCAGATCGCGCTCGCTGTCTATGGCGAGCCTGATCTTACCCGCACCTATGCGATCAACCCGAACGGCACGATCGAAGTGCCGCTGGCCGGCACGATCAAGGCGCAGGGCATGACGATCGACGCGGTCAGCACGCTGATCCGCAACCGATTGGCCGACGGCTTCCTGCGCAATCCCAGCGTCACCGGCTCGATCGTCACCTATCGCCCCTTCTATATTCTGGGCGAGGTCAACAAGCCGGGACAATATCCGTACCAGACCGGCATGACGCTGGAAGGCGCGGTGGCGCTGGCAGGTGGCTACACCTATCGCGCGCAGAAGAATTACGTGTTTATCCGCCCCGAGACCGGCGGCGGTGAAACCAAGGTCGAGGCAACGCCGGAGCTGGCGGTGCGGCCGGGTGACACAATCCGCTTCGCCGAGCGGTTCTTCTGATCCCTGTGATGACCCGCCTTCCGTCTGTTCCCGGCTGTTCCCGGCGGCGGTCTCGTATCGTCGCGTCGCGGTTGCTGGCCGCAGCATCGCTGCTGGTCGCCGCGATTCCGACCGCATACGCACAGACGTCGCGATCGGTGCTGGACACCGGCATCCCGTTCGATCTGCCGGCGACGGACCGCGTCACGGTGTTGCAACGTCCGCACCCCGAGCTGGAAGCGCTGGGCGTCCACGCCGGCGCCTTCCTGGTCTTTCCGCAGATCGATCTGGCCGCCAACGCGACCAGCAACGTCTTCGGCGCGACCTCCGACACGGTTTCCGACGCCTATGCGACGATCGCCCCGCGCATCGACGCACGCAGCGACTGGTCGCGGCATCAACTGCTCGGCCATGTCCGTGGCACGTTCCGGCGTTATCTCGATTATCCGATCAAGAACGAGGACGGCTACGATATCGGGCTGGAAAGCCGGCTCGATATCTACGGTGATTCGAACCTGCGCGCGGCGGTGAATGCCGACCGGATCTACATCACGCAGCTCTCCGGTGACTTCCCGCGCTTTGCCGCCGCCTCGGTCCCACTCGATCGGCAGGTGGCGTCGCTGCGCGGCACCTATGCGCTCAATCGTCTGCAACTCATCGGCGACGTCAACGTCACGCGGCTGAACTACAGCGATACGCGTTCGCTAGACGGCTCGGTGATCGATCAGGATTATCTCGATCGCACCGCCACGCGGATGACCGCGCGCGCCGAATACAACATCTCGCCGGTCACATCGGTGTTCGTGCAGGGCATCTATACGCTGCACAACTACAAGGTCGTCAATTTCGATTTCGACCGCAGCGGTGACGAATTGCGCGTGATCGGCGGCGCTGCGTTCGATGTGACCCCGCTGATCCGCACCCGGCTCGGCGTTGGCTATCTGACGCGGCATTACGACACCGCCGGCATCTCGAATCTCAGCGGGCTCGCGCTGGACGCGCAGGTCGATTACCTCGTCACCGAACTGACGACGATCAGCCTGTCGGCACGCCGCGACGTCCGCGACGCGATCGTGATCGGCTCTCCGGGCTATGTCGCGTCGCGCCTCTCGGCCGAGATCGACCATGAACTGTTGCGCAGCCTGATCCTGGTCGGACGCGCCGATCTGGAAAAGGACGCGTTCTCGCGCATCGATCGCGATGACACCTTGTTCCATGTCGGGGCGAGTGCGCTCTACACGCTCAACCGGTCGATGGTGCTGACGCCATCGATCGACTATTCCAATCGCGACAGCCGCGGCGCGCAGATTGGTCAACGTTTCAACGAACTGCGCGCAGGGCTTAGCCTGACGCTGCGGCGCTGAGCCGCGGCGAAGGCAGAACAAAAGGGTAAGCGATGGCGGAAGCGACGAACATGCGGCCCGAGGAACGCCAGGATCTGGCCGGCCTCTTTTCGCGCCTGAAGCGGCATCTGCCGATCATTCTGGCGTGCGTCGTCGGGATGGTGGTGGTCGCCTGGGGGATCAGCAAGGTGCTGCCGCGCCGCTACACCGCCTCGGCCCAGCTTGAATATACGCCGCAGAGCCCGGTGGCCGGCGCGCCGCAGGCACCCTTGTCGGATCTGGCGCGCGACGCGAAGATCGACGCCGAGGTGCAGACGATGAAGTCGCTGCCCGTCGCGACCCGCGTCGTCGAGCAGTTGAAGCTGGACCGCGATCCCGAGCTGCGTGAAGCGGCCAAGGATTTCGCGACCGACGCCGCGACCGAGAAGCAGGCGATCGCCGGTGCCTTGCTCACGAATCTGAACGCCGCGCGGGTCGGCACGACCTCGCTGTTCGAGGTGGGCTATACCGACAAGAACCCGCTGAAGGCGATGCAGATCACCAACGCGTTCGCGCAGGCGTTCATGGCCGAGGATCTGCAGACCAAGGCTGCCGAATTTAACGACGTCGATTCGCGCCTCAACGGGCAACTCGACGAACTGCGCCGCAAGGTCGAGCAGGCCGACGCCGCCGTCGCCGCCTTCCGCGTCCGCAACAACCTGCTCGGCTTGCCGGATTCCGTCACCGCCGAGCAGGAAATTGCCTCGATTCGCGGCGCGCTTGCCGCGGCGCGTGCCGAGGAGGCTGCGGCCCGGGCGCGCAGCGGCGCCAGCGGCTCGACGATCGTCGGCGGCGGCACCAACAGCCCGTACAGCACCGCCACCATGTCGTCGCTGCGTCAGCAGCGTGCGCAGGTCGCGGCACGCGTCGCCTCGCTCCAGTCGCGTTATGGTGAGCGCTATCCGGCGCTGGCCGATGCGCGCAAGGAACTCGACGCGATCGACGCACAGCTGACGCGCGAGATGCGCGACCTTTCGCGCTCGGCGGGCAATGCCTCGCAGGCCGCCGGGTCGAGCACCGCGTCGCTCGAGGCCAGCCTTGCCGCCGCGCAGGCGCGCCTGACGAACAACGTGCGCTCGTCTGTTGAACTCGCCGATCTGCAGCGCACCGCGCAGAACGCCCGCGACGCCTATCAGCAGCTGCTGAACACCAGCACGCAGCAGAACGCGCAACAGTCGATCGTCCGCCCGGACAGCCGTATCGCCGCACCCGCGTCGCTGCCGCTGGCCCCCAGCTCGCCGAATGTTCCGGTCTTGCTGTTCATGGGCGCGGTGCTCGGCCTCGCGATCGGTCTCGCCATCGCCTATGTCCGCGAGCGCTGGGTGCAGGGCCTCGACACGGTCGATGATATCGAGACGATGCTCGGAGTCGACTACTTCAACAGCGTGCCGACCCCGGCCAGCTCGATCGAGAAGCCGCGCACCAGCGATCCGGCGGAAGCGACGTTGCTGCACCCGCTGTCGGCCTATACCGAAGCGTATCGCAACCTCGCGACCAGCCTCAGCTTCACCGCCTCGTCGGTGCAGGGCGGCAAGATCCTCGGCATCACCTCGGCGCTGCCCAAGGAGGGCAAGACCACGACCTCGACCTCGGTCGCGCGCGTGCTCGCCACCGGCGGATCGCGCACGTTGCTGCTCGACACCGATCTGCGTCGTCGCTCGGTGTCGGTGGCGCTCGCCCCGCAGGCGCGCGTCGGGCTCGGCGAGGTGCTGGCCGGCACCGCAACGCTCGACGAGGTGATCCTGCGCGAGGAGCAGACCGGGCTCGACATCCTGCCCCTCGCGCCGACCGCCGGTACCTCGCCGCACATCTTTGAGACGCCGGAATTCACCGCGCTGCTCACCGAGTTGCGCCGTCGCTACGAACTGGTCGTGGTCGATACAGCGCCGGTGCTCGCCGTGGCTGATACCCGCGTGCTCGCGCATCACTTCGATGCGCTCGCGATGCTGGTTCGCTGGCGCTCGACTCCAGCGCGCGCCGCCCGCGCCGCGCTGCATCAGATCAGCTCGGTTGGCTCGGGCGTGACCGGCGTCGCGCTGACGATGGTCAACCTCAAGGTGCAGTCGCAGTCCGGCTTCGGCGATCCGTCCGGCTACGCCGATTACATGAAGGACTATTACGCCCAGTCGTGATCCGGCATCCACCGGATCACCCGCGCGCCGCCCGATGGCTTCTTTTCCTCTCCAGAGCCTGACCGGGCGGCTCCGCGACCGGCGTCTGGCGCGACTCTTCGCGCTGGCCGACCAGGGGTTTCAGGGGCTCGGTAGCATCGCCGCCAGTGCGATTCTCGGCCGCCACCTGGCACCCGATGCCTTCGGCGCGGTCGGCGTCGCGATCGGCGCCTATTATTTCGTTGCGGGCTTCCACCGCTCGCTCATCACCCTGCCTTACGTCACCGAGCATCGCGACCAGGGCGATGCCGCCGACGATCGTCGCTACCATTCCGACTGGTGGTGGCTGAACGTCGCCGCCGCGCTGGTGCTGGCGGTCGGGCTGGTCGCGATCGCCGCGCTGGTACAGGTCACGCTGCCCGCGCAACGCTGGCTGGCCGAGCCGCTGCTGCTCGGCGCGGGGATCACCCCGCCGCTGCTCGCCGCCGACTTCGTCCGCCGCTGGTTCTACAAGCAGGAACGCGCGTGGCTTGCCGCACTCGTCTCCGCGCTGTTCTTCGTCGTGCTGATCGGCGGCGCGCTCGTCGCCGCCGCGACCCGCCCCGATGCGGTCGCCGGCGCGCTGGCGTGGGGCGTTTCCGCCACGCTGGCGACGCTGTTCGCGCTTCTGCTGCTCCGCCCGGCCGCCCCCGCGGCGGCGCGCGCGTGGCAGCGCTTCGCCCCGCATGGCCGCTTCGCGGGCTGGCTCGCGCTCAACATTTTCCCCTACACGGTCTACAGCACCGCGACGGTCGTGATCCTGATCGGCGCGCTGCTCGGCCCGGGCGCCGCGGCGGTGTTCACCGCGGCGCGCACGCTCACCAACCCCGCGGTCAGCATCGTCTCGGCGATCGACTCGACCGACAAGCCGCGCGCCGCCGCCGCGCTCGCAAAGGATGGCGGGCCGGGGCTGCGTCACGCGATTGGCAACACGCGCCGCACGCTGATCGTGCTCACCGGCGGCTATCTTGCCCTGGTCGCGCTCTTCGCGCATCCGCTGATCGCGCTCGTCTTCCACGGCCAATATGCCGGGGCCGAACAGAACGTGCAGCTGCTGTGCGCGGCCTTCTTCCTGTTCTGCCTCAACCAGCCGTCGGAGACGCTGCTGATCGTACTGCGCGCCAGCCGCACGATGTTCGTGACCCGCGCCGCGACCGCGCTGGTCACGCTCGCCGCGCTGGTGCTCGCGATCCCGCACGGCATTCCCGGCATGGCAATCGCGATCGCGGTCAGCCAGCTCGCCAATATCGTGCTGCTCACCATCGCCGAGCGCCACGCCCTCACCCGTCTCGCGCTGTCGGAGCCAATGGCATGACGATCCGCTTCTCCGTCGTGGTGCTCACCTATGCCCGCGACCAGATCCTTGCCGACACGCTGTCCCGGCTTCACGAATGTCTCGGACCGCGTGACGATTACGAACTGATCCTCGTCGACAACAATGCCGAGCGCGGCACGCGTGAATCGCTGCTCGATCGCTTTCCGCACCGCCAGTATCTGTTTTCAGGCAGCAACAAGGGCGTCCATGCGCGCAACGACGGCTTCGACGCGGCACGTGGGCCGATCATCGTGCTGCTCGATGACGACGTGCTGGTCGAGACACCCGAGATGCTCGACCTGTTCGCGGCCCGCTTCGACGAGGACGACCGGCTCGGCGCGATTACGGTGCGCAAGCACGTCCGCGGCGAGACGCGCCGCCGCGTCGACCTGATCCCGCACACCCGCAAGGACGTCGACCTGACGCAGCCGTTCCTCACCTTTCGCTTCGTTGGAGGGTGCGTGGCGTTCCGCACCGCCTGCCTGCGCGAGGTCGGCGGCTTCCTGCCCGACTTCTTCTACGGGCTGGAGGAGATCGAGCTGTCGTACCGGATCATCGATGCCGGCTGGCGGATACGCTACGATCCCGCGATCGCTTGCGAGGAGCTGGAGCACCCCGCCGGGCGGGACGGCAAGAAGCGCGTCCAGACACAGCGGCTGGCGAACAAATATATCATCAGCTATCTTCGGATGCCTTTCCCGGAGGTGCTGGTGAACGCCGCGCTCTTCACACCCTATCTGTTGATGCGTCAGCGCGGCCAGGCCAGCGTCACCGGCGCGGTGCGCAAGTTCCTCGACTGGCGCAAACGCAGCGACCGGCCGCAGCGCAAGGCGATCTCGCGTCAGACGGCGGCCTATATCCGCGAATGCGGCGGATCGGTGTGGAAATGATCGTGCGCATGGCGCTGCTCGCGGCGGCGATCTGGGGCGGGTGGACCGCAACTCCGGGCGGCGGCGCGGCGCTCGACCGCACACGGCTGCGCCCCACCTTCGCCGAGGATTTCGATCGCGGGCCCGATTTCTGGCACGCGGAGAAAAACCCGAAGGGGCGCTGGAAGACCAATTACTGGTTCGGCGTCCAGCCGACGCGCGCCGAGAAGGGCTGGGAGCCGCGCACGCTCGTCCCCAATGGCGAGCTGGAATATTACGGCGATCCCGCCGAGGGAATGTCCGCGTTCGAGTGGCAGCCCGGCGTGCTGACGATCGCGGCGCGCCCCAACCCGTTCCGCGCCGATCCGGTTACCAACCACCTGCCCTATCTGTCGGGGATGATCAGTTCAGAGCGGTCGTTCCACTTCACCTATGGCTATGTCGAGGCGCGCATCGCCTTCCCGAGTGGCAAGGGCATCTGGCCCGCCTTCTGGCTGCTCCCGGTGCCGGCGGTGAAGGACGGTAAGCAGCAACAGCCCGGCCCGATCGAGATCGACATCTTCGAATCGATCGGTGAACCCGGCAAACTCTATTTCACCTATTTCCCGAATTTGCCGAACAACCAGAAGAAGGGCGACGGGATGCCGTGGCAGAGCGGCACCGATCTGTCGCGATTCCACACCTACGGCATGATGGTGACGCCGAAGGAGCTGGTCTGGTATTTCGACGATCATGTCGTGCGCCGCGCGCCGAACAAGGATTATCACCAGCCGCTTTACATGATCCTCAACCTCGCGATCGGCGGCAACTGGCCGGGCGTACCGACCGCGGATCAGCAATGGCCGGCGCGGATGAAGATCGACTGGGTGCGCGGTTACCGGATCGCGGGCCAGTGACCGCCGTCTCGCGCCTCGGGCTGGGCGGCAGCAAGTTCGGCTCGTTCGCCAACCCCGCCCCGGCTGCCGACAGCGAGCGGCTGGTGCGCACAGCGCTCGACCTCGGCGTGACGCTGCTCGATACCGCCAGCATCTATGGCCAGGGCGACAGTGAGCGGATCATCGGCCGCGCGATCGCCGCGCGACGCGACGCGGCGTTCGTCGTCACCAAGGGCGGGCAGACCTTCTCCGCCAAATACCGGCTGCTGCGCACCGCCAAGCCGCTGATCCGTGCGGTGCTCGCACGACGCGGCGGCGCGGGCAATGCCGTCACCGCCCAGCGCGCCGATGCGATCAGCGCCGACTGGCGGCCGCGCGCGATCATCGCCAGCCTTGAGGCGTCTCTCAAGCGGCTGCGCACCGATCGTGTCGAGGCGTTCCTGCTCCACAGCCCGCCCGCCCATATCGCCGCTGATGCCGAGCTGGCGTTGGCGCTCGTCGCAGCCCGCGCCAGCGGCAAGGCGCTGCGGATCGGCGTGTCGTGCGACGATCTCGCCACGCTCGATGCCGCGCTCGACCAGCCCGGCTATGACGTGCTGGAGCTGCCATGGGACGTGCTCACCGCGCTCGGCAAGCGCGCCGACACGATTCGCGCGCGCGGGCATCTGGTGCTCGCGCGCGAGGTGGTGACGCTGCAACCCGGCCTCACCCCGGCGCAGGCGGTGGCGCGCGCGATCGCGCATCCCGCCGTCGACTGCACCGTGGTTGGCACCGGCAAGCCCGAACATCTGCGCGCGCTCGCCGCGATCGCGCGGGGGTCGGCGCGATGATCGTCGACGCGCGCCGCGCCGCACTGCCCGAGCGGATCGAGGCCGATCTGGTCATCGTCGGCGCCGGTCCGGCCGGAATCACGCTCGCGCTGACGCTGGAAGATGCCGGCTGGGACGTCGTGCTGGTTGAGGCCGGCGGCGATAAGTTCGACAAGGCCGGACAGGACTTCCTCCGCGCGCAGACGGTCTCTCCCGCCTCGCACTCCCCTGGCGAGATGTACCGTCGCCGCCAGTTCGGCGGTACCAGCGCGGTGTGGGGCGGGCGCTGCATCCCGTTCGATCCCGTCGATTTCGAAACGCGCGACTGGATGCCCGCTGCGCGCTGGCCGATCGCGCATGACGAGATCGCGCGCTTCTACCCGCAGGCGATGGCACTCGCCGAGGCGGGCGCGCTCGACATCACCGCGGCCGCCGCCGACCCGCGCGAGGCCGATCCCGCGCTACCCGGCACCGGCGACGATGCGATCACCGAGCGCATCGAGCGTTTCAGCCACCCAACCGATTTCGGCGGCTGGTACCGCAGGCGGCTCGCCGCCGCGCCACGGCTGCGCGTCCTCACCAACGCGCCCGTCGACCAGATCCTCACCGCAGACGACGGCGCAGTCGCCAGCGGTGTCCGCCTCCGCCTTCCCGATGGCATGAAGGTGACGGTCGCCGCGTCCCGCGTCGTGGTCGCGGCGGGCGGGATCGAGACCGCGCGGCTGCTGCTCGCCAGCGACGAGGCGCGCGCCTGCGGGCTCGGCAACGAGCACGATCTGGTCGGGCGCTATTACCAATGCCATCTGGAAGGCACGCTCGGCACGATCGCCTTCCACCCGCCCGCCGGGCACGACCGCTTCGACTATTTCCGCTCGCACGACGGCGTCTATTGCCGCCGCTATTTGTGGCTGTCGCCCCACGCGCAGCGGCGCGAGCGGCTGGCCAATATGGTGTTGCGCCCCGCGCATCCCAGCATCGTCGACCCGGCGCACCGCCATCCGGTGCTGTCAGCGATGTACCTCGCCAAGAACATGATCGTTCCCGAATATGCGCGCAAGATGACCGCGCTGGAGCATGATGCGCGCGCGCAGCGCGGCGGCTCGTCGGCGTCCTTCCATGCCGCGCATTTCCGCAACGTGCTGCTCGGATCGCCGCGACTGGCGGGGTTCGCGCTCGACTGGACGCGCCGCCGCATTCTCGCGAAGCGCAAGCTGCCCAGCGTGCTGCTCGCGGAGCCGGGCGGTGTCTACCCGCTCGACCTCAATGGCGAGCAGGAGCCGCACCGCGACAGCCGCGTCATGCTGGGCAGCGAGCGCGACGCGGCCGGCATGCGCCGCGCGATCATCGACTGGCGCTGCACGGCGGCGGACCGCGCGCGGATGATCGCAGGCGTGCGCGTAATCGCGGCGGCGGTGAACCGCAGCGGTCAGGCGACGATCACGCTCACCGATGACGAGGCGCAGGCGTGGAGCGACCATCCGGTCCCCGTCGGCGGCCATCATATCGGCACCGCGCGCATGGCGGACAGCGCGGCGGACGGCGTGTGCGACGCCAATGCCGAACTGTTCGGCACACGCGGCCTGTTCATCGCCGGCGCGGCGAGCTTCCCGACCTCCAGCTTCGCCAACCCGACGTTGACGCTGCTCGCGCAGACGTTGCGGCTCGCGGAGCATCTGCGCCGCACCGCCTGACCTGCCCGCCCCAAAGCGGGACAGGCAGGCACGGTGTCGCACGATCGTCGTACAATCGTCACGGCTGCGTAACAGCATGGCGTCAGGCGCGCGGTTAACAGGAGATTAACCTTATGCGCCGCTTCGCCCTGCTCGCCACCGCTGTCGCTACGCTCGCCCTCGCGCCTTCCGTGGCGGGCGCGGTCACGCTGATCTCGTCCTATTCCGTACCGAACGGCACCGACCTGTCGGGCTTCGCCAATGTCGGTGACAATCGCTTCGGCGGGTTCGGCTCGGACCTGAGCTACGACGCCAGCACCGGGACGTTCTGGAGCACCACCGATCGTGGACCCGGCGGCGGCGTGCTGTCCTATGCGCCGCGGTTGCAGGGCTTCACGCTCGATATCGACACGGGCGGCAAGATCAACGGCTTCACGCTGACCAACACTGTCCTCTACCATGACGGTGCGAACAACTATAACGGCCTCAACCCGCAATTGCTGAACGGCAGCGTCGCGGATCTCGGCCGCTCGCTCGATCCAGAGGGGCTGGCACGCCTGCCCAACGGCAATTTCCTCGTCTCCGACGAATATGGCCCCTCGGTCTACGAGTTCCGCACCGACGGCCAGTTCGTCCGCGCGTTCGAGGTGCCGTCCAACCTCGTGCCGCGCGACGGCAACGGCGGCGTCGATTATGTCGGCGGCGCGGGGTCGATCGCAACCGGACGACAGGACAACCGCGGCTTTGAAGGGCTGACCGTCAGCAAGGATGGCAAGACGGCCTATGCGATCCTGCAGGATCCGCTGGTGAACGAGGGCCGCGCGCCCGACGGGTCGGCGAACGGCGTTTACAGCCGCAACACCCGCATCGTCGAATTCGACGTCGCGACCGGCAAGCAGACGAAACAATATGTCTACCAGCTCGACTCGGTCGACGCGATCAATGCCGGGCTGACCAAGAACCCGTTCGATGCCGACAAGCAGGGGCGGTCGATCGGCGTCTCCTCGCTCCAGGCGGTCGGCGACAACAAGCTGCTGGTGCTGGAACGCGATAATCGCGGCTTCGGCGTCGATGATCCCAACGGGAAGAAGCAGGTCGGCGACAAGCGCGTCTATGAGATCGACCTGACCAACGCCACCGACGTCAAGGACATCAGCCTCGCGGGCACCAACACCTTGCCCGATGGCGTCAGTCCGGTTGCCAAGAGCGCGACCCCGTTCCTCGACATCGCCGCCGCGCTGAAAGCGGCGGGCTATGCCGTGCCCGAGAAGATCGAGGGTTTCGCGTTCGGGCCGCGGCTGGCGGATGGCAGCTACTCGCTGATCGTCGTTACCGACAACGATTATTCGGTCACGCAATCGGGCAGCGGTGAGCAGTTCGACGTCTGCACCGGCGGCGTTTCCGGCAAGGGCGGCAGCGCGCAGGTGAAGCTCGGCACGGCATGCCCGAAGGGCACGTCGCTGATCCCGAACATGGTCTACAGCTTCAAGGTCAGCGCTGACGAATATGCGAAGCTGACCGGCGCGGTGCCCGAGCCGAAGACCTGGGCGATGATGCTCGCCGGCTTCGGCGTGGTCGGCGCGGCGATGCGTCGTCGCCACAAGCCGGTCCGCCGCGCGCTGGTGTAAGTCTCCTCACCCCGGGGTGTGACCCCGGGGGTCCGCTCGGCGACCCCCGGGCTCGCCGGTGACACCCGCTCCGTTCGTGCCGAGCCGGTCGACGCACGTGTCGCACAGGCGGCCGTCCGACCCGCTCAGCGCGAGGGGATGCGGGTCCTAACGCCGGCGATCCGGCAGTACCCGGTCGACCCACGCCCCCAGCCGTCCGTGCGACCACGCCACCGCGCGATACACCGCCAGCACGCGCCGCGCCCAACCGGTATAGAGCCCCGTCCGTCCGGTGCGCAGCGCCACCCGCGCGATCCGGTGGCTGTCGCGCGCGATCATGTGCCGCATCCGGTAGACCAGTTTGCGCCGCACCGGCAGCGCCGCCGAGGGCGCGACGCGCTTCACCGGCCGCACCGCATCGCCCCCGCGCCGCCACGTCAGCCGATACGCCAGTCCCTCGCGGCGATGCCGGAACCCGGCTGCCTGCGTCTGCTCGACGAACCCCGCATCGACCTGGGTCAGGGCCAGCCGTCCGTCCGCCACCGCCCCCGCGATCATCGCATGGATCTCCGGCGAGCGCGCGATCACCACATTGGTCCCGCGCCCATCCGACGAATACGGCTCCACCCACGCATCGCCGAACGCGACATCGGCGGTCTCCGCGACCACATCGTCGCACCAGTCACACGCCGGGTTCTGGAAGAACCCCGCACCCCAGTCGCCATCGGCCAGATGCCACCAATCCTCGGCGCGCGCGCTGCCGTCATCCAGCGTCAGATGCGCGCGATACCAGTTGGCGGGACGACTGGCGTCCTTGATCCGGTAATCGACGCCACGCACCCGCTTGATCGGCGCGTCGAGCTGCCATGCGAAACTGTCGACCAGCCGTGCGCTTTTCTGATGTCCGCAGAACAGCCCGAGCAGGTGCGTCACCCGCTCGGCGATCACCGGATCGGTGCGCCGCAACAGGTGGAGCGCCTTGATGAAGCACGGCACCGCCACCACCGCATAGCGCCCCGGCGTCGCGCGGATCGCCGCGATCACCGCCGAAAGCTCGACCGGATAGTAACGCGACTTCGCGCCGCCCGCGATCTCGTCGGCATCGCGCGACAGCCGGTAGGAGAAGAATCGCCCATCCCCGTGCGGATCGGCAACGGGCGCGACATGCGCCACCGCGTCGACCGCACCGCTGCGCAGCAGCTCAGCCGCCACCCAGCTCACCATCCCGCCCGAGCTGCCATTGGCGCGAAACCCGCCCTCCGCAACATGGCCGACCCAGGACGATTCGAACCGCCCGAGCAGATCGCTGCGCCCCGGCGCGTCGGGGAAGCGCTCGGCGGCCAGCGCATCCTCGTTGGCCGCGGCCGGCGAGAACGGACACCGGGCCGCAAAATCCGCGCCGCCCGGCGTACCCGGCGCGGGCTTCCACAACCCGTCGCGGTCCATCCGCATCGCCGCACTACAGCCGCCACAGCCGATGCACAGCCCGGCGTCGACGATATCGTCCGGGCGCAACGCCTCAGCCAAGCGCCGCGCCCAGAAAGGCGGTCGATTGCGCGCGCAGCACGGCAATCCGATCGCCGATCCGCGCGTCGTGCGGCGCGGTCAGCAACGTGTCATACCCGGCATCGGCAGTTTCCGGTGCGACGATATGGGGCTGCGCATCGAGCGCTGCCGCCAGATCGCGCACCTTGTTGAACCGGTACGACGAAGGCGCGGTCACGAACGGTGTGCCGTGCACCAGCGCGAAGACGCAGCCGTGGAAGAAATTGGTGACCAGCGCACTCGCGCCCGCCACCCGCTCGGCAAATGCCTCCGGCCCGGCATCGATCTCCTGCGTATCGGCCCAGTCGTTGCGATAGCCGATGCTGTGCAGCCGGACATCGTGCCGCGTTGCCCACCGCCGCATCGCCTGCGCCAGCCAGTCGGGAAAGCCATGGCCATATACCATGGCATAGCGCTGCCCGTCCGGCATCCCGCGCGGCACGCGATCGGCGAACTGCAGCACCGGGTCGAGCACCAGCGGGGGTGTGTCGCCCAGCGCGCCGCCGACCAGCGCCTGCGCATTGGCGTCGCGCACCGAAATTGCGGTGAACCGCCGCAGCCGCTCGACCCATTCGTCACCGATCCCGTCGGCGGCGTCGTGGTTGCCGAAGCTGGCGGCATAGGAGATCAGTCGCGGCGCGCTCAGCCCCTCGCCGAAAAACAGAGGCGTCGAGGCGTACCATGGGTGGCGAAAATTCCAGACCTCGTCGCTTCCGACCACCACTGCGTCGAGCGGGGCAAGCGCCTCCGGCTCGTCAAGCGCGAACGCCGCCGAGCGCGGCAGGCGCTCGATCGCCGCCACGAACCGCCGCGCCTTCGCCTTGTACGCAGCCAGATCGGCGGCGTGCGTGCGTTCGGGCAGCGTCGGTTGCAACGCGCAGCGCCATTCGGCGCGCACCACCGCGTCGCTGTGATGGTCGAGCAGCTGCGCATCGTGCCCCATCGCGCGCACCCCCTCGACCAGACAGCGCGCCTGCCAGTAAGAGCCATAGTTGATGCAACGGTGAAAGGTCAGGATGCCGACCGGCGCGGAGGATTCGATCATTACCGCGACAATCTTCGTGAAGCGTCGCGGTTCCAGCCAGTTCGCGGCGCGGCGCGGATCATCTTTTCTCAACCCATCTGTGTTAATCCGGCACAATGGACATCGTGCACCTCTACAAATCGCTGATCGACCGGATCGTCGCCAGCAGCGGGTCGGCCGAGCTGCTGCACGTCCATGTCGGGCTGGCGATCTATCTGCTGACGCTGATGGTGGTACGGCAGCGGCGCGGCGGTGTCGTCGCGCTTCAGGCCGTATTCGCCGCCGAGCTGGGTAACGAGGTAATGGACTGGCTTGCTGCCAGCCCGCAATGGACATGGGCGGACACGATCTCCGATGTCGTGCTGACGCTGATGTGGCCCGCCGCCATCACCGCGGTGAATGCCTGGCGTCGACGCCGCTGGCGAAAGACCGTCGTCCGGGCAACGGCGCGGTCGGACGCAATTTCGATGCCGGCAAGCGGACGTGCACCGATTGCAACCACCTGAACGCTTGCCAGACGGCCGGTCGAGTCGCTAGCGGGCAAGGCAGGGATGCCGCCCGGAGGCGGTTCATTCAAGGGAGCGACCGTCTTGCGCATTACCATGATCGGTTCGGGCTATGTCGGCCTGGTTTCAGGCACATGCTTTGCCGACTTCGGCCATGACGTGATCTGCGTCGACAAGGACAAGGGCAAGATCGACCGGCTGCTGGCCGGCAAGATGCCGATCTACGAACCCGGCCTCGAGGACCTCGTCGCACGCAATGTCGCGGCGGGCCGACTGAAGTTCACCACCGACCTCAAGGAAGCGGTTGCGGGTGCGGACGCGGTGTTCATCGGCGTCGGCACGCCGACCCGCCGTGGCGATGGTCATGCCGACCTGTCCTACGTCTACGCCGCCGCCAAGGAGATCGGCGAGGCACTGACCGGCTATACCGTGATCGTCACCAAATCGACCGTGCCCGTCGGCACCGGTGACGAGGTCGAGCGGATCATCCGCGAGGCCGCACCGAATGCCGAATTCGGCGTCGTCTCGAACCCGGAATTCCTCCGCGAAGGCGCGGCGATCGACGATTTCAAGCGTCCCGATCGCATCGTGATCGGCTCGGGCGACGACCGCGCGACCGAGGTGATGCGTCAGGTCTATCGCCCGCTGTATCTCAACGCCGCGCCGATCCTCGTCACCGCGCGCCGCACCGCCGAGCTGATCAAATACGCCGGCAATGCGTTCCTTGCGACCAAGATCACCTTCATCAACGAGATCGCGGACCTGTGCGAAAAGGTCGGCGCCGACGTGAAGGACGTCAGCCGCGGAATCGGGCTCGACAATCGCATTGGGTCGAAGTTCCTGCACGCCGGGCCGGGCTACGGCGGCTCCTGCTTCCCCAAGGACACGCTTGCGCTGCTCAAGACCAGCCAGGACTATGACGCGCCGCAGCGGATCGTCGAGGCGGTCGTGGCCGTCAACGACAACCGCAAGCGTGCGATGGGCCGCAAGATCATCCATGCGATGGGCGACGACGTCCGTGGCAAGACCATCGCGGTCCTCGGGTTGACCTTCAAGCCGAACACCGACGACATGCGTGATTCGCCCGCGATCGCGGTGATCCAGGCGTTGCAGGACGCCGGCGCCAAGGTGAAGGCGTTCGATCCCGAGGGCACCGAGCAGGCGAAGCTGGTGCTCGACAACATCGATTACTGCGACGGTCCGTATCAGGCGATCGAAGGTGCCGACGCGCTGGCGATCGTCACGGAATGGGACGAATTCCGCGCGCTCGACCTGCCGCGCGTGAAGTCGCTGCTCAAGGAGCCGATCCTGATCGACCTCCGCAACATCTACACGCCCGCCGAGGTGAAGGCCGCCGGCTTCCGCTACACCAGCATCGGCCGCTGATCGAAGAAGCGGGGCGGCGAACCGACGTTCGTCGCCCTGCTTCTTCTCTCGCCACCGTCGTCCCCGCGAAGGCGGGGTTCCAGAACCGCCGACGTTCCGTTCCATCGCCCGACCTGCGCGTCTGGATCTCCGCCTCCGCGGGAATGACGGAACGATGGGCTGACCGGAACGCCTACCCAGCCGGCAGACACTCACGCCGCTGATCGACCCGGTCCGCCCCGCCCGGCGCGCGGGTCAGCACCGACAGCGCACGGCACGTTTGCCCGCCATCCGCCTCCACCTCGCCCGCGACGACGAAGCCGTGCACCTGCCCGGCCGACTCATACCATTCCTGCACCTCGCCACTGCGCAGTGCCGCCGCGATCGCCGTCGCCCGGCTGCCGCTATCCTGTGGCAGGTCGTCGGCCACGATCGGCTTCGGCGACGGTGTCGTCGCCGCGAACGGGGCAGCCGGGCGCACGGCTCGCACGACCACAATCGGCGGCGGCGGGACGATCACCCGCTGCGGCACCGGCACGCTCACCGCATAGGTCGGTGCGCGCCTCGGCGGCGCATGGGTCGCCGCCATCGACAGCCCGCCCGCGCTCACCGCCAGCACCACGCCCAGCACCCCCGCCGCGCGCCAGCCGCCGCCCGATCGCGCCCGCGCCGGCTCGTAGAACGGGTAGTGCGGCCCCGGCGGCGCGCAGCGATATTCGCGCGTGATCCGGAGCGGCCCCAGCTCGATCGTCGTGCGGCGGATGATGTCACGCGCGTCGGTCACTGTCGCTCCCCAGACCAGCACCCTTCATCGGTCGCCACGCCGCGCTTGACAAGCACGCTCACCTCGCCGTCGCTTCACGGCGCCATCGGACCATCGAACAACAGCCCGAAATAATCGCCCTTGTTCCACACCGGCCGCTGCGGCGCATCGGCGATCTCGCGCGCGATCCGGTAATTGGCGTCGACGAAACGCACGCCCTGATCCCACAGGATCGGCTGCGTCAGATCGTCGCACGGCTTGTGGTAGCAATTGCTCATGAACGTCTCGATCGCCGCCTTGCCCGGCCCCTTCTCCCCCGGCCACAGGAACACCGAGGGCACGCCCTTCTGCACGAAGCGATAATGGTCGGAGCGGACGAAGATCGCCTGTTCGGGCATTGGATCGGGCGACAGTCCGACGCCGATCCCCGCCACCGCGCGCGCGATGATCGGCCCCAGCGTCGAGCGATCGCCCCCGAACGCCACCATATCCTCGAACTTGTAGGTCAGGATCGGCATGTCGAGGTTCACGTCGGCGACGATGTCGCCGATCGGCACGGTCGGATGGTTCGCGAAATAGTCGCTGCCGACCAGCCCCTTCTCCTCGGCGGTCACCGCGAGGAACAGGATGCTGCGCTTCGGCGCAGCCGCGGTCTTGAAGCGCCTGGCGGCTTCGATCAGGCTCGCGATCCCGACGCCGTCGTCGAGTGCGCCGTTGTAGATCGTGTCGCCGTTGACCGCCGTGCCGACCCCGACGTGGTCGAGATGCGCGGAAAGCACCACGGTCTCCTTGCCCAGCGCCGGGTCGCTGCCGGGGATCATGCCGATGACATTGCTGCTCGGGATCGGACGGTAGGTGGTTTCGCTCGCGATCGACAGCGTCCCCGTGGCCGTCGCCGGCCGCACCTTCAACGTCTTGCGCGCCGCCCCTTTGGCGAGCGCCGGCCAGGCACGACCGAACAGCTTCGCCGCCCCCGCCGGCGACAGCGTCCCCAGCAACGGCGCGCCGCTGGCGTTCCCGGTGCCGTCGGGGCGCGCCCAGGTGATCCGCTCGGCGGCATAGCCCTTCGTCACCGCCGCGAACGACGGTGCGCCGCGCCCGGCCTTGCGCAGATCGGCGATAGCCACGATGCCCACCGCGCCATGTTTCGCCGCCGCGCTCTGCCGCGCCGCCGCGCTGCCGAACGTCGCCGCCACCTCGCTCGGCAACCCCGCAGGCGCGCCGCCGACATAGGCGACGATCTTCCCGCGCACATCGACGCCCGCATAATCGTCCAGCCCGTATTGCGGCGCTTCCAGTCCATAGCCGACGAACACCACCGGCGCGGCGACATTGGTCGCCTTCGACGCCGGATTGGCCGCCGGGGTGAAGTCCTTGCCGAACGCCAGCGGCATCGCGGTGCCGCCCGTCGCGGTCCATGACGCTTTCCCCTCGCCCGCGATCTTGTAGCCGGTCAGCGGCACCTTCTGCAGATAGCCGCCGTCGTCGCCCATCGGCTTGAGCCCGGCGGCATAGAATTGCGCCGCGACATATTGCGCGGCGATGTCGAACTCGGGCGAGCCGACGTCGCGCCCCTTCATCGCGTCCGAGGCGAGAAACATCACATGCGCCTTCATCGCCGCCTGATCGGCGGGCAGCGGCGCGTTGAGCGCGGCATTGCGCGCGGCCGGCGTGGTCTGGGCGAGGGCAGTGGCGGAAAGCGCGAGCAACGGGAGGAAAGCGAACGAACGAAACATGGACACGCCCGGTGGAAGAGGAAGGATTGCTGACCTTAGAAGCGCAGATGGTTGCCGTCGAGACGATCGCGCGGCTTTCGGATGGAACCCGCGCCGGCTTTTCGTCATAGTCCGTGCCATGGCCGATGCCCGCACCACCCCCGTCACGCCCGCCGCCACGCGCCGCAGCGATTATACCCCGCCCGCGTGGCTGGTGCCGCAGGTCGCGCTCGACTTCGCGCTTGACCCGGTCGCCACCCGCGTTCGCGCCCGGCTCCACGTCACCCGCAACGGCGCGCACGACACCCCGCTCCGCCTCGATGGCGCGGGGCAGGTGCCGCTGTCGGTGACCGTCGACGGACAGGCGATCAACGACTGGCGGATCGAGGGCGAGCAGCTCGTCGTCCCGTTGACCGGCGACGCGCATGTCGTCGAAACCGAGGTCGAGATCGCGCCCGACCGCAACACGCAGCTGATGGGGCTTTACGCCTCGGGCGGCAATCTGTGCACGCAATGCGAGGCGGAGGGCTTCCGCCGCATCACCTGGTTCCCCGACCGGCCCGACGTGCTCGCGACCTACCGCGTGAAGATGACCGCCGACAAGGCGCGCTTCCCGGTGCTGCTCGCCAACGGCGATCCCGTCGCGCAGGGCGACAATGCCGACGGCACGCACTGGGCGGAATGGCACGATCCCTGGCCCAAGCCGTCATACCTCTTCGCGCTGGTCGCGGGCGATCTCGCGGTCAATCGCGACAGCTTCACCACCCGCTCGGGGCGCGAGGTGCAGCTCGGCATCTGGGTGCGCACCGCCGACCTGCCCAAGACCGACCATGCGCTGAACGCGCTCAAACTGTCGATGGCATGGGACGAGCGCGTCTATGGCCGCGAATACGATCTCGACGTGTTCAACATCGTCGCGGTCGACGATTTCAACTTCGGCGCGATGGAGAACAAGGGGCTGAACATCTTCAACAGCCGCTACATCCTCGCCGATCCCGACACCGCCACCGATTACGATTACGACGCAATCGCCGCCGTGGTCGCGCACGAATATTTCCACAACTGGTCGGGCAACCGCATCACCTGCCGCGACTGGTTCCAGCTAAGCCTCAAGGAAGGCTTCACCGTCTATCGCGACCAGGGCTTCTCCGCCGATCAGGGCTCGGCTGCGGTCAAGCGGATCGAGGACGTCCGCGGCCTGCGCGCTGCGCAGTTCCCGGAGGATGCCGGCCCGCTCGCTCACCCGGTTCGCCCGGAAAGCTATATTGAGATCAGCAACTTCTACACCGCCACCATCTACAACAAGGGCGCGGAGCTGATCCGCATGATGGCGACGATGCTCGGGCCGCAACGCTTCCGCGCCGCCTGCGACCTGTATTTCGACCGCTTCGACGGCACCGCCGCGACCTGCGAGGATTTCGTCGCCTGCATGGAAGAGGGCGGCGACATCGACCTCACGCAATTCCGGCTTTGGTACAGCCAGGCCGGCACCCCGCGCGTCTCCGCCTCGCTGGTCAACGAACCCGGCAGCGGCCGTGCGACGCTCAACCTTGCGCAGAAGATCCCCGAAACCCCCGGCCAGCCCGTCAAGCACCCGCAGGTCCTGCCGCTGCGCATCCGGCTGTTCGGCGGCGACACGGGCCAGCCGCTCGGCGACGAGCAACTGGTGATCCTCTCCGACGCCAGCGCAAGCGTGACCTTCGAGACCGTCACCGAACGCCCGGTCGTCTCGCTCAACCGTGGCTTCTCCGCGCCGGTGATCGTCGAGAGCGACCGCAGCGCCGAGGATCTCGCCTTCCTCGCCCGTCACGACGACGACGCCTTCGCACGCTACGAGGCGATGCAGCAGTTGATGCTCGACACGCTGATCGCCGCCACGGTCGAGGGTAAGGCCGATCCGCGCGCGGTGGTCGAGGCGGTCGCCGACACGCTCGACGACCCCACGCTCGACCACGCGTTCGTCGCCGAGGCGGTCTTGCTGCCCTCGGAAAACTTCATCGGCGACCAGTTGAGCGTCGTCGATCCCGAAGCGATTTTTCGCGCGCGCGAGGATTTACGCGCCACGCTCGGCCGCGAGCTGGGCGCGCGCTGGCGCGCCGCGGTCGATCCCGCGCTGCGTCGCTCCTATGCCTATACGCCCGAAGACAAGGGCATCCGTCGTCTACGGAGCGTCGCGCTCAGCTATCTCGCCGCTTCCGGAGTCAGCGATGCTCCGGCACTGGCATGGGCGCAATTCGAGGCGGCCGACAACATGACCGACCGGCAGGGGGCGCTGTCGGTGCTGGTCAACGGTCAGTCATCCGAGCGCGAGCGCGCGCTCGATCAATTCTACACCCGCTACGCCGACAATCCGCTGGTGCTCGACAAATGGTTCCAGACGCAGGCGCTGTCGTCGCGCGACGATACACCCGAACTGGTCGCCGAACTCGCCCGGCATCCCGATTTCACACTCGCGAATCCCAATCGCGCGCGCGCGCTGGTGGGTGCTTTCTCGGTCAATCAACGTGCTTTCCACGCCGCGGGCGGCGCCGGCTATCGCTGGCTGACCGACCAGTTGCTGGCGCTCGACAAACTCAACCCGCAGACTTCGGCACGGCTGCTGCCGCCGCTCGGCCGCTGGCGTCGCTTCGATCCCGTCCGCTCGGCGGCGATGCGCGCAGAACTGGAACGAGTCGTCGCGATCCCGGGGATCAGCAAGGATCTGTTCGAACAGGCCTCGAAGAGTCTGGAGGGATAACCAACTCCTTCTACCCTTCAGGGGAGGGACCGGGGGTGGGGGAAGTCCAACTGCCCCGACCCTAAGAAGCGGGGCCCAGCCCCAACCTCATCCCTCTCCAGAGGGGAAGTCGCGAAGTTGACTCAGACCGCCGCAGCCAACTCCACCTTCGCGTCGCGCTCGACGCGGCGCTGCTCGGTACGCCGCGATTGCGCGGCCATTTTCATCCACGCATCCTCTGACCGCCGGCAGCGTTCGCGAACGTTATCCAGCGTGGTTTCCTGACCATCGCGGCGGTGTTGCGCGGCGATCGCTTCGAAGCGTTCATATTCCTTGATGACCGGCCCCTTCGGTTTTCACGGACGGCACGCGCACGACCTGCGCCGCCAATTCATCGTACAGGTCGCAGACCTCCAGTAACGCGCGACTGCCCAGGTGTATCCGTTCGCCCAGCGTAAAGCGGCGTAGTGTCCCGCCCGGCCCCGACCAGCCGACCGTCATATGGCTGCCGCCACGCACGTCGGCGCGCCGCGCGGCGCCCTGCGTGTAGCGAAAGGTCGCGCGCGCGCGCGCCATCCCGGCCAGCCGCTCGACACCCCATGACGCTTCCGCGCAGAACGTCACCAGCTTGCTCCCGGTGTTGCGCTGGTGTGCGCGGACCGGCTGCCCGGCATGGTCCGCCGCCGCATCGAGCAGCACATGCAGCAGCCGGTCCAGCTCGCCGATCCAGTTGCCGATCACGCGCGAGCGGACCAGCCGGTCGCCGTCATCCCAGCATTGATCGAGCCACGGCCGGTCGATTTGCGTGCGCAGGAACGCAGTCGCGCGCGCCAGTGTCACCGCTGCCTGATCGCGCGCCGCCGCGCTCAACGCCGTGTCCGGTCGCGCAGCCGGCCGCGCCGGCGCGGCATCACGCAACCTTCGCGCCGTGATCGAGCGCACGGATCATCGCCTCTACCCGCGCGCACGCCTCGACGCTCTCGCCCGCCAGATGCAGCGGGGTCGCGCCCAGCCCCTCGTGATCGGCGTTGAGGAACGGCAGCGCCGCCGATGCGCCCAGCCGCTCGATCGCCAGCCGCGTCACGCGGCTCTGCCGCTCGGCACTCTCGGGATCGTAGCGGACGCGCGCGGCGCGGAAGGTGCGCGTGGCGCGCGGCTGTTCGTCGCTCATGCGGCGACGAAGGTCCGGTCGGTGCCCAATGCGGTCTGCGCGCTGGCGATCTGCCGCGCATAGCGACCGGCGAGTTGCACATGCGCCATGCGCGCCTCGCTGCCGCGGGCGGCGGCGGCCATCATCATCGACACCTGATGCCGATGGAAAAGATAATTGAGGTCCATGCGCTGGCTCCCGGATGACAAGCGGGAGCGCGGCGTCTCTCAGCCGTCGGTGCTTGTGGGCAATCTACCGACGATGCGGGAGTGTAACACGGATCGGCAGCTTAACCTAATCGGGGCTCAGCCCGGTCCTTTCGCCAGCCCGTCGATCAACCGGCGCGGCACGCGCGCCAGCGAACCGTGCCGGGCGCCCTTCGGCATCGACAGCGCGGGCGTCACGTCGTGCCAGGTCACGAAATCGCGCGTCGCCGCCGCACCCCAGCGCCCTTCCAGATAGATGTCCCAGTAACATAGCGTCTCGCCGCGCACCGTCGCCGTCATCGGCCCCTCGACCCAGGACTTGGTGAACGGCGCGGAGAGCGTTCCGAACGGTCCGGTCGGCGACGCCGCCGCGACGCTGCGCAGATGCTTGCGCGGCGGGTGCAGCGTCTCGTCCTTGACGATCAGGTGCAGCGCGCCGTCCGGCCCGTGCGCGAACGTCCCGTCGATCACGCTGAAGCCGGGATCGTACAGCACCTGCGGTTCGCTGAACGTCGCGAAGTCACGCGTCGTCACATACCACAGCCGGTGGTTGTACCCGGTCTCCGACGTCCCCTCGGTCTCCGCGAAGCGTCCCTTCACCGTGCTCGACCAAAAGACGACATAGTGCCGCGCGCTGGCGTCCCAGATCGCCTCGGGTGCCCAGCAATTGCGCGCGCCCGGCACCGACGCCATCACCGGCAGCGCGCGCTGCGGCGACCAGTGGCGCAGGTCGCGGCTGGTGGCGTGCCCGATCGTCACCCCCTCCCACCCGGTCGTCCACACCAGATGCCACAGCGCGTCGCGCCCGGCGTCCCGGAACAGGAATGGATCGCGCATCAGCTTCGCCTCGCCGACCACGGGGCGCAGAAAGCTCGCGCCGCCAGCGAGATTCCGGAACGCCAGTCCATCGTCGCTGATCGCAAAGCGTAAGCCCGTCGCCTCGTCGCTGCCGGTACCGAAATAGGCGAAGAGCAACGGATCGTCATGCTTCGTCGCCACCGCAGATGTGGCGAAGGGGGCCGCCCCAAGCGCCCCCAGGATCGCACGGCGATCGAACAACATCAGCGCACTTATAATCTTATTATTGGTGGCCACCGGTGCGACAGTTCGCCGTCGTTCGCAACCGGTCAGCGCGGCGCGCGCATCGCCGCCATCGCAAGGCCCGCGCCCAGCACCGTGCCGCCACCCGCGCGCTGCGTCCACACACGGGCGCGCGGATGTCGCAACCACCCGGACGCCCGCGACCCGGCGAGCGCGTACAGGCTGTCGCTCACCCCCGCGATCAGCGTGAAGGTCGCGATCAACACCGCTGCCTGCGGCACGAACGGCGCATCGGCGCGGATGAACTGCGATGCGAAGGCGACGAAGAACAGGATCGTCTTTGGATGGAAGGTACCGACCGCGACATTGGTCGCGAACGCCGCGCGCGGGCTTACCACGCGCCGCGGCACATCGTCAGCGCCCGCCGCCGCGCCGCTGCGCACGATCGCCAGCGTCCCGATCACGATCAGATACGCCGCACCGATCCATTTGAGGATCGTGAACGCCAGCGCCGACGACGCCAGTACCGCGCCCGCGCCCGCCAGCGACACCGTCATCGCGATCATGTTGCCGACCGCCATCCCCGCTACCGAGGCGAGCGCGGTGCGCCTACCCGAGCTGAACGCGAAGCCGATGATGCTGGCGACCCCCGGCCCGGGGATGATCGCCATCACCACCGACGCGCCCGCGAACACCCACCACGCGTGCCAGTCCATGCCTTACCCCGAATTGCGCAACGCGGTCGCGATCGCGTTGATCGACAGCAGGATGCCCTGCCGCACGCGCTCGTCTTCCTCACCGGCACGATGACGCTTCATCAGCTCGATCTGCAACAGGTTGAGCGGCTCGATGTACGGCAGCCGCAGCCGGATCGACGCATCCAGCGCCGGATGCTTCTCCAGCAGATGCGCCTGCCCGGTCACGTCGAGCAACCCGTCATGCGTCTGCTTCCAGCCGTCGCGGATCCGCCCGAACACATGGTCGCGCAACGCCTGATCCTCGACCAGCCCGGCATAGCGCTCCGCCAGCCCCATGTCGGACTTGGCGAGCACCATCTCCATGTTCGCCAGCGTCGCGGCGAACAGCGGCCAGCCCTGCGCCATGTCGCGCAGCAACGCGCGATCCTCGAACGCCGCGATCGCCTGCCCGACGCCGTACCAGCCCGGCAGCATCACCCGCGCCTGCGCCCAGCTGAACACCCACGGAATCGCGCGCAGATCCTCGATCGCGTCGGACTGTTTGCGGCTGGCCGGACGGCTGCCGATCTTGAGCCCGGCGATCTCGGCGATCGGCGTCATCTGGCGGAAGAAGGTGCGGAAGCCCTCGGTCTCGTACACCAGCCCGCGATAGGCGCGGAACGCGTCGCCCGACATCCGGTCCATCGCCGCCGCGAATGTCTCGTTGTCGCCGTTCGACAGCGCCTCGGGCTCGAGGCTCGCGATCAGCGTCGCCGAGGCCATTGCCTCCAGATTGGTCGCCGCACTCTCGCGGGTGCCATATTTGCCCGCGATCACCTCGCCCTGTTCGGTGATGCGGATGCGGCCCTGCACCGTCCCCGGCGGCTGCGCGCGGATCGCCGCGAAGCTGCTGCCGCCACCGCGCCCGACCGCGCCGCCGCGCCCGTGGAACAGCTGCATCCCGACGCCGACCTCGTCGAACACCGGTTTCAACGCGGTCGACGCCTTCGACAATTGCCAGGTCGAGGTCAGATAGCCGCCGTCCTTGTTGCTGTCCGAATAGCCGATCATCACTTCCTGATGCCCGCGCGCGGTCGCGATCGCGCGCACCTCGGGGATCGCGAACCATTCGCTCATGATCGCCGGCGCGGCTTCCAGATCCTCGATCGTCTCGAACAGCGGCACCGCCATGATCGCCGCGCTGGCCGGCGGCCCCGGCCGATACAGACCGACCTCCTTGAGCAGCAGCTGCACTTCGAGCAGATCCGACACCGACTTGGTCATCGACACGATATATTGCCGGATTGCCGCCGCGCCGTAGGTCGCATGCGCATCGGCCGCGGCCTGCACGATCGCCAGCTCGCCCGCGGTCTCCTCCGAATACTCGGCGAAGCGCGTCGTCAGCGGGCGCGGCGTCGCCAGTTCCTGCCGCAGCAGCATGACGCGCGCATCCTCGTCGAGCGCGGCATAATCGGCGCACACCCCCGCGACCTTGAGCATCTCCGCGACGACGCGCTCGTGCACCGCGCTGTTCTGGCGCAGGTCGAGCGTCGCGAGGTGGAAGCCGAACACGTCGACCGCACGGATCAGCCGCCCGATCGCCCCGCCGCTGCCCAGCAGCCCGTCGCCGCCGTCCGACAAGGGCCGGGCAATCGCGATCAGATCGGCGCGCAGCGCCTTGGGGTCGGGATAAGGGTCGCCCTTCAACGGCCCCGGCCGCGGCGCCGGCTGACCGGTCAGCTTCGTGTAGGTCGCGGCGGTGCGCGCATAGATCCCCGACAGCGCACGCCGGTACGGCTCGTCGCTGCGCGTCTCGGAGGTATCGCCGCTCGCATCGGCCAGCGCCTGCACGCCCGCATCGACCGTCGCATGATGCGCCGAGATCGACAGCTCCGCCCCCATCGCGTGCAATTGTTCGAGGTAGAAGCCCAGCACCGCCTGCGCCGCCTTGGCCAATGCGGTGCGCAGCGAGTCGGCGGTAACGAACGGGTTGCCGTCGCGATCGCCGCCGATCCAGCTTCCCGGACGCAGGAAGGACGGCACCCGCCCGCCCAGCGCGCGGTCCCAGCGCTGGTAGAGCGCCGGCAGCACCGGCAGGAACACGTCGCGCAGATAGCTCAGCGCGGTTTCGACCTCGTCGACCACATACAGCCGCTCGCGCCGCAGCACGCGCGTCTGCCACAGCAACGCCACCTGCCGCACGATCGCCTCGTCGACCAGATCGCCGTCCGCGGTCGTCTCCACCCCGCGATCGCGCAGCGCCATCAGTTGCGCGATGCGATTGCGGTGGTCGATCATGCTCTTGCGCCGCACCTCGGTCGGGTGCGCGGTCAGCACCGGCGCGACCAGCGCCTGTTCGAGCAACGCGCGGACGCGATCGACGCCGACCCCCGCCTCCTTCAGCCGCGCCAACGCCGCCGCGACATCCGCGCCCTCTTCCGCCGCAATCCCCTGCCGATCCTCGGCAAGATTGGCGAGCATCGAGAACAGCATGAACCCGCGCACGAAATCGAGCGTCTCGTCGATGTCGAGCGCGCCCAGCTCGGCATCCGCCGACGCCTGATGGTTGCCGCGATGCCGCTCGACCGAGGCGGAGCGGATCGCCTCGGTCCGCTCGTACAATGTCTCCCCGCCATAGGCGCGGATCACATCGCCCAGCACACGGCCGAGATAGCGGACATCGGGATTGTTCGTGATCGGGGGCAGCGTGCTCATGCGGCCTTGCTGCGCTGCCGCAAGGGCGGGGTCAACGATTGTTTGCTGCCCGGACACGATCGTAGACGATCTTTAGTTGCGCGGCGCGGTCGTATTGGCGGGCTCTTCGGCCGGCGTCGGCAGATCGACCTGCTTCAGCTCGCGCGCGCGCTCGCGCTCGTCGCTGGTCACGGTGCCGTCGCGGTTGATGTCCTGCGCATCGAACCGCGCCATCATCCACGCGCTCCATTCCTCGTTCGAGATCGCGCCGTCCTTGTTGCGGTCGATCTGGTCGAAGCGCGGCAGCAGCCGCTTGGAAACCTCGTTCCGCGTCAGCTTGTCGTCGTTGTTGACGTCGAGCCGGCGAAAGCGGCGCTCCACCACCCCGCCGAAGTCGAGCCGCGACATCACGAACGGCGGTACGTAATTGGCCAGCGCCGCCTGCTCCTCGGGCGAAGGCTCAGCCGGCTTCGAACATGCGGCAAGCGCCAGTGCGCCTGCAACCACCACCATCACCCGCATGTCCGTCACGTCTCCATCAAGCGTCCAGCTCTACATCCCAGTATAGCCAATCGTGCCACGTCTCATGCAGATAATTTGGCGGAAAGCGACGCCCATGTTCCTGCAACTGCCAGCTGGTCGGCCGGATCGGCTCGATCGCCAGCGGCATCGCCGCCTGCTTGGGCGTCCGCCCGCCCTTCTTCAGATTGCACGGGGCACAGGCGGTGACGACATTCTCCCATGTCGTCCGCCCGCCCTGCGCGCGCGGCACGACGTGATCGAACGTCAGGTCGCGGACATGGCTGCCGCAATATTGGCAGGCGAAGGTATCGCGCAGGAACAGGTTGAAGCGCGTGAAGGCCGGAAATTGCGATGGCTTCACGAATTGTCGCAACGCGATCACCGACGGCAGTCGCATCGTCAGATTGGGGCTGTGCACCTCGCGCTCGTAATGCGCGACGATGTCGACGCGTTCGAGGAACACCGCCTTCACCGCGGTCTGCCACGGCCAGATGCTCAGCGGATAATAGGACAGCGGCGTATAATCGGCATTGAGCACCAAGGTCGGACAGGAGTCCGGGTGCCGCATCAGGTCGGGATGGAACACGTCAAAACGTCTCCCTTACCTTGCTTGGTCGTGCCGCGTGCTTTCGCGCCGCGGCGTGACGCCATGATGACAGCACGCGCCAACCGCATCAAGAGTCGGCGGGATGGCCCCTTCGCGCTTCCCTCTCCCCTGCGTCACCCCAAACAAAGTCCGCGACGACGAAGAAAGAACCGTCGCCTCTGCGAAGGCAAGGGGCCCATGTCTGTCGCGTACCGTGAAGGATCTGACACAAGAGCCATCGCGCCTGTGTCAGATGGCGCGACACACGACACAGACATAGGCCCCTGTCTCCGCAGGGGCGACGCAGGTTTCACCGCAGCCCTTCCCATCATCGCGGGATTGCTGCGACGCTCCACCGCCCGCCGGAAAGAAGACGCACGCGTGACTGCGCCCTGCCGCTATGGCACCACGCCTCCATGACGTCCCACACCGACCGCCTCGCCGCCCTGCGCGCGCAGCTTGCCGCCGCCGCTATCGACGGCTTCATCGTCCCGCTGACCGACGAGCATATGAGCGAATATGTCGGCAGCTATGCGCAACGCCTTGCCTGGCTCACCGGCTTCGCCGGCTCGGCGGGCAGCGCGGTCGTGCTGGCGGAACGCGCCGCGATCTTCACCGACGGACGCTACACGATCCAGGTCCGCGAACAGGTCGACGCGGCCGACTGGGACTTTGTCGGCGTCCCCGAGGAGAGCATCGCCGGCTGGCTCGCCGACCACGCCCCGGCCGGCGCGCGGATCGGCTACGACCCGTGGCTCCACCCGCGCGGCGCGATCGACGAGTGGCGCGGCGCGCTCGCCCCCAAGAACGTCACGCTGGTCGCGGTCGATGCCAATCCGATCGACGCGGTGTGGCAAGACCGCCCCGCCCCATCGCCCGCGCCGGTGATCGTCCAGCCCGAGGCGCTGGCCGGCGTCTCCTCCGCGACCAAGCGCGCTGCGGTCGCCGACTGGCTGGGCGAGGAGCACGCCGATGCCTTCGTCGTCGCCGCGCTCGACTCGATCGCCTGGCTTTTCAACGTCCGCGGCGGCGACGTCGATCACACGCCGGTCGCGCTCTCCTATGCGATCGTCCATGCCGACGGCACCGCCGACCTGTTCGTCGCCCCCGGAAAGGTCGGCGCGGCGGTGCGCGAGCATCTCGGCAATGCGGTGCGGCTCCACGATCGCGCGGCGTTCGCGGGTGCGCTCGGTACCTTCGCGGGCAAGACCGTCGCGATCGATCCGGCGCTGACCGTCGCGGCGATCTTCGATGCGGTCGAGGCGGGCGGCGGCACGACGCTCGCGCGGCGCGACCCGACCGTCGTGCCACGGGCGTGCAAGAACCCGGTCGAGATCGCCGGCCACCGCGCCGCGTCGCTGCGCGACGGCGCGGCGGTGACGCGCTTCCTGCGCTGGATCGCCGACGCCGGGCCGCGTGGCGGGCAGACCGAATTGTCGGCGGCGGCGCAATTGCTGCACTTCCGAACGGAAACCGGCGTGCTCCGCGATCTGTCGTTCGACACGATCAGCGCCACCGGCCCGAACGGCGCGCTGCCGCATTACCACGTGACCGGAGAATCGAACCGCGCGATCGAGCCCGGCCAGCTCTACCTGATCGACTCTGGCGGCCAGTATGATGACGGCACCACCGACCTGACCCGGGTCGTGCCCATCGGCGCGCCGACGCCCGAAATGCGCGACCGCTACACGCGCGTGCTGAAGGGGCATATCGCGCTCGCCACCGCGGTCTTTCCGCACGGCACGACCGGCGCACAGCTCGATGCGCTTGCACGCGGACCCTTGTGGCAGGCCGGGCTCGACTATGCGCACGGCACCGGTCACGGGGTCGGCAGCTTCCTGTCGGTCCACGAAGGCCCGGCGCGGATCGCCAAGCCGAGCTATCCCGGCTCCGGCCCGTCCGAGCCGCTGCGCCCCGGCATGATCCTCTCCAACGAGCCCGGCTATTACAAGGCCGGCGCATACGGCATCCGGATCGAGAATCTGCTGCTGGTCGTCCCGCGCACGATCGCGGATGGCGAGGCGGAGATGCTGGCGTTCGAGACGCTGACCCTGGCACCGCTTGATCCCGACCTGATCGACACGGGGCTATTATCGGCGTCGGAGCGGCACTGGGTCGATAATTACCATGCTATTGTGGCGCGCGCATTGTCCCCGCTGCTCGACGAAGCCGACCGCAAGTGGCTCGAATCACGCTGCTTGCCGCTCCCTGCGTGACCGGCCACGCTCAGGGCCGCTCCTTTTCCCCGCCTTTTGCGTCCGGCAGCGGCTCAGCCTGCTCCCGCGCCTGCGCCTTGCGCCGCCGCAAATTGGCCCTGAGTTGCGCGGCCAGCCGCGCGGCGCGTTCGTCCTGCTCGCTCATCGCAAATATCCGCTACCCGCACCGAACGCGCTTGACAACGCCGCCCGTCTCGGCTCTTAGGCCCGCTCCCGCGGACGACGTGGGAAGTGCTGCCGTAGCTCAGTGGTAGAGCGCATCCTTGGTAAGGCTGAGGTCGTGAGTTCAATCCTCACCGGCAGCACCATTTTCTGAAATATGCCGTCACTCGGCGATTGCCATTCTGATGGCGGCAATCTGCTGAGAAAACCGAGCGTTATGTAGCTGCCGCAAGCGCTCGACCTGCGCCAGCGATGCGGTCAGCACCGCCGCAGGGGCGAGTTCGTCGGTGCGATGCATCGCCACCACCTCAGCGTCCGCCAACCCGGCCAGCGCCGCTTCGGCAATGCCGTAAAGCCCATCCAGTCCATGCTCCTGCCCGTCGGCCATCGTCAGCGTCACCGACAGGGGCCGCAGAAGTGCCCGCCGTGCATAGCTTTCCGCCAGCGCCCGCCCGGCGTTGACATCGGCCAGCGCCGCCTCCAGCCCATCGCGCCAACGATCGGCGTGCCCGTCGACGAACAGCGGCTCGCCGGTCGACCCCAGCGACCCGTCCGCTTCGTCCACCGCCAGCCCCCCCGCCGCGTCGAGCCGCAGCGCGGTCAGCCCGGCCGCACGCGGCTGGCTTGTGGCATGATAACCCGCGGACGAGACGAACAAATTGGCCGGCTCGCTTAGCCCGACCAGCGCGATGAGCTCGAACCGTCCGGTCTGCCCGTCCTTGGCGAGCAGCAACGGCATGTCCGCCGCCAGCAGCGCGATCTCGCTGCGCCCGACCGGCACCAGCCGCCGCTCCGCCGCCCCGCGTGACCGGTCCAGGCGCAACGCGCCATGCCGCGCCGGATCGAGCGCGCGCAACCGCGTCATACCGCCTGCATTCCATGGTCGCGCACCGCGCGCAGCAGGTCGCGATGTTTCGGCAGGCGCTGCATCGCATCGGCGCGCATCCGCTCGTTGCGGGTGAGCCAGCGTTGCACGAGCGCCGCCTCCGGCGCGGTGTCCGGGCGCGAATAGCGGGTCGGATAGTTCATCCCGTGCAGCACATATTGATAGCTGGGCCAGCCGAACACCTCACGCGCATGATCGAAATCCTGCGGCGCGGGCGGATGATCGCGCCACAGGGCCAGCCGCTCCGCCAGCCCGTCCGGCCAGGTCTTCGGATCGGCGTGGTCGCGCCAGAACGCGCTGTCGGTTCGCCGGGTGATCGCATAATGCAGCTTCAGGAACTCGACGATCCGCGCCCAATGATGCGTGAAGGCGGCATTGAACTGGCGCGCGGCGGTGTCGATCGCGCTGCGGGTGCGCGGCAGGCGATCGGCAATCGCATCCATCGACGCCTCGATCAGCATCAGCGCGGACGCTTCGAGCGGCTCGACGAACCCGGCCGACAGCCCGACCGCAACGCAATTGTTCTGCCAGAACCGCTCGCGATGCCCCGCCTCGATGCGCAGCTTGCGCGCCGACAGCTTTTCTGCCGCCGGCCCGATATAGCGGCGCAACGTCGCCTCGGCATCGTCGTCGCTCTGGTGCGCGCTGCTATAGACATGGCCGATCCCCCGCCGCGTCCACAGCCCGATGTCCCAGATCCACCCCGATGTCTGTGCGGTCGCCACGGTGTGGCAGGTCACCGCATCGTCGGGATCGTCGTACGGCACCTGCATCGCGATCGCGCGATCGGCGAACATGACGTCCGCGCAGGAACGGAACGGCACCTCGTACACGCCCCCGATCAACAATGCGGCAAATCCCGAACAATCGACGAACAGGTCGCCCTCGATCGTGCGTCCGTCGGCGAGCACCACGCCGGCGATGTCGCCGTTATCCGCCATCTCGGCGCTTACGATATCACCGACGACATGCTCGACGCCCAAAGCCTTCGTGGCATGTTCGTGGAGCAGCGTCGCGAACTTGCCGGCGTCGAGGTGATAGGCATAATTCGCCTGCCCGGCATATTCGGGCATGGTGATCGCCTTGGGGGCAAGCCCGGCATCACACAGCGACGCCTGGAAATCGACCCATTCGGCAAAGTCCGCGCCGCCTGGCGCAGATGGCCAATAGGGAGCCAGATCGATCTCGGTCGCGCCGACGGGCGGATTGAGCGGATGGTAATAGCCATCGCCTGCGGTGCCGTCCGCCCAGCCCACAAATCGCGCACCCTGCTTGAACGCGGCGTCGCATGCCCGCACGAACGCCGTTTCGGAAATGCCGATCTTGGCGAGCGTATTGCGCATCGTCGGCCAGGTGCCCTCACCCACGCCAACGGTCGGCACCTGCGCTGACTCGACGAGCGTCACGCTCACGTCGCTCCCGCTCCGCCGCGCTGCTGCGGCCAGCCGACAGGCCGCAATCCATCCCGCCGAACCGCCGCCGACCACCACAACCCGCTGGATCGCGTGATCGCAGCCCCCGGCAGTGTTGCACATTTCCCTCTCCCTGCCGCTTAGTTCGCAATCGTTACAAAAGCCATATTGCCGGTGTATGATTATATTACTAGACATCATGGCGAACCCGCAGATCCAAGGCGGGACGACATGGGAGGATAAGGATGACGTTTCGGCACCGGCATGCACGTGGCTTTCGGCATATCACGGCAGGTATGGGCTGCGCCATCGGCGCGTTGATCGTCGCCACGCCGGCGCTCGCGCAGGAAAGCGTGCCGCCGCAGGGTGCCGGCATCGCCACGTCGGGCGACCCGACCGCCGACGACATCGTGGTCACCGGCATCCGCGCCAGCATCGCCTCCTCCGCCGCGCAGAAGCGCGACTCGTCGGGCATCCTCGACGCGATTTCGTCCGAAGACCTCGGCAAGTTCCCGGACGCCAACGTCGCCGAATCGTTGCAGCGCATCCCGGGTGTCGCGATCGACCGCAACAATGGCGAAGGTCAGTCGGTCACCGTGCGCGGCCTGGGTCCGCAGTTCAACACCGTGCTGTTCAACGGCCGCAGCTTCGCCTCGGACAATTTCAACCGCTCCTTCTCGTTCGACCTTATCCCGGCCGAGCTCATCAGCGGCGCGCAGGTCTACAAGAGCGCGCAGGCACCGTTGCAGAGCGGCGGGATCGGCGCGACGATCAACATCCAGACCCCGCGCCCGCTCGATCTGAAGGGCTTCAAGGGGATCTTCACCGCCAAGGCGCTGTACGAGAAGAACAGCGAGAAGTTCACCCCGCAGCTGTTCGGCCTGTTGAGTGACACGTTCGCCGACGGTCGCCTCGGCCTGCTCGGCTCGATCTCGTACCAGAAGCGTATCGCGTCGGTCGATTCGGTCAGCAACGGCGGCTACCTGCCCAATACGACGGTCGGACCGACCAGCGCGCCGCTGTTCACCAACGTCTACGCACCCCGCAACCAGGACGTCGGCAACGCCCGCGACACGCGCACCCGGCTGGGCGCGACACTGGTCGCGCAATATGAGGCCAGCGACACGCTGACCTTCACGGTCGACGGTCTGTACAACAAGTTCAAGAGCGACTCGACGACGCGCGCGCTGGGCAGCTGGTTCGAGCCGTCGAGCTATACCGCGGCGGCGATCGACTCGAACCGCACGATCACCTCGTTGACCACCAACGGCAATGCCGACTTCATCTCGTCGGGCGCGGTCCGCGAGACCACGACCTGGGAAGCCGGCGGCAATGTCGAATGGCGGCCGACCGACCAGTTCAAGATGACGCTGGACGCCAGCTGGTCGCGCGCCAAGAACGCCGGTGGCGGCAAGTCGTATTTCGCGGTGATCGGGTCGCCGACGCCTTACTCCTTCCAGCAAGCCGAGAACGGCGGGATCGGTTCGACCACCGGCTACACGTCGGGCGTGCTGACCAACCCGGCGCTCGGCCGCACGCACATCGCGGGCGTCAACGGCAACGACATCACCGAGAAGGTGACGGAATATCGCTGGAACAACGAGTTCAAACCAGTCGATGGCGTCCTCAAGGCGTTCCGCTTCGGCCTGGCACGCACCACGCGTGACAAGAACAACGTGCCGGTCACCTCGGCGGACGACGTTGGCTGCATCTATTGCGGTTATCCGACGCTCGCCGATCCGTCGTTGCTGTCGTCGTTCACGATGAACTCGCTCGGTGCGAAGAGCGGGTCGGTGCCGCTCACCTTCCTGACCTTCGATCCGCGCGCCTATCTCAACTTCCTGACCAGCGCGGCCGCCACCTCGGCGCTCGACACCGCGCAGAAGCTGGCGCCCGGCACGACCGCGGCACGCTATGCGCGCGCCAATGGCTATGCGGCGACCCCGCAGCCGTCGGCACGGGTCAAGGAGACGGTGTACGCCAGCTATGCCGACGTCGACTTCGAGTCGAACATCGGCAGCATGCCGTTGTTCGTCAACGTCGGTGCGCGCTACGAATATACCGAACTCAGCTCGTTCGGGCAGCAGCGGCAGCTGGTCGATCTGACGCCGACCGGCGGCAATCCGCCGACCGATCCGACGATCTACGTCGGGGTGTTCGACAGCACGTCCGGTCTGCCGGTGTCCCGTCAGTCGTCGTACAGCAACTTCTTGCCGAATGCGAACGTGCGGCTGAACCTGACACCGCAGCTGCAGGTGCGCGTCGCAGCGTACAAGACGCTGACGCGCCCGGCGATCGGCGATCTGGCGCCGACCTTCAACACCGACACGCTGCGTCCGGCAACGCTGAGCGCCAACGGCGGCAATACTGAGCTGAAGCCGTATCGCGCCAACAACGCCGATCTGTCGGTCGAATGGTACCCGACCCGGACGACGACGTTGTCCGCGGCGGTCTTCTATAAGAGGATCAGCGACTTCATCGTACAGAGCTTCGGGATTGAACGCCTCCCGATCCTCAATGCGGGCAATGCGCAGGGCGTGCGCCTGCCGGCCGGTGGCTTGATCACGCAGGTTGGAGGCCAGTTCTTCGGCGAATTCAGCGTGCGGCGTCCGCGCAACGCGCAGTCGCTGGAGATCAAGGGGCTCGAGCTGAACCTGGTGCACACCTTCGACTGGTTGCCGGGCGTCCTGAGCGGCTTCGGCGTGCAGGCCAACGCGACCTTCGTCAGCACCAATCGCGACTTCGACGTCAACCAGATCGGGCAGTCGTTCGCGGCCGAAGGGATCGGCAATTCGCAGAACGGTACCGTCTTCTACGAAAAGTACGGCATCTCGGCGCGCATCGCCTACAACCGTCGCGAGCGCTTCCTGCGCCAGCTGGCGGGCGGGTCGGGCAACGAGCCGATCTTCGTGCGCGATTACGGTCAGTTCGACGGCAGCGTCGCGGTCAACGTCACACCGGAGGTGCAGGTCTTCGTCGAAGGCACCAACCTGTTCAACGCCAAGTATTTCACCACCGGTCGCTTCGATAACCAGCTGTTGACCTACCAGAACTTCGGTCCCCGCTACGACGCGGGCGTCCGCTTCTCGTTCTGATCCTATCCGGGCGGCGGGTCATCCCGCCGCCCGTCCTTACCGCATGTACACTCCCGGCAGGCACGCCGCGCAGCACAGTGCCGCATAGGCCAAAAAGCGCGCCCAGCCGCAGGCCGGCGTCGCCAGCGCGCGCCACCCGCCGGTCACGCCTGCACCGCCGCGAACAATTGCTGCATCGCCCCGCGCGCCGGTGCCCGCACCGCCTCGCCGATCAGCAACATCGCCGGATCGCGGTCGCCGATCGTCTCGACCAGAAACGCCAGCGACGACAATTTCCCGCGAATGATCCGCTCGCCGGGCAGCGAGGCGTTGACCACCACCGTCACCGGCGTGTCCGCGCTGCGCCCGGCAGCGATCAGTTGCTGCGCGACTGTCGCCGCCGCGGCCCTGCCCATATAGACCGCCAGCGTCGCATCCTCCGCTGCCAGCCCGACCCAATCGAGGTCGAGCGGCTCGCCCGCGCGCGCATGGGCGGTGACGAAGGTCAGCCGCCGCGCCGCGCCCCGCAAGGTCAGCGCGGTCCCAGCCGCCGCCGCCGCCGCGCTCGCCGCGGTGATCCCCGGGCAGATCCGCACCGGCACGCTCGCCGCGCGGCACGCGGCGACCTCCTCGGCGGTGCGCCCGAAGATTGCCGGATCACCGCCCTTCAATCGCACGACACGCTGCCCGGCCAGCGCGGCCGCGACGATCAGCGCGTCGATCGTCGCCTGATCCTTGGAATGGCGTCCCGACCGCTTGCCGACGCTGACGCGCTCCGCCTGCGGTGCCGCCAGATTGAGCACCGCCGGCCCGACCAGCGCATCGTAGAAGATCACGTCCGCCGCCGCGATCAGCCGCGCCGCCTTGCGCGTCAGCAGCTCGGGGTCGCCCGGCCCGGCACCGACCAGCCACACGCTGGCGGGCGGGAAGTCGTCATGCGGCATCGGTCTTCTCCTCGGCGATCAGCCGCGCGAGCGCGGGGCGGCACGAGCCGCAATTGGTGCCGGCGCCGATCGCAGCGCCAACGGCGGCGACATCGGTCAGGCGCTGCTCGCGGATCGCCGCGACGATCGTGCGCATGCCGAGATCGAAACAGGCGCAAACGATCGCGCCGCCCTCGACCGCGACCCCGGGCGCGCGGCCCGCAAGCACGGTCGAAGCCGCAAACGGCGCGGACAATTGCTCGATCAGCCAGTCGCGCGCGGGCAGTTCGCCGCGCTCGGTGATGAATAGCGCCGCGACCAGCCGCCCCTCCTTCAGCACCGCGACGCGCCGCGTGCCGCGCGCCGGATCGACCGCCTCGACGCGCTCGCCGGCGGGCAGAAGCGCGTCGAGGCCATCCGGTGCGCGCTCGTCGGCCAGCTCCCACAGTGTTCCCGCCGGCACCGCGACGCGGGTCGCCCACAGCACATCCGGCCGCCGCGCGGCTTCACCCGCGAACAGCGCGAAGCCGCGCCAGCGGGTCGCCACCGCCGCGATACTCGCCGGAGTCGCCTTGAACCCCGGTTGCCCCGAATGTGGATCGGCGAGCGGGCGCGGGAGTAGCCCGGTGCGCCCGCCGGTCGACGTGCGATCGGTCCAGTGGATCGGCACGAACAGCTCGCCCGCGCGCTGCGTGGTGACGACACTCGCCCGGTAGACGCTCTCGCCCTGCGGGGTCGCGACGCGCGCCAGCCCGCCATCGGCGATGCCGAAGCGCGCGGCATCGTCCGGATGGACCTCGACCAGCGGCTCGGCCCGGTGCCGCGCCAGTCGCGGCGCGAGCCCGGTGCGCGTCATGCTATGCCAGTGATCGCGATAACGCCCGGTGTTGAGCGTCAACGGCCAGTTCGGCAGCGGCGCGGCAAGCGGCTTCTGCACCACCGCCATCAGCCGCGCGCGACCATCGGGCATCGAAAAGCGCCCGTCCGCGAACGGCGTGCCGCCCCAGCGGAACGGCGCGAGATCGTCATAACCCGCATTGCCCCCGCCCGTCGCAGGCAGCGTGAACACGCGCGCGCCGTCATTCTCGTAGCGTGACAGCCGCACATGCTCGCGCCAGATATCGGCGGGTCGATCATAGGCGAAGGCGGACTTCCACCCCATTCGACGCGCGACCTGCGCGACGATCCACCAATCGGGCCTGGCCTCGCCGGGTAGCGGGAACAGCGCCCGCTGGCGGCTGACCATCCGCTCCGAATTGGTGACGGTGCCGTCCTTCTCGCCCCATGCCGCCGCTGGCAGGCGGACATGCGCGAACGCACCCGTATCGGTGTCGGCCATCACGTCCGACACCACCACGAACGGACAGGCGGCCAGCGCCTCGCGCACCCGCCCGGCGTCGGGCATCGACACCGCCGGGTTGGTCGCCATCACCCACAGCGCCTTGATCCGTCCCTCGCCGACCGCGCGGAACAGGTCGACCGCCTTCAACCCCGGCTTGCGCGCGATCGTCGGCGACGCCCAGAAGCGCTGCACCACCTCACGGTTCTCCGGCGCGAAGTCGCGATGCGCCGCCAGCGTCGTCGCCAGCCCGCCGACCTCGCGTCCGCCCATCGCATTGGGCTGGCCGGTGATCGAGAAGGGCGCGGCGCCCGGCTTGCCGATCCGCCCGGTGGCGAGGTGGAGGTTGAGGATCGCATTGACCTGATCGGTGCCGGCCAGCGACTGGTTCACCCCCTGGCTGAACAAGGTCACGGTGCGCGGCGTTGCGGCCAGCACTTCGTAGAAACGCCGCAGTTCGACCGCCGGCACCTCGCAGGTCCGCGCCACCGACCACAGGTCATGCCCCGTGCCCAGCGACGCCCAGAAATCGTCCGGCACCGCGACGTGATCGGCGAGATAACGTTCGTCGACCGCCCCCACGTCGCGGCACCATGCCAGCGCGCCGTTCATCAGCGCGACGTCGCTGCCCGGCCGGATCGCGAGATGCAGGTCGGCCTCATCGGCGGTTTCGGTGCGACGCGGGTCGATCACCACCAGCGTCGCGCCCGCCGCACAGCGCGCGCGGATCCGCTGATAGACGATCGGGTGGCACCAGGCGGTGTTCGAGCCGACCAGCACGATCAGGTCGGCGGCATCGAGGTCGGTATAGCTGGCGGGCACCACGTCCTCGCCGAACGCGCGCATGTGCCCGGCCACCGCGCTCGACATGCACAGCCGCGAATTGGTGTCGATGTTCGCGCTGCCGATGAAGCCCTTCATCAGCTTGTTCGCGACGTAATAGTCCTCGGTCAGCAACTGCCCCGAGACGTAGAAGGCGACGCTGTCCGGCCCATATTGCGCGAGCGTGTCGCGGAAGCGCTTCGCGACGAGGTCGAGCGCCTTGTCCCATGTCGCGCGCCGCTGCCCGACCATCGGGTGGAGCAGGCGTCCGTCGAGCCCGACCGTCTCGCCGAGGTGCGTGCCCTTGGAGCAGAGGCGGCCGTGATTGGCCGGGTGATCGGGATCGCCCTGGATGTGGACGCTACGGTCGCCGGTCGAGGTGGCGACGATGCCGCAACCGACCCCGCAATAGGCGCAGGTGGTTTTGATCTTCATCTAGCCCTCTCCCCCGTGGGGAGAGGGTTGGGTGAGGGGTCGGTGGCTCGCAGAGAGGTCGGTCTCGGTAAGACATCTGCCCCTCACCCAAACCGTCTCCCCGAGGGGGAGAGGGCTTTCGGGCGCGCTCATGCCGCCGCCTTCAGCGTGCTGGCGCGGCAGATCAGCACGCGGCCCGCGGTCACCTTCACCGGCACAACCGGGGTACAGCCGCGATCCTCGCCCAGCGCCTCGCCGGTCGACAGCGAGATCCGCCAATTGTGCAGCGGGCACGCCACTGCGCCGCCGTGCACGATCCCCTGCGACAGCCGCCCGTGTTTGTGCGGGCAGCGATCGCGCAGCGCGAAGACCTGATCCTCGCCGGTGCGGAACACCGCAATGTCGTCGCCGCCCGCGACCTGCACGGTCCGGCTGCCACGCAGCGGAATTTCGTCCACGCGGCCGATGTCGAGCCACTCGCCAATCATGCCATTTCCTCCTGCGGCTGGAAGCGCGCCATCGGCGCATGATGCTCGCGCTCGGCGCCCGCGACACGCTGCGCCCACGGGTCGTCCTGCGAGAAGCGCTGCGAATGGAAGAACCGCGCCGCCAGCGCCCCGCGCGCTTCGGCATCGGGCAGCAACCGCGACTGGAGGTACGCCAGCCCGACCCGCTCGATCCACGGCGCGGTGCGCTCCAGATAGCGCGCTTCCTCGCGGTAGAGCTGGATGAAGGCGGCGCACATCTCGATCGCCTCCGCCTCGGTCGCTACCTTGCATAGCAGGTCGGTGGCCCGGACCTTGATCCCGCCGTTGCCGCCGACATGCAGTTCATAGCCGCTGTCGACGCAGACGATCCCGAAGTCCTTGATCGTCGCCTCGGCGCAGTTGCGCGGGCAGCCGCTGACCGCGATCTTGAACTTGTGCGGCATCCACGACCCCCAGGTCGCACGCTCGATCTTCACCCCCAGCCCGGTCGAATCCTGCGTGCCGAACCGGCACCATTCGCTGCCGACGCAGGTCTTCACGGTGCGCAGCGACTTGCCATAGGCATGGCCGCTGACCATCCCGGCGGCGTTGAGGTCCGCCCACACTGCGGGCAGATCCTCCTTTTTGATCCCGAAGATGTCGAGCCGCTGCCCGCCGGTCACCTTGACCATCGGCGCGTTGAACTTCTCGACCACGTCGGCGATCGCGCGCAGCTCCTTGGGGCTGGTCAGCCCGCCCCACATGCGTGGCACCACCGAATAGGTGCCGTCCTTCTGAATGTTTGCGTGCATCCGCTCGTTGACGAAGCGGCTCTGCTGGTCGTCGACATACTCACCCGGCAGCGCGCAGAGCAGATAATAATTGAGCGCCGGGCGGCACGAAGAACAACCGTCGGGAGTCGACCAGTGCAGCTTCTGCATCACCTCGGGGATCGCGCGCATCCCTTGCGCGACGATCTCGCGGCGCACGTCATCGTGACCGAAGCTGGTGCATTTGCACATCGTTTTCGGCCCGGCCTTGACCTCGCCGCCAAGCCGCAGCGACAACAGGCTCTCGACGATCCCGGTGCATGACCCGCAGCTCGCCGAGGCCTTGCACCCGGCGCGCACCGTGTCGATGCTGTGCGCGCCGCCGTCGATGCACGCCACCACCTTGCCCTTGGACACGCCGTTGCAGCCGCAAATTTCCGCTTCGTCGGAAAGCGCCGCAACGGCCGCATTAGGGTCCGCCTGCCCCCCTCCCGAGGCAAAGGCTTGCCCGAAGATCAGCGCGTCGCGAATCGACGCGATATTCTCGCCCTTCTTGAGCAGGTCGAAATACCAATTGCCGTCGGCGGTATCGCCGTACAGCACCGCGCCGACGATCCGGTCGCCGCGCACCACGACGCGCTTGTAGATGCCGCGGCTGGCGTCGCGCAGCACGATGTCCTCCGCGCCGTCACCGCCGGAGAAATCGCCCGCCGAAAAGACGTCGAGCCCCGCGACCTTCAGCTTGGTCGCGGTCGGCGCGGGGCGATAGCCGCTCGGCTGTTCGACCAGCCCGTCCGCCAGCGCGCGGCACATGTCCCACAACGGCGCGACCAGGCCATAGACCTGCCCGTCATGTTCGACGCACTCGCCGACCGCGAGCACGTGCGGGTCGGACGTGACCATATGGTCGTCGACCTTGATCCCGCGCCCGACGTCGAGCCCGGCAGCGCGCGCCAGCGCCACCGACGGGCGGATGCCGACCGCCATCACCACCAGATCGGCGGGCAGCTCGGTCCCGTCCTTCAGCCGCACGCCGGTGGCGTGCGTTTCGCCCAGGATCGCTTCGGTGTCCGCGCCGGTCAGGATCGTCTGCCCGCGCGCCTCCAGCGCGGTGCGCAGCAGCCACGCCGCGGCCTCGTCGAGCTGGCGTTCGAGCAAGGTCGGCATCAGGTGCAGCACCGTGACGGTCATCCCGCGCAGCGCGAGGCCGTGCGCGGCTTCCAGCCCAAGCAGCCCGCCGCCGATCACTACCGCGCGTCCGCCCTTTTCGGCGGCGGCCAGCATCGTGCCGACATCGTTCATGTCGCGGAAGCCGATCACGCCGGGCAGATCCTTGCCCGGCACCGGGATGATGAACGGATCGGAGCCGGTCGCGATCAGCAGCCGGTCATAGTCGATCGTGATCCCGCCGCGCGTCGTGACGGTGCGTGCAACGCGATCGATCGCGATCACCGGATCGCCCGCCAGCAGCGTGATTCCGTTGTCGGCATACCAGTCGTGATCGTTGATCACGATTTCGTTGAACGTCTTCTCGCCCGCCAGCACCGGCGACAGCATGATGCGATTGTAGTTCACATGATGCTCGGCCCCGACGATCGTGATGCGATAGCGGGTCGGGTCACGCGCCAGCAATTCCTCCACCGCGCGGCACCCCGCCATGCCGTTGCCGATCACGATCATGTGCGGCCGGGTGTCGGCCGCGCCGAGGCGGATGGGTTCGTGTTTCATATGCTTGTCCTGTCCGTGTCCGGTGGATCAGATCCGCACGCCGGCGGCGGTGCCCCAGCGCGCGCGCCAGCCGTGCTTGACGATCGTGAGGCCGAAGAGCGCGGCGAGCCCGAGTGCGGCAAAGATCAGGAAGCCGGGCGCGAAGCTGCCGGTCCATTGCTTGGCAAGCCCCAGCGACGAGGCGAGATAGAAGCCGCCCACCCCACCGGCCATGCCGACCAGCCCGGTCATTACCCCGATCTCGGCGGCGAACCGCTGCGGCACCAGCTGGAACACCGCGCCATTGCCGACCCCCAGCGCCAGCATCGCCGCGACGAAGCACGCGAGCGCCCCAACGAAGCCCGCCGACAGGCTGACCCCGACCAGCGCCAGTGCGGCGAGCAGGAACACGATGCTCAGCGTGCGCACGCCGCCGATCCGGTCCGCCAGCGCGCCGCCCATCGGCCGCACCAGCGACCCCGCGAACACGCAGGCGGCGGTCGCATAGCCGGCGTGGACGGTGCTCAGCGCGAAGCGATCGGTGAAATAGATCGGAAGGCTCGCCGCCAGACCGACGAAGCCGCCGAACGTCACCGCGTAAAAGGCCATCAGCCACCACGCATCCGCCTGCCGCAGCGGCGCGAGATATTCGGCCAGCCGCTTCGGCGCGGGCGCGCCCGGCGCGTCCTTGGCGAGCGTCATGTAGATCAGGAACACGATCGTCAGCGGAATGCACGCGAGCCCCAGCACCGCGTTCCACCCGTACAGCGCCGCCAGTGCGGGCGCGAAGAGCGCGGCGAGCACGGTGCCCGAATTGCCCATGCCGGCCAACCCCATCGCCTTGCCCTGATGCTCGGGCGGGTACCAGCGGCTGGCGAGCGGCAGCGCGATCGCGAAGCTCGCACCGGCGAAACCGAGGATCACGCCCAGCGCCAGCGTGCCCGCAAAGCTGGTCACCCCCAGCATCCACGCCGCGAGCAACCCGAAGATGACGATCAGCTGGCTGATCGCGCCCGAGCGCTTCGGCCCGAGCCGGTCGACCAGCAGCCCGTTGACGACGCGCAGCGCCGCTCCGGCGAGCGTCGGCACTGCGACCATCAGCCCCTTCTGCGCCGGGCTCAGCCCCAGCGCCGCGGCGATATCGGGCGCGAGCGGCCCCAGCAGCACCCACACCATGAAGGCGAGATCGAAATACAGGAACGCGGCGATCAGCGTCGGGCTATGCCCGCTCGCCCAGAAGCCGCCTGCCGCCTGCGTCTCCCCATCTTGTCCGCGATCCCAGAACGCCGTCGCCATCGCTCGTGCTCCAAACAGAAAAAGCCGCCAGGACGGCGACCCTTGCGGGTGCGTCCTGGCGGCGTCGTTGCCTCGGTACGGATAAGGGGCGTTATCGCCCCGTTCCGCCAGCGTGGACCTCCCCGGCGTTGGAGAGGCGGTCGCTGCTATCTCGTGTCCGGCATCATTGCCCGACGGTCACGAAGCTGCCTGATTCGCGTCGCCGACGCAAGCCCCCTTCGCACGCGCAGCATCATCGGCGAGGCGTGCCGACCGCCTCCCATCAGTTTGTCCTTTCTTTTCGCCCCGGACTTGATGACGGCAAGGGCAAGTGGGCGCTATTGTCGACCGATCCTACGGAAGCTGCGCCAAATAGCCGGCGATGTCGTCGGGATCGAAGGCACAGCCGTCGAAGAAGCGGTCCTGCCCCAGCAGCAACCGTCCCTGCGTCGATCCCGCGCCGATCGGCGCGTCGAGCGCGCCTTCCAGCTTGGAACTGGCGTTGGGCAGCGGCGCGCCCGAACCGGCCAGCGCGGCGCGGTACAGATCGGGGCGGAACACCGACTGCGCGGTCGCGGCATCCGACTCCGAGAAACGCAGCCCGTCCCAACGCACCATCTGCGCGTACAGCCACGCCGCCTGACTGCGCCACGGGAAGTTGGCGGCCTCGCGATACTGGAACATGAAGTCCGGATACGCGACCGGTGCGCTGTCCGGGGTCACGCGGATGCGGTCGGTGATCGCGCGCAGGATCGCCTCGACCGGCGCGTCGCAATAATCGCGTCCCGCGAGCAGCGCGGCGCTGTCCTGCGCGGTGTCGGGGCGCACGAAATGTTCGGCGGCGGCGTGGAGCGCGCGCAGCAGCGCGGCGACCGCCTCAGGGCGCTCGGCGGCGGTGTCCGATCGCAGCGCCAGCACCTTTTCGACACCGCGCCGCCAGATCTGCGCGGTCGCCAGCGCGATCCGCCCGACTCCCCGATCGACTGCGATCGCGTTCCACGGCTCGCCGACGCAGATGCCGTCGACCTCGCCCGCCGCCAGCGCGTCCGCGGCGAAGGTCGGGCTGGTCACAGTGATCGTCACGTCTTCATCGGGGCGGATGCCGACCCCGGCGAGCCAGTAGCGCAGCATGTAATTGTGGCTGGAATAACGGTGCACCACCCCGAAGCGCAGCGGTCGCCCCGCCGCCCGCCGCGCCGCCGCCACCTGCTTCAGCGCCGCGCCGAGCGCGACCGGATCGCCGAGCGCATCGCCCAGCCCGCACGCTTCGCCAAGCGCGGTCGAAAAGGTGATCGCATTGCCGTTCAGTCCCAGCACGAATGGCACCGTCAGCGCCACCGCCGGCCGGTCGCGCCCCAAAGCGGTCGCGATGGCGAGCGGCGCGACCAGATGCGCGGCGTCGGTGTGACCGTACAGCAACCGGTCGCGCACCGTCGCCCAGGTCACGTCGCGCACCAGCTCGATCCGCACGCCCTCCGCTGCCGCGAAGCCCAGTTCGTGCGCAAGGATCGGCAAAGCGGCATCAACCAGCGGCACGAAACCAATGCGGAAGGTCTCGGCGCTCACGGCAGGTCTCCCATCAGCGCCTCGCTGGTCACGATCGCCTCCGCCACCTCGGCGATCCGGCGGTTCGACTTCATCGCATGACCGCGCAGCAGCGCATAGGCGGCGGGCTCGTCCAGCCCGCGGCGCTTCATCAGGATCGCCTTGGCGCGATCAATCGTCTGCCGGTCGGCCAGCGCGGACTTCGCCTCCGCCAATTCGGTCTGCAACCGCGAAAAGGCCTCAAAGCGGCGGATCGCGAGGTCGAGCACCGGCTTGATCCGCTGCCGCGCCAGCCCGTCGACGACATAGGCCGACACGCCCGCATCGACCGCCGCCATCGTCGTCTGCGCGTCCGACTGGTCGACGAACATCGCGATCGGCCGCGCCAGCGCGCGCGACATCGCGAAGAAATCCTCCAGCAGATCGCGGCTGGGGTTTTCGAGGTTGATGAGCACCACCTCCGGCGCGCTCGCCTCGACCTGCGCGACCAGCGGCCCGGCGGGGTCGATCACCACCAGGTCGACGAGCCCGGCGTCGCGCAATCCTTCCGAGATGATCGCGGCGCGCGTGGTGCTGGTATCGATGATCGCGATCCTCACGACGCCGGGGAGTATCCCGCCGCGCCGCTTTGTTGCAACCGTGAAACGCGCGCGATACGTCTGGGGGCGATGGCGGCTCCATGCTTCAACCCTGCCTCGATGCCGGTGACGTGACGGACCGCGCCGCGCGACTGTTGATCGTCGACGACGACCCCGACATTCGCGAGCTGACCGCCGACTTCCTCGCGCGCCACGGCTACACCGTCGACGTCGCGCAGGATGGCGTCGCGATGCGCCGCGCGATGGCGGCGAACGACTATGCGTTGATCGTGCTGGACGTGATGATGCCCGGCGAGGACGGGCTGACGCTGCTGCGCGGGCTCGACCGTTCCGCGCCGCCCGCCGTCATCATCATGTCGGTAATCGGTGAGGAGGTCGACCGGATCGTCGGGCTCGAGATGGGCGCCGACGATTATATCGCCAAGCCCGCCAACCCTCGCGAGCTGCTGGCGCGGATCCGCTCGGTTCTTCGCCGCGCGGCTGCGACCGCCCCGGAGGCAGGCATCCGGCAGAGCGCGGTCGTGCGCCCGTGGCAGCATTTCCAGGGCTGGCGGCTCGACCCGATCGGCCGGCAGTTGCTCGATCCCGACGAGGTGGTCATCAACCTGTCGGACGGCGAGTTCCGCCTGCTGATGACCTTCGTCGACCATCCGCGCCGCGTACTGACCCGCGATTTCCTGCTCGATCACGCACGCGGCCCGACCGCCGAGCATTTCGACCGCGCGATCGACGTGCAGGTCAGCCGGCTGCGCCGCAAGCTGGCGCGCAATGACGGGCGCGGCGGCGACGAGCTGATCCGCACCGTCCGCAACGAAGGCTATATGTTCGCCGCCGATGTCGCGCAGCGCTGACCGCAGCCGGCCGCTCGCCCGGCCGATCTTCGTGCTGGTGGTGGTGTCGGTGCTGGTCACCGCGATGTTCTCCTTCGCGGTCACCTTCTCCGGCCCGCCGCCGTTCGAACCGCCGCGCAGCCTGACCGGGATCGCGCGCGCGCTGAAGGGCGAGCGCCCGCCGTTCGGGTTCGGCGGATTGCCGCCGGGCCGCGGCGATCATCCGGGACCCCCCGATGGCGGCGGCGGCTTCCGCCACGGCCCGATGCCGCTCCAGCGCGAGCGGCTCGCCACCCCGCCCGGCCCGCGCGCCGACGAGCGCGCCAATGCGGAGGCCGCCGCGCGCCTTGCCGCGGTGTTGCGCGCGCCGCTCGCCGACATCCGCGCCTTCACCGAGCCGGGGCGCAGCGAGGGCGAGGCCTTTTCTGGCGACTGGACCTTCGGCTGGCGGCAGGACGGTGGCTGGTGGATGGTCCGCAGCCAGCAGCCGCCATGGCTGACGCGCTGGCACGTTCGCACCTTGATGGCGCTGCTGGCGGCGCTGCTGCTGCTGTCGATTCCCGGCTGGTGGCTCGCCCGCGCGCTGACCCGCCCGCTGCGACAGCTCGCCGCGGCGGCGGATCGCGCCGGCACCGGCGCGCCGCTCCCCGAATTGCCCGGCGGCTCACGCGAGATCCGCGACCTCGCGCGCGCGGTCTCGACGATGCACGCGCGGCTCGCCAGCCATGCCGAGGCACGAACCGCGATGCTCGCCGGGATCGCGCACGATCTTGGCACCCCGCTCGCGCGGCTCGCCTTCCGTGTCGAGGGCTTGCCCGAAGCCGCGCGCGCGAAGGCGGCTGCCGATATCGCGGAGATGCGCGCGATGATCGGCGCGACCCTCATCTTCGCGCGCGACGATGCCGCGGCGACGATGCTGGTGCGACTCGATCTCGCCAGCCTGATCGACAGTCTGGTCTACGACCTCAAGGATACCGGCGCCGCCGTCGAATCCACCGGTGGCCCGCGCGCGATCGTGCGCGGGGACAGCGGCGCGCTGCGCCGGCTGTTTGCCAATCTGGTCGAGAATGCGATGCGCTATGGCGAGCGCGCGACCGTCGGCTGGACCGTCGACGACGGGCGCGTCACGATCACGATCGACGATGTCGGCCCCGGCATCGACCCGGCGCTGGCCGAACGATTGTTTCAGCCGTTCGTGCGCGGCGATCCCTCGCGCAACCGCATGACCGGCGGCACCGGGCTCGGCCTCGCGATCGTCCGCACGATCGCCACCGCACATGGCGGCGCCGTGACCTTGGGGAATGGCGCGACCGGCGCACAGGCGCGCGTGGTGCTGCCGCTGTCGGCGTAGCGATAACGGCTCCCCTTCACTCGGGGGCGCGCCCTGCAACTTCTCTCCTGCAACAGGCTGCAACAAAGTTGCGGCGCGCCGACATATGGACGTGAAGAAGCGCGGGCAGTTGGTTTCCAGCAAAGCGGGAGCTAACAATCATGACCGACCACGACCATTCGCACGGCCACAGCCTCGCCGAGGACCTTCAGCAGATCGACATGCTGATGGCGCGGCGACGCGCGTTAAAATGGTTCGCGGGCGCCGGCACGGTCGCCTTCCTCAGCAGCTGCGGCGGCAGCGACGCCGCCAGCACCGACACGACGACGTCGACCACCGCGACGCCCACGCCGACTCCGACGCCCACCCCGACACCAACACCGACCAGCACCGCGACCGGCACCTGCATCGCCGATCCGCAGGAAACCGGCGGCCCCTATCCGGCGGACGGCACCAACAGCGCGTCGGGATCGACCAGCAACGTGCTGACCGCGACCGGCATCGTCCGCTCGGACATCCGCGCCAGCTTCCTGACGACCACCACCGTCGCGACCGGCGTGGCGGTGACCTTCACGATCACCGTCGTCAACGTCAACGCGACCTGCGCGCCGCTCGCCGGCTATGCGGTCTATCTGTGGCATTGCGATCGCAACGGCCTCTATTCGCTCTATTCGATTCCGAACGAGAGCTACCTGCGCGGCGTGCAGGTGACCGACGCCAACGGGCAGGTGACCTTCACCACCATCTTTCCCGCCTGCTACGATGGACGCTGGCCGCACATCCATTTCGAGGTCTTCTCGACGCTCTCGAACGCGCTCGGCGGGCGCTATGCGATCCTCACCAGCCAGTTCGCGCTGCCGGCCGGCGCGTGCAGCACCGTCTATGCGGACACGAGCACCTACCCCTCCAGCAGCAGCAACTTCGCGCGCGTGGCGCTGTCGAGCGACAATGTGTTCGGCGACAACACCACCGCCCAATTAACCCAGATGACGCCGACCTTCACCGGCAGTCCGTCGACCGGCTATACCGCGACCGCCGTGATCGGCGTGGCGCGGTAAGCATTGTTTCAGACAGGCCCTTCCCCCCCGGGAGCGGCCACTGATCAAGGCGAACCGACGCCGCAGCCACCCGTCATGGCGAGCGGAGCAAAGCAATCCTGAGCCGGATCAGGACGCCCCGGATTGCTTCGCTCCGCTCGCCATGACCATCTTCGGCAGTACCGCTTCCACCCGATCGCCACGAAGTGGAGTCCCGGGTCAGACCCGGGACGACGCAGGCGGCATCGACAGTTTCAACGACGCCAGCAACGCCGCGAAATGCGCCTGCGCCTCGGCCGTCGGCCCCGGATACGGCCCCTCGGTCGGCTGGTCGCCGATATAGCCCATGTCGGCCTTGCCCTCGGGCAGGCTGTAGAAGCCGAGCACGAACAGGTTGCGCAGCCGGTCCATGAACGCAACCGGTTGCACCATCGCCGCGCCCGGCGTCTCGACGGTCAACGCGTCGAGCAGCGTCGCGCGTTGCGCCGCCGTCGCCGCGGTGAACGCGCCGCCGTGCAGCACGCGGCTCTGCGCATCCATCCACGCCAGCCCGGCGATGACCTTCGCACGATCCTCCTGCTGCTGCGGATAGGGCGCGCTGATCCATTCGTCGATGAAGGCCCCAACCCCCAGCGTCCCCGCCCCCGGCGAAGCGCCATCGGCAGGCAGGATCATATCGCCGAGCATATCGACGGTCGCGCGCTGCGGCCGGGTCAGCGTCAGCGGCCACGGCACCTTGGGCGCGGTCAGATCGGGATCGCGGCCATAGCCCTTGGTGGCCGACAGCGGCGTGATGCTCGCCGGCCACTCGACGACCTTGAACGGGGGCGGCGCGGCGGTCGCCTGTGGCGCGACGGCGGCAGCCACCCCGCGATGGGCGATCGACAGCGCGGTCGCGGTGGCGAACCATTGCAGAGTCGTACGGCGGGTGAAGGTCATGCCAGCGCTCCTGACGACAGACGGGTGGCGAGCCGTTCCGACGCACGCAACGCCAGCGCGAGGATCGTCAGCGTCGGGTTCTTGTGCGGCCCCGACGCGAAGGTCGCGCCGTCCATCAGCACGACATTGTCAACGTCCCACGTCTGGCCATAACTGTCCACCACCGACGATTTCGGATCGGCCCCCATTCGCGCGGTGCCGAGTTCGTGGATGATCTCGCCGCCCGCGGTCATGATCTGCTCGGGCGGCAGGTCGGGATCGAGGATCGTGCCGTTCAGCCGCTTGAACACCGAATGCGCGGCACGGCGGCCGTGTGCGACCTGATTGACCTCGTGTTTCGACCAGCGGAACGCGAAGCGCAGCACCGGGATGCCGAACTTGTCCTTCATGGTCGGATCGATCTCGCAGAACGTATCCTTGTTGGGGATCATCTCGCCGCGCAGCGTCAGGTTGATCGTCGCGCCCGACGCGTTGCGCACCGCCTGCTTCAGATCCTTGCCCCAGACGCGGGGCAGCGCCGCCTCGGCGGGGACGCCGAAACGGCCGCCGATCTCGAAATGATAGCCGCGCGCGAAGTCCAGCTCGCCGCGCTTCTGCTGCTCGTACAGCCAGAACGGGATATAGATATGCTGCCCGCCGATCCCGTCCTCGTTGTAGCGTGGACGTCCGGCAAGGCCGGGGATGAAGGCGCGGAACGACGCGCCGGTCGAATCGGTCAGGTTGCGCCCGAGCTGGCCCGACGAATTGGCGAGCCCGCGGCCCGCCTCGCCCGAATTGAGCAACAGCCGGGTCGTCTCGCCGGTGCCCGCCGCGAGCACCACCGCGCGCGCGGTCACCTGATGGCGCTGCCCGGTCTTGCGGTCGACATATTCGACCCCGGCCGCGCGACCGCGCGTGCCCATCACGACGCGCGACACCATCGCGTCGGTGACGACGCGCAACTTGCCGGTCGCCTTGGCCATCGGCAGCAGCGAGGTGGTGGTCTGGAACATCGCGCCGATCGTGCAGCCGCGCGTGCACGGCGTGGCGTTGAAGCACGCGCTGCGCGGCGCGACCTTGTCGGGCATGTCGCGCGTCAGCACCGCGGTATGCGCCGCGCGCACCGGGATGCCGAGGCTTTCGGCCGCCGCGGTAATGAGCATTTCCGGCACGCGCGGCTTGGGCGGCGGCATCAGGCAGCCGTCGGGCGAGTCGGGATGGTTCTCCAGCCCGATCTTGCCGCCGTTGACGCCGATCATCCGCTCGACACGGTCATAGAAGGGCGCGACATCGTCATAGCCGATCGGCCAGTCCGCACCGAGCCCGTCGCGTGAGAAGGGCTTGAAGTCATAGGCGCCGAATCGGGGCACGTGTCGTCCCCAATGGTTGGTGCGCCCGCCCAGCATCCGCGGGCGCCACCAGCGGAAGTCGCTGCCCTCGGTCATCGTGTAGGGCTCGCCGTCGATCTGCCAGCCACCGTCGACGGTCGCGTCGAAATAACCGAACGGCTTGTCGGGGGTGCCAGTCCCGCGCAGCGGCGCGTCGCTTTCGGGCGCGAACATATTGACCTCGGCCTGCGGATCGTAATCGCGCCCGGCCTCGAGGATCAGGCAGCGCACGCCGGCCTTGGTCAGCGTATAGGCCGCCATCCCACCTGCCGCGCCGGAGCCGACGATGACAACATCGACAGCGCTTTCCGCAACCTTCGGTGACCTCGCCATTACTTGCCGGCCCCCGTCGCGGACGCGCCGATACGGCGCAGCTTAATGTTGCGGAACGCCACCGGCTCGCCGTGATCCTGCAATCCGATCACCCCGCTATCGAAGGTGCCGAAGTGCGGCATCTTCGCAAACTTCGACCCCGCCACCCGCTGCCGCCACGCGTCATCGCCATAGGAGACGTCGGCGGTCGGCGTACCGTTAAGCCATTGGCGGATACGCCCGTTCTGGACGATTAGCCGCGCATGGTTCCAGCTTCCCGCCGGCTTGGAGACGCCGGCCGGCGGCACCGTCATGTCGTAGAGCGCCCCCGCGCGATGCGTCGGGATCTTGCCGTCGGAATGACCCGCATCGTCAAGCACCTGCATCTCCATCCCGGTCTGGTACAGCAGCGGCGCACCGTCGACGGCGCGCGCCAGATACAGCACCCCGCTGTTCCCGCCCTTCTCGACCTTCCAGTCCAGCGTCAGTTCGAAAGCACCATAGGGATCGGCGGTGACGAGATCGGTCCCGCTCATCTTGCCGTCGGCCTTGGTAAGCAGCAACGTCCCGTCGCGCACCGTCCAGGTCGCGGGCGCGGGGCCACCGCCGAACGCCTGCCATCCCGACAGGTCACGCCCGTTAAACAACAGCTTCCAGCCCTGCGCGCGCTCGGCGGCGGTCAGGCTGTTGTCCTTCGCCAGTGCGGCGCCCGGCGTCATCGCCACCAGTGCCGCCGCGATGCTCAGTGCCCAACGCATCTTCACTCTCCCACCATCGTCGTGCGCCCAAAGTCGCCGCCTGCGGAGAGGCTTAAAGATTCCATTTTTGTTTACAAGGAAGGTCCGGGTTTCCCCGGGGAGACGTTTACGCTGATGCGCGTTAGGCGCTGCATCCATTGAAGGAAGGCGCAGCGCGTGACCCAGCGAACGATTGTCGTGACGGGAGCGGAATCGGGGATCGGCGCGGCGTGCGCGGCGGCGTTCGGCAAGCTCGGCGACCGCGTCGCGATCCTCTATTATTCGGATCGTGACGCCGCCGAGGCGACCGCCGCCGCTGTCCGCGCAGGGGGCGGTACCGCGTTGACCGTGCAGGCGCATGTCGACGACGAACGTTCGGTCGAAGCCGCCTTCGCCACCGTCGAAAGCGAATGGGGCCCGGCCGACGTGCTCGTCAACTCGGCGGGACTGAACATGAGCGGGGTCACCGTGCGCGCGATGACGCTCGATCAATGGCGCCGCTTGCTCGACACCGACCTGACCGGCGCGTTCCTCACGTCGCGTCGCTTCCTGACCGGCCGCGGGGCTGCATCTAGCGATGCCGCGATCATCCACATCTCCTCGATTCACGCCTATGCGGTGCGTGCCGGCGGCGCCGATTATTGTGCCGCGAAGGGCGGGCTCTCCAATCTGGTCGAGACGCTGGCGATCGAGGAAGCGCCCAACCGCGTCCGCGTCAATGCGATCGAGCCGGGGATGATCCTGACCCCGATGAATGCGCGCGCGCAGCAGGACGATGCCTATCGCCAGACGTTGGAGAAGAACATCCCGCTCGGCCGCGCCGGCAAGCCGGAGGAAGTGGCTGACCTCGCGGTGTTCCTCGCTTCCGATCACGCGCGCTACATCACCGGCGCCCGGATCGTGATCGACGGCGGCCTGTCGCTGATGCAGGCGCTCGGCGCATGAACGGAGAGGCGATCAGCGATCCGCACCTGAAGGATATCGTCGTCGGCAACGACGTGGCGCTCGACTTCAACGTCAAGCGGATCGAGAAGGTGTCGCTCGACGGCCCGCCCGAATTGATGTCCCGCGATCTGATGAGCCCCTATATCTGGCGCGAGCCGGATGGCCGCTGGGGGATCATGGTCCGCGCGGTCGTCAAGGCCGATGCCCCGCTCACCGACACCGGCCAGATCTGGGGGGGCTGGAGCGACGACGGCGTACATTTCACGATGCTTCCCCGACCGTCGCTCGTGCCCGGCCCCGAGGACAATGACGCGGGCGGCGTCGAGGACCCGACCGTGATCCGCGGCGATGACGGCTATGTCGTCTATTATTCGGGCGTGCGCGCCGATCATGCGCATAGCGAACTGTCCTATGCGACCGGCCCGACGCTCGACCGCCTGACCAAGAGCGGCGTCGCCCTCGCGTCGACCAAGTCGGAGGGCAATACCAAGGAAGCCACGATCGATCGCACCCCCGACGGTCGCTGGCGGTTATTCTACGAATATGCCGCCGACGAGGCGTCGCGCGTCGGGCTGGCGGTCGGCGCCGGACCCGCCGGGCCGTGGCAGGAACAGCCAACTCCGTTCATGCCGCGCGAGGAAAGCTGGGATGACTGGCATCTCTCGACCGGCCCGCTGCTGACCGACGATCCGGCCATGCCGGTGATGTTCTACAACGGTGCGACCCGCGACGCACGCTGGCGGATCGGCTGGGTTGCCTTCGATGCCGATTACCGGAAGGTCGTGGCGCGCGGCATCCAGCCGCTCGTCACGCCGCCCCCGGTCGACGACCGCACCGCCACCGACATCGCCTTTGCCGCCTCGGTCGTAATCGCGGACGGTGCGATCTGGCTCTATTACTCGCTGGAGGATCGCCGCCTGGCCCGTGCGCTGATCCGCCGAAGCTGAATTTGGGGCCAGTTCACGGCCCTGGCGCGACCCAGCTGGCGCCCGACGACTGCACCGCGCGGGCCAGCGGCGATCCGTTCGCCCGATCCGCTTCGATCAGCTTCCTGATCGCGAAAGCCGAGCCCAGCCGACCATAGTGATTGTTGTCGAAGTAGAGCATGTTTCCGCGCTCATCCGTGACATCGCACTGGCGATCGGTACGACACATGGTGGTGAGCGGCGACAGATAGGTGAACCCGATCCTCTTGCTCACACGACGAAGCTGATCGTCGCTGCCCCAGATGCGCGGCGTGAGGTTTTTGTACAGGAGATCCGGCTCTTGCCGACGCAGGCTTTCGGCCATCAGGCGTGGCACGGCCATGCCATATTCCGGCGTCGGACCGATTACGATGAGCTGGACGTTCTTGCGCCGCAGACGGTCGAACAACGCCTGTAGACCGGCTTCATCGACCTGCGGCCAGCGCCAGGTGAGAACCAGCGCCGCCGGCGGTTTCTGATCGATATGGTCGACCAGTGCCTTGTGCATCAGATCGTTGCAAATCCGCCCGTCGGGCTGTGGGTTCAGGTAGATTTCGCAGCCGAACACGACGGCCGTCTGGAAATGGATCTGCGGCAGATTGGTGGCAAGACCGCTCCACAGCATCGCGGCATGGCTGTCGCCGACCAGAAGCCAGTCCGGCTTGCCCGTGACACTGCCCAGGCAACGCGGATCATATTGGGCCAGCGTGTCCGGAACGGCCAGGAAGCAGTGACGGGACGGCATCGGGAAGCGATCGGGCGCCTCCGTCATGCTGGCGAGCGCAAGTGCCTTCGCGGGGAAGCGCTGCGGAAAGCCGCGCCCGAGCAGGAAGGTGCCTTGCAACAAGGCGACAAGCGCGAACAGCGCGCCGGTTCGCATCAGCAACTGGCGCGGCGGCATGCGGGATCGGAATGGCCGCTCCACGAAATGCCACGATCCGAAGCCGAGGACGAGCGTCAGGGCAAGGATCGGGATCGCCTCCCGCAGGCCAAGCCGCTCGATGAAAAAGAACTGCTTGTAGAGAACGATGATCGGCCAGTGCCAAAGATATAGCGAGTAGGACGCCAGCCCGGTGTAGCGCGCCGGTGCCAGCGCCATGAGCCTGTGCGCAAGCGAAAGCCCCGCGCTGCCGCTGACGAGAAACAGCGCAGCGCCTGTGCAGGCCGGCAAAAGGACCGGGCCGGGGAAGCCCTGATCCGGCCGGACGAGCAGGAGCGATCCTGCCATCAACACGAGCCCGATCACCCCGACGACGAACCTGACCGTTGGCGCGGCGAACCAGTGCCTCGGCGCTTGCGCCGCCAGCGCGCCCAGCGCCAGTTCCCACCAGCGGCTTGGAAGCAGATAGAACGCCCCAACCGGATTGGTCTTCACCTGAGCGGCGCTGTACAGCAGCGAGACGAGGATCGTCACGGCCAGCGCCTGGTTGATCCAGCCCCGCCGCATCTTCATCGCCGCCATGATGACGAAGGGGAAGGCGATATAATATTGCTCTTCCACGCCCAGCGACCAGCTATGCAGCAGGGGCAGCGTATTGCTTTCCGCCGCAAAATAGTCGGACGTGAAATAGAAGAAGATGTTCGAGGCGCACAGCAACGCCGCCAGCGCACTTTTGGCGAGGCTCGTCAGTTCCCACGGGTACAGCGGCATCGCCGCGACCGCAGTGGTGCACAGGATCATGACCAGAAAGGCCGGCAGGATGCGCCGGATGCGGCGAAGGTAGAAATCGCTGAACGAGAAAGAGCCGGTCGCCAGACTGGCGATCACCATCCCTCCGACAAGATAGCCGGAAATGACGAAGAAGATGTCGACGCCCACCCCACCGGCCGGCAGACGCCACGGAAACAGATGGTAGAGGATGACCGTCGTGACGGCGAGGGCGCGAAGCCCATCGATATCGCCGCGATATTTGACCGGGTGGACAAGCGCCGGCGCCGAAACGCCCGTGCTGGCGACATGCTCGGGCGCCTCAAGAACCGACGCCGTCATGCGCGCACGGAATCAGGTAAATTCACCGACTTGTCCCCCCGGAAAAGCAGGGGAAGTCCTTATCCGTGCGGCCATGGGATGACAATTCGAGAATCATCGGCGACGTGTCCCGACATGTTGAAGGCGGGTATTTGGCGATGGTCACGGCTTGCCTCGGCAAGATCCCGCCGCCATCCTCCGTCGCGATGCGCCCGCCCCGACCCCGCTCCTCCGCCAGCCGCCGTGTCGCGGAGAAAGCCGGCCGGCGCGGCGAGCGACTGGCGGCGTGGTGGCTGCGACTGAAGGGCTGGCAGATCCTCGACCGTCGCGTCCGCACGCCCGCCGGTGAGGTCGACCTTGTCGCCAAACGCGGCGCTTTGGTTGCCTTCGTCGAGGTCAAGGCGCGCCGTACGCCTGCGGAACTCGACCACGCGATTGATCAGCGTCGCCTTGCGCGCGTCGCCGCCGCTGCGGAGCTGCTGATGCCGCGCTACGCCGATGCCGGGGAGGACATTCGCGTCGACGTGATCCTGCTCGCCCCGGGCACGCGCCCGCGCCATATCGAGAATGCGTGGATCGGCTACTGACAGCTGCCGCCCCGCGCCTTACATCCGCGCCCATGACCCAGCCGCTCACCGTCGCCGTCCAGATGGACCCGCTCGATCAGATCAACATCGCGGGCGACAGCACCTTCGCGCTGATGCTCTCGGCGCAGGCCCGCGGGCATCGCCTGTTCCACTATACCGCCGATGCGCTCAACTATCGCGAGGGGCGCGTCTGGGCGAAGGCGCACCCGGTGACGGTGCAGCGGCGCGCGGGGGACCACTTCGCGTTCGGCGAGCCCGTGGCGCTCGATCTCGGCGAGCAGGCGGATGTCGTGCTGATGCGGCAGGACCCGCCCTTTGATCTCGGCTATATCACCGCGACGCATCTGCTGGAGCGGATCGCCGACCGCACGCTGATCGTCAACGATCCGGTCAGCGTCCGCAATGCGCCCGAGAAGGTGTTCGTGCTCGATTACGCGCGCTTCATGCCGCCGACGCTGGTCACGCGCTCGCTTGACGAGGCACGCGCCTTCCTCGCGAAACATGGCGAGATCGTCGTGAAGCCGCTGCATGGCAATGGCGGCAAGGCGATCTTCCACGTCCGCTCGGCGGGCGAGAACCTGTCCGCGCTGATCGAGGTGTTCAACCAGACGTGGCGCGAGCCGCATATGGTGCAGGCGTTCCTCCCCGCGGTGGCGAGGGGCGACAAGCGCATCGTGCTGGTCGACGGCGAGGTCGCGGGCGCGATCAACCGTCTGCCCGGCGAAGGCGAGATCCGCTCGAACCTCGCGGTCGGCGGCTCGGCGCAGAAGACTGAGCTGACCCCGCGCGAGCGCGAGATCTGCGACGCGCTCGGGCCGGAGCTGAAGAAGCGCGGGCTGATCTTCGTCGGGATCGACGTGATCGGCGGCGAATGGCTCACCGAGATCAACGTCACCTCGCCGACCGGAATCGTCGCGATCGAGAAGTTCGACGGCACCGACGTCGCCGGGCTGATCTGGGACGCGGTCGACCGCCGGCTGAAGGAACGCGCACGCTGACCGGGCCGTTGGCCGCGGCGTGACCGACTTCATCATCCACTGGATCGTCGCGGGCGGCTATCTCGGCATCTTCCTGCTGATGGCGCTCGAAAATGTCGTCCCGCCGATCCCGTCCGAGGTCATCATGGGGCTCGGCGGGATCGCGGTCGCGCGCGGGCAGATGGACATCGTACCCTTGCTGCTGTGGGGCACCGCCGGGACGACCGCGGGCAACGTCTTCTGGTATGCGATCGGGCGGCGGCTCGGCTACGCGCGCTTTCGCCCGTTCGTCGAGCGACATGGCCGTTGGCTGACCATGGATTGGACGGACGTCGAACGCGTCCGCGGCTTCCTCCACGATCATGGCGGTTGGGTGATCTTCGTTTTTCGCTTCATGCCGACGTTCCGCACGTTGATCTCGTTGCCCGCAGGCATGGCGGCAATGCCGGTGCCGCGCTTTCTGGTGATGACCTTCGCGGGCAGCATCATCTGGAACGGCGTGCTGGCGGGTGCGGGCTTCTATCTCGGCAGCCGCTTCGCCGAACTCGACCGCTATGTCGGCCCGTTCGGGATCGCCATGACGGTCTTGGCGCTCGGCTGGTACGGGTGGCGGGTCGCGACGTGGAAGCCGCGGAGCTGACTCACCCCCGCGGATGCGCCGCGCGGTACACGTCGAGCAGATGCGCTGCATCCACCCCGGTATAGACCTGTGTAGAACTGAGGCTCGCGTGACCCAACAGTTCCTGCAACGCCCGCAGGTCCGCGCCGCGCCCCAGCAGGTGCGTCGCGAAACTGTGCCGCAAGGCGTGCGGCGTCGTCCGTTCCGATAGCCCCAGCCGTGCGCGCGCCGCGCGCACCCGCGTCCGCACGATTCCTCCATCCAGCGCCCCGCCGCGCACCCCGCGAAACAGCGGTGCGTCGCGCGCCATCGGCCACGGCACCCGCGCCGCATAATCCTCGATCGCCGCGCGCACCGGCGGCAACAGCGGCACGATGCGCGTTCGATCACGCTTGCCGGTCACGCGCAGCGTCTCGCCAAGTGGCAGCGCCGCGCCGGTCAGCGCGAGCGCCTCGCCGATCCGCAGTCCAGCACCATAAAGCAGCAGCAGCACCGCCCAGTCGCGCGCCGCCACCCACGGCTCGTCGCTCTCCTCCATGACGTCGATGGCCAGCGCCACCGCCTCATCGGGAGAGATCGGGCGCGGCACTCCTTTCTTGACGCGTGGCCCTTTCATTCGCGGTGCCGCGCCGATACCGCCCGCCCAATCAAGAAATCCACGCACTGCGGACAGCTCGCGCGCAGCGGAGGCATTCGACAGCCCTTTGGCCCGTCGGTATGCCAGATAAGCGCGCAGGTCGCCAGCGGTGACACGAGACAGCGAGATACGGTCGATCGCCTCGCCCCAATGCTCACCCAAAAACGCCAGCAATCGTTCCGCCGTTGCGCGATAGGCCCGCACGGTGTGCTCCGAGCGGCGGCGATCGCGTGCCAGATGCACCGACCATTGCGTCGGTAGCGGTAACGGACCCGACAAATCGCTCACCCCGTCGCATCTCCCGCACGTGAAGGAGAATGGCAAATCAAAATTAACAGTATCATTGCTAGATGTTCGCCATGTTGCCCGCCACCGTCCGTTACGATCGCCATGCCGAAACGGCGCGCGCCGCCGCCCTGCAGGCGCTCGCGTTGCTCGGCACCGCGCCCGAACGCGAGTTCGATGCGCTGGTCGCGCTGGCGGCGGAGTTGCTCGGCTGCTCCACCGCGCTGCTTAATTTGGTTGATAATGACCAGTTGTTCGTCAAGGCGCGCACAACGCTCGGCGCGATGACCTTCGCGCGCGGCACCGCCTTTTGCGACCGTACCGTGATCGACGATCAACTGACCGTCATCGACGACACGCTGAGCGACGAGCGATTTCGTGACAGCCCGCTCGTCACCGACGTGGGCGTGCGTTTCTACGCCGGCGCGCCGCTGCGGGTTGCCGACCCCGACGGTATCCGCCGTGCGGTCGGCACGCTGTGCGTCGTCGACACCGCGCCGCGGACGGCCGATCCGCGCGAGTTGGCGGCCCTGGCGCATCTCGCCACGCTGGCCGAAGCGCTGCTGGAAGCGCGACGCACCGCGCTGAAGGCGATCCACATCGCCACCACCGGCGAGGAACTGGTCACGCGGCTTGGGCGACAGGACCAGATCTTCCGTCAGGCCGAACAGATCGCGGAGATCGGGTCGTGGCGGCTTTCGATCGCCGAAGGTTCACTCGACTGGTCGGACAACGTCTATCGCATCCACGGGCTGCCGGTCGGTCAGAAACCACAGCTGCACGATGCGATGCGTTTCTATCCCGAACATAGCCGCACTTATGTGCAGCAGTCGCTGGACAACGCCATTACGAAAGGCCAGCCCTTCTCGATCGAAACGGATTTCATCACCGCCGACGGCCGGCTGCGACGCGTACGCGCCATGGCCGACCCGGAGATTGTCGACGGGCGCATGGTGGCGCTGGTCGGGGTGTTTCAGGACGTGACGCAGCGATATGCGCTCGAACAGCAACTGCGCCGATCCGCGGATACGGATTCGCTGACCGGCATCGCCAATCGTGCGGCGTTCGACCGCGAATTGCAGGCCGCCATGGAGCGGGCGCGTCACAACGACACGCCGCTGCACCTCGCGCTGATCGATCTCGACGGCTTCAAGGCGATAAACGACACGCTTGGCCATGGGGCCGGCGACGACGTGTTGCGGCTGACCGGTAAGGCGCTGTCCGAGCCGTGGCTGATGCAGAGCGTTGCCGCGCGGATCGGCGGGGACGAATTTGCGGTGATCGTCGAACACCCTGCGCTGACCCGCGACATCGCCGGGCTGCGCGACCGTCTCGAGGACGTGCTGCGCGTGCCCGTCGAGGTGAGTGGCGTAACGATGACGAGCGCAGGCTCGGTCGGGATTGCATCGTTTGACGAGGATTGTCAGTCCTTGCGCGATTTTGCCCGCCGCGCCGACTCGATCCTCTACGCCGCCAAGCGCGGACGCGTCGGAACCCGGGACATGGAACCCGTCGGCTAGGGCGGCCCGACCGACCTTGTATCCGGCCGCTTCCCTCCGACTCGCCGCGGCCCCATATGGGCGGCAATGTCCTCCCGCGCGCGCGTCATCGTCCTGAACTCCGCTCTCGGCCCGCTCGATTACCGGGTGCCGCACGGCATGACGGTCGAGCCGGGGTCGGTGGTGGTCGCGCCGCTCGGCCCGCGACAATTGCTTGGCGTCGCCTGGGAGGCGGAGCGGATGCCCTCCGACGCCGAGGTCGGCGACAACCGTCTCCGCAACCTGCTCGCGGTCGCCGACGTGCCGCCGCTGCGCGCGCCGCTGCGGCGGCTGATCGAATGGACCGCCGATTATTATCTCGCACCGCCCGCCGCGGTGGTGCGGATGGCCTTGTCCTCGACCGCCGCGCTGGAGGGCGGGCGCAGCGTCGTCGAATATCGCGTCACCGGCCAGGTTCCCGAACGGATGACGGCGCAGCGCGAACAGGCGCTCGAGCGGATCGGCGACCGGCAGGGGCTGATCCGCGAGCTGGCGACCATCGCCGATGTCAGCGACGCGGTGATCCGCGGGCTGGTCAAGGTCGGCGCGCTCGAGGGCGTGCCCGTCGATATCGACAGCCCCTATCCGGTCCCCGACCCCGACCACGCCCCGCCGACGCTGTCCGACGACCAGCGCGCCGCCGCCTCCACGCTGGTGGAGGGCGTGACCGCCGCCTCCTTCCGCCCCACGCTGCTCGACGGCGTGACCGGATCGGGCAAGACCGAAGTCTATTTCGAGGCGGTCGCGGCCGCCATACGGTCAGGCAGGCAGGTGCTGGTGCTGCTCCCCGAAATCGCGCTGACCGAGCCGTTCCTCAAGCGCTTCCACGATCGCTTCGGCTGCGAGCCGGTGGCGTGGCACAGCGGGCTGCGCGCAACGCAACGCCGTCGCGCGTGGCGCGCGATCGCCAGCGGCGAGGCGCGGGTGACGGTCGGTGCGCGCTCGGCGCTGTTCCTCCCTTACGCGAACCTCGGGCTGATCGTCGTCGACGAGGCGCACGAAACCAGCTTCAAGCAGGAGGACGGCGTCCATTATCACGCGCGCGACGTCGCGGTGATGCGCGGGCTGTTCGAGGCGTGCCCGGTGATCCTCGCAAGCGCGACCCCGGCGATCGAGACGCGGCATCAGGTCACGCTCGGAAAATATGCCGAAGTGAAGCTGCCAGGGCGCTTCGGGGTCGCGCAGATGCCGACGATCGAGGCGATCGACCTGATCGCCGAACCGCCCGAGCGCGGGCGCTGGATCAGCCCGCGACTGGTCAAGGCAATGGAGCAAGCGCTCGAACGCCGCGAGCAGTCTTTGCTGTTCCTCAACCGTCGCGGCTATGCGCCACTGACCCTGTGCCGAACCTGCGGGCACCGCTTCCAATGCCCAAACTGTACCGCATGGATGGTCGAGCATCGCCTGACGCGGCGGCTCGCCTGCCATCATTGCGGGCATATCGAGCCGGTGCCCCGACTCTGCCCGGAGTGCCAGAACGAGGATACGCTGGTCGCGTGCGGCCCCGGCGTCGAGCGGATCGCCGACGAGGTCGCAGCGCTGTTCCCGGCGGCGCGCACTGCGGTCGTCACCTCCGACACGATCTGGAGCCCCGCCAAGGCTGCCGAGTTCGTCGCGCGGATGGAGGCGGGCGACATCGACATCGTCGTCGGCACGCAATTGGTGACCAAGGGCTATCACTTTCCCAATCTCACGCTGGTCGGAGTGATTGACGCCGACCTCGGGCTCGATGGCGGCGACTTGCGCGCGGCCGAGCGGACTTTCCAGCAAATCCGGCAGGTGTCGGGACGTGCCGGACGAGGCGCGAAGCCCGGCCATGTCTATATCCAGACGCACAGCCCCAAGGCGCAGGTGATGCAGGCATTGATTACTGGCGACGCCGACGCTTTCTACGCGGCGGAGACCGAGGCGCGCGAGGAGGCCGGCGCCCCGCCATTCGGTCGCTATGCCGCCATCATCGTGTCGAGCGAGGATCAGGGCGCGGCGCACGACACCGCGCGCGCGATCGGCCGCGCCGCACCGCGCGTCGCCGGGATGGAGGTCTACGGCCCCGCCCCCGCCCCGCTGGCGATGCTGCGCGGGCGACACCGCTTCCGGCTGCTCGTCCATGCACGCCGCGCACTCGATGTGCAGGATGTGATTCGGGACTGGCTCGGCGCCTTGGAGTGGGCCGCAAAGGTGCGCGTTGCGGTGGACGTCGATCCGTACAGCTTTTTGTAGGGTCGTTTTCCAGCGAGACGCACAGGATGAGGACTACATCCTGTCATGAAACGCCACAAAGCGGTGTGTTGGCTGGCGATATGGCGGAGACGGAGGGATTCGAACCCTCGGTACGGTTTCCCGTACGACGCTTTAGCAAAGCGTTGGTTTCAGCCACTCACCCACGTCTCCGGGCCGGCGTAGGGCGCGGCTATAGCGAGGCGGATCGCCGCGATCAACCGGGTGCGGAAGATTTCCGCACATCGCGTCTGCGACTCCGGTCGTCGTGCCGTTCATTGCCGCGACAGCACCGCACAGACTATACCGATGCGATGATCGAGGGGGCAGGTATGAAGCGGAGTGCACAGCGCAGCATCACGGCGGCGATGCTAGTTGCCGCGCTTATCGGCGCGCCGCTCGGCGCAGCGGCGCAGGTGCGCACCATCGATCCCAATGCCGCGATCGACGGCGACGTGACCACGCCCTCGCCGCCGCGCAGCGTCCGTACGCCCACGGCGCCTGCTTCTGGCCGCCCGCTTCCCGCCACGCCGCCGCAGGAGCCGGCGCCCACGCCGCTTCCGCAGGCGGTGCCGCCCCCCACCGGGTCGGAGACGCGCGCTGACGCCACCACTACCGCCGCCTCGACCTACAAGCGCGACGACCTGATCGCCGCTGGCGAGGGCGTGTTCGGCAAGGGCGCGGAGGGGTTTGCGCAGATCATCGAGAACATTCTGAAGGATCAGGGCGAGCCCAACGCCTATATCGCCGGGCGAGAGGCGTCGGGCGCGTTCATTCTTGGCGTCCGCTATGGCTCCGGGATCATGACCCACAAGGTCGAGGGGCAGCGGCCGGTCTATTGGACCGGGCCGTCGGTCGGCTTCGATGTTGGCGGCGACGCCAACAAGGTGTTCGTGCTGGTGTACAACCTCTACGACTCGCACGAACTGTTCACGCGCTTCCCCGGCGCGGAGGGACGGCTGTATTTCGTCGGGGGGTTCGCCGCCACCTATCTGCGCAAGGGGAATGTCGTGCTGATCCCGGTCCGGCTCGGCGTGGGTTGGCGCGCGGGGGTGAACGTCGGCTATATGAAGTTCACCGAAACCTCGAAGTGGCTGCCCTTCTGACCCGCGCCTGACCGGCGGCGTCAGCGCCCGCCGGGAAAGCCGGTCGTCTCGAAGCGGATCGGCGCCCCCTGCGGCACGTCGCCGAGCTGATCCTCCCACATCGCCACCTGCCCGCGCACGATCGTGCCGATCGGCTTGCCGGTCAGTTCCATGCCAGTAAACGGTGACCAGCCCGCGCGCGAACGCAGCCAGCGCTGCTCGATCGTCCAGCGCTTCTTCAGGTCGACAATCGTGAAGTCGGCGTCATAGCCAGCCACGATCCGCCCCTTGCCGGTCAGCCCGAAGATCCGCTGCGCACCAGCGCTGGTCAGCTCGATCACGCGCTGGAGCGTCAGCCGGCCGTGCGCGGCATGATCCAGCAGCAGCGGCAGCAGCGTCTGCACGCCCGGCATCCCGCTCGGGCTCGCTGGATAGGGCTTGGCCTTTTCCTCCAGCGTGTGCGGCGCGTGGTCGGAACCGATCACGTCCGGCACGCCCTGGTTGAGCCAGTACCACAACCCGTCGCGGTGCGCGCCCGAGCGGATCGGCGGGTTCATCTGCGCCAGCGTCCCGATCCGGGGATAGGCTTCTTCGCCAGCCAGCGTCAGATGCTGCGGCGTCACCTCGCACGTGGCGATATCCTTGTTCTGGCCCAGCAACTCCAGCTCGGCGGGTGTGGTGACGTGCAGGACGTGGATCCGCCGTCGCGCCGCCCGCGCCAGCCGCAGGATGCGCGTCGTCGCGAGCAGCGCGCTCTCGTCGTCACGCCATACCGGGTGCGACGACGGATCACCCTCGACGCGCTCGCCAGCGCGCGCGTTCATCCGGTCCTCGTCCTCCGCATGGATCGCGACGCGGCGGTGCCCGCTCGCCAGCACCTCGGCGAGCCGCGCATCCTCGCTGACCAGCAGGTCGCCGGTCGACGCGCCCATGAAGATCTTCACCCCCGCGGTGCCCGGCAGCCGCTCCAGCTCGGCAAGGTCGCGGGCATTATGGTTGGTCGCGCCGACGTAGAAGGCGTGGTCGCACCACATCCGCCCCTTGGCGCGGGTCAGCTTGTCCTCGATTGCTTCGGCGGAGTCGGTGTTGGGCTTGGTGTTCGGCATTTCAAATACCGCCACCACGCCGCCCATCACCGCCGCCTCGCTGCCCGTGGCGAGATCTTCCTTATGGACCAGCCCCGGCTCGCGGAAATGCACCTGCGTGTCGATGACACCCGGCAGGATGTCGAGCCCGGTACAGTCGATCGTCCGCCCGGCATCGCCGCGCGCGCCGATCGCGACGATCCGCCCATCGCGCACACCGACATCGGCGGCCACGGGACCACCCGGGGTATGCACCGTGCCACCGGTCAGCAGGAGATCGTAGGTCGCCATCGTTAGCCCTTTCCGGCTCTTTCGCGGGGTCGACGCCCTCCCTACCTTGGTGCCATGAACGATACCACCCCGGCGACGATGCTGGCCGACCGCGCGCTGTTGCGGCTGTCCGGCGAGGATGTACGCGGCTTTCTGCAGGGCCTGCTGACCAACGATGTCGCGGGAGCGCTTCCCGTCTGGGCGGGGCTGCTCACGCCACAGGGCAAGGCGCTGTTCGACATGATCGTCTGGGCCGATGGCGCCGACATCCTGCTCGATGTCGAGCGTGACCAGCGCGACGCGATCGCGCGTCGATTGGCAATGTACCGTCTGCGCCGCGCGATCACGATCACGCCGGAGGAGGGGCTGGCGGTGCACTGGACCCGCGACGTCGCAGGTCAGGCTCCCGATCCGCGCCTGCCGGCGCTCGGCACGCGCTGGCTGGCACCCGCCGCCCCAGCGGCGAGCGGCTGGCACGCGCATCGCCTGTCGCTGGGGATAGCGGAGGGCGTGGCCGATCTCGGCGCGGGCGAGACGCTGTGGCTGGAGGCGAACGCGCGCGAGCTTGGCGGCGTCAGCTTCACCAAGGGCTGCTACGTCGGTCAGGAGAATACCGCCCGGATGCACCATCGCGACAAGGTTCGTCGCCGCCTGGTCGTCGCGCCCATCGACAACGCCGATCCGCGCAAGCGTTCCACCTATCCCGACCTCGGCCTGATGGTCACGCTTCGTCGTACCGACGCGCTGGGTGATGCGCGCATCCCTGACTGGTTGGCAGAGGTTATCGGTGCCGAAGCCGGCAGCGCGAATAGCTAGAGTCTGCACGCCTTCGTTACGAGCGGCACGAGCGATCCAGGGCGTCCTGAACCGGCTCCGGATTGCTTCGCTACGCTCGCAATGACGGGCGCTTACCCCAGCCTTTAGAAAAAACGCTGGCGCGCCAACGCCTCGCCCAAACCTCCCGCAACGAAAAAAGGAGGCCGGCTTGCGCCGACCTCCCTCTTTCGGTCACCGAAGTGATCGACCTTACTGACCCGAACCCGGGCCGTAGGTGATCTCGACGCGACGGTTCTGCACTTCGCGGACGCCATCGGCGGTCTCGACGCGCAGCTTGGTCTCGCCGAACGCTTCGGTCGTCATCACGCCGTCCGGGATACCCTTCGACGCGAGGTACGCCTTCACGCCGTCTGCACGACGCTGCGAAAGGCCCACGTTGTACTTCGCCGAACCCGAGGTGTCGGTGTAACCAGCCAGCATGACCTGCGCGTTGTTGCAGCTCTGGTACTGGGTGACCGCATTGTCGAGGATCGACGCTGCTTCCGGGGTGACGTCCGACTTGTTCCATTCGAAGAACACGATGAACGGACCCGGCGAGCAGACCACTTCCGGCGGCGGAGGCGGCGGCGGCGGGGGCGGCGGCGGCGGCGGCGGCGGCGGCGGCGGCGGCGGAGCCGCTTCTTCCGGCGCACCGAAGTTGTACGTCACGCCACCCAGCAGGCTGTGCGAACGGAAACGACCGTCGTACGCGCTGCCATAGGCGTCCGCGAGCTTGACGTTGTCGGCGTTGAAGAAGCGATACTTCAGCGAAACGTCGACGTTCTCGCTCAGCGGCGCACGGATGCCGGCCAGCGCCTGCCAGGCGAAGACGGTGTCCGAATCGTCGAGGAAGCGGAAGTTGTTCGGCGAGGACGCGCGCGCCTGGACGCGGGCAACACCCGCACCGCCGCCAACGAAGCCCTGCAGGCCGTCGTCTTCACCGAAGTCGAGCAGGCCGTTGACCATGAAGCTCAGCGCCGAAGTACGGCCGCCGACGCCATCATAGGTGCCCGGGTTGGCAAGCGCATTGCCACCAACCGGAACGCCGGCAGTGGTGCGAAGGCTGTCGATGCTCGCACGACGATAGCCGGCTTCGGTTTCGAGGCGGAACGCGCCGAAATCGTAACCGACGACGCCGTCGACGTCCCAGCCATAGTCGTGATCGACAGTGGCGGTGCCGCTACGGCCGGTGGTGTTGGTAGCGCCGGTAACGCTCCAGTCGATGTCCTCGACGATCATCGCACCGCCTTCAACGCCTACATACCACGCCTTGTCGCGCGCGAGCGCGGGCGTGGCGAGGGCGGTGGAGGCAAGCGCCATGATCATGGCAAGCTTACGCATCATAATCCCCTTTCCATGGTGTCACTACGGACAGCGCAAACTCACTATCGAAAGGATGGTTTCGTAACAAGACGACAAATAGCACCGACTGTGATGCATTTGCCACACCAAAAACGCCGCGTCGCTCACTGCTAACTCGCAATAAGCCCATGTTTTCGCAGCATAATCAAGATTGCGTCGACGCAGCCGCGAAGTTCCGCATCAATTGTCGCACCCGCGGTTGGCACGGTGATCGCCGCCGCGCGCGCACCCACCACCTGCACCCCGTCGACCAGCACGCTGGAAGCCCGAACTTCCCCGATCCGCCAGCCACTTCCGTCGCAGACCGCGGTCTGTCCGCTCGGAAGATGGCGGACGCGCAAGCCTGCACGTGGCGCCACGAAGCGCCAGCCTCCCACCGTCCAGCCTGCGATCGCCCCCGCCTGCCCGCTCCATGCACCGGTGGGTGTACCACCCACGATCCAGCATTGCCCCGGCTGTGGTGCAGCGGGCGGCGCGTTGCGGTTGATCTCCTCGACGGTCGCCTGCACCGCGAGGTCGAGCAGCGTCAGCGCCTCGTTATGCCACAGCTCCTTCTGCGCCTGTCCCGCCGCCAGCAACGGCAGCCCCAGCCGCGCACTATCCTCATCGGTCATCATCATTCTCCCGTGATCAAGCTGATGGTTGCGGCCGAGGCGCCGAACGTACCCAATTGCCGCACCGCCACCTGCATTGCGTCCGCCGGCACCATCGCGGCCGGTACGGTCAGCGAGGGCGTGTCGCTCTCGATCACCCGCGCCGTTGGGCCCTCCCCGATCGTCACGCGATAACGTTCCTGCTCCTCGCCGAGCGGCACCTCACCGTCATCGCGCCATCGCCAGCCGAACCGGCTCCGCCGCACCCAGCGCAGGTGGAGCCCATCGTTCCGCCTCGCGGCGCGCACCCTCACCGGTGCCGGGGGCGCGAGCGACCGGCCACTCAGCGCGACCGTTACCCCCACCGGCTCCGGATCGCCGGCCCCGCTTGCCAGCAACCGTATCGTGTCGCCGGGCTGCGCGTGCGCCACCGCGACCGTCGCGACGCATGCGGGTTCGAGCAGCGCAAAGTCCGCGCCTGCAGCGTGCGCCTGCGCCGCGCTCCCCCGCCGCCCCCGCAGCAGGGTCGACAGTCGCCAACGACGCGGTGAAAGTTGCTCGGCATCGCGAAACTGGATCAGCTCATCGCCCAGCAGCGCAAGGTTGCCGCCGCGGTCCAACGCCGCATCGTCGATCGACATCAGCGTCAGCGCGTCATGCGCCAGCTCGACCTCCAGCGTCACGCGGCGGTCGAGCAGCGAGGCGGAACCCGCCGCCGCCGAGTTCGCCAACTGCCCGACCACCGCCGGAGCAGCCGTACCGCCGGCCTCGGCCCATGTCGCGCCGGCGTCGTCGCTCGCCAGCAAGGCCGCGCCGCGCCATCCCGGGTCCGTGCCGTTCGCCAGCACCGCCACGCGCAGCGTCTCGCCCCGCGCGTCGTCGAGCGGCGGCAATTCGGCGGCGACCAGCACCGACTTCGCGATCGGACGGTCGGGCGCGCCGACCACCCGTCCCGCGTCGGCAGGCAGCGCGGCCGTACCGCTCTCGGTCGTTACCAGCGACAGCGAAACGGCCTGGCCGCTCACCTCGACACGCGACACCCGCCACACTGCCGTCTCGCCCGCGCAGCGCACCGCATCACCCGGCGCGATCCCGATCGTGGTGGTATCGAGCGTCACACGCCGGGTCACGCGCGCGCGCTCGGCACGCTTCAGCACCGCCTGCGCCAGCCCGCGCGCCTGCGCTGCGTCGAGCGCGGCGGACACTTCCCGCGCCTCCTCGCGCCAGCCGCCACCTGGCCGCGCCGCCTGCTGCACACCGATCTGATAGTCGCGCGCGGGATCGTAACAGGTGATGCGCACCCGCTGCGGCACCGTCTCGATCGGTTGCCGCCGCTCCACCAGCCCCGCGTCCGCCGCGATCGACAGCGGCGCACCCGACGCATCCGCCAGCCGCAACGCCTCGCCCGCCGGCACCCACCAGCCCCCTGCGATCGTCGCCAGCAGGTCCAGCGCGCCTGCCACGCTCTCCGCACCGGTCGCATAGCCGGGCAGCGTCACGCCCGGCCCCGCGCCTGTGACCACTCCCTCGCCAAGCGCCGCCGCCATCGCACCAATCGACGGAGCGCTGGCGTCGCCGACCACCTCGAAGTTCAGCGACGGGATGCGATTGCCGAACGTCTCCAGCGGCAGGTTCTCGAACACCGCATAGGCAAGGCCGCGATACGCGGGAGCATGGGCCTCCAGCGCGGCGATCAGCGGGTCGGGGGCCTGCGCCTCGTCACCACGATACAGCCGCATCGTCACCGGCACTTTCCAGTCGCCTGCCGCACCGCGCAGCAACTGGCCCTCCGCCCAGATGCGTCCGATCCCGTCGATCCGTCGGGCCGAAAGCGCCACCGCGAACGAGGCGGCGTAGCGAAATCCCTCGACGCCCGGGCGTCCCTTGCCGCCGCGCGCGACGCTGCGCGTCTCGATCAGATCGGTCGACCAGATCACGCATCCCGCGACCCGCATCGTCCCGAAGATCCGCGGGAGCGGCGTGCCGTATGACGATGTCTGCACCTTCAGGTCGCTCAGCCGCGCTCCCGCACGCCGTGGTGACGGCGCCAGCACGCTGCGATCGATCGCGTTGCCCAACACACCGCCGATCGCCCCGCCGACCGGACCGCCAAGCGCGCTGCCGACCGCGGTCAGCACCAATGTCGCCATTCTACCCTCCCTCTGGCATCCAGCGCCATGCGCTCTCCAGCGGCCACGGCACCGCTCCCGGTCGCGCGACCACCCGCCGCGCGAGTGCATCGGCATGGATGATCCCGTCGTATGCGCGCACCGCCAGGTGCAGCTGCGTCGCCGCCACCCGGCACAACAGCACGTCCCCCACCACGCCGCCGTCGCAGACCACGAAATCCGCCGGCACCGCGCCGACGGGCAACCGCCCACGCGCCACCGCATAGTTCCGCGGGATCGCGGCCGCCGCTCCCGCGCGCCGCAGCGCCTCCGCCACGACCCCGACGCAATCGAGCCCCAGCGCCGGATCGCGCCCCTGCAGCCGAAACCGCACGCCCACCAGTTCTTGCGCGGCGGCAAGCACCCGCTCGCCCGCGCTCATCCGCCCGGATAACGGGTCAGCAGGTCGACCCCCGGCAGATGTGGCTCGCCACGGAAATTCGCGACATTGCCGAACCGCGCCGCGCACGTCGCCAGCCGCCGGTCACATCCCTCCACCACCTCGACCAGCACGCCGGGCGTCGCCGCGAACACCGGGGCGGCGCGGAGCGTCAGCACCGCCCCCGCCGACCGCTCGATCGCGCTCGTCAGCCCGGCGTTCGCGCCGCCGAACCAGCGCAGCACGCCCTCGCCATAGGCATTGTCGACGGGCTCGACCGCATCGAGCGTCACCGCCGCGTCCGCATCGGCCACGATCCGCGCGAACCGCCGCCGCCCCGCCATCGCCACGCGGCAGCGCGCATCGCCCAGCGTCGCGCGGCAGGCGGGGGACGTCACCTCGCTGACCGGCCGCTCCAGCTGCGCCTGAACGCCGCGCAGCTCGGCGGTAAAGCCCTGCTCGGTCAGTTCGACTTCACCGATCCGCCCCTCGCCCAGCGGCACCGCCGGCGCCGCCGGATCGCTCCAGTCGACCGCGACGATCACCACCCGCGCGCCGTCCCAGCGCCCCGCCAGCAGATCGTCGCGCCGGAACGCGCCGACGCCCAGCGCGCCGCTCACCGCCATCGTATCGGCGTCCAATCCTTCCCCGCGCGCGATCGCCGACGGCAGCATGCCCGGCGCAGCGCGATGGGTCACGCCGTCCACCGTCAGGTCGCGATCGTGGTCGGTTAGCGCGAGCAGCACGCCGTCGCGCCGCTCGACCCGCCAGCACAGCGCCTGCGTCACCAACTGGTCGCTCATGCCTCCCGCACCTCGATCAGCGGCACGGACGGCGCAGCGCCGGCCAGATAGGTCGCGCGCGTGACGCTCAGCTGATCTTCGGCGAAGCGCACCGGCACGTCGAAGTCGAACGACGCCGCCACCGCCGCGCCCGCAGCCGGTGCGGTGTCCAGCGTCACGATGCCGCCCGCAGACAGCGTGAAGGCGCTGGTCGCCACCCCGGCGACCGTCACGCGCACGCTCCCCGCCACCGGCCGCGTGATCCGCCGTGTCGCGGCGCCATAGCGCCGCACCAGCGCGAAGTGTCGCGTGGCGCCATCGCCGGTCCCGATCGTCTCGTCGGTCGCGCGCCAGTCGAACGGGTCGCGCAACCGGAAGCCGCGCGCCGCGCCCATCCGCGCGCGAAAGAATGCCAGCAGCGCCGCGACGTCCGCCTCGCTGCGCACCCCCGGTCCGACGTCATAGCGGGTGCGCGCCTCCGCCCAGCCGGCGCGCCGCGTCTCGCGCCCGCCCGCGCTGGTCGTCACGCCCGTCGAGAAGGTCGGGGTCACTTCCACCTCACGCCCCAGCGCGAGCGGGAACATCACGTCATCGAACGCGTCCACCGCATCCTCCTCCTGCCAATAGACCAGCCCGTCGCGCAGCACCTGCGGCAGTGCCCACAGATAGACGCCCGCCACCCCGCGCGCCTGCGCCGCGCCCGCCGCAGTCACGATGGCGCGCCATTGCCCGCGATCCGCGCCGTGCAGCACGAACCCGGCGAGATACTCCTGCTGCGCGGGCCGATATCCGAGCCGCCGCGTCGCCTCCGCCGCGCCGCGCACGCTCGCGGCAGTGTCACCGCCGGTCACCCAGTCGTAATCCTCCAGCTGGAGGACATCGAAGGCGGGCGCGACCCAGCCGGTCGGCAGGTTCATCCGCCGCACCTCGGGCGCTGCGATGTCGAGCACCGTCGGCAGGTACGCGAGCAGGTACGTGACGCACCCTGGCGCCGCCGTCTTCACCGCCGCGACCAGCGCCGCCGTCGACGCCGCCAATGCCGCCCCTGCGCGATCCAGCGTCGCGCGCTGTGCCTCGCTCAAGGCGCCGCGCACGCTCGCGACCGCCACCGGCGCGAACGCCGCCGTTGCACTGTCGTCGTACAGGCACGGCCGCCCATCGGGCAGCACCCACCACCACGGCTCGCCGACCTGGAAGCGTGGCGTGAGCCCCGCCGCCGCACCGATCGCGACGAACGCCAGCGCGATGCCCCGCAGATACGCCATCGCCGCCGCGTTGCTCGGCGACAGCAACGTCGAGGGCGGCACCCACCCCGTCAGCGCCGGCGATCCGTCGGCTGCCCGTTGCTTCCACGCCGCCGGGCAATGCGCATCAAACAATTCGTAGGACAGCGACCAGATCAGCTCATAGCCCAGCCGCTTCGCCCGCGCCGCGAAGTCGCGGTGCCACGCCGCGCACGCCACGTTCAGCGCACCTTCCACCATCCCGCCCTTCAGGCGAAAATAGTGGCTCATCCCGACGTAATGGACGATCGCGCCACGATAGCCGAGCTGCAGCATGTTGCGCAGCAATCGCTCGGGCGTCAGGTGATAGCTGTCGTCATAGCCGCTTGCTATCCGCAGATCGTGCTCGGGCAGCACCACGTCGCCGATCGTGACCATCGCGCCCGCACCGTCGCACGCGATGTCACTCAACTCGACCCACGCCTCGACAGGCTGCGCCAATGCCCCGCCCGCCGCATCATAGCCGGGCGCAACCAGCGACACGAACATCCGGTCGATATCACCCGCCCACACTGGATCGCGCTCGCCCGGCAGCACGAACCCGCCGTCGAGCGTCGCAAAGTCGATCGTGACCCGCGCATCCTCCGGGGTGCCGCGCGCATAATTCCACAGTCGCACATACCACGACCGCGCCCGTCCGCCGGCATCGCGCCCCTCGATCGTCAGCACCGGGCCGTTGACCGCATCCAGTGCCAGCACCCCCGCCGACCGCCAACGGAACGAAAGCCGGCATGCGCGATAGTCGCGCACCATATCGTAGCGCAGCAGCGGATGGTCGTGCCGGTCCGCGCTTTCCCAGATCAGCCCGGCCAGATCGTTGCGGTTGTAGAACACCGCATCGACACGCAAAGCGTCGGCGGCGAGCGTCGTCACCGCCGCCATCATCGGCCGCGGGAAGTCGACCGTCCAGTAAACCGGATCGAAGCGCGTCATCAGACCCGTCGTCTGCCCGGCGCGCGTGTCGGTCAGCCAGAAGGCCATCACTCCGCCTCCATCAGCGCCGCTCGCACCGCGCGCGCCACCTGCCGGCTCGATCGCGCCATCGCCTCCGGCGCTCCCGCGCCACCGGCGTTGATCGTGATCGCAATCCGCACGTCACGCGCACCGCCACCCGCCGGCACCGCCACCTGCCCGCTGGTGGTGGGCACGAACACCTCCGGCCCGCGTTCGCCGACCAGATAGGCACGCCCCGGACTCACCGGCCCGCCGGTCGCGCGTCCCGGCAAGCCCAGCAGCCCACCCAGCACCCGCGTCAGCCCGCCGCCGCCGCCCAGGACGCTCGAAACACCGTCCCTCAGCGCCGCCGCTGCGATCTCTCCCAGTGCGTGCAGCGCGACGGACTTCAGATCGTCGAACCCCAGTTTGCCGGTGCGCACCGCGCGCGCCAGCGCGGTTTCCACCGCCCGCCCGGCGCGCTCCGCCCCTGTGCCAAGTCCGCCCTCCAGCGTCGCGCGCATCGCCGCCACGTCGCGCGCGAACCCGCCGGTGTCGGCGCGCACCCCGATCACCAGCCGCTCGATCTCGTCATCCATCGGGAAAAGCCTCCTGCATCGCCGCGATCGTCGCGGCATCGGGGGGCGTCGCCGCATCGGGCGCGCACGCGCGCACCAGCGCCGCCAATTCTTCGGGGGTAGCGCGCCAGAAATCGTCCGGCCGCCACCCGAACACCGCTCCCGCCAACCCGGCCAGCCGCCGCGCCGCTTCGGCGAAGGTCGTCATCGCCCCGCCAGGATCTGCGTCAGCAACACCTTCAGCGCCGGGGTCGCTGCACGCACGCCAGCCGCCACCACCGCCTCGCCCAGCGCCTCGCGCGTCAAGCCCGAGGGTGCCTCATGCCGGCAATGCCAGAACAGCCCGACCAGCTCCTCAAGCCGCAGCAACCCCTCCGCCGCCCGCTCGACCAGTGCGAACAGCGGCCCCAGTTCCTGCTCCGCCGCCACCAGCGCCGCAAAGGTCGGGCGCAGTACCAGCATTTCCCCCGCCACCCGCACGGCGGCCTCGCCCCGAACGTGATTGGGAACCGGGCTCATGCGCTCACCACCGCGCCGGAGCTTTCCAGCGCGAGCGTGTAGCTGCGCTCGCCATTGTAATCCCCGGCATAGTCGAGCCGCGTGACGAGGAACCGCCCGGTCATCGTCTCGCCGCTCTCGAACGTCAGCCGATAATCGTCGAGCGTCCCCGCCAGCGCGCTGGCCCTGACGCGCTGCTCCGCGGCCGATCCGGTGAACACCCCCGCCGCGGCGACACTCACTGACCGCACCCCCGCGCCCGACAGCAGGTCGCGCCACCCGCCCGAATCCTTGCTGGTCACCGCCACCGCCTCGCCGTTGACGCTCAGCTGCGTCGTGCGCAGCCCGGCCACCGTCCGGTACGTCACCGGGGTCGCGCCATCGCCGACCTTCAGCAGGAACGCACTGCCCTTTTCCGCCGCCATCTCAATCCTCCGCCATGATCCGCACCCGCACGTCGACCAGCGCCGACCAGCGCCCCGCGCTCTCGCTCACCAGCACGCTGCGCACCGGCACCACCGTCACCACGCGCCACCCCGCGACGCCCGGCAGCGACAGCAGCGCCGCCTGCGCGTCCGCCGCCAGCGCCATCGCACGCGCGCCGGTTTCGCCCGCGTCGCGCACCGCCACGCCGATGCGCAGCTCGCGCCCGGCGCGGTCCTTCGTTCCCCAGTCGCTCTCGCTCCAGTCGCGCAGCGTCAGGAACGGCACCGCCCCTTTCTCCGCCGCGCTCTCGAACACCCGCGTCACCGCCACCTGCGCGCGCAGCCGCGTCAGCACCGCCGCGCGCATCAGTGCCGCCACCACGCCAGCGACGGGTCCTCGACCCAGCGCCGCTTCAGCCCGCGCGCGCCGATCTCGACGCCATCGTCACGCGTGACGATCTCCGCCTCGGGCAACACGTCGCGCAGCCGCGCCACCACCCGCGCGCGCAACCGCTCCACCGCGCGCTTCATGCGTGCACCGGCTGCGCGAGCGCGATGCTGCGAAACGGCCGCCACAAGGCGCTGACCGCCGCCGGCACCGGCGCGCTCCCGGCACGATCGCTGAACAGATGCGCCGCCAGCATCGCGACTCCCTGCCGCAGCGGCGCAGGCAGTTCCGCCCAGCCGCTCGCCACTCCTGCGGTGAAGGTGACTCGCAACGCGCTATCGCCTTTCACCCAGCCGATCCCTTGCGCATCGATATCGACCGCCACGCCGTCGGCGACGATCGCGCGCACCGGCGCGGCGGGCAGCACCTGCCACCCCGCTGCAGCACCAAGCTCCGCCACCAGCTCGCGCACGATCAACACCTGTCCGGTGAACTGCTCCGCCAGTCCCAGCGCCGCCTCGACGAACGCAAGTGCCAACGCATCGTCGTCGATCGTCGCCGCCCGCAACTCCGCGCGCACCGCCGCCAGCGCAAGCGCACGATCCCCCGCCCCCAGCGTCACCACGCCGGGCGCTCCCGCCACCAATGTCATGTCAAAACTCCCGTCACCCCGGCGCAGGCCGGGGTTCATCTCGCCACGCACCCGTCCCGCTCACCAATGCGGCAACGCCGTCAGACGAAGGACGGCGTTTGCCGCCCTCCGCTGCCCGGCCGTGCCGGGTCCTGCGATCGCTTGCGCAATCGCAGGCTAGGCGGCGGCGAACCTCAGCAACTTGATCGCCTCGCTGTTCGACACGCACCCGCCGACGCGCTTGGTCGCATAGAAGGTCACGAACGGCTTGTTGCTGTACGGATCGCGCAGCACGTTGGTCTCGCTGCGCTCAGCGATCAGATAGCCGAGCCGGAAATTGCCGAACGCCACCGCATGCGCGCCCGCCGCGATGTCGGGCATGTCCTCGGCCTCGACCACCGGATAGCCGAGCAGGCTCGCCGGCTGCCCCGCCGCCATGCCGGGCTGCCACAGGAACTGCCCGTCGCTGGTCTTGAACTTGCGGATGCGCGCCGCGGTCGCCGCGTTCATCACGAAGGTCGCGCCCTGCCGGTATGGCGCGCGCAGCGCCTGCACCAGATCGATCAGCCGCTCCGCTCCATTGGAACCGAAGTCCGCCGCGGTGCCGGTCGGCACATATTGCAGCGTCCCGAAGCTGCGCGTCGCGTCTCCCGCCGCCGCCGTCGGCGCCTGCAGGAACCCGCGTGGTCGGTTGACGCCATTGCCGCCGACGAACGCCGCGCCCTCCGCCTTGGCGAACTCGGCCGCGATCTCCCCGGCCAGCCAACCCTCGACATCGAACAGCGCATCGTCGAGCATCGCCTGGCTCGCGGACGGATTGGCGTACAGCTCGCCCATCGGCGGCGCGATCTCGACGAAGGTCGGCGTCGCGGTCACTGGCCGCGCGTCGGTCTCCGCCGCCCAGCCCGACGGCGTGCCGCCGGTCGTCACCAGCTTGCGATACCCGGCCGAGCCGACCTGCACGACGTTCGCGATGCTGCGGATCGGGCTGGCGCTCTTGAGCACCGCGTCGATCTGCGCATCGATTTCCTTCGGGACCGCATAGCCGCCCTGGTCCCCGGTCGCGCCGGTGAACGCCTTCTGCTCGACCACGATCCCCGACCGCACGAAGCCGTCGAACGCCGCCCCACCGCCCACGCGCGCGCCATCCAGCACCGGGCGTGCCACCACCGTATCGCTCATGCTCTTCTCCATGAAAGGAGCCCCCCGCGGGCCCCGCAAAACTCAAAGGTCGATGATCGTCTCGATCCGCGCGGTGGGCTGCATCGGCACCGCCACCAGGCTCACCTCGATCAGCTCGGCGCGCAGGATCGCGCGCCACGCGCCCTGCTGCACCGCCCGCGCGCGATATCCGACCGACAGCCCCGGCAACGCCCGCGCGCGCACCAGCCGCGCCACCTCGCCGTCCTCGACCGCCGCCTCGACGCGCAGCCCGCGCGCATCCTCGCCGATCGCGATCACCGTGCCGACCGGCGCGCCGCGATGCTGCATCAACAGCGGCACCGGCATGGCGTCGACAAAGGCGCCGGGTCGAAAGACGTCGCCCGCGCGGTCGACAGCATCGAACACTGCCGCGTACCCCGCGATCCTCACTTCAGAGCCCCCGGCTTCAGCAGCCCGTCGAGCCCCAGCCGCACCGCAATCCCCGCGAGCAACAGCGCGAACACCACGCGCATCACCCATGCCGCCAGCGCACGCCACGCCGAGCGTTTGGCATCGCGCCACGCGCGCAACAGCTCGCGCAACTCCGCGACATCCCCCGCAGCGCCCTCGTCAGCGAGCCCGAGCCGCGTCAGCGCACGCACCGCGCCCAACTCGCCCGCCTCCTCGACGATCGCCCGCAAGGTCGCGACCTCCGCGCCCTCGTCGCAGCCCTGCGCCAGCAATTGCGCCAGCACGCTCCCCCCGGCAGCGCTCACGACCAATCCACCATCTGGCGCTTCTCGTCCGCCGACAGGAAGTCGGCCTCCGCGACCATCCGCCACAATTGCGCGCGATCCTCGACCAGCGCCGGCACCCGGTCGAGATCGACCTGCAACCGCGCATCGGGAAAGTCCGCCGCCAGCCCGTCGCGCAGCGCCGACAGGATCGCGCCCGCCAGCGGCAGCACGGTCAGCCGCCACAGCGCGCGGTTCGCCTCCTTGTAATTGGCGTGCGTGCTGTCACCCGGCAGCCCCAGCAGCATCGGCGGCACGCCGAACGCCAGTGCGATCTCGCGCGCCGCCGCCGCCTTGGTGCCGGCAAAGTCCATATCGGCCGGCGTCAGGCTCATCGCCTGCCATTTCAGCCCGCCCTCCAGCAGCATCGGCCGCCCGGCATTGGCGGCGCCCGCGAAGCCCTGTTCCATCTCCTCGCGCAGCCGCCGGAACTGCTCGGGGCTCAGCACCGACCCGTCGCCGGCATCATAGACCAAAGCACCCGACGGCCGCGCGGCATTGTCGAGCAGCGCCTTGCTCCACGCCGCTGCCGCATTGTGGATCGCAATCGCCGCCGATGCCGCGCCAAGACACCCGAGCCCATAATGATCGTCGACCGGATTGAAGCGCCGGATATGGATGACGTGGCCGGGGTCGAGCCGCGTCGTCCGCACCCCGACGCGGTACAGATACGCCCCCGGCCAGCCGTCGGCGCCCAGCTCGACGCTCACCCGCTCGGGGCGCAGCGCGAACAGCTCCACCACCTGTCCGTCACCATCGCGCAGCACCTGCACGAAGGCATTGCCGTGCAACAGCAATTGCGCCGTCACTGCCTCCAGCACGCCGCGCCCGCCCGCCAGCGCGCGCAGCCGCGCATCGTCGGCGTCGAGTGGCGCACCCTCGACGCCCTCCGCGACCAGCTTCACCGCGCGCTGCGCAATCGCATTCGCGCAATAGCCGGCGCGCACCTGCGCCTCATAGCCCTGCGGCCATTCGCCGATCGGGCGCGCCACCCCACCGACACGCCCCAACGCCGGACGCGCCACCGCGCGCCCGGACTTCCATCCGAACCAAGCCATGTGAATTCTCCGAGAAGATGATCTCAAGAATGCCGTTCGTGCTGAGGAGACATCGAGCGAAGCCGAGATGTCGTCTCGAAGCACCTTGTGGATTGCGACATCGGCCGGCCTCCTGAGCGTCATTGCGAGCGCAGCGCGGCAATCCAGAGCGTCCTGATCCGCCCTTGGACTACCTCACTATGCTCGCAATGACGAAGAGACGTGCCCCCCCCCTAAACCGACCGCACCCGCACCTCACCCTGCCGGTCGAGCATCAGCGCGGTCAGCGCCCACACGCACGCATCCGCCCGATCCGGCGAGCGGCCGGGCCCCTCATATCCGCCACCGGCGACCAGCCCCGCCAGTTCGTCCTCCAGCGCCGGAAACGTCCGCGCATGCCACACCCGCCCGCGCTCATAGAGCGCCGCGACCGGCTCGGCGCGCGCCGCCTTGCCGCGCGTCGCATGGACCAGCCGGATCGGCAGCGACGCCTGCGCCGCGCGCAGCACCTGCTCCACCATCGCCCCGCCCTGGTTCGCCTCCGCGACGACGCGGTCCGCCGACACCCGTGCCGCGCACGCCACCACCGCATCGGCCCAGCGTTCGGGGCTCGCGCCCGTCACGCTCGCATCCTCGATCACATAGCCATGCCCGTCACGCCCCAGCCCGGCGGCGACGATCCCGCACGCATCGCCCCCGATGCCCGCCGGCGGATCGACCCCGACCACCACACGCGTCAGCTCCGGTACCGCCGCCGCGCGCTGGCGCTCGATCAAAGCGCGCGGCCACAATGCCCCTGCGACATCCTCGATCAACTCGCCGTCCAGTTCCTGCCGCCCCAGCCGCGTCCCGCCATAGCTCGCCTCCATCGCCGCCACGAAGGCGTCGGGGAGATGCAGGTTGTCGCGCGTGCTCCCGCGCGTCACCACCGTCCCGGCTGCGGCGCGCACCCGCCGCATCAACGCGGTCGGTCGCGGCGTCGTCGTCACCAGCACGCGCGGCAGTTCGCCCAGCCGCAACCCCATCGTCAGATTGTCCCACGCCGAGGCATGGCTCCATTTCGCCAGTTCGTCGGCCCAGGCGAAATGATGTTCCGGCCCGCGCAACTTCTCCGGCGCCGCCGCCGAGTAAAGCGTCGCGACCGCACCATTGCCGAACCGCACCTCCCCGCTCGACGGTCGCCACACCACCGCGTCGTCGTCGCGCGCCACCGCAACCACCCCGCTCGGCCCGGCGACCATCACCTTGCGCGCATCCTCGATCGTCGCGCCGACCAGCGCGATCCGCGCGCCGGGCACCGCGCGCGCCATCGCGCCGACCCATTGCGCGCCGGCCCGCGTCTTGCCGAACCCGCGCCCGGCCTGCATCACCCATACGCGCCAGTCGCCCGGCGGCGGCAACTGGCCGTCATGCGCCCACAACGGCCAGTTCTGCGCCAGCTCCATCTTCACCTCGGCGCTCAGCGACGACAGCACCGCGCTCCGCTCCGCCGCATCGAGCGCCGCCAGCTTCCGTATGCCGCCGATCCCGCCATACGGGTCCGCGCCGCTCATTCCGCGGCCTTCGGGCGCGATCGCTTCGACATCGCCTCCAGCCGCCGCAGCAACTCGCGTTCCGCCTTCGCGCCCGCGCTGTTGCGATCGGCGACCTTTCGCGGCGTCGTCGCCACGTCGATCACCGCTGGCGGTCGCCGCCCCAGCAGCAGCAACGCGGCCGACACGTCCAGCTTCGTGTCGGTATCGCCCAGCACCTGCCGCACCAGCGCGGCCTCCATCCGTTCATAGGCATCGTCCAGCGCCAGCCGCCACTGCGCACCGAAGCTCGTGCTGCGACGACGCAGCGCATAGGCCGACCGCGCCGTCTTCCCCGCGGCGGCCGCGGCCTTCGCGACATCGCCGCTGATCGCGAAATGATCGAAGAAGGTCAGCCGATCCTCACGCGACCACCGCTGCGACCTCTTGGCCGCACCTTCGACGTCGCCACCCGCCGGCGACCCGCCACCGCTTACCGCCACCTCACCCATCTGCGCCCTCCCGCCCGCCGTCACCCGCGCCGAAACGCAATCGGGCCGGCGCGACCGGGGCCGCAGCCCCGAGCCGCCCGGCCCGTTTAGACACCATCTCGATGTTCTCTTTTTGTACTAGAAGAGCGTCACGCTGTCAAGCGGAAGATGCGCCCCGGCACGATAACCGGGCCGGGGCTCGCATTCTTGCGCGATCTCAGGCCATGACGCGCACCGTCGCACGCGAACGGCGGCGCAACGCCGCGCCTGCCACGCCGAAACCCGCCACCATCATCGCCCATGTCGCCGGTTCGGGCACCGCGCCGGCGGCATTCACCGTCAGATTGTCGATGCTCATGTGACTGCCGGTGTTCACCAGCCGCAGACGTGAGATATTGGTCAGTGAAAAAGTTCGCGCGCCGGTGGTCGCGCCGGAAAAGCTGGCACTCCCGACGATCTGATCCGCAGCATCATAGGCTGTGAACGTCCCCAGCGCGCTATCGGAGGCAAAGCTGACGTCCAGGCTGGCGAGCGTGAAGAGCCCACCGGCAAAGGTGAAATCATACGTGCTGTTTTGATAACCGTCCGGGTCAAGGTGCAACTGGCCGCCGTCCGGATATCCCCAGAAATCGCCGTCGATGCTGGTCGCGGTAATCCCATCCTCGGTGTAGGTCGCTTGGGTCACTTTGCCGTTGACGCCGCTGAACGTCATCGTTGCCGCGGTGGCCGGCGCGGCCAGTATCATGCTGCATAGCGCAGCCGTCGCGATCGTCTTCATGAATCCATTCCCCGCCTGTTGTCGTGTGGAATGCGATCCGTCTGTTTTTAATTATGCTTAACGCCTAGAGGGGACATAACACAGGCGCAACAATCATTTACAAACTGTAAAACATCGCCCGCGCGCCATCGCAGGTTAGCGGCGGGCGCGCCTGGGGCACGGATGATCGGGAGGATGGAGCGGGTAACGGGAATCGAACCCGTGTATTCAGCTTGGAAGGCTGCTGTACTACCATTGTACTATACCCGCGACGCGGCCGTCCCTGCCACGAACCACCGCCACCGGTCAACCCGGCGACGGGCACGGATCAGTAGCGAAGGCGGACGCTCAGGAAGTCCGGCACCGGCCCGTTCCAGCCGCCGTCGTCCGCCACCTCGGCCGGCGCCGGCGTACGGTCACGGTCCCGCTCGCGCCCACGCGGGCGCTCGTCGCGGTCGCGGCGCGGCCGCTGCTCGCGCGGCGGCGCTTCCTCGCGTACCTCGACGCGCGACGCCTCTTCCACCACCCGCTCGCGCCGGCGGGAGCGTTCGCGACGCGGCGCTTCCTCGCGCGGCGCGGCGGCCGGTGCGTCGGGCACGTCGGCGACCCGCGATATCTTCTGCCCGGTCAGCTTCTCGATATTGTCGATATTCTCGGCGTCGTCCGGCCCGACGAACGTATAGGCGACCCCGGTGGCGCCGCCGCGCCCGGTGCGTCCGATGCGATGGACGTAATCATCGGGATGCCACGGCGCATCATAGTTGAAGACGTGGCTCACGCCCTTCACGTCCAGCCCGCGTGCCGCGACGTCGCTCGCGACCAGAATGTTGACGTCGCCCTTCTTGAACCGCTCCAGTTCGGCGACGCGCGCCGGCTGGTCCATGTCGCCATGGATCTCGCTGCTGGAAAAACCGTGCTCGCGCAGACTCTTGTTCAGCTCGCGCACCGTCGTCTTGCGGTTGCAGAAGATGATCGCGGTGCGCACCTCCTCCTGCCCCAGCAGCGCGCGGAGCGCCTTGCGCTTCTCGAACGACGGGCCCTTCACCGGCACCACCCACTGGGTGATGTTGATGTTGGTCGAGGCGGGGCGTGCGACCTCGATCGTCTTGGGATTGTTGAGGAAGCGGTCGGCCAGCTTCTTGATCGGCGCCGGCATCGTCGCGCTGAACAGCAACGTCTGGCGCTGCGCGGGCAGCTTGGTGCAGATTTCTTCGATATCGGGGATGAACCCCATGTCGAGCATCCGGTCCGCCTCGTCGATCACCAGCATCGAACAGCCGGTCAGCAGAATCTTGCCGCGCCCGAACAGGTCCATGAGGCGGCCCGGCGTCGCGATCAGCACGTCGACGCCCTTTTCCAGCGCCTTGACCTGATCGCCCATCTGCACGCCACCGATCAGCAGCGCCATGCTCAGCTTGTGATATTTGCCGTATGTCTCGAAATTCTCGGCGACCTGCGCGGCGAGTTCGCGGGTCGGCTCCAGGATCAGGCTGCGCGGCATCCGCGCGCGGCTGCGCCCGTGCGCCAGGATGTCGATCATCGGCAGCACGAAGCTGGCGGTCTTGCCCGTGCCGGTCTGCGCGATGCCGATGATGTCGCGCATCATCAGCACCGGCGGGATCGCGCTCGCTTGGATCGGCGTCGGCTCGGTATAGCCGGTGTCGCCGACGGCGCGGAGAAGTTCGTCGGAAAGGCCGAGGTCGGCAAAGCTCATGCGGATGTCCGGGCTGTCGGGTGGCGCGGCGTGGCGGTTCCCATCGCTCCCTGCGCTTCCCGATCCACGCCGCAAAGTCAAGAAATTTGCGCCCTCGCCGCCGCGTGGCGGGCTATTTGCTGGCCTTTCGGGGCGTCAGCGCACGAAAGCGCGTCACCGCGCAATAGGCACCCGATCGTGACCGGATGCCGTCGCGCCGCGCGCACAACTGCCCGTCGGCGGTCGGCTTCAGATAGAATCCGCGATAGAAATCAAGCGTCGGGCAGTCGTCATCCAGCTTGGCGCGGATCCGCCGCGCACCGCCCACCACCAGATCGACCTCCCCCTCACGCTCCACCGCCGCCCCCGTCAGCGTGTTCATCGCCACACACGCCGGCCCCTTCTTCTCGTCCCAGCGCACCTGCGGCGGCGGCGGCACGCCGCGCCCGCGCATCGGGGCGGGCGAGACGCGGGGCACGCGGATAATCAGCCGCTCGTGAATCGTAAGTTGCGCATATTCCACGCCATCGAGCTGCGGCGGGCTCGCCGACAGCACGAACGGCACCGCCGGAATAAGCAGCAGAACGGACGAATTACGCAAGGTCATCTTGGGGCAGCAGCACTGACCATCGACGGTTGAACATGTGATGAATTGGACGCACATCGCCCGGCAGCCAAGAGAAATCGCATGACCATCGCCTCCGCACCGCCCTCCGCGCTCTCCCGCCTCGCCGACCGGCTGGCGCCACACGTCGCGCCACGCACGATCGTCACCGATCCCGACGTGATCGCGCCGCTGCTCACCGACTGGCGCCGCCGCTTCCACGGTCATGCGTCGCTGCTGCTCGCCCCCGGCTCAGTCGCGGAGGTGCAGGCGATTGTCACCGCCGCACGCGAGGAAGGCGTGCCGCTCGTGCCGCAGGGCGGCAACAGCTCGATGGTCGGCGGCGCGACCCCGCCTGGCGACGGCCGCGCCGCGATCCTGTCGCTGCGCCGCCTGAACCGCATCCGCGCGCTAGACGCCGAAGCCGGGCTGGCGATCGCAGAGGCCGGGGTGATCCTGTCCAATCTCCACGCCGCCGCGCTGGAGCAAGGTCGCCGCTTCCCGCTGTCGCTGGGAGCGAAGGGCGTCGCGACCGTCGGCGGGTTGGTTTCGACCAACGCCGGTGGCACGCAGGTGCTGCGCTTCGGAACGATGCGCGCGCTGGTCGCCGGGGTGGAGGCGGTGCTGCCCGACGGGTCGCTGTACGACGGGCTGTCGGCGCTCAAGAAGGACAATCGTGGCTATGATATCGACCAGCTGCTGATCGGTGCGGAGGGCACGCTCGGCGTCGTCACCGCTGCGACGCTGCGGCTGGTGCCCGCGGTCGCGGCGCGCTGCGTGGCGTGGGTCGGCCTTGCCTCGCCCGCCGCGGCGTTGACACTGCTGCGCCGCTTCCAGCGCGCCACGCCGGCGCTGGAGAGTTTCGAGCTGCTCCCCGCCGAATCGCTTGCAGCGGTGCTCGCCTACATCCCCGGCACGCGCGCACCGCTGGCGGGCGAGCACCCGTGGCACGTCCTGCTCGAAGTCACCGCCGACACCCTTGAGGAAAACCCCGCCGCGCTGGTCGAGCGCGTGCTCGCCGCCGCGCTGGCGGACGGCATCGCCGCCGACGCCACGCTCGCCGCCAGCGAGGCGCAGGCCGGGGCGTTCTGGCGGATGCGCGAATCAATCTCCGATGCGGAACGCGCCACCGGCCCTGCCGCGCAGCACGACCTCTCGGTGCCGGTCGACGCGATGCCGCGCTTCATGGTCGAGGCGGCGGCGGCATGCGAGGCGCGCTTCCCCGGCACCCGCGCCTCGGGGTTCGGGCATCTCGGCGACGGCAATGTCCACTTCCACGTTCGCGCCGCTCCCGACACCGACCCAAGCCGTTGGTATGCCGAGCAGGTGCCGGTCGTCTCCGCCTTCGTCCACGACCTTGTCGTCGCGGCCGGCGGGTCGTTCTCGGCCGAACACGGCATCGGTCAGATGAAGCGGCGCGAGCTGGAACGGCTCGGCCCGCCCGCGCGGCTGGCGGCGTTGCGCGCGATCAAGCGCGCCTTCGATCCGCACGAACTGTTCAACCCGGGAAAGCTCGTCACGCTTGCGCCGGACGCGCCCATTCAATAGCACCTGCGCTGTCCGGGGGGGCGGCAGGACGTGACGTCCCCTTGCGCAAATGCACACGATACCGTCCGTTCTGGAGATTCTCATGGCCAGCGCGCCGCAACTTCCGCTTTTCTACAATGGCCTCGAGCCGCTCTCGAGCGAGGTTCACGCCAACTTCAAGGTGAAGCCGTCCGACACCGCGCCATTTCTGGTCAACCAGCATGCGATCCCGGTTACGGTTGAGGAATTTCCACTGATTCAGCGGCATATGCCGATCGTCTTCTCGTCGGGCGACGAGGCGATTCCGATCGCGCTGATGGGCCTGAACGAGGGCGTCAACGTCTTCGTCTCGGAAGAAGGCCGGCTGAACGACGAGACGATCTACGTTCCCGCCTATATTCGCCGCTATCCGTACATGCTGGCGCGACTGCGTCCTGACGCCGACGAGCTGTCGCTGTGCTTCGACCCGTCGTCGCCGACGATCGGCGCGTTCGAGGAGGGCGATGCGCTCTTTACCGATGGCCAGCCGTCGGAGCTGACGCAGAACATCCTCAAGTTCAACGAGAACTTCGAGCAGGCCGCTGCGCGCACCGGTCAGTTCATGAAGGAGATCAAGGAACTAGATCTGCTAATGGAGGGTGAGGTCACCATCCAGCAGGACGGCATTGAACAGCCGTTCGTGTATCGCGGCTTCCAGATGATCGACGAGAAAAAGCTGTCGGAGCTGCGCGGCGATCAACTGCGCAAGATCTCGCAGTCGGGGATGCTCCCGCTGCTCTACGCGCACCTGTTCTCGCTGGCGTTGATGCGCGAGATTTTCGCGCGCCAGGTCAAGCTGGGCAAGATGCCGCAGCCGCAGCTCAACGCCTGATGAAAGGGAATGCGATGGCCACCCGATTGCCCGTGAACGAGCGGTATTCCGCGGTTGCCATCGCCTTCCACTGGACGATTGCGCTGCTTGTAATCGTCAACCTGATCGTCGGGATCGGACATGATGCGATCCCGGCGCTCAGGGCGTGGATGCCCGGGCACAAGGCGATCGGCATCACCGTTTTGGCGCTAACCGTGCTGCGGGTCGCGTGGCGGTTGCTGCATCGCCCGCCGCCGCTGCCTGCCTTTACCCCCGCGTGGGAGCGCGGTGCCGCCCATGCGACGCACTGGGCTCTGTATGCCTTGCTGCTCCTAATGCCGTTGTCGGGCTGGGCAATGGTCTCCGGTCCGGAGGGTCGCCGCCCGCTCAGCTGGTTCGGCGTGGCCGATCTGCCCTACCTCCCCGTCGACGCCAGCGGCGCGAGCGCGGGCCACGAAGTGCATGAAATCCTCGGCTGGACGATGCTGGTGCTGGTGCTGCTCCACGTCGCCGCCGCGTTACGCCATCACTTGATCCTGCGCGATTCGATCCTGCTACGGATACTTCCACGCGGCGCGCGCTGAGCTGACCCGCAGCCCCGCGCAGGCGGGGGCTGCGGCTGCCCTCGACTCGGTGGTTGCCCTACCCCGCCTTGCACGACGCGGCGGTTCGTCGTGCCCGATCAACCTTTTACAGTTCGGCACTTGCAACCAAAAGCGAACTCCCTAAGTTAAGCATGTACGGCGCTCGTGTCCCCCCTTTCGCGGGCCCGTATGACACGCTTCGGCGTGTCTCCTCCCTGAACCTTGGCCACCGGGTGCAAGCACCCGGTGGTTTTTTTATGGGACGCTTCTACTCGGCCGCATCCGCGATCGGTCCGGCAATCGCGCCGTCGCTCAACGCCTGTTCGGTCAATGCATCGATTACCGCACGCAGCATTCGCGCGGCCGCAGCAGCACCGGTCCCAGGCTGATCGAGCCGGCGATCGAGGTAGAGCGCGCGATCAATTTCCAATTGGATCGCGTGGATGCCGATCTGCGGCGCGGCGTGGCGTTCCAGGATATGCCCGCCGGCATAAGGCGTGTTGAGCGAATGGTGCAGCCCCTCGCGCCCCAGCGCCTCCTCGATCCTTGCCACGAACCGCGCGCCCGCGGCGCGCCCGAAACGGTCGCCAATCACGACCCGCGCCCGTCCGCCCGCAATCGGCGGCATGGAATGAACATCGAGCAACACTGCACAGCCGAAGCGCGCCCGCGCCGCCTCCAGTGCCTGCGACAGCGTCTCGTGATAGGGCCGGTGGTCGGCGGCGATCCGCGCCTCTACCTCGGCGGCGCTCAACCGGCATCGCCACAACTCACCCGCCGCCGCTGTTCGCCGGGGCACCAGGCCGATGCCGGCACGCACCTTCGCCGACACCCCCGCCCCGCGGCAGGCCCCCTCGTCGAGCAGCGGATCGCGTTCGTCCTCAGCACGGTTCAGGTCGATCCAGGCGCGCGGCAGCGTCTGGAGCAGCAGCGTCTCCTCGCCCCGGGCCGCCAGCGCGATCGCATCGACATGTCGATCCTCCAGCGCCGCGAGACTCGCCAGCGGCGCGCGCAGCGCCATCCGCAATGTCGCGGGATACTCGCGTCCCGCGTGTGGCACCGACAGCACCACCGGGCTCTCGGGCAGCATCTCGCCGAACATGCGGAAGGAACGCGTCATTCCCACCCACCCTATGGAAGCCGCCGCGTCGCTGCAACGTGTCGTCGTGGGTCAGCCGTTCACCATGTCCGCTGATGGAAAAATCAACGCTCCTCGGGCATATTATGCCGCGAACGGGAGTTGTGGTTGCGATGATACGGATTCTGCTGGCCGAAGACGATGCGGTAATGCGCGAATATCTCGGGCGTGCGCTCGAGCGTTCGGGCTATCATGTCACGTCGGTCGATCGTGGCACCGCCGCGCTGCCGCTGCTGGAAAGCGAGCGGTTTGACCTGTTGCTCACCGACATCGTGATGCCCGAGATGGATGGGATCGAGCTGGCGCAGAAGGCGCAGGAGCTGGCACCGGGGATGCGGGTGATGTTCATCACCGGGTTCGCCGCGGTCACGCTGAAGGCCGGCAATGCGATGCCGCAGGCGCGTGTCCTGTCGAAGCCGTTCCACCTGCGCGACCTGGTGCTGGAGGTTGACCGGCTGTTCGACACCGGCACCGCGAACGAGCTGATCTGACAAGATTGGCGACAAAAGCGTAAAAAGCCGCTTGCGCGCCTCCGACCCAGTCGTTAGAGGCGCACCCCTACGGAGGGCGTGTAGCTCAGTGGTAGAGCACTGTGTTGACATCGCAGGGGTCGCAAGTTCAATCCTTGCCACGCCCACCATCTAAAAATGCCAGCATCCCCTTGGGGAAGCTGGCATTTTTTGTCTCTCCCGTCGGTGAGTCCCGCCTTTAAATCGGCCTTGGCCGTCGCTCGTGAAGCAATTTCGAAGCGCGAGGTTGAGAGTGGCGACGATCACAAAGCGAGGCAGCGCCGGTCTGTCCAGATTCGCAGGAAGGGTCATCCTGCACAAAGCCGTACATTCGCCACCAAGGCCGACGCCAAAGCTTGGGCTGTAAGCGAGGAGGCGCGGGTCGAACGCAACGAGGCTCCGACGGCGCGACGCCAACTAATCAGACTTACAAGGAGCGGCTTTGATTGGGCTTAATCCCATCAACTGATCAAACATAGTCGAGGATCGACAAGGCAACTGTAAACGAGCGCTCTTGGCTGCCGTCATGATCGACCACCGCACAATCGGCTATCCGACCGCCTTTATGCGACGGACTTTCCAACATCATCTTGATGGCGGCACGTACGGTGGCGTCTCTCGCGATCTCGATTGAGGGGTATTCTTCGGTGTAAGCCAAGGAAATTGCATCAGCAATTATAATATCGAACGTCGCCATGCCAGGTAATAACACGCCATCAACATCAAAGCCTGCGAATAAACTTGATGCAAGATAAATATATCATTGCAAACTCATTCACGACTTGCACCCCACCGAAATAATCGTTCCAAAACAGGTAACTGCGGGCCGCCGCCGGACCGGCCAATTGACAATCAAGCATCCACGGCTATTTGCGCCGCTCCGCCTTCGGATCGTAGCCAGACTGGACGCCTGACAACGAAGCGCCAATTTGAGGGGTAGCGGTCGGGGTATCGACCCCGGCCAGACCTGCGAGAAGAGACGCGATTTCAAACGGCACCTGCCGATTGAGGTGGAGGGTACCTCCGCCTCAGTGCCCGTTGATTACCGAAGTCGCTTATCCGCATCTAATCTATCGGCCGTTGCATCCGGCGAGATTGTCAAAGGTGATCAACGCACTGGCATTTTCAAGCTGGTCCGCAGGGATGCCGTGAGCCGCTGCTATTTGGCCAGCGATATCCTCGTCCTTTTGGCCAACGATGATTGAAACGATACCCGAGACCGGGTGCCAACGATAAACCACAGAACTCCTCTTGGAAGGAGCGATGAAGTACATCCCGGATTTGGCCTCGGACGCAATTACTGTTGTACGAACCGATCCCAACGTCCAATTTGTTCCGGTCGTTGGGTCGCTGCAGCGCTTCGGAACCACGAAGCTGAAAATTTTTCTTGCATCACCTCCGACTTCGTCCACGCAAAAATAGTCTCGGTCGGAGCAATCTTTCACCTCGGCGAACCTCTTAGGTGGGCGAGCCCTCTGATTTGAATTTAGATCGAGAACGTACCCCAACTCGAAGGCGTACACGCGACTTCCAGCCCATGTTGGTGATGGCGTTTGAGACGCCGAAGGTATTGGCGAAGAAGGAATCTGCGCTCTCGCGCCCGCCGTTAGCGCGAGCGCCGTCGTCGCTAATGCTGTGATCCCAAGCCAAGTCACTCGTCACCCCTGTTTCGCTACGTCTCGTGCGGGATCACATAACGGCACGTGCGATGACAAGGCCGGGAGGATAGCGGGCCATCGCGCCAGGTAACACCGGCGGAGGATGCCTCCGCCACAATGTCTGACTTCAGGGGATTGTGTTGGAGAAGTCGGGGTCTGATCCGAATCCTTGCCCCGCCCATCAGCGAAAACCCCGGCCTAGCCGCGCGGCTTCGCGATTTAGGACGGCTTCGGCCACGAGGCACAAAACTTTCTCGGATCGAACTTAGAATCAAGCAGACTCAAAGCGTAACGTTTTGCGATCAGGGCGCCACGCCCGGCTTCAAGGGCGGAAGTTCATGAAATTGCAATCCGTTGCGCTCGCACTCGGTACTTGCCTGGTCAGCGCGCCGACGCTCGCGGACACCGACGTGTCAACCGGCGGGGGCGGCTGCGCGTCAGACGTGTCGTTCACCGGTGGATCGTCGCTCGTCAGCTGCTATGGCCGCGACAACGGCAACGTGCTGAGCAACAGCGCCAACTCGAACACTACCGCCAATGCCGCGCTCGATGCGCTTGGCTGTACCAGCGCCGACATCAAGTATGGCGCCATCCCGGCACAGATAAAGGTTTCGGTTGGCTCGCAAGCCGGCTCGACGATCAGCTTCACCGAAGCGCTGAACGGGATCACCTAACCTGGGGTGCATATGGGCAATGGCGGCCGAATGGCGTGGGCAAGAGCACGACCTTCTACAAGATCGATGCCGTCAATCTGACGTCGATCACGCTCAACCCCTCGGGCGGTTCGGGCGCTACCGTGTTCGTCACGAGCACCGCCGCCGTCCCAAAGCCCGCCACCTAGGCGATGATGATCCTGGGCTTCGGCGTGATCGGCTATGCCATGCGCCGCAAGACGGTGTTGCGCTTCGTTTGATCGGACACGATTGATCGGAAAGGGCCGTGGGGGCGATCCCGCGCCCCTTTCCCGTTCGAGCCCGCGGTCCAGCCGCGCGAGGGATCGTCAGTCCTGCAATTCCGCACGGACGATCGCGGCCCCGGCCGCCAGCGCATGCAGCTTCCCGCGCGCAACATCGCGTGACAGCGGCGCCATGCCGCAATTGGTGGCGGGAAGCAGCTTGTCGGCATCCACGAACGCCAGCGCCTTGCGCAGCGTGTCGGCGACCTGCTCCGGCGTTTCGACCGTCTCGGTAGCCACGTCGATCGCGCCGACCATCACCTTCTTGCCGCGGACCAGTTCGACCAGCTCCATCGGCACCCGCGAATTCTGACACTCGAGCGAGATGATGTCGATCGTCGACGCCTGCAGACGGGGGAAGGTCCGTTCATACTGCCGCCATTCGGATCCGAGCGTCTTCTTCCAGTCGGTATTGGCCTTGATCCCATAGCCATAGCAGATGTGCACCGCCGTCTCGGCCGTCAGCCCTTCGGCCGCGCGTTCCAGGGTCTCGATTCCCCAGTCGTTCGCCTCGTCGAAGAAGACGTTGAACGCCGGCTCATCGAACTGGATGATGCCGACGCCCGCCGCCTCCAGTTCGCGCGCTTCCTCGTTCAGGATGCACGCGAATTCCCACGCCAGCTTCTCGCGGCTGCGGTAATGGTCGTCGTGGAGCGTATCGATCATCGTCATCGGCCCCGGCAGCGTCCATTTGATTGGCTGATCGGTCTGCGCGCGCAGGAACCTGGCGTCCTCGACGAACACCGGCGACGGGCGCGACACCGCGGCGGTGACGGTCGGCACGCTGGCGTCATAGCGATTGCGGATTCTGACCACCTCGCGCCTGCTGAAATCGACCCCGCTCAGATGCTCGACGAAGGTCGTGACGAAATGCTGGCGGGTCTGCTCGCCGTCGCCGACGATCGTGATCCCGGCCTGCCGCTGATCGTCGACCGCCAGCCGCAGCGCGTCACGCTTGCCGCTCGCCAGTTCCGCCCCCTCCAGCTTCCACGGCGACCACAGCGTTTCGGGCTGTGCCAGCCATCCCGGCTTCGGCAGGCTGCCTGCGGTCGTCGTCGGCAATAATGTCGTCATGGTCAGTACCTTCTCGCAATCGTCGGGATTAAAGCGCGCCGCTCGCGGACCAGCGCGCAAGTGCTGCGCCATGCGGCTTGATGAATTGCTCTTCGGCAAATCGGCCCTGCTCGACCGCCAGCCGACTGCGTTCCTCGCGATCATAGACGATGCGCGTGAGCGAATAATCCTGATAGGTCAGGCTCGGCCGGTATTGTTCGGCGGCGACTGAATTGGCATTGTAGATCTCGGGCCGATAGATTTTCTGGAACGTCTCCATCGTGCTGATCGTGCTGGCGAGTTCCAGATCGGTATAATCGCCGACCAGATCACCGATGTGATAGAAGGCCAGTGGCGCGACGCCGTGCGGCGGCATGAAATATCGCGCGCTCATTCCCATTTTTGCGAAATAGCCGTCGGTCGGGGAGATATCGGCGGTGCGATATTCGACGCCGAGGATCGGATGGACATTCGCAGTGCGCTGATAAGCCTGCTTGCTCGACACGCTCAGGCAGATCACCGGCGGCTTGGTAAAATTGTCGCGATAGGCGGCCGAGGTCAAAAAGCGTTTGAAAAGGTTGCCGTGCAGATCACCGAATTCTTCAGGCGGGCGACCATGGCCGTTGCTTCGTGAATGCTCCGGCAACACGACGCTGAAGTCGTAATCGCGGATATACGACGAGAAGTTGTTGCCGACCATGCCGTCGGTGCGGGTGCCCCTGCGCCGATCGACCACCGCGGTGTGCAGAATCTCGATCAGCGGAAAGGCATCATCGGCACCACCGTCCGCGATTTGCAGCGCGGCCGAGATGATCCGCAACTCGACCTTATATCGGTCTCCAGCCGGATTATCCCAATGCATCAATGAATTAAATCGATGATCGATCATCGCGAGCGTCTTGCGCAGATTGTCCTGACGACACGCGCCGCGCGCCAGGTTCGCGAAATTGGTAGTGATGCGGGTATTGTCGGCGGGACGATAATCCTCGTCGAAGGCGATGCTGCTGATCGTGAACGTGAAGCCGCTATTCGTCATGACTCACCTGCTTGTACGGGCAGGGATCACGGAAGAGCGCGCCAGGCGTGATCCGGCGTGGGCGGCGATACGCCACGCGCCATGCGTCGAGCGCGATCCGCCGGAGGAACCCCCGTCCGAGGAACGTTATAGCGTCGGAGGCAGGTCTCCTGGCTCACGGGTCAACACGGTGGCTCCGGCCTTCCCGGGCGCCTCGCGGGCGCCCAGTGACACGAATTGGAGCCGCCGCTCGCCGCTTACAGTTGCGGGGGCAGCGCCGGACTCTGCCCCGAAAGGCATCACCGGCTTCCCGTCTTAGCCCCATCGCCACGCCTGGGATGAGGAACCTCGACGAACGGGTTGGACACGATCGGCGACACGCTGTCAACAGTGATATAAAGATATCCTTATGTCTTGATATCCAGCAACCCGCCCGGCCAGGCTTTTGGAGCGACCGGGTGACGGTCCATTTCCGCGATCCGACGACACTGGTCCGCCCCGCCAGCGGGTCGCCCGACCCACTGCGCGGCGTCGTCCCCGCCGCAAGCATATTGACCCGCCCGCATGCCTGTCCGAAGGCACGGATCATGCGCTTCTTTTCCGACAACGCCGCCCCGGTTCACCCTGCCGTGCTGGGCGCAATCGCCGCGGCCGACATGCTCGACACTGCCTATGACGGCGATCGCTGGTCGAAGGCGCTCGACGAACGTTTCTCGGCGCTGTTCGAAACCGCCGTGCGCGTGTTGTGGGTGCCGAGCGGCACCGCCGCCAATTGCCTCGCGCTCGCCGCCTTGTGCCCGCCGCACGGGTCGGTGGTCTGCCACCGCGAGGCGCATATCCAGAATGACGAATGCGGCGCACCCGAATTCTACACGCATGGCGCCAAGCTGCTGCTGGCCGAGGGCGCCGGCGCCAAGCTGACCCCCATCACCGCCGCGGCGGTGCTTGATCGCCAGCGCTATGACGTCCACCAACAGCGCCCGCACGCGCTGTCGATCACCAACGCCACTGAATATGGCCGCGTCTACACGCCCGCCGAGGTGGCGGCGCTCGGCGCGCTGGCGAAAGAGCGCAGGCTCGGCTTCCATATCGACGGCGCACGCTTCGCCAATGCGGTCGTCTCGACCGGTGCGTCACCCGCCGACCTCACGTGGCGCGGCGGGGCGGATGTGCTCAGCTTCGGCTTCGTCAAAAACGGTGGCATGAACGCCGAGGCGTTGGTGTTCTTCGATCACGCCCTCGCCGACGCGACGCTCTATCGCCGCAAGCGCGCCGGGCATCTATTGTCAAAGGGTCGCTATCTCGCCGCGCAATTGCTCGCGATGCTCGATGACGACGTGTGGTTGAAGTGCGCGCGCAACGCCAATGCCGGCGCGGCGCTGCTCGCGCAGGCGGCGGGCGCGCGGCTGCTCCACCCGGTCGAGGCAAACGAAGTGTTTCTGCGCGTCACCGCCGATGAGGCCGCGCGCCTGCGCACCGCCGGATTCGATTTCTACGACTGGGGCGTGGGTGAGGCGCGGCTGGTGGTCAGCTGGAACCAGCGGCCTGCGGACATCCGCCCGCTTGCCGACGCGATCGCCGCGCTCGGATGAGTCCCGCCGATCCACCCAACAGCACCCGCGCTGCGGTGCTGGTGCCGTTCGCGCTGGTGGTACTGATCTGGGGCTCGACCTGGATCGTGATCCGCGACCAGCTCCACGGCGGCGCGGTCGCGGTGCCGGCGAGCTGGTCGGTCAGCTACCGCTTTCTCGTCGCCGGCGTGACGCTGGCGGCGGTGGCGGCGTGGCAGCGCGCCCCCGGCACGCGCGTGTTGTTCGGGCAATCCGGTTTCTGGCGCTTCGCCGCATTGCTCGGCGTCTTCCAGTTCGTGCTCAACTTTAACTTCGTTTATCGCGCCGAGGAGCATATCACCTCGGGACTGGTCGCGGTGATCTTCGCGCTGCTACTCGTCCCTAACGCCCTGTTCGCCCGCATCTTTCTTGGGCAGCGGCTCGGGCGGCAATTGCTGGTCGGATCCGCGATTGCGATGGGCGGGGTGGCGCTGCTGTTCATCAAGGAAGCGCGCAGCGATCCCGGCGGGCCGGCCGAATCGCTGATCGGCATCGCCTTCACCCTCTGCGCGATCCTGTCCGCCTCCACCGCCAACGTCATGCAGGCGACAAAGACCGCGACGCGCTATCCGATGATCCCGACGCTCGCCACCGCGATGCTGATCGGCGCGGCGATCGACGCCGGCTGGGCGTGGGGTACCACCGGCGCGCCGGTCTTCGATCTCCGCCCCGGCTATGTCGCGGGCGTGCTGTACCTCGGCATTGTCGCCTCGGCGCTCGCCTTCACCTTGTATTTCCGCATCATCCGCACGATCGGCCCGGCCAAGGCCGCCTATAACGGCGTGATCGTCCCGGTCATCGCGATGCTGCTGTCGACCGTCTTCGAGGGCTATCGCTGGACGCTGCTCGCGGCGGCGGGAGCGGGGCTGGCCGCGGTCGGGCTGGTGGTGGCGCTCAGCGCGCGCAGGCCGGCACGATAATCGGGGTAGCGCGGCTGCCAGTTCAACACGCGCTTCGCCTTGCCGTTGGCCACGCGGCGATTCTCGGCATGGAAGCCGCGCGCGGCCGGCGACAGCTGTTCCAGCGGCACAACCGGTGGCGGCGCGAGGCCCAGCAATTGCGCGGCATGAGCGACGACATCGTCCTGCGCCGCCGGGAGATCATCGGCGAGATTGTACGCCCCCGCCGGCGCGTCGAACCCGGCGATAACGCCGCGTGCCAGGTCCGCGACATGCACGCGGCTGAACACCTGCCCCGCAATGCCGGTGCGATGCGCCTCGCCCTGCGCCACCCGGTCGAGCGGTGAGCGGCCCGGGCCGTAGATGCCGGGCAAGCGGAAGACCCGCGCCCCCGCCGCGACCCAGCCGGCGTCGGCGACATTGCGCAACGGCCGCCGCCCGCGGTCGGCGGCAGCATGCTCGTCCACCCACGCTCCGCCGGTATCGCCATAGACGCCGGTCGACGAAAGATAGCCCAGCCAGCGCCCGGCCAGCTCGCCCGTATAGTGCCGCAGCACCGGATCGCCCGCGTCGTCGGGCGGCACCGACGACAGCACATGCGTGCTCGCCGCCAGCCCCGCCGTTACCGCGGCCTCGTCGTCGAAGCGGATGGTCCCGTCGCGCCCGTCACGCGTCGTGGCAAGGAACGGCGCGCCCGCCGCTTCCACGACAGCGCGCGCCGCATATCCCAGTCCAAAGACGAACAACCGCACCTGCGACCTCCCGGTTAGCGTCGTTCCCAACGCGAAGCGGCTCACCTTCCCGCCTCGCTGCTTCGATCTGTTGCCGAAACTAGCGAGACGGGAAAGCGAGCCGACATCATATTCGCGCGTCAGCGCGTCGCGAAATGGCCTGTCAGGCGAAGCGTACCCGCGCGTCCACACGGCGGCGGCGCAGCGCGACGCCGGCCATCGCGAAGCCGGCGACCATCATCGCCCAGGTTGCCGGCTCCGGCACCGGCGAGGCGACATCCGCGCGGATCGTGTCGATCGAAAGATTGGCGATCGTCGACTGTCCGAACTTGCCCGTGACCGGATCGTAGTTCGCGATCCGTGCCTGGCCCTGCCCCGCATCGGCCGCACCCGGACGAACGGTGTCAAACGAGGTGAAATCGGGCCGGCTGAGCAGGTTGCTCAGCGAATCGAAAAACACGTAGAACAGCGTGTTGTCCGGCGGCAGCAGCGACAGATCGGTGTCCTCCGCCATGTAGTAGATCATGTCGGTGCCGCCCTTGCCCGCCGCGTCGGAAACGCGCGCGGTGCCGCTGAACGACCCGGCGAAATTGTAGGTCGCCGATCCGATCGTCAGCGCTGCGCTCACTGGCGATGCCGCGCCACGACCGTAGAGATACGCGGAGGTCGCGGTGCTCGTCAGCGTGCTGTCAGGCTTGCTCTCGACCGTGAAGATTGCGCTGAACGCCTTTCCAGCCAGATCCGCGCCGGCCGTCCCGAACGTCCCGACCGGATCGTAGCCGTTCATTACCTTGCCCGTTACCGTCACCGTGGTCGGCGCCGCCGCGGCCGGTACTGCCGCCACGGCCAGCGCCGCCGCGGCGCATTTCCAGACTGTCTGCATCATCAACACCCCTGTCTACGCAACTTGTGCGCCTACGAATGGAGAGTGGCTATGATCCAGACAAGCAAGGCTTATTATTAATGCTGCCCGACTTCGGGACGCTTTTGGACGGTGTGTACCGACCCGGGAACCACCCGCGCGGAGAACGGTTGTTGTCGCCCGCGCGGGTGTTTGGACACCTTAGACGAAGCCAAACCCGCCGCCGGTGAACGCCAGGTGGCTGGCCGAGACGCCCGAGACCAGGATCGAGTCGCCGCCCCCCAGGTCAATCAGCGCGCCGCCCTGGACGTCGGTCACGGAAGGCGCGGCGGAGAAGCGATAGGCGTCGAGGTCGATGCGATCGCCCGTGCCGAAGTCGCCGATCACGTCCTTGCCCGAGCCCGACGCGAACACGAACCGATCCGCTCCACCACCGCCGTACAGCGTGTCATTGCCCGCGCCGCCGGTGATGACATTGTCCCGGACGTTGCCCCGAATGACGTTATCGAGCGCATTGCCGGTCGCGTTGATGGCATTGCCGGTCAGCGTCAGATTTTCGACATTGTTGCCCAGCGTGTAATCGATCGACGCCAGTACGGTGTCGTTCCCGCCCTGTCCATTCGTGTAATACTCGATCACGCGATCACCGATATTGTCGACGACATAGGTGTCGTCGCCGACGCCACCTTCCATCGTGTCCGCTCCCGTACCGCCATCGAGATAATCGTTGCCCTCATGGCCATAGAGGATGTCGTCGCCCGCACCGCCCAGCAGCGTGTCGTCGCCGGCATAGCCCTTCAGCACGTCGTTGCCCGCCAGTCCCGACAGCGTGTCGTTGAAGTTGGTGCCGTACAGCGCATTGTCGAGCGCGTTGCCGGTGCCGATGCGCGCATTGTTGCTGAGATACAGCGCTTCGACATTGGCGGTCAGCGTGTAGTTCACCGAGGCATAGACCGTGTCGTAGCCGCTGTCCTTACCCGCGCTTTCAATCACGACGTCGCCGGCATTGTCGACGATATAGGTATCGTCACCTGCGCCGCCCTGCATCGTGTCGGCGCCGGTTCCGCCGTCCAACCGGTCGTTGCCCTCGCCGCCGTACAGCCAGTCATTGCCCTGGTCGCCGAACAGCTGGTCGTTGCCGGCGTTGCCCCACAGGTAATCGTCGCCGCCCATGCCGTGCAGGATGTCGTTGCCCGCGCTGCCGTTCAGCCCGTTGGCCAGCGCATTGCCGGTCCCGACGCGCGCATTGCCCGTCAGGTACAGGTGCTCGACGTTGGCGGTCAGCGTATAGTCGATCGAGCTGTAGACGGTGTCGATCCCGCCGGCTGCGCCCGCGGCATATTCGCGCACCACGTCGCCGGCATCGTCAACGACATAGGTGTCGTTGCCCAGGCCGCCGTCCATGATGTCCGCGCCCGTGCCGCCGTCGAGATAGTCGTTGCCCTCGTTGCCGAACAACTTGTCATTGCCGTTGCCGCCGAACAGCGCGTCGTCCCCGGCATAGCCGTTGAGCGTGTCGTCGCCGTCCATGCCGCTCAGCACGTCATTTGCCGCAGTGCCGTAGATGGCATTGTCGAGCGCGTTGCCGGTGCCCTTGGTCGCACCGGTGACGAGGTACAGGTTCTCGACATTGTCGCCGAGCGTGTAGTCGATCTTGGAATAGACGGTGTCGATCCCCTCGCCGGCCCGCTCCACGACCTTGTCGCCGACATTGTCGACGATATAGGTGTCGTTGCCGGTTCCGCCGACCAGCACGTCGGCGCCGGTGCCACCGTCGAGGCGATCGTTGCCGGCGCCGCCATAGATCTTGTCGTTGCCCGCGCCGCCGAACAGGTCATTGTCCATCGCATTGCCGGTGATGACGTTGTGGTCGGCGTTGCCCGACCCGCGGATTGCGTCGCCGATCAGCGTCAGCGCCACTTCGCCGTCGCGCAGGTGGTTGTCGGTAGAGGACACGCGCGTCACCGCATCGGCGGGCGTCGCCAGCTGGTCGACCATCGACAGATATTCGGCAGCGGCCTTCTTGTACTGGCCCTTGCTCAGCTCGCCAGGGAAGGCGGCGTTCGAGTCCCAATAGTTCTGATAGACCATGTCATGATCGGCCATCCACTGCATGGCCAGCTTCACGAACTCGGGAGAATCGGTGTTGATTCCCCATTCGCCCATTGCGGTCTGCTTGCCGTGCGCGGCGGCGAAGTCCTGCTGCCACTGCAGACCGTAAGGCTGCTTGATGAACCAGTCGAACGCCTTGACCGGATCCTTGTCGTGCCAGGCGGTATTATAGTACATGTCGACGCCGATCACGTCGACGTACTTGTCACCCGGATAGGCCGCCTCGGGATTCATATCCCACACGTCGAGCCCCGGGCACCATTCGAACACAAACTTGTCCGACACCGACCGCGCAGCATCGACGAACTTGCGGAACGCCGCCGCATAATTTTCCGGCTCACCTACCGCGGACGAGGAATTCCATCCCTTGCCGTTGAATTCCCAGCCGAGCCGGACGTAAATCTTGTCGTCGCCCGATGACGCCGCGGCCAGTTGCTTGGCCATTGCCAGGAAATTTTCGTCATACTTGCCGGCGGCCGCGTCGCCCAGCTTGGCGCCGTACGGGATCAGCGGGATCGACCACATGATCGACACGTCCTGATTGGCGAACATGTCGGCCTGCCACTGCACCGACGACAGCCAGTCTTTCCAGCCCGCAGTACCGCCATGCAACTGAATCGCATCGAGCCGTCCGCCGGCCCAGGCCTGATCCTTCAAGTAATCATCAACGCTGAAAGCATTGTAAACGGACGTCAACATGTCGAATACTTCCCACCCATGCTTGATATCCCCCGATATCAAGCACGCCCCACGATCACCTTTATAAGTAGGGTTTATGGCAATTTAACTATTCGAGCGAGCGGACTGCCGTGCGCCGGCTTCCATTCGGCTCGCGCGGCCGGGGGATCAGCGCCGGCGCGACAAGGCCTGCATCATCTGGCGCACGCGGCTGTCCCGCCGCTGCCCTTCCCAGGTCAGAAACAAGGCGACCGCAATGGTGACCAGATTCTTGATGCCAAAGAAGTTCCACATGAAGCCGGTCGTGTAGCCGCCATACAGCGAACTCATGGCCCTTCCGAACAGGATCGAGGCAATCCAGTTGCCCTCCGCGATCGTCTGCGCGACCATACGCATCACGAAGGCGTGAAATGCCGCGAGAATGGACGACACGAACAACAGTCCGACAATCCCCATGGTCATCAGCAAATAGGGATAAAGCGAGAAAACGAACCCCGTCCCGCCTTCCATTGCCCAGCCAAGCAGCCGCGACGCGGTGAAGCGCTGCATGACGTAATAGAGCCCAAACCGCGTTCCCGCACCGTCCGCGTTTTGCTCGCCGGGCTTCACCCATGAGGCGACATCGGCACCGATCGCGCGGTCGTCCAGCCGCGTGGTGGCCAAGTATTTGTCATCGGCAACGTACCAAAGCTGCCCCTGCAAGGCGACGCGCTGCCCATACTTCTGCACGGCAGCGTCGAAATTGGTGAGCGCGCCGTAAGCGACCAGCACCGCCGGAACCGTGACCGCCACCACCGCGACAGCGATCCCGCCGATCGCGCCGGTTGGGATCGAACGGTCGTTGGCAATATGTACCAGCCCCACGGGGATCGAGAAGATGCTAAGTATCATCAGCAAGGAGGTGAATTTTTCGCCGAACAGCACAGACAGGGCCAGCAGCCAGACGAGCACCAGCGCACCACGCATCCGATAGCCGGGCACGCAGAACAGCGCACCGATGAACGGCACCAGCACCGGCCGGTTCGTCATCCACCCCGAGTAGATCGGCGAGTCGATCTTGCGCAGGTATTCGAAGCGGTCGAGATGCCCGATTAGTGGAAAACCGTTGTTGATCCCCAGCCGGACCAGATAAAGCGTCGCCGCGGTCATCACCACCAGCAGCCCGATCCAGATTACCCGGCCCTGGGGCTGCCACCGCGTCGGCGCATCGCGGAACAGCGCCTTCAGTCGGGGCCAGGATGCCTCAACCACGATTGTGGCGGTCAGAAAAAAGAGCACGTAGATCAGGAACAGTCGTGCAAACGCTCCCGTTGCTCGCCCGGTGATCTCGGTCTCGACCATATAGGCGCCTCCCTCGATCGCGGCTCCCGAGATGAACTCGGTAATCCGCAACGCGATCAGCGGGACGAACAGCAGGAACGTCGCGGGCGAGGTCCGCAGCATACCGAACGACATCGTGCCGAACAGCACCAGCGCGAGATAGGCCCACGCTGCCGACGGCGCTGTTGCCGCGCCGAAAGCCACCATTGCGCCCAACGCGAAATGAATCGCGAACATTCCGCCGAATGCCCGGGCCCGGGCACCGTAAGGAACAAAGGATGCGCGCCCCGCGGGCGCGCGCCGTGCGGACGGCAGTCGGTCTCCGCCTACGAGCGCCATGTGCTGGTCCTTGGGTGTTGGCCTGATTGGAGGCCGCTATTAGCGTGCGCTGCACCACTAGCGCAACCATGCCGGATGGCGACGTTGTGGGACACTTGAAAGAATTGCGACGAGGCGGCGTGTTCAACCGTTAATCCGCAATATGCCGGCGTCACGCCGTCATGACGAATGCGCTATGTAGATGATGCCTCTGCCGTGGAGAGTTAAATGCCTCGTGTTCTTGCGTCCCGCTTCTCCGCCCCGCTCGCCGTGCTGATCGCGACCTGCTGCTCGCCCGCGCCATCGCAAAGCGCCACCGCCGACTGGTCGTCGCTCGCCACCGCCGCGCGGCAGTCGCCAGTCAGCGGCGATGGCCTGCGACGGAGCTGGACCGGCGCGGACGGTCGCCCGGTGACGGTCACGGTCCTCGCGCCGCGGCTCGATGGCCGACCGACGATCGCGCTCGATCCCGCACCCGGCGACAACGGACCGGCGATCGCCACGGCGCTGGCGCGGCTGCGCGCGGCGGGCGGCGGCACGCTGCGGCTGTTGCCCGGCACCTGGCCGATCGCCGGTGGCCCGCCGGCGCTGGCGCTGGACGGACTCAACGACGTGCTGATCGACGGCAAGGGCGCGAACCTAGTGTTCGGCCAATGGGGTGACGGCATCCTCATCACCCGCTCGGCGCGGTTGATGCTGCGCGGCCTGTCGGTCGGCTACGCCCGGCCTCCGGTGGTGAAGGCGCGGGTCGATGGCGGGCGGCTCGCTTTCGCGGGCGCCGCGCCCGACGTCGGCGCACCGGTCTATCAGGTGTCAGCGGCCGGCCCGGCGGGCGCGCGCATGCTGATGGGCAAGCAGGGCAAGGCGCTTGAACGCGACGGCGGACTGGCGGGCGGACTTGGCGATTTTGCCCCCGGCACGCCGGTGCAGGTGAAGCTGAGCTGGTACAAGGGCGGTGCGATCCGGATTGGCGATCCGGGCGACAAGCCGGTCTCGCACGACATCACGCTTGATCATGTCACGGTGCGTGATTCGGCGGGGAGCGGGATCACCGTCGATCTGATGGACCGCGGCCTCGCGATCGTCGGGGCGACGCTGGGCGGCGCGGGGGGCAGCGCGATCGCCTATGACGGTTTCCACGTCACCGCGGCGGGGGGTGACCTGCTGGTGGAGGACAGCGACTTCACCGGCATGGGCGATGACGCGATCAACATCGCCGGGCCGATCATCGATGCCAGCGTCGATCCCGACGGGCGTACCGCGACGCTGTCGGGCGTGTCGGCGCGCGTCTATCCGGGCGCGCGGCTCGCGCTGTTCGACGCCGGGCTGCAGTTGGTGGGTACGGCGCAGGTCGCTTCGCGCACGCCGCGCGACCCGGCCGGCCGCATGCGCGCCACCTTCGCCGCGCCGGTGTCGGCGGGCACGGTGCGCTTCGCGCGCAACATGGACTTGCTGGCGCAGCGTTATGCGATCGTCGGTAACCGCATGGCCGATTGCATCTGCCACGGCGTGCTGGCGCAGGCGCCGAACGGGCTGATCCAGGACAATCAATTCTCCGGCCTGCGCTACAATGCGATCCGGCTGCTCACCAGCGCGGCATGGAAGGAAGGCGCGGGGGCCTACAACGTCGTCGTCGCCGGCAATCGGATCGCGGATACCGGGCAGGACACGCGCCCCGGCCGCGTGTGGGCGGCGATCACCGTCTTTGGCGAGCTGGCCGGCAATGGCCCCGGCGGTCAGGCGCCGCTCGCCCCCGGGCCGCTCAATGCCGGGCTGCTGATCCGCGATAACCAGATCGACGGCGTCGACCAGGGCTGTATCGCCGTGTCGAATGCCGCCGATGTCGTGCTGAAGGACAATCGCTGCACGCGCTTCGGGCGGCAGCCGGGCACGGCGCGGATGCTGGCGGACAGGGCCGATGTGTCGGGCGGGCTGGCTCGGCTTCCGGCCAAGGGCGCCTATGTCGCCCGTGGCACCGGCGTGTGGATCGACCCCTCGACCACCGCGGACGTGACCGCCGACGCATCCCGCTGACAGACCTGCCGATCGTTACGCGCTTGCGCGCGGCAGAAGCACGCGGCTAGAAGGCGCCGCGTGCGAAGCTGCCGCCGGAACGAGCGGCCGTGTTCATGATACGGCAGGGAGTTTGAGCTGGTGCAACGGGTTGTGCCCAAGCGTGGAATGTCGTCGCGGCAATGCGACCGGCACCGCGTGGCGGCGGTGGCGACATGACGGAGACGGGCGCGCCGCTGCGCATCTGTCTGGTGATCGAGGCGGGCGGCGGCGGTGCCAGCCGCCACGTCCTCGATCTGGCCGGCGCATTTCAGGCGCGCGGTCATCACGTCCACCTGATCTATTCGGCGGTACGGGCCGAGGCGCGGCACCTTGCCGAGATCGCTGCGCTGCCGATCGCTGCCGAGCCGCTGGAAATGCACCGCTCGCTCGGCTTGCACGACGTCGCCTCGGCGCGCGCGCTGGGCGCCGCGGTGCGCCGCGCGGGGCCGTTCGACATTGTCCATGGCCATAGCTCGAAGGCGGGCGCGCTGGTCCGGCTCGCCGACGTCGGCGCGGCAAAGCGTGTCTATACACCGCATGCCTTTCGCGGGCTCGACGGTGGCGCGTCGCTGCCCGCGCGCATCCTGTTCAACGGTGCGGAGATCGTCCTGGGCGCGACGCGCACCGACGCGCTGATCGCGGTATCGAGCGAGGAGCTGGCGTTCGCGCGCAAGCTGCACATCGCCGATGGCCGCTGCCACCTGATCCGCAACGGCGTCATCACCATCCCCGACGTAACGCGTGCGCAGGCCCGCGCCACGCTAGGCCTCCCCGACGAGGCGCCGGTGATCGGATTCGTCGGACGCCTCTCGTATCAAAAGGCGCCGGAGCGCTTCGTCGAGGCGATGCGCCGCGCGATGACGCAGGTGCCGACGCTGCGCGCGGTGATCCTCGGCGACGGCGAATGCGCCGAGGCGGTCGAGCAGGACCTCGCCACGTCCGGCATGGCGGATCGCTTCATCTGGAAGCGCTCCGCCAAGGCGCAGGACTATCTGCCTGCCTTTGACGCGGTGATGATGACCAGCCGCTACGAGGGACTCTCGTATGTCCTGCTCGAAAGCCTCGCCGCGCACGTCCCGATCGTCACCACCGACGTGGCGGGCGCGCAGGACGTGATCGGCGACACCGGCTGCGGCGTGATCGTGCCGAACGACGAAACCGTGGTCGACCGGCTGGTCGACACCGCAATTCTGATCGGCACCGATGCGGAGGCGCGTGCCGCCATGGCTGCCGCCGCCGCGCGGCGCAGCAACGAGGTGAATGGAATGCGCATGATCGACGAGACCGAGCGACTGTACCGCCAACTGGTCGGGACGCGCTGATGCAGACCGTCTTCATCAACGGCCGCTTCCTTACGCAGCCGGTCAGCGGCGTGCAGCGGTACGCGCAAGAGATCGTCACCGCACTCGATGCGCTCGCCGGCGACGGTGCGCTCCCGGCGCGCTACGTCCTGCTCACCCCGCCGGGCGCGCGCACGCTGCCGCTGCGCCACATCGAGACGCGCACGATCGGCAAGCGCGCCGGCCATTACTGGGACCAGGTCGATTACGCCCGCGCCGCCAGCCGCGGCACCGCCTTGTGCCTCGCGATGACCGGCCCGGTCGCGCTGCGCCGGCAGGTGGTGGTGATCCACGACGCCGCGGTCCAGCGCCATCCCGAGCATTTCAGCAAGCCCTATGTCTTCGCGCACAGCTGGCTCGACCGGCTGCTCGCGCGCCGCGCGGTGGTCGCGACCGTCTCCGAATTCTCGCGCCGCGAACTCGCCGACGTGCTGCCGGTCGCGGCGAAGGACATCGTCGTCGCCCCGAATGGTGCCGAGCATCTGTCGATCGCGCCCGACGCGGGCGTGGTCGAGCGGCTGGGGCTGAGCAAGGGCGGCTATTTCCTCACGCTCGGCAACCTCACCCGCAACAAGAATCTGGCGGTAGCGCTGCGCGCGCTGGCGCGGCTGGAACCGGGCAGCGCGAAGCTGGTCGCGGTCGGGCGGATGGACCGCTCGGTGTTCGGCTCGGCCGGGCTGCCCGAGCCGGGCGCTGACGTGCTCCTGCCCGGCCGGCTCGACGATGCCGAAGTCGCCGGGCTGATGCAGGGCGCGCGCGCCTTGATCTTCCCGAGCATCTACGAGGGCTTCGGCATCCCGCCGCTCGAGGCGTTCGTGAACGAATGCCCGGTGCTCGCCAGCACCGCGCCCGCGGTACAGGAAGTGTGCGGCGACGCCGCCGATTATTTCGAGCCGCATGACGACGCCACGCTCGCGCGGCTGATGACGATGCTGCTTGACGATCACGACGGCGCGCTGCGCCGTGACCGGCTGGCGAAGGGCGCGCAGCGCGTCGCACGCTACACATGGCGCGGCTCGGCAAAGATCCTCGCCGACGCCTGCGCGAAGGTCGCCGCGCGATGAAGATATTGATCGTCAACGTCCTCTATCCGCCACACAAGATCGGCGGGGCGGAAAAGTCGGTGTCGCTGCTCGCCGAGGCGCTGGTCCGCGCCGGTGACGAGGTGGTGGTCGCGACGCTCGACGACATCGCTGCGCCCGTCACCGAGGTGAAGAACGGCGTGACGCTGCGTCGCCTGCCAATCGACAATATCTACTGGCCCTACGATCCCGTTGCGCCCGCACAGCCGAAGCTGAAGCGGCTGCAATGGCACGCGCGCAACCGCTGGAACCGCGCCGCCGCGGGTCGCTTGGGCAAGCTGCTCGACGAGGTCCGCCCCGACGTCGTCCATTGCAACGTCATCACGGGCTTCAGCCCGGCGATCTGGCGCGAGATCAAGCAGCGCAAGCTGCCGCTCGTCCAGACGCTGCGCGACTATGGCGTGATGTGCACCCGCTCGGCGCTGTTCAAGAACGGCGCGAACTGCACGACGCGCTGCCTCGAATGCCGCGTGCTCACCGCGCCGGGCAAGACCGAATCGGCGCGCGTCGACCAGCTCGTCTCGAACAGCGATTACGTCATCCGCCGCCACCATGCGGAGGGCTATTTCCCGGGCGTGCCCGCGCGGCGCATCTTCAACATCGTGCCGCTCGACGAACAGCCGCGCGACACCAAGGCGCCGGACGCGCCGTTCGTGTTCGGCTTCATCGGCCGCATCGAGGCTGAAAAGGGCATCGACGTCGTGCTGGAGGCGACCACCCGCGTTACGCGTGCGGACTGGCGGCTGCGCATCGCCGGGGTCGGCGTGCCCGAATATGTCGCCGACTTGAAGGCGCGCTATCCGGATCCGCGCATCGAATGGCTCGGCTTCTCGCAGGCCGGCGACTTCTACCGCGCGATCGACACGGTGCTGATCGCCTCGGTCTGGCCAGAGCCGTTGCCGCGCACCTTGATCGAGGCGCTGTCCTACGGCCTGTCGGCGATCTGTGCCGAGGCAGGTGGCATCCCCGAGATCGCCGATCTGGCGGCGCACGCGATCACCTACGAACCCACCGATGTCGAGGCGCTCGCCGCCGCGATGGACACCGCACTCGGCGATGCCACTGCGTGGCGCGCGGGCGGGCTCAGCGACCCGCAGGCGCTCGGCTGGTTCGCGGAGAACAAGATCGTCGCCGAGAACCGCGCCGCCTACACCGACGCGATCGCGGCGGTGGCGGCGCGATGAGCTGGCGGCGCGACCTCTACGCCAACGCGTCGCGCCACGGCGTGAAGGGCGCGCTGATCGGCTGGTTCCTCAATCCCGGCTTCGCGGTCGTCACGCTCTACCGCGTCATGCGCTTTGCCTATCTGAAGGGCGGGCCGTTCTGGCGACTGGTGGAAAAGCTGGTCTGGCGGCGGATCGTGTTCGGCTATGGCTGTTATATCGATCCCACGGCGAAGATCGGCCCCGGTCTGCGCCTGCCACACCCGGTCGGGATCGTGATTGGCGCGGACACGGTGATCGGCGCCGACGTCACCGTCTATCAAAACGTGACCTTCGGCCGCCGCGCCGCGAACGAGGCGGTCTATCCGGTCATTCAGGACGGCACGATCATCTACGCCGGCGCGATCGTCACCGGCGAGATCACCGTCGGCCATGACGCGACGATCGCAGCCGGCGCGCTGGTCCGCCACGACGTGCCGCCGCATGGCATCGCGCTGCCTGCCTCGGGCGCGATCCGGCAAGGCAAGCTCCACGCCGCCCCCTGATCGACGGCGTCGATCATACCGTCCGACTTTTCGCATTTTCCCGATCAATCTTCGTCCTCTACTACGGGTGTCACAGATTACCGGAATGGTGATGCGCGCCCGTGCGTTGGGCAGCGGCAGACCCCGACACCGGTCGCGAGAGGAGAAGAGACATGGACGCCATCACCGAAGGTAGCCCGATCAACGATCCCAAGAAGCAGCCCGCTGCGCTGCGCACGCTGCTCGGGCGCACGTCGAAGGATTGGTGGCCGGAATCGCTGTCGATCGACATCCTTCACCAGCAGGGCAAGAGCGGCAATCCGTTCGGCGACGACTTCGACTATGCCGCCGAATTCCTCAAGCTCGACCTGAAGGCGGTCAAGGCCGACCTGACCGCGCTGATGACCGACAGCCAGCCGTGGTGGCCGGCCGATTACGGGCATTATGGCCCGTTCTTCATCCGCATGGCGTGGCACTCGGCGGGCACCTACCGCACCGGCGACGGCCGCGGCGGTTCGTCGGCGGGGCAACAGCGCTTCGCCCCGCTCAATTCCTGGCCGGATAACGGCAACCTCGACAAGGCACGCCGCCTGCTCTGGCCGATCAAGCAGAAGTATGGCCGCGCGCTCAGCTGGGCCGATCTGTTCATCCTCGCCGGCAATGTCGCGATCGAGTCGATGGGCGGCCCCACCTTCGGCTTCGGCGGCGGCCGCAAGGACGTGTTCGAGCCCGAGAAGGACGTCTATTGGGGCACCGAGGAGGAATGGCTCGGCCAGACCCGCATCGACGAGGAAGCCGGACTGGCGCTCGAAAGCCCGCTCGCCGCGATCCAGCACGGCCTCATCTACGTCAACCCGGAAGGCCCGGGCGGCTGCCCGAACCCGATGGGCTCGGCGCGCGACATGCGCGAGACGTTCGCGCGCATGGGCATGAACGACGAGGAAACCGCCGCGCTCACCGCCGGTGGCCACACCTTCGGCAAGGCGCATGGCGCGGGTGATCCCAAGCTGGTCGGTCGCGAGCCCGAAGGCGCCGATATCGCTGCGCAGGGACTCGGCTGGGCGTCGACGCACGAAAGCGGCATGGGCGATCACACGATCACCTCCGGGATCGAGGGCGCGTGGACCCCGACGCCGACGACGTGGGACATGACCTATTTCGACATGCTGCTCGATCACGAATATGAGATCGTGAAGAGCCCGGCCGGCGCGCACCAGTTCCAGCCGGTCGGCAACCCCGACGACACGCTCGCCCCCGCCGCGCATACGCCGGGCAAGAAGGTGCCGACGATGATGACCTCGGCTGACATGGCGCTGAAGGTCGACCCGAAGTACCGGGCGGTCATGGAGAAATTCCGCGCCGATCCCGCTTACTTCGCGGACGCGTGGGCGCGCGCGTGGTTCAAGCTGACCCACCGCGACATGGGGCCGAAGATCCGGTATCTCGGCAGCGAGGTGCCGCAGGAAGACCTGATCTGGCAGGATCCGATTCCGGCGGTCACCCACCCGCTGATCGACGCCACCGATATTGCGTCGCTCAAGACGACGCTGCTCGACCGGCTGTCGGTGCAGGATCTAGTCAAGACCGCCTGGGCGTCGGCCTCGACCTATCGCGGGTCGGACAAGCGCGGCGGCGCGAATGGTGCGCGCATCCGCTTCGCCCCGCAGCGCAATTGGGAAGTCAACGATCCCGAGAATCTCGCCCGCGTGCTCGGCCTGATCGAACAGGTGAAGGCCGATTTCGACGGCGCGACGACTGGCGGCAAGCAGGTGTCGATCGCCGACCTGATCGTGCTCGGCGGCAGCGCCGCGATCGAGAAGGCGGCGAAGGACGCCGGACATGACGTGACCGTGCCGTTCACGCCGGGCCGCGCCGACGCGCTGGAGGAACAGACCGACGCCGAGAGCTTCGACGTGCTCGAACCCAAGGCGGACGGCTTCCGCAACTATCTGCAGGTCAAGTTCAACGTGCCGACCGAGGAGTTGCTGGTCGATCGTGCGCAGCTGCTCGGCCTCACCGCGCCGGAGATGGCGGTGCTGGTCGGTGGTCTGCGTGTGCTCGGCGCCAATGCGCAGGGCAGCGCGCATGGCGTGTTCACGACGCGGGTCGGTCAGCTGACCAACGACTTCTTCGTGAATCTGCTCGACATGAACACGGCGTGGAAGCAGGTGAGCGACGAGAGTGACGAGGAGTTCGTCGGCACCGATCGCACGACGCATGCGCAGAAGTGGACCGCGTCGCGCACCGATCTGGTGTTCGGCTCCAATTCGCAGCTGCGCGCGCTGTCGGAAGTCTATGCCTGTGACGACGCCAAGGACAAGTTCGTGGCCGACTTCGTCACCGCTTGGACGAAGGTGATGGACGCGGATCGTTTTGATCTGGTCACTCACTGAGAGATCGGCTAGCAAGCCCTTGATGAATTGGGAGGGATCGGGCTGCGCCCATCGGGTGCGGTCCCGGTCCCTTCCTTCTTGTACCGGCCGAACAGCCCTTCGGGTCGCCCCGTGGCTGCGACAGTCGGGGCCGCCGGCGTGCCCCCCACGCCGGCGGCCGAACGCCTTGAGGGCGCAACATCCTTAATCGTCATTGCGAACCGGCTTATTCGTCGTCGCCCCGGACTTGATCCGGGGCCCCGCGTTACCGCGCAGCAGCAAGAAGAAGCGGGACCCCGGATCAAATCCGGGGCGAAGGGACCCTACTTCTTCCCCTCATCCTTACGCGAATTCGCGAACAGCACCGCCGCGGCCACCGCCGCCGAACCGATCCCGACGCCCAGCCAGGTCTTGCCCGGCTGCCATCGGCCCTTGCGCTGATGCGCGGCGGCGCTCTGCGCGCCGGCTTCCTCATGCGCCTTGGCGGCCGCGGCGGCTTCCAGGATTTCGTTGGGTTGCTCGTCGCTCACGTCACTCTCCTTTTGGCGCGTCGTATCGCGCGCGGAAGTCATTGGCGAACGCCGCCAATCGCCCTTCAACGATCGCGGCGCGCAGATCGGCCATCAACGCTTCGTAGAAGGCAATGTTATGCTCGGTCATCAGCATCGCCCCCAGCATCTCGCCGGCCCGCACCAGATGATGCACATAGGCGCGCGTCCACGTCGTGCACACCGCGCACGCGCATTCCGGGTCGAGCGGCCCCTGATCCTCGGCGAACCGCGCATTGCGGATGTTGATCGGCCCGGCGCGCGTGAACGCCTGCCCGGTCCGCCCCGAGCGGGTCGGCATCACGCAATCAAACATATCGACCCCGCGCTCGACCGCTCCGACGATATCGGTCGGCTTGCCGACCCCCATCAGATAGCGGGGCTGGTCGGCGGGCAATTGCCCGGTCGCGAAGTCGAGGCATCCGAACATCGCCGCCTGCCCCTCGCCGACCGCCAGCCCGCCGATCGCATAGCCATCGAAGCCGATGTCGATCAGCGCATCGGCGCTCGCCTTGCGCAGTCCTTGGTCGAGCGCGCCCTGCTGGATGCCGAAGATCGCATTGTTCGCGGCATGGTCGCCGCCGCTGTCGAACGCATCGCGGCTGCGCTGCGCCCAGCGCATCGAGCGTTCCATCGCCGCCGCCTGCACCTCGCGCGTCGAGGTGGTCGGCACCAGTTCGTCGAAGGCCATTACGATGTTGCTGCCCAGCAAGCGCTGGATCTCGATCGACCGCTCCGGCGAGATCATGTGCCGCGTCCCATCCAGGTGCGACGCGAACGCCACGCCCTCCTCGGATCGCTTGGTCAGTGCGGACAGGCTCATCACCTGATAGCCACCCGAATCGGTCAGGATCGGCTTTTCCCAGCCCATGAAGCGGTGCAGCCCGCCCAGCCGCGCGACCCGCTCCGCACCGGGGCGCAGCATCAGGTGATAGGTATTGCCCAGAATGATGTCCGCGCCGGCGCGCTCGACATCGGCGGGCTTCATCGCCTTGACGGTGGCGGCGGTGCCGACCGGCATGAACGCCGGCGTGCGGATCGTGCCGCGCTGCATCGTGATCGTGCCGGTACGCGCCGCGCCGTCGGTCGCGGAGATTGCGAAGGCGAAGCGCGTCATCGCCGGCCTCCCCGCCGCTTCTTGTCCCCGTCGGGCGCGTCGTCCTTCTTCTCCGGCCGCCGCCCCGCGGTCGGTCCGCGCGCATCGACCGGCATCGTGCGATAGGTCAGCAGCTCGGCGCGGCTGATCGCATGGTCGCCGTCGCGGTCGTAGCGCGCGAACAATCGCGAGAAGTGGTCCTGCAACTCGGCCAGCGTCACCTCGCCGTCATTGTCGCGATCGACCTCATAGGGGCTCGGCAGCGCGGCCCGGTCGCCCAGATAGCGCAGCGCCCAGTCGCCGAACGCGATATAGCGCAACTTGCCGGTCTTGCTCGGATCGAACGCCGCGAACGACGCCGCGACGCATTCCTCCAGCTCGTACCGCTCGACCTTCGCGTCACCGTCGCGGTCGCAGGCGGCGATCATCATCGCCACCGGCTCGACCACCATCGTCGCGGGGGTCTGCGGAGTGGCGGGCAGCGGTGCGCGGACGGTAATGTCGCCGTCCTGCGGCGTATCTTGCACCGGGGCCGCGGCGAGCAGGAGCAACGCAAACGGAATCATTCCCGCTCCGTGGCAGAAGCCTGCGCGTATCGCCAGCGTCTTTGCCGTCAGCCTTCCATCGCGGACTTCGTATCCTCCAGCGCGAGATCGACGAGCGTCCGCATCGCCGCCGTCGCGCCCGCCACGTCCCCCGCCGCAATCATGTCGTGGACGCGGACATGGTCGGGGATCGGGTTGCGCGGCAGCGCCCGCGCGCGCTGCTTGAACTGCGTCGTCCAGTGGATCGCCGCACCGATGCTCGCGCTCAGCACCATCAACGCGTCGTTGCGCGTCGCGCGCAGCACCGCATTGTGGAACTCCTTGTCCGCCGCGCGTCCCGCCTCGGTCGCCAGCGTATGCCGCCGCATCGCGGCGACCGCGTCCTTCATTGCCTTTAGGTCATTGCGGTCGCGGCGCTGTGCCGCCAGCCCCGCCGCCGCCGGCTCGACGATCGCACGCAGCTCGAACAAGGCGCGGACGAACTGAATGTCGGGCGCCCCCGCGAACGCCCAGGCGAGCACGTCGGGGTCGAGCAAATTCCAGCGCTCACGCGGCAGCACGCGCGTCCCCGCCTTGGGACGGCTCTCGACCAGCCCCTTGGCCGCCAGCACCTGCATCGCCTCGCGGTACGCGCTGCGCGACACGTCGAGCGCTTCGGAAAAGGCGACCTCGCCCGACAGCGTGTCGCCCGGCAGATATTCGCCCGAAACGATCGCGGTGCCCAGCTTGTGCGCGATCGCGCCATGCAGCCGCCGCCCGGTACCGCGCACCGACGCGCGCGCCACTTCCGGGGCCTCGCCCCCCGCTGCTGGCGTATCGCCCTCCCGCTGCGGCACGCCGCTCTCCCGATCCGCCATCACCGCTCCTTTGTGACCCGCTTTAACGCGCCATGGCAAGCGCGCGCCGCCCGGCAAATGGCCGTTGCAATGCTCGACACCCAAACCTAATGTCCGAGTAATGAGCAAAAACAGCGGGATGGGCAATGGCCCGTTTCGCCTTGATCGGGAGGATAGGATGAAGGCACGTTTGTTCGCTTATGCCGGAGCACTGGCCGTGGGGCTCGCCTCGCTCGCGCCCGCCTCCGCGCAGGACGCCCCCGCCGTCACCGCCGAGTCCGCAACCCTCGCGGTGCGCGGCGACACACCCGGTCCGGTCTACGACAAGCGCATCTTCACCCAGTTCGCCGAGCATCTCGGCAACGGCGTCTACGGTGGCCTGTGGGTCGGCAACGACCGCAAGATCCCCAACACGCGCGGCTTCCGCAACGACGTCGTCGGGGCGCTCCGCGATCTTGGCACCCCCGTCATCCGCTGGCCGGGCGGCTGCTTCGCCGACGAATATCACTGGCGCGAGGGGATCGGCCCGAAGAACAAGCGCCCGGTCAAGATCAACACCCACTGGGGCGGCGTCACCGAGCCCAACACCGTGGGCACGCATGAATTCATGGACGTGACCGAGCAGATCGGCGCGGAGGTCTATATCTCGGGCAACGTCGGCAACGGCACGCCGCAGGAAATGGCCGAGTGGGTCGAGTACATCACCTCGCCGGCCGGCTCGCTGGCGGACGAGCGCGCGAAGAACGGCCGCAAGCAACCGTGGAAGCTGCCCTATTTCGGCATCGGCAACGAGCTGTGGGGCTGCGGCGGCAACATGAAGCCGGAATATGCCGCCGACGTGACGCGCCGCTACGCCACCTTCGTCAAGGCGCCCGCCAACACGCGGATCGAGAAGATCGCGTCGGGCGCGAACGGCGACGACTATAACTGGACCGAAGTGATGATGCGCGAGACGGGCAGCATGCTCAACGGTCTCTCGCTCCATTATTACACCGTGCCCGGGACCTGGGAGAAGAAGGGCTCGGCGATCGACTTCGACGAAACCGGCTGGGCGGAAGTCCTGTCGAAGACGTGGAAGATGGAAGAGCTGGTCACCAAACACAGCGCGATCATGGACAAGTACGATCCGCAGAAGAAAGTGTATCTGGCGGTCGACGAATGGGGCACCTGGTACGATCAGGATCCGGGCACGCATCCCGGCTTCCTGCGCCAGCAGAACTCGCTGCGTGACGCACTGGTCGCCGCGATCAACCTCAACATCTTCGCCAAACACGCCGATCGCGTGAAGATGACCGCCATCGCGCAGATGGTGAACGTCCTGCAGGCGATGATCCTGACCGACGGCAACAAGATGGTGCTGACGCCGACCTATCACGTCTTCAAGATGTACAAGCCGTTCATGGACGGCACGGTGCTGCCGATCGACATCAAGTCGCCGTGGTACAATAAGGATCAGTGGACGATCCCGGCGGTCAGCGCCTCGGCGGTCCGCGACAAGGCCGGCGTGACGCACGTCGCGCTCGCCAATGCCGATCCGAACCGCACGATCACCGTCACCACCACGCTGACCGGGGTCAATGCGTCGCGCGTCGGCGGCACGATCCTGACCGGGCCCAAGGTCAATTCGCTCAACACCTTCGAACAGCCCAACGCCGTCGTGCCCACCGCCTTCAACGGCGCGCAGCTCAATGGCGGCCAGCTCACCGTCACGCTGCCGGCCAAGTCGGTGGTGATGCTGGACCTCAACTGATGCGCGACGAACGGATGCGGCTGTCGCGCCGTCTGTTCGTGGCCGGGGGCGCGGCGCTTGCCGCCGCCCCCGCGCTGGCGCGCACCCGCGCGGACGCCGGCACGATCGTCAACCCGCTGGTCCGTCAGCGCGCCGACGCGCAGGTGTTCCGCCACACCAACGGCTGGTATTACATGACCGGCTCGGTGCCCGAATATGACCGGCTGGTGCTGCGCCGCGCGAAGACGATCGCCGGTCTCACCACCGCGGCCGAGAAGGTGCTGTGGCGGCACGAAAAGACCGGCCCGCTCTCGGGTTTCCTCTGGGCGCCCGAGCTGCATCTGATCGGGGCCAAGTGGATCATGTATTTCGCCGCCGGCCCCAGCGGCGGCGGGGCGGACGTGTTCCGCATCCGCACCCATGCGGTGGTCTGCGACGGGGCCGATCCGATGACCGGCAACTGGACGGTGCTGGGGCAGCTCCAAACGCCGTGGGACAGTTTCAACCTTGATTCGACCAGCTTCGTCCATCGCGGCCAGCGCTATCTGGCGTGGGCGCAGCGCGAGGACGGCATCGACACCAACTCGAACATCTACCTCGCCCCGCTCGCCACCCCGCTGACCTTCGCCGCCAAGCCCGCACGGCTGACGATCCCGCAACTCCCGTGGGAGATACAGGGTTACAAGGTCGCCGAGGCCCCTGCGCTGCTGGCGCGCAACGGCCGGTTGTTCATGACCTATTCGGCGAGCGCCACCGACGCGCGTTACTGTCTGGGAATGCTCACCGCGCGCGACGATGCCGACATCATGGACCCGGCGGCATGGACCAAGTCGCCCGAGCCGGTGATGAAGACCTCGCGCGCGCACAAGATCTTCGGCCCCGGCCACAACAGCTTCACCGTCGACGAGCGCGGGCGCGACATGCTGGTCTTCCACGCGCGCGATTACGAGAAGATCGTCGGCGACCCGCTGTTCGATCCCAATCGCCACACCCGCGTTCAGCCGATCCGCTACGACGCAGCGGGCGTTCCGCAATTCGACCCGCCGGTCGCCAACGGCCCTCTGCCGCGCGGAGCGTAGCCTCTACCCGTCATTGCGAGCGGAGCGAAGCAATCCGGAGCCGGACCAGAACGCCCTGGATTGCTCCGCTCCGCTCGCAATGACGAAGCGGCTCCCACATGGCGCCTTTACCAATTGTATGAGTATTGCAGATCATTTCTGCATCCGGAAAGGCGCCGCCTCATGCGCATCCTCCTCCGCAGCACCAGCGCGCTGCTCCTGCTCGCCACCGCCCCGGCCGCGACCGCTCCGCCGCCGCTGACTGGCGCCCTCACCCCCGTCCACGACCCCGCGATCATCGCCGACAACGGCACCTACTACCTCCTCGTCACCGGCCATGTCCGCAGCCGCGACGGGCTGATCCCGCTCCGCACCTCGACCGACCTCAAGCACTGGACGCTGCGCGGCGCTTCCTTCACCGCGCTCCCCGCCTGGGCAAGCAAGCATGTCCCCGGCACCGCCGGCATGTGGGCGCCCGACATCAGCAAGGTCGGCGACGAGTACCGCCTCTATTACTCGCTCTCGACGTTCGGGAAGAATCGCTCCGCGATCGGCCTCGCCACCGCGCACCGCCTCGACCCCGCCGCCCCCGCCGCCAACTGGGTCGACAAGGGCCCGGTGGTCGAATCCAACGCCGACAACGACTTCAACGCGATCGACCCCGCCGCCTTCACCGACGCTGATGGCCATCAATGGCTGGCGTTCGGCAGCTTCTGGAGCGGGATCAAGCTGATCGAACTGGACCCCGCCACCGGCATGCGCATGCCGGACACACCGATGCACAGCCTCGCCTCACGTGCATCACCCGGCGCGATCGAGGCGCCGTTCGTGATCCGCCACGACCGCTATTATTACCTGTTCGCCTCATTCGACTTCTGCTGTCGCGGCGCGAAGAGCAGCTACAACACCGTCGTCGGCCGCGCGACCGCCCCGACCGGTCCCTACCTCGATCGCGCCGGTACGCCGATGCTGAAGGGCGGCGGCACCCCGATGCTCACCTCGGGACAGGGCACCGGCAGCCGCTATATCGGCCGCGGCCACAATGCGATTCTGCAAGGCCCGGACGGCGACCGCATCGTCTACCACGCCTATGACACGCAGCGAAACGGCACCCCTACGCTGCGCATCCAGCGGCTGCGTTGGGATCAAGAGGGCTGGCCGCACGCGCAATAAAGCCCCTCCCGTAAAGGGAAGGGGAGGGGAGAAGGTTCAGAAACTCGCCTCGCCGTAGACGCGCGACAGATCTCCGCCCCACGCGCCATGGTACAGCTCAAGCAACCGCTCCGCCGGCACCTTCCCCGCGCGCACGATCTCGCGCAGCGGCTCGAGGAATCCCGTCTCGTCCTCACCCGCCGCACTGACCCGCGCGCGCGCCTTCAGCCCGCCATGTGCGATGTCGAGCACCGCACCCGCGATGTTGCGCAGCTGCCCGCCACCGGGGATCGGTGCCGACAGTCCCATTTTCGGCACCGCGTCGCGCAGCGCCTGCCGCTCCTCAAGCGTCCAGTGCTTGACCAGATCCCACGCCGCATCCAGCGCGACGCTATCGTACAGCAACCCGACCCAGAACGCCGGCAGCGCACATATCCGGTTCCACGGCCCGCCGTCCGCGCCACGCATCTCGAGGAAGGTCTTGAGCCGCACCTCGGGGAAGGCGGTCGACAGGTGATCGTCCCAATCGGAGATCGTCGGCTTCTCGCCGGGCAGCACTGACAATTCGCCGCGCAGGAAGTCGCGGAAGCTCAGCCCCGCCGCATCGATGTAGCGGCCGTCGCGATAGACGAAGTACATCGGCACATCGAGCATATACTCGGCGTACCGCTCGTAGCCGAACCCGTCCTCGAACACGAACGGCAGCATCCCCGTCCGCGTCGGGTCGGTGTCCGACCAGATATGGCTGCGATAGCTCAGGAAACCGTTGGGCTTGCCTTCGGTGAACGGCGAATTGGCGAACAAGGCGGTGGCGAGCGGTTGCAGCGCGAGCCCGACGCGAAACTTCTTCACCATGTCGGCTTCGCTGGCGTAATCCAGGTTCACCTGGATCGTGCAAGTGCGCAGCATCATGTCGAGCCCCATCGTCCCGACGCGCGGCATGTGGCGCAGCATGATCGCGTAACGGCCCTTGGGCATGATCGGCAGCTCGGCGCGCGTCTTGTCGGGCCACATGCCGAGCCCGAGGAAGCCGATCCCCAGCTTCTCGCCCGCCGCCTTCACCTGCGCCAGATGCCGCCCGGTCTCGGCGCAGGTCTGGTGCAGATTCTCCAGCGGCGCGCCCGACAGCTCGAACTGCCCGGCGGGCTCAAGGCTGATCGACCCGTCCGCCCCGCTCATCGCGATGACGTTGCCGCCTTCCTCGACCGGCCGCCAGCCATGCTGTTCCAGCTCGCCGAGCAGCGCGCGAATTCCACCCGCCTCGTCATAGGACGGCGCGTGATGGTCGCTGGTGGCATAGACGAATTTTTCGTGCTCAGTGCCGATCCGCCAGCGCTCCGCCGGCTTCTCGCCACTCGCGAAGCGCGCGATCAATTCGTCGCGCGATTCAATGGCCGCTGCCGGTGCGTCCGAAACCGTCTTGGTCGTCATGGCCGCGCCTTACGCCGCGATGAACACCGGCGCTAGAGCGGATTGGGCTGCGAGGAGTAAAGCCGCGTCACCAGTCCCCGGCGACCGCCATCCACACCGCGACCGCCGCCGCCGCCGCGGTATCGGCGCGCAGGATCCGCGGCCCCAGTCCCACACCCACCGCCGCCGGATGCGCGCGGATCGCGGCGCGCTCCTCGTCGTCGAACCCGCCCTCCGGCCCGATCAGGATCGCCGCTGGTCCGCGCCGCTCGCGCATTGCCGCCGCCGCCGGCGCGCCGCCCAGTTCGTCGGCGAAGAACAGCGCCCGCTCCGCCGGCCAGTCGCGCAGCAGCGCGGGCAGCTTCACCATCTCCGCCACCTCGGGCACCGCGGTGCGCCCGCATTGTTCGGCCGCCTCGATCATATGCGCGCGCAGCCGCTCGGTGTTCGGCTTGTCGACCACCGTCCGCCGCGTCACCACCGGCACCAGCCGCGCGACGCCCAGCTCGCACGCCTTCTCCGCCATCCAGTCGACGCGCCCCTTCTTGAGCGGCGCGGCGACCAGCCACAGGTCGGGCACCGCCTCGCGCTCGCGCAGCCGCTCCTGCACGTCGAGCGTCAGGTCGCGCTTGCCGACCGCGCTCGCCACCGCCAGCCATTCGCCGCTGGCGTCGTTGAACAATTTGACCGGATCGCCCGGCTTCGTGCGCATCACCGCCACCAGATAATGCGCCTGCGGCCCCGACAGCGTCAGCGGACCGGGCGCGAGCGCCGTCTCGACGAACAGCCGCGGCGTCGAGCGCGGCGGCCAGGCGGGCACCGCCCCCATCATTTCTTCCTTCCCCGTCCGATCAGCAGGCGCGCGATCAGGAACAGCAGCGCGCCCGCCAGCGCGACGACCAGCACCACGCCCGTCACCACCCCGGCGACGCGCAGAATGGCATAGAACAGCGCCTCGAAAAACCGGCCGATCGCGACCGAGAGATGGATCACTTACCCGAAACGCGTGTCCAGCGCTGCTCCTTGCACCCGAAGCCCGCGAACAGGCACCCCTGCGCAACCAAAGTGTTGCGCCCGTCGAGCTGCAACGTCCCATCGACCTCGCGCCCGATGTCGGGGACGAACACCGTCCCCGCCCACGTCCCGTCGCCATCCTGCTCGAAGCCGCGGAACAGCGGCGTGCCGACCAGCCGGTCGGTGCCGCCCGCAGCGGCATCGTCCTTGGCCTTGTCGCTCGCCGACACCACGGTGCCGCACATTCCCGGCTCGCCCCGGCACGGCGCGACGCGGATCCGCACGCTGTCACTGGCATTGCGCCACGTCCCCGCCAGCGGATCGGTGGCAGCGGCGGCGAGCAGGGCGAGAAGGGTCAACATACGCGCGAACCTCGTGCAAAACCGAAGCCTCTATCTAGGGACCCGTTGCGCCGGAATGAACCGCTTCGCGCACGCGCCGGTTCACGCTATCGCGGCGGGCGTGACCGACATCGTCCCCGACACCCAGCACCGCGGCCTTCTGTCGCTCCTGCCGCCGCGCGCGCGGCTGTTCGCGTCGCTGGCGCGGTTCGACCGGCCGATCGGCTGGTGGCTGCTGTTCTGGCCCGGCGCGTGGGGCGTCGCGCTCGCCGACGGCGTCATCGAGCGCTGGCCGCTCCTCCTGTGGCTGCTCCTCGGCAGCATCGCGATGCGCGGCGCAGGCTGCGTCTACAACGACATCGTCGACCGCGATCTCGATGCCAGCGTCGCGCGCACCCGCACGCGCCCGCTGGCGAGCGGCGCGGTGTCGGCGAAGGCGGCGTGGGCGTTCCTGCTCGCGCTTTGCCTGATCGGGTTGGTCGTGCTGCTCCAGCTCCACCTCCCTGCCGCGCTCGTCTCGCTCGCCGCAATCGCGCCGGTCGCCGCCTATCCGTTCATGAAGCGCATCACCTGGTGGCCGCAGGCATGGCTCGGGCTGGTCTTCTCCTGGGCGGCGCTGGTCGGCTGGACCGAAACCTGGGGCGCGCTCACCCTGCCCGGCCTGACGCTCTACGCCGGCACGATCTTCTGGGTGGTCGGCTATGACACGATCTATGCGTTGCAGGACCGAGAGGACGATGCGCTCGTCGGCATCCGCTCCTCCGCACTCGCGCTCGGTCGCCACGTCCGCACCGGCGTCAGCGCCTGTTACGCGCTCGCGCTTGCGCTCTGGGCAGCAGCGCTGTGGCAGGTGCGCGCCGATCCGCTCATCCTCGCCGCGCTCGCCCCGGTCGCGCTGCACCTGTTCTGGCAGGTCGCGACGTTGCGCGACGATGATGGCCAAGGCGCGCTCGACCGCTTCCGCAGCAACCGCACCGCCGGGCTGCTGATGTTCCTCGCCTGCATCGTCGTCGGCACGCGCATCCAATAACGCCGCGGCGACGTTCTCCGCGATATGGCATCCGAAACCTTTCGCTCCTAAGTCGATCCCATGCTCACGCCTTCCCAAGCGCAGGATCGCGCCCACGACATCGTCCGCCGCGCCACCGCCGCCGGAGCCGACGCCGCCGATGCGGTCTTCGCCGCCAGCGCCTCAACCGAGGTCTCTGTCCGGCTCGGCAGGCTCGAGGACGTCGGCCGCTCGGAGGGCGAGGACCTCGGCCTGCGTGTGTTCGCGGGCTGCCGCTCGGCCAGCGTCTCGACCTCCGACCTCTCGACCGCCGCGATGGACGCGCTGGTGGAACGTGCGGTGGCGATGGCGCGCGAAGCGCCCGAGGACCGCTGGGCCGGGCTCGCCCCGCAGGAGCGGCTGCTCCACGGCGCGCCACCCGCGCTCGACCTCGCCGACCGCCACGCCTGCACCCCCGAGCAGCTCCGCAGCGCCGCGCAGCGCGCCGAGGATGCCGCGCGCGCGGTCGACGGCGTCACCAACAGCGAGGGCGGCGGCGCGGCGGCATCGGAGAGCGTCTGGGCGCTCGCCACCAGCCACGGCTTCGCGGGCAGCTACGCCACCACCGGATTCAGCGTCTCGGCGAGCGTGATCGCGGGCGAGGGCAGCGCGATGCAGCGCGATTACGCCTTCCATTCTGCCCGCCACCTCGCGCATCTCGACACCCCCGAGGCGATCGGCCAGCTCGCCGGCGAGCGCGCCGTCGCCCGCCTCGATCCGGGCGTCGCGCGCAGCGGCACGATGCCGATCGTCTTCGATCCGCGCGTCGGCGCCAGCCTGCTCGGGCATCTCAGCGGCGCGATCACCGGCGGGGCGATCACCCGCCGTACCAGCTTCCTGCTCGATTCGCTCGGCACCGAGGTCTTCGCGCCGGGCGTGACGATCCGCGACGATCCGCACCGCCCCCACGGCCTGCGCTCGCGCCCGTTCGATGGCGAAGGGTTACCCGTTTCGCCGCTCGCGATCATCGAGAACGGTGTGCTCGAAAGCTGGCTGCTCGACAGCGCTTCGGCGCGGCAATTGGGGCTGGAGCCGACCGGCCACGCCGCGCGCGGCATCGCGGGCGCACCGGGCGTGTCGACCAGCAACCTCTATATGGAACCGGGCAAAATGCCCGTCGCGACGCTGATCGAGGATATCGAGGACGGCATCTACGTCACCGAGCTGATCGGTCAGGGCGTCAACCCCGTCACCGGCGATTACAGCCGCGGTGCGGCCGGCTTCGCGATCCGCGGCGGCGAGATCGTCGCGCCGCTCGCCGGCTTCACAATCGCGGGCAACCTGCTCGCCATGTACCGCGCGCTCACCCCCGCCAACGATCTCGTGTTCCGACAGGGGGTCAACGTGCCGACGCTGCGCATCGACGGGATGACGGTCGCTGGTGGCTGAGCCCGCCGCTCCGGACCCCGGGCTGGTCGCGGCGGTCGTCGCGGTGGCGCGCGACGCCGGGCAGATGGCGCTCGCGCGCTGGCGCACCGATTTCGCGCGCTGGGAAAAATCCGAGGGCAGCCCGGTGTGCGAGGTCGATCTCGACGTCGACCGCATGGTGCGCGCGCGGCTGGGCGCCCTGCTCCCCGACGCCGGCTGGCTGTCTGAGGAAACCGCCGACAATGCCGACCGGCTGGCGTGCCGCCGCGTCTGGGTGGTCGATCCGATCGACGGCACGCGCGACTATATTCGCGGGCGCACCGGCTGGTGCGTGTCGATCGCCTTGGTCGAGGACGGCCGTCCGGTGATCGGCGTGCTCGACGCCCCCGCACGCGGCGAAGTGTGGTGCGCCACCGCGCCCGGCCGCGCGACCCGCAATGGCGTGCGCGTCACCGCGGGAAGGCGCGACTCCTTGCCCGGCGCGCGCGTCCCGGTCGACGCCTTGCCCAAGGTCGACCGCGACCTGACCGCGGTCGAAAAACCCAATTCGATCGCACTGCGCGTCGCGATGGTCGCCGCAGACCACGCTGACCTCGTCGCGACGCTGCGCTGGGGCAACGAATGGGACATCGCCGCCGCGGTGCTGGTGGCGAGCGCGGCGGGCGCCTCGGTCAGCGACGCTGTCGGCGCGCCGTTGGTGTTCAACAAGCCCGACCCGCGCGCCTATGGCGTGCTCGTCAGCACTGCGGGCATCCACGACGCCGCCGTCCTCCGCCTCGCCGACCGGGTGAAGGCGGCGCTGGGTTAAAGCCTCTTGCCGTCATTGCGAGCGTAGCGAAGCAATGACGGTCGACGGTCAGACCGCGCGTCAACCCGACACAAGCCTACATCAACAACCGGACCCCGACGATCAGCAACACCACCGCCAGTGCCGGCGTCACCACCCGCTCCGGCAGCCGGTCGGTCAGCTTCGCGCCGAGGATCACCCCCGGCACCGACCCGAGCAGCAGCGACCCCAGCAGCGGCAGATTGATGTTCCCGATCACCGCATGCCCGATCCCGCCGATCAGCGCGACCGGCACTGCATGGAGGATATCCGTTCCCACCAGCCGCTTGGCGTTCAACCGGAACGGATAGAGCATCAGCAGCAACGTCGCCCCCAGCGCGCCCGCGCCCACCGAGGTCAGCGTGATCAGCGTCCCCAGCAGCGCCCCCGCCGCCGCCGTCAACAACGGCTGCCAGCGCAACATCGCCTCGGTCCGCGCCCCCTCGGCGCGCGCAAAGCGCCGCGCCAGTTTCGCGCGAAACGGCGTCAGCAGCGCGGAGATGACCAGCGTCACGCCAAGCACGCGCACGATCAGGCCGTTGCTCTCGGCCTTGTGGCCATGGCTCGACAGCCACCACAAGGTGATCGCCACCGCGGGCAGGCTGCCCCAGCACAGCCGCTTGACGATCGCCCAGTCGGCGTTGTTCTGCCGGTGGTGCATCGTCCCGCCGACGATCTTGGTGATCGCGGCGAACCACAGGTCGGTCCCGACCGCGGTCGTCGGCGCAACCCCGAACAGCAGGATCAACAGCGGCGACATCAACGATCCGCCGCCGACCCCGGTCAGCCCGACGATCGTGCCGACCAGAAATCCTGCCAGCGTGCTCAGTGCGTCCAAAGCGGTCTGCCCCCGTTCATCGCCCGTACCTGCGACGCGCCGCGCGTGGCGGCAAGCGCAGAAAAGCTTGGGGCGACCAAGCCGAACCCGCCATCGCACCTGTCGGATCGCCACCCCGGCCAAGGCCGGAGGTCAGTTGAAAAAGCCGGCGTGAGGTAGCGTGAGGCAGTGTCAGCGGCGCTCCAGCGCTGCCGGATCGCGCCCCGGCGTCGCCGCGAGGATCGCCGCGATCCGCTCCCCCGCCCGACCATCGCCATAGCAATGCCGCACCACCGCCATCGCGCCCAGCGCCGCGGGATCGTCGAGCAACCCACTCGCCGCCGCGACGATCCGCGCCGGGTCGGTGCCGACGATCCGCGCCGCGCCTGCTGCGACGCCTTCGGGCCGTTCGGTCCGGTCGCGCAGCACCAGCACCGGCACGCCCAGCGCGGGCGCTTCTTCCTGCACGCCGCCGGAGTCGGTCAGGATCAGCGCGCTCGCCGCCATCAACCGCACGAACGCCGGATAGTCGAGTGCCCGGACCAGCGCGACCCGCCCGCATCCGCGAAGGCGTTCGGACAACGGCCCCGCCACCGCCGGGTTCGGGTGCAGCGCTACGACGATGCCGATATCCTCGCGGATCGCCAGGCGCGCGACCGCCTCGGCGATCCGCGCCAGCGCCACGCCATGGTTCTCGCGCCGATGCACCGTGACGGTCACGATCCGCCGCCCCGCGAATCGCGCCAGCACCGGGGCGACAGCGTCCGTCAGCCCCGGTGCGGCGGCAATCCGTGCCTGGACGATCCGCAACGCATCCGCGACCGTGTTGCCGGTCAGATGGATCGCGTCGGACGGCACGTTCTCCGCCCGCAACGCCGCCACCGCCCCCGCGGTCGGCGCGAAGTGCAGATCGGCCAGCACCCCCGTCACGCGCCGGCTGCCTTCCTCGGGCCACGGCGCGGACAGGTCGCCGCTCCGCAATCCCGCCTCGACATGCGCCACGGGAACACCGCGCAGGTGCGCCGACAACGTCGCGGCCAACGCCGTCAGCGTGTCGCCATGCACGATCACGCGCTGCGGCCGTTTCCGTTCGATCACGCTCCCGATCCCCGTCAGCAATCGCGCCAGCGCGACATCGAGCGCCCCGCCCGCGCCGGTCGGCGCTATTTCAGCGTCGGGGACGATCCCGAAGACGTCCAGGTCCTGCTTCAGCAGCGTCCGGTGCTGCCCCGTCGCCAGCACGCGCGTGTCGACCTGCGGTCGTTTGCGCAACGCCGCGATCACCGGCGCCATCTTGATCGCCTCCGGTCGTGTACCCAGGACGACGAGCAAGCGGGGCCGATGCAACGCGGGAACGCTCCCAGGGGTTGTTGCGCCAGCGGAACCTGACGCATGGTCGGGTGATTAAGCGGCCAGCGAGGGAGTTTGCAATGCGACTGGTGATGATCGGCCTCGGCCGGATGGGCGGCAACATGGCGCGCCGCCTGATGAGGGCTGGGCACGAGATCGTTGCCTTCGATCGCGACGCACAAGCTGTTGAAAAGCTTGTCGCAGAGGGCGCGATCGCGGCCACTTCCGTCGACGATGCCAGGGCCAAGGCGGGCCGTCCGGCGATCTGGTGGGTAATGCTTCCTCATGGCGACATCACCGACGGCATGGTCGACCAGATCGCGGCCGGCGGCAGCGCGGGCGACGTGGTGATCGACGGCGGCAACAGCTTCTACAAGGACGATATTCGCCGTGCAAAGGCGCTCGCCGAAAAGGGCATCCACTATGTCGACGTCGGCACCTCGGGCGGCGTCTGGGGGCTCGAACGCGGCTATTGCATGATGATCGGCGGCCCGACTGACGTCGTCAAAGATCTTGACCCGATTTTTGCCGCCCTCGCCCCCGGAATGGGTACGATTCCGCGCACCGTCGGCCGCAAGGACGGCACCGACCCGCGCGCAGAGAGCGGCTACATCCACGCCGGCCCTGCCGGCGCAGGCCATTTCGTGAAGATGGTTCACAACGGTATCGAATACGGGCTGATGCAGGCCTATGCCGAGGGCTTCGACATCCTGAAGGGCAAAGCTTCGGAAAAACTGCCCGAGGATCAACGCTATGACATCGACCTTGCCGACGTCGCCGAGGTGTGGCGGCGTGGCAGCGTGATCTCGTCGTGGCTGCTCGACCTGACCGCCGACGCGCTTGCCGCCGATGGCAAGCTGGAGAAGTTCAGCGGCAACGTCGCCGATTCGGGCGAGGGTCAGTGGACGATCGAGGCGGCGATGGAAGAGGCGGTGCCCGCCAACGTCCTGACCACCGCGCTGTTCGCGCGCTACCGCAGCCGCGTCGAACATACCTTTGGCGAGAAGGTGTTGTCGGCGATGCGCTTCGGCTTCGGCGGCCATGTCGAGATGCCGCAATAATGGCGATCCGCCTGCTGGTGTCGGATCTTGACGGCACATTGGTCGACAAGGACAAGAATCTCACGCCCGTGACGATCGACGCCGTCGACCGGCTGCGCGCGGCGGGAGTCGGGTTCACCGTCATCAGCGCGCGCCCGATGTCGGGGATTCGCCCGCTACTCGAACCGCTTGGTCTCGACGGCGATGTCGCGGCGTTCAACGGCGGGATCGTTTTCCGCCGCGACGGCACGATCGTCAGCCACGTCACGATCCCCGCGGAGATCGCGCGCGGCGTCATGGCGATGGCCGACGGCGTCGACACCTGGGTTTTCGCCGACGACCAATGGTTTGCCAGCAACGGTGACGGCCCGCACACACAGAGCGAGCGTCGCAGCAGCGCGCAGGAACCTGTCGTCGTGGCCTCGTTCGACGACCTGCTCGACCGCGCCGACAAGATCACCTTCGTCAGTGACGACGACGCCGCGCTCCACGCGCTCTACGAGCGCGTCCATGCCCGCTACGGCAAGGACGCAACCGTCGCGCAGTCGCAGACCTATTATCTCGATGTCACGGCGCTCACCGCCAACAAAGGCGACGGCATCGCCGCGCTCGCCAAGGCGCTTGACGTCGATCTCGCCGACACCGCCGCGATCGGCGATCAGGCCAATGACCTGCCGATGCTGGCGCGCGCCGGTCTGTCGATCGCGATGGGCAACGCGCCCGATGCGGTGAAGGCGAAGGCGCACACCACCACTCGCGCCAATGATGAAGATGGCGTAGCGCACGCCATCGACACGATTATCCTGCGCACCGGAGATACCGAATGAAGAAGCTCGTCGCCTTCGACCTCGACGGCACGCTCGCGCTCAGCAAGCAACCGCTGAAGGACGATATGGGCGAGACACTGGCCGATCTGCTCACCGTGGCCGACGTCGCCGTGATCTCGGGCGGTGACTGGCCACAGTTCGAGAAGCAGGTCGCCAGCCGCCTCCCCGAACGCGCCGACCGCGCGCGGCTGTGGCTGATGCCGACCACCGGCACCAAGCTCTACGTCCATAAGGGTGACGCGTGGCAGACCGTCTATGCCGAGCTGTTCGACGACGCCGAAAAGCAAAAGATCATCACCGCGTTCGGTGAATCGCTGGAGGCGACTGGCTTCGTCCCCGAACAGACCTGGGGCGAGCGGATCGAGGATCGCGGCAGCCAGATCACCTTCTCCGCGCTCGGACAGGAAGCGCCGATCGAGGCCAAGGAACATTGGGATCCCGACTTTGCCAAGCGTAAGGTGATCCAGGCCGACCTGCGCCAGCGTCTGCCGGGGCTTGCGATCAACATGGGCGGCGCGACCTCGATCGACATCACCCGCGAGGGCGTCGACAAGGGCTACGGCCTGCGCAAGCTCGCGAAGGAGAGCGGGTTCGACCTGTCGGAAATGCTGTTCATCGGCGACGCGATCTTCCCGGGCGGCAACGACTATCCCGCGCACGAGGCGGGGGTCGATTGCGTCCGCGTCCGCGATCCACAGGAAACGATCAGCGTCGTCACCGCGATCGTCGCCTGCCAGAAGTAACCCGGTGATCGACGTACCGGGGCTGTACGCCCGCTTCATCAACTGGATCGGCGACGGCACCGGTACAACCGATACGGTCCTGCACATCCACGCCGGAATGGCGGTGCTGATGATCGCGCGAATCGTCACCCGCCGCTCGCTCGGCACGTTCATCCCGCTGTCGGTAGTGGTGGTGGCCGAGCTGGCGAACGAGGTGCTCGACCGGCTACATTACCACAGCTGGCGGTGGTGGGACACAATCCCCGACGTCATCAACACGCTGTTCTGGCCGACCGTCATCTGCCTGGCGGTCCGTCTCCGCCCGATGCGTCCGATCCGGCGGCGCTGACGCCGCCGGCAGGATCGTTTACCGCGACGTCAGCAACTTGATCGGCCCACCGTCGAAGCGTGCCGCAGTCAGCACACCCGTGGCATAGGCACCGCTGTCGAGACAGATCCGCCCCGGTGCGCCATAGGCTTCGTCCTGCGGCGTGTGGCCGTGGACGATCAGCAGGTCGCTGTCGACCGGCGCGCTCAGGAATTCCTCGCGAATATAGAGGATGTCCTTCATCCGCTGCTTTTCCAGCGGCACGCCCGGACGCAGCCCGGCATGAACGAAAATCAGCCCGCCCTGCACGATGTAATGATCGAGCCCGCGCAGCCATGTGTCGTGCGCCTCGGGCACCACCGCGCGTAGCTGCTCGCGGGTCGCGTCCCAGCCCTCGGCGGTGTCCGGCGCCGCGACGCCGTAGGACGCGAGCGTGGTCGCGCCGCCGTGGCGGCCCCAGCTCTGCCCGCTGCTGCGTGCGTCGAGGAAGGCGACCATCGCATCCTCATGGTTGCCCAGCACCGCACGCCACTCGATCATCTCGTCGTTCCGCAGCGCGAGGATGCGGTCGATCAACTGCGCCGATGCCGGCCCGCGATCGATGTAATCGCCGAGCAGCACCACCATCGGCTTGCCCTGATAGCCGCCCGGATGCGCCGCGATATCGTCACGGATCCGCGCGAGCAGCTTGTCGAACAGGTCGACACGCCCGTGCAGGTCGCCGATCGCGTAGATCAGCCGCCCGCCGGTATCGGGCGTGCCCAGCACGCGCACCAGCGCCTCGCCACTGACACCGCCCGCCGGCACCGGTTCGGGCAGCGGCGTACGCGTGGGACGCGGCGGCGTCGTTGCGGTCGGCAGTGGCGGGCCGTCCGGTTGCGGCTGCGGTGGTTCCTTGCTGCGCCGCCGCCGCGACTCCTCGGGCGCCACGCGCAGCAACGTACCGAACATCACCAGCGACAGCACGTTGTGCGCGGTCAGCAGCGTGCCCTCGAACGAAAACCAGACCAGCAACACGAACGCGAACGCACGCTCCGGCGCGCGGCGGAACAGGCAGAAGATCACCCAGCCATAGAAGATGATCGCGGTGATCAGCCCGTATTCAATCGCCACCTTGGTGAACGGCCACCAAATGAAGTTGCGCCCCTTTTCGATCTGCCCGGCGCCGATCCCGGCGATCAGCCCGCGCGGATCCTGCAGGAACTCCACCATCCGCTCCAGCGGCAGGATGAAGCGCATGTTGGCGCTGGTCCCGTTGCGCTTGTATTCGTCCATGCGCGAGCTGACGATGTCGAACCAGCCGAGCCGGAACGCGACGACGCACACCACCAGCAGGATGGCGATCATCACCACCGCATTGCGCATCCGCATCCGACCGAGCAGCACCGGCAGCGTCAGCGCGAGCAGCAACGCTCCGGTCCCCGCCATCGTCATCAGCAGCCCGCTCGCCAGCACGATCAGGCGGATCGGTCGCCGGAACAGCACCAGCTCCGCGGCCAGCGCCACCGCGATGAACTGCGACAGCAGCGACACTTCGAGGAAGACCACCGCATTGGGCTTCATGAAGCGCGAGCCGTAGATGATCGGCTGGATGTAATTGTAATCGGGGATCAGCCACGACTGCGGGAGCAGCAGGTTGAGGTTCGGCCACGCCCGGTAGGTCAGTACCAGCTGGATCAGGTGCTGCGCCAGCGTGATGCCGACGAACCCGAGCATGACCGAGATGAACAGGTTCATGCAGCGGCGGTAATTGGCGGCGCTCGTCTCGTAGTAGATCATGAACGGCGCATAGAGCGCAGCGAACAGCATCAAGCTCGACGCGCTGTAGCGTGGCGCGAGGAAGAAGGTCGAGAAAGCCGCCACCAGAAAGGCGAGAAAGAACCCGCCGATCCGCGCCGGGTCGAACTTCGGCCGGATCAACACCGGCCCCAGCGCGATCGCCGCAACGAACAGCGGCAGCACCAGTGGCACGAACCCGCCGGCCTTCAGCGGCCAGGCGATCTTCTGGAGGACGATATTGCCGACCAGTCCAACCGCGAAGATCGCCAGCACGACCTTGTCTTCGAACGAAAGCGGAGCGCCCGGCGCCTCGCTGCGCGGGCGGCGGTCGGCAGGGTCGCGCGCGGCGCGCTCCGTTGCCTCGAGCGGAGCGGCGTCGAGCGTCAGCGATCGGGCCATCGTGTCACGCAATCCCTGGTCAAGGCGGATCTGTGAAGCGCGAGCACGCTTCGTCATTCGGCGACGCTAGTGCCTAACCGCCCCACCGCCAACCGAAAAGGCGTGTCCTTTATGGCACAGAAACTGGGGGCTGTCCTACAAGCCGTATCAGAACATAAAGGGAACCCCTCTTATCAAGGAGGACGAAGCCATGGCCGACAAATTCCAGAACAGCGCCGACAGCCCGAGCGCGCCCGCCACCGCACCCTATTCCATCCAGCCCGATGATCTCGCTCCGCTGCCCAGCGTGCCATGCGGCATCTACATCGGCGGTGGCGGCACGCTGGTCCTGCGCGGCGTCGAGGGTAGCGAGGACGTCACCTATCGTAACCTTCCCGATGCCAGCTACGTCGCGGTGCGCGCGCTTTACGTCCGCGCCACCGGCACCACCGCCACCAACCTGATCGCGGAGGCCTGAGATGACACGAACCTCTGGATCGATCGGCGGCACCGTGACCGCGGCCGCGCTCGCCCGCATCGGTACGCCGGTACCGACCGTGGAAACCGCGTCGCCTACCGCCGTGCTCGGCTGGGCGGCAGCGCGCGGACGGCTGCGCAGCGGCATGGCCGACTCGGCACGGATCGCGTTTGTCGGGGACAGCAAGACCATGGGGGCGGGCGCCGGCACCGGCGGCAATTATACCGTCGGCGCGTTCGCCCGCTCCCGGCCGGCGCGGGTCGCGGCGCTGCTGGCGGCGGGCGGCCTTCCGACGCGCACCGACGGCTTCTTCGGTTGCGCTGGACTGGGCAGTATCGCCGACCTGCTTGCCTATGATCCGCGCCGCAGCGGCTTTTCGAGCTGGAGCGGCGGCGCGAACTCGCTGGGCGGCGCCACGATGAGCACCGGCAATTCTAACCCCGGACAGTTCCAGCCCGGCGGGGCGGTGGATCGCTGCTCGGTCTTCATCCGCAATGGCAGCGATCGCCCGCCCTTCACGGTCACCAAGGGGACCGAGAGTGTCACGCTGACCCCGTCCGGGCCCAACGGCGGCTTCGCACGGCTGGAAGTCAGCTTCGTCACGCGCGACGCCGCCCCGATCACGATCGCGCGCGGCGGCAACACGGGCAATCTGCAGCTCGCAGGGTTGATCGCCTGGGACAGCACGCGGCCCGGCGTGGAGATCGCCAATTTTGGCGTCTTCGGCGTGGTCGCGGGGTTTCAGGCCGACATGACCAACGCCTATTCGCCGGCGGCGGCGCTCGCCACCTATGCGCCGCACCTGACGATCGTGAACCTCGGCACCAACGACAGCGCGCAAGGGCTGGCGATGGCGACATGGCTGGCAAACCTGCGCACGATCGTCCAGCAGGCGCGGCAGAGCGGCAGCGTGATCCTCACCTGGCCGGCGATCGCCGGGGTCAGTCCGGCCGGCGGCAGCGACGTGAACCGCAGCCAATGGCGCGCCGCCCTGCGCGCATTCGCCTTCGACAACGGCTGCCTGTTCATCGACGACGAGGCGCTGCTCGGTGGCCGAACTGCCGCTCAGGTGAGCGGCGCGTTCGCCGACAGCCTGCACGAAACGGCCTGGGCCTATGACGTCCAGGCCGCCGCGATCGCCCGCGCCATCCTCTAACCACCCAAAATGACACGGCTCCGCCACCCGGTGGCGGAGCCGCAATACTTGCTCCCGCGCTGCACCATGCTACGCCTTTGCGGCATAGCCCGAAGGAGACAGCGTGCGCGCCGATGCCAGCGAACTGACCGCCCCACCCGCGCCGGCCGACGTCTGCATCGTCGGATCGGGGGCGGCTGGGCTTACCCTGGCCGCGCGTTGCGCCGCGCTGGGGCTGGAGGTGCTGGTGCTCGAGGCCGGCGGGGCGGACGTCGATCCCGCGGTGCAGGACGCCTATGCCGGGCAGGTCGCCGATCCGCGCGTGCATTGGCCGCTGGATACCTATCGCGTGCGCGCCCTGGGCGGCACCACCGCCTTGTGGGGCGGCCGCTCGATCCCGTTCGACCCGATCGACTTCGAGCCGCGCCCGTGGGTGGCGCACTCGGGATGGCCGATCGGCTTTGACGAGGTCGCGCGCTACTATCCCGCTGCGATGGAGGCGGCGGAGGCCGGCGCGTTCGACCACACACCCTCCGCGCCGATCGTCCCGGGGCTCGACGGCGAATGCCTCCACACCACGATCGAACGCTTCAGCCGCCCGACCAACTTCTGGACGCGCTACGGCCAGCAACTGACCGCCGCCGCCAACGTCCGCGTCGTCACGCATGCGCCCGTCACCGCGATCCGGCTCGCACCGGACGGCAACAGCGTCGACCACCTGGCGGTGCGCGCGCCGGACGGCTCCGACTGGCAGGTCCGCGCGACGCATTACGTGCTGGCGGCAGGCGGGCTGGAAACCGCTCGACTGCTGCTCGCCTCTGACGACATACTGCCCGACGGGCCGGGCAACGCCGGCGGCTGGCTGGGCCGCGGCTATATGTGTCACCTCGCCGCGACCTTCGGCATGGCGCATTTCACCGGCGACCCCAAAAAGATCGGCTTCGATTACGAACGCGATGCCGAGGGAATTTACATCCGTCGACGCCTTGCCCCCACCCCGGAAGCGCAGCGCGCGCGTCAGTTGCTGAACAGCACGGTGCGCCTCCACATTCGCGAAGCCAACGATCCTGCGCACGGCGATCCGGTGCTCTCGCTGATGTTCCTCGCCGCCTTCGCGGTGAAGTATGAATATAGTCGCGCCGCGCGCGAGGCGGATCGCTCGCTCGGGCCGTATCTGCGCCATGTCGGCAATATCGCGCGCCACCCGGTGCAGTTGTTCAACTTCGTTCGCACTTGGGGGGTGAAGCGCTATCTGGCGTCACGGCGGATCCCCTCGATCGCGCTGCCGTCGCGCGACAATCGTTATCCGTTCGAGTTCGTCAGCGAGCAATCGCCCAATTGGCACAGCCGCGTTGCCTTGTCGCCCGAGCGCGACGCCTTGGGCATGCGCCGCCTGCATGTCGATTGGCGCGTCGCCGCCGCCGACTTTGATTCGGCACGCGCGACCTACCGGCTGATCCGCGAAGAGCTGGCGCGCACCGGCACCGGCACGCTCGATTATGACGAGGCGGCGCTGGAGGACGCATTGCTCGACTCGGCGGCTTATGGCGGGCATCACAGCGGCACCACCCGCATGTCGGACAGCCCGCGCGACGGCGTCGTCGATCGCGACTGCCGCGTGCATGGAGTCGCCGGCCTCTATGTCGCCAGCGCATCGGTCACGCCGACGTCAAGCCAGGCCAATCCCACGCTGACCGCGATCGCGCTCGCCCTGCGGCTGGCGGATCATCTCAAGGAGCGGCAGGCATGACGGGACGGGTGCTGGTGACCGGCGCGGGCGGTTTCGTCGGGCAACGCGTCGTCACCGCGCTTCAGGCCGCCGGGGTTCCGGTCGTCGCGGGCTACCGTCGCCCGCCGCCGGGCGGCATTGCGCTCAACGTGCTGGAGCCCAAGGCGCTGGCGGTGACGATGCCGGGCATCGAGACGGTCGTCCACACCGCTGTCGGCGGTCCGCGCGACACGCGCGTCATCGTCGACGGCACCCGCAACACGTTGGCCGCCGCGCGCGCGGCGGGGGTGAAGCGCTTCATCCAGATCAGCTCGGTCGCGGTTTATGGCGCCGCCACCGGCACGATCGACGAGGATACGTCCACCGAACATCCGCACGGTGCCTATGGCGCGGCGAAGGTGGCGGCGGAGGCTGCCTGCCAGCAGGCCGGCGACGGCCTGTCGGTCGCCATCCTGCGCCCGACCTTGATCTACGGTCCGGGCAGCGCGGCCTGGACCACCACCTATCTCGACCGGTTGCACGATGGCTGGCCGGTGCTCGGCGACGCCGGACGTGGCGATGCCAATCTGGTCCACGTCGACGATCTCGCCGGGTTCATCACCCATCTGGCGACCAGCGCGGCGCCGATCGCCGGCACGTTCAACGTCAACGGTGCCGACATCCCGACGTGGCACGCCTATCTCGAGGCGCTGCGTGACGCGGTGCAGGCTCCCGCGGGGAGCGGGTCGCTGCCTGGTTCGGCGACCTTGGCCGCGCGCAAGCTCGCCAAAGCGATCGGTGCCGCTGCCGGGCGGGCAGGTGTGGCGCTCGACCCGCTCGAACGATTCGTCGCGCGCACGCCGTCATACGACGAGGTTGCGCGTTTCCGTACCTCGGTTCGCTACACGATTGAGCGAATGCAGGCGACCGGCTTCACCCCGCGGATCAGCGTGGCGGAGGGGATCGCTGACATCGCCGCCTGGGAGCGCGCCGGCCGCCCCTAGCGTGCGGATTATGGCACAGGCAGGTCGGCGTGCGGGCGGCGATCCGCACAACTCGGGCGGCCGGTCTTGGCCACCCTCGGAATAATGGCCGGCTTACAGATATTTAGCCCGAAACGAGACGATGCTTCGCCGCGAGGTCGATCCGCGTTAGCCTCTGCCGCAAGACGTTCGCTGAACGCGGACGCGAGGAGAGGTTATGCACAGCACCGTCATTCCGCCCGAGGCCGAAGGTCCCCGCCGCCTTCACCACCACCTTTATGTCCAGGTTCTGATCGCGATCGTCGCCGGCGCGATCGTCGGCCATTTCTACCCGCAGTTCGGCGCGGCGTTGAAGCCGCTGGGCGATGGCTTCATCAAGCTGGTGAAGATGGTCATCGCTCCGGTCATCTTCCTCACCCTGGTCAGCGGGATCGCGGGCCTGCGGGAGTTGAGCGCGGTCGGGCGCGTCGCCGGCAAGGCATTCGGATACTTCCTGTTCTTCTCCACGCTCGCGCTGATCGTCGGGCTGATCGTCGCCAATGTCGTCCAGCCGGGCGCGGGGATGAACATCAATCCCGCCACGCTCGATACCGGCGCGGTCGCCGACTACGCCGCCAAGGCGCATGACACGACGCTGACCGGCTTCCTGCTCAACATCATTCCCGACACGCTGATCTCGGCGCTGACGCAGGGCAATATCCTGCAGGTGCTGCTGGTTGCGATCCTGTTCGGCGTCGCGCTCAGCCTGGTTGGCGCGCCGGCTGCGCCGATCCTCGACCTGATCGAGCGGCTCAACATCGTCGTGTTCCGCGTGGTCGCGATCCTGATGCGCGTCGCCCCGCTCGGTGCGTTTGGCGCGATCGCCTTCACCGTCGGCAAGTACGGCGTCGGCAGCCTCGTCAACCTCGGTGGTCTGGTCGCCACTTTCTATCTGACGTCGGCGTTGTTCGTGTTCGGCATTCTTGGCATCGTCGCGCGACTGCACGGTTTCTCGATCCTGCGCTTGATTGCCTATCTGAAAGGCGAACTGCTGCTGGTGCTCGGTACCTCCTCGTCGGAGCCGGCGCTGCCCGGGCTGCTCACCAAGCTGGAAGCGGCCGGTTGCGACCGCGGTGTCGTCGGGCTGGTCGTACCGACCGGCTATTCGTTCAACCTTGACGGCACCAACATCTACATGACGCTGGCGGCTCTGTTCATCGCGCAGGCGTGCAACGTCGACCTGACGATCGGCCAGCAATTGCTGTTGCTCGGCGTTGCGATGCTCTCGTCGAAGGGCGCGGCGGGCGTCACCGGCGCGGGGTTCATCACCCTCGCCGCGACGCTGTCGATCGTTCCGACCGTTCCGGTTGCGGGCATGGCGCTGATCCTCGGCGTCGACCGGTTCATGAGCGAGTGCCGCAGCCTGACCAACTTCGTCGGCAATGCGGTGGCAGCGATCGTTGTGGCGCGTTGGGAGGGCAAGCTCGACCGCCCTGCGCTCGACGCGGCTCTTGCCGGCCGACCGCTTGCATCGCCGCTTCCGCAACCTGCTGAATGACTGATCGCCCGGGCGGCGGCAACCGTTCGCCGCCCGGATTAACCAACCTGGTTTAGCGAGAAAATGGTATACTTTCGACTATCTTTTCTGGTACTTAGCAGATGAATTTAAGTTAAGATATTGCCGGAGTATCCATGGTGATCCAACGTCTTTCGCCACCGTTGACGGCTCCTTGAAACAGTCCCGACCCGCTTACGGAAGGAAAGGTTTAGTAACAAGAACTTGCCGCAAAGCACGCTATCCTTTCTTGCGCTACCCCAGCCGCCTTGTAAGATCCGCGTGAGACACATCCACCTCACGAACGTGGATTTTTACTTTCAGTGGGTATGCAGGGCGCGATGGCGTTGCGCCTGAGAGGGGACGAATACCGTGCCGAACTATACGGCCGCGCTGCAGCACAGAGGCTCTCAGCCGAATATTCATCGAATATCGCGGCATGACAGCCTGATTCCGCCGCTCGCCGCGCTGCTGGCAGAGTTCCACAGCAGCATGAGCGTCACCGGACTGCGCTACTTCAACGGTAACATCGATCGTTTCCTCGTATTCTGCCTTTTGCTTCGCACCAGCCTGTCGCAGCCGGAACGCAGCGGGACAATTTCGGTACATTCGGCCGCCATGTCGCTGGGCCGCCCGTTCGAGACGGTAAGGCGACATATCTGCGCCCTGCTCGAATCGCGCATCTGCGAACGGACCCGCAGCGGCGTGACGCTGTCGGAGGCCTTCTGGGCGCGGGCGGACAATTGGCGGCAGCTACGTTACGCCCATGACTGTTTCGTACGCCTGATCGCGGACGCCGTCGCACAGGGCGCCATCCCGGTAGCGCCGACCGCCGTGAGCAACACCGACCGGTTGGCGAGCACCGATGGCATCTGCGCCGCGATCGACCTGTTCCTGGCGCTGGTCGAATCGAACCGCGTGCTCTGCGCCGAGCCGCTGGACCTCGCCATCTTCTCGGTCGTGCTACACGCCAATTATCAGTCGCTGAAGGCTGAACACGCGCTCGGCGGCTTCGGGGCCGCGGCGCAATTGCTGCCGCGCCATGGCATTCGCGTCGCACAGATCGCCCGGGCGCTCTCCACCCCGGATACGACGGTTCGCCGCCGGATCGCGCCGCTCAGCACCGAAGGAGGCTTTTACCGACGGACCACCGGCGGGATGATTGTCTCACCGGACTGCCTCCGCCAGTGCCAGCCCGGCGAGAGCAATAGCGCCAAGCACGGCTCGATCCGCCTCATCATCCAGCGCGCGGTCGCCGCCGGACTTTCCCTGCGCGATCCGGCGCGCTCCTATTGCGATGGCCGGCCGGCGTCGCCGGTGATCGACTGACCTCAGCCGCCGCGCGGGCGTTTCGGCGCCAGCGACGACAAAATGCCGCGCACCGTCCGAACCTCTTGGCTCGACCAGCCGGGCTTCGTCAGCAGGGTACGCAGCATCCGCCGCGTCGCGGGCGTCCGATCCGGCGGATAGAAATACCCGCCATCGTCGAGCAGCGTGTCAAGCTGCGCGATCATCCCATCCAGTTCGACCTGCGGCGCGGGCGGATCGGCGTCGACGGCCGGCGGACTGGCCAGCGCCTGTCCTTTCGACCATTCGTAGGCGACCAGGATCACCGCTTGCGCCAGGTTGAGGCTACCGAACTCGGGATTGATCGGGACGGTGATGATCGTCCGGGCGACCGCGACGTCGTCGGTTTCCAGCCCGGAGCGTTCAGGCCCGAACAGGATCGCCGAACGTCCCGGAGCGGCATGGATCGCCTGCGCCGCCACGGCCGGGGTGACGACCGGCTTGGTCACGCCCCGCTTGCGAACGGTCGTTGCATAGACATGCGGGCAATCGGCGACTGCGTCGGCGACCGTCTCGAACACCGCCGCGCGCTCCAGCACGATGTCCGCGCCGGAGGCTGCCGGCCCGGCCTGCGGATTGGGCCAGCCATCGCGCGGCGCGACCAGCCGCAGCTCGACCAACCCGAAATTGAGCATCGCCCGCGCCGCCTTTCCGATGTTTTCGCCCAGTTGCGGGCGGACGAGTACGATGACGGGGGGTGGGGCAAACGGCTTTTCTCCCGCGAGCCGTTCGTCCTGAGGAGTGGAAGAGCCAACATCGGCTTCCCGCGTTGCAACGCCGCCAGCCCCATCCGTTTGGTTCGAGCCAGCGTCGAGCGCAGCCGAGACGCGCGGTCGAGAACGCGCCGCGACGCTGACCGACCGCCAATCGCCCGCAAACAGCGCCTCTTTCTTCGCGCGCGACCAGTCCTTTACCTGCCGCTCACGCTCCAGCGCCTCGATGCGCGTCGGGAAGTCCTGCGCCCACATCAGCTCCACAGGCCGGCGATCATGCGTGTACCCCGGCAACGCCCCCGATTGATGCTGGGCGACCCGCCGCTCGAGATCATCGGTATGGCCGGTATAATAACTGCCGTCGGCGCAGCGCAGAATGTAGACATAAAAGCTCATCGGAACGCTATGTTCTCGACGGGCGCATCTCGGCAAGCTCGATGCTGCTCGAACCGAACGGATGAGGGCGGCATCACCCCCGCCCCGCTTCCTCCACGCTCCCCGCAAATTCCTCGAAATCGCGCGCCTCGCTGAAATCGCGATAGACGCTCGCGAACCGGATATAGGCGACCGAATCGAGGCCCTTCAGCCCCTCCATCACCATCTCGCCGATCCGCTTGGCCGACACCTCGGCCTCGCCGCTGGTCTCCAATTGCCGCTGGATCCCGCTGACCAGCTTTTCCAGCCGCACCGGCTCCACCGGCCGCTTGCGCGCCGCAATCGAGATCGAGCGCAGCAATTTCTCGCGATCGAACGGCTCGCGCCGTGATTCGCTCTTCACCACCGTCAGGTCGCGCAGCTGGATGCGCTCGAAAGTGGTGAAGCGCGCCGCACAGCCCTCGCACTGCCGCCGCCGCCGGATCGCCGCCCCATCATCCGTGGGGCGGCTGTCCTTCACCTGGCTGGCGTCATGTCCGCAAAAAGGGCAGCGCATTCAGCGGATCACTTGTTTTTGGTGCCCTTGTGATAGGCCCAGGCCGCGCCCGCGATCGCGCCGAAGATCGGCCCGACCACCGGCAGCGGAATGGCGACGACCGCGCCCAGCGCGCTCCACTTCGCCATGCTCTTGCCCAGACCCGGCGTGCTCTTCACCGTGCCGCGCACCTCGTTCACCTTGCTGTCGAAATCAGCCACCGATCGTTCTCCTTACTGGTAGATCGGGAACCGAGCGCACAGCGCGCGAACACGTTCCCGCACGTTCGCCTCGACGGCGGCGTCGCCAGCCTCGCCCTTTTCGCGCAAGCCGTCGAGCACGTCGGCGACCATGTTGCCGATTTCGCGGAACTCGGCGGTGCCGAAACCACGCGTCGTGCCGGCGGGCGAGCCGACGCGGATGCCGCTGGTCTTGACCGGGGGCAGCGGGTCGTTGGGAATGCCGTTCTTGTTGCAGGTGATTCCGGCGCGCTCCAGCGCCTCGTCCGCATCACGGCCGGTGATGCCGAGCGGGGTGAGATCGACCAGCGCTAGATGCGTGTCGGTCCCGCCAGAAACGAGATCCGCGCCGCGCTCCTTCAGCGTCGCCGCCAGCACCTTGGCATTCTCGACCACCGCCGCGGCATAGCTCTTGAACTCGGGGCGAAGCGCCTCGCCGAACGCCACCGCCTTGGCGGCCACGACGTGCATCAGCGGGCCACCCTGCAGCCCCGGGAACACCGCCGAGTTGATCTTCTTCGCGATCGCCTCGTCATCGGTCAGCACCATCCCGCCGCGCGGGCCGCGCAGCGTCTTGTGCGTGGTGGTGGTCACGACATGCGCATGGCCGAACGGCGTCGGGTGGACACCGCCAGCGACCAGCCCGGCGAAATGCGCCATATCGACCATGAAGAACGCCCCGACCTTGTCGGCGATCGCGCGGAAGCGCGCGAAGTCGATGTGGCGCGGATAGGCCGAGCCGCCGGCGATGATCAGCTTCGGCTGAGTCTCGACAGCCTGCTTTTCCACCGCATCATAATCGATCAGATGCGTGTCCGACGCGACACCATATTGCACCGCGTTAAACCACTTGCCGCTCATCGCGGCACGCGCGCCGTGCGTCAGGTGGCCACCGGCATCAAGGCTGAGGCCCATGATCGTCTCGCCCGGCTTGACCAGCGCCAGCATCACAGCGCCATTCGCCTGCGCGCCGGAATGGGGCTGGACGTTGACGAAACCGCAATTGAACAGCTGCTTGGCGCGATCGATCGCCAGCTGCTCGACCTCGTCCGACGGGTGGCAGCCCTGATAGTAACGCTTGCCCGGATAGCCCTCGGCGTACTTGTTGGTGAACACCGAACCCTGCGCCTCCAGTACGGCGCGGCTGACGATATTCTCCGACGCGATCAACTCGATCTGCGTCTGCTCGCGGGTCAGCTCATGCTCGACGCCGGCGAACACCGCCGCGTCGGCGTCGGCGAGGCCGCGGGTGAAGAATCCATCCGGCTGGATGTCGGAAAGCGAAGTCGGGTTGGTGCTCATGCGGGCTCCTTGAGCATGTCGACGCGCGCGGCATGGCGCCCGCCGAGGAAATCCGTGGAAAGAAAGGCACGTGCGCAGGCGCGTGCCATTTCGGTGCCGATCAGCCGTGCGCCCATCGCGATCGCATTGGCGTCATTGTGGCTGCGCGCCAGCTCGGCGGACAGCGGCTCGTGGACAAGCGCGCAGCGCACCGCCGGATTGCGATTGGCGGCGATCATGATACCGATCCCCGACCCGCACAGCGCGATCCCCCGCTCCGCTTCGCCGGCGGCAAGCGCGTCGGCCAGCTTGCGGCCGTAATCGGGATAGTCGACGCTGGCGGTGCCGTGCGTGCCGAGGTCGATCACCTCATGCCCCTCGCTCGCAAGCCAGTCGCGCAGATCGTCCTTCAACGGAACGGCGGCATGGTCGCAAGCGATAGCGATACGCAAGGATCGACTCCCTTGATGATAGGATCGCCGCGCTCTAGCGATCCGCGCGCGCCAAAGCTACCCGGAACGCGGCACCGTTTCCGCAGGTTGTTGCGCCATGTCGATCCGCTTTTCGCTCCTGCTCGCCCCGCTCGCGCTCGCTGCCTGCGCACAGCCGGCCCCCGACCCCTCACCCAGCGGCACGCCGACCGATCGCGTCGGCCCCGTAGCGCCGCCGCGCGACGAACCCGGCAGCGGGCAGTTGCGCGACAATGCGGTCGAACCCGCCGCCACCGCCGCGCTGGAGGAACGCTATCTCGGTCGCTGGATCGGCGTGGAGGGCATGTACCTCAACGTCGCACGCCGCGAGGAAGGCGGGGTGACACTCGACATGCAGTGGGATCTTGACCACCGCGGCACCTTCGCGGGGTCGGTGACGGCGGAGGGATTGCGCTTCATGCGGGGCGGGGTGGCGGAAACCGCCGTGCTCGGCGACGGCGACGCGACCGGGCTCAAATGGCTTGCCGGCAAGAAGGAGTGTCTGGTCGTCAAGCCGGGCGAGGGATACTGCCGGACGTAACCGGCCCCACCGTCATCCCCGCGCCGCCACCATCGCCGCCAGCGCCAGCACCCGCCGCGCCTCCTCAAGGTGCAGCCGCTCGACCATCCGCCCTTCGACACGGATTGCGCCTTCGTCCTCGTGCCCGTCGAAGGCCGCCGCCAGGATGCGTGCCGCCGCGACCTCATCGTCGGACGGTCCGAAGGCGCTATTCGCGGCCGCAATCTGTGCCGGATGGATCAACGTCTTGCCATCGAACCCCAAGTCACGCCCCTGCGTACATTCCGCCGCGATCGCCGTCTGATCGTCCAGCGTGTTGATGACGCCATCGAGCGCCGTCAGCCCCGCCGCCCGCGCCGCCAGCACGATCTGGGCCAGCGCAGGCAGCAGCGGCGCGCGATCGACTCGCGCGCGGCACCGCAATTCACGCGCCAGATCGTTGGTACCGGCCACCAGCGCGGCCAGCCCGTGCTCCACCGCTTCGGCGGCGATTGCGGGTAGCGACAAGACGCCGCTGCACGTCTCGATCATCGCCCACAGCGCCGGTCCTTCACCAAGCGCCAGGCGTGCCGCATGCAACGTCTTTGGATGGTCCAGCTTGGGCAGCAATACCGCGTCGGCCGGCGCACCATGCAACGCCGCCAGATCGTCCGCGCCCCATGGCGTGTCGAACGCATTCACCCGTACCACAAGCTCGCGCGTGCCGAAACCGCCGTCGCGGACCGCGGCGATCGCCGCCCCGCGCGCGGCGTCCTTCTGTGCCGGCGCGACGGCATCCTCCAGATCGAGGATCACCACATCGCACGGCAAGGTCCGCGCCTTCTCGATCGCGCGGGCGTTCGAGGCCGGCAGGAATAGCGCGCTCCGTCGTGGCCGCACCGCAGGGGTCATGCCGCCACGCCGCCGCCCGACAGCGGCGCGAACCGCGCGACCTGCCGCCCGATCAGCCGCAACTGCTCCACCACTGCCGGGTCGCTCGCCCCGCCCTCGTCGTCGAAGCGCGTCACCTGCGTGTTGATCGCGGCCGCGAACGGCGTCGGCCAGCCGCGTAGCGCATGGACGATCGAGCGCAGCGCCGCGATCGTCGACCCGGTCGCCTGCCAGCCATAAGCGGTCGCAATCAGCCCGACCGGCATGTCGGCGAGGTAGGGCCGCGAGTCGCGCGCGGTCTCTTCCAGCAGGTCGAGCGCGTTCTTCACCACTCCCGAGATGCTGCCGTGATAGCCGGGGCTGGAGATGATCACCGCCGACGCCTGCCGCACCGCCTCGACGAACGCCTGCTCCTCGGGCGTACGCGAGGTCGCGCGCGGATCGTAGAGCGGCAGCCGCGCCATGTCGGCGCCGCCGAACATCTGCGTGCGGAAGCCCTGCGCCGCCGCCTCGCCCAATGCGATCCTCAGCGCCCGCTCGGTCGACGACACGCCGCCGATCGTCCCTCCGATCCCCACCACCAGCGGCGCGCGCGCGCCTTTCGCATCATCCAGCATTTGGCTATCCTTGGTTCACGCGGGCGAGGCTTGCGACAACTGTTATATCAGCGTAAGACACCACCAGCCATGCGCCCCGACCCCTACGACACCGGCCGTGTCCGCTACAACCACGCACGCGGCGACAATTCCGGCGCCCCGCCGGATCATCTGCCCTCGTTCGGCGCGTGGCATGACGGGTCGCCGCGCGACGACGATCGGTACGACGCACCGCGCCATGACGACGGCGGCGATCCTCGCCCGCCGCGTCGCCGCATCGCCTGGGGCAAGTGGATCGTCCGCGGGCTGGCGGCGTCGATCGTGCTGTTCGTGCTCGCGGTCATCTGGCTGGCGGTCACCGCGCCGCTATCGCGCTCGCTCAAGCCGCCGACGCCCCCGTCGATCACGCTGACCGCCGCCGACGGTACGCCGATCGCCCGACGCGGCGCGATCATCGGCACGCCGGTCGACGCCAGGACGCTGCCCCCGCACGTCCGCGAGGCATTTCTCGCGATCGAGGACCGGCGCTTCTATTCGCACTGGGGAGTCGACCCGCGCGGCATCGCCCGCGCCGCCTGGGCGAATCTCGGCTCGGGCGGGGTGCGGCAGGGCGGCTCAACGATCACGCAGCAATTGGCGAAGAACGCCTTTCTCGATTCGGATCGCACCGCCGCACGCAAGGTGCGCGAGGCGATGATCGCCTTCTGGCTGGAGGCGTGGCTCAGCAAGGACGAGATTCTCTCGCGTTACCTGTCGAACGTCTATTTCGGCGACAACGTCTACGGCATTACCGCCGCGTCGAAACATTATTTCGGCCGCACCCCGCAGAAGCTGAACGTCGGTCAGGCGGCGATGCTCGCCGGGCTGGTCAAGGCGCCGTCGCGCCTCGCCCCCACCGGCAATCTGAAGGGCGCGCGCGCGCGGCAGGCGGTGGTGGTCGGCGCGATGGTCGATGCCGGCTTCCTCACCAAAGGCGAAGCGGCGACCGTCCAGCCGCAGCGCGTATTGCCCGCGCGCACCGACACATTGCCGACCGGCACCTATTTCGCCGACTGGGTGCTCCCGACCGCGCGTGAGGTCGCGGGCGATTCGGGCACCGAGGCGACCGTCAGGACGACGCTCGACCGAGGGCTGCAATCCACCGCCGAGCGCGTCGTACGCCAGGCGAGCTTGCGCGGCCTGCAGGCGGCGGTGGTCGCGATGCGCCCCGATGGCGAGGTCGTCGCGATGGTCGGCGGCAAGGATTACAAGACCAGCGCCTTCAACCGCGCGGTGCAGGCGAAGCGCCAGCCGGGCTCGACCTTCAAGCTGTTCGTCTATCTCGCCGCCTTGCGCGCCGGGCTGACGCCCGACGACGTTCGCGACGATTCCCCGGTCGAGATCGCGGGATGGAAGCCGCGCAACGACGACGGCCGCTATCTCGGCCCGATCACGCTGCGCCGTGCCTTCGCGCGCTCCTCGAACGTCGTCGCCGCCCGGCTGACGCAGGAGGTCGGGGTGCGCAACGTCATCAAGACCGCGCGCGATCTGGGCATCACCACGCCGATCCCCAACGAGGCGACGATCGGTCTTGGCACCGCCGAAGTGTCGTTGCTGGAACTGACCGGCGCCTATGCCGCGATCGCCAACGGGCGCTATCCCGTTACGCCGCGCGGGGTCGACGGCAATCGCAACGCGAGCTGGTATGAGAAGATCGCCGGGCGCGACACCGAAATGCCTGCCAAGGTCCGCGACGAGATGCGCTCGCTGCTCGGCTCGTCGATCCGCGGCACCGGGCGTGATGCCAATCTGCCGGTCGACGCGTTCGGCAAGACCGGCACCAGCCAGGGCGGACGCGACGGCTGGTTCATCGGCTTCGCGGGCAATCTCGTCGTCGGCGTGTGGGTCGGCAAGGACGACAGTACGCCCAACCCCGGCCTGCACGGCGGCGGCATCCCGGCGCAGATCTGGCGGCAGTTCATGATGTCCGCGCTGCACATCCCGGTCGTCGTCGCGCCCGAGGCCGACGAGATGGGCGCACCGCTCGACAATATGGGCGACGCGCTCGACCAATTCGGCCGCGCGATTGACGGCGCGCAGCCGTCGATCGAGGATGCGGTCGACCGGCTGCGCGAACTGGGGATCGAACTGCCGCAACCGCCCGCGCCACGCCAGCGCGTTCCGGTCGAACGCTATCCCGAGGATCGCGGTCCATCGCGCGAGGATGAAGGCGGTCCCGTCGAAGACTATGATTATCGCTTCTAGGGTCTGACCGACTTCTCTCGTTATCCGTCATGCGGGTCACCACTCTTCCTTGACCACGACGCCCTCACGCTTATTGTCATACAAAAAGCGGGAGAAAAGCTGTTTCGGGTCGATTGTTTCTGGCAGCCTTGCCGCTCGCCGCGCTCGCTGCCCCCATTGTCGCGCAGGAGCGCGCCGTCACCGTCACCTTGCGTCCGGCGGTCGACCGGCCCTCGACCACCTTCGAGGGCTGGGGCACCGCGCTTGCATGGTTTGCGGATGTCACCGGCGGCTGGCCGGAGCCGGAGCGCAAGCGGCTCGCCGATCTCTTCTACGGCAAGGACGGGCTCGGCTGGACGATCGCGCGCTACAATATCGGCGGCGGCAATGCCGCGGGCACCCCGCCCTACCTGCGCCCCGGCGGCGCGGTGCCGGGCTTCTGGCGGCAACCCTCTGGCGCACAGGGTCGCGACTGGTGGCGCGCCGACGATCCCGCGATGTGGGACTGGTCGCAGGACCAGCGGCAGCGTTGGTGGCTTGATGCGATCCGCGACCGCGTGAAGACGCCGATCTTCGAGGCATTCTCCAATTCGCCGCCGTGGTTCATGACCGTTTCTGGCCGCGTCTCCGGGGCGGAGAAGGCGACCGACGACAATCTGCGCCCCGGCTTCGAGAACGCCTTCGCGGCCTATCTCGCGCGCAGCGTCGCCGAACTGCAGAAGCGCCACCGCATCACGTTTCGCACCTTGTCGCCGGTCAACGAGCCCAACACCGATTACTGGTTCGCCGCCAACAAGCAGGAGGGCGCGCACTGGAGCCCGGCCCGTCAGGCCGCGATGGTCGACGCCGCCGACGCCGCGCTGAAGGCGCAGGGGCTGAAGACCGTGGTCGCCGCGCCTGACGAGACCAATTCGGTGCTCTTCCTCACCGATTGGGCCGCCTATCCCGCCGAAACGCGCGCGCGGATCGGGCAGCTCAACGTTCACAGCTATGGCAACATCCACCAGACCGGGGTCCGCGACGCCGCGCGTGCGGCGGGCATCCGGCTGTGGATGAGCGAGAATGATGCGCCGCTCGACAAGGACCCGGAGGATTTCGCCGGCATGGCCTCGCCGCTGGCGATGGCCGAACATATCGTACTCGACATCAAGCGATTGGAGCCCGCCGCCTGGGTCTTCTGGCAGGCGGTCGAAACGCTCAGCACGATCGACGGTGCGAAGGGAAGCAACTGGGGGCTCGTAAAGGCCGACCTGCGCGCGCCAGCAACCGCCGCGCATGCGATCCACGTCACGCAGAAATACTGGGCGATGGCGCAGTTCAGCCGCTACATCCGCCCCGGCGACCGGCTGGTCCCGGTCGACGACCTCGACACGATCGGCGCGCTGTCGCCGGACGGCCGGCGGCTGACGTTGGTGCACGTCAACCCCGGTATCACCCCGCGGCAATTGGCGGTGCCTGCCGGCTGGACGACGCAGATGGTCGTTACCGACGCCACGCACCGCGCGACCTGCATACCGGGAACGCTCGCCCCGCCGCGTGCCATCGTCACCCTCATCCTGCGCCGCGACGGCGCAAAGGATCTGCCATGCCCCGCCTGACCGCCCGCCTGACCACCCATTTGCACCGTTTCGCACCCGCGCTGCTGCTGCTCGCCACGCCACTGACGCTCGCCGCCGACGAGCCTGCGCGCTGGGACGCGCCGGGCGCGGGCAATCCGCTGCTGCCCGGCTATTTCGCCGATCCCTCGATCGTGCGCGACGGCGCTCGCTGGTACGTTTTCGCGACCATCGATCCGTGGGGCGACGACCGCCTCGGGCTATGGACCTCCGACAACGGTCGCGATTGGCGTTTCTCGACGCCGAACTGGCCGACCAAGGCGGCAGCGACCAGCCCGACCTCGGGCGATTCGAAGGTCTGGGCGCCATCGGTGGTCCGCGCGCCGAACGGCCGCTGGTATATGTACGTGTCGGTCGGCAGCGAGGTGTGGGTCGGCAGCGCCGCCTCGCCCGCCGGTCCGTGGCATGACGCCAACGGCGGCAAACCCCTGATCGCCAGGGACTTCGCTCCCGCCTATCACATGATCGACGCCGAGGCGTTCGTTGACGACGATGGCCGCGCCTATCTTTACTGGGGTTCGGGGCTCAACTGGACCAACGGCCATTGCTTCGTGGTCAGGCTCAAGCCCGACATGGTCAGCTTTGATGGAAACCCGCGCGACGTCACCCCGGAGAATTACTTCGAGGGACCGTTCATGGTGAAGGCGAACGGTCGCTACCTGCTGACCTACAGCGACGGCAACACCACCAAGGATACCTATAAGGTCCGTTATGCGATCGGCGCGACACCGTTCGGCCCCTTTCACGAGGCGCCGAACAGTCCGCTCCTCCAGACCGACGCCGCGCGCGACATCGTCAGCCCCGGCCATCACGCCGTGTTCCGCTCGCAGGGACAGAGCTACATCCTCTATCACCGTCAGGCGCTGCCGTGGCCGCAATCGGGCGACACGGTGCTGCGACAGGTGGCGGTCGACCCGCTGACGATCGCCGCCGATGGCACGCTGACGCGCGTCCGTCCTACGCACGGCAGCGCGGTCGCCGGTTTCGCCGGCGCGCGCGATCGTGGGCTGCCGTGGACACCGGTCGGCGACCCCGCGGCGGTCAAGGCTGCCGACGACAATTACGCGACGCTCTGGCGCGGGCCCGGCGCGATCGTCGCAGATCTTGGCGCGGTTCGGCGTGTCGTTGGCAGCCGCATCCGCCCGGAATTCGTCACGCGCGGTTACAGCTACGGCGTCGAAGCCTCGCGCGACGGCAAGGCATGGACGCCGCTACTCGCGCCCGCCGAGCATCAAGGCTCTCCGGTTACGCTGCGCCATCCGGTCCGTACACGCTACCTGCGGCTGACCATCGCGACGCCGGGGGCCGGCCTGTGGGAATGGTCGATCGACGGAGAAGAGCCGCGCCGCCGTTAACGTCTCCGTCACTGCGAGCGTCGCGAAGCAATCCAGGGTGTCCTGATCCAGCCCTGAATCGCTCCGCTACGCTCGCAATGGCATCCTGTGTCCGTCATCCCGGCAAATGCCGGAGCAGCGACGTTACTTCACCACCTGCACCAATCGCGCCGCATCCTGCCCGGTCGGCAATTTCCCCGAAGCGCTCAACCGACCCGCCGCATCGTCCCACGTCAACGTCGCGCTGCGCCCGCCCTTGGTGCGGTAATCGTTGGTTGTCCCGTCATCGTCGTACAGCGTGAAGCTGGTGCTCCGCCCCGGATAGACGCGGATCTGCTCCAACGGCTGATTGGTGGCGGTGCTCGGCACCGCCGCGCCGAAGGGCACGATCGACCCGGCGCGCACGAACAGCGGGATCTGGTCGATCGGCGCCGCGGCGGTGATCGTCTGCCCGCCGGGGTAACGCCGGTTCGTCCAGTAATCGTACCAGTCGGCGCCCGCCGGCAAATACACCTTGCGCTCGGTCACGCCCTGGTCGGTCACGGGGGCGACGAGGAACGCCGGCCCGAACATATACTGGTCGCCGATCGTCGCCACGTTCGGATCGTTGGGGAAGTCCATGAACAGCGCCCGCATGAACGGCGCACCTGTCCTGTAGGTGCCATACCCCAGCGAATAGAGATACGGCATCAAGGCGTAGCGCAGCTTCAGGAATTTGGCGAGCACCGGCTCGGCCGCCGCGCCATATTCCCAGATTGCGGTCGCGGGACGTTGCCCGTGGATACGCAGCGTCGGCGTAAAGCTGTTGTAGGCGAACCAGCGTGCGAACAACTCGGGATAGTCGGGGTAATTTGGCCCCATTGCTGTCGCCCCGGCCGGGTCGAGCAGCACCGGACGCGACGCGACCGGGCCGTTCGGCCACTGCCAGCCACCGGTATCGCTGCTCCAATACGCCATGCCGCTCGCGGTAAAACCAAGTCCTGCAGGCACTTGCCGTTTCAGCACTTCCCATGTCGATTGCACGTCCGACGACCAGAACAGCGCCCCCGTCCGCTGCACCCCCAAATACGCCGCCCGCGAAAGAATCAAATTGCGAAAATTCGGCCGGTCACGCGCCGTCCCCTGCGCGACCCCGCCGGTGTGAACCAACGGAAATAGATTGTGAAATCGGTCGCCGGTACCGATCGAATAATGATAGCCATCGGGCACGAGGTCAGGTTCGGTTTCGTCGAGCCAGAACCAGTCGAAGCCCTGCGACGCGATATTGTCGCGCAGCTTCCCCCAAAACCAGCCACGCGCCTCCGGATTGGTCGAATCGATCAGCGCTCCCGCGCGATCGGAACGGACGGCCAGCCCGTCGACGGGCGTACCGTCCTTGTGCTGAAGCAGCCAGCCCTTGGCCGCCAGCATGTCGTAATAGCGCGATTCCTTTTCGAACCGCGGCCACACGCTGATGATCGAGCGCATCCCCTTCGCCTTCAGCGCGTCGTTCATGCCCTTCGGGTCCGGGAAGTAGGTCCGGTCGATGTCGAGCTGCCCCATCCGCGTCCAGTAGAACCAGTCGAGCACCATCACGTCGAGCGGATAGCCGCGCCGCCGATAGCCGTCGGCGATGTCGAGCAGTTCCTTCTGCGTCTCGTACCGCGCCTTGGACTGGATCAGCCCGAATGCCGCCTTGGGCGGCAGCGGCGTGGTGCCGGTCAGCTTGGCATAGCCGGCGTACAGCTCGTCGGTGGTTGATCCGGTAATGACGAAGAACGACACCCGCTCCCCGACATTCGACTGAAAATGCGTCCCGTTGTTGAGCCCCGCCGATACCGTCAGCGCCGAAGGATTGTCCCAGACGATCCCATAGCCCTTGTTCGTTACCATGAACGGCACGCACACCGTCTCACCCGCCGGAGCATCGTAATTGTGTCGGCAGTCGATCGTTCGCCCCTTCAGGTCGAGCGTCCCCTCCTGGTTCTGCCCCAGCCCGTAGAAATGCTCGTCAGGCTGCACCGAAAAATTTGCGCCGACCTTGAACGTCTGCTCCCCGGTCACGGTGTGCGGGGCTCGCTCCCAGCCTTTCATCTCGGTCACCATGCGCCCGCTTCCATCCGCGAACGTGATCGACACCGGCGGCAACGACGGCGCAAAATAGCGCTGCATCTGCGTCGGTGCGCCCGGCCACGGCTGCGCCTTGACGGTCACGGTCATCGCAGAGGAAGCAAACACGTCGCCGTTCGCATCGTTTCGATGCTGCCAGCCGGCAAAGTCGGCGCTCGCATTCGGCCCGTCGCCCGGCGGGGCATCGGCAAGCGCACGTTCGAGCGCAATCGAAACCCGAACGATATTCGGAGCATAGGGCTCGATCGCGACCAGCGCGCCGTTGCGATCAACCGTCGCGAGCGGCGCGGCCATCGCTGGAACGGCGCCAAGCGTCGCGGCCCCCAATAAGGCGACGCGCCACGCACGCGTCATTCCGGCTCTGTTCGCCTGCTCGATCATCACCCACTCCCCGTTGCGTTCAGCGTTCGTAGCGCTACCATTCCTTTGCGGCAGGATGCTCCGTCGCACAAGTCGACCTCGACCGAGGCGACGGGGGAGAGGAAATGATCGGACGTACCACCATCGCCGCCGGGCTGCTGCTTGCGACTGCGAACGTCGCCGCTGCGCAGATCCCACGGATGGAGAGCCGCAATGGCCGACACGCCCTGATCGTCGACGGCGCGCCGTTCACGATCCTTGGGGGACAGGTCAACAATTCGAGCAACTATCCGGAAGCGCTAAAGACCGCGTGGCCTGTCCTGGACCGGATTCGCGCCAATACCGTCGAGGTGCCGATCGCCTGGCAGCAGGTCGAGCCGCAAGAAGGTCGCTTCGATCTTTCCTTTCTCCAGCAACTCCTCCACCAAGCGCGCGCGCACGACAAACGTGTCGTGCTGCTTTGGTTTGGGACGTGGAAAAACACGTCTCCGGCGTACACGCCCGATTGGGTCAAGCTCGACAACCGCCGTTTCCCCCGCATGAAGAAGCGCGATGGTAGCGATCACAACGTGCTGAGCCCGCATGGCGCGGCGACCTTGCCGGCGGACCGGGCGGCCTTCGTCAAGGTCATGGAATATCTGCGCGATCATGATCCGCAGCATACCGTCATCATGGTTCAGCCGGAAAATGAGACCGGCAGCTACCGTAATCCGTGCGACTATTCCCCCGCCGCGAACGCGCTGTTTGCCCAAGCCATCCCAGCGCCGCTCGTCAGGCGGGTCGGGCGTAGCGGAACATGGTCACAGGTGTTCGGTGCTCAGGCCGACCGCGCGTTCAATACGTGGTACGTGGCGTCCTACGTCGACGCGATTGCCGCAGCGGGCAAAGCGATCAAGCCTTTGCCGATGTACGTCAATGCGGCGCTCGCCGGTCCGTCGAACGTCCCGGACCCGGATGGCGTGGCGAGCGGCGGTCCACAGCAGGATGTGCTCGACATCTGGAAGGCCGCGGCACCGCACATCGATTTTGCCGCGCCGGACATCTACGATCGCAAGAGCGCGAACGCCACCGCGTATCTCGATCAATATGCGCGCGGGGACAATGCGCTGATGGTGCCGGAGGTTGGCAATGCGCGTGATTTCCACCGCTATGCCTATGCCGCGCTTGGGCGCGGAGCGATCGGATACGCGCCGTTCGGCATGGACGAGAGCGGCTATTTCAACTTTCCGCTCGGCGCACGTGACCTGAGCGACGCAACGCTGGCGCCACTGACGCTTACCTATGCAATGTTCGGTTCGATCATGCGTGATTGGGCGCGGATCGCCTACGAACGCCCGACATGGGGCGTTGCGAAGCCGGATGACGGCGCCGCGCAATCGACGCGCATGGGCGCTTGGACGATCAGGGCGTCCTGGGGCGAGTGGCAGTTCGGGATGCGCGACTGGACGTGGCTCAAGGCCGATCCGGCGCCTTGGGCCAACGAGCCGGTCGGCGGGATGGCCGTGGCGCAGCTCTCGACTGACGAGTTTTTGATCGTCGGAGATCACGTGCGCGTACAGATCGAGCCGACCGACAAGGCGCCGGGGGCAATGCTGCTGCGGGTCGAAGAGGGTACGTTCAATGCGGGGCGCTGGGTGACGTCGCGCGTCTGGAATGGCGACCAGACCGACTATGGAATCAACCTGGCCGACCGGCCGCAGGTGTTGAAGGTGACAATGGGGCGATACCGCTGACGCGGCTGGGGGTGTGAAGGGCAAGTTCTTCCGCCACCCCGGCCGTCGGGCGGATGGCGCGGGGATCGGTCGCGGTTTTCGTGCGGCCTCACCGCACGAAAGCAAGGGTTTCGGTTGAGTCAGCGCTGTCATGATGCGGATAGTTGCGGGGACCCGCACCGGACTGGTGGCCGCTCCTCAGAAACGAAAGGCGACATGTGCTCCATAGATACGCGGTGCGCTCTGGATTGGGTAGTTGAAGCCGAACGAGGCGCGCAGGTCGAGGCCGTCGGCGAATGTCTTTGCGTTGGTCCGCGCGCGTCAGGTTGCGGCCACGCCAAGGTGACGATCGTCATCCATCTCGCCCAGCGCGCGGGCAATCGCCTCGGCACGAACATTGCCGACGACGACCGAGGCGCCGTCGTCCGGGAATCGCCGGACGGTCGCCTCGCCGATCCCCGACCCGTCGCCGGTCACGATCACCTCCTTGCCGTCGAACCGCAGCCTCGTGCCCTCTTAGAGACGGAGCGACTAGATCAGGCGGGTTTGCCGACATCGACGACGGAAAGCCGTATGCCAATGGGCTTGAGCCGACGGATCAGCGTCGCCTGACCAACGTCTGCAAGTTCGTATATTCCAGCAGCCCCTCGACACCGCCCTCGACCCCGACACCCGATTGCTTGACGCCACCGAACGCGGCCAGCGGAGTCAGGTGCTGCGTCTCGTTGACCCAGACGGTGCTGCTGGCGATCCGCTCGGCAACCGCGAACGCGGCATCCTCGTCGCTGCCCCACACCGACGCGCCGAGCCCGTAATCGCTGGCGTTGGCGCGCGCGATGGCATCCTCGACGTCGCGGAACTGCAGAAGCGGCAGGATGGGGCCGAACTGCTCCTCCTGCACGATCCGGCTGTCTTCGGGCGGATTGTCGATGATCGTGATCGGCACGAAATAGCCCGGCGTACCCCCCCCACTTCGCCGCCGGTCAGGAAGGTATAACCGCGCTCCTTTGCGTCCCGGATCAGGTCGAGCACGCGCTCATATTGCGCGCGATTGTTGATCGGGCCGAGGCGCGTCGCCTGTTCCAATCCGTCCCCCACCTTCACCGTCGCCGCATAGGCGACCATCGCCTCTTTCAGCGGCTCGTAGATATCCTCGTGGACGTACATCCGCTTGGTCGCGATGCAGATTTGGCCGTTGTTGGCGAACGCCGCCCAGAAGAGTTTCTCCGCCACCGCCGCGACATCGACGTCGGGCAGCACGATCGCGGGATCGTTGCCGCCCAGTTCCAGCGTCACGCGCTTCAGCGTCGCCGACGCGCTCTGCATCACGCGTCGCCCGGTAGTGGTCGATCCGGTGAAGCTCACCTTGTCGATGCCGGGATGTTCGGTCAGCCAAGGCTTCAGCGCGTCGCCGCCGCTGACGACGTTGAGGATGCCGGGCGGCAGGATCGTCGCCGCGAGTTCGCCGAATATCAGCGTGGTCAGCGGGGTGAAGGGCGAGGATTTGAGCACCATTGTATTGCCCGCCAGCAGCGCGGGCCCGACCTTGAACATCGCCAAGACCATCGGAAAATTCCACGGCGCGATCGCGCCGACGACACCGATTGGGACGTGGCGCGTCTCGCTGTAGCGATCGGACGAGTCCTCGTTAATCGTCACCGGCAGGTCGAGCGTCGCGGCGCCCTTCAGCCACAGCGCCGCGCCGTAGACCTCGTTCTGCGCATCGTCATGCGGCTTGCCCTGCTCGGCGGTCAGTAGCCGCTTGAACCCGTCGAGATGCGCCATCACGGCATCGCCCAGCCGATCGATCAGCGCGCGGCGCTCCGCGATCGGCGTCGCGGCCCAGCCGGGGAAGGCCTCGCGCGCCGCCGCCACCGCCTGATCCAGTTGGGCGCGGCTGGCATCGGGAGCCGCGGCGATCACCGCCTCGTTGGCGGGATTGACGACGTCGAACATTGCGTCGCCCGTCACCGCCAGGCCGCCGATCGTCATCGTGAACGGACCGTCGAATTCCATCTCGCTCTCCTGTGCGGTTTCGTCGATTGCGGAACGCGTCGGCACGCCGATTAACAGAAGTCGGCGCGCGATCGGATCGGCGCGCAAAATTTGTCAAAAAGCCGCACAAGGCCAGGCAAAGCAGCCGCGCACCCGACGCGCTACACCTCCTGCGAGGGAAGAGGCCGGTACAGAGCATCCCCACCATCGGAGAGGCTATCATGGCCAAGACCACCGCGGCGCTACTCGCAGGAGCAGCCTGTATATTTCCTGTGCTCGCCCTTGCCCAGACGGCGGCGCCCGCCGCTACCGAACAGCGCGCTGCCGCCGAGCAACCCGGCGTCGACGGCGACATCATCGTTACCGCGCAGCGCCGCGAACAGTCGATCCTTTAGGTGCCGATCGCGATTTGGGCGATCGGCGGTCATACGCTGGCCACCAAAGGCATCACCAATTCCGCGAACCTCGCCACCGCGGTGCCGAACCTTCAGGTCAGCAGCCCCTATGGTACGACGCAGCCGAACTTCTCGTTGCGCGGGATCAGCGTGGCTCGTTGCGCGGGATCAGCGTGGCTAACGAGTATAATTCAAACCAAGCATCACCAATCGGCGTCTATGTCGACGACGTGTACCTCGCCGGCCGCACCGCGCACGGGATGGGGCTGTTCGATCTGGAGCGCGTCGAGGTTCTGCGCGGACCGCAGGGAACGCTGTTTGGTCGCAACACCACCGGTGGCGCGATCAACTTCATCATCAAGTCCCCGACGCTGGATGGCGATGAAGGCTATGCCGAGGCGGAATACGGCAGTTTCAACACCTTCACCGCACAAGGTGCGATCGAAACGACGATGGTCGAGGACCAACTCGGCCTGCGCGTAGCCGCCAATTACGCCAAGGGTGACGGGCAGATCGACAACGTGTTCGCGGCGGTCGCGCCCCCAATTCGCAGGACACGTTGCAGGGCCGTGCGACCCTGCGCATCCGTCCTGGCGGCGGTCCGCTCGACATCAAGATCAAGGCCTATGGCGGGCGCGACCGCGGGACGCAGGCGGCAGTCCACGGGATCGGCGCTTACCGCACCGGCCTGGGCTTCTTTCAGGTCGACGAGAACCGCATCGGACTGAACCGCACCGAGGCATATGGCGTCTCGGCGACGGTCGCTTATGAGCTGTCGCCGACGCTGACACTCACCTCGATCACCTCCGGCGATGGCGGGCGGCACAACCTGCAACAGGCCGCTGACGGCTCACCGCTCGACGTGCTGGACATCAATTGGCGATCGAAGTTCGAGCAGTTCAGCGAGGAGGCGCGGCTTAATTATAGCGGCGAGCGGCTGAAGGCGATGGGTAGCGTGTTCTACGGTCACGATACGGTCACCACGGACAATATGTTCAATATTGGGCAGGCGCTGGGGCCAGGCGTGAACGGGGGGTTCTTCCAGTATTACCGACAGGCGCGCCGCTCCTCGGCGATCTTCGCGCAGGGCGATTACGAGCTGACCGACACGCTGACGCTGACGCTGGGTGCGCGCTACACATGGGATCGCAGCCAGTATCGCGACGGCTATGCCTATCTCTTCGCGGGCAACATCGACGGACCACAGACGCCACTTGCGACGACCGTGCCCTGCTCCGGCGTCGCGGGTACGTGCGCCTATGACCCGGCCGGGCGCTTCAACCTCGACGGGCGCAACAATGCGCTAACCGGCCGCGTGTCGTTGGCCTATACGTTTGGTAACGGCACGCTGGTCTACGCGAGCTACAATCGCGGCTATGGCTCCGGCGACCTGGCCCGGTGTCGTTCCTCGTCAACGCACCCAAGGCCGAAGTATATGGCGCTGAGGGCGAGGTGCGGTTGCGGTTGTCGCCGACGCTCACGCTGAACGCGGCGGCGGGGTACCTGCATTCGACCTACAAGTCGCTGACGCTTCAGAACACCGTGCTGGATGGCAATGACCTGCCGTTCGCACCGCGCTTCACCGCAGAGGGCGGGTCGGATCTATCGCTCTTCAGGAACGGCAACGATGGCCTGACCATCTCGCCGAGCATCGGCTATTTCTCGCGGCAATATTTCTCGCCATTCAACGGCACGAACGCGGTCGGCAGCTCGCAGAACAACCGCGAATTGCAGCAGGAAGGCTATGCCAAGATCAATCTGACCGCGGCGCTGACCACCGGACGCGTCACCTTCAAGGCGTTTGCCAGCAACCTCTTGAACGCGCGTGTCTATGCCTATGGGCTCGATCTGCGCGGCGGGGGCTTCCCGTACAATTTCTTGATCCCTTCCACGCCGCGCACCTATGGCGGCTCGATACGGGTGGCATTCTGATGGCGACGATCCTGACCCCCGACCTAAAGGATCCCGCGCTCTACGAAGCCAGGGTGCCGTGGGAGACGTTCGCGGCACTGCGCCACGACGATCCCGTCCATTGGAGGCCGGAGCGTGATGGTGCAGGCTTCTGGTCGGTGATGCGCCATGCCGACATCGTCGAGATGTCGCGCCAGCCGGCGCTGTTCTCGTCGGCACGCGAAAATGGCGGGCATCGCATTTTCAACGAAAACGAGGTCGGGTTGACCGGTGCCGGCGAGTCCGCGATCGGCATCCCCTTCATTTCGCGCGATCCGCCGATCCATGCCCGATATCGCAAGTTCGTGATGCCCGCGCTGTCGCCGGCGCGGCTCGGCGACAGCGAGACACGCATCCGCGAGCGTGTGACGCGGCTGGTTACCGCCATCCCGCTCGGCGAGCCGGTCGATCTCGTGCCGCTGCTTTCCGCACCGCTGCCGCTGATGACCCTCGCCGAACTGCTCGGCGTCTCGATCGACCTTTGGCCGAAGCTCTAAGACTGGACCAACGCGTTCGTTGGCGAGGACGATCCGGAATTTCGCCGGAGCCCGGAAGCGATGGCCGCGACGCTGGGTGAGTTCTTCGCCTTCGGACAGGAGTTGTTCGTTGCGCGGCGCATCCAGCCAACGGCCGATATCGCCTCGCTGCTCGCCAATGCCGATATCGATGGCGAGCCGGTGCCGTTCCGTGACTTCATCGGCAATCTGATTTTGGTACTGGTCGGCGGCAACGAGACGACCCGCAATTCGCTCAGCCACAGCGTCGCGGCCTTCTCGGCCCATCCGGACCAGTGGAACGCGATCCGCGCCGATCGCGAGGTGCTGAAGACCGCGGCGCCCGAGATGGTTCGTTTCGCCAGCCCCGTAATGCACATGCGCCGCACCGCGATGCAGGACACGGTCATCGGCGGGCGGCGGATCGCCAAAGGGGAAAAGGTGGCGATGTGGTACATCTCTGCCAATCGCGACGAGCGCGTGTTCCCCGATGCCGACCGGTTCGACGTGCGTCGCAAGGGGGCGCAGCACGTCGGCTTCGGTGCCGGCCAGCACGTCTGAATCGGATCACGCCTGGCCGAGATGCAGTTGCGCATCGCGTTCGACATGCTCGCCGACCGTGTTACATCTTTTGAGGTGCAAGCGCCGCCGCGGCGGTTCCGGTCGAACTTCATCAACGGCCTGAAGAACCTCGACGTCATCCTGCGGCCTGTATGAGGGAGAGGGAGGTGTCGGCCGTGCCCAGCAACGAGACAATCATCGCCATAACGCTGGGGCGTACGCCCGATCGCAGCGTCAACATCGGCGCCTGGCAGTTCGCGCGCTGGCGACAGTTCATCGGCAGCTACGAACTGCCGGCACTGGTCGATCCGGTTTTCGTGGTGCACGTCGGCGGAAAGCCCGATACCCGGCTGTGGGAAGCGGATCATTTGAGCCAGTCGCGCTCGATCCCCGGCTGCGCAACGATCGTGCCCGCCGGGGTCAGCACCGGCTGGAGGATCGACGGCGAGCTGGATGTGGTGACCGTGTCGGTGCCGATGGGCGAGTTGACGCAGCAGAGCGCGGTCGATCAGTTCCGCGCGATGCGCTTCGCCTTTGCCGATCCGCTTGGCATCGCGCTGACCCGGCAGATCCTGGGCGAACTCTACGCCGCCCCGACGCAGGAACGGGTGGCCTACATTGGCACGCTGCTCGACGCGCTGCGGGCGCATACGCTGCGTGGAACCACACCGACCGGGGACGATGCGTTCCCCATCGCCGACTTTTCCGCCTATCGCATGCACCAGATCATGAACGAGATCCTCGCGCGGCCGGAAGACGCGCATCCCCTGGAGGCGCTCGCCGTACGCGCAGGTCTGACGCCCTCGCACTTCTGTTGCTTCTTCAAGCGGGCAACCGGCATCACGCCGCACCAATATGTGATGAAGGCGCGGCTTGAGCGAGCGCAGGATCTGCTCGGTGCGTCCGACCTGTCGATCGCCGCCATCGCCGACCAGTTCGGCTTCACCAGCCAGAGCCATTTCACCCGCGCGTTCCGCCACTATGCCGGCCAAACGCCGAGCGGCTGGCGACAGACTATTCAATAGGAAATTTTCATGCAGACCATCGCCGCCGTCGCGCGCCAGCCGCATGGCGATTTCACGATCGAAACGCTCGATCTGGAGGCGCCGCGCGCGGACGAGGTGCTGGTGCGGATCGCGGGTGTCGGGCTTCGCCACACCGATCTGGTGTTTCGCGACCAGTTCATTCCTTATCCGTTGCCCGCTGTGCTGGGGCACGAAGGCGCGGGCGTGATCGAGGCGGTCGGTGCTGACGTAACCGGACTCGAAGCCGGCGACCGGGTCGTGCTGGGCTTCTCCAGCTGCGGGCATTGCGCACGCTGCGACGATGGGTTGCCAAGCTATTGCACGGAGTTTCCACCGCTAAATTACGCCGGTGCGCGGCTGGGCGATGGATCGTCCGCCTTCTCGGCGCAGGGAAGAGCGGTGTCGTCACATTTCTTCGGCCAGTCGAGCTTCGCCGCGCGCACGTTGGTGCGGGCGCGCAACGTCGTGAAGGTCGCGGACCCGGACGCGCCGCTGGCGATCCTCGGCCCGTTGGGGTGCGGATTTCAGACCGGTGCGGGCGGCGTCATGCGCTCGCTGGCGTGTCCGGCGGGATCGTCAATTGCGATCATCGGCGGCGGTCCGGTCGGGCTGGCGGCGGTGATGGGCGCGGTGCTACGCGACTGCGCGGCGATCGTTCTGGTCGAACCGGTCGCCGCGCGGCGACAACTCGCGCGCGATCTCGGCGCGACGCATGTGATCGACCCGGCGGCGGGCGACGTCACTGCGGCGATCCGCGCAATCCTGCCCGCTGGTGTCGACTTTGGATTCGACACCAGCGGGCGCGTTGCGGCGATCGACGCGGCACTGGCGGCGCTCGCCCCGCGCGGGATGCTCGGGCTGGTGGGCGTGCCGCCCAAGGCCGACGATGCGCTTGCCATTAACATCGCCGGCATGATCACCTATGGCCAGCGCGTGATCGGGATCATGGAGGGCGATAGCGATCCCCAAACCTTCATCCCGGAGCTGATCGCGGCGCATCGCGCCGGGCGGTTCCCGTTCGATCGGCTGGTCACGACCTTCCCGCTGGCCGAGATCAATGCGGCGATCGCGGCGCAGAAGCGCGGTGATTGCGTCAAGGTGGTACTGATTCCATGAGCGAAGCCCGTTATGATGTCGTGATCGTCGGTGGCGGTCATGCCGGGGCCGCCGCGGCGATTGCGCTGCGGCAGGAGAAGTTCGGGGGTTCCATCGCGATCATCGGGGCGGAGCCGGAACTTCCCTACGAACGCCCACCGCTGTCGAAGGAATATCTGGCGGGCGACAAATCGTTCGAACGCATCCTGATCCGCCCCGTTGCTTTCTGGGAAGAGCGCGACGTGACCATGCTGCTTGGCACGCGCGTAGAGACGGTCGACGCCGCGGCGTTGACCGTCCTCACCGATGACGGCCAGATGATCGGATATGGTGCGCTGATCTGGGCGACCGGCGGTGAGCCGCGGCGGCTGACCTGCGATGGCAATCACCTCGACGGGCTGCACAGCGTCCGGACGCGCGCAGATGTTGACCGGTTGTTGGCGGAACTGCCCGACACGCGCGACGTGGTGATCGTTGGCGGCGGCTATATCGGGCTGGAAGCGGCGGCGGCGCTGACGAAGTTCGGCAAGTCGGTGACGCTGGTGGAGGCGCTCGACCGCGTACTGGCGCGGGTGGCGGGCGAGCCTCTGTCGCGCTTCTACGAGGCGGAACATCGCGCGCATGGCGTGCGCGTGCTGTTGGGCGCCGCAGTGCACTGCGTCGAAGGCGATAAGCGCGTCAGCGGCGTGCGGCTGGCAAGCGGCGAGCTGCTACACGCCGATATGGTGATCGTCGGCATCGGCATCGTCCCGTCGATCGCGCCCTTGGCCAAGGCGGGCGCGAAGACAGGGAGTGGCGTAGAAGTCGACGGAGGTTGTCGCACCACCCTGCCCCAGGTCTACGCTATCGGCGACTGCGCGGCGCACGCAAACCGGTTCGCAGACGGCGCCACGATCCGCCTGGAATCGGTCCAGAATGCCAACGATCAGGCGAGCGTCGTCGCGCGCGCGATCGTCGGGCGTGAGGCCGCCTATGAAGCAGTGCCATGGTTCTGGTCGAACCAATATGACCTCAAGTTGCAGACGGTCGGTCTATCCTCAGGCTTCGACCAGGCGGTGGTGCGCGGGAACCCCGAAGAGCGCAGCTTCTCGGTGATCTATTTGCGCAAGGGACGTGTCATCGCGATCGACGCGGTCAATGCGGTGCGCGACTATGTGCAGGGCCGTGCCCTCGTGCTTGCGGGCACGCGGGTGCCCATTGAGGCGCTCGCCGACAAGACGCGGCCGCTCAAGGAACTGGCCGCTGCCGAACTTGCCGCCACACAACCGGCATAGCGCTCCCGCAGCGCGCGCTTGACCAGCTTGCCGGTCGGCTCGCGCGGCAGATCGGCCACGAAATCGATGCGCTTCGGGGTCTTTACACTCCCCAGCGCGGCGCGCGCGAAGCTGCGCAGATCCGCGGCAAGCGCGGCATCGGCGACCACGTCCGGCGCGGGCTGGACCAACGCCAGCACCATCTCCCCCATCTCCTCGCACGGCACGCCGATCACCGCGACGTCCGCCACCGCTGGATGGGTGACGAGCAGATTCTCGATCTCCTGCGGATAGATGTTCATCCCGCCGGAAATGATCATGAAGCTCTTGCGGTCCGACAGGAACAGATAGCCGTCGTCGTCGACATGCCCGATATCGCCCAAGGTCGCCCAACCACGATGGTCGTGCGCCGTAGCGGTCTTCGCGGGGTCGTTGAGGTAGCGGAAGGCGGGACCGTCGCTGAAATAGACGTTGCCAGTCGCACCGACCGGCAACTCTTTCCGTCGTCGTCCGTGATGTGCAGCGTGCCCAGCACCGCCCGCCCGACCGACCCCGGCTTGCGCAACCATTCCGCGCTGGACAATGCGGTAATGCCGCAGCTTTCGGTGCCGGAATAATATTCGTGGATCACCGGGCCGAACCAGTCGATCATCGCTCGCTTGACCGGCACCGGACAAGGCGCGGCGGCGTGGACGACGGCGCGCAGCGACGACACGTCGTAGGGTCAGGACCCATTGATGTGAGCGTCGTGATCTGATTCAGGCTCCGCAAGGAGACCAGAATGAGCGACCTGTTTTGGTTGACGGATGAGCAG
>NZ_JBJDOM010000007.1:0-150400 GCF_044901155.1 Sphingomonas sp. NPDC079357
CTCGCTGCCGAGGATGGCCATGACACCGGCGACCCGCTGGCACTGTGTGCCTTTTCTATCTAGCGGAGCGGTGTCATTTCTACTTAGCGCTTACACAGGAAGAGACTGAAAAGGTGAGCTATGTTAAAGCGCAAAGGACTTCCACTTCGGAATTCCTGAAATCCAGTGGCAGCCTATCCGGTGTGCCCGGCGATGGCATACCTCTGAACCCCAGAGGTAGATACTCAGATGCTGTTGCGTTGCAGCAGGATCGCTCTATGATACGTTGCAACATATCGCAACCCTAGCGGCGCCGGTTCGTGCGCGGCATTCCGGAGCAGCAATGTCTTACATGCCTCTTCGTTCACGACTGCGTACGTCCGCAGTTGCCCTCACGTTTGCGCTTGGTTTCGCGCCCTTTGCCGTGGCCGCACAGGAAGCACCCGAGAAAGATGATGAAGACGAGATCGTCGTGCTGGGCACCCGCGACACCGTCGATCGAACGCTGTCGTCGGATCGCGTCACCGAGCGCATGTCACAATCAAGCCGATCGATCGAACGCGACATTCTGAATGCCGCGGGAGCGTACCGGCTAAGCGACGCCCTCGAACTCGTCAGCGGCTTTAGCCAACAGAATAATCGTGGCGGTGTTATCGACAATTTTGCCGTTCGTGGATTTCTCGGCACCCCGGACGGAGGCGCGGAATATTATTTAAATGGCTTCCTCGCCAACCGCGGCATGGCACCGCCGCGCGATCCTGCGACGACCGAACGGGTCGAGGTTCTCAAAGGGCCGGCCGGGGCACTGTTCGGAGATGTTGATCCCGGCGGCAGGGTCAACATCGTGACCAAAGTGCCACGCTTTACGCCGCATGCAAACGCGATGGTCAGTTATGGCTCGTTCCACACGCGCCGTGTTGAACTCGACGCGACCGGCCCGTTGAGCCGGACACTGGCCGCCCGGATCGTGGTCGCAGGTGAGGACAGTAATGGATGGCGCGACACCGTCACCCTGCGCCGGCGCGTTGTATCGCCCTCTCTGACCTGGCAGCCGAGCGATGCGCTACGTCTCACCTACACCGGTGAGTTCAGCCAGTATGACACGCCGTTCGACCGCGGCATTCCGGCGATCGACGGCGATGCCAACGCATTGCCGCGCTCGAATTATTACGGAGAACCATCGAACGGCATCACCAGATCACGACAGGACCAGCACCAGGTGACCGGTCTGGCGGAACTCGGCGGAAGCTGGACGCTGAACAGCGGAGTGGTCTGGCGGACGGGAACGCTGAAAGGCCTGTCTGCCGACCAGTCGCGCATCGTCGGGAACGCCTTGTGGCGACAGCGCCGGTCGCGCGACTTTAGTGTCGATGACCTGTCAGCGCGCTTAGAGCTCGCCGGACAGATCGGGCGGCACCGGGTCAGCGCAGGCGTGAAGGGCTATCGTTTCTTCTATGGCGAGCGCTGGTTGCGCATCAACCCCTCGGCTGCCAATCCTTACGCGATCGACCTGTACAATCCCGTCGATGGATCTTCGGTCGCAGCTCCGTTGCGCCCCTTCACCAACAACGACGAGAGCCGCTGGGCGGGCACCTTCTACGTGCAGGACATGTGGGACGTCACCGACCGGCTGACACTGGTTGGAGGCGCACGGATCGATCCGTACCGGCAGAAGATTGTCAACAACAATACCGGCGGTGTCGGTCGCAACATTGACGAGCCGGTCAACTTCCGCGTTGCTGCACGCTACCGCGTCACGGACGCGATGGCGGTGCATGCAAATTGGGGTGAGAACTTCTCGCTGAACACCGGCACCGATCGCAATGGGGAGGGCTTCGGCCCGGAAAAAGGTCGCGGCTACGAGGTGGGTGTCGCGGCCAAGCTGCCCGGTATCGACCTGGCGGCGACGTGGTTTGACATCCGCAAGCAGGACATCCTGACGACCGATCCGGTTGATGCGAACTTCCTTGCGCCCGTTGGAAGCATCGTCAGCCGTGGGATCGAGTTCGACGCTTCGGCTCGGCTCGGCAATCGCTGGCAGATCGTTGCGAATTATGCGTGGCTCGATGCAAAGGCGGATGACACCGCGTTTCCGACACCGGATGTGCTGAACGTGCCGGAGCACTCGGGCACATTGCTGGTGGTCAATCGCATCTCTACTACCCGTGGCGACTGGCAGTTGAGCGCGGGCGTAGCCTATGTCGGTGATCGGGCGGGATCGCTCACGGCCAATCCGGTAGTGCTGCCCGCATATGTGAAGGTAAAGGCGGCGATCGAAGCGCCGCTGGTCGAGGGGGTGCGCTTCCGTCTCGAGGCCGACAATTTGCTCGATCAACGATATGCCGCCAGCTCGTACAGCGCCTTGTGGATATATCCTGGCGCACCCCGGACGGTCCGGGCGTCACTTCGTCTCGAAATCTGAAAGCGGATAAAGTTGATGCCAGACAGCAACCGTATCTTCCTCGACATGTTCTCCGACCCGGAACGCCTCGCCCACTATGCTGACGGGCCTCGGCGCTTCACCCCCGGCCTGGACGCGGTTCACCGCATGACGGCAATCCTGCTAGCCGAACATGCGCCCGCTGACGCGCATGTGCTGGTGCTGGGCGCAGGGGGTGGCCTTGAACTCGCGGCGTTGGCGCAACCGCAAGATGGCTGGCGCTTCACCGGTGTCGATCCCGCCGGCCCGATGCTGGATCTGGCACGCCGGGCATTGGGCAAGGATGCCGGTCGCACCGATCTGGTCGAAGGCTATATCGGCGACGCGCCCATTGGCCCGTTCGACGCCGCCACCTGTCTCCTTACGCTCCATTTCCTAGACCGCGACGAACGTGTGCGGACGCTGCGCGAGATGCATCGACGGATGGCGTCGGGCGCACCGCTGGTGGTCGTCCATTCGAGCTTTCCGCAGGACGAACCCGCCCGCACCCGCTGGCTGAAACGCTATGCGGCCTATGCGGTCGCCTCGGGTGCCGATCCAGCCCAGACCGAACAAGCGCGCCAAGCGGTCGCTGCAAGCCTCGCCCTGCTGACGCCGCAGGATGACGCGACGTGTCTGCGGGACGCCGGCTTCAGTGAGGTCGAGCTATTCTATGCCGCCTTCACTTGGCGCGGTTGGGTGGCGCGCGCCTGAACGGGCGCACGCTGGACCGCCGTGCAATAGCACTGCGTAGCGATTGGACACTGCCTTCCTGTCGACCACCTGCCACCACGCGTCGAGATACTCGGCACGGCGGTTGCGGTGCTTTGACGATATCCCCGATTAGGAAGGGTGGTCGGGACGGCTGACGGTCGCAAGGCGTGCTGGATAGTAGGGGATAGCCGCTTTCCCAAAATATGTTCCCGATTGCCCATTCCCGAAATGGCAGGTTGGAGTCGGAGAAATGGGACGATCCGGCTCGTGAGAGGAACCCGCCTTTGGCATCCGCCCGAAGCGATAATGTGAGCAGGCAGATCCTATTGCGAGCAGCGCCGACGGTGCCATGCGGAAGTGGCAGAGAGCGTGAGCAGGAAATCGTGCTGTTGGCGAGCAGACGCCGCTACGATTGCGAGCGCCTACAATTACGCCTGACGAGGCACTGCCCGCGATTGAGGCGCCGCTGCGCGACACCTGGCCTGCTGACTTTCGACCGCTGCTCGCCTTTTGACGATCTACAACGCCAGCCACGTCTCCTCCGCCGACGATCACCCTGTCGAAGCAGCAGCGCGACGATATCTTATCCGCTTTCATGATCGATACCGCCTAACCTACCCAGGCATGTCGCGCCGCCAGCATCGCTAGCCAAATTCGCGAATGACCATCAATTATAGCTCGCGAGGGTAGATCGCTCGCTGCGGGTTTCATGAAAACTGCCACGCTACGACGTTGACGATGATGGAGGACAGCGCCGTGCAGCCAATCGAACGCGACAACCGTCCGCAGTCTCTTGAAGACGTCGAGCGGAGCCTGCGGCGGATCACCGATCGCCTCACCTGGAAGCGGATCCTCCTGTTCGCCGCCTTGTTCATCTGGCTCTTCAACGCCTATGCCGCGCTGCCCTACGTCGACGGGCGATTGTACATCGCCGTTTGGATCGTCGCCTGCATAGGCTGCTGGACTGCATCGGGCTGGCCGCTCTTACAGCGGCACCAACCAGATGATCGACAGCCCCACCTCAGCGGCGAACACCATCAACCCGGGCTCGCCGAAATGCTGAGCGTAACCGGGCCGCGGCTCCGGCGCCGAGTTGACGAACCGAGCCGGCGGCAGAGCAGGCGGTGATGGATGTGATACGCGCGCTGCCTATAACCCGTATCGCGGTGGGGCCGCAGCGGGAGCTACCCGCGTAATTCGGATCGCCGACGGCATTGTGAGCGAAATCGTGACGAACGACCTGCAGCCGGCATGAGCACCATCGGTCGTCGCGGTGGCCTGGCGCGCACTGAGGATATTGGTCGATGCCGGATAGGCCGGTTGGTTGATGCTGACCGCGGCGGTGCTGGCGACGAAGCTGGGCCACGACAGGATGATGGGAACGGCACTGCTTCGCAAGTTGCACGTCGTGCTGAAATGTCCGGCGATAATGTTGCAGCCTCCGACAAACCCGGAGCGGTTCAGTCCGCATGGTGCGCTCGGGCCATGCGCCCTTCTTCTTCCAGCCGGCTTACTTCCTTATCATGAACCCAGTCGGGGTCCTGACATTCGCCGGATTGTCGACCTGGGCGATCGTGCTCCGGCGACGAACCGATTGGCACAAGCGACTGCATCTATGCGGAATGGCCATGATCATGGGGCCAGCACTCGGACGACTGCTTCCGGCGCCCCTCCTGATTCCCTATACAGGCCCAAGCATCTTCGCTGCGATGCTCGTTTTCCCATTTGCCGGCGTCCTCATCGACTGGCGGCGTGATCAAACGGTTCATCGAGCGTGGTTCTGGGGCATCGCGGTGATGGTCGCGGCTCAACTTGTCATTGAAATTGGCGCTCGAACTTCGGTCGGCAATGCCCTTTATGCCGTTGTCGTGTCGGGATCGCCGGGCTCTCACATTTCGCCACAAGCCTATCCGCCGTTCCCCGCAGGATAATTGTACTACCCCGGCCTTGAATGCCTCCGCGTCCGGATGTCCCGCATGCCACCCTCCTTATTCAGGCGTGGACACGCGTGAGGCGCAGCTTCTCGCGCCGCGATGGCTCAACGCGACGCCGGGCGTGGTAACGGAGCCGTCATGGCCTGCAGCGCGTGCGGACCTGTTGAGCCATGCCTGCATTGCCGCCAATGAGAGTCGTATCAGCGGCAGCGTCACAGCGATCGTCAGCGATGAGGCTGTCCACCCTGTTCGGGAGCGCGCGCGCAGCCTCGGCCTGGCTGTAAATCGCGGACCTCGTGGCGGTAGCCTGCCGTTCGATGAGCTCCCGCTCCGCTTGCTGACGCTGAGCTGCCATGCGGCCCGCCTCTTGCTCGCTGTAAGTGGGCGCGCGACCCAAATTGCAGAGGTAATCCGCCGGGGTGCACTGGGCCGCGAGCGCGACTTGGATAAGCAAAGCGATCATGGCGGTCCTGCGATCATGGAGCGTGGCGCGCGTGAGGGAAAGATCGGAAGCATCGCGCCTTTTTACTAGGGGATGCGCCATCTTCCCATCCACGTTACCTGAGCCGCAAGGGAGACGCGCGATGTCAGGAGTTTGGGAGGCCGGGTTCTGGGGGCTCGTCGGTGGATCCGCGTTGATACTCGGCGCTGCTATTGCCTGGTTCGCCACCCTGCCGCAGCGTCTGATCGCTTCCATCATGGCGATCGGCGCGGGCGTTCTGATCTCGGCGGTCGCCTTCGACCTGATGGATGAGGCTTTCCATCAAGGCGGGTTCGACTCCACCGCAACGGGGTTCCTCGGCGGCGCGGTCATTTACACTGCGGCGAACATCATCGTGTCCAGACGCGGCGCGAAGCATCGCAAGCGCTCCGGATCAAACCCACAGGAGAGCCAACCCGACGCAAGGAGCGACTCCGGTGCGGGAATCGCGATCGGCGCGTTGCTCGACGGTATACCAGAGTCGGTCGTGATCGGCGTCAGTTTGCTGAGCGGCGCTGGCGTGAGCGCGGTGACGGTTGCCGCGGTTTTCTTGTCGAACGTCCCGGAGGGGCTGTCGAGTGCCGCAGGTATGAAGGCGGCCGGGCGCTCGCCGGCCTATGTCTTCGGCGTATGGGGCGGGATAGCTGTCGCGTCCGCCATCGCCGCCATGGTCGGAAATGTCGCTTTGGCGGGCAGTAGCCCGGATCTGATCGCAGGCGTCACGGCGGTTGCGGCGGGTGCCATCCTTGCGATGTTGGTCGACACCATGATCCCGGAGGCGACCGAGGCGACACACGACTATTCGGGGCTGATTGCCGTCATCGGTTTCCTCATCGCGTTCGTGCTGACGAAGAGCGACTGAGACAATGCGCGGCGGGGGAACGACGGGGCATGAGCAAAAGCGGATGAGCGACCCAAGAACCGTGACGCTGCCCATGCTTGCGTCTCGAGCACCCGATGCAACGATTTGCCCAAGTGAAATCGCGCGAGCAATTGCACCGGACTGGCGCGAAGCGATGCCTCAGGTCCACGCTGCGATCGACGGGCTGTTGCAAGCAGGGCTAGTGCGATTGAGCTGGAAGGGGGAGTTGCTCGCAAGGCGATCGGGACCTTACAGGATCGGGCGGCCCGGGACGGCAAGAGACGCGGCGAGAACATAGAGGCCGCCAGTCGTGCGCCCGGTTTGGCTCTTTACCAGTCCCATCACGAAGGGCCCAAGATAACCGCCGAGGTTGCCGATCGAATTGATTATCGCGATCCCCGTCCGACAGCCAGCGCGCCTCGGCTGCGATCGCCGGGCCGGCGAGCACCAGCGCCGCCAGCCACGCGCCCCGTCGCAGCGCGGCGCGGATCATGCGCGGCGCACGCCCTCGACCACCGCCGCCATGTCGTCGCCGGCATGATCATCGGCCGCCGCTTCAAAGCGCGCGCGCGCCACCGCGGCACTTGGCAGGTCGAGCCCCTGCGCGGCGAACGCCGCCTCGGCATAGCCGAGGTCCTTCGCCATCAGCGGCAGGAAGAAGCGCGGGTCATAGTCACGCTCGAGCATCCGCGGCGCGATCAGCTTCGCGATTGGGCTGCCCGGCGCGCCCGCGATCAGTAGCGGCACGATCCGCGCGGCGTCCATCCCGCTGCGCTCGACCATCACCACCGCCTCGGCGAGGCTGGCGACCTGGACGCCGCACAGGAAGTTGTTGATCAGCTTGAACACCGCTCCGCTGCCGGACGCGCCGAGGTGAACGATCTCGCTGCCCATCGCCTCCAGCGCGGCGCGCGCCTGCTCCAGCGCGTCGGCGTCGCCGCCGACCAGGAAGCGCAGGCTGCCCTCCTCGGCCTGCTGCCGGCTGCCGCTGACCGGTGCGTCGAGCAACCGGATGCCCGCTGCGGCGGCTTCGGCACCGAGCGTGCGGACCCATTCGATGGTCAATGTGCTCGACTCCACCGCCACCGCGCCGGGCGTCATTGCGGCCAGCGCGCCGTCCGCGCCGAGCCACGCGCTGCGCGAGGCCGGATCGTCGGCGAGCATCGCGACCACGATCCCCGCGCCCGCAGCCGCCGCGGCGGGCGTGTCGGCGACGCGCGCGCCGGCCGCAGCGAGCGGCGCCGCCTTCGCCGGCGAGCGGTTCCAGACCGCCACGTCGAACCCCGCTGCCACCAGCCGGCGCGCCATGCCCGCGCCCATCGTTCCCAGCCCCAGAAACGCGATCTTCCCGTTCGTCATGCCGTCACCTCGAAATTGGCCAGCGCCGCTTCGTCGATCTCCAGCCCGAGACCCGGCACGTCGTCGCTGAGCGAGACATAGCCGTCCTCGGCGACCGGTTCGCCCTTGAAGACATACCAGAACAGCTCGTTGCCGACCTCGACGTCAACCTTGGGAAAATATTCCGCGATCGGCGAATTCAGGCTGGCCATCACGACATGGTAATTGTGCATCTGCCCGGCGTGCGGGACGACCGGGATCGAATGCGCCTCCGCCAGCGCCTGGATCTTGCGCGCCGCGGTCAGCCCGCCGACACGGTTGGTGTCGAACTGGATATAGTCGAGCGCCCGCGCCTCGATCAGCTGCCGGAAGCCGTAGCTGGTGAACTCATGCTCGCCCGCCGCGATCGGCGTCGTGCCGAAGCGGCGCAGCTCGTGATAGCCGTGGATGTCGTCGGGGATGATCGCCTCTTCCAGCCAGCGCAGGTTGTAAGGCTCGATCAGCCGCATCATCCGCTTCGCATAGTCGAGGCTCCAGCCCATATAGGCGTCGGCCATGACGTCGATCTCGTCGCCGACCGCGTCGCGCACGGTGCGCAGCAGCGCGACGTTGCGTGCCATGCCGGCCGCGCCATCGTCGGGGCCCCAGCCGAAGCGCAGCTTCATCGCCCTGAACCCCTGCGCCTTGTAGCGTGTCGCCTCCGCGGCCAGCTCGTCGAGTGGGACCGAATAGAGCCGGCTGGCATAGACCGGGATGCGCGGACGGGTACGCCCGCCCATTAGGCGGAAGCACGGCTGGCGCGCATCCTTGCCCATCAGGTCCCACAAGGCGATGTCGATCGCGGAGATCGCCGCCATCACCACGCCCTTGCGCCCGAACGCCATCGTCTTGCGGTACATGTGCTGCCACAGGAATTCGGTGTCCCACGGATCGTGGCCGAGGATCAGCGGCGCCAGCGCGCCGTCGATCAGCGCCTTGGCGGCCATCGGGGCGAGCGCCGCATTGCCGATCCCGACCAGTCCTTTGTCGGTGAACACCTCGACGATCAGCCAGCCGTGGAACGTAAAGCTGCCCATCGTCTCGCGCGACAGCATCGGCGAAACGGCATCCATCGGGTTGGTGCAGAAATGCGGCGGCAGCGCCTGCGTCTGCCCCTTCCATTGCACGACGCGGGTACGGACTTCGGTGATCTTCACGACAGGACTCCCCTGGAACCGGAACTGAAATCGAGCCGCGCGATGCGCGGGACGGCGAGGCAGATGAGCGCAAAGGCGAGCAGGTGAAGCGAGGCGGCGGTGGCGAGCACCGGGGCGTAGCCAAGCCCGTGATCGAGCGCCCAGCCCGCCGCCTGCCCCATGACGATCCCGCCGAACGCGCCGCCCATCCCGACCAGCCCGGCGAGCCGGCCGAGCGCCGCGCGCGGGATCAGGTCGGTGGGCAGCGTCATCACCAGCGTCGACCAGCCCTGCTGGCCGAAGAAGGCGAGGCTGAACAGCGCGATCACCCAGCCGATCGATGGCGCGTGCGGCACGAACATCACCCACGGCATACAGGCCGCGCAGGCGCCGAGCGCGATCTTGCGCGCGGCGTTCACCGACGCGCCACGCGCCAGCAGCCGGCTCGACAGCCCGCCGGCCGCGACGCTGCCGACCCCGGCCGCGGCATAGGGGATCCAGCCGATCGTCGCGGCCTGTTTGAGGTCGAAGGCGTGCGCCTCGAACAGATATTTGGGCAGCCAGAACAGGTAGAAATACCACGCGCCGTCGCTCAGGAACTTGGCACCGACGACCCCCAGCACCGCGCGCCGCGCCAGCAGCGCACGCACGCCGGGCCCGGCGGACGCGCCCACCGCCATCGCCTGTGCCGTCGGCGGATCACGGTAGACCACCGCCCACCACAGCGCCCAAGCCAGCCCGAGGGCGCCGGTGACGAAGAACACCCAGCGCCAGCTCGCCAGCCCCAGCCAGTCGGCATGCGTGAGCAGCAGCGCGATCAGCGGCGGCGCGAGCACCGCCCCGACCGAGGTGCCGGCGTTGATGATGCCCAGCGCAGTCGCCCGCCGCTCGGGCGCGAAGCGCTCCGCCACGGCGCGCGTCGCGGCCGGGAAGCCTCCGCCCTCCCCCATCCCCAGCAACAGTCGGCTGACGATCAGCGCCGCGACCCCGCCGGCCACGCCGTGGCTGGCGCAGGCCAGCGACCAGAACGCCATGATCGCGACGAAGCCGCGCCGCGTCCCGACGCGGTCGAGCAGCCAGCCACCGCCCAGATACATCAGCCCGTAGGTGGCCAGAAACGCCGAATCGAGCAGCGCCTTGGTCTGGTTGCCGATCGGGATGTCGCGCTGGATGCTGGCGATCGCCCACGGCAGCGTCTGGCGGTCGAGATAGCTGATCGCGATCGCGACCGCGACGACGAAGGCGATCCCCCAGCCGCCGCGCGCCGCCGGCGCGCTACTGGCCATCGATCACGACCAGCGCCACCCCCTGCCGCGGCACCTCCAGCGTGGCGGTGGTGGCACCGCCCGCCGCGCCGGTCAGCGCCAGCGGCTGCGGCTGCATCACCGACGCCTGTTCGAGCTGGACATATTGCGCATCGTCGGGCGCGATCGGCGACCCCATCTTCTTCCACGCGGTGAAGGCGTTGGCATGGTCGCCGTCGACGCGCCACACCGTCGCGCGCGCGCCTGCCCCGCGCTTCACGCCGCGCAGCGCCAGCGTCACCGCGGCGTCCGCGCCCGGCACGTCGTCGTCATGATAATGCCAGACCAGCACCGCCACCTTGCCATCGGCGGTGCGCGTCGCGATCGTGCCGACATCCGCCGCGGCGCGCACGCCGTCGCGCATCACGGTGTCGAGCGGCAGCTGCGCGTCGCTGGTCGCCGCGAGCCGGTCGGCGCCGAGCTGCGCGAACATCCGGAAGACGTTGAGCACCGGGAGGTCGACGCCGTTCGACGACAGCTGGCGATAGCCGGCGAACCACGGCTGGTCCTCGAACTCAAATGCCCAGGTCAGCGCGCCGTCGAGGTTGACCTTGCGCCGCGCCGCCAGCTCCCACATCCGCGCGAAGCTGGCGGCGGTATAGCTCGAATACATCGTGCCGTTGCGATAGGCGTTCGCCGGCCCCGGGCAGGCGGCGCAGCCCTCCGGATCGCTCTCGCCGATCACCACCGGCTTGCCGGCCAGCGCCGGGTTCGAAAGCGTCTTGGTGAAGCCGTCATTGGCCTCCTTCAGCTGTTGCGCGATCCCCATCCGCACATGGCCGTCGACGAAGGTCGGGCGGCCCTTGGCGTGGAAGGCGAGAAAGTCGGTCGGCGTCCCGATCTGCCCGGTGGCATAGTTACGCCCGGCGGTGACGTGCTGGAGAAAGCCGTCCATGAATGCCCCGCCCGCCCCGGCGGCATCGGGGCCGCCGACCCGGGCGGTTGGCAGCGCGCGGCGGATGCCGTCGACTGCATAATCGTGCATCTTGTAGAATTCGTCGTGGCTGGCTTTCCAGTACCAGCCGTTCGCCTCGTTCCAGATCTCGAAATACCAGCGCTCGACCTCGGCGCGGCCGTAGCGCTCGACATTGTGCTTGGCCCACTGGAAGATCAGCTCGCGCCACTTGTCATAATCCTTGGGCGGATACGCCCAGCCGGACATGATCCGTTTATAGTCGAACCCCGGCCGCCAGTCGTGGCGATAGGGCGTGCCGGCGGGCGCGGACGACAGCGCCTCGGGCATGAAGCCGATCTGCAGATACGGGTGGATCCCCGCGGCGCGGTAGGTGTCGATGATCCGGTCGACGTTGGTCCAGTTGTAGATCGGCTTGCCGTCCGGGGTCTCGTTGTAGATGTCGGTGCTGCCCCATTTGAACGCGGCGGTGCCGTCGCCGGTGTTGAGAAGGTTGTGCGCGCGGAAATAGATGTCGCCGCGCTTCAGCTTGCCGAGTTCGGTGATCAGCTTTTTGCCGTCCTTCATCGTCGCATAATTGGGCTCGTCGGCGCCGAAGAAGCGCCAGATCGGCGGCAGCTTGCCGATGGTCTGCGTGGTGTCGACCGTGATCCGCACCGGGCGCGCGGCGGCGGGCGACTGCGCGTGGACCGGCGCGGCCAGCAATGTGCCCGCGAACAGCAACGGGGCGAGCAGATGGCGATAGGGGCGCATCGGGGATCCTCTCTTGTCGTGTGAATTACAGGCGCGCACGGATGCCGACCGCGAACATACGGGAATAAAGCACGGTATCACGCGGATAGAGCGCTGGATCGGTGAACGACGTCTGGTACAGGTCGCGCAGGATGTTGGTGGCGTCGAACACCACCGTGAACTTCGGGTTCAGATCGTAGGCGATCGAGACGTCGAGGTTGTTGATCGCGCCGTTGGTGATCCCGTTCGGATTGACCCCGGTGAAGTGCAGACCGGCATTGTACGAGTCGCGCCAGACGTAGGAGGCGCGCGTCGAAAGGCCGTTCTTCTCGTAGATCAGCGTCGCGGTCGCCGAGAATTTCGAGACGTTCTCGAACGGGATCTCGAGGAACCCCGTCCGGCCGGGCAGCGGCGAGAAGGCGCGGTTGACGCCGTCAATATAGGTGCCGTTGGCGCTGACCCCGAATCCGTCGAGGAAGCGCGGGAAATAGGTGAAGCCACCCTCGATCCCTGTCAGCCTGCCCGACCCGGAATTCTGCGGGCTGACCACCTGATAGGTGCCGTTGTCGGTGCCGAGATAGTCGATCTGCACGTTGCTGGTCACCGACTGGATGAAGCCGGTCACCGACCGGCGGAACACGGTCGCGGTGATCGAGCTGGACCGGTCGATATACCATTCGGCGGCAAGGTCGAAGTTGGTCGAGCGGACCGGCTTCAGCTCGGCATTGCCGCTGGTGCCGCGCCCGAATGGCTGCTGGCCGGGTACCGGCGGGGTGAGCGTCAGTGCGGGATTGAGCTGTGCGAAGCTCGGGCGCGTGATCGTGCTGCTCGCCGAGGCGCGCAGGAACAGATTGTCGCGCAGCTTGTAGCGCGCGGTGATGCTGGGCAGCACGTCGACGCCGTCGCTGCTGATCGTGATCGGCGTCACGACGCCGCGCACCGCGCGCGACGCGTTGGAGGTGATGTCGTTCTTGACAACGCGCACGCCCATCTGGCCGTCGAGCCGCCCGACCTCAAAGCTGGCCTGGACATAGCCGGCATAGCTCTTCTCGACGATGTTGAAGCCCAGGGTCTGCTGGAAGCCCGGATCGCCCGGCGCGGCGCCGAACCGCTGGCGCAACAAGCCAACATTGTCGAGCACGCCTTGTGTCGACGGCGACGCCCATTGCCGGACGAACGGCCGCACGCCGTCGTAGAAGTCGCCGGGCGTCGTCGTCATCAACCCGGGCACGTCGACCGCGCGCGCGGTGTAGCAGCGCAAGGCGCCGGTCGCGGAGCAGTTGAGGATCTGGTTGAACGCCTGCGAGCCCGCGTTGCGCCGGTTGATGCGCGCGCCCGCCGCCAGCTCGGTGAACACGCCGAGCGGCTCGGTATAGGCGATGTCGCTGCGGAAGGTCAGTTCCTCGCCCTTGCCCTCGGTGCGCTGCGTGTTGAGCCGCGACAGGAAATAGCGCGACGGATCGGCGATATCGTCGAACGGCAGCTCGAAGCGCGGTGTCCCGCTGCCCTCGAAATTGAAGAAGCCATTGGTCTGCCGCGCGATGAAATCGACGTCGACCGAGGCGACCCGATCGGTCGCCACCGAGCGCGTGTACGATCCCTCGGTATAGACGCGCCAGCCGTCGGCGAGCCATTCGGCGGACAGCGCCCCCTGGTAGCGATCCGCGACATTGTCGTTCACCGCCCCGAACACCGCGACCCGGCTGCCCAATGTGCTGATCCGATCGACCAGCTTGGTATCGCCCTTGAAGGTCAGCGGCGCGGCCAGCCGTCCTTCCAGCGAGGTGAAATTCTGGTTGCTGTTCCCGCGATCACGGAAGCCGTAGAACAGCCCGTCGGCGGTGATCGTCAGCCGCGGATCGGGGCGCCATTGCAAAGATCCGTTGACCGCCGGGCGCTCGCGCTTGCCGATCCGGTCGATCGCGCCGATCACGTCGGTGCGGAACACGCGCGGCTCCGACGCACTGGTGCCGCGCGGATCGAGCGGGAAGCCCGGCGTGTATGGCGCGCGCGTGTTGTCGAGATTGTAGCCGAAGAACCCGCCGCCGTAGATCGTCTCGTCGCGGTAGCGGGTCTGGTGGAACGACACGCTGACCAGCGCGCCGAGTTCGCCGATCCCGGTCGACCAGCGGTTGCTGAGCAACAGGCTCGCATAGGGATCGATCGTATCGGGCTGCTCGCTGTACACCTGCCGCGCGGCGACCGCGACCTCGGCGCCCTTGAAGTCGAACGGGCGGCGCGTGCGGACGTTGATGAGCCCGGCGATCCCGCCCTCGATCTGGTCGGCGGCACGCGACTTGTAGACGTCAACCCCGGCGACCAGATCGGCGGGCACGTCGGCGAGCGACAGCGAGCGCCCGGTGGTCGAGAAGATGTTGCGTCCGTTGACCACCGTCACGACGTCCGGCAGCCCGCGGATCAGCACCGTCGCGGATTCGCCACGCGCGCGGGGCGACACCTGAATGCCCGGCACGCGCTGGAGCGCCTCGACGACATTGTTGTCGGGCAGCTTGCCGATGTCCTCGGCAACCACCGAGTCGACGATCTGCTTGGCGTTGCGCTTGATCGACTGTGCCGACGACAGGCTCGCGCGCACGCCGGTGATGACGATGTCCTCCGCCGCCCCGGCGTCCGCGGACTGATCGGTCCCGGCCTGATCCGGACGGCCGCCGGTCTGCCCCGGCTGCGGCGTCTCGGTCGGCGGGACGCCGGCGAGCGGATCGGCCGCCTGTTGCGCGCCGGCTGGCGACAGCGCCGTCAGTACCAACCCGAGCGCGGACGCGCATGTTGCGTGCCGGAACCGCCTTGCCGCCATGATCCTCTCCCTTTGATTGCGGTTTGACCGCTTATGAGGTTGGCTTAATCTAGTACGACGAGATTGGCAAGATGTGGTCGTGACGAAGATTGTATGTGAGGATGTTGGCTAATCTCGTCATACCACATTGCGGGTCAGAATGCTTGACGGTCGATGGGGTGGTCGAGCATGGTGAAACGATGATCGCGCCGCCCGCCTCCGTCCGTCCCGACGACATCCGTGGCGGGATCGCGCACGATCTCGGCGTGGCGATCGTCACCGGGCGACTCGCACCGGGCACCGCCTTGGTCAGCGAGGAGCGGTTCAGCGCCGAGAACAACGTGTCACGCGGCGCCTATCGTGAGGCGCTGAAGGTGCTCGCCGCCAAGGGACTCGTCCAGCAGCGGCTCAAGAGCGCGACGCGCGTCAACGAGCGCGCGAAATGGAGCATGCTCGACATCGAGGTGCTCGGCTGGATGTTCGAGGGCGGCGCGACCCGCGACTTCATCGACGGCATCTTCGAACTGCGTCGGATCGTCGAGCCCTCCGCCGCCGCGCTGGCCGCGCAGCGGCGCGACGAACGGCAGCTCGCGCGGATGGGCCATTCGTTGCAGGAGATGGAGCGGCACGGGCTGCTGACCGCCGAGGGCCGCGCCGCCGACCAGGCGTTCCACCTCGCGGTGCTCGACGCGACGCGCAACGAGCCGCTGCTGACGTTGTCCAACTCGATTGCGGCAGCTGTCGAGTGGACTACGCGCTTCTCGCGCGACCAGCGGCGGCAGATGCGCGATCCGATGCCCGACCATCACGCAGTATTTAGGGCACTGATCGCGGGTGATGGCGAGGCTGCCAGACGCGCGATGGAAACGTTGATCGACAATGCTCTCACTGACGCAAACACGCCACTTCAAACGGATTGACACGCACGCCTGCGTAATCCCGTTTCCTCCGTGAGAGGTCGGTGCTTTGCAGATCTGACGCATGATGCCTGCGGCGGCGGGCTGATCTTTGCGGCGGCGGTCATATATACGCGCGATGCCCGCCTGCTCTACACTTCACGTTCTTGCGCTCGGCGACAGCTTGACTGCCGGCTACGGCCTGCCGACACGCGACTCATTTGCAGCGAAGCTGCAACAGGCGCTGCGCGACCGTCACCCCGATGCGACGGTGCTGAATGCCGGCGTGTCGGGGGACACGACCGCGGACGCGCTCCGCCGCCTGCCACGTGTGCTGAGCGGCCTGAAGCGCAAGCCCGATCTCGCCATCGTCGAGCTGGGCGCGAACGACCTGCTGCGCTTTGTCGCCCCGGCGCGCACCAAGGCGAACCTCGACGAGATCCTCGGCACGTTGACGTCTTGCGGCATCACGATCTTCCTGACCACTTTCGAGGTGCCGCCGTTCCTGCGCGCCCATGCCCCGTCATATGACGGCATGTATGCCGATCTCGCGGCGCGCCATGGCGCCGATCACGCCCCGTTCTTCCCGCCCGGCGTCATGGGTCACCCTCAGCTGACCCTGCCAGACGGCCTCCACCCCAACGCGCGCGCGATCGAGCTGGTCGTCGCGCATCTCCTGCCCACGATCATCTCGGCGCTTGCTTCCCCGACCGCCCCGCTCGCCTGATCGCGCCGGTCGGAACGACCACGCCCTCGGATCGTCCGGCTCCTGTTGGTCGGAACGAGGCAGCAGGCATGACAGAGGGAAATCCACCGACCACGCCAGATGGCCGCTACATGGTGGTGCGGGGGCGCTTGTGGCGCATGAGCAACCCCGCGCTGTCGCAGGACACGCGGCAGGCGCTCGTGGTGGAACTGATGGCTGCGCGCCGTGCGGTGCAGAGCGCGCTACGCCGCGATGATCCCGTCGCACGCCGCGCCGCCCGTTCGCGCGTCGACGCGGCCAAAGTCGCGCTCGGCGAGCGCGGCCCGGTTTGGTGGACCGACGGCACGCCCGACCTCAACCGTCGCCTGGCGCGCAACACGGGCTATGCCGATTGGTACGCACAACTCGCGACATCCGCCGCGCACGGTTAACACGCCTTGGTTGAAACGCGCGCGCCGCCATGCGTTAAGCTGTTGAAAAGGAGCATCCATGCCGTTCGACCCGCCTTATGCCGCCTCTCCCGACCGCTATGACGGCCGGATGCCCTATCGCCGCACCGGGCGCAGCGGGCTGCGGCTGCCCGCGATCAGCCTGGGCCTGTGGCAGAATTTCGGCGGCGCGGACGTGTTCGAAACCGGTCGTGCGATCCTGCGCCGCGCGTTCGATCGTGGCGTCACCCATTTCGATCTCGCCAACAATTACGGGCCGCCCTACGGATCGGCGGAGGAGAATTTCGGTCGCGTGCTCGCCGCCGATCTGCGCGCGCACCGCGACGAACTCGTGATCTCGACCAAGGCGGGCTGGGACATGTGGCCCGGCCCCTACGGCGACATCGGCTCGTCACGCAAATATCTGATCGCCAGCTGCGATCAGAGCCTGAAGCGAATGGGGCTCGACTATGTCGACATCTTCTATTCGCACCGCGTCGATCCGGCGACCCCGCTGGAAGAGACAATGGGCGCCCTGGTCCAGCTCCACCGGCAGGGCAAGGCACTGTACGTCGGCATCTCCTCCTATGATCCAGGGCTGACCCGCAAGGCCGCGCAGATCCTCGCCGAGGAGAAGGTCCCGCTGTTCATCCACCAGCCGAGCTATTCGATCCTCAACCGCTGGATCGAGCGCGAGCTGCTCGACACGCTGGAGGACCTTGGCACCGGCTGCATCGCCTTCTCGCCGCTGGCCCAGGGCATGCTGACCGACAAATATCTGCACGGCATCCCGCAGGGCGCACGCGCCGGCCGCGGCGGCTCGCTGTCGCAGGGGATGCTGACCGATCAGAACCTCGCGGCGATCCGGGCGCTCAACGACATCGCGGCGGGGCGCGGGCAGACGCTGGCGCAGATGGCGATCGCGTGGGTTCTGCGCGATTCGCGCGTTACCTCCGCACTGATCGGCGCGCGCACCGTCGAGCAGCTCGACGATTCGCTCGACGCGGTCAAGGCGCTCGACTTTTCGGCTGGCGACCTCGCCGCGATCGACAAGGCGGCCGAGGACGGCGGGATAAATCTCTGGGCTGACTCATCCGACATCACCGCCCTGCCTCCCGCGCAGGGCGCGCCAGCCCGCTGAGTCTCGATCATATCGGTGATCACCGGATCACCGATATCCCACGCTCGGAGTTCGTGGCGATCTCGCTGGCGCTGCCAGCGCACAGAGCCACTTTCGGCCGTTCCAAAGCGAACTGCTCCACCGTCGGTCAAGGTGCGGATGCTACGACGCCATGCTGTCGTCGACCGCCTGGATCACGTCGATCGCCTCGTCTTCGATCCGTAAGGCGGTAAGCACGCCAGTTTTGTATGCTCCAGTGTCGATGCCGATCCGGTGAGGCAGCACCGTCGCGCGATCATTTTCCCAGGTATGACCGTGCACGATCACCGCGGTCGACGGATTGGGATGGTCGAGGAATTCGGCGCGTATCCAAAGCAAGTCTTCGCGGTGCTGCGCCGCCAATCCCACCCCCGGCCTCACGCCGGCATGGACGAAGGCATAGTCACCTGTGGTCACCATCGGCTCTAAGCAGTCGAGCAAACGATAATGCGAGGATGGCATCGCATCCAGCAGCCGATCGCGCAGCATCGTTAAGGTTGCCTTATCCAGCTCCCCCTCGGGCACGTTCAGACCGTAGGATACCAGCGTCTCCGCACCGCCGAACGACAGCCAGCGTGAATGTGCGGCCGGTTGATCGATGAACATGCGCAGCATCGCTTCGTGATTGCCCTCCAGCAGTGTCACGTCCACCGCGCGGGATCGCGACAGCCACGTCAGTGCCGTCAGCACCTTGGCTGAGTCCGGGCCACGATCGACATAGTCGCCGCACATCACCAGCATCGGCGTTACACCGGAATAGCGCTCTGCGGCGTCACGGCTGATCTCGGCCAGCAGCGCGCGCAGCAGGTCGTAGCGACCATGGACGTCACCCACCGCGTAGAGGGGGCGGCCTCCGCTGCGCGCGCCGCGCCGTGGACGATGGGTCTCGCGCCGGAACGCGATCATTGCCACGGCGTCCGATCATCGGCGACCGCAGCATCGGCCAGCGTGCGCAGGTCCGCCGCGACCATGTCGTAGATCCGCAGTGCTTCGCGCGGACGATACGCCGCGACATTTCGCGCGCGGATCCACTCGCCGCGATAGTCGCGTAGATCACGCACCCGCACCCCCGACCGGGTCGCTTCTGCATAGGCGCGCGCCACGTCGCCGTCGGCGGCAGATAGCCGGACGTTCGTGCAGTCGGTGTCGTCATAGCAATCCGCTCGCGACCGAGCGGCGATGGCAGCCGGCGGGCTTGCCGGTTGGTCCTGGATCACGTGCGGTGTGCGACGGAACAACACGTCGGCCCGCTCACCATTGCCACGCGAATCCAGAGACTCAAGGCGCTGCGGGGCGGACGTGCTCTTGGCCTGTTTCAGGCGCTTGGTGACCGCTATCGCACTCGCGGGCACGTCTGAGGGCCCAGCCGACGCCACCATGGCGTTTGATATCGCCTCGGGCGGCAACGCCGTCGATTTCAGCGTCCTGCCCTCGAAACGCGACGCGGGCATGGGCGCAGGCCGCGCGGCGGCCGTCTTCGGAAGTGCTGAAGGGCCAACGATGGCGGCGCCTACCGTGTTCTTTCCGATGACCACACCGCTCCCGATCGCCGCCGCAAATCCGGCGACACTGAGTAGCGTGATGGTCAACAGGCGCGAAGGTGGTCGCTTGCCCTGCGGTGCCCCGATGTGACGGTCCGCACGGAGCAACTCTTCGTCGACCCCACGCTGTCCCTCACCAAAGATGGCGACCATGTCGTCTGCCACCTCGTGTGCCATATCGGACAAACGGGCGGCCGAGTGTATTGAGGCTGGTGGGTTCACGCTGGGCATTATCGTCGCCTTTCGGCGTCTGGCTAGCGACGACGCCGTGAACGCGCGCTGTATTCCGCGGTCAGCTACGGCTCATGCACGACCGGGGCCGGCGAATTAGCCCGACACGTTATCGGCCTCGCGATCGCGACCGGCCGCCGTGGCGTGGTCGGCGTCCCGTTCATCGAACCGCTACGCGGCCATGGCGCGGGCCGATTGTCTCTCCGGCATCATCGCAGAGGTCATCTGTGTCGTTCCGAATTTGGCGGCACCCGCCGGCGTCCGGGCAGTGATGCTGTGTCGCCGCGGACATCCCTCCTGCGGCTCAATCGTCTTTGCGACGGATGACACAGGGTCTCAAAATCGGACATTTCTTTGCCTCGGCGAGCGATCGTGCGGCCTTTCGACGCGAGCATAAAGCTTGACCCTCGTACGGGTATTATATTTAGATAATACCTTGGGCACCTTGAAGTGGCGGCTCAGAAACAGGGGGACATGATGAAAAAGTGGCAGAAGATCAGCGTCGCTTCGCTGGCCATCCTTGCGGCTATCCCGGCGCAGGCAGCGCAATTCGATTTCAGGTTCGGCGACTATTCCTGGTCGATCGACACCGATGACAAACCGTACGCGAATGACGACGATGGTCTGGTTTACGCTGGCGTTGCCTCGCTTCAGGCCGGCTCGGCCGGTCCCACGTTCGACATCGACTTCTTCTCCGGTGCCAAAGATGGCGGCCTGCGTCTGACCGATGCCGACTCCGGAGACCTCGCCGCATTCTCTGGACCAGTGCTGTACAGCAGCGCAGGCAACAATATCCGCTTCAACACCGGCGACTTCGATCTCACACCCACAGCGGGCGGTTCGTCGTCACGCCTGACGATCACAACGGCTGCTGCCGTGCCTGAGCCGGCAACCTGGGCGATGATGATCCTCGGCTTCGGCGTGGCGGGCGCTGCACTTCGCAGCCGTCGCCGGACAGGATTGCAGGCGCAGCAAGCCTGATCGACCACGCGGGGAATGACGGATCGCGCGCAGTGGTTTGCGCGCGATCCACTTTGCCGTAAACACGTGGCGATGATCATATCTGACCGTAGCCGACGATGAACGAGCCTGAATCGGCGTTGACGGCGCTCGGCTTCAACCAGCTTGAATCAAACGTCTATTGCGAACTGCTCCGGCAATCGCCCGCGACCGGTTACCGGTTGGCGCAGCGCCTCGGCCGTGCGCCGGCGAACGTCTATCAGGCGCTCAACGCGCTGACACAGAAAGGCGCGATCCTCGACGAAAGCGATAGCGGTGAGGCGGCCACCTATGTTCCCGTGCCGCCCGCGCAGCTGCTCGCCAGCCTCCGCCATGGTTTCGACGAGCGGATCCAGACGGCGCTCACGACTCTGCAATCGGTTCATGCCCCGCCCCCTGAGGAGACGCTGTCGCGGCTCCGAACGGTCCCGCAGACGATCGAGCGCGCGCGCGCGATGCTGGCGAGCGTGCAACAAACCGTGATGCTCGACATGATGCCGCCGCTCTACGATCTCTTCAAAGCCGATCTGGTGGCGGCACAGAAGCGTGGCGTACAGATCGCCGGCATCGCCTACCGGCGCGAGGATGTCTCTGCGACGATGCCATACAAGGGGCAGCCGCCGGCGGAGGTGGTGGCGCGCTGGCCGGGGCTCGGCATGATCCTCGTCACCGACGCGTCTGAAATGCTGCTGGCACAGGTGCGGCTGGAGCCCGCGCACGTCCTAAATGCCGTCTACACCGACAGCCGCTTTCTCAGCTGCGTCATCCATGGCCTGCTCCAGACCGATATCCGGCTCGTCGCGCTTCGTGCCGAAGGTCCGGAGGCGGTTCCGCCCTCCCCGCTCGATGCGCTCGAGCTGCGGCGTGCGCAACCGCCCGGCCTTGCGGCGCTGCTCGCCCGCTGACGCCGACGATGGCGGCCCCGGCGCGGTGCCGGGGCCGCCCGCCCTCATGCCAGATGAAGGTGCGCGTCCATCGCGAAGCGCGCCCAGTGTTGCGCGGGATCGAACATCTCCGCCGCAAGGCCGCTGTCGTGCGCGGACGCGACCGAGCCAGTCGGTGCGGACGAGGTATCTACCCACGGATCGGACAGCGGCGTGCCGGTGACCGGTGCCGCGTTGGTCTGCCCGACCGCCGCCACCTGCCCGTCCAGCGTGTCGGCCGAGGCCCACAGCGCGGGGGTCGCGTCGGACAATGGCACGATGCCGGTCGTGTCGGTGACCGGAGTCGCCGCCCCGCCCTTTGGATCGAACGGCGTGACGACGATCGGCGTGAACACACCGTCACCATCGACGCGGTAGAAGTTGTCGGCGGTGAAATCCTCGACCTTCGTGTTCTCGAACGTCAGCATCGTGCGCCATTGGAAATAGGTTCCGGCGCGATCCATATCGACCTGCAACTGTACGCTGGTCCCGTCCTGAACGAGCTTCATCTGCCCGATCGAGAACGGATTGACCCCGGTGAACCAGCCTCCGAGGATCTGCGACAGATCGACCTTGTCGCCGTCCGCGCCTGCTTGGAAGTCGTGGATGATGTTCGTCCGGTCGAGCTCACCCGTGAAATTGTCGGCATAGAGGATCGCCAGCGTGTCCTGCCCCGTCCCGAGCGTGACCTCCAGCGTCGACGGGTTGAGCCCGCCGATCCCGATCCCCACGACATCGTCGCCCGCGCCGGCATCGACATAGCCGGTCTTCTGCCCGGAAATGTTGATCCGGTCGTCGCCGTTGCCGCCGATCAGTGTCACCGTATCGGTTTGGCGATAGAAGCGCGGCTGGACGAAGCGGTTGTAGGTCGGGATCGAGAAATATTCGACCAGATCGTTGCCGTCGCCGCCATCGACGTAGACGGTTTGTGCCGGCTGGCCGTAGGTGCGCGCGACCCCCAGGATATCGTCGCCACCGAAGCCGTAGATCCGGTCGTCACCGCCCAGCCCGTCGCGGATCAGGTTGGACTGATCGTTGCCGTAGATCGTGTCACTGAACGCGCTGGTGGTGACGTTTTCGAAGTTGAGGATCGTGTCGACGCCGGCGCCGCCGGTGTCCTGCGCGTCGGTGCGACGCAGGTCGACCGTCACGCCTGCCGTGGCGCCGGCATAGCTGACCGTGTCGTTGCCGACGCCGCCGTCGAGCCAGTCGTCACCCGCGCCGCCGCTGACGATGTCATCACCAGACCCCGCCGAAAGGTGATCGTTGCCCGCGCCGCCCTGCAGCACGTCATAGCCGTCGGCGGTCTCGACCCAATCGTCGCCGTTGCCGCCGTAGAACCGCAGCGCTTCGATGCTGGTCACCGATCCATGCGCCACGCCATCGGCATAGACGACGTTGGTCGCCTGCGTGTCCTGCATGTTGAGATGGATCGCCTCGCTGCGACCTGCATAGTAGAGCACGCCGAGATCATTGCCCTCGCCGCCGTCCAGCGTGTCGAACCCGCCGTCCATCAACACCAGGCCGTCGATGACGAAATGATTGCCGTATTGCGAGACGATCGCCGAACCGCCGATCAGGACGTCGTTGCCCGATCCGCCCATCAACAGATCGTCGCCTTCGCCGCCGATCAGCCGGTCCGCGCCGCGGCCGCCGATCAACGTGTCGTTGTTCGAGGCCGCGACCGCATTGGCGATACGCAGTTGCTCGTCGCCGACGAGCAGGTCGTCGCCATCGCCGCCTTCCAGCCAGTCGTCTCCCTGCCCGCCAATCAGCACGTCGACATCGCTGCCGCCGATCAGCCGGTTCGCGCCGCCGGTGCCGAACAGGATGTTGCCGTGATCGCCGCCAACGACATTCTCGATCCCATCGAGCAGATCATAGCCGCCGCTCGCGGTATTCTGCTGCGACGTGACGGTCAGGTCGACCTTCAGGAGCCCGCCGGTCTTTGAATAGTCGATGGTGTCGGTGCCGCCACGCCCCACGTACAGATCGTCGCCGCCGGCATCGTAGAAGATGTTGTCGTTGGCGTCGCCGAAGAAGCTGTCGTCGCTTGCCCCGCCACGCAGGTTCTCGATGCCGATCAGCAGGTCGGTCCCTTCGCCGGTGTCGTAAGGGTCGGTGCGCGTCAGGTCGACGAAGTGGCTGACGTTCGCGCTGAACACCGCGGTGTCATTGCCCTCGCCACCGTCGATAACGTCGTCGCCGAAGCCGCCGTCGAGTGCGTCGTTACCCGCTCCGCCGACGAGCAGGTCCGAGCCTTCCCGACCGCTGAGCGTGTTGTTCCCGGCATCGCCCATCAGCATGTCGTCGCCGTATCCGCCTTCGACCGCCTCGACATTGGCGAAGGTCGCCAGCGTCGCCCCGTTCGCCCGTGCGGTAACCACGCCGGTGCCCTGCCCGGTCAGACGCGCGAAGACGCCGTCGTTATGGCCGAAGAAGCTGACCGTATCGAAGCCTGCGCCGCCGTCGATCGTGTCTGCACCGGTCGACAGGCCGGTCGCGCTGTCCACCAGCACGTCGTCGCCGGCGCCGCCCTTGATCGTGTTCGCGCTCGCATCGCCCATCAGCGTGTCGTTGCCTGCGCTGCCGAGGATGTCCTCGAACCCGGTTGCGAGCACCGACGAGCCGAGCTGGACGAACTGGTCGCTCCCCTGCGCGGCGAGGCTGAAGGTCACGCCACGATCCAGTCCCGCGAAGGAGATCGTATCGCGCCCCGCCCCGCCGTTCAGGATATCGTGCCCGCCGCCGCCCGCGATGACGTTGTCGCCTCCCGTGCCGGTCAGGACATCGTTGAAATGCGAGCCGATCAGATTTTCGACGCCGTTGATCGTGTCGGTACCCGACCCGCCCGTGTTCTGCGCCTTGGTGACGTTCAGGTCGACCGTCACACCGCCGCGCGCCCTGGCGTAGGAGAGCGTGTCGTTGCCCGCGCCGCCCGAGATCAGATCGTCGCCGCTCGCCGCGACCATCAGGTCGTCGCCGTCGCCGCCATACATCCGTGCCGATCCGACCGCGGTGACGTTGCTCTCTACCGCGGCATTCTCCAGCGAGACGTTCAGGATATAGGGCATGTCATAGGCGAAGCCGCCGAGGTTTTCGGTCGCGACGCCCTCGTCGTCATAGCTGCTGAAGATGCCGCCGACGCGCACATAATAGACGCCATCGGCCGGGATCATCGCCTCGAGCCACGGCGCGCCGCCCGAACGGCTGCCGGCATCGGTACGGTCGATGCCATAGTTGCTCGCGAGCACATTGCCGCGCGCGTCGAGCAGCTCGATTGCGGTCATCGACGGCGGCACATTGTCCAGATCGAGGATCAGCTTCGACCCGGCGGCGCCGGTGAAGCTGTAATAGTCTGCGCCGCCCCCCGGCCCGGTCGCGCGCACGGTCGCGTGCGGCAGCACGGTCGATTGCGTGACCAAGTTCGCGTGAACCAGATCGAACGAGCCGTCGAGCTTCACCGCCCCTGCCGCCGACTGATTGTTCCACGGGGTCGTCTCGACCAGATCCGGACGATCGGCATAGACGATCGTATCACCCCCGCCGACCAGCGTGTCGTTGCCGGCGCCGCCATTCAGATAGTCACGCCCGCCGCTGCCGCCGGACAGGAAATTGTCCGAACGATCGCCGATCAGCGTATCGTTGAACGCCGTGCCGATCGCCCCTTCGACCTGGCGCAGCACGTCGCGATCATTGCCGTTGGCGACGATGATATCGGCCGTATTGTTGTTGAAGGTGATGCTGATTCCGGTCTTTGCGTCGGAAAAATCAGCGACATCGTTGCCCGCGCCGCCGATCAGCATGTCGCTGCCCGCACCGCCGACCAGCAGATCGTCTCCGGCGCCGCCTTCGAGGCGATTGTTCGCCTGATTGCCGACAATCCGGTCATTGCCGCTGCCGCCGATCGCGTTCTCGATCAGCGACGCGGTATTGCCTTGGTAGAGCAAGGCGTTGGCGACATTGCCGATCATCGGCGCGTCGCCGTCGACATAGGCCAGTGCGTTGGCGACCTGCGCGCTGGAGAGTGTCGAGAACTCGCCCGGACGCAGGTCTATCGACAGGTTGCCGGTGTAATTGCTGAAATCATAGGTGTCGTTGCCGCCACCATCCCAGACGGTTTCCAGCACCTTGTTGCCCGCCGGCGCGTCGCGCCACACGCCGTTGACCGACAAGGCGCCGGTGGTCGGATCCCAGCGGTAGACGGTGTCGCCGGCATTGGTCGCGTAATTGGCACCATAGAGATACTGGAGTGCGGCGATGTCGTACATCATGTACGTCTGCGCCTGGTTCTGCTGATCGCCGTTGAAGGTCGAGGTGGTATTGGGCGACGTCGTGTACGACATGATCGACCACGGCTGTCCATCCCGGTCATATTCGAGCGCACGCGAACCGTGGAATGGCTCGTCCAGCCCGAAGAAGGAGCCGAGATCCTCGTCGGTGTAGTCCGAATGACCGTGTTTAAGGCCGAGCGTGTGCCCGATCTCGTGCATGATCGTGACGAAGCCCCAGTTGCCGCGCTGCGGCGCTTCATAATAGGGCTGTGCCGTTCGCCCGAACCAGATGTCGCCGCCCAGATTGTCGACCGTGTGCGGGAAATAGCCCATCGCCGAACCGACGTTGCCCGACGCCGTCGATGACAACCGGAAGTCCGGACGCTCGGGACCGTTGGCTGCGACCTCGACGAACTTCAGCCCGGTATAGCTCGATACGAGATTGAACGCCTGGCGCGCCGCCGCCTGCTGCAGGGCGTTGAACGGCAGATGCTGGGTATTCTGCCCTGAATCATAGCTGCTGCCGTAGACATCACCATTATCGGGGAATGAGAAGGTGAGCGTGGTCGCGGTCCAGCGCGATCCGATCAGAACCGCGTCGATATTCCGGTCGCCCGAGTAATAATAGAAGCCCTGATCCGAATAATGCTGGGTGAGCATCTCTGCGCCGCTGCGAGCGATCGTCGGGTCGCTCGTTACGTGCGGCGTTGCGCTGCCGCTGCCCGACATCGCCGCGCAGAAGGCGCAGGCGCAACCTGCCACGAGGTCGGTTGTGCCGGCTGTGCCGAAAGTCGTCAGGTTATCGGTGATTGTCACGCCGCTCATCATAGTCCCCCCGGTTCGTCAAAGACCGCTACGTTACACTTTTGTTAGTGTTAGTTTGTAACAAGGATAACGACCTGTCAAACATGAGTTACATAGCCGCGCGCGTTACCGACGGCTCAAATTGATCCAGGTTGGGACACCCCGCTCGAGCGGGGACGGGATCCCTCTCCCTCTCCCATCCCGCTCAGGCGTAGATTAAGCATCGCAAGGGTGCAGTCTGATGCAAGCACAGATCTGCTAATCGCCAATCATCATGACGCTTTATATGGCAATGACCTGTTTAAATCTCATCATCGCGCTATTTCGCGCTAGCCCGTTTTGGGTATGTTCTGGTGAAGCATTGCTGAGCAATCCGGTTTCGGCCGTGTGCAGCCAAATGGCTGCGGTCAAACCGCGGACATTTGTTCTGTATGCTGCGGACTGGAAGCGATGACGAGTTCAGCCGTCTTGATCTGACAGGCGATCGGGCATCGGGTGAGATTCCCGAAGAAAGGATCGAGTCGTTCCACTTTCCAGCGGCGCGCTTGGCGTGAACTTCACCTTAGTAGCAGCTTGGCGAAAGGGCACTCTGACGTTGTGCCGATGCTGCTTGCGGTAGGTACATGCGGCCACGATATGGGTTTTCGGCGTCTTGTCCGCCATTTCAGCGCGCGTGCAGGTGTGCGGACGACGCTTGAGCGGACGGAGCGGGCAGCGCGGCAGGGGAGTAATGCCGTACGAGCACCCTCACGGCTTCATCAGCCCGGCGGCGCGCAGCGCTTCGCTGATCGTTGCCGCCGGGTCCAGACGCGCGGGCGACGCGGGCGCGGGCGCGGGCGCGGGCGCGGCGGTGGGCGTCGCCACAGGCCGGGGCGGCGCAATCGCGGGAACGATGCCCCATGCGGCCGCGATGCGGTAGGTGGAGGAGATCCCGGCGTCGAGCATGTGCGGCCCGGGCGATCCGCAGGCATCGTCGCCGTGGGTCGCCAGCGGAGTGCCGTGCCCCATGCCAGCGACCACATATTCCTCGATCACCGCACGACCCGCGGCATCGCGCCAGGTCCGGTGGACGTGCCCCGCAACCCGCTCGGTCGTATCAGGCTCACCGACGCCGTGAAGCCCGCGCCATTGGTCCACGATCATCGCGGCGTTGACCGCGTCGACCGTGGCGTCGCTGCTGCCGTGCCAGACCGACACGGCGGGCCACGGGCCGCGGTGCGGCGATGCCGCCCGCACCCGCTCACCGAGGCTGGCGCGATCGTGGCCGCGCCCGCGCATCCGCTCCAGCGCCTCGGGCACCCCGCGTGCGGAGCCAAACGGCAGGCCGGCGACGATCGCGCCGCCCGCGAAGAGCTCGGGATGGCAGGCCAGCATCGCCGAGGTCATCGCCCCGCCCGCCGACAGGCCTGTGACGAAAACTCGCGCCGGATTGAGCCCGTGGCGTTCGACCGTGGCAACGATCATTTCGCGAATAGACTCGACCTCACCGCTACCGCGCCGCGTGTCCTCGGGCGAAAACCAGTTGAAGCACAGATTGGGATTGTTCGCCCGCTGCTGTTCAGGGAACAGCACCGCGAAGCCGAACCGATCGGCAAGCTCGGACCAGCCCGATCCATGGTCGTAATCCGCCGCCGTCTGTGTGCATCCGTGCAGCACTACGACCAGCGGGGCTTCCGGAGAGAGGCCCGATGGCACGTGCAGCAGCGCGCGCAAGGCGCCCGGATTTCTGCCGCTACCTTCCAGTGGCGTGAGATTGCTGTCCCGCCCGGTGGCGGGAAATGTGGCGGGTGTCAGATTCCGAAGGCGAGCGATCGTGCTGGAAATCGAGCGCATGGCGGTGCTCCTTGCTGGCAGTGAGGAGCATCTGACCCGCGATGCGACTGCCGCGCACGCGATCGTTGTGCGTTGCAGCATAGTTGGGGTGTCGGCGATGATCCTGCAAGTGAGTGGTGAGCGAACCGTTCGTTCTGGAGAGAACCGGCCGCATCGCCGCCTGCGGAACGTCATCATATCGTCCGATGGCCAGCGGCCGACCGGACCTCCAGTCCCGCGAGATCGCGCGATGGCAAGGCAAACGGGTAAAAAAAACAGCTGCATAGCTGCCGAGAGAGCAATAAGGCCGGGTTGTGACTGATCCCGTACTCAGCGACCCACATCATCCGTTTGCGGCCATCGGCGGCGATTGCGCCAACACCTTGCGGGCGATCGACTGGACCGATCATCCGTTGGGCGATCCGGTCGGCTGGCCGGCGCCGCTGAAGACGGCCGTCCAGATCGTGCTCGCCTCCCGGTTCCCGATGATGGTGCATTGGGGGCCGGCGCTCTTCACGTTTTACAATGACGCGTATGCGCCCAGCCTCGGCCGCAAACATCCCGGACATATGGGACAGCCGGCACGCGAGTGGTGGTCGGAGATGTGGGATCAGCTGACACCCGTCTTTGATCAGGTGCTCGCCGGCAAGACGGTGTTTGTCGAAAATGGACGCTACACGCCGGATCGCGACGGCGTACCGAAAGAAGCGTTCTTCACGCACTCGCACAGCCCACTCTGGGATGTCGACGGGCGGGTTGCAGGTATTTTCCTGGTCGTCGCGGAAACCACGTCCGAAGTTGTGGCCAAACGGGATCGCGACGCCGCGACCGAGCAGCAGCTCCTCCTCAACGAGGAACTGGCCCATCGCATCAAGAACACGCTGAGCGTCGTGCAGGCGCTCGCGCAGCAGACGTTGAACAAGGTGGAGGATCAGGAGGCGGTTGCCTCGTTCGGAAAGCGATTGACTGCTCTCGCCGCAGCGCACGACGTGCTGACGCGGGATCAATGGTCGACCGCAGGTTTGGGCGATGTCGCAAAGGGAGCGTTGGCAACGTTCGGCGAAGATCGCTTCCTGCTGTCCGGCCCCGAGGTGATCATCGGGCCACGGGCCACCTTGTCCTTGTCGCTGATGCTGCATGAACTGGCCACCAACGCCGCCAAATATGGGGCGCTGACGGCGACCGCCGGCAGGGTAACGGTGTCGTGGGCCGTCACCAGCGACGGGAACAAGGACATACTGCGCCTGCGCTGGGCGGAGCGCGGTGGACCGCCGGCGAGCGAGCCGACCCGCAAGGGTTTTGGATCGCGCCTGATCCGCATGGGGCTAACCGGCTCCGGCGGCGTTACGCTTTCCTATGGACCGGAAGGCTTGTCCGTAGAGGCAACCGCACCGCTGTATCAGGTTCAAGAGGCATAACGCGTAGATCGACATGGGACAGTCTCAAGCCCTGACACGATGGCCGGTGCTGATCGTCGAGGACGAGCCGATTTTGCGGATCGATGCGATCAGCATGGTCGAGGACGCCGGCTTCGAAGCGGTGGAAGCGATGAGCAGCGCCGATGCCATCACGCTGCTTGAAGAGCGGCTGGATATTCGTCTGGTCTATATGGACCTCGATATGCCGCGCAGTCGCAAGGGAATCGAGATCGCGGCGGCGATCCGGAAGCGCTGGCCACCGATCGAGATCATTCTGACCGCCGCCTACTTCACGCGGGAAAGCGTGTCGCTGCCGGAGCGCGCGGAATTCTATCCCAAACCGATCGACCGCTTTCAAATCGTGGATGCGATGCGACGATTGATGAAGCGGCCGATTGCCGGGGCGGAAGCACCGAAAGCTTGATTGGCGGCTCGCGGAAGCGTCGCCGCAAGGGGGATCAATCCTCACCCGGACCGCGGATGCATACGACCGGGAGCCGCCAGTTCCCGCACGATGCCCGCCAAAGGCTTCGCTGCTCCGGCTCGCTTCCGATGATCCGGGCAAAACCGGAAACCGTGCATTTGCCTAAAGGCTCCATTGGCCCTGAAGCAATTTAACAGATCCTTAACAGTTCTGGCATCGTCCGATGCCGTTGCCGCGGTAAGAAGATGTCAATGGTAAACCTTTAGGCACCTGACGACATGAAATACCCGTAATACTGGGCCCGATCGGCCGCCTTTAATGGTTAAGTTTGACGGAAGCATCGTGGATATATTTAACCATCTGTTTTCGATCACAAATATCGATGCAAATCACTATTTCGCCAATGGAAATTTATTGAGCTTCGCTAGTTCTGCCGGCCGGTAGGAGTACGAAGATGATTGCCTGGTTCCAAAACAACGCCCCGATCCGCGTCAAATTCCGCGTAGTTGTCGCCTTTCAGATCCTGGTCGCGGCGCTGAGCCTCAGCCTGATCTACATGGCGGCCATGTCGCCGGCGACCGAGGTGTGGAGCATCATGCTGGGCGGCTCGGGGCTGGCGTCGCTGCCGGTTCTGCTGACCTGGTACAGCGGCAAGCTGATCAGCGATCCCTACGTGACGACCGTGGTCAGGATGGAAGCGCTCGCGGCGGGCGATCTCGATGCCGACATCCTGTTCTCCGACCATCGCGACTGTGTCGGACGGATGAGCCGGGCGATGCGGGTCTTCCGCGACAATGCCGAGATGATCCGTCGCGCCACCGCGGACTCGCAGGCGATGGTCGAGGCGCTGGGCTCCGGGCTCGGACGAATGGCGTCGGGCGATCTGACGCTTGAGATCAAGGTGCCACTCGCCGCGCAGTTCGAAACGGTCCGGCACGACTTCAACGTCGCGATGACGGCAATGGCCTCGACGCTGAACAGCGTATCGGTGGTCGCGGACGGGATCAACAGCGGCAGCGCCGACATCCGCGCAGCGTCGGACGATCTGTCCCGGCGCACCGAACAACAGGCGGCGGCACTCGAGGAAACCGCCGCGGCGATGGACGAGATCACGACGACCGTCCGCCAGACCGCCGAGGGGGCGACCAAGGCCAGCGCGCTGGTGCTGCAGGCGCGTGGCGAGGCGCATTCGTCGGGCGAGATCGTCGCGCGCGCCGTCACCGCGATGGACGGGATCGAGCGCACGTCGGTCGAGATTGGCGAGATCATCAGCGTCATCGACGGGATCGCTTTCCAGACCAATCTGCTCGCGCTCAACGCCGGCGTCGAGGCGGCGCGCGCCGGGGACGCCGGCAAGGGCTTCGCGGTGGTTGCCTCCGAGGTGCGCGCGCTCGCCCAGCGCTCGGCGGATGCGGCCAAGGACGTCAAGGCGCGGATTGCCGCCTCCACGGTGCAGGTCGAGGCCGGAGTGGAGCTGGTGAGCGCCACCGGGTCGGCATTGCGCGGCATCATCGGTCGGGTGGAGGAGATCAACACGATCGTCTCGACGATTGCCGCCTCGGCCAAGCAGCAGGCGGTCGGTCTTCAGCAGGTCAATTCCGCCATTGCCGAGATGGACGGCGTGACGCAGCAGAATGCGGCGATGGTGGAAGAGGCGACTGCGGCAACGCGCACCCTCGCCTCGGAAGCGCAGGATCTGGCAGCCGAAGTCGCGCGCTTCACGCTTGTCGGCAAGAGCGGCCGCCCGCCGGCTCCGCAGCATCATGGTGCCGGCGCGCAGCGTTCCAGACTCGAGGTGGTGCGCTCGGCGCCGCGGGTCGCCGCGCTGCGGCCGACCGCACAGGAAGACTGGTCATCGTTCTGACCGGGCCACGACGATGGACGACCAAGCCCGAATGACCCCGACCCTCCTTGTTTCAGCCTCCATCCGACCGGCGCACGCACCGCGCCGCGTTAACCCGACAATCTCCTTTAAGCGGTACTTTCGTATAATGATGACCAGCGATCAGATCGAGTTGGTGCAGGAAAGCTTCGCTCACGTGCTGCCTTCAGCCGCTGGCGCTGCTCACGCTTTCTACGAACGGCTGTTCACGCTCGCGCCGGAGACGCGCGCAATGTTCCGCGGCGATATCGACGATCAAGGCCGCAAGCTGTTTATCACGCTCGCGGCCGTCGTCGACGCCCTCGATCAACTCGACCGGGTCGTGCCGGTGGCGCGGGCGCTGGCCATCAGGCATGTCGGATATGGTGTCGAGGAGCGGCATTACGCGATCGTTGGCGCGGCGCTCATCGAGACGCTGCGCGAGGCGCTCGGCGCGCGCTTCGACAGTGCGACCGAAGCGGCATGGGCGAGCGCCTACGCCATCCTCTCGGGTGTCATGATGATGGCCGCCAAGGAAGCGGCTTCGATCAAGCAAGGCGTGACCGCGTGACCGACGGAGAACTTTCCGAGGCACCGATCCTCTTCGGGTCCAGCGATCAGCGGAAAGCGCTGCGCATTGAGGTCGAGCGTTACGTGATGCGGGCGAGCCTGATGATGCGGCGCGCCCGAATGTTGGTGACAAACGACCGTGTCGACGCATGCGCCTTGCTCACGGATCGGCGAACCGCGCTCGGACAGCATTTCCAGCGCTATCAGCGCCTGAAGCATGGCAGCATCTTCGATCCGATCGTGGCCTACGCCCCCACGTCGAGCAAGATCGTCGCCAGAGGCATGAAGATCGACTGCATGGAATTGGGGCAGGAGTTCGTTGCATACCAGACGCGGTGGTTGCGCGTGCCGCGATCGGAGTGGCGATGGTACAAGGCTGACATGATCGCGACCGTGGACAAGCTCTCGCTGAATCTGGACGCGGAACTGCGTGCGATACGCCAGTTGCTGATGGTGGCAGAGTTTTACCACCGGTAGCGGCTTCTTCGGGCGGTCGGCCGGGTTGGGGAGCCGGCAGCCATGCGGCTTGTACGAAGCCGCGCTGATGATCTATTCGCTCACCAGCAACGAAGCGGCTGATCCAGGTTGATCCTGCAACTTGTGCGATTGCAGAAGGTTGGGGGCGGCATGCCGCTTTCAACCACGCCCTATGCCGTTGTCGTCGAAGACGACCCCATTATCAGCATGGAGACGGCGTACATCCTCGAGGAGGCGGGCTTCCGCATTCACGAGTGCTTCGACGGTGACGAAGCACTGGCGCATTTGGGCGACCATTGGGAGCGAACGGTGCTGCTCTTCTCGGATGTTGACATGCCCGGCCGAACCAACGGCTTCGCCCTTGCGCGCCACGTTGCCGAGCATTGGCCGCGAATAGAGATCGTCATCGCCTCCGGTCATGTTTCCCCGAACGCCGGGGACATGCCGGACAAGGCCACCTTCCTGTCGAAGCCCTTCAATCGGCGGACGGTTCTCGAGCACCTCGCGCGCATCCTGCCCAACGAGAAGAAGCCGGAGCCGTTACGAAAGGCAGCCCTTTAGCGTACCAGTCCCCGATCTGGTGAAGCCTCCTCCGCTCATCCCTCGGACAGCGCTTCTCTCAGGCTGGCGTTCTCCAGTGCGAGGCCCGCCCCCAGCGCGACACAAAGCAGCGGTGCGTCGGCGACCATGACGGGGAGACCGGTCGCCATGCCGAGCACCTCGTCGAGGCGCGCGAGCATCGCACCGCCACCGGTCAGGACGATGCCCTGATCGACGACATCGGCCGCCAGTTCCGGCTTCACCTCGCTGAGCGTCCGCAAAACGGCTTCGACGATCTGGCCGACCAGGTCCGAAAGCGCGTCGGCGATTTCGGCTTCTCCGATGCTGATCTCCTTCGGAATTCCATCGACGAGATCGCGCCCCTTCACCCGCAACCGCCGTTCGGCCTCGTGCGGCCGGCTAGCCGCGCCGAGCGCGATCTTGATGCGCTCGGCGGTTGCCTCTCCCACCAGGAGGTTATGCCGACGTCGAATATGGGAGATGATCGCGTCGTCGAACTTGTCGCCCCCGACCCTCGCCGAGCTGCTATAGGCCAGCCCGCTCAGCGACAGGACCGCGACCTCGGTCGTGCCACCGCCGATGTCGACGACCATCGACCCGGTCGGAGCGGTGATCGGGAGGCCGGCGCCGAGTGCAGCGGCCAACGCTTCCTCGATCAACCGCACCTCGGAGGCACCCGCGCTGAGCGCCGCCTGTCTGATCGCGCGACGTTCGACCTGCGTCGAGCCTGTCGGCACCGAAATAACCATCCGCGGCCGGCGCTGCAGGCGGCTCGCCCCACCGTGAACCTTGTCGATGAAGTGTTTGATCATCTGCTCGGCGACATCAAGGTCCGCGATCACCCCGTCCCGCAACGGACGGATCGTGCGGATGTTCTCGGGCGTCTTGCCCATCATCAGCTTCGCGTCGGCGCCAACCGCGAACACGCGCGGGATACCGTCACGCAGCTCCAGCGCGACCGCCGATGGTTCGTCGATGACGATACCGCGTCCGGCGACATAGACCAGCGTGTTGACGGTGCCCAGATCGATGGCGAGATCGTGCGAGCGAAACCCGAACTTTGACAGAATTGGCACAGGCGTCGCTCTTTCGATCTGTGCCAGCGCTGCGCCGACCTCAGGGAGCGAAGTCAGTTGTCGCTAATGATCAAGGCGTCAACGCCGTTGCGGCGAGCGACCCGCTTTCGGAGGCAGGTCCGAGAAAGTGTCCTGTCCTTTGGCTCACCGGTCGGCAATTGGTGCATCCGCCCGCCCCATCGATGTCGGGACCAGGCACCTGGCCCCGCCCGCATCACCGCTGCTTCTTTGTGACCGTCGCGGTGAAGTCAGGGTCCTTCTTGGCCACCCAGTCGACGAACTTGCGGACGTTTGGATTGTCGAGCAGTCCCGTCACGTCCATGCCATGCCGCTGCAATTCGGAATTGGTGAAATTGGCGGTCAGGGTCTGCTGGCAGATCGGATGCATCGGCACGACGTCGCGACCACCGCGGCTCTTCGGCACGGGATGATGCCAGACGATGGTCTTGCCGGTCGGCCGGCCGCACAGCCAGCAGGGCACCGGCGCGGGCGTGTCCTCTTCCTGCGGAAGATGATCGTAGGGGTCGTGCTTGGAACGTCTGGCCATGATGCGATCTGACTGTCTTTGATGGCCTCGCCTGTAGCGCACCGATGCGCCGCGTCATATGGCTCGCAGCCATGGTGTCGCATGATGACGGGCGGATCGGAATTCAGTGATGACAGATGCGGCGAAACCCTGGGACGCGGCGCTGGTGCGCAAATGGCTGGAGCGACGATATGAGGCCGCGCGGCTCGATCAGGCGGCGGCGGACCGGCGCGGTTACGAAGCGCGGGACGACTTCGACAAGGCGGCTGCGGAGGAATGGGTGTGCCGCACGCTGAAGGGCGCGGATTGCACCAGCGACCAGACGGCGTTCGCCGCCCGGCTCAAGGAATTGATCGCACAGGAGGACTATCCCGCGACCGGGCTTAACGACGACATCCGCTTCGAACGGCACGTCCGCACCTATCTGCGCAAGCTGGCCAAGATGACGAAGGCGAATGACGGCTTCCAGAACACCTTGCGTCATCGAGCGGACTAGGCCGACCGCCAAGGTCTGTACTGGTTCAAGGACCCGATCGCGCGCGGCATCCTGCCGCGTGTCGCCGGCAAGGGATCGGTATCGCGGGTCGCGATCCTTCTCCGGCATGGCACATCTTGATCGCTGTTGAGACAAGATTTCTGCTCGTCGCTCTGCTAGGCGACCGGCGGACCTCGCCGCAGACGTGCAGGCGCCGGTGCCACAGCAAGCGAGTCGGTACTATCCCCCCCAAGTATCAGCAGACAGGACGCCCGGCCCCTCGACCCGTTTCGCCGGGTCAAAAGGCCGGATGCGCGGCGCTCATTGCGGCGCGGGATTGGGCGTCCACGTCGCTGGGGGCAGCCGACGGCTGGCCCGAATGTCTCGCGACCACGCTTGCCATGGTGCTCCGCTCGCCCGCACCGCTCGTCGTGGCGTGGGGAGAGCACGGCATCATTCTCTACAACGATGCCTATGCCGCGCTGGTCGGGGACCGGCACCCCGCCCTGCTCGGCACGTCGGCGCGGGACGGAGACCCGGCCGGTTCGGCGTTTGACGATCATGCCCTGCAGGTCTGCCTTGCCGGGGACACGCTGAGCCTTCGCGACCGCGAGATGAGCGTCCGCCACGACGGCCGGTCGGAAACCCGCTGGTTCGATCTCGATTACTCTCCGATCATCGGGACGGACGGCGCGCCGGCGGGCGCGTTGTGCGTTGTTGCGGACACCACCCAGCGCGTCGTCACGGAGCGTCTCGCCACCTTCAAGCTGACGCTCGCCGACGATCTTCGCGGCTGCGCCACGCCCGAGGAGATCATGGCGCTCACCGCCGAGCGGCTGGGGCAGGAACTGGCGGCGAGCCGCGTCTTTTACGCCGAGATCACCGCGCGCGGCTGGATGACCGTCGAGCATGATTACACGCGCGAGGTGGCGACGATCGTCGGCACGCACTCGCTGGAGAGCTTCGGCCCCGACCTGCTCGCCGCCTATCGCACCGGCGCGCCGGTCGTCGTGCGCGACGTGGGCGGCGACGAGCGGCTGAGCGATGGTGCGCGCGCCGGGCTGACCGAGCGACAGGTCGGCGCGTTTGTCGATGTCGTGCTGTTCCAGGAAGAGGAATGGGTCGGGCTGCTCGCCGTGCAGAGCGCGACGCCGCGCGTCTGGACCGCGATCGAGGAGCGGCTGATCCAGGGCGTCGGCGAACGCGTGAAGGTCGCGGTGGAGCGCGCCCGCGCCGAGGTCGCGCTGCGCCGGATGAAGGACACGCTCGAACAGCAGGTCGTCGACCGGACGGTCGAGCTGCGGCGCTATCGCGACATCGTCGAAGCGACCGTCGCGCCGATCTGCGCCTTCGACGCCGATTACCGTCTGGTCGCCTGCAACAAGGCGCATGTCGAAGAATTCCGGCGGCTCAACGGATTCGAGGCACAAATCGGTGACGTGTTTCCCGATCAGTTCCTTCCCGAACAGGGCGAGACGCTGCGCGCGCTGATGCGCCGTGCGCTGACCGGTGACAGCTTCACCGTCACGGAACGGTTCGGGCGCCCGGAGACCGGCGAGTCGACCTGGGAGATCAGCTTCACCCCGCTGCACGACGGGGAGGGTGCGGTGATCGGCGCCTTTCATCAGGCGATCGACATTTCCGAGCGGATCGCGGCGGAAGCCGAACTGGCGATCGCGCAGGAGGCGCTGCGCCAGAGCCAGAAGGTCGAGGCGATGGGCAGTCTGACCGGCGGCGTGGCGCACGATTTCAACAATTTGCTGACGCCGATCATCGGTTCGCTCGACATGCTGATCCGCAAGGAGCTGGGCAACGCGCGCGAGCGTCGCTTGATCGACGGCGCGCTGCAATCGGCCGAGCGCGCCCGGATGCTGGTGCAGCGGCTGCTCGCCTTCGCGCGCCGTCAACCGCTCCAGCCGGTCGCGGTCGACATCGCGCAACTGATCCATGGCATGGCCGATCTGATCGGCTCGACGCTGGGGCCGATGATCGCCTTGCAGGTGGACGCCTCCGCCGATTTGCCGTCGGCGCACGTGGACACCAACCAGCTTGAAATGGCACTGTTGAACCTGGCGGTGAACGCGCGCGACGCCATGCCATCGGGCGGCACGCTGACGGTGAAGGCAGAACGCTGCGTCGTGGAGCCGCACGAGAAGCGCGACGTACCGGCTGACCAATATGTCTGCCTCAGCGTCACCGACACCGGAACCGGGATGGACGACGCGACCCGGCGGCGCGCGATCGAGCCGTTCTTCTCGACCAAGGGCGTCGGCAAGGGCACAGGGCTCGGCCTCTCAATGGTGCACGGCCTGGCCGCGCAGCTCGGCGGGGGGCTGACGATCGACAGCGCACCGGGCGAAGGCACCAAGATCATCCTGTGGTTGCCGCTGAGCAAGGTGGCGGCGACGATTATTGCCGAAGAGCCGCTGGTCGAGGCGGCGGTGGAGCGTTCGGGAACGGTGCTGCTGGTCGATGACGAATCGCTCGTCCGCGCCAGCACGGCCGATATGCTGACGGACCTCGGCTATCGCATCGTCGAGGCGTGTTCCGCCGCCGAAGCGCTGGAGCTGGTCGCGGCGGGGTTGTCGCCCGACCTGCTCGTCACCGATCACCTGATGCCGGGCATGAGCGGCGCGCAACTCGCGCAGGAACTGTCGGCGCGCCTGCCCCGCCTGCGCACGCTGATCGTGTCGGGTTATGCGGAGGCGGAGGGGATCGACGCGGCGACGGCACGGCTCAGCAAGCCGTTCCGCAATGACGAACTGGCAAGGAGTCTTGCGCTTCTCACCGCCCGGCCGCTGCTGCGACCCTGATCGCGGTGGCCGGTCCGGTCGGCGCGCGGCGGATGGTGCTTGCCGATCAAGGTGCTAAGAACCGCCGCGATGATGGACGGTATTGGTGATCTGGAGCTTCGGCATGGCGCGCGGCGGGCCAGTGCCTATGCGCGCGCCGAGCCGATCATCCGCTGTCTTGAGGCGACGATCCGCCGGCACCGCGCGGATACGGGCCGGCTCGACAGCTTTCCCGACACGCGCGCGCTGGTAATGGCCTGCCAGGCGTCGGGGCTGGTCGCGCCGCGCGGCGGGCCCGTCACGCATGGCACGGTATTGCGCGCATTGCGGTTGATGGGGCTGCGGTAACGTCGGCGGGCGGCAGGCGATCGCTCAGCCACGCTCCCATTCGTGTTCCTTTTGGAGCGACAGTCGATCGCGACCGGCGGTGAGGACCGCCTGCTCCCGACCGTCCTCGTGAAACCGGACAGCAAAATCCTGCGCCTGCACGTGGCCATCGATCGCACGATCCGCCGGCGAGGCGACATGGCCGACATAGCGCAGGCTGAGATCGTAATGCCCCGACCAGAAGAACGGGACATCGTCATAGCCGTCCTGCCCGTACCCCAGCAGATGACGCGCCAGCCATTGTCCCATACGCTGCGCCACCACCCAATGTTCGACACGGATCGGATGGCCCAGCCGGCGATCGGGAGCGCTCGCGATGTCGCCGATCGCATAAATGGCGGGATCGGCGGTACGCAGGTGATCGTCGACGCACACCCCGCCGCCCTCCGCGGTATCGACGAGCGCCAGCCCGGCGGCGCGCGCCAAATCGACGCGCGGTTCGACTCCCGTGCCCGCGACGAGCAGATCGCCCGCGATCGACGTGCCGTCGTCCAGCAGCGCCGTTGTGCCGTCCCAGCGCACCACCCGACGCCCGGCATGAAAAGTGACACCCTTCGACACATGCAGGTCGCGGATCATCGCCCCGACCTCGGGTCCGGCGGTCTTTTCCAGCGGCAGGTCGGTATCGGAAACGATCGCCACTTCCAGCCCGCGCCCGATCAGCGAGGCGGCGACCTCGAGCCCGATGTAGCTGCTGCCGATCACGATCGCGCGCGCCGCTTGCGCCGTCCCGGCGATCAGCCGGTCGGCGTCCGCCAGCGTACGCAGCAGGTGAACATCGTCGCGTTGCGCGCCATAGAAATCGGGGGAAGACGGCTCAGCCCCGGTCGCGAGGACCAATGTGTCGTACGGGAGCGTGGCGCCGTCGTTCAGCGACACCGTCCGTGCATCGCGATCAATGCCGGTGACGCGCAGGCCGAGCCGCAACGACACGCCCTCCAGCGATGGCAGCGCAGCATCGTTGCGGTCGGCGTTTCCGGCGAGATATTGCTTCGAACAGAAGGTGCGGTCGTAGGGTGCGTCCGGTTCGTCGCCGATCAAGGTGACGCCGTCGCCCGCCCCATGCCGCGCGAGCATTTCGGCGCAGGCATGTCCCGCACCGCCGGCCCCGACGATCACGATGCGCCCCGTCGCGGACGGCGGCGCGGCCGCCACGCGCCCGGCGGTCAGCGGAGCGGGCGAGATCCGCACCTGCCCGTCCTCTTCGGAGACGGCGAAGCGATCGAGCGGCGCGAAGGCCGGTGCGCCGACCGCTTCGCCCGTCTCGACATCGAAGCGGGCGTGGTGCCAGGGGCAGCGGATCGTGCCGTCGACGACGATCCCGCCGCCGAGCGGTGCCTGCAAATGCGTGCATTTGCCCGACAGGGCGCACACCCGACCCTTGTGCCGGACCAGCACCACGTCTGCGCCATCCACCTCGCCCGCGACGATCTGGCCTTCCGCCAGATCGGAGGAAGCGATGCCGCTCGTCAGATCACGTGTCGCCATCGCTTCACCTCTCGTCACTGGTGCCAGTCAGCGCGTGCGCTGCAGGTCGGTCGCGGCCAGATGCTCGCTGATGAACCACACCTGCGGCTCACCGGTGCGAATGATGTCGCTGACCAGCAGGTCGTTGGTGCCGTCATCGCCAGACTCATCGGCGGTCTTGGCGCCTTCGTGCGCCTCTTCCAGTACGATCCGGTGCGCATCGATCAGCCGGGCCAGCATCGTCGGAACGTCCTCACGCCCGCGCGGCGGACGCGGGATTCGGGTCATCTCGGCCACATCATGCGGCGTGGCGATGCTGATCCCGCCCAGTGCCTGGATCCGCTCGGCGACCATGTCGACCAGTTCGGCCTGCTTCTCGTAATGCGTGTCGAGCAGCAGGTGCAGTTGATAGAAGGTCGCCCCCGACATCTGCCAATGATGCTTCTTGTAGAGGTCGCGTAGCATTATCGTGTCGGCAAGGACTTGATTCAAGATCGAGACGCTCTGCTTGCGCGCATTGTCCGACAGGCCGAGCGGCAGGTCTTTCAACGTGCCGAACGGCTGGATCTCACGATATTCGATCTTGTATATCGGCTGTGCCTGATCGGTTTTGGTCACGAACTCACTCCAGCGTTGATGAGACTTGTTGCCGAAGCGTTCGCTGCGGCGGAGAGTTCCCTCGACTGCGCTGAGTGCCAACAACATTCGCAGCCATGATCCTGATTCGGATTAATTTTTGTTCTGCCCGATGGCGGGGGAACAGGAGCGGCCCTGCATCGTCCAGCAGGGGATCTAGCTGGGCGAGGCCATGTGACCCAACCGACATTAGTTTTTCTTCATGCGCTCGGCGCAAGCGGCCGGGCGTGGGATAGCGTGCGCCGCCATCTGCCCGACCATCCGTGCCTGGCGCTCGACCTGCCCGGTTTCGGCACTCGCGCCGCCGACGGCTATGCCGATGTCGCCACGATGGCGGACGAACTTGCCGCAATCATTCAGCGCGAGCGGCTCACCGCGTGCGTGCTGGTCGGGCACAGCATGGGCGGCAAGATCGCCACGTTGGTCGCGGCGCGCGCGATGGCGGGGGAAGCCGGATTGGCGGGCGTGCTGGGCGTCGTCCTCGTCGCCGCGTCACCCCCCTCCCCCGAGCCGATCGATGATGAGCGTCGCGCACAGATGATCGGCTGGGTTGCGGATGGCCCGATCGGGCGGGAGGAGGCCGAGACGTTCGTCGCGGCCAACATCGCCGCGCCGCTGCCCGATGCGCTGCATGAAAAGGCGATCGCCGACGTCGAACGGTCGAGCCGCGAGGCGTGGCTGGGCTGGCTGGAGCGCGGCAGCCGCGAAGACTGGCGTGACGTCGCCGCGCCCATCACGATCCCCGCGCTGATCGTCGCGGGTGGGGAGGACGGCGATCTCGGCGAAGCGGCGCAGCGCCGTCTCAACCTTCCGCTCTACGAGACCGCCGAGCTTCGCGTCGTCGACGGCGCCGCGCATCTGATCCCCTACGAGCAACCCGAGGCGCTGGCACGACTGATCGCGGGCCATGCCGCTGCGGTGGCGAAGACCGCGCTGCCGGCCGGTTTCGTCCGCCTGCTCGGATCGGAGCGCGTCAGCCGCCGCACCCGTGCCGCGATGCTGGGGCGGACCCGCCCGCTACCCGAGCAGGCCACCGGCTGGTCGGCCGCGCAACTGGAAGCCGTCACCGCGCTGGTCGCGCAGGTCCTGCCGGATCTGGGCGCGGACCGCGCGCTGGCGACGCGCGTCGGCGCGACGGTGCATGGCCCCGGCGACGGCTGGCGCTTCGCCGATCTTCCGCCCGATCCCGACGCCTGGGCGCACGGGCTGGCGTCGCTCGACGCGCTGACCGGCGGCTTCGCCGCGCTGACAGCGCCGGAGCAGCAGGATTGGCTGACCCGGATCGACGCCGGGCAGGCCGGCACCGACCTGCTCTCGCCCGCGCAGATGACCTTGTGGTTCCAGGATGTCCGCGCGGAGATCGTGCGGCAATGGATGGCGACTCCCGCCGCGATGGCGGCGATCGGCTACGACGGCTTCGCGGTCGGCGGCGATGGTCCGCGCAAGCAGGGTTTCGTCCGAACCGCCGCCAACGACATTGAGCAATGGCAGCACGCCGCGGAGACGAACGCATGAGCCGCGCACCGCTCGCCGACAATGATGTCATCGATGCCGTGGTGATCGGCACCGGCGCGGGTGGCGCACCTTTGCTGGCACGGCTGGCGGAGGCCGGACTGTCCGTTGTCGCGCTGGAGGCGGGGCGCACGCATCGCCCGGAGGAGCATGTCGCCGACGAGCTGGCCGCCGACATCTACTGGATGGAGGAACGGCTGAGCGGGGGTGACGATCCGACTGCGTTCGGCTCGAACAATTCGGGGATGGGCGTCGGCGGCTCGACGCTGCATTGGGGCGCCTTCTGTCCCCGCCCCGACCCGCGCGACCTGCAACTGAAGACGATGACCGGCGAGGGCGCCGACTGGCCGGTCGCTCATGCCGAACTGATCGACTATATCCGTCGCGTCGAGGCGTTTACCGGCGTCTCCGGGCCCCGGTCCTACCCGTGGGACGCCAGCCGCCATTACGCCTACCCCCCGGTCGCGCGCAACGCCTCGGCCGACGCGATGGCGCGTGGCTGCGCGGCGATCGGGATCACCGCCGTCGACGCCCCTGCTGCGCTGGTCTCGCGCGACCGTGAGCAACCGCATTGGGGACAGCGGCAGGCATGCGTGAACTGCGGCACCTGCCATCAGGGCTGCCGCAACGCCGCCAAGACCAGCATGGACACCAGCTATCTGCCGCACGCCGTCGCGCATGGTGCGGAGATCCGCGCCGGTGCGCGCGCCCTGTCGTTCGATCTCGATGGCGACGGTCGCATCACCGGGGTCGTCTATCGCCAGCACGGCGAGGAGCGGCGTCAGCGCTGCCGCGCGGTGTTCCTGTGCGCAGGCGGGGTAGAGACGCCACGACTGCTGCTCAATCTCGGCCTTGCCAATTCGAGCGGGCAGGTCGGCCGGAACTTCATGGCGCATGTCGCGACGCAGGTCTGGGGCAGCTTCGACGCCGAGATGCGCATGAATCGTGGCTATCCCTCGTCGCTCATCACCGAGGATCTGCTGCGGCCCGCCGATGCCGATTTCGCCGGCGGCTATCTGATCCAGAGCCTCGGTGTCCTGCCGGTCAACCTCGCCAACGGGCTGGCGCGCGGCGCCGGGCTGTGGGGCGAGCGTTTGCAGCGGCTGCTCCGCAACTACAATCGACTGGCAGGAATCGGCATCAATGGCGACTGCCTGCCGCATCCCGACAATCGCCTGACGCTATCGGATGAGGTCGATGCCTTCGGCCACCGCAAGGCGCGGGTCGACTTCGGCTATCACGCCAACGAACGCGGCATCGATCGTCACGCCCGGCGCACGATGACCGCGATCTGGGAGGCGGCGGGCGCCAGCGATATTTTGGCGATCGACCGCTCGGCGCACACGATCGGCACCTGCCGGATGGGCGACAGCGGCGACGAGGCGGTCGTCGATGCGGACGGCCGCAGCTTCGACGTCCCGAACCTGCTGATCTGCGACAATTCTATCTTCCCTAGCGCGTTGGCAGCCAACCCGGCGCTGACCATCATGGCGCTGTCGCTGCGCACTGCCGACAGATTCATGGCGGCCGGACGCTGAGTGCGTCGCCGCCATGACCCACCAGCCTATCCGCGTGCGAGATACTGTTCGAGTTCGTCGCTGCCGCCGATGCGCTCACCGTCGATGAAGACCTGCGGCGTCGTGGCGACATGATGCTCCGCCTTGAAGGCGTCGACCTGCTCGCGCGACGTCAGCAGGCGATCGTCGACCTCGAAGCCGGCTCCCTCCAGCATCTGCTTGGCGCGGACCCCGAACGGGCAGACGTGCTCGGGCAACACCATGCGATAAAGGGTCGCGGTTCCGGTTTCGGCCATCGTACGTCTCCACGGACACCAACGTCCGGACCGCTATAGCGACCGACGCGATGCGACGTTCCTGACCGCGCTGCGTCGGATCGCGCAGGACGAGGTACCGGCATTCGACGCGTTGCGCCGGTTGATCCGGCGGACGGCCGAATTGCTGACCGCCGACGTCTCGCAATGGCGCCGGGCGCCGCGCACCCGACCGCTCAGCCTGCCCGGTTAGGACGGTACGGCCTGTCCGAGCGGGATTGAAGCGTCACAAGGTAATCTGGCGCCGATGCATCTCATCCCGCGCCATCTGGCGCAGCGGGGACTCCCCGGCATCCGCGAAGATGTCGGCGAGATCCAGCAGGTCCTCGTCGCCCAGCCCCGCAATGGATGCTTCTATCGCAGCCAGACGATCGAACATGCGCTCGATCGCCGCCTCATGACGCTTGATCCGTAATCTCAGCATGAGCCATGGCTAGCAGGATCGATGACGATGAAAAGTCGCCTGTCGTTATTTCACGTCAATCGCCGTTACCCTAGACGGTCGCTCGCGCGGCAAGGGACGAGCGTCCGCTTCGTCGGCAGGAGCGCAGCAGGTGCGCGACGATCAGCGCGGTGACGCTGTTGACGATCAGGGGCAATGCGGCCGTGGTCTCGTCAAAGACGACGGCGGCGACGAAAATACCGGTGCCTTCCTGCCGGATGAGGCACGCGCCCTCGATCGCGAGGCGATCGACAGGGCGGCACGCCGCGACGGCCGCCACGCCGCCCGCGAGCAGCACCGCCAGCAGGTTCAGGAGCAACGTCGCGCCCAGCAGGCCGGCCGAGCAGCGCCACAAGGCATCGACGTTCACGATCAGGATATACGTCAGCACGCAGCCAAGCAGTGGCCGGATCAGCGACGCGATGATCCGCCCGGACGAGCGGGCGTGACACGGCGCGACGAGTCGAATGACCGCGCCGACCACCAGCGGCAACACGCAGATGGCCGAGATACCTGTCAGGATATCACGACCGGGCAGATCCACCGTGCCGGCGGGCACGTCGAACCAGATCGCCAGCGCCGGGATCAGCCGCGGCGCCGCCGCCAGGTACAGCAGGCTGGAGGAAGCTGTCAGCGCGACCGCCGTCCCCGCCGCGCCCCCGGCCGCGCTCGCCATCGGCCCGGCCAGCAGGCCGGCCGGCGAAACCGCCAGCAGCGCCAGACCGAAGGCGATCGCCGGCTCGTCGCGGAAGCATGCGGCGATCGTAAGGCCGGCGAGCGGCAGCAGGATCACCGTCACGACCAGACCCGCGAACATCGTGCGCGCGGCGATATGGCCGTTCGGCAGACGGCGCAGATCGATGTCGAGCCCGGCACCCAGCATCGCAAGCGCCAGCACCGCCGGCAACATGACCGTCTCAATCATCCGTTCCCGCCCCCTGGCTGGATCGAGTGCAGACCCTACCGCCGCGACCATCGCGCCATCGCCCGTGCGCCATGCAACAGCACGGTTGGCAGGTGCCGGGCAAGCGCAAAACCGCGCACGCGACGCGGCACGTCCAAAGCGATTTGCGGGCGGTACGTCGTTGGCGAAAGCAGCATCCTGGCGACCTCCCGCCCTACGATCGCGTTGGTGGCGATGCCCCGGCCATTGCACGCCTGCACCGCCAGCAACCGCTCGTCGAGCCGCACGACGCGGGGAAGCAGGCTGCTGTTCATCCATGCCACCCCCTGCCACAGATGCGCGATTCCGACCGGCTCGTGATAGCGCAGCATGTCGCGCAGCCGCTTGTTTACCGCCGCCTCGATGGCAGTGGCGGTGGCGTGCGCGGCGACGGGATAATAGGTCAGCAATCGATCGCCGGCGATCCAGCGGATCGAGAAGATGTCGTGTTCCAGATCGGTGAGCGCCTGCCCGCGCGGCAATACCGCCGCGCGCATCGCCGCGGACAACGGGTGCGTGACCAGTTCGTGGATCCGCATCGGCAGCACCGTTTCACGCAGCAGCGGGTGCAGCCGGTGGTTGCCGCCATTGGCGCACAGGATGACCCGCGCCGCACGCACCGACCCGCCAGTCGTCACGAGACGCCACGCGTCCTGCTCGCGGGTCAATGCGGTCGCCGGGCTATGATGAAAGAGCTGCCCGCCCGCTGTCACCAGCCGATCGGCCAGCCCATGCGCGAGCCGCACCGGATCGATGCCGCCTCCGCTCGCGTCAAGTACGGCGGCGGTATAGCCTTCGGTGCCGGTCAGGGCGGCGACGCCGGTGGCGTCCAGAATGGTGAGATCCTGCCGGAACGGCCGCCATTCCTCGACCACGGACGTCAGGCGCCGCAGCGCGTCCGCGCCGCGGGCGGGGGCGACGAAGCCATGCGGCCGGGCGTCGCAGTCGATGCCGTGCTCACGGATGAGGCCGAACAGATGGCCGCCACTCTCCCCGACCAGCCGGAGCCATCCGCCCCCGACGTCGCGCCCAAGGCGGGAAAGAACCTGCCGCGGCGTGGTGCGCACCAGCTGCGGCGCGACGATTCCCGCCGAGGCGCCCAGCGCGCCCGCGCCCGGCACGCTCTCCTCGACCACCACCACCTCGCGTCCCGCTTCGGCAAGCTGAAGCGCGAGCGACAGGCCGGCGATCCCCGCCCCGACGATCGCGAATTCGGTCTCCACGCCGCCGCGCAGCGGCGGGTGCGACGCCGCTTCACCGGCGTGCGTCTGCCAAAAGGATGCCGCGTCCACCCGGTCAGGCCCGCCGGCGTCGCGATGCGGGCGGCTCACCGCCTCCGCTCCGATCGTATGTTCATGCCGCGCCCCCCGGTTCGCGTTCAAATGAACGTATCGACGGAGGGCGGCGGCGATGTCAACTTTCCGGCGTCTTCCGGTCGCCCGCGCGGGACAGATTGCTGCCGATGATCTGCAACGTCGCGACGAAACGCTGCAGTTCGTCATGGCTGAGCCCTGCGGTCGCTTCCACGAACAGCGGTGCGACGAGCGGGGTCAGCGTGTCGAGCAAGGCGCGCCCCTCGCGCGACATCCGCACGTCGGTGGCGCGGCTGTCCTCCTCGCTCTGCGCGGCATGGACGAGGCCCAGCTCGACCATACGCTCGACGATGCGGCTAACGGTCGGTCGCTTGATCAGCGCCATGTCGGCAAGGTCGGTCATGCGGCAGGGCTGATGGTCGCGCAGGACGGTCATGATCCGGTACATCGCCTTGTTCGCGCCATGCGCGGCAAGCACCGCATCCATGTTGCGGTGGTACATGTAATCGGCGTGCGCGATCAGATAGAAAGGCGACGTGGCCAGGCGGAACGCCTCGCTGGTCGGATCGAACATCCGGTTCCCGGTCATTGCGCATCCTCTCTGCGGCGCCGCTCGCCGCCTCATCCATTCGGCCATCGGGACGGGCCGCTCCGCCATGCTCCGCGCCCGCCGGCACGACGATCGGCCACCCCTATGCGCGACAGCAAATAAGACCGCTTGACAGTGGCATAAGGTTACGTTCATTTTCACGCAACAGCTATAAAAACGGGGTTCAGGCGATGGCGTGGGGCAAGGGGTCCATCTCGGTGCGATATGCGGCGGCGTTGTTGGGGGCGTCGGCGCTCGTCGGGGTGGCGGCCGCGCAGGGGCCGTCGCGCGCGCAGATGGGCCAGCGCATGGCGCAGGCGCCGGTCGCGGCGCCGATCCTGCCGATGAGCGACATCGAGCAGCGCGCGCCGGCCCTGCCCGGTGTCCTCTCGATCCGCAACCGCGCCCAGCTGCAGAACGCGATCCTTGCCGAACGGCTCGACACGGTCGTGCCGAAGCTGATGCGCGCGCAGGGCGTCGACATGTGGGTGCTGATGGCGCGCGAATATTTCGAGGAGCCGGTGGTCGCCACCATGCTCAACTCGGAGAGCCTGCACGCGCGGCGGCGCACGATCCTGATCTTCTTCGATCCCGGCGCGGGGAAGCCGATCGAGCGGCTGACGGTCAGCCGCTACGGGCTTGGCGGCTTGTTCAGCCCGGCGTGGGATCCGGACAAGCAGCCCGACCAGTGGAAGGCGGTCGCCGATCTGATCGCCGCGCGCAACCCGCGCAAGATCGCGATCAACACCTCCGCCGTCTCGGCCTTCGCGGACGGGATGACGCTCAGCCAGTATAACGAAATGACCGCGGCGCTGTCGCCCGACCTGCGCGGGCGGATCATTCCCGGCGACCGGCTGGCGGTCGGCTGGCTGGAAACCCGCGTCCCCTCCGAGATGAAAATCTATCCCGGCATCGTCCGGCTGGCGCACGGGATTATCGGCGAGGCGTTTTCGCGCAAGGTCATCACCCCGGGCCGCACCACCAGCGACGACGTGGTCTGGTGGTATCGCCAACGCGTGTCGGACCTGGGGCTGTCGACATGGTTCCAGCCCTCGGTCGGGATCATCCGCCGCGGCGCGTCGACCATGCTGGAGGGCGACACGGTGATCCAGCCGGGCGACCTGCTGTGGACCGATTTCGGCATCACCTATCTGCGGCTCAACACCGACACGCAGCATCTCGCTTATGTCCTCAAGCCGGGCGAGCGCGCGGTGCCCGCCGGTCTGGCGGCGGGCCTGAAGGCGGCCAACGGAGTGCAGGACGCGCTGCTTTCATCGTTCGAGGTTGGCAAGAGCGGCAACCAGGTGCTGGCGGCGGCGCGGGCCAGAGCGATCGCAGCCGGGTTGAAGCCGACCATCTACACCCACCCACTCGGCTACCACGGCCACGCCGCCGGCACCGCGATCGGTTTCTGGGACAAGCAAAGCGGCGACGAGCGCGGTGAGTATCCGATCCATGCCGACACCGCCTGGTCGATCGAGCTGGCGGCCTATGCGCCGGTGCCGGAATGGGGCGGGCAGGAAGTGCAGTTCCGCGCGGAGGAAAACGCCTTCTACGACGGGCGGCGGGTGCGCTTCCTCGACGGGCGGCAAACCGAGATCACCCCGATCCCGTCCGAGTGACGGACGGGTGCGGGGCGGCTTGAAAAAGGGGGATGGGGCAATGGCGAAGCGATGGGCGGCAGGGGTGACAGCGGCGCTGATGGCGGTAACGCCGGCGCTGGCGGACGATTTCCGGGTGACGTTGCCGGCAACTGCGGTGGCGGATGGCGTCGACGGGCGGGTGCTGGTGATCCTGAGCAAGGAAAAGGCGACCGAACCACGCTTTCAGGTGCGCCCCGATTATTTCGGCGCACAGGTGTTCGGCGTGACCGTCGACGGACTGCGTCGCGGGCAATCCGCGACCGTCGGTGCCGACGTACTCGGCTTTCCGGCGCTCAGCACGACGCAGGTGCCCAAGGGCCGCTATTGGGCGCAGCCGGTGCTGCACCGCTACGATACCTACAAACTGTCGAACGGCCGCACGGTGAAGCTGCCCGCCCCGCGCGGTGCGGGCCAGAACTGGCGGCTGGAGCCGGGCAATTTCTTCGGTACGCCGCGCCAGATCGACTTCGACCCCGCCGGACGCACCACGATCCCCTTGGAACTGGATCAGGTGAACCCGCCGATCGCTGAACCCAGGGACACCGAATTCGTCCGTCACTTCAAGGTGCGCAACGAACGGCTGTCGAAATTCTGGGGTCGCGACATCTATATCCGCGGGCATGTGCTCGTGCCGCGCGATTTCGACAAGCACCCGGAAGCGCGCTATCCACTGATGATCTTCCACGGGCATTTCCCGGACGATTTTGGCGGTTTCCGCACCACCCCGCCGGACCCCAAGCTGAAATGCGAGCCGAGCGAGCGCTTCGGCCTTCCCTGCTACAATCGCGACGAGCAGCAGGAAGCGTATGATTTCTACCGCAAGTGGGTGTCCGACAAATTCCCGCGCTATCTGGTCGTCGAGATCGACCATTCCAATCCCTATTATGACGACAGTTATGCGGTGAACTCGGCCAATCTCGGGCCGTATGGCGACGCCATCACCTATGATTTCATCCCAGAGCTGGAGCGGCGGTATCGCGGGCTCGGGGCGGGCTGGTCGCGCTTTCTCTACGGCGGCTCGACCGGCGGCTGGGAAGCGCTGGGCGTCCAGATCAAATATCCCGACCAGTATAACGGTGCCTTCGCCGCCTGCCCCGATCCGATCGACTTCCGCCAGACGATGACGGTGAACATCTACGACGACGCCAACGCCTTTCGCTACGATGGCCCGTTCGGCAGCGTCGAGCATCCGGGCAAGCGCGACTGGCTGGACCATGTGCCCTATACGATCGAGCAGGAGAACCGGCTCGAGCTGGTGCTCGGCGACAGGTCACGGTCGGGCGGCCAGTGGGACATCTGGGAAGCGGTGTACTCACCGCAGGGCGACGACGGCTATCCCAAGCGAATCTGGGACAAGCGTACCGGCGTGATCGACAAGGAGGTCGCTGCCTATTGGCGTGAGAATTATGACCTTCGTCATATCCTACAGCGCGACTGGAAGACGCTGGCCCCCAAGCTGCAGGGCAAAATCCACATCTACGTCGGCGATATGGACAATTTCTATCTCAACAACGCCGTCTATCTCATGGAGGATTTTCTCAAGACGGCCAGCCCCGCCTATCGCGGCGAGGTCGATTACGGCGATCGCCGCGAACATTGCTGGAATGGCGATCATGCCACGTCGAATGCGATCGGACGACTGCGCTACAACAGCTTCTACTTGCCGAAGATCCTGAAGCGCATTGAGGCCAGTGCTCCAAAGGGCGCCGACCTCACCAGCTGGCGATACTGAAGACCCACGCACGACGGCCGACAACGGCCGCGATCACCGGAGGAACAGGCGCCCGCCCATACGGGGCGGCGCGTCGCGGATAGACGCGCGCCCGCCGCCAGCGCGGCGGTGCGCGCCCAAAAAGGGAGACATGGGACGTGAATAACAGGCATCGCTCGACCCTGCTGGCCACCACCATCATGTGGGGCGTGATCGCGCTCCCCGCCGCGGCGCAGGAGACGACCCCCGCCCCCCCGATCGAGGCGCAAGCTGCGGATCCGGGGCTTGACGATCCCGAAGGGGAAGGCGCCACGGTCGTCGTCACCGGATCGCGCATCCGGTCCGCCAACGCCACCAGCATCAGCCCCGTGATCCAGGTGACCGGCGAGGAGTTCGTGACCCGCGGCGCGACCCGCAGCGAGGATCTGGTCAATCAATTGCCGCAGGTGTTCGCGGCGCAGGGGTCCGCCAATTCAAACGAGGCGACCGGCACCGCGCAGGTCGACCTGCGCGGGCTGACGCCGGTCCGCACGCTCGTGCTCGTCAACGGGAAGCGGCTGCCTTATGGCAGTCCCAAGGCGGTGCCGTCCGATCTCAACCAGGTGCCCGCCGCGCTGGTGCGCAATGTCGAGGTGCTCACCGGCGGCGCATCGGCGGTCTATGGCTCGGACGCCATCGCCGGCGTCGTCAACTTCAACCTCATCGACAATTTCGAGGGGCTGAAGCTCAACGCCGGGCTCAGCATCTACCAGCACAGCAACGGCAATCGTCAGCTGCGCGACTTGCTGGATACGAACGATCGGCTGGTGCCGGGCGCCTATCCCAAACCCGACAAGTCGGTGTGGAACGGCTTCACGCAGGATTATTCGGCGGTCATGGGCACCAACATGGCCGATGGACGCGGGAACATCACCGCTTACGCCACCTATCGCAAGATTCGACCGATCCTGCAGGCCGACTATGACTATAGCGCGTGCGCCCTGGGAACTGCCGGCAACGGCGGCGACACTTATGCGTGCAGCGGCTCCGGCTTCAACGATCCCGCGAATATCGCCAACACCGGCGCGGTCGCGAATGTGCCGACGCAGTTCCGCGTCGACAATGGGCAGTTCATCGCCGGGCGCCGCACGTATAATTTCGCTCCCTCCAACTATTATCAGCGCCCAGACGAGCGCTACACGCTGGGTGCGATCGGCCATATCGAGCTGAGCGAACGGCTGATCCCCTATTTCGAACTGAGCTACATGAACGACCGCTCGACCGCGCAGATCGCGCCGGGAACGGTGTCGGGCGGCGTGCTGGGCAGCGCGGGCGGCCTCAACTGCGACAACCCGCTGCTCAGTGCGCAGCAGGTCCAGTTCGTCTGCGGCGCGGCCGGGCTGTCGACCGCCAGCAACTATAACGCGGCCGGCGCCTATGTCGGGCCGGCGGCGATCGCGCCGGGCATCCTGATCAGCCGACGCAACGTGGAAGGCGGCGCGCGACAGGACGACATCCGCCACTCCACCTTCCGCATCGTCGGCGGCGTGCGCGGCCAGCTTGATCGCGCCTTCAGCTATGACGTCTACGCCAGCTATGCGCGCGTCGACTATCGCAGCCGGTTCACCGGCGATGCCAACGTGCAGCGGGTCGCCAACGCGCTGAACGCGGTGGTCGACCGGCGCGCCGGCTCGGCGACCTTCGGCCAGGCGGTGTGCGCCATCAACGCCGACGCGGTCTCGGCCAACGACGATCCGAATTGCGCCCCGCTCGATTACTTCAGCGGACGCCCGGCGAGCGCGGCCGCGGTCGGCTATATCGCCGAGGCCAAGAGCATTATCGGCGACACCGGGCTGACCAACATCGTCGCCTCGCTCAACGGCGACCTGGGCAAGTACGGCGCGATCCTGCCCTGGGCCGACAGCGGCATCGGCGTGGCGTTCGGCGTTGAATATCGCAAGAACACGCTCGAGCTGCTGCCCGACGAAGTGTATCAGAATTCGACGTCGCCGGAATTTCCGGTCAGCGGCTCGACCACCGCCAAGGAGGTGTTCGGCGAGCTGAACGTGCCGTTCGTCGAGTCACGGCCGTTCTTCCACCTGCTCTCGTTCGAAGGCGCGTATCGCTATTCGGACTATGACACGGGCTTCAAGACGCACACCTACAAGCTCGGCCTCAACTGGGCGCCGGCACGCTCCGCGCGGTTCCGCGGCAGCTACCAGCGCGCGGTGCGCGCGCCCAACGTGGTCGAGCTGTTCGCTTCCCAGTCCTTGTTCGAGGTGGAGCTGACCGAGCTTGCCAACGGCCTCTACGATCCCTGCGCCGGCGAGACTCCCTTCGCCACCGCCGAGCAATGCGCCCGCACCGGCGTGACCGCCGCGCAATACGGACGGATCATCGACAATCCGGCGGGCCAGTTCAACTCGCTGATCGGCGGCAACCGCGATCTCGATCCGGAGAAGGCCGATACCTGGTCGGCGGGGCTGGTGTTCGAGCCGACGTTCGTACCGCGCCTCTCGCTGTCGGTCGACTATTTCGACATCCGCGTGAAGAACCTGGTCGGCAGCGTGAACCCCAATCTGGCGCTCACCAACTGTCTCGGCACGGGTGACGCGTTCTTCTGCGGGCTGATCAATCGCGGCGCGGGCGGGACGCTGTTCCTCAACGACACCGGCTATTTCCGCCGCTTCAACGTCAACACCGGCTCGCTGAGCACGCGCGGGATCGACGTCGCGCTCGACTATCGCGTCCCGAGCGGACGGTTCGGCAGCCTCGCGTTCAATCTGGCGGGTACCTATCTGGCGGAATATGAGACGGTGCCGCTGCCCGGCTCGCCCGCCGCGGACGTGTACGACTGCAAGGGCCTGTACGGCGGCCTGTGCGGGCGGCCGCGCCCCGAGTGGCGTCACCGGATGCTGGCGACCTGGAACACGCCGGGTGGTGTCGGTGTGAACCTGACCTGGCGCTACATCTCCGCGGTGAAGATCGCGCAGACCAGCGATCAGCCGGCGCTTTCGGGCAGCTTCGCCGCGCTGAACAGGCAGCTCAACAGCCGCAGCTATTTCGATCTGGCCTTCACCTTCGATGCCAGGGAGAACGTCCGCTTCACGCTGGGCGTCAACAACCTTCTCGACAAGCAGCCGCCGCTCACCACCACCTCCGCGATCGAGGATGGCGGCAACGGCAACACCTACCCGCAATTCTACGATGCCACGGGTCGGTATCTGTTCACCAGCGCCTCGCTGCGCTTCTGATGTGACGGGACCGGGCGAAGCGCCACCTGCCTCGCCCGTCGTCAAAAAGGACGAGACACCGATGCTGCGGATTGCGCTTGTTTTCTCCCTGGCGGCGGCACCGCTGCCCGCTGTAGCCGCAACCGGCAGGCTTGCCTCGCCCACCGAGGCCGATCGCGCCGAGGCGGTGGCGCTGTTGAAGCAGCTGGTCGCCATCCCGACCGCCAAGCGACGTGGGCGCGTTCCCGAACTGGTCGACGTGCTCGCGGCGAAGTTGACGAAGGCCGGCTTTGCGCCGGAGGATATCGTGCGCCGGCCGGTCACGGTGGATGGCGAGCAGACGATGGGGCTGATCGTGCGCTACGCGGGGCGCGACGCGAAGCTCCCCCCGGTGGCGCTGCTCGCGCATATGGATGTGGTCGATGCGGTCGCGGCCAACTGGGCGACCGACCCGTACAAGCCCGTGGAAAAGGACGGCTATCTCTACGGACGCGGCACGCAGGATAACAAGTTCGGCGTCGCGGTGCTGGTCGAAACGTTCGTGCGCCTGCGCCGGGCCGGATGGCGGCCGAACCGCGATCTGCTGCTCGCCTTTTCCGGCGACGAGGAAACCGGAATGCGCTCCACCCGCGCGGTCATCGCGCATCCTTGGGTGGCGCGGGCGGCCTATGCGCTCAACTCGGACGCGGGCGGCGGGTCGGTGACGGCGGACGGGCGCCCGATCGCCTTCGGGATGCAGGCCGCCGAGAAGACCAACGCCACCTTCGCGGTGACGGTCAGGAATCGCGGTGGTCACAGTTCGGTGCCGCGCGACGACAATGCGATCTACCAACTTGCGCATGCGTTGACGCGGATCGAGAGCACGCGCTTTCCGGTCCAGCTCAACAGCGTGACCCGCGCGATGGTGACCCGCATCGCGGCGGAGCGCGGCGGGGCGCTCGGCGAGGCATTGACCCGGCTGACGACCGTGCCGGACGACGCCCGGGCGCTGGACGTCGTGCGCCGCTATCCCGACGTGTCGAACATCTTGTGGACCACCTGCGTCGCCACGATGCTGGAGGCCGGCAACGCGCCCAACGCGCTGCCGCAGAACGCGACGGCTACCGTGAACTGCCGCATCCTGCCGGGCGTCGCGGTCGAGGCGGTACGGCAGGGGCTGGCCAGCGCGGCGGGACCGGACACCGCCATCACACTGGTCGACGAGGCCGTGGAGAGCCCGGTGTCCGAGCCGCGCGCGGCGGTGACGGCGTTGCTCCAAGCCGGCCTGTCCGCCACCTATCCGGGTGCGACGCTCCACCCGACCATGTCGTCGGGCGGGACGGAGGGACGGGAATATCGCCGCGCCGGCATCCCCACCTGGGGCGCCGGCAGCCTCGGGCTGGTGCTGCCCGACGACAGCCGCGCGCACGGCACGGACGAGCGGATCCCGCTACAGGCCTTCGGACGTGAACTCGATTATTGGCAGGAGGTGCTGACGCGCCTCCAATAGTCGCACCGGGCATCAATTTGCCGCTTCGTCCCTGCGGACGCGGCTCCTGGCCGTGTGATCAGTTTTCCCTTTCGTTCTTGAGGCCGCTGACTCATAGAATCGAAATGCCGATCCGTCCCGAGAACCGCTGGCTCTATCCGATCGACTGGGTGCAGTTGTCGGCGGTCGTGCGCTTCAAGCGCGCGGGTTCGCGGTGTGATCATTGTGGTCGCCCTCACTTGCGTCGGGTGATCCACCTGGGAGATGGCCGGTGGTGGGATGCCAGGTCCGGGTATTGGCGGTCACAGCGGGGAAGGCGGACATCGTTGTCTGGCTATCTCGCCCTCTCATCTGTTCGGACAACCAAGGTCGTGCTCGCTTGTGCGCATCTCGACCATGATCCCGGCAACAATGCGCGCTCCAACCTCGCTGCGCTCTGTCAGCGTTGCCACCTCCTCCACGACGCGGCGGAGCATCGCTGGCAGCGTTGGTGGAACAGGTTCCGGCAGCGAGCCATCCGCGATCTCTTCGAGGATCCCCGATTGACCAGGCGGCGCGTCGATGAGCCCGGCTTCAGTCACCGGTACAGGTGAATGGGCACGGGAGCACCGCCAGCCGAGCAATTGGAACAGCCGTGACAATGCTGGCTGACGGACGACCTGCCATCATAGATTGCCACAGGACCGCCTTTCCTGCACCCCGTCATCGGGCCGGCACGCAAGCACGATCCAGCGGCCCGTGCGCCGACCGACCCGCACCTGCCAGCGACGACGGGTCGCGGCCAGGAAGGCACGCTGCAGGTTCGCGGCATGTTGCGCGAAGTCAGGATAATCGACCCGATGGTGTGCCAGCACCAGGGTTCCTCCGGGACGCAATGCGGCGGCGACATCGCGCGCGGTCTGCGCCATGTCGCGCTCGTTCAGATAGTAGATGACCTCGGCCACCACGATGATGTCATAGCGTGCGCGCGGCAGCCGTGCGGGGACGGCCAGCCTGATCGCACGCGCCCGCTGCCGCTGCGCCAGCGCCTTCGCCACCAACGCCGTGCCGCTCGCCGTCGCTTCGGTGGCGTCGAGGCGCAACGCGCGTCGGGCGATCGCAACGCTGTTAGAGCCGTTGCCGGCGGCAATCTCGAGGATGCGCCCCCACGGTCCCGGCCCCATCGCGCGCAGGATCGCGCGACGTTTCACCACCTCGTCGTGGCCGGTGAACGTCGACCATGGATCGTCATCGGCCGCGAACTTGGCGTCGAAGCCGTCCAGCGTGATCGGCCTCATCGTCGTCGTTCCGCAAATGTCTCTTGCGCGCTCGTGAAGGCAGCGATCTGCCGTCGTGTCATCGCGAAACCCTGAGGGTCGTCGGCGATGCGCCCGGTCTGCGTGCGGTAGGTGAGGAGGGCGCGGCGCTTGGCCAGCCGCTCCTGCGTGGTAAGGAACAGATGCCTGGCGCCCGCGATCTTCTGGCCCGCCGGCCAGACCGGGTACGACAGCGTCCGTAGACCCGGCTGCCGAAGCATTGCCACGCACGCAGCGACGACGCGGTGGTCTGGATGGTCGTCGCTGTGGGACGGCGCCACGACGAGCGCCGCGCCACGACCGGCGACCGCGCGCGCCAGCCCGCGACGCGCGGTCGCCGCTTGCGTGACAAGCCGACCGTCCGGAAGGTCGAGGAACGTCACCGCACTCGCCGTCACACCGATCTGCCGCAACACGCGCCGGCTCTCACGCCGACGCTCCGCCACGAGCCGCCGGCGTGGCCAACGGACGCTGTAGGGATGTGAGGCGGCGCCATCCGTGACGACGACAACGCGCACCGCGACACCACGTCGTCGCATCCGGGCCATCAGCGTATGCGCTCCGATCGTCTCGTCGTCCGGGTGCGGTGCGACCACGAGCAACCGACGCGGCATGACAGGCCACGATGTCACAGGCTCGCCTTCAGGTTCCCGGCGGCCAGGGCCGCCCCCACCTGCATGCGCTGCGCATCGGGCGATGGTTGACGAAGGTAGACCGAAAGGTCGGTGATGACCGCGGCAAGCGGATGCCCGACGAACAGCGATTGTACCCCCACCGCCTGTTCGGCAAGCTCGATCGCCTGACCGCCGGCCGCATAGACTGCCGCACGCGCCGCGGCGACCAGAGGCAAGCGCGACGCCGGCGCACCGAACCAGCCCGCCGCGGCGGTGCGGACCGCCCCCGCTGCCGCTTCGGCCAGGCCATATAGCGCGGCGAGACGACCCTTCTGATGCGGATCGTCCGCGCGACCGGCTGCGACGAGATGCGCCGTCGTATGATCGAGCAGAGCGGCGACGCCGCCGGCCTGCACGGCCGCGAACCGCAAGGCGCCGCCGCTGAACCACGGTTCGCACACGTAATCGCCCGGTGCCCCAATCGGGTCGTGGTCGCTTATCGGCGCGTCGAACCAGCGTACGACGTGCGTTTCCGACCGCTGCATGCCGGTTACATGCCAGAAGGAGCGGTCAACTGCGGGCGTCGTGCGGGCGAGGTCGAGCAGCAACAGCTGGCGGCCGCCCTCCGCATCGACGGTGACCAGCGCATGCGACAGGACCCCCGCCCCGCTGGCGAAACTCTTTCCACCGGTTAGCCGATTGTCGGCTAGCCGCAGGGGCTCGCCGGCAAGATCCGCGTTCCACACGCCCAGTGCGCCGCTGCCCGCGACGATCGCGACCACGTCATCGCGCTGGCGCGGGGTGCCGTACCGTCGCACAATCTGCAATGCGTCGACATGCCCTTCGAAGAGGCGGCCCAGCGGCAGGTCGAGGCGGCCGGTCGCGTAAAGGAGCCGGAGCAACTGCAGCAATGCGCCTTCGTCTGACGGGTCGCCGAGGTCGGGCAGCAATGCCGAGCGAATGGCGATGGCGCGACGCAGGTCGGTCACGCAGCGTGCCGCCCGGACGACATCGCCGCCAGGGCAGCCTCGGCCACAGGCAGCGTCACCCGGCGCATGCCGCCGAGCGGCACGGGTATGACACGCATCGCGAAGGCCTCGGCGTTCGGGCTGTCGCGCATCACGCCGCGGAGATGGTCCGTGGGGATATCGATCGCGTCCGCCAGGTCCGCCAGCTCGCCATCCCGGTACGCACGGCGCGCCGACGCATGGCCGCGATATTGCCATGTCGCATCGTCGGGATGCGCCACTTCGATCCCGTCGCCTGCGCCGTCGAGGGTGCGCAGCCCGTGCGCGAAACCGTGCAGGACCCGTCCCGTTCGCCGATCGGACGTATGCACGACGCTGGCCGCGTCGCGCCGGACCCGCATCCCCGCACGCGCCGCGTCGTCGGCGAGCCGCGCGTCCTCGCCGGCGGTCAGCGGCTGGAACCCACCCAGCGAGCGATAATGGTGGACCGAGATCCCCAGATTGGCACTGCTCGTCTGATGGTGGGTCGCCGCTGCCTCCCATGCCACCGGATCGAGGACACGCCGCCTGGCATGGAGCGCTTCGTAATAGCGCTCGATGCGATCCTGTGTCGGATGAGGCTGCGTGACGGTTCTTCTCACCCGGCCGGCGACGACCTCCGCATGGCCGAGCGCGGCGACCATCGCCTGCAACCAGTCGACCTCGGGCTTGCTGTCGGCGTCGGTCGCCAGCAGGATTCCGGTGCCGTTCAGCGCTCGCGCGCCCAGTTGCATCGCACGGTGCCGCGCGCGGCCGGCGTTGGGCTCCGTCTGGTGCGCGCGTGCGACATGGACCGGCAACGATGCCTGTTCGGCATAGCTGCGCGCGACCGACGCGCTATGATCGTCGCAACTGTCGAGAAGGAGACACAGGATCGGTGCCACCCCGCACCGATCGAGCCGCTCGATCGCGGCGAAAAGCTGCGGCAACATGTCCGCCTCGTTGCGCGCCGGCACGCAGATGGCGACACCGGCGCGGGCGGCGGGCGACCATGTCGTCAACTGACGTCTTCGATCTTCATCACAGCGGCTTAACCCAGTCGGAAAAACTGCGCCATTGATGACGATCAACCGGTGGGTCGGGGACCGCGATCAGCGCTACTCAGCGGAGCGATGTCCCTGAACACTGGTCTTTCTCCGCTCGACGCCGGCGTATCGCGGCGCTGGCTTGTCAACGCGGATCGATCCCGCGCCGCTGCAGCATCGCCGGGAATGGCGCCTGCGCCGGCCCGGCGGGATCGCGCAGCGCATTGCGCACCCCCGCATCGGCGCTGAGCGGGATCGACATGCCGTCGGTCTTCTCCAGCAGCGCGAACAGCTTGCCGCTCATCCGCTCCGCCAGTTCCTCATGTCCGGGCCGCGCGATCAGATTGTTCGTCTCGTGCGGATCTTCGGCCAGATCGTACAGCTCGTCGATGTCCCAGACACCGTGGAAGTGCATGTACTTGTACCGGTCCTCACGCAGCGCATGGACGGTTGGCGTCTGCGGGAAATTGCGCTCCCAATAATATTCGTAGAGTAGTTCGTTGCGCCACGGCGCGTGCGCGTCGCGGACCAGCGGCAGCGCGTTGCTGCCGGCCATGCCCTCGGGCGCGCGCAACCCCGCCGCCGCCAGCATGGTCGGCGCGATGTCGATGTTCGCGACCACCTGCTCGACCACGCTGCCCGCCGGAAACAGCGCCGGGCAACGCGCGAGCATCGGGATGCGCATCGATTCCTCATAGGCGGTGCGCTTGTCGATCAGGCCATGCTCGCCGAACATGAAGCCGTTGTCGCCGAGGTACAGGATCAGCGTGTCGTCCAGCTCGCCGCGCGCCTCGAGCAGGTCCATGATCCGCGCCAGCCCTTCGTCGACCGCCAGCAGCGTCTCCATGTAGCGCTTGTAATAGTCACCGATGTCGAGCGTGCCGTGGTACGGAAAGCCGACCCCGTGCCAGCTGTTACGCTGGTTCTCGACCCACATCGGCCGCCCCGGCGCGCCGGGCTGCATCGACGCCGGATAGCGGAACGTTTCCTTGTCGTACCGGCCCTTGTGGCGCTCGGCCGGGATAAATTCGGAATGCACCGCCTTGTGCGCCAGATGCATCATCCACGGCCGCCCCGCCGGGCGCTTGCCGATCCAGTCGAGTGCGTAACCGGTCAGCTCGTCGGTGATATACCCCTTCTGCGGCACGCGCCGCCCGTCGACGTTCAGCCCGTCGGCGCTCGGCAGATAGCTCCCCTGCCCCTTGAAGCTGACCCAATGGTCGAACCCCGGCTGCGGCGCGTCCCCTTCGTCGCCCATATGCCATTTGCCGATAAACGCGGTGTCGTAGCCGGCGGCCTGCAGATATTCGGGATAGAAGACCAGCCCCGGCGGGATCGGATGGTTGTTGTCGACCACCTTGTGCTGATGCGCGTACAGCCCGGTGAAGATCGACGCGCGGCTCGGCGAACACAGCGCCGTGGTGACGAAGGCGTTGCGAAAATGCGTGCCCTCGCGTGCCAGCCGGTCGAGCGTCGGCGTGTCGCCGAACGCCTGCGCCTTCATGAACCCCAGCGCGTCGTAGCGATGGTCGTCGGTCAGTACGACGAGGATGTTGCGCGGCTTGACGCCCGGCAGCTTCGGCAAGCGACGCGAGCGCCTCGGCGCGGGCACCGCCCCCGCCGCCATCGAATAGAGCCCGAACGCGCCGCCGGTCCCGGCCAGCAGCACGCCACGACGCGTCGTCTCATCGCCCATCGTCAGAAATCCTTGCGCAGCAACAGCCCGGCATAGCGCTGGTCGTCGCGCGGCACGAACCGCACGGTGCCGGCGAAGGTGCCATTGGTCAGGAAGCTCGCATAAGGCGAGTCGGTGATGTTCTTGACATAGGCGCGCAGCTGCCACCCGTCGCCGGGATGGAGCAGCGCGACGCTGGCGTTCCAGATCGCATAGGCCGGCTGGACCGTGTTCGGCGTCTGCGCCAGCGAATATTGCACCTTGCTGCTGAACGTCACGTCGCTTTGCAGCTCCAGCGACAGGCTGTCGGTCAGCCCGAAGCGATAGGTCGCATTCTCGAACAGCCGCACCTTGGGCGCATAGGGAAGCGGCTGGCCGTTGATGTTGCAGCTGACCGGCGCGCCGACCGGGCAGTTGAAGTCGCGCACCGTGGCGTCGGTATAGGCACCCGACAGGTCGAAGGTGAGGCCCCTGATCGGGCGCAACGTCACGTCCGCCTCCACCCCGCGCGATCGCACCGACCCGGCATTGATCAGCCGCGTCACCGGCGCACCGCCCACCGAGTCAGTGAAGTTCGCCTGATAGCCGTCGAAATCGGTCGTAAAGACGGCCACCGCATAGCTCAGCGCGCGATCGGCGGTGCTGCCCTTGACGCCGCCCTCATAGGAGTTCGACGTCTCGGGGCTCAGCGGCACTTCGTCGAGCAGCGTCGTGGCGTTGAGCGAACGCATGTTGAAATAGACGTTGTACGCCGGCCCCTTATAGCCGCGCGAATAGGTGAAATACGTCTGCGCGTGCGCGCCGATGTCGAGCTGCAGCCCGAGCCGATAGCTGTCGCCGCGCGCATCGGTGCTCCCGCTGGCATTGTGGTACGCGCGGATGCCCGGGCGATCGAGCGACGCCGCCCCGCTGTTGGTCGGGTCGTTGCTCGACGTGCGGACATGGGTGAAATCAAGCGAGTCCCACGTCGAGCGATAGCCCGCGATCGCGCGGAAATGCTCGGTGAAGTTGACGTTCGCCTCCCCGAACACCGCGTAATTGTGGTTGGTGATGCCGTAATTCGCGACACCGGTGGTCGACGTCTGCGTCGTCCCGGCCAGCGTCGTCAGCGCGCGCTGATAGCGCTCTTCGGTCTGCGCGCGCAGGTAATAGGCGCCGAGCACGTAATCGATCAGCCCGCCGCGCGGCGAGGTCAGCCGCAACTCCTGCGAGAATTGCCGGCTGTCGACGCTGCCGTCGTCGACGCCCGACGGAAAGGTCGTGGTCAACTGCGCCAGTTGATCATAATCCTGCCGCTGATGGTTCAGCCACTGCCGCCACGCGCTGATCGAGGTCAGCTGATAATCGCCCAATGACAGATCGGCGGTCAGCGACCCGCCGTAATTCTCGTCGCGGACATTGGTGTCGAGATTGGTGGCCAGCCGGCGATTGCCCGGTACCGCGACGATCCCCTGCGACGCCAGCGCGGCGGCGAGTGGTGCGGAATTGGTGATCGCGCCGGTCGGATAGGCGATCTGCTGCGTCGACTGATAGACACCCGCCACCGTCTCGCGCGTGTTGAGATAATCGCCGATCGCGGTCAGCTTCAGCGCGTCGAACGGCGTCACCACCAGCTTGCCGCGCGCGCCATAGCGTCGTGAGCCATTGGCGTCGTGCCCGGTGACGACATTACGCAAATTACCGTCGAAGTCGCTGTAAAGCCCGCCGATCAGCGCCTGCACCTTGCCGGGCACGATCGCACCCGACACGCCGGCCTTGATGCGATATTCCTGATCGGTGGTCGCGCCCGCCTCACCGAATGCGTGAAATTCGTCGGTCGGATTGCGGGTGACGATGTTCACGACGCCCGCCGAGGCGTTCTTGCCGAACAACGTTCCCTGTGGCCCGCGCAGCACCTCGACCCGCTCGACCTCGCCCAGATCGAGCGTCGACTGGCCGGGGCGGGTCAGCACCACGCCGTCCAGCACCGTCGACACCGACGGCTCGACCCCCGGCGAGGTGGTGATCGTGCCGATGCCGCGGATGAAGACGGTACGATCCTTGTTCGACGCGCCGCTGCGGAACCCGACCGACGGGATCGACGCCGCGATGCGCTCAAGATTGTTCAGCTGCCGCTCCGCCAGCGACTTGCCGTCGACCGCGGTGATCGCGATCGGCACCTGCTGGAGCGATTCGTTGCGGAAGCGCGCGGTGACGACCACGTCGCCCTCGGCGGCCGATGGCGTGGCGGGCGTCCCGGCGGATGTCGAACCCTGCGGCGCGGACGCGTCCTGTGCGATGGCGGGTGAGGCGAACAGCGAGAAGGCGGTGGTGGCAAGCAGCACGGACAGGCGTCGATCGATCATCGGGTCCCCTTTCAGATCGTGGCGGACGCTAAAGCCTACTTCATAGATCGGGTATAAAGAAGCATATCGTACGGATACAGGCCGGCTTTAGGGCCATTCGTTGGTTTCTGCCCGCTGCCGCCATCCTCGTCCCCCCGTGAAACCAACGGCCGTCATTGCGAGCGTCGCGCAGCAATGACGGATCGGATTGACGTCATCCCGACCTACCGATCCGTCTCGATCGGGCTAAGCCGTGGCAGCAACACCTGAATCCATCCCCACGCCGCCAGATAGGCGACGCTGGCGAACACCAGCAGCGGCAGGTATCCCAGCCCCGCCGCCAGCGTCAGCCCGGCAATCTTGGCGATCGCCACGCCGCCCATATTGCCGCAGAACGATCCGAATGCAGTGACCCGCCCGACCCGCTGCTGCGGGACGATATCGGCGATCATCGCGAAGACGTTGGTCGAAAACGCCTGATGCCCCGCCAGCGCCAGTGCCATCAGCGACACCGCGACCGCATAGCTGTCCGTCAGCAGCGCGAGCGGGATCGGCATCACCGCCAGCGCCGCGCCCAGCAGCACGCCCTTGCGGACCCGGTTCAGCGATGCGCCGCGCCCGAGCAATCGCGTCGGGATCACGCCCCCCAGTAGCGAACCGATCGCCGCCCCGCCGTATGCCAGCGCCAGTGGCACGCCCAGCGCCACGCCTGACAGACCGAACTGGCGGTGAAAGAAATCCGGCAGCCAGAACAACAGCAGCCACCATGTCGCGTCGGACAGGAGTTTGGCGCCCGCGACCGCCCATGTCCGCCGATCGCGCAGCATCGGTTCGGAGGGCAGCGGCGATGCGGCATCCGCCATTTTCGGCGCGGAAAAGGCGACGCCGTGCGCTGTCCCCAACCATGCCAGGGCCCAGAGCAACCCGACGATACCGACGGCGACGAACGTCCCCCGCCACCCCAGCCACAGCCCCAGTACCGGGATCGCAAGCGGGGCGAGAATCGCGCCGAGGCTGTTGGCGGCATTGCCCGCGCCAAACCCGGTCGAGCGCCAGCGCGGCGGCAGCACCGCGGCGATCGTCTTGATGCCGGTCGGCGTTCCCATCGCTTCCGTCGCGCCCAACGCCACCCGCACCGCGATGAACTCGGTCATTGACCGCGCCCAGCCGTGCAGCAATGCCGCGACGCTCCATGCCGCGACCCCGACCGGATTGGCCCAGCGCACGCCCAGCCGGTCCGCGATCCAGCCGCTGAACAGGAAACCGACCGCCGCGCCGCCCTGGAACCATGCCGCGAGCGTTCCGTAATCGTCGTCGCTCCAGCCCAGATCGGTGGCGATCACCGGCTTCAGCACCGCGATCACCTGCCGGTCGACCAGGTTGAGCACGCCAGCGGTGATCGCTAGGGCGAACAGGAGACCGCGGTGCCGTCCGCTCAGTTCAGCAACGTTTCTCATGCGCTCAGCATGGCGGCGCGAGGACGCAGGCGACGAACAACAATCCCTTTCGCACCGCCAAGCGGTTCACAATACCAGCGGCGCATGGTCGATCCGCGGCAGGACGTGACGGGCGAACAGATCGGCCTCGGCGGCGTGCGGATATCCCGACAGGATGAAGGCATCGATCCCGGCGGCGCGGTACGCCTGCAATTTGGCGAGCACCTGATCGGGATCGCCGACGATTGCCGCGCCGCAGCCCGATCGCGCCCGCCCGATGCCGGTCCAGAGGTTTTCCTCGGCATAGCCGTCGTCCGCCCCCGCGCGCAGCTCCGCCTGCCGCCGTACCCCGGCGGACTGGGAGTCGAGCGAGCGCGCCCGGATTGCCGCCCCGGTCGCGTCATCCAGCTTCGACAGCAGCCGCTCCGCCGCGGCGCGCGCTTCCGCCTCCGTCTCGCGCACCACGACATGCACGCGGTAGCCGAAGCGCAGGGTGCGGCCATGCTTCGTGGCGCGCGCGCGCAGGTCGGCGATGATCGCCCGCACGCCGTCCATCGTGTCGGGCCACATCAGATAGACGTCGGCACCCTGCGCCGCCGCCTCGCGTGCGGCCTCGGACAGGCCGCCGAAATAGAAGGACGGACACCGTCCCGACAGCGTCGTCACGCGTGGCGGAGCGAGCTTCAGCTTCCAGAAGGCGCCGTCATGATCAAGCGGCTTGCCGTCCAGCAAGGTGCGCAAAATGTGCATCGCCTCGACCGTGCGGGCGTAGCGCGGCGCGCTGTCGAGCGTCTCGCCGGGCAGGTCGCTGGAAATGATGTTGACGGTCAGCCGTCCGCCCAGCATCCGGTCGATCGTGGCGATCTGTCGCGCCAGTTGCGGCGGCCAGCTTTCGCCGATCCGCACCGCCATCAACAGCCGCATCCGGCGCAGCAGCGGCGCGATCCCCGCGGCAAAGGCGGTCGTGTCGATCCCCAGCGCATAGCCCGAGGGCAGCAGGCAATTGTCATAGCCGGCGGTTTCCGCCTGCACCACGATGTCGCGGCAATGCTCCCATGTCGACTGCAGCGCCGGGTCGGGAACGCCCAGAAACTCGTAATCGTCGTCGCACAGCGCGGAGAACCAGCTGATCTCGCAAGGCCCGGGGGTGGTGGTCACGGCATTGCTCTCCATCAGCCTGTCCGGCCGCGCTCATGCCACCGGGCGGCAGCGCTCGCCAGATGCCGCCGCTTTGCCGCCGCAAAGCTTTGCCCTCTTGTCGAAGGGCGGCGATCAGCAGGAAAGCGTGACGCCAAGGCGAAAGCAAGGACCGAAGATGACGTCAAAAATCCGGTACGGCGTGGTGGGCACGGGCATGATGGGGGTCGAGCACCTCCGCAACATCGCGCTGCTCCCCGATGCCGAGGTCGTCGCGATCGTCGATCCGGTCGCCACCTCGCTCGGCTGGGCAAGGGAGGCACTTGGCCAGCGCGCCGGTGCGGTGGAGAGCTTCGCCGACGTCGCCACCTTCGCGCGGGCCGCGCAGGTCGATGCCATCGTCGTCGCCTCCCCCAACCACACGCACCGCGCGGTGCTGGAGCCGCTGTTCGGGATGGACGCCGCGATCCTCTGCGAAAAGCCGCTCGCCACCACCTTGGCCGACGCCCGCTGGATCGTCGAGCGCGCCGCCGCGCACCCGCGACCGTTCTGGACCGGGATGGAATATCGCTTCATGCCTCCGGCCGCGGCGTTCATCGAACAGGTCCATGCCGGACGGGTCGGTACGCTCAGGATGCTTTCGATCCGCGAGCATCGTTTTCCGTTCTTGTCGAAAGTCGGTGACTGGAACCGCTTCGCCCGCAACACCGGGGGCACGATGGTCGAGAAATGCTGTCACTTCTTCGATCTGATGCGCCTTATTATCGGCTCGGAACCGGTACGCATCTATTGTTCGGGCGCGACGGACGTGAACCATCTCGACGAATTGTACGACGGAAAGCGCCCCGACATCATCGATAACAGCTTCACCACCGTCGATTTCGCCAACGGGGTGCGCGCGATGCTCGACCTTTCGATGTTCGCGGACGGCGCCGAACATCAGGAAGAAATGAGCGCCACGGGCGACAAGGCGCGTCTCGACGTCCTGATTCCGCCGGGAGAACTGGTATTTAGCCCCCGCGTCGGCTTTCGGGGGGAGAAGCGCATCGAACGCACGCATGTCGCCATCGACCCGGTGGCGCGCGCCGCCGGCAGCCACGAAGGCGCCTCCTTCTTTCAACACCTCGCCTTTACACACGCCATCCGCGGCGAAGGCACCGTGCAAGTCACCGCCCTGGACGGCTTACGCGCTGTTCAGATGGGAGTTGCCGCAGAAATCAGCGCGCGAGAACATCGCGTCGTCGAAATGGCAGAGGTCAGTGACGAGCGCTAGGCGAAGACAATCCGGGATCGCCGTATATGTGTTCTGACAGGACGCCTAAGCCACGCCGGAGCTTCGGGTTCCGGCGTTCGTTCAGCCCCGTGATGCGACGCGACGGTGCGTCAGATCGATCGGAGACATATCGTGGTTGAGGCACGGTGGAACGGCACGCTCATCGCCAGAAGCGACGATACCGTCGTCGTCGAGGGCAACCATTACTTTCCTGTGGACGCCGTCGATCCCGCAATCCTGGGCCGAAGCGAGACGACCAGCATTTGCCCATGGAAGGGCGTGGCGCGTTATTACGACCTGCATGTCGACGGCACCGAAAATCCTGACGCAGCCTGGTATTATCCCGATCCCATGGAAGAGGCGGAGAACATACGCGGTCGCATCGCCTTCTGGAAAGGCGTGCAGGTCGGGTGATACACGGTTCGGGCTGAGGAAGGGCGGCCTTCCCGCGCCTGTTCTCCGCTGCCTACCGCGTCGACGCATTATGGAGCGCGAACTATCTTCAACCTTGTTTTCGCCGTCCCGGCGTTGATCGTTTCGGTCCGTTGGCTCTGGCCGCTGCCATTGCCCTTGTGGACCAGAATAGCGACGGGCCTGCTGCTGTTCGGCGCGTCGCAATTCCATTTGTGGAGCAGACTGTCGTCGGGGTCGGTATTCGCTCCCGAATTCCCGCGCTTCGTGGTGGTCCTGTTCAACTGGGCTTTCGGGGCGTTGGTGTTGCTGGCCGTGTTCCAGATTATCGTCGACTTGGGCGCGCTGGTAACGATGGTCGTTCGCCAGCAGGTCGTCCGCGAACCGGTGGCGTTGCGCGGGGGCGTGGCCGCGCTGGCCGCGATCCTTGCCGCGATCGGCGTGGCCAACGCGATCCGGGTGCCGCCGGTACGCGACGTCAGCGTTGAAATTCCGTACCTTCCGGCCGCTTTCGACGGCTATCGCATCGTCCAGTTGACCGACCTGCACATCAGCCGCCTGTTCACCGCGGCCTGGGCACGCCAAGTGGTCGATCGGGCCAACGACGCCGGCGCGGACCTGATCGTCGTCACCGGCGATTTCATCGACGGATCGGTTGCGATGCGTCGCGACGACATCGAGCCGCTTCGCGGCCTGCAAGCGCCCGACGGCATCTACGCCATTCCGGGCAATCACGAATATTTCTTCGACTATCGTGCGTGGATGCGCCAGCTCTCGGCGATGGGCTTTCGCATGCTCCCCAACGCCCATGCGGTGATCGAGCACGACGGCGCCGCGCTGGTGATCGCCGGCGTGACCGATCTGTCCGCACCGGGCGTCAGGGAGGCGGGCCCCGACCTGGATGCCGCCTTGCGCGGCGCGCCGACCGATGCCCCGATCGTGCTGCTCGACCATCAACCGCGCAAGGCGCGTGACGCCGCCGCACGCGGCATCGCGCTGCAATTATCGGGGCATACGCATGGCGGCATGATCGTCGGTCTCGACTGGCTCGTCGCGCGGGGCAACGCCGGTTTCGTGTCCGGTCGGTATGAGGTCGGCGGCATGACGCTCTATGTCAGCAACGGCACGGGGCTGTGGCCCGGCTTCGCGCTCCGGCTCGGCGTGCCGCCCGAGATTACGCGACTGACGCTTCGGCGCAGGCCGGTCGATGCGTGATTGGGCGGGCGCCCGGCGACAGGACGGATATTCGCGCCAGGACGGACGTTTAGGAGCGATCTGCCGCCGATCGGCACGCGGCTTGTCGCGATGGTCGTGCTACCGTAGCAAAAAGGAGGTGGCATGAAGAACAGGACGTTACGTTGGTCTGCGACACTGACGGCGCTGATCGCGACCCCGGCGCTGGCGCAGGACCGCACGGGCGGGGATCGTCCGTCCTTGCAGAGAGTCAGCCTCGACAGCCCGACCGCGATTTCGCCGTCGAGCGCGACCGCGACCGTCTCGGCGAGCAGCGTCCCACAGGCGATGGAACGACTGGACGGCGGTGGTTCGACGGTCGACGTGTCGCTAGGCACGCTCTACGGTGCCGGAAAGTTCGGCACCGGCTCCACCACCACCATCTGGAGTTCCGCGGCCAGCGCCCGGGTACATATCGACAACCTGACCTTGTCCGCCTCGCTGCCGTGGATGCAGATCCGCAGTCGTTCGACCATCTTCACCGGGATTGACGCGACGCCGGTGCTGATCGCGCCAAATACGGCGATCGCGAAAAGGACGACCGAGGGCTTCGGCGACCTGACGGTCGGCGCCGCCTACACGATTGCGCCGACCGGCTTGCCGGTGGAGGTCGAGCTTTCGGCGCGCGCCAAGCTCAACACCGCCAGCAGCAGCAGCGGTCTTTCCAGCGGTTCCAACGACTATGCGCTGGGTGCCGACGTGTCCGTGCCGTTGGGCAAGGTGACGCCCTTCGCCTCGTTTACGTACCGCTTTCTGGGCGACACCGACGCCTATGTGCTGCGTGACGGCCCGGCCGCCTCGGCGGGCGCGTCGCTTGGGTTGGGCAGCGAGGCGTTCCTGGTCGCCTCCTACCATTATTCGAGCGCGGCCACCCGCCAGGTGTCGGCGGCGCACGAACTGTTCGCCGGGGCCTCGCAGCGGATCGCGGGAACCCCGTTTCGCCTGACCGGCTTCGTCACCACCGGGCTGTCGAGCGGTGCCGCCGCGATCTCGGGCGGGGCCGCGCTGTCGATCGGGCTGGGCCCGCGAGCGGGAATGTGACGAAAACGTCTGGCCGCCATGTCTTCGAAACCTAACGACGAACCGGTCGAGCGCATCTATGCGATCGGCGACGTTCATGGCCGGCTCGACCTGTTCACCAGGCTGATCGCGCGTATCGGCCGCGATCAGCAAGGCAGAGTCGACGCCGCGGCAAGGATCATCCTCTTGGGCGACATCATCGATCGGGGCGCTGATGGCGCGGCGATGGTGCAAGGGTGCATGAGGCTGACCGCGGCCAGCGATCGTTTCATGGTCCTGAAGGGCAATCACGAGGCCATGATGGTGCAGGCGCTGAGCGGCGATCTGAAAACCTATCGCGCCTGGCTGGAGTTCGGCGGGCGCGAAACGCTGATCGGCTGGGGGGTCGATTCCGCCGCCGTTACTGCCGATGCCACCAAGACCGACCTGCGCCACGCGGCGCGGACGGTGGGCCCGGAGGCACTGGCGTGGCTTGATCAACTGCCGCTTTGCCATCAGCACGAAGACTATCTGTTCGTCCATGCCGGGATCCGGCCCGCCGTGCCTGTGAGGCAACAAGACCCCAATGACATGCTTTGGATAACCGACGAGTTTCTCGACTCTGAGCTGGATCATGGCATGACGGTGGTGCATGGACACTCGATCACTGACGACGGGCCCGACGTGCGGGCGAACCGGATCGGCGTCGACACCGGAGCCTTTCGCACCGACCGCCTCACCGCGGTCGGGATCGAGCGCGGCGAGGTGTGGTTCGTGGACACCGCCGGCGTCGAGAGCCACATGCAACGATCGGTCGGCGACGGTTGGAGAGGGCGCTAATGGAAAATCTGCACGCCTTTGACGATGCCCGGCTGAACGCCGATTTGTCGGCGATCCTTCGACTGCCCGAGGGTGGGCGAGCGCCATCGATCGACCGTCGACCAAGGCGGTGGCGGGATGTCATCGCCAGCGCGCTACGCTCGCCGCGCGCATCGGCGACTATCGGCGTATCCGTGTTTGTTGCCATGCTGGGAACCACCGCCTTTCTGATGGCCCCTCCCCGCGACGGGCAGCTACCCGCTTCCGAAACTGCGGCGCCCATCGCGCCAAATTCGCGCGCTGCTCGCGCGGAGATCCTCGCCAGCGTTCCCGCCGAGGCACCTTCGACCGACGTGCCCCCCGCGCCTCAGGCAACCGCCGACGGGAAACACGGCGGCAAGCGCCTGCTACGCTCCCGCCGCAAGACATGGGCACGGCGAAGCACGCCGCCGGTCGACGTAGCCGCGGTGGTCCGCGGGAACAACGCGCCGCCTGTCGTGGTGGATCAGGGTTCGGCCACCTTCGGGCCTGCAAGCGATCTGGCGCAGACTCTCCCGCCTGCCGGGCCTCGGGAAGCCAGACCGGCGGTTGTTCAGGTCAGCGACGCGTCGACCATTGATGACGGTGTCATTCCGGCACGTCCGTCCGCGCAGGTGCGCCGCAACACCGTCGCCGCAATCCGCGCGTTCCGGCGACAATGGTAGGCGAACACGGGCGGCTTCAACCGATCAGGCGTCGTAGTAATTGGAGAAGCCGACACGCCGTCGCCGTTCCCAGGTCCGGCGTGCCCAGAGCGAAAGGATCAGCCCGCTCGCCGGCGCAACCGACAGCAAGAGATTGGTGGCATTAAGCTCGATCGCATTGGCGATGCCGCACGAGACTGCTGTCGCGGCCGTATAGAACAGGCACGCGATCAGCACCCGGCTTCGTCTCACCCGCTCGTAGGCGGGGAATGGCAGCACCAGAAGCAGGGCCAGCACGGCGAAACCCATCGGCGCCAACGCCGCGATCGGCAGGCCATTGGCATAGGCCGCCGCGCTGACGACCAGCGTGATGACGATTGCGATCAGACCAAACGCTCGCAACAATCCCATTCATCAGTGTCCCATCTTGCCACGTCGGCTGCGCAAGGAACGCGCAGTGCGAGCGAAGGCTTCCTTGCGGCGCAGCGGCAAGAGCAAAGTCGGCGCATGCCTGTCGGTAAGACGCCGGGGCGGCCAAATCGTTGCTCCGGCGGAACGAGGCGGCAAAATTCCTGTTTTATCGGGCGAAAGGAATTTGAATGACTGCCAGCTCGCGCCTGACGGCCCTTACCCGGATCGGCTTCGCGACGCGCGGCCTGCTCTACATCGTCATCGCCATGCTGATCATGCGCACGGGCCGGGCCGAAGATCCCAGTGGCGCGATCGAGTATCTCGGCCGAGGCGGGGGGCAGTTGCTGCTGGCAGTCATCGCGCTCGGGCTCACCGCCTACGGAATCTGGCGGCTCGCCGACGCCGCGCTCGACCTGGAGCGGCACGGGAGCGATCGGAAGGGTGCGGCAGAGCGGGTGGGCGCCGGCGTAAGCGGTGCCATCCACCTGTTCCTGGCGTGGCAAGCGGTCGCGCTGATGCGCGGTACCGCCTCGGCGGGTGACGGAACCCAGGAAAGCGCGCGCACCGCCTTGCAGCTGCCGGGCGGCTGGGCGCTGGTGCTATTCGGCGCGTTCGTGCTGGCCGGGCTTGGCGTCGTGCAACTCGCCAAGGCCGCGAAAGGGTCGTTCCTGCGCTATCTCGACCCGGCGGTGGCGCGTCGGTCGTGGGTGCAATGGAGCGGGCGCGCTGGCTATGCGGCACGCGGTCTGGTGTTTCTGATCAGCGGCTATCTGCTGGCGCGGGCAGGACTGGAGGAGCAGGTCGACGAGGCCGGGGGCATGGCGCGGGTGCTCGCCTGGCTGACCAATCCCTATGACCTGATCGTCGGCGCGGGTCTGCTGGCTTTCGGGCTGTTCAGCCTGGTGGAAGCGCGGCATCGGCAGTTGCATGACGTACCGGTCGACGGCGCGATCCGGCGCGCCACCCGCTGGCGCTGACCGGTCCGGTCGGGCGGTCGACCGGTGCCCTCCGGCGCTCTGCCGAAGGGCACGCTTGGTCAACCGAGCGTCAGCCTCAGGCCTTCAGACCCTTCGCCATGTTGAGATGCGCGGTGACGGTCGGGATCAGACCGGTCGCGAACGTCTTTAGCGCCGGTGCGTCGCCGCTGGCCGCATAGGCCTTCAACGCGTCCAGAGTCTGCTGATGCGCCGCGCTCTGCTGCGTTATGTATGCGCGATCGAAAGCCGATCCGCTCAGCGCCTTCAGCTGATCGAGCTGTTGCTGCTGTTCGGCGGTGAGTGTCGCGTCGGGGGTCACCGCCGGGCTGACCTCGGCCGCCGCTGTCTTCAGCTTCGCCGTCGACGCAGTGTGGGCGTCGATCATCTTGCGCGCATAGGTCTTCACCGCTGCGGACGAGCCCTGCGTCAGAGCGGCCTGCGAGGTGGCGATCTCGAATGCGTCGCTCGCAGCCGCGGTGTTGGCGAAGTCTTGCGCCGCGCTCGCGACTGGCGTCGCGCTGTTCGCGACCCCCGTATCCCCCATCTGCGCATTCGCGACCGTGCTGTTCTGGGCGGTGTCGGCGTTCTTGCCGCAGGCGGCGAGCGCAAGCAGCGCGGTGGAGGCGATGATCGTTGTCCGGATGGTCATGTACAAGCCTTTCAAACGCGTCGGCGCGTAGCCGGTTAAGCGCACATGCTCCCGCCGCGTTCCCGGTCCATGGACCCTAGCGAGCGATCACATCGTTCACCGGCGTGCCGCGTTCATGCGGCCGCTATGCAGGAACAGGCACGATGAGCATCTTTGGCAACATCATGAGCAAGATTTTTCACCACGGGCAGAACAAGCCCGCGGCATCCTCCAGTCCGGCGGCACCCTCGCCGCAGCCTACGCCCGCCCCAGCCCAGCCGACGCCCACGGCAGCAGCGGCCCCGGCGGCCGAGCCCGTCGCCGCACAGAGCGTCGATGTCGGCGCGGTACTCTCGGAAATGGCATCGATGAAGGATGGCGGTGGCAATTACCAAAGCTCGATTGTCGATCTTCTTAAGCTGCTCGATCTCGATTCCAGCCTTGCGGCGCGCAAGGAACTCGCGGGCGAACTCAACGTGCACGCCGGCGCGGACGGATCCGCCGAACAGAATATCGCACTCCACAAGGCCGTTATGGCGAAGCTGGCGGAGAACGGTGGCGTGGTGCCCGACAGCCTGCGCAACTGACCGATCGCCGGAACTGCCGGTCGTCGCGCAGGGCGTCGACCGGCAGCCGAACAGTTGATCGACAAACTCTTCGTGGGCGAGAGAAACGCAGGTGTAACGTCTGGCATGATTCCGCCTGCATGTTAGTTTGTGTCGATGTTCGCCCTCTTCCTGACCCCGGCCTACCTGCCCTTCGCGGTCGCGTTTTTCGTCATGGTCGGGATCGGATTGATCGAGGCGATCGGGCTGGGGCTCGGCCATCTCGATCTGGATGCGGACGTCGGCGTTGACGGACATGACGGTGTGCTGGACTGGCTTGGCCTGAGCGGCGAATTGCCCATGCTGATCTGGCTTACTTCACTGCTTGGCTGCTTCACCCTGATCGGCGTCGGGCTTCAGCAAGGCGTATCAGCCTTCTTCGGCACGCCGCTCGCCTGGCCACTCGCCTCGGCCGCCGCGCTGATCGGGGGCGGGCTGCTCAACAGTATCGTGGCGCCAGGCCTCGCGCGGATCATGCCGGGTTATGAGAGCACCGTGATCTCGACGGATGACCTGTTGCGGCGCCGGGGCACGATCCTCGAAGGCGCGGCCCGGCGGGGCGCACCGGCGCGCGCGAAGGTCGTCGACCAGCACGGACAGGCGCATATCATCATGGTCGAGCCGCATGAGGACAGCGTCGTCATCGGCGCGGGGCAACGTGTCCTGCTGGTCCGTCGGGAGGGGCAGCGCTTCTTCGCGTTGTCCGAGGAGGATCCACTTCTTCGTTCGATCTGACAAGTTCTGGGAAATTGGGGGGAATACATGCCTGCGTCGCTCGTGAACGTCCTGATCTACGCGGGCATCATCCTGCTCGCCTTCGTCGTCATCGGCATCATCCTGACCCGCCTCTATCGCCGCGCGACAAAGGACGTCGCGCTGATCCGCACCGGTTTCAGCGGCGAGAAGGTCGTCCTGAACGGCGGGATCATGGTCATTCCCGTCCTGCACGAGTTGATGCAGGTTCGGCTGACGACGGTGAAGCTGGAGGTATCGCGGCTCAACAAGGACGCCTTGATCACGCTCGACAAGTTGCGCGTGGATGTCGTCGGTCTGTTTCACATCAAGGTGAAGCCAGATGCGGAATCGATCGCGGCCGCTGCGCAGACGCTGGGCGATTCCGTCAACAACCCCGACGCGGTCAAATCGCTGCTCGACGGCAAACTGGTTTCCGCCTTGCGGTCGGTCGCCGCGACAATGACGATGGAGCATCTCCACGCCAATCGTGCCGATTTCATCCAGAAGGTTCAGGAAGCGCTGCTGACCGATCTCGACATGAACGGCTTTCACCTCGAGTCGGTGTCAATCACCCATTTCGATCAGACCGCATTCGAGCATTTCAACGAAAACAATGCCTTCGACGCCGAAGGGCTGACCGTGCTCACCCGGACGATCGAGGAGCGCAAGAAAACCCGCAACGATATCGTCGCAACCAACCGCGTCGCGATCGAGCAGCGCAACCTGGAGGCGAACAACCAGTCACTGGAGATCGCACAGGCTGCCGAACAGGCGCGCTTGCTGCAGGAACAGACATTGTCCGCACGCCGCGCCGAGCAGGCGACCGCAATCGCCACCGCGGAGGCGGAACAGACCCGTCTGGCCGAAATCGCCCGGATCACCGCCACGCAGGCGCAGACGGTCGCGCAAACCGAGGCGGACAAGGTCATCAAGACCGCCACGATCGCGCGTGACGGCGCGATCCAGACCGCGACGATCGAACGTGACCGGACCATCGAGATCGCGCGCATTACCACCGCGGTGCAGACCGCGCAGAAGTCCGAGGAGGAGTCGACCGCGACCGCCGCCGCCAACGAGGCGCGGGCGCTCGCGGTCCGTGCGGAAGAAAGCGTCGCCACGGCCAAGGCGACCGAAATCGCCAACCGCAACAAGAACGTGGCGGTGATCGCCGCCACACAGCGCGCGCAGGAGGAAGCCGTCCAGATCACCGTCGCCGCGACCGCCGAGAAAGAAGCCGCGGAGGCGCGGGCCATTGCCCTGCGAACCGAGGCCCAGGCCGAAGCCGAGGCCGAAAAGGTCCGCGCGCAGGGTCGTGAGGCGGCGTTCAAGGTCGATGCCGCCGGTCAGGCCTCGCTCAACGAAGCGACCAATATCCTCAGCGACGCGCAGACCGCGCTGCTGATCCGCAAGGCGATGCTCGAGGCATTGCCCGCGATCATTGCCGCCGCGAGCAAGCCGATGGAGAGTATCGACCGCATCAGCATCGTCGACGCCCGCGGCCTGCACGGTGACGTACCCGGCGCTGACACGGGCGGCAGCGTGGGTCAGGCCAATCTTGCCGATGCGGCGGTGTCGGCGGCGATGCGCTATCGCGTGGGCGGGCCGCTGATCGACGGGTTGATGGCAGAGCTCGGTATCGCCGGTGGGTCGTTGAACGGCATGCTATCGGGCACCATCGCTTCCGGTTCGCCGTCTCCCAAGCCGGCCTCGCTCAACGGCGCCGCGGCTGCGAAAGATGAGGCTGTCTCATAGTCCACCTGACCAGCGGGCGACCTTCACCGCAGGTTGAGCGTCGCCCGTAACTTGTTGAGGTCAGACAAAAGAATATTGCACGGGCGATCAGGTTCGGGGCAAATTGCCTGCCTCATGGCTCTGCCGGAGGCGGAGCTGCATCGGCCAGCGCATCTGCAGGCGCTCGATCACTTCACTCTCCCGGCCCTCGATCATCGTCACCAGTTCGCGGGCAAGCGCCAGCCCCAATGCGTTCAGATCGAGGGTGAAACAGGTCAGGTCGGGCGAGAGGGCCTGACACGTCGGATTGTCGCGCAACCCGATCACCGCAATGTCCCGGCCCGGTTCGCGGCCCAGCCCGCGTAGCGCGCGATAGGCACCGACCGGGGCGGTTTCTCCCATCAATAACAATGCGGTCGGCGGTTGCTCCAGCGCCATCAACTCGCGCGTCGCCGCTTCCCCATCATGTTCGTCGGTGTCGCCGCGGTGGATCAATGCCTCATCCGCCGCGAGCCCGGCCCTGGCGAGTGCGGCGCGATATTCGGCGACGACGATATGGCTGTTGTTGATCGTCGCCGGTGGCGTCACCAGTCCGATCCGGCGATGGCCGCTGGCGAGCAGCAACGCCATCGCCTCCGCGACGACGCCCTCGAAGTCGAGGTCGATCCACGAATAATCCTCGATCGAAGCGGTACGACCGAGCGCGACGAAGGGAATATTGCGCTCCGACAGCAACTTGATGCGGGCGTCCTGATATTGCGTGCCCGACAGCAACCAGCCGTCGGCGGTGCCGCGCGCGATGTGGCGGCGGAGGAACGTCTCGCCGTCCTCGCCCTTTCGCGCGAGCAGAATCACCAGATCGAGGCCGTGGTCGACCAGCCCGGCCTGCACGCCTTCGAGCAGCGCCATGAAGAACGGGTCTCCGTGCACCGCGCTATCGTGTTCCAGCGTCAGCATAAAACCGATCGTGGCCGTCCGCCCGCTCCGCAGCGTCCGACCGAACTGGTTGGGCGTGTAGCCGAGCGCCGAGGCCGCCTCCAGCACGCGCTGCCGGGTTAAGGGACTGACATCCTTACGATCATTCAGCGCGCGCGAGACCGTGCCGATCGACAAGCCCAGATGGCCGGCAAGCGCCCGAATGTCCATCCGCGCCTGATCGCCGCCGCACGCCTGCGACGCAAGGCCCTTGACAGACACTCACGTCAAACGCACAAGACCGGAAACGTTTACGGCTCGGAACTGCCGAGCGGGGAGAGGAAGAAAAGCGTGGATACGCTGACGCTTGAAGAGCGCGCGATCGCCTGGGCCTATGATGGCGACTGGGTGCGGATCGAGGCGCATGGCCCGAGCGGATTGCGGCTGCGCGCCTCGACCTACGCCGCCCGCCCCGCCGCGCCGGGGGCGTTGCTCGACATCGAGCCGGTTGCCGCGACGATCGAACGGGACGGTTCGGTCGCACGTATTCGCAGCGGCGGGATCACGGCAGAGCTGGATTTACAAGGCCGGGTGCGCTTTCTGGATCGCAACGGACGCGTGCTGATCGAGGAAAAGTGGCGACAGCGCGATACGGTCACCAAATTCTGGACAATCGGCAGCGAGGCGGTCGAGACGATCAGCGCGCTGGGTCTGGCGGGCCGCGAATTCCGTCCGCTGCCGGGCGGTGCGGCGCAGATCACGGTGCGGTTCGAGGCCCGGCCGGGCGAGCGGCTGTACGGCATGGGCCAGTACCAGCAACCCAACCTCGACCTCGCCGGCTGCGTGCTCGAACTGGCGCAGCGCAACTCGCAGGCGAGCGTCCCGTTCGTCGTCTCGAGCCACGGCTATGGGATGTTGTGGAACAGCCCGGCGGTCGGCGAGGCGTGCTTCGCGACCAATGGTGCGATCTGGACCGCGCACGCCGCGCATGAGATCGATTACTGGATCACCGCCGGCGACACGCCCGCGCAGATCGTCCGCAATTATGCGCAGGTCACGGGCACCGCGCCGATGATGCCCGATTATGCGCTGGGACTGTGGCAGAGCAAGCTGCGCTATCGCACGCAGGACGAGCTGCTGACGGTCGCGCGTGCCTATCGCGATCGCGGCATCCCCCTGGCGGTGATCGTCGCCGACTTCTTCCACTGGCCGGTGCAGGGCGACTGGCGGTTCGACGCGCGTGAATGGCCCGACCCGGCGGCGATGTGCGCCGAGCTGGCGGCGATGGGCACCGCGTTGATGGTATCGGTGTGGCCGACCGTCGATCCGCGTTCGGAGAATTACCCGGCGCTCGCCGAGCGCGGCTATCTGGTACGCGCCAACCGCGGCGTCGACGTTCAGCAGGAGTTCCTCGGCAACACCCGGTTCCTCGACGTCACGCACCCCGGCGCGCGCGACTTCCTGTGGCAGACGCTGAAGCGCAACTATCGCGACAAGGGCGTGACGTTGTTCTGGCTCGACGAGGCGGAGCCCGAATATGGCGCCTATGACTTCGATAACTACCGCTATCATGCCGGCGAGGTATTGGCGGTCGGCAACGCCTATCCGCTCCATTACGCGCAGGCGCTCCATGAGGGGATGGCCGCCGAGGGCACGACCGACACCGTCAATCTGGTGCGCTGCGCCTGGGCGGGGAGCCAGCGTTATGGCGCGCTGATCTGGTCGGGCGACATCCACAGCTCGTTCACCGCGATCCGCAACCAGTTGAGCGCCGGGCTCAACATGGCGATGGCGGGCATCCCGTGGTGGACGACCGATATCGGCGGCTTCCACGGCGGCGACGTCGACGATCCGGCGTTCCACGAGCTGATGATCCGCTGGTTCCAATGGGCGGTGTTCACCCCGGTGCTGCGGATGCACGGGCATCGCGATCCGATCACCCCGCCCGCCGAGCCGTTCCGCGACGGCGTCGCGCAATGCGATACCGGCGCGGGCAACGAATTGTGGAGCTTCGGCGACGACGTGTTCGCGATCCTGCGCCGCTTCGCTGCGCTTCGCGAGCGGTTGCGGCCGTATGTCGCCGGGCTGATGCGTATCGCGCACGAAGCGGGCGACCCGCCGATGCGGCCGATGTTCTACGATTATCCCGAGCAGCCGCGCAGCTGGGAGGTTGACGACCAATATATGTTCGGCCCCGACCTGCTGGTCGCGCCGATTACCGAGGCGGGCGTCGCGGCGCGCGACGTATGGCTGCCGGCGGGCGCGTGGGTCGACGCATGGACCGGGGCGGAAATGGTCGGCGACGCGACGATCCGCTGCGCCGCGCCGCGCGACCGCTTGCCGGTGTTCGTTCGCGCCGGCGCACGCATCGCGGATGTCTTCGTGGACCCCGAGGCATGACGACGATCGCGCAACAGGGCGACGCCGCGCCGGTCCACACCGCGCCGACACCTGTCGCGCGCGTGCCGTTCGGCGAGAAGGTCGCCTATGGCTTCGGCGACGCCGGCGGGACGATCATCACCGGGCTGATCGCCAATTTCCTGACCTTCTATTATACCGACGTGTTCGGGATCGCGCCGGGCGTGGTCGGCATCCTGTTCCTGTCGCTGCGCATCTTCGACGCGATCTCCGATCCGCTGATCGGGATCATGGCCGACCGCACCAAGACGCGCTGGGGACAATTCCGCCCGTATCTGTTGTGGACCGCGATTCCGGTCGGACTGAGCTGCTTTCTGACCTTCCAGTCGCCCGATCTCGGGCAGGACGGCAAGGTCGCCTATGCCGCGATCACCTATTTTCTGCTCGCCTTCTCCTATTCGCTCAACAACGTCCCTTATTGCGCTTTGGTCACGCGGATGACCGACAGCGCCGAGGAAGGCGTCGCGTGCCAGTCGGTGCGGTTCGCGATGGTGGCGATCGCCTCGTTCACCGTCTCGGTCGGGCTGCCGATCATGGTGCGCGCGCTGGGCGCGGGCGACGTCGCGCGCGGCTATCGCGACGGCGTGGCGATCCTGAGCCTCGCCGCGGTGGCGATGTTCCTGATCTGCTTTCTGTTCGTGCGCGAGCGCGTCACCTTCGCGGCCGCCGAGGAACCGCCGCTGCGCGTCGCGATCGCCAATACGCTGAAGAACGACCAGCTGCGGATCACCTTCGCGATGACGCTGCTGCTGATCGCGATCTTCAACACCAAGGGCGGCGCGGCACTGTATTTCATCACCTATGTGCTGAACGGCGGGACGACCTATCAGGCGTTCTTCTTCGGCATCGCAACGATCGGCGGGTTCATCGGCTCGATCGTCGTCACCTTCTTCACGCGCCGTTACGACGTGCGGACGATCTATATCTGGGTCAATCTGATCCTCGTCGCCGGGCATGTCGCCGCCTTCTTTGTGCCGGGCGACTATCCGACCTTGTGGCTGGTGCTGGTCGGGCTGTGCTGCATCGTGCTGGGCTGCACGTTGCCGCTGCACTTCACGCTGATCCAGCTTGCCGACCAATATGGCGAGTGGAAGCTGGGGATGCGCTCGTCGGGGATGAGCTTCGCGTTCAACCAGTTCTTCGTGAAGCTGGCCTGGGCGGTCGCGGGGGCGCTGATCAGCGCGGTGCTGGTGATCGTCTCCTACAAGGCCGGCGCGGGCAACCAGACTCCCTTGTCGCTGACGGGCATCCGCGCGCTATCAACGCTGGTGCCCGCCGCGATGCACCTGCTGCTCGCCGTGACAATCAGCCGGCTGATCCTCAACCGCGCGACGATCGCGCGCATGAACGCGGCGCGCGCGGCATGACCGCCGCCCCGCCCCTCCCGGAGTTTCGACCGATGCGCGCCCTCGCTGTTGCCGCTTTGCTTTCCACCACTGCTGCTCCCGCGCTGGCGCAGGACGCGCCCGAACGGCTGACCGTCGACATGGGCAGCGACACCGGGGCGTTCCACGGCGGCGCGTCGGGGACGCTGTACGGCCTTTACGATGCGCGGCTGCCGCATCCCAATCTGCTCGAAGGCATCAATCTGCGCACGGTATCGACCAAAGCGCAGGACGGGCCGCAACATCCCGGCGCCGACGCGCTGGAGGTGTCGACGCTGCTGACCGATGCATCGGGCGGCGACACCTATATCTATATGACCGACATCTTCCGCGAGTTTCCGTACAAGTGGAAGAGCGGCGACTGCGCGCAATCGGTGACGAATTACATCGAGGTGCTCAAGCGGCAGGCCGCGCAGGTCCGCGCGCTGCCGCCGCGCTATCGCGACCGGATCGTGTTCGTGCCGTTCAACGAGCCCGACGGCAACATGTTCAGCGCTGATGCCAAGAGCTGCAACGGCGTGAGCTGGCTCAAGGAGCCGGCGGTGTTCCTCGACGCCTGGGACCGTGCGGTGCGCGCGCTGCGGCAGGCGTCGCCGGGAACGCGGATCGCCGGGCCGAACACCAGCATCCTGTTCGATCAGGTCGAGGGCTTCCTGCGCCACGCCATCGCCGCCGACACGATGCCCGACGTGGTGACGTGGCACGAGCTGAGCGACCCGGCGACGGTGCGGACCAGCGTGCGAAAGTATCGCGCATGGGAGGACCGGCTGTTCGCGGGGACGAAGTGGCAGGGGCGCCACCTGCCGATCAACATCAACGAATATGCCTATAATTACCACAGCTCGGTGCCGGGGCAGATGATCCAGTGGGTCGCGGCGATCGAGGATGCGAAGGTCGATGCCGACATCGCCTATTGGAACATCGACGGCAATCTGAGCGACAGCGCGGTGCAGGCGAACCGCGGCAACGGGCAATGGTGGCTCCTCAACGCCTATGCGACGATGAGCGGGCACACGCTGGCGGTGACACCGCCGCATCGCGACCAGAGCTATACGTTGCAGGGGGTCGCAACGCTCGACCCGGCTCGGCAGCAGGCGCGCGTGCTGCTCGGCGGGAAGAGCGGTGCGGCGACGGTGGCGCTGACGAACCTGCCCGCGCTGTTCGGGGCGGCGGCGCAGGTGCGCGTGCGCGAGATCGCGTGGACCGGGCAATTGGGCGACGCTGCCCCGCCGGTCATTGTCGCCGACCGGCGCGTCCCGGTAACGGACGGTGCGATCGCTTTGACGTTTGGGCGCGGTGATCTGCCGGCGTTGCGCGAGGAATCAGCCTATGAGCTGGTCCTCACGCCGGCCGGGGCCGCCCTGCCCGCGCCGTCCGCGCCGTGGCGGCAAGATTACGAGGCGGAGGCGGCAACGCGGCGTGGCAGCGGCCTGAAGGTGCGCGGGCCGGAGGGATCGCCCAAGGACGTGTCGCGCTTCCATACGTCCGGCGGCTATTCGGTCGAGGGTTTCGCGGGTGGCAACGATGCCGCGCTCGACTTTGCGGTGCAGGTGCCGCGCGCGGGCCGCTATGCGCTGCGCGTGCTCGCCAGCACCTTCAACAAGGACCCGCTGGCGGCGGCGGAGGGCGCGACCAACGTCTTCCTGCGCGTCGATGGCAAGGAGGTCGGCGAGCTGTATCTGCCGCTCGGCTACAAGCCGGCGGTGCTCGATCATGCCGATACCGAGCTGACGCTGGGCACGGGGCGGCATGTCGTGACACTGACGACGCGCAGCCGCGACGGGCGCGGGCGGACGCAGGGCAATGCGCTGGTCGACCGGATCACGCTGACGGAAGCGCCGGGTGAGGCGGCGCAGGTCTATGACGCGCGCGATGCCAAGCGCGACGGCGCGGCGGCGACGTACTGGGTCTATGCGGCGCAGGACGGGCCGGCACGGCTGACAACGGCGGGCGGACGGGTGCTGCGCGTCAACGGGCGCGTGGTGCGCGGCGACCGCGCGTTCCTGCTTGGCGGGGTCAACAAGGTGATGGTGACCGGCGGCAGCGGGCTGAAGGTGACGTCGACGCCGGCCGTCGGTGCGCAGCATTACGAAGCCGAGGCGGCGCAGGTCGCGGGCAGTGCGCGGATCGCGGCGGCGTCGCGGGCAAGCGGCGGGCAGGCGGTGTTCGACATCGGCGGCGCGCCGGGCAACGGCAACACGCTGACCTTCCCCGACGTGCGCGTCGCGCGCGCGGGGACCTATGCGCTGACACTGCGCTTCTCGAACGACGAACAGTCGAAGGCGACGCATTACAATCCCGATCCGCTGGCGCGCGTCGCGCGGATCGCGGTGAACGGTGCCGCGCCGGTGCTGGCGACCTTCCCCAACAGCTTCCACCGCAACAATTGGTGGGAGATGACCGTGCCGGTCACGCTGCGCGCCGGCCGCAACACGGTGCGTATCGCCGGCGAGGAACAGCCGAACTGGGACGGCAAGAGCTATGCCTCGCAGGTGTGGCCGGGCGTGCTGCTGCGCTCGCGCTTCGCCCCCAACATCGACCGGATCACGGTAACGCCGATGCCGTGATCCGCACCGCCGAACGACAAGCAAAAACGACATAAAAATGGGAGGATTATCATGTTCATGCTGATGAATGCGCGCCTGCTCGCCTCGAGCGCCGCACTGGCGATCACCGTCGCCGCGACCACTGCCGCCGCGCAGACCGCGCCCGAGCCGGGCACCACGCCGCCCTCCGCCGACGCGCCCGAGGAGATCGTGGTCACCGGCATCCGCCAGAGCCTGAGCAGCGCGCAGAACATCAAGCAGAATTCCGACGCGATCGTCGACGCCCTGGTCGCCGAGGACATCGGCAAATTCCCCGACAACAACGCCTCCGAAGCGATCGCGCGGATCACCGGCGTGCAGGTGACGCGCTATCTCGACGAGGCGAACGGCGTGTTGATCCGCGGGCTGCCCAACGTCCAGACGACCGTCAACGGCCGCGAGATCTTCACCGCCGACGGACGCTCGGTCGCGATCCAGGACTTTCCGGCGCAGGCGGTAGCGCGCGTCGACGTGTTCAAGGCGGTGACCGCGGTGAATCTGGAAGGCGGGATCGCCGGCCTGCTCGACGTCGGGCTGCGCCGGCCGTTCGACTTCAAGGGCTTCGAACTCGCCGGCGCCCTGCGCGGGGTGTATAACGACCAGAGCCGCAAGCTCGACCCGATCGGCAGCCTGCTGGTCAGCGACCGCTGGCAGACCGGGATCGGCGAGATCGGCGCACTGCTCAACGTCTCCTTCACCCAGACGCGCTACCTCAATTCGGTCCGCTACCAGGGCTTTCAGGACAATGTTCCCGCCGCGCAAGCGATTCTGCCCGCCTCGGTGGGGCGCGACTTCACCTTCCCGCAGGACATCGGGCTGTTCTACGGGCGCGGCACGCGGCAGCGGCCGTCGGTCAATGGCTCGCTGCAATGGCAGCCGACCGACAATCTGATGATCTACGCCGACGGGCTGTGGCAGGCGTATCGCAACAAGAACGCCAACGACTTCTTCGGCGTGCCGATCCAGTCGAGCACCACCGGCGGCACCCCGCCGACGATCCGCAACGCGGTGCTGACCCCGGACGGCACGACGCTGGAATCGTTCGACATCGACCTCGGCATCGTCAACGGCCCGACCAAGGAGTTCGGCGACAGCAGCACCGACACCTATCAGGGCGCGCTGGGCGCGAAATGGGAGGTCGGCAACGCGGTCTTCACCACCGATCTGGCCTATACGCGCTCGGTGGTCAGCAATACCTTCGGCCGCTTCGAGACGCAGACCGTGTCGCCGCTGTCGCTCGCGGTGCGGCTCAACGACCAGCGCAGCGTCAACTTCACCCCCAGCGGGGTGGACTTCGCCAATCCCGACAGCTTCTACGTGCGCGGCGTCTATGACGAGCGTCGCCGCTCCGAGGGCAGCCAGTGGCAATGGCAGGGCAATGCGCTGATCGACACCGGCTCGGCACTGTTCCCCAAGTTCCGGCTCGGCGTGCGCTACGCCGATCGCAATGCGCGGTCGGAGTTCGGCGGGCGCTATGCCGGGCTGTCGGGGCTGCGCGAGGTCATCAGCAAGGTGCCGACCGTGTCGCAGGGCGGAATTATCGAAGCCGGTTTCCGCGGCGACGACGTCCAGCAATTCCGGAGCTGGTACGCGCCCGACGCCTATCTGTTCAACGACAAGCTCAACGACGTGCGCGGCTATGTCCGCGACGGCCTCGCCCGGCTCAACGCCGATGCCGGGACGCAGGCGGCGTGGGCGTCGGACGAGCCGCGCTATGACCCGCTGGCGTCGTTCCGAGCGCGCGAGCAGGTGTTCTCGGGCTATGCGCAGCTCGATTATGCGTTCGACGTCGGCTTCCCGATCGACGGCGTGATCGGCACGCGCGTCGTCATCACGCGCAACCGCCTCGATGGCACCAACTCGCTGCCGATCCCCGGCACCAACCAGACGCAGCTCGTCCCGATCGATTCCTCGACGCAATATGTCGACGTACTGCCGAACATCAGCGCGCAGTTGCATTTCACCGACCGGCTCAAGCTGCGGCTGTCGCGCACCGAGGCGCTGACCCGCCCCGGCTTCAACCAGATCAACCCGACGCTGACGATCACGCAGGGGACGATCGGCGGCAACATCTCGTACACCGGCAACGGCGGCAATCCCGACCTGCAGCCGATCCGCTCGAACAATTACGACGCGTCGCTCGAATATTATTTCTCGCGCACCGGGTCGGTGTCGGTCGCGGGTTTTTATCGCGAGATCGAGGGGTTCATCAATTCGCTGCCGCAGGTCGTCAACGTCCAGCCGTTCGGCAACATCCTCGTCTATCGCCCGTCGAACTCCAGCTCGGGGACGATCAAGGGCGTCGAGGCGGCGGCGACCACCTTCTTCGACTTCCTGCCGGGGCCATTGCGCGGGCTCGGCGCGCAGGCAAACTTCACCTATATCGACGGCGAGCAGGTCGTCCCCGCCGCCGCCAATTTCGCGGGCGGGCGCAACACGCTGCCGGGCGTGTCCAAGTACAGCTTCAACGTGATCGGGCTGTACGAACTCGGCCCGGCGAGCGTGCGGCTGGCCTATAATTATCGCAGCGCCAACGTGGACGGCTTCGGCGCGCCCGGTGTGTTCACCACCGTCTATTCGGACGCGGTCGGGCGGCTGGATCTCTCGGCGAGCTACAACGTCAACGACAATATCACGTTGACTGTCGACGCCACCAACCTGCTGCGCACGCCGTACCACAGCTACGTCAAGGACGCGCGCTATCCGCGCGACGTACGCTGGGAGGCGAGCCTGTTGTCGGCGGGCGTGCGGTTCCGCTTCTAGGGCGTTCGGCCCGTTGCTCGTTCGTCGCCCCGGACCTGCTCCGGGGCGACGGAAATCCGAAAGGTGGTTCTTGAGCGACGATCATGTCGGGGGCATCGCGATACAGCGGATGGGACACATCGCGATCAGGAGACGGCGGATGGATGACACGTTGAGGATCACCCGTCTCCTGCTGCCCGTCGCACTGATCGGTGCGGCACCCGCCACCGCGCCGACCATGGCGGCGCGCTGGGTAGTGCCGCCGGTGCTGGCATCCGGCTCGCGGCTGCCGGTGCCGGACGGGCTGGCCGCCACGTGGCGCGCGGACGACCGACCGTTGGAGGACGGCGTGCTCACCAACCGCGGGACGGTCGACCGCGTCGTCCGGCTCGCCGGCAGGCTGACGCAGGCGGACGGGACAACGCTCGCCAAGCGCTTCACGGTGCGCGTGCTCGGCCACGGCGCGCGCCGGCTCAACGCCTATGCGCGCACACCTACCAGCGCGCATGATGCAAACCAGCCGACCGTCGCGCGCAGCGTGCATCTCGCGCTCAGCGATGCCGACGGTCGCATGACGCCGCTCAATGACGATTACGGCGTGGCGTTCGCGAAGGGCGACTATATCGGAGTCGACCGCGTCGCGTTGCGCGGTGTCGCCGATCCGTCGCTGTTCTATTTCGCCGATGGCGCACTGGGCGTGATCGCGACGCGCGTCGACATGGACGGCACCCCCGATCCCGCCGCGACCGCGACGGTCGTCTTCCGCAGCGATCCCGCGCGACCAACCGATTTCGAGGAGCTGGGTACGCTCGACCTGCGCAGCGCCGACGGCGTGGTAAAGCCGCGAGCCGTGTGGGACAGCGCTACGCGCCGCTACCTCGTGTCGTGGACCGATCGCGATGCGCGACCGCGCTGGACGACGGTCGCCGATCTGGCGCGGACGGAATGGCAGCGCGCGACGTGGCAGCCGGACAACGGCGGGCGGCGCCGGCGGATCGTCTCGGCCGGCAACGTCGGCGACGCGCGGATCGGAGCGGTCGCCGCTACCGGCACCGACACGCTCGCGATCAGCGCCGACACCGCGACCGCCCTCACCCGTCACTTCGGCCGCATCGTCAACACCACCGCCATGGTTGCGCCCCAGAAGATCGCCACTGGCCGCAATGCCGATCTCGCCGGCGCGCGGGTGATGCTCGGCTATTCGGACGGCTCCGCCGCGACGCGCGCGGTCGACTGGGATGCCGCCGATCTCGCCCGGCTCACGCGACCGGGCCGCTATCTGGTCCACGGCACGGTCCGCCAACGGCTTTATCCGGCGATCTTCGCCTATAATCGCGCCGATCCCGACATCTATCGTTGGAAGCAGAACGGGCGGGTGCGCTATCTGCTCACCGCCACCGACGACACCGACAACGACAACGTCGGCTCCGTGCACCTCCCGCTGCGCGTGGCCGACCGGATCGCGGACCTTGCCGACGACCATGGCGGGCGGGCGCGCGAGATCGACCTGCTCAACCGCCGCACGCGCCGCGACCGCACCACCGAGGGCCGCGTAATCGCCGGCTGTTACTGGGCCCCCGAAATCCACGAGATCGGCGGCAGACTCTCGATCCTGTTCGCGCCGTGCTTCAACCCGAAGGACGACCAGTCGAACGAAGGCGGCGCATGGTCGCGGGTTGCGTCGCACCTCATCCAGTTGCGGGACGGCGGCGATCCCGCCAACCCTGCCGACTGGTCGCGCCCCGCCGCGATCCGCAAGGCCGATGGCACCCCGCTCGGTCGCGCGGAGATGCCCGCGAACATCAGCCTCGACATGTCGTTCCTTACGGTCGGCAAGCGCGCTTATTACATCTGGTCGCAACGCTATCTGCCGACGTCGGGCACGCTCGGCGATCCGCTGACATGGATCGCGCCGGTCGATCCCGCACACCCGACGCGGCTGACCGGCGCGCCGACGCCGATCATCGCGCCGCAGACCTCGGTCGAGGAAAACCTCGCCGAGGGCGCGTTCGCGCTCACCCACAACGGGCGACTGACGCTCGTCTATTCCAGCTCGGGGGTCAGCCCGACCTATGTCGTCAACGGCCTCTCCGCGCCGCTCGACGCCGACCCCACCCGCATCGATGCGTGGCGCAAATGGCCGGCGCCGCTGCAGAAGAGCGTGCCGATGCCCGCCGGGATCACCGATTACCGCGGCTATGAACAGGGGCCAGGGCATGGCGCCTTCACCACCGACGAGGACGGCAACCCGCTGTACGTCTATCACACCTGGGGCAACGGCGTCGGCGGCGACGGGCGCGACGCGCGGGTGCGCCGCGTGCACTGGGCCGCGGACGGCCGGCCGCTGCTCGACATGACCCGGGACGAGGAAGTCGCCCCCGCGAACCGCCGGGTGACGATGGCAGTGACGGTGACGCCCGAGCGGCCGGAAAGGGCCGGCCTGTAGCGCCGCGCCATGTCGCCGCCCTTCGGCCTTTCGTACGCGCAACGCCTTTGCGCGCCGGATGTCGCAGGGGCAGACGGTGTGAGGGTCTGCTAGACGTTCAACCAGTCGGCGGTCATCTCACCGCTGTGCCCGTCGGGCGCCAGCACGACGCGCAGCGCCTCCAGCAGCGGCGGCAGCATCTGGGTGAAAGCAAAGGGCGGGTTGATGATGAACAGACCCGCGCCGTTGTAGATGCCGGGCTGGTCGTGGTCGTACAGCCAGTGCTCCACCGTCAGCAACTTCGGGATGCCGAGCCTGCGCAATTGCTCCTTCCAGCGCATGTGCGTCGCGCGGTCCTTCAGCGGATACCAGATCACCGTGACGCCATGCGCCCATTTTCGGGACGCCGCGGCGAGCGTGGTGACGATCCGCGCGCGTTCGTCGGTCTGTTCATAGGGCGGGTCGACCACCACGACGCCGCGCGCGGTGCGGGGCGGCACCATCGCCAGCCAGAATTCATAGGCGTCACGTTCGTGCACGGCAGCCGACGTGCCGCGCATCGCGCCGCGCAGGGTATGGGCGTCCTCGGGGTGCTTTTCGTTCAGGATCAGCAGGTCCTGCGGACGCAGAAGCTGCGCCAGAAACCGTGGCGAGCCGGGATAGAAACGCGGCGCTGGCGCGACATTCACCGCCTGTACCGCGGCGCGATAGTCGTCCAGTAGCGGGTGCGGGTCGTCCACCACCCGCATCACGCCCTGCTGCGCTTCGCCGGTGCGCTGGGCCTGATCGCCCTCAAGATCGTACAGCCCGCAGCCGGCATGGGTGTCGATCAGCGTCAGCGCGCCCGGCTTCTGCTGCAAGGCCCGCACCAGCGCGATGAGCAGGCTGTGCTTCACGACATCGGCGCTGTTGCCGGCGTGGAAGGAATGACGGTAGTTCACGGCGGGTCCAAAATCCTGGCGATCGCTGGCGGATCCTCGGTCGCTGTTCGACCGTGGCGCTGTCCTAAACGGCTGTTTCCGGCATCGCCGGTCTAATTGCCTTCCGCATCGACGGTAAACACCACCGGCTTGCCGCGCGACATCGGCTCCCACCCGGCGGCCAACGCGGCACGCACGCAGCGCGAGATCGTGGCGTCGTCCAGTTGCAGGCGACCGCGCGGCAAGCCTTTCAACAGCCGCTTGGGCGGCGGAAACTCCACCCATGCCTCACGCTTGCTGTCGTGCTGTAGCAACGCGATCGTCATTCCCTTCCATCCTTCGTCATCCGATTGATGCGGTTCACGCTGGAGGCGCCAATCGTAGGTGGCGCCATCCACGACGACGGTGCCCTCGGTGCTGTGCGTTTTCGACATGCCGGCGCCCCTAGCACGGCGCGCGGAGCAGAACACCGGGGTGCGTGGGGCGGGTGACGCTCCTAAGTCTGCGCGTCCGCCCTCGTCGCCAAGATCCGCGACAGGCCGGCGGCGAGTTCGGCGCTTTTGAACGGCTTCGTCAGGCGCGGCAGCTCTTGTGAAATCCCCTCGGCATCGGCGTAGCCCGAGACGATCAGCACCGGCAGATCGGGTAAGGTCGCGCGGACGGCGGAGACCAGTTCCACCCCGCTCATCCCGGCCATGAGGTGATCGGTGATCAACAGGTCGGGCGAAACCCCCTGCGCGACGAGCGCCAGCCCCGCCTCGCCCGATGCCGCCTCGACGACCTGATAGCCAAGCTCCGCGAGCATGTCCGCGGTGCTGGCCCGCACGGCATCTTCGTCGTCGACCAGCAGCACGCGCCCGCGCGCCACTCCCGCGGGAAGCGCAATCGTCACCGGATCAACAGTGCCCGAAGCCCGTGCGGTGATCGGCAGCCACAATTCCACATTGGTGCCAAGACCTTCATGGCTGCTGATGGTCAGCGCTCCGCCAAGCTGACCGGCCAGGCCATGCGCCATCGACAGGCCAAGCCCGGTGCCCTTGCCGATCCCCTTGGTCGAGAAAAACGGCTCGATCGCCCGTTTGAGCGTTGCCTCGTCCATGCCCGCGCCGGTGTCGGCCACCGACAGCCGGACGTAATGGCCGCGGCGGAGCATGCCGCGATCGGCGTGCACGCTGTCGCGCGTCGCGCTGATCCGCAAGGTGCCGCCGCGCGGCATCGCATCGCGCGCGTTCACGCCGAGATTCAGCAGCGCCATCTCAAGCTGGTTGGCGTCCGCCCTCGCGGGTGGCAGGTCGGGAGCGATATCCACCACGACACGGACCTGCGGCCCCGTGGTGCTGGCGAGCAGATCGGCCATGCCCTCGACCAGCCGACCCACGTCGACCGCGGATGGCTGCAACGGTTGACGGCGCGCGAAGGCGAGGAGGCGCTCGACCAATGTCCGGGCGCGGTCAGCCGACTGGATCGCGCCGACGATCAGCCGCTGCTCACGCTCGCCCGCCACGCCCTTGCGCTGCAAAAGGTCGAGAAAGCCGATAATGGGCGTGAGCAGATTGTTGAAATCGTGCGCGACACCGCCGGTCAACTGCCCCATCGCCTCCATCTTCTGACTCTGGCGCAATGCTTCCTGCGCCTGCATCAGCTCGTGCGCGGCCTCACGCTCCAGCGTGACGTTGCGACCGACCGCGTAGAAGACCTCGCCTTCGGGCACGAGCGTCCAGGCGATCCAGCGCCAGCTTCCGTCGGCATGGGCGAGCCGATCCTCGAACCGCTCCACCTTTTCGCCGCGCAGCAGCTTTCCCATGACATCCTGCACGGCCTGATGGTCGTCGGGATGCACCTGTTCGCGGAACGGCATCGTCAGCAGCGTCGCGGTATCGCGCCCCAGCGTGGTCTCCCAGGCCGGATTGATCGCCTTGAGGAAGCCATCGAAGCCCATGATCGCCAGCAGGTCCGGGCTCATCTCCCAGACGCGGTTGCGCTCCGCGGTCTGGCGGGCCACCTCCTGCTCAAGCTGCTCGTTGAGCTGCCGAAGACGGATCTCGGCCGCCTTGCGCGCGGTGACGTCGATCGCGGTGCCGATGACGCGTACGCAGCGGCCCTGCGCATCGAACAGCCCGCGTCCCTTGGCGGCGACCCAGCGGACGACGCCGTCCTCCTTGCCGATCGTGCGATATTCGACGTCATACAGCGTGCGCTGATCGGGATCGCTCGCGGCCTCGTACGCGCGGAGCGTCTTTTCGCGATCATCGGGGTGCACGCCGTTGCGATAATCGTCCAGCGTCACCGGCACGTCGGGGGAGATGCCGAACATCGCCTTCACGCGCGGCGGCCAGAACAACCGCCCGGTGGCCGAGTCGACGTCCCACTGGCCGATCTCGGCCACCTTGAGCGCGAGCCGCAGTTGCTCCTCGCTGAGCAACAGCCGCTCCTCGGCTTCCCGACGCTCATGGATGTCGATGACGGAACCGACATAGCCGAGGTACGCGCCATCGTCGCCGAAGCGCGGACTGGCGGTATCGATCGCCCACCGATAATCACCCGACACATGCCGCAGCCGATATTCGACGCGGAATGGCTCGCGCCGGGTATTGGCCGCGACGAACGCCCCCTGCGCGCGTTGCCGATCGTCGGGGTGCGTCGCATCAAGCCAGCCGAACCCTTCGGCTTCGGTCGGCGTCTGACCCGTGAACTGGTACCATTGCCGGTTGAGATAGGTGCAATGACCCGACGGATCCGTCACCCACATCATCACCGGCGCATGATCGGCCATGTTGCGAAAGCGGCGCTCACTCTCGCGCAGCGCGGCGTCACGCGCCTTTTCCGCGGTGAGGTCGCGCACCTCGATGATCGTGCCGACCGGCTGCCCGTCGTCGCCCGAGATTGGTGAAGCGGTGAAGGCGACGGGATAGAAATGCCCGTTCCTGTGAACGAAGACTTCCTCGCCCTGCATCCGCTCGCGCTCGGGAAAGGCGCGATCGATCGGACAGTCGGCCAGCGGATAGGGACGCCCGTCGGGGTGCTGGTGATGGACGACATCATGCAAGGGACGGTCGAGCACCTCCTCCACTCGATAACCGGTCAGTGCCTCCGCGGCGGCGTTCATGAAAATGCAGTGCTGCCGGTCGTCCATGAGGAAGATCGCCATCGTGGAATTGTTGACGATGGCGTTAAGTCGACGCTCAACCGATTTCACAGCTTCGCCCCCCCGGCAGATGACGAGCATCATGGCGGGTGACTGTAGCCTTGTCGTTAATCCACACCAATATTCGGCGCCGGTCTCCGCCGTCACCGCTTGTCGAAGACCGACCTCATCCTGGGACTGAACAGCCGCTCGTAGATCCGCAGCAGATACGTGTCGGTCAATCCCGCGACATCATCGCAGATGGCACGCATTCCGCCTTCCCGCGCGGGCGACATTGCAGTGCCTGATCGGCGATTGCCGACGGGCAGTGTCGCTATCGCTCATGGCGCGCCGGAAGCTTGGTGCCGAGCAACACGAGCCGCTCGCCGGTGATCCCGAACCAATGAGGAACCCCGGCCGGGACGAGGAGCACGTCACCCGCCCGCAGTGATCGCGTCGTGCCGCCCTCGATCCGCTCGCCCTCGACGAGCCCCTCACGCCGCGTGACCGGGGCGATCAGCGTCCCGCCGGAGACAAGCGTCCCCGTGCCTTCCAGAACGATGGCATATTCGGCCTCGGCCGGGTGAACCGCGGGACGCCCCGGCTTTTTCCAGATCTCTATCGCCGACACGCGGGGACCGTCCTGCACCAGCGGGCGCCATGCGAAGCCCTGATCGGGCTTCATCGTCGAAAGCATCGTCGCGATCTGCGCGCGGACGGCGGAAGCGCTGGCGAAAGCGGTGGGGTCACCTGCCTGCCTGTCGCCGCCGGACTGCGCCGTCGCGGTGCCGGGCGCAGCGGCGCTCGCGCCGAGCATAACCATCGCCGCCATCACGATCCTGCTGCCGGTCATCGCCTGTAGCCCTTGCCCTTGGAAGGAGCTTACGTTTGCACCAGCGCGGGTCGCCGACAATAGAGGTAACTGCGATCACACGTTTTTCTGACGCGCGCCGGGCCCGGTTCCGGTAGATGCCCGATCAAAGGAACGGGAGACAAACGTGCGAACAGCCTTGATCGCCGCCGCCATGATCGTGGCGAACTCAAGTGCCGCCAGTGCCGCGCCGGCGCCTTCGCAACCGATCGCGGATCGCGCAGCGTCACAGCTTTACGGTCCGTTCGAACTCCACTCGCGCATCTATCCCGGGACGGTGAGACGGTACTGGGTGTATGTTCCGGCGGACTACGACCCTGCCCGCCCGCCCAATCTGCTGCTGTTCCAGGACGGGCAACGCGCGGTGAACCCCGGCGGCTCGCTCAAAATACCGGCGGCGCTCGACGGGTTGATCCGCACCGGCGGCATCCCGTCGACGCTGGGCATCTTCGTCACGCCCGGCCATCGCGGCGCCCATTATCCTGGCGACCTGGGGATGAACAATCCCGACCACCGCGTCGAGGAATACGACTCGCTCTCCGATGACTATGCGCGATTGACGCTGGACGAACTGTTGCCGGCAGTCGCGAAGCGCTGGCGGTTCGCCAACGATCCCAGGCGACGCGCGATCGGCGGCACCTCGAGCGGGGCGATCGCGGCATGGACCGTGGCGTGGCGCCATCCCGACCAGTTCCGCAACGTGCTCAGCTTTATCGGCAGCTACACCTCGATCGGGCTGACCTTGGCGCCGGATGGTACGCCACGAACCTATGGCGGGGACACTTATCCCGGTCTGATCCGCAAATCCGCGATCAGGCCGCTGCGTATTTTCCTGCAGGACGGCCGCAACGACCTCGACAACGAACATGGCAACTGGTTCCTCGCGAACCAGCAGATGCTGAAGGCGCTCGAATGGGCCAATGCGCACGCCGGATCGGACTGCGGAACCGGACCCTGCTACGACATCAATCACGTCTGGACCGACGGCGCGCACTCCGACGCGGACGCAGGCTTGCTGCTTCCCGACGCATTGCGCTGGATCTGGCGCGACCCGGCTTCCCGAACGCGATAACGCGCTCAAGCGCACCAGCACCGACTTCGCCGATTTCCGCGCGCTTTTGCGATCGTCTCGACGTGCTCGCACGGGTGCAAGGCCTGCTCTAGCCTGAGCAGGGCGGAACGATCGGCGATGAGCGGCTGATCACCCGGGCCATCGGCGTGCTTTCCGTGTATCTTCCTCGGCGTCCCGTTCATCGAACGGCTGCGCGGCAATGCGGCGGTTGCCAGTGCGCTTTGCGCCATCACCGCAGCGGTCGTCGGCGTCGTTCTGAACCTAGCGATATAGTTCGCGCTCTATGCCTTGGTCCTGTCGCCGGGCGCTTGCGGCGCGATCTTCATGAGGAGGTCGGGCGTCATCACGACCTTGCAGGCGACGTCGGCTGCTGGCCTCGCGCTTTATGGCCTGGGAGCGATCCGAGGAAGCGGGTCGTCTTGCCGCCGACCGGCTGACCTCATGCCTGCCCCTCGCAACGACGATCCATTTTTGATGCAGCGCAAGGCTTCGACGATAGGCAATTGACGGGGCTCGATATATGATAGCGCTAACTAAATGATCAGGAGGGGTGTCGATGGGCTCGAGTGGTAAGCGCTGGATGATTCTCGCGCTTTTGGCGACGAGCGGTGCGAGCGTGGCACAGGCGCCGGAACGACCGCAGCTTCGCCTCGATCGCGCCGACTATTTCGAGGCGCCCGGCGTCAACTGGCTCGTCTTCTCGAACGTCAACGAGGGGCTGTTCGCCGATTCCAAGATCAGCGGCGTCGAGCTGATCCAGCAGGGCGTGCGCACCGCCACAAACGGCGACGTGCGCCTGTCGGCGACGCCCGGCCAGTGGGATCCGGCCGCCGCCTTCGTCAGCCGGCGGGTGGACAAGGCGAACGGCGTGATCGACGTCGTGATGCGCTATCCCGATTTCGGCTACACCATCCAGGCGCAACGGCGCGGCGCGTCCGTCGTCCTGTCGGTTTCGCTCGACCGGCCGCTGCCCGCGGCGCAGGTCGGAAAGGCGGGGCTGAACCTCGAATTCGTGCCCTCGGCCTATTTCCACAAAAGCTATGCCGCCGATGGAAAGCCGGCGCTCTTTCCTCGCTACCCCGCCGACGCCATGACGCTGACCGCCGAGCGCAATCTTGCCAGCGGGCGCAGCGACGGTCCGGGCGCCGAGCCGCGCGCCATCGCCAGCGCGCGCCAGCTCGTGCTTGCCCCAGAAGATCCGGCGCGCCGCGTCGGCATCATGACGCGTGACGGGTCGGTGTCATTGTTCGACGGGCGCAATCAGGCACAGAATGGATGGTTTGTCGTTCGGCAGCTTCTGCCCGGCGGTCGCACGGGCAAGGTGATCGAATGGACGCTCGACGCCAACAGCGTGCCCGACTGGCTGCGCCCGCCGGTCATCGGTCATTCGCAGGTCGGCTATCGAAGCGACTTGCCCAAGATCGCGACGATCGAGCTCGACCGCGACGACCGGCGCGCGTTGCGGCCGCGCCTGTTGCGGCTGACGCCGGGCGGCGACTTCACGCCGGTCGCGGGCGGGTCAACGCGCGAGTGGGGCAATTACCTGCGCTACCGCTATGTGCGCTTCGACTTCAGCGACGTGACCACGCCGGGAACCTATGCGATCGACTATGGCCCGACCCGCAGCGCCGCGTTCCCGATCGACGCCGGGGCATTGCGCGGGCTGTGGCACCTCACCAACGACGTCTATCTGCCGATCGCCATGGACCATATGACGGTCAACGAAGCCTATCGTGTCTGGCACGGTGACTCGCACCGCGACGACGCGCGGCAGGCGCCGGTGAACCACGAACATATCGACCTCTATCGGCAGGGCCCGACCACCGACAGCCGCTTCAAGCCGGGCGAGCATATTCCCGGCCTTGCGGTGGGCGGCTGGCTCGACGCGGGCGACTTCGACATCCGCACCCAGACGCAATATCAGGTCGTGCGTCAGCTGGTGGACGCCGCCGAGACGTTCGGGATCGATCGCGATACGGTATCGGTCGACTGGACGACGCGGCGGGTCGAGATGCACGTGCCGGATGGCGTACCCGACATCCTGCAGCAGATCCGCCACGGCAGTTTGCAGCTGCTCGCGCAGTTCGGCGCGGTCGGTCATGCGATCCACGGCATCGTCGAACCCGATGTCGGCCAATATACCCACCTTGGCGATGCCGCGAGCAAGACGGACGGGCTCGTCTACGACCCGGCGCTGAAACCCTATCAGCGCGCCTATGACACGCGCGGCGGGCGCAGCGGCACGCCGGACGATCGCTGGGCGTTCACCAGCAAGGCGTCGGCGCTCGATTACGGATCAGCGGCGGCGCTGGCGGCCACCTATCGCGTCTGGAAGGACCGCGACCCGGCGTTCGCGACGCGCTGCCTCGATCGCGCGCGCCGGATCTGGGTCGACGAACATCGCCATGCGCCCGACCTGTTCCGCCACGGCAACACGACCGGCGGCCCGATCGACGAGGAGGAGTTCACCGCCGCGGTCGAATTGCTCGTCGCGACCGGCGACCAGCGCTATGCCGAGCGGGTCGAAGCGCTTGCCCCGGCGATGTTGCGCCGCTTCGATGCGACCGCGACGACGATGGTGAAAGCGTTGCCGCACTTGCCTGACCGGTACCGACTGCTGGTCGAAGAAGCTGCGCGCGCGTGGGCCGTGCGCGCGAAAGCGGTCGAGACCGCCAATCCGTTCGGCGTGCCGATCACCGCCGGCGGCTGGGCGGGGAGCGGCGCGGTACTCAATTTCGGCCTGACCGCCGACGCGCTTCACCGGGCTTTTCCGGCGATCGTCGACGGCGCACCGGTTCTCCGCGCGCTTGATTTCCTCCACGGCCATCATCCGGCGTCGGACCGCTCGTTCGTGTCGGGCGTGGGCGCGGTATCGAAGGAGGTGGCTTATGGCAGCAACCGGGCGGATTTCTCGTTCATCCCCGGCGGGGTGGTGCCCGGCGTCCTGCTGCTCAAGCCCGACTATCCAGAGAACCGCGACGACTGGCCATTCTTCTGGGGCGAGAACGAATATGTCGTGCCGGAAGGCGCGATGTACATCACGCTCGCCAACGCTGCCGCGCGATTGCGATCCTGAGGAGCCACGACGCCTTCGCCTGCCCTTGATGTCGTGAAGGATCGGCCGGCAACGTGAACGAACCGGCGCCCGTTCGCGACGGCCGGTGGCCTCCTTGAAAAAAACCACCGGCGTGACAATCTGTTATTCAACATCAACAACGGAAAGGAGGTGGTCGAATGTCTCATTGTCATACGCCGGCATCGGCGAACGGCGAGCACATGGTCGCTTCTGTGGGTCGAGTCCTCGTCTGAACAATCGCCGGCTCCGGCCGACAATGGAAGGGTCGTTCCTGCAAGGAGCGGCCCTTCGCTTTGAGCCTGCGCCGCATGCGTGATCTTTTCGACACTCCCCTTCTGCCCGGTCTGGCGACGGCGGACGACCTCGTCACCATGGCCGAGGAAGGCGAACTGATCGCCGCGATCGACGCGCTCGACCTCCAGCCGTTCCGATTTCAGGGCTGGGAGGGAAAGCGGCTGACGCACAGCTTCGGCCTGCATTACGACTTCGACGGCGGCGCGCTTGCCGTCACCGATCCGATGCCCGCGTGGCTCGTGCGCATCCGCGACCGCGCCGAACGCTTTGCCGGACTGCCGCCCGGCACCCTGCGGCAGGCGCTGCTCATCCGCTACGACCCGGGTGCGGGGATCGGCTGGCATCGCGACCGGCCGCACTTCGAGCATGTGGTCGGCGTCTCGCTGGGCGCGCACGCCGAGATGCGGTTCCGCCGCCGGACGGGCGACGGCTTCGCGCGTCGCACGCTGCCGCTGCCCGCGCGTGGTGTCTATCACCTCCATGGCGAGGCACGTCACGGGTGGGAGCACAGCATCGCGCCGATGACGGCAACGCGCTGGTCGATCACGCTGCGCAGCTTATCGGAGCGCGGCCGACAGGCTATCGGGCTGGCATGATCACGACGCCATCACGCGCAGACCAGATGCCGGACTTCGTCGTGATCGACGTCGAGACAGCGTGTTCGCGCGTCAGCAGTATTTGTCAGGTCGCGATCGTCGGCTTCCGCGACGGACGCGAGCTGTTCGCGTGGGAGACGCTGCTCGACCCGTGCGACGACTTTCACCCGATGAACAGCCGCATCCACGGCATCTGCGCGCACCATGTCGCGGGCCAGCCGACCTTTGCGCATGTCCACGCCATGATCGACGGGCATCTGTCCGGCGCGATCACGGTGGCACATTCAATGTTCGACAAGGGCGCGCTGGCGGCGGCGTGCCGGATGCACGGCTGCGACGAGATCGAGGCGGTCTGGCTCGACAGCGTTCGCGTCGCCAAACGGGCCTGGCCCGATCTGCCCAACCACAAGCTCGGCAACCTCGCCCGCTTTCTCGGCGTCGAACACCGCCATCACGACGCGTTGAGCGATGCACGCGCCGCCGGATGGGTTCTGGTGCGGGCGATCGAGCATACGGGATTGTCACTTGCCGACTGGATGGCCCCCGTCCGGCCGGGCGGCCCCGCCCCGCGGGCGGCGCCATCGGGTCCGCTGTCCGGCGAACGTGTCGTTATCGTCGGTGAGCCGCGCGACGGTCAACTGGCGCATGCCATCGCCGCAGCCGGGGGCGTCATCCGAAGCTCGGTCGGCAGCACGACCACGCTGGTGGTCATCGGAGGTGACGGAAGATTCGAGGCCTGGCTGCGCACCGACCCGCAGGTGCGAAAGGCCGAGCAGTTGCTGGGGGCGGGACAGCGGATCGCCATCACCACCGCCAGTTCGATCGACCGGCTCCTCGGTTAAGCGCCGTCGCGCTGGCGCTTCGTAATGCGCCGTGACGTGGCCCGGAACAGCAGACCGACGCCACGCTTCTGACCAATCAATCAGTCCGGCGCGACGATAAAGGTCCTCTGCTTCAGTTCGTCTTCGGCGGCTTCGCCGGTGCGCCGCAGGGCATCCAGTTCCCCGGTCGACTTCGTTTCGATTCCGGCCACCTCGTTGCGGGCGCCCTGAATCGCATAGACCATATCGTCGATCTTCAGATGCAGCGCCTGTTCGCTGCGGCGCTGGCCGTTCAGGACCATCTGCGTGAGCGTGATGGACAAGACCGACAGGATCAGCGTCAGTGCATTTTCACTGGCCGCCCCGCCACCAGAAACCGTATCGCGCAGAATAACGCGACCAGAAGGATTGCGGCGGGGTGGCCGAACAGATCCGCACCGCGCCCGCAAATGCGGCAGCCGAACTCGGGCAATTTGCGTCCCACGATCCGACCCCGGCTGCCGCAGTGCGCTCGTCCTAGATGACGCGACCGTGCGTCGAAGAAGAGGCGCGATCCCGCCCGATCTCGTCGCGGGTATAGGTCGGAGCGGACGGGTCGAACGCGCTCCAGCCCTCGGCGCGATAGGCACTGCCGCGCTCCGTTGCATCGACGGAGCGATAAGTGTCGAGGATCGACTCTACCTGCCCCGGCGCGGTTTCGTCGTTCGTGCGTACGCTGACCAACGTACCGCCGCGGCGGACGCCTTCGGAATAGACGTTGGCTTCATCGTCGCTGTGTCCCGCGTTCTTGAGCGCGCCGACGATGCCGCCGGTTGCGGCGCCACCGGCGGCACCGATGCCCGCGCCCGCTGCGGTCGCGGCGAGCCAGCCCGCCGCGACGATGGGACCGAGCCCGGGAATGGCGAGCAGCCCCAGCCCCGCCAGCAGGCCGCCGGCACCGCCGAGAAGGGCGCCGGTGGTGGTGCCGCGGCTGACATCGCCGTGGTCGTTGACGCCATCATGGGCGCCATCGCCCACCTGATGCCGCCCGTCACCATTGTTGGCGACGACGCTGATGTCGTCATGCGGGATGCCATGGCTCTCAAGTGCCGATACGGCCGCCTTGGCGTCCGCGTAATCGTCGAACAGACGCGTGATCGTCCTCGTCATGATCTGTCTCCTGAATGACCTTCACGGCCTAGCGGGTGGTGATATTGCCCTTGTAGTCGAGCATGACGGTCGCCTTCGCGCCGTTCTTGACGGCAGTGCCTTGCCAGACGCCGTTGCCATCCTTGGCAAGGTCGCTGACGGTGGTGAATCCCGCCTTCTCCAGGCGGCCGCGCGCCTGCGCTTCGGTGAAGGAATTGTGGCCCTTCGCCGGTGCCGCGACGCGATGTGCGGCCGGATGCTTTACCGCCGGGTTGTGCGATCCGTCCGCATTCTGCGCGGACGCGCCGGTCGCGATCGTCGCCGCGAGAATCGCGGCCGTGACGTGTCTGTACATATCGCGCTCCTTGATTGTGGGTCGTCGACAGTCACCCCGCACGCGTGAGGGCGAGAGGTGACTATCGGAGACATTCAGCGAACCGAACCGCGGCGAAAGAGGTTAACGATGCCCAGCAGGACCACCGCACCAAGCAGCGACACCAGGATCGACGGCAGGCTGATAACGCCGCTGGTGATCGGCGCACCGCCGACGAGCGGGGTCAGCAGGAAGCCGGCCAACAGGGCGCCGACGATGCCGACCACCACGTTGAGGAAGATGCCCTGCTGTCCATCGGTCCGCATGATGATGCTGGCGACCCAGCCGATCAGCCCTCCGACGACGAGTAAGATTACCAAGCCCATGACATCCTCCGTGGGCGAACCGGCGGAATTGCCGACCATCGCCTCTGCTGGCGCTCAACACGTGGGTCGGGCGGGACGTTCAATTCCGGTAAATGCCGGCGTCCGCGCACATGGTAGTTTCGTCACGATCCGGTTGGTACTTTCGCGCGGGCAGCGCCGGAACTTCAGGCGACAACAGCGGCTTGATGCCGCATGACCCACATGCAGCCGCATCCGTCGCACGCCCCCACCCTGCGTCATCTGGAGCAGCTGATCGCGGGGCTTACGGTTGGTGTCATCCTGGTCGATCCGTCCGGTGCGATCATCGGCACCAACGAGGCGGCACTGGCGATGCACGGCGTCCAAACCGCGGAGGAACTGGGCGCGACCGCGGACAACTATTGCCAGCGTTTCTGCCTGCGCTATCGCAACCATCAGCGGCTCGCCCGGCGCGATTATCCGATCATGCGGATGCTCGCCGGCGAAAACTTCCCGGACGTGGTCGTTGACGTGGCCCCTGTTGACACTCCAGAGCCGCGCTGGACGCATATGGTGCACGATGTCGTGATGGACGTCGACGGCGGCGAGCCGGACTATCTCGCCCTCGTCATTCAGGACGTCTCGGAGCGCTACGACGCCGAGGCCCGGTTCGAGGCGATGTTCCAGGCCAATCCCGCGCCGGCGCTGATCCTGCGGCTGTCCGACCAGCGCTTCGTCCGGGCCAATGCGGGCTTCGCGGAACTCTGCGGTTGCCCACGCGAAGCCATCGAAGGCCGCCATCTGCGCGATCTCGATATCCTGGCACAGACCGACCGCAGCGCCTTGGTGGCGGAGCGGCTGCAGGAGGGCGCGACAATCCCGCAGGTCGAAGCGGAACTGCCGCTGCCCGATGGCTCCTCCCGGCTCGTCATCCTCGCCGGTCAGCCGATTGAAGTCGCCGACCAGCGCTGCATGCTCTTCACCTTCGCCGATCTCGAACCGCGCCGGCTCGCCGAGCGGGCGCTGGTATCGAGCGAACATCGCGCTGCGACGATGTTTCGGCTCGCCCCCGGCGGGATGGTCGTCACCGTGCTGCCCGGCCATCGCATTGTCGACGTCAACGAAGCCTTTGTGCAGTTGACCGGACGCGGCGCGCGCACGCTGATCGGGCATGACGCGGACGAGATCCAGCTTTGGAGCGACGCCGCGCAGCGCGCAGCGATCGAAGACGAGCTCGATCGGCGTGGCGGCATACGAACGCGCGATGTCCGCCTGTTACCGGCGGAAGGATCGCCGATCGACTGCCTCGTTTCGGCGGAGATCATCGACGTGCGGGGCGAGCGCTGCGCGCTGTGGCTCTACCAGGACGTGACCGAACGCCGCCATGGCGAACTCGAGCTGGTCGAGGCGATCGAGGCGGTGATGAAGGATGCAAGCTGGTTCAGCCGCTCGATCATGGACAAGCTGGCGACACTGCGCGGCGGCGATGCCGAGCGGAGCGGCCCGCTCGATCTCAGCAAACGCGAACGCGAGGTGCTCGAGTTGATCTGCCAGGGCGCGGACGACAAGGCGATCGCGGAACGGCTCGGCCTGACGGGCAATACCGTGCGCAATCATGTCTCCCGACTTTATGCGAAGATCGGGGTCAACCGCCGCAGCGCAGCCGTGATCTGGGCCCGCGAGCGCGGCATCGGTATTCGGTGAATGACGCTGGCCCGCGAATGGCCGGTGCAGCGATGGCGGCGCCATCACCGACCGCCTGTCGACGACGGCCAGCCGATAGCGCAGGGCCGATGCGGGCGGCGAGGTTTAGCCTGCGCAGGATGTCGAACTCTGATCAAGAGGGTGGCGCGCTTCACACCTCAAGGGAAGATATGCGAAGCGCGCCGGCTCTTCAAAGCCGTCTCGGAGGATGAGGATTGTCATCCGACCCCGCAACATCCTTGTCGACGGCTTTATGCCGACTGGATCATTGTGAGACACACCACGCTGAATTATGGCCGCGGTCTGCCTCCGAACAAACCGCAACTCAGACAAGCGACGGCCGCAGCACATAGCGCGTCGCCGCACGCCTGCGGAGCGACCAGCCGACGACGCCGAAACCGAGGATCATCATCGCCCAAGTCGCCGACTCGGGAACAGCTCCGGTGACCGAGCCGGGACCGGAGGCCGATCCCCGACCGTTCGCGCCGGTCGATTGCCAGCGCGCGACGAAGCCATCGAGCGTGAGCGCCCTCGTACCCGTCCCGAAGCCGATCGAGAACGTCCCGCTCGCCGGCGCATCGTTGACTTCGACACCGTTGCTCGCGCCACCATTGCAGTTCGGGCCGGCGTACAGGCAGATGCTGCGGCTGCCCAGACCGTTGAAGTTCCCGATGCTGATCCCGGCGGAGAACAGCCCCGAAGCCGTGCTGACGGCGGATGGTGTTGCCGACGTGTTGAAGCCAAAGGAGGACAGTTCGGACATCGCGCTCGGCGCGACCGAAGTATTGTCGACCGAATAGCTGAAGTTCCACAACGTGCCGGCTGCATTGGCACTGAGGAAGTTGAAGACGATCGTCCCGGTGGTGCCGACCAGCCCGGAACCGGCGGTTGCCGCGAAGTTGGTGGTCCACGAGAAATCGTCGCTGGCATCAAGCGAAATCGCGCCGGAACCGCTGACGAAGGATGCGGCGTCGGCGGAGCCGGCAGCAAAGGCGGCGATGGTCAGCGCCGTGGCAAGGACTGCGTTACGCACAGATCTTCTCCCTAAAGTAAGCTCTGAGGAGGCTGCACGACCCGTTCTGTAATCTCTTGATATGTATCAGATGGTTGCATTGGCTGCTCAGCGATTGTCCACGCACCTGTTCCAATCTGACACATAGGCAGCTCCCCTCACACAACGCCGCTGATCGTGGTGAAGACGAGCTCGGGCGGGGGCTGGGAAAGCTGCGGCGATCAAAGCGGCCAGCAGGTGTCACGTCGTCGCGCTGCGCCGGCGAAATGGGTGGTATGGCAGGCACATGGCAAGGATGTTAAGGTGTTTTTCATCATCAAGAGTCACCACTGCGATGATGGATTTGCGGGCACCATTGATTGTCCAAACTCGTGCTAAGATGCTGTGGCCTGCGGCTGCGGTGCTCCACTTTCTGGCAGCCGCGGCGACAATCCACCTCACGAGCAACGGCCACGACATTGCGACGATCTGGCCCGCCAACGCCATTCTGCTGGCGCTTCTTCTTGCCGCTCGGAAACCGCGCTGGCTCACGATCCTGAGCGCCGGGTTCGTCGGCAACGTTGCCGCCAATCTGCTGACGCGAGGCACGCTCGCCGCACCGCTACTCTACTCGGTCGCCAACCTTCTCGAAATCGCAATTGCGGCGCGATTGATCGGCACGTCAGGGGTGCCGGGAGGATTGCTGCAAACCACCAAAGGATCGCTGCGGTTCCTGGCGACGGCCGGGCTGATCGCCCCCGGCGCCAGCGGGCTCGTCGGCGCTGCCACCGCCTTCCTAGTGTTCGAAGAGCCGATCGGACAGTCCTTTCTGGTGTGGGTGCTGGCGGATGGTCTGGGCCTGATCATTTTCACCCCCGTCTTCCTGGCGCTGTTTCGTGGCGACTTCGCTGACTGTTTCCGCGCCAAGACATGGCCCGAGCGCTGCGAAACGTTCGGGCTGCTCATGATCACCGCCCTCATCGCGTATGGGGTCTTCTTCGTCGCCGTTCGGCCGATCCTGTTTGTGCTTTTTCCGCCCGTCCTGCTCGTCACCTTCCGGATGGGTCGGCTGGGCACGAAGGCGGCGGTCGTCATCGTTGCGCTGATCGGTGGCGTTGCCACGATGCGCGCGGAGGGGCCGATCACATTCCTCGCCGACGGCCCGGTGGCGCAAGCGCTTCTGTTTCAGGCTTTTCTGGGTGTCCTCCTCATTACTTGCATGCCGATTGCAGCCGAAGTGACGGAGCGCGCGCGCCTGACCGCCGCCCTGGCCGAGCATGACCGGCAGATGATGGAGAAAGCGAGCACCGATCCCCTGACAGGATTGCTGAACCGCTACGGCTTCGCGTCGATGGTGGCGCACGTATTCCATCACCGCGAAGACGGGCAGGCGCTGAGCCTCCTCGCCATCGACCTCGATCATTTCAAATCGATCAACGACCGCTGGGGTCATCAGGTCGGCGACGACGCGCTGCGCCATCTCACGCGCGTGCTCGCGGCGGAGGTAAGGCCGACCGACATCATCGGGCGGCTGGGCGGTGATGAATTCCTGATCCTCTTGCCAGCCGTCGATCTTGTCGAGGCAAGCATCATCGGCCAGCGCCTCTGCACCGCGATCCGACATGAGCCTTTGACGATAGATCGGGGTGCGGTGACGATGCTCAGTCTCAGCATCGGTGTTGCGGCGGCGTTGCCGGACGAAGAATACGTCGATCTCGCTCGACGCGCCGATGAAGCTCTCTACGCCGCCAAGGCGGCGGGCAGGAACGCCATCCGGCTCGCATCATAGCCGCTTACCACCGACCGGCACTTGCTCCTTGCCGCTGGCGGACCCTTCCTCGGCGCTCTTGACACGGCTCTGCCTCGCTCCGTGGCGGTGCTCTGTACGAAGGGCGCTGATCGCCACATGCGTATCCGCCGTGAAGACGACAGTCAGGTCCAATAGAGGATCCATGCCGACGGCAGCAACGCCGCCAGCCTTTCCTCGAAGAACGCGCGGAGCGACCGCATCGTCGGCGTGTCATAGACCAGCTTTTCGCTGCCGAATTTGGTGCGCTTCGTCGTTCGCCCGTCCATTCCCATGTCGAGCGCAGACCCCGGATACCAGCTTTCCAGCACCGCCTTCGATCCGGGCGTGAAACGATGGGTGATGAGTTCGATCGTCAGATCGAGATCGGCGACCCCCGTCAGCGCCGCCGCCACGTCGACCAACAGCGCCTCATACGCCTCGCGCCACCCCGCCGCCGCAATAATCGGCGCGATCGTCAGGCCGATCGGATACCCTGCCCGCGCCATGTCGCTCAGCGCCTTGAGCCGGGCGGCGACCGGCGCGGTGCCACCCTCGAAGCGGGCGAAGGTCGTCGGGTTGATCGATGCCCGCATCCGCGTACGCCGACGATGATCGAGCCCGAGCAGCGGACCCACATCCGCGAACTTGGTGGTGAACCGCAACTGCACCGGGGCGTCCCAATCGCCGAACCGGCCGATCGCCGTCGACAGCGAACCGGTGAGCGGCTCCAGCGCCAGCGGGTCGGTGTAGCAGGAGGCCTCGAACGTCGTGCCCTCATGCGCCCGGTCCCGGCTGCGCGAGGTGACGCTTCCCTGCCCCACATAGGCCGGCAGCCCGTCGAGTATTTCGTCGAGATTGGCATAAACGCGCGTGATCGGTGGGCCTTTCAACGACCCCGCCAGATAACAGTAGCTGCAATGCGCCGGGCATCCTTCGGCAAGGTCGACCCGCCAATCTGCACTGGGAGCAATGGGTTGCAGCCGCCGTTTCGAGGGTGGGGCGACAACCAGCGCCACCGTCGACTTCGCCGCCGCATAGGCGCGCCGCGGATCATCGGGCAGGTCCAGTGCCAGCCGGTCCCCATTAAGCAGCACGATCTCAACCGCTTGCGCCTCTGCGCGGGCGATGATGGCTCGGCCATGATCGAACGTCAGCGCCGAGCGCGTGACCAGCAACCGGCGCGGCCGCCATCCTGTCAATGGTCGGACCGCGTCCGTCGATCGTGCTGAAATCGCTGCCATATGTTGTGCAACGACCGTCGCGCCAGGATGGTCCGGGCGGCGACGCGCAAGCATTCCTCGCTGCTCAAAGCATGCCCTTGCAGGGCGGCCCGAAGAACGACGGGAGCAGGTTATCGCGCGAAATAATCAGCGATTGCAGCACCAGTGTCGGGTCAATCATGGAAATAGCCAGGACATGGCGGCCCGGGTGATCCGTGGTGACCGAAAAACGCATCGCGCGGGCGTTGTTGGCGGTGCTGGTCGGGTGCGCCGTTCCGAGGAAGTCCTGCTGCCGCCCCTCCTCCGTGCCGAACACGGCCCGGGTCGTCATCGGCTGGTCATCAAGCCCGACCGCGATGGCCAGCTTGCGGCCCGGGATCGTCTCGAGCGTCGGCCCCGTCACCAGATCGACCCGGTAGACCCCCGCCTCGGGCAGAAAGACCGCATATTCCAGCCGCGGCGCAGTTTGCGGGTCGGGGAACGACGGGCTGTCGACCGGGAAGATCGACATTGCGGCCGCGACGCGCCCGTAATCGGGGATCGCCTCCCAGCGGACGCCGTTCGCCGCGACGTTCCGCTGATAGCCGTCCGCCGGGATCGCGAAGGCACCGGTCAGGCCGCCGAACGCTCCCTTCGCCGCCCGCTCCTGCTCCGCGGTGGCGCGAAGCGCGACGAGCTTGATGGTGATCGTACTCCCTGCCCTGCCCTCACCTGCGCCCTCGCCTGCGTGCGCGCCCGCGTCCTCGACGGTGATGCGCGCCTCGGCGCGGCCGACCGGCGCGCGGCTCCAGTCGACGTCGACCCAGTAGCGACGGTCGTGCGGCGAGGCGCTGAACGCGGCCGCCTCGCGGACGATCACCCAGTCACGATCGGCGGCGACCTTCACCGCGACCGGCGCAGCGCTGCGCGGATAGACCTCGAAATACGTCGGGCGACGCGTCAGGCTGTCGAGCACCGGCAGCGCGGGCGGCAGGTAATAGCCGGGCCATGCATTCGCCGATCCGTCCACCGACACGCCGAAGCCGTCCACCGCCGCGAGGTCGAGATCGGCAACGGCGGGCATGATGTCCGCCTCCGGTGGATACCATTGAAAATAGCCGATGTGGGTCTGGTCCATCATATGGTTCCACTTCCCGCCGGCCATGACGTGATTGTACCGGTCGCGCAGCGCACGATCCGCCTGGAAGCGCCGTCTGACCTCCACCGCCTCGTCGCGGGTGCCAAGGCGCGCCTGCTGCGCGTAGCGGGCGTTGCGCGCGGCGGCGACGTACATCTGCGTCAGGTTCGCGCACGCCTTCACCGGATAGAGGACGAGCTGGAAAAAGGCGTCGCGCTGTTCGGGACGCAGCGCGGCATCGACCGCTTCGGCGCGCTGTTCCAGCGTTGCCCAGGCCGCGCACACCCGCTCCGCCTCGCGATAGTTTTCAAGGCTGTAGGTCGCCGGCGACAATTGCTCCGGTTTTCGCCACGCATTATATTTGGCGTAGCGCGACGCGAGCAGCGCGATCTCGGCGGCATGATCCGCGCCGAATTGCCGCTTCGCCCATTCAAGCGTCCAGCTGGCGATCAGATCCTTCGACACCTCCGCCGGGTTCCAGGCCATCGCGATGAAGAATTCAATCGGCAGTTCGAGCGGTTTGAGATCGCCGACGTTCGCGATCCAGATCTGGTTGGCGCCATAACAATGGGCGAGGTTCATCTGCTCCCAGATCTTGGGCAGCGGGTTGGAGTTGATCCATTGGTAGGAAAACGGGCCGCCGTGCATGTCCATATGGAAATAGATGCCGGCGCCGCCGCTGCGCTTTCGCTCGGCCGGGGTGGGCAGCCGGCGAAGGTTGCCGACATTGTCGTCGGCGAACATCAGCGTGACGTCGTCGGGGATCCGGAGCCCGGCGTCGTAATATTTGTAGACCTCGGTGAAGAGCACCCACACCTGCGGTACCTCGGACGCGGGCTTGCCGACCGCCTCCGCAATGATCCGCCGCTGATCGGCGATGATCCCTTCGAGCAGCTTGACGTCGGACGCCATGCTGCCGGTGCTTTCCAGCGCGGTATCGCCGTCGCCGCGCATCCCGATCGTGACGATCGCTTCCTTGCGGCCGTTCCGCTCCATGCCCTCCTTGAAGAAGCGCTGGATCGCGTCACGGTTGGTCGCGTAGTTCCACGCGCCATTGCCATATTGCCGGTGGTTGTCGGTCCATTCCTTGTGCGCGCGCATCATCGGTTCGTGGTGCGACGTACCCATCACGATCCCATATTCATCGGCCAGCACGGCGTTGGCGGGATCGTCGACCGCAAAGGCATTGTTCCACATCGCCGGCCACAGATAATTGGCGCGCAGGCGGAGCATCAGCTCAAACAGCCGGGTGTAAAATTGGCGGTTCATCCCGCCGAACTTCTCGGTCGTCCAGCCCGACAGGCACGGCGCCTCGTCGTTGAGGAAGATACCGCGGTACTTCACCGCGGGCGAGCCCTGAACATAGTCGCCATAAGCGACGCTGACATCCTTGCGCGGCGGCACGGGGACGTCGGCCCACCAATACCAGGGCGACACGCCGAGCGCGCGCGACAGATCGTAGACGCCGTAGATCGCCCCCCGCTTGTCGCTGCCGACGATCACCAGCGCCTCCTCAACGCCGGGCAGCGGGTTGCGCAGCGTCTGGATGAGGTAGGATTCCCATTTGCCCTGGATGCGATCGACCCGGAGCCGTCCCGCGCGCGCCAGCGCGTCGATAACAGGACTGTTGCCGAGCGAGCCGACGATGATCGTGCGCCGGGGCAAGCCGCTCGCGTCGGACACGACCGGCGCCGGTTGACCGACGACCCGCCCGATGTCGGCGGCCAGATCGTCGGCGGCGCGCCGGACGCCCGGCAGATCCTGCGCATCGACGAATACGGCGGCGAGCACGGCCCCGCCGTGCGCGATCGTGAACGCGGATGCCCTGTCGGAGCCGAAGCGGACCGCGCCGGCAAGCGGGCTGGCGAACAGTCCGGCGGTCAGGGCTCCACCCATGACACCACGGCGATTGAGCATCGATCTTCTCCGACTGTCACTCCGCGACCATGGTGCCGCCCGGGCGCACGGGCCGTCGCGCGAGCCGCAGCGGCCTTGTTTCTCAGACACTTGTTAGCGCAACCATTTGGTCAGGCCAATCTGTTTGCCACGCGGAGTATCGGCAGGTTGAACGCGCCATTTCCGACGTTCTGCATCCTGCACCATGCTTCCTTGTCCCTCTGAACGATTTATGGCAGGAAGAGGGCGTAAAAAGCTTCAAAGGGTATGAGCTTGGCGCAGGACGGTGCAGTGCTGACACAGATCGGCGATCTTGCCGAGGCAGGCGAGCGGATGATCGAGCGGTTGCGCCGCAAGGCGTTCCTGCCCGACAGTCGCAAGGGACTCAATGTGCGCATCGGCATCGCCGAGGCCGCGCAACTGCTGGGCTGTTCGACCAACCGCATCCGCATGGCGGAGGACGACGGGCGGCTGCCCCCCGCCCCGGCGTCCGAGAACGGCCGGCGGCTGGGCTATACCGTCGAGGATATGCTGAACATGCGCGAGGTGCTGGGCGCGTCTCCCGCCCGCGCACCGCTCGATGTCCCGGCGATCATCGCGGTGCAGAATTTCAAGGGCGGCGTCGGCAAGTCGACCGTCACCACCCATCTGGCGCATTATTTCGCGGTGCAGGGCTACCGGGTGCTGGTGGTCGATTGCGACAGCCAGGCGACGACCACTACGCTGTTCGGCTTCAATCCGCATTTCAACATCAAGCGCGACGAAACGCTTTACCCCTATCTGTCGATCGATCCGACGCAGGCCGACCTGCTCTATGCCGTCAAGCGCACGCCCTGGCCCAACGTCGACCTGATCCCGTCGAACCTAGAGCTTTTCGATGTCGAATATGAGCTGGCCGCGGCGGGCAGCGACGGCGGATCGGTGCTGGCCGCGCGTTTCCGCAAGCTGAAGCGTGGGCTGTCGGACCTTGCCCGCGACTATGACGTGGTGCTGCTCGATCCGCCGCCGGCGCTGGGCACGATCAGCCTGGCAGTGATGCAGGCGGCGAACGCGCTGCTGGTGCCGCTGGCGGCGACGACGCCCGATTTCTGTTCGACCGTCCAGTTCCTGTCGATGATGGATCAGGTGCTGCACCAGCTCACCCAGGCGGGGATCGAGGTGGATTATCAGTTCGTTCGGCTGATCTGCTCCAAGTTCGACGGCAACGATCCCAGCCACGCGATGGTGCGCGCGATCATGGAGCAAAGCTTCGGCGCGGCGCTGCTGCCCGTGCCGATCCTGGAATCGGCCGAGATCAGCCATGCGGCGATGCGGATGATGACGATCTACGAGCTGGAGAAGCCGATCGGCACGCCCAAGACGCACAAGCGGTGTCGCGCCAACCTAGACGAAGCGCTGCGCCAGGTCGAGCAACTGGTGCGCCAGTCCTGGGGCCGGGTCGAGCCTGCCAGCGAGGAGGCGGTGATCCATGCGGCGGCCTGACACACACGGCGGACGGCGCAGCGCCACCCCCCTTTCCTACATCGTTTCGTTCTTGCTACGTTCTGCGCCGGAGGTTGGCCATGGCGCGTAAACAGTCGGATTATCTCGCGGCGCTGCTTGCCGATGCGGAAGACGAGGGGACGAGTCCCCCCTCCCCCGCCCCGGCGCGCGAGCCGGCGCACGAGCGTGCGCGCGCGACGACATTGCTGGGACGCGAGTCCGCCCTGGCGCGCGTGGCCAATGGCGAGGTGCGTCAGGTCACGCAGCTATTGCTCGATCCGGCGCGGGTACGGATCTGGCCCGGCAATGCACGCAACTACGCGCATCTCACCGAGGAAAATTGCCGCGAGCTGATCGACTCGATCATCGCCGAGGGTGGGCAGAAGGTGCCCGCGGTCGTGCGTCGGATCGAGGGCGATCCCGCCTGCGATTACGAGGTGATCGCGGGCACACGGCGGCATTGGTCCATCAGCTGGCTGCGCGCGCATAGCTATCCCGACATGCAGTTCGTCGCGCAGGTCGCCAGCCTCGATGACGAGGCGGCGTTCCGGCTGGCGGATCTGGAGAATCGCGCGCGAGCCGACGTTTCCGATCTGGAGCGTGCGCGCAATTATCTGGACGCGCTGAAGACGCATTATGGCAACCACCAGACGCGGATGGCCGAGCGGCTGAAGCTCTCCAAGGGCTGGCTGTCCAAAATGCTGAAGGTGGCGACGATCCCGGATGCGGTGATCGCCGCCTTCGCCTCGCCGTCCGACGTGCAGTTGAAGCCGGCCTATGCGCTGGCGCAGGCGCTGGACGATCGCGAGACAGCGAAGGCGATCACGGGTGTCGCGCGCCAGATCGCGAAGGAACAGGTCGAGCGGCGCGAGGCGGGGGACCTCCCCTACCCTGCCGCCGATGTACTTCGCCGCCTGCTCGATGCGCCGAAGATGCTGGCGGGCGAGGAGAAGGCCGAGCCTTATCGCTATGCCACGCGCTACGGACGCACCGCGTTGACCGTTATGTCGGCGAACCGGCAGGGGGTGACGATCCGGCTTCACGCGGGATCGGGTGCCGACACCGAGGAACTGGTAGCGGCATTGCGCGACGCGCTGGCGCATCTGGATGCGAGCGGGAAGGGGCTCCAGCGTTGATGTTTCCCCGGGGAAACAGCCGTCGATCCCAGGCACCGTGTCACCTGTCGCGAGCGTTTCCCCGGGGAAACATCGCGTGAGCCGGCCGCGTCGCGACACGGGCTCCGAGCAGATCGATCTGTTTCTCCCCTATCTCGCCGATCTGCCGCTGCGCGATCAGCGTGAGATGATGGAGCGGCCGTTCTTCAGCCTCGCCAAGTCGAAGCGGGTCAAACCGATCGACTATCGCTCCCCGGACGGCAAGCTGTGGGTCCATGTCTCCGCCAATCCTGATTACGGGATGGCGACGATCTGGGATGCCGACATCCTGATCTACTGCGCGTCGATGCTCGCCGACATGGCGCGGCGTGGCGTCAATGACGTGCCGCGGAAGCTGCACCTGATGCCCTATGACCTGCTGCGCGCGATCGGGCGCCAGCCGACGGGGCGCGCCTACGAACTGCTCGGACAGGCACTCGACCGGCTGGTGTCGACAACCGTCAAGACCAACATTCGCGCCGAGAACCGCCGCGAGGCGACGTTCAGCTGGCTGGACGGCTGGACGCAATTGGTCGACGAAAAGACCGAGCGCTCGCGCGGGATGACGATCGAGCTGTCGAACTGGTTCTGGGAAGGCGTGATGATGACCGGCGGGGTGCTGTCGATCGACCGCGCCTATTTCGACATCACCGGTGGGCGGGAGCGCTGGCTCTACAAGGTCGCGCGCAAACATGCCGGAGGCGCGGGCGAGAACGGCTTTGCGATTTCGATGCCGACGTTGTTTGAAAAGTCGGGCGCGGAGGGGCAATATCGCCGCTTCAAGTTCGAGATCGCCAGGATCGCCGAACGCGATGAGCTGCCCGGCTATGCGCTGATAATCGAGCAACCCGAGGGCAAGCGTGAACCGCACCTGCGGATGCGCCGCCGGGCCGAGGGCGAGGTAAAGACGACGACTATCGGCTCCGTTGCCAAGGCTGTCCCGACTGAAACTCCTGCTCCCGCCCCTGCCCCATTGCCCGATCTACCGGCTATCGACGCCGCGGCGCTGATCCGTCGCAGCGTCAAGAGCCTGTCGGGTCGCGCGACGTTCGGTGATCTCACCGATGCGACGCTGGCGACGCTACGCGCAGAATGTCCCGGCTGGGACTATCAGACGCTCCACGCCGATTTTCGCGCGTGGATCGAAGCTGATCCGGCCCGGACGCCGGTCAGCTACCAGAGTGCCTTCATCGGATACGTCCGGCGCTTCGACGCGAAGAACCGTCACACGCTGCGATAGGGCAGGGGGTACTCCCTCGGCCATCTTCCGGACCGCTTGGCGTTCCCGATGTATCGGGCTTCACCGATCGTGCATCGCCAGCGCTGGTGAAACGCGCACCAGCTTCAATGAATTTGAACGTCCCTCGTCGTGCCTGGAGCCGAAGTGATTCAATCGCTGGGCTGAGATGCGCGTCCTAGCCAGCGTCTCGATACTCCGGGAACGGCGAACGATACTTTCGGAACGATCAGACGGTACAACAGGAACGCAGGCATCGATCCTTCAGGAACGGTGCGACGATATTTCAAGAACGCGGCATTGGGCGCGAATCGTGCTTTTGGGCGGGATTGCACCGGCGTGAACCGGGCTTAACCTCTTAACTCTCGTATAAACCCTCTAACACAGAGGAGATATATTCTTGAGAGCTTGAAGATATTGCGCTGGGCTCAGCCGTGCCGTTGCGAACCACAACCGCACCGACGAATGGCCACGCTCGCTTGCCTCCGGCCGCGAGGCCAGCGGCTACGCGATGGCGGGCCATAGAATATTCGTCCGTCTAAATCAAAGTCTTCTAGGGACTCGTTTCAGATTACTGAAAGCTACCTCCGTTCATTACAAATGATGTTACAAGATGTAATGGCCAAAAAGCGCGTAATTTAACTACCGGCTGCGACGGATATTGAACGGCCGAGCTGCTGTAGGGCGGCGTGGCTTCCGGCGGCAGGGGGAGCATTTGCGCGATAGGATTGGACAGCAGCCGGCGGGAACCTTGCGTTCCTGGGCGCCACATCTGGCGTGCTCGGTAATCTTGACGGGCATTGCCATCCCGGCGCTCGCGCAGACCGCGAGCCAGATCACGCCGCCCACCTTCGCTCCACCGTTGCCGACCGCGCGAGCGCCCGTTTCCATTCCGGGCGATAGCGAGACGGCCGCCCCCGCCGGCGTCGACCAGCTTGAGGTAACCCTGACCGGACTGATCGTCGAGGGCACCGACATCGATTCAGCGGCGCTGGCGCGGTGGCGCGCGCAATTGGTTGGAAAGCCGATCAAGGTGGCCGACATTTTCGCCGCCGCCCGCGCGATCGAGGCCGAGTATGCGCGGGCCGGGCACGTGCTGACACGCGTGGTGGTGCCGGCGCAGACCCTGGACGGCGCGAAGCTGCGGCTGGTGGTGGTCGAGGGAGCGATCGAACGGATCGACGATGAGACGCTGCCGGACGGGGTGCGTGGGCGCGTCCACGCGATCCTTGCGCCGCTGATCGGTGACCGGAGCGTCACGGCGGCGCAGATCGAACGGCGGGTGCTGCTGGCTGGCGATACGCCCGGGATCGCGCTGCGCTGGAACCGGCGCGACCGATGCCAGCCATGTCGGCCGCTACCCGATCACTTAGGGTAGTCTGTCCGCCGGGATCAACTATGCGCTGACCTTTACCGGCGCCGAACTGACCGTGGTACCCCGCGCGCTGACCGACGTGGCCGATGGCTGGGGCCGGCTGTATGGCGACCAGAACCCGACGCTGACCTATCGGATCACGGAAGGGTATCTCGCGCCCGGCGACCGCCTGACCGGTGCGCAGATGACCACCGCCACCGCCGCCAGCAACGTCGGGAGTTATTCCATCACGCAGGGCACGCTGGGGGCGAGCAGTGATTATGCGATGCGCTTCACCGGCGACGCGCTCTTCGTCCACGAACGCGCGCTGCGGATTACCGCCGATGCGCTACATCGCTATTACGGCGACGCCAATCCGACGCTGACCTATACGATCGGCGGCGCCGGGCTGGCGGCGAACGACACTTTGGTCGGCGCCCTGACGAGCGTGGCGACCGCCCGGAGCGACGTCGGGCAATATCCGGTTGCTGACGCTGTTCGTGTTGCCGATGCTGTCTGTTCTGTTCGGGCAGCGGGCGGGGCAGGGGGACGCGACCACGGCGGGAGGAGCGTCTTGAAGGGGCGTGGGCTGCCGGGGTCGACGCCGCCCGCGCGTTTCACACCGCCAGCCCGCGACGATGCTGGTCGATCGCCTCGACCAGTCGATCCGAAAGCGGCAGATGTCGCTTCTCTGCCGCCCACACGGCGTCAAATTGCTCGACGGTCTCGCGCGCTGCCCGGAGCACCGGGGTGACGGCGATGCGGGCCTTGTCGGCGAGGTGGATCAGTGTTTCCGCGTTGAAGTCGCTCCATTCCCTGGATCGCCGGAACCTGAGCGCCGCTTGCTCGCCCGGCAGATAGGCGACGGTGGATAAAAGATCGTAGGCCGGCGACAGGATCGGGTGCCTGCCGTCAGGATAGATCAGCGACCAGTTCTTGAGGTGCATGTCGCCATTGCCGACCAGAACGCAGAAGGTCAGTCGGCGGATGAACTGGTCGACGCTCTGGTCGTCGGTGGCGTCGGCCAGCACCGCTAGGATGTTGCGGTAGCTGGCCTTTTCGTATTTGTCGTCGGGATAGACGCCGAACACCTGGGCGAAATCCTCGATATGCACCCGTCCATCGGCGCCGCGATCGAACCGGCGGATCGCGAATGCGCTGGTGCCGAGTTGTTCGACGCCGGGCGGGAGGCCATCGACGCTGTCGAGCGGGAGCAGCTCGACCTCGGGAACGTCGATGCCGACCCGTCCGGCCAGCGTCATGATCGAATATTCGTTTTCCGGAACATTGGCGAAGCTGGTCGAAGGTAGCTTGACGATCCACTGACCGCCTTCGCCGCTGACCGCGATCGTCAGGCCGCCCTTCTTGCCCTGGTTCTTGAGCGCAGAGAATTTGAGCTGCACGCCGGCCAGCGAGACGCGGAAGCGCGCCGGGATCGCCGCCGCCACTTCCGACACCTCGGTGAGGTTCTCCGGCGCGACATCAGCCGGGACCGCGCGAACCGCGCCCGGCAGGTCGCTGCCAAGCGCGGCGAGAAGCTGGAACTCGCGCACCGACTTCACCCCGACACGCCGCGCAAGATAGTCCTTCAGCGCGCCTTCTGGCAGCAGGTTGGCGAAGAACGGCTCAAGCCGCGCGCGATGCGCGCGCGGCTCGTCGATCAGCGCTCCATAAGCATCGCGATACCGCAGGCTGAGGGTCGGCCGCTGCGGGTCGGCGGCATAATCCCCGGCGAAGCTGAAGATGGTGCGATCACCGTCGAGCGCGACGATGGTGCCGACCTTGCGATCGGCCAGATGAATGTCGAGCGCCCGTGTCTCAGTCATCATCGTCCCCGTCGTCGAGCTGGTAGGCGTGCCGCGCGGATTGCGGCGGCGCCGACGATCGTTCGTGAAACCGCGCGTTGCGCAATGCCCGCAGCCTTAGGTTCGCCTGTTCGAGCCAGCGTGTCAGACCGGCGGGGTCGACGCCGCCCGCGACGAGCCTTTGCCGCAAATCCTCGATCGGTGCGGCCGCGTGCTCCAGCGCCTTCACGGTCTCAACATCGTAGGGAAGCAGCTTCAGCGCCTTGATCGCGGGCAGCAGCGTCTGCGCGGCGGCAAGATCGGGGTAGGCGGCGCCGACCGCCTCCAGCGTCCGCTCCTGTCGCGCGAGTATCGACAATGCGCGGCTTTCGACACTGTCGCTTGCGAGCGCCCGCACCGCGCCCTCGATCGTTGGCACTGCCTGGCGGGGCAGCAACTGGACGTCGAGGTCGAGCGCGCGTGCAAGTTCGACCAGGCTGGACAGACGGATGTCGACCCGGCCTTGCTCGATCTTCGAGATATGCGCCTGCGGCACGCCGGTGCGCTCGGCAAGGGCGCGTTGGCTGAGGCCCTTGCGCGTGCGTGCCTGGAGCAGCTTTCGTCCGAATTCCTCGAGCGCGATGTCGTTCTGCATATCAAACGTTCCTCGTGACATGTAGATATGCATCAAACTTGGCTTAATCAACGATCGAAGCGCAGAAGCGCATCAAAAATTACCACTGATGTGCCTTACTATATCGGATGAGCGTTGTTTGTTTGAGCGTCACCGTCCCGCCCGCGTTCGGTCGCCATCGTTCTTAACCAGTGATAACCTGCTGATATGATGAAAAGTGAGATCAATCCCCGCGTGTTCTGGGGGGCATCGGGGATCATCGCCCTGTTGCTGGCGACGACATTGGCGATGCCAGGCACCGCCGATGTGGCGTTCAAGGCCGCGCAGAGCTGGGTCATCGACACGTTCGGCTGGTTCTATATTTCGGCGGTCGCGGTGTTTCTGGTCGTGGTGCTGGCGCTCGGTTTCGGCCCGGCGGGCAAGCTGAAACTGGGACCGGACGATGCCGAACCGGACTTCCCCTATCTGTCGTGGCTCGCGATGCTGTTTGCGGCGGGCATGGGCATCGGCCTGATGTATTTCGCCGTCGCCGAGCCGATCCAGCATTATATCTCACCACCCGAAGCGCCGAGCGGGACCATCCTGGCCGCGCGCGAAGCGATGGCGATCACCTTTCACCATTACGGCGTCCATGCATGGGCGATCTATGCGCTGGTCGGGATGAGCCTTGCCTATTTCACCTATCGAAAGGACATGCCGCTGACGCTGCGGTCGGGCCTGTCGCCGATTCTTGGCAAACGCATCAACGGGTCGCTCGGCGACGCGATCGATATCTTCGCGGTGTGCGGCACGGTGTTCGGGGTTTCGACATCGCTGGGCTTCGGCGTGTCGCAGATGACGGCGGGTCTGGCCTATGAATATGGGCTACCCGACACGATCACCACCAAGATCGTGGTGATCGTGCTGGTGATGGGCGCGGCGACGCTGTCGGTGCTGAGCGGCGCCGACCGGGGGATCCGGCGGCTGTCCGAGTTGAACCTGACCGTCGCCATCCTGTTGATGCTGTTCGTGCTCGCGGTCGGGCCGACATTGTTCCTGATGCGCGCGCTGGTGCAGAATTTCGGCCTGTACCTCGATCATTTCGTGAAGCGGACCTTCACGCTCTACGCCTATGAACCGCGTGCCTGGATGGCCGACTGGACGCTGTTCTACTGGGCATGGTGGATCGCATGGTCGCCGTTCGTCGGCATGTTCATCGCCCGCATTTCGCGCGGACGGACGATCCGCGAGTTCGTGATCGGCGTGTTGTTCGTGCCGACCGCCTTCACCTTTTTGTGGATGACGGTGTTCGGCAACACCGCGATCTCGCTCGATCTCGGCGCGGCGAGCGGCGGGATCGCCACGGCGGTACAAGCGAACCTGTCCACCGCGCTGTTCAAATTCCTCGAATATCTGCCCGCCGCGCGCGTCACCGCCACGCTGGCGATCGCGCTCGTCGCGATGTTCTTCGTGACCTCGGCGGACTCGGGTGCACTGGTGATCGACACGCTCGCCTCGGGCGGCGCGGAGGACACGCCTGCCTGGCAACGCATGTATTGGTGCATCCTGTTGGGGGCGACCGCCACGCTGTTGCTGGTGGCCGGCGGCCTCGGCGCGTTGCAGTCGGCAACGCTGCTGGCGGCGCTGCCGTTCTGCTTTATCATGTTGTTGCTGGCGATCGGTCTGATCCGCCAGACCAACGCCGATCTGGCGGGCGTGACGCTGCCCGGCGACGGACCGGGGATGAGCGAGCGGATCAAGCGCCTGCTGGTGCCGCCCCGCCGCGACGACATTGTCGCCCAGCTCCGCGGGCAGGGCGAGCCGGCCTTGCAGTCGGTGCAGGAAGCGATGGAAAAAGAAGGCTGGACGGCAAGCCGCGTGGACAGCGGAGAGGAGGCGGTCGAACTCACCATTCCCGCGGCGAGTGGGCGCACGTTCGTCTATCGCTTGGCACCACGATCGCGCCCGCTGGCAGCCTATACGGCGCTGGACGCACCCGAACGGCGCAGAAGTATCGCCTGGATGCTCGCAGCCCAAACGAACGGCGAAACGGCCTATCGCGATCTCACCGGTTTCACGATCGGCCAGATCGCGGACGATGTATTGACGCAACTGGAGCGCTGGCGGGTGAAGGAGAACAGCGGCGACCCGGGCGGGCGATAGGTCGCCCGGCGGTCCGGGATGGGTTGTGAATCGCTCGCCGCGTGTGCCATGGTCCGCGCGGGTGTTCGCAAACTGGTGCGCGGGCAGGTTCTCACGCTGGTCGGGCCGCCAGCGGCGTGTCCTTGCGCCCGGAGGATCGGCTTGCCCGAGCGAACCCTTTTGTTGCCCCGTCGCCTCGCTGACACCGTAAAGCGGAAGGAGGCATGCCGGTGGCCTTGCTGACGCTGATCGCGCTGCCGTTTGTCGCGGCCATGCTGCTGGCGACGACGCGCCACGCCGGGCGCGGCGTGCATGTGACGATCGCCGGGCTGGGCAGCGCCGGCGGGCTGGCGATACTGTCGTCGCAGGCGGGCGCCGTGCTTCAGGGCGCGACGCCGGCGGTGCGGATCGCGTGGCTGCCCGCGCTGGGGATGGATCTCAGCCTGTGGCTCGACCCGCTGGCGTTGCTGTTTGCCGGGCTGATCCTCGGCATCGGATTGCTCGTCGTCGTCTATGCGCAGGGCTATCTGGGGAAGGAGGAGCCGACCGCGCGCTTCCTGTCGTTCCTGATGCTGTTCCAGGGCGCGATGATCGGGATCGCGCTGTCGAGCAACGTGCTGCTGATGCTGGTGTTCTGGGAGCTGACCAGCCTCGCGTCCTTCCTGCTGATCGGCTTCTGGCGCGATCGTGCCGAGGCGCGGCAGGGCGCGCGGATGGCGCTGACCGTCACGGGGGGCGGGGGGCTTGCGCTGATCGCGGGGATGGTGCTGCTCGGCAAGGCGGCGGGGAGTTACGAGCTGGCGACGATCCTGTCGCGCGCCGATCTGGTGCAGGCCTCCCCGTTGTACCCGGCGATCCTGCTGCTGATCCTGGCGGGTGCGTTCACCAAATCGGCGCAATTTCCGTTCCACTTCTGGTTACCGCACGCGATGGCCGCGCCGACCCCGGTCAGCGCCTACCTCCACTCGGCGACGATGGTGAAGGCGGGCGTGTTCCTGCTCGCGCGGCTGTGGCCGGTGCTGGCGGGGAGCGGGCTGTGGTTCGTGGTGGTCACGACCATCGGCCTGGTGACGATGCTGTTCGGCGCGGCGGTCGCGCTGTTCCGCCACGATCTGAAAGCGATCCTCGCCTATTCGACGATCAGCCAATTGGGGCTGATGGTGATGTTGCTGGGGTTCGGCACCGATGCCGCGGCGACCGCGGCGATCTTCCACATCCTGAACCATGCCGCGTTCAAGGCGGCGCTGTTCATGCACGCCGGGATCGTCGACCATGAAACCGGCACGCGCGATATCCGGCGGCTGAGCGGTCTGGCGGCGGTGATGCCGCTGACCGCGACGCTCGGAATACTGGCAGCGGCGGCGATGGCCGGGCTGCCACCGCTTGGCGGGTTCATCTCCAAGGAGATGATGCTGGAGCAAAGTGCGCAGACCGTCTGGGCCGGGCAGGCGTTGCTGGTGCCGGTGCTGGCGACGATCGCCGCGCTGCTGTCGGCGGCCTATTCGTTGCGCTACGCGGTGTCGCTGCACTTCGGCGAGCGCCGGACCGGCGATGTCGCCGCGCCGCACGATCCGGGGATACTGCTGCTCGGACCGGTGGCGATCCTGGGCGCAGCGGCGCTCATGCTCGGGCTCGTGCCGATGACGCTCGCGGGTCCGCTGGTCGCCGCGGCGCGTGCTGCCGTGACTGGCACCATGAAGCCCGAATTGCATCTGGCGCTATGGCACGGGGTCAATCCGGCCTTGTTGATGAGCCTGGGGGCGGTGGGCGTCGCGATCCTGCTGCTGTGGCGCTTGCCGGCGATCGCGGCGCCGGTCGGCCGGCTGCGTACGCCGGATGCCAAGCGCCTGTTCGACCAGGCCATGGAGGCGGGGGTCGCGGCGCTGCGTCGTCTGTCCGGTGTCATCCACGTCGCCTCGCTGCAACGTTATCTGATGGTGCTGTTCGCCGTCGCGCTGGCGCTGGGAGGAGAGGCCGTGTGGCGGTTCGGCGCCAGTGCGGGGACACGCGCGACGACCCCGGCCTCGCCGGTCGCCATCGTCGCCTGGGCAGCGCTGATCGTGGCGACCGTCGCGGTGCTGGCGGTCGACCGGCGGCGGTATCTGGCGCTCGTCTTCATCAGCGTGATCGGGCTCGTCATGGCGCTGGCGTTCATTCACCTGTCCGCCCCCGATCTCGCGCTGACGCAGATCGCGGTCGAGGTCGTGACGATCCTGCTGATGCTGCTGGCGCTGCACCTGCTGCCCGGCAACCCGCCGCGATTGTCGAGGGCGTCCCGGCGGGTGCGCGACGGCATGATCGCGGCGGCGGGCGGGCTCGGCACCGGCTGGCTCGCCTGGACGATCATGACCCGCCCGGAGCGCGCGGGCGTGTCGCGCTTCCACTGGGACAACAGCTATGCGGGCGGGGGCGGCACCAACGTCGTCAATGTCACTTTGGTCGACTTCCGCGCCTTCGACACGCTGGGTGAAATCACGGTGCTCGGCATCGCCGGTCTGGCGATCTTCGCGTTGCTCGAACCCGCCGCACGCGGCGTGGCGGGCGTCCGCTTGCGCGCGTGGCAGTCGCGCGACCGCTTCTCGCCCGAGCGCCACCCGATGATGTTCGTGATGGCGACGCGGTTGCTGTTGCCGCTGGCGCTGCTGGTCGGTGTCTACATCTTCCTGCGCGGGCACAACCAGCCGGGCGGCGGCTTCATCGCGGCTTTGGTCTTTTCGATCGCGATCCTGCTGCAATATCTCGCGTCCGGCTTCGACTGGACCGACGTCCGGCGGCGGATCGGCGAGCATCAGCTGATCGCCAGCGGCGTGCTGATCGCGGTCGCAACCGGGCTCGGCTCGCTGCTGTTCGGCGCGCCGTTCCTGACCAGCAGCTTCGGTTATTTCCACTTGCCGCTGATCGGCGAGTTCGAGCTGGCGACCGCGATGCTGTTCGACCTCGGCGTCGCCGCGGTGGTGGTGGGCGCGGTGATGATGGCGCTGGCGCAGCTCGCGCATGTCGCGCAGCGCGCCGCCAAGATCGATGGTGCCGAGAACCACGAGGGGGAGGCGGCATGAGCCTCGAATTCCTGGTCGCCTCCGCGATCGCAATGCTGGTAGCGGGCGGCATCTATCTCGCGTTGCGCGGGCGGACCTTTCAGGTCGTGCTGGGGCTGACCTTGCTGTCCTATGCGGTCAACCTGTTCCTGTTCGCAATCGGACGGCTGATCGTCGACCGGCCGCCGCTCTATGCCAAGGACGTGACCGCGCATGCCGATCCGCTGCCACAGGCGCTGGTTCTGACCGCGATCGTCATCACCTTCGGCATGACCGCGCTGACCGTGATCCTGTCGCTGCGCAGCTTCCTGGAGAGCGGATCGGATCAGGTCGACGGGCTGACCGACCGCGACCGTGAGGAGCCGGCGTGACGCTGCTTGACCATCTGCCGATTGCGCCGGTCGTCATCCCGGCGATCAGCGCGCCGGTGACGATGCTGCTGATGCGGCGGCACCGGTCCGTCGCGGTGGCGCTGTCGCTGGGCGGCTGCGTCGCGCTGGCGGTGGCCGCCTGCACGCTGTTCGCGATCGCGCAGGACGGAGCGATCCGCAGCTATGCGCTCGGCGCGTGGCCGGCGCCGTTCGGGATCGTGCTCGTGCTCGACCGGCTCGCGGCGCTGATGCTGGTGCTCGCCGCGCTGCTGGCGACGATCGTGCTGGGCCATGCGCTCGTCACCGGTGCGGACCGGCGCGGCTGGCACTTCCATCCGCTGTTCCACTTTCAGCTGATGGGGCTGAACGGCGCGTTCCTGACCGGCGACCTGTTCAACCTGTTCGTGTTCTTCGAGGTGCTGCTGATCGCCTCCTATGGCCTGATGCTGCACGGGCAGGGCGCGCTGCGGATGAAGGCGGGGGTCGCCTATGTCGTCGTCAATATCGTCGGGTCGGCGCTATTCCTGATCGCGCTCGGGCTGCTCTACGGGCTGACCGCCACGCTCAACATGGCCGATCTGGCGGTGCGGGTCGCGGCGCTCGGCGTGGCGGATCAGGGGCTGGTGCGCGTCGCGGGGCTGCTGCTGATGGTCGTCTTCGCGCTGAAGGCGGCGGTGGTGCCGCTGCATCTGTGGTTGCCGCGCACCTATGCCGCGACGATGCCGGTGGTCGCGGCGTTGTTTGCGATCATGACCAAGGTCGGCGTCTATGCGATGATCCGCACCGTGCCGCTGATCTTCGGCGCGCAGGCGGGGGCGGCGGCGTGGGTGCCCGCGCCGTACCTGCTGCCCGCCGCGATCCTCGGTGCGATCGTCGGGTTCGTCGGGGTGCTGACCGCGCGCGGGATGCGCGAGCAGGCGGCGTTCGCGGTGCTCGCCTCGACCGGGACGCTGTTGATGGCGGTGGCGTCGTGGCGGGAGGCGACGCTCGCCGCCGCGCTTTATTACATGATGCAGGCGGTAGTGGCGGGCGCGGCGCTGTTCCTCGTCGCCGACGTGACGATGCGGCGGCGCGGCCAATATGCCGATGCGATCGTCCCCAGCCCGCGTTTCGCCGGGCAGGACGCCGCCGGGCTGCTGTATCTTGCGGCGGCGATCGGTGCGGTCGGGCTGCCGCCGCTGGCGGGGTTCGTCGGCAAGTTGCTGATCCTCGACGCCAGCTTCGCGACGCCGGGCTGGCCGGCGGTCTGGGCCACGATCCTCGTCACGACGTTGATCGGCGTGATCGGCTTCTCGCGCGGCGGCTCGACGGTGTTCTGGAAGGCGAGCGCCGCCGACGCCGGTGCGGTCGCCTGTCCGGCCCGGTCGCGCGCCGAGTTCATCGCGCCGGCGCTGTTGCTCGCCACACTGGCCGCGCTGACCGTCGCGGCGGGCTGGGTAACGGCGCAGACCCGCGCCACCGCCGCGCAGGTGATGGCGCCCGGGCCTTATGTCACCGCGATCCTGGGAGCGGCGCGATGAAGCACCTGCTCCCGCACCCCGGGCTGTCGGCGATGCTGCTGATCGTCTGGTTGTTGATGGCGAACAGCATCACGGTCGGCGGGGTCGTGCTGGGCGGCGTGTTCGCGCTGATCCTGCCCAAATTCACCCAGCCGTTCTGGCCCGACCGGCCGCGGATGCGCTTCGGGCGGCCTTTCCTCGCCTATCTGGCGATCGTGCTGCTCGACATCGTCGTCGCCAATTTTCAGGTCGCGTGGCTGATCCTGTTCCGGCGCAGCCGCGACCTGCGCGCCCGCTGGCTGGTGGTGCCGATCGACCTGACCACGCCGGAGGCGATCACGATGCTGGCCGGGACGATCAGCCTGACGCCGGGCACCGTCTCCTCGGACGTGTCCGCGGACGGGCGCTTCCTGCTCGTCCACGCGCTTGACGTCGCGGACGAGGCGGCGGAGGTGGGGCGGATCAAGACCCGCTACGAAGCGCGGCTGCAACGGATCTTCGCATGATCGACCTTGCCCTTCACCTCGCGGCGGGTGCGATCGCGCTCGCATTGCTGCTCAACCTGTGGCGGTTGCTGCGCGGCCCGGCGCTGGGCGACCGGATCGTCGCGCTCGACACGATGGTCATCAATGCCATCGCCTTGATCGTGCTGATCGGTATGATCGGTAGCAACGACACCTATTTCGAGGCGGCGTTGCTGCTGGCGATGGTCGGCTTTGTCAGCACCATCGCCTATTGCAAGTTCATCCTGCGCGGGGACATCGTCGAATGAGCGTCATTGCCGACATCGTCGTCGTCGTGCTGCTGCTGTTCGGCGCGGGGTTTGCGCTGATCGGCAGCTGGGGGCTGGTGCGCTTGCCCTCGACCATGGAGCGGCTGCACGGGCCGACCAAGGCGACAACGCTGGGGCTGGGCGCGCTGCTCGTGGCGTCGGTGGTGTATTTCCAGGCGCGACTGGGCGTCTGGACCGCGCACGAGCTGCTGATCTCGCTGTTCCTGTTCATCACCGCGCCGATCTCGGCCAATATGATCGCCAAGGTCCATCTGCACCGTGTCCGGATCGGCGCGATCAGCGAGCCCGACAGCATCGCCGGCCCTCCGCCGCGGCCAAGTGGTGAAGGCGAATGGGCGACGTTCGAGACGCCGCGTCGTGACACGCCGGCCTCAACCGCGAACAGTTGACGTCGCGCGGTGCAAAGCGAGGGCCGCAAACCCGACTATATCCTCTATCGCCGCAGCCGTACGCCGGTGTGGCTGGCGCTGTCATGGCGCGCGCTGGTCGCGCTGGCGCTGATCGGGGTCGCGCTTGCGGTGCACTGGTTCGATCGCGACGGGCTGCGACAGGCGTCTGGCGAGCCGGTGACGTTCGCCGACATCCTGTATTTCACCATGATCACCGTCACGACGGTCGGCTATGGCGACATCGTGCCGGTTACGCAGCAGTCGCGACTGTTCGACACGTTCGTCGTCACCCCGATCCGGTTGTTCGTGTGGCTGATCTTTCTGGGGACCGCCTATGACTTTCTGCTCAGACGCGTCTGGGGGCGCTGGCGTATGTCGGTGATCCAGCGGCAGTTGCGCGATCATGTCGTGATCGCGGGCTTCGGCAACAGCGGGTCGGAGGCCGCCAGCGAGCTGATCCGTCGCGGCGCGCATCCCGATACGATCGTGGTGATCGACGAAAGCGCCGCCGCGCTGCGCCATGCCGAGGCGCTGGACGTCGCGGTGATGGAAGGCAATGCCACCCGCGACGCCGCGTTGAAGGCGGCGCGGCTGGGTACCGCGCGCGCGCTGATCGTCGCGGCCGGGCGGGACGACACCTCGATCCTGATCGTCCTGACCGCGCGCCGGATCGTGCCGACACTGCCGATCAGCGTGGTGATCCGCTCGCTCGACAACGAAGCGATCGCCAAGCAGGCTGGCGCCAATACCGTCATCAACCCGGCGAGCTTTGCCGGACTGCTTCTCGCGGGATCGACGCACGGCATCCATCTGGCCGACTACATGGCGGATCTTGCCGCAACTGACGGACGGGTGTCGCTGCGGGAGCGGTGCGTAACCGCGGCGGAGATCGGCATCCCGCTGCGCGCGATCGACACCGGGCTTGGCCATCGCATCTACCGCAACGGGACGATGATCGGCTTCTGGGAACCGGCGGCCAACCGGCTCGAGGCGGGTGACGTGATCCTGGAGGTCGTACCCGCCCCGGGCCCCGACACCGACGGCCCATCCTGATCCCCTTGCGTTCGCGCGGGCGTGTTCCGGAGGGCCGCTGACCGGCGGAAGTCCCCATTGGCGCTGGCTGTGGATCATAGGATAAGATGGCCCGCGCGGACGAAGCGCGTGCGGCGTTTGAAGGAGAGAAGGTGCTGATGCCCCGTCGTAACGAACCCTCCGATGACGAACCCCTGGCGCCGGCGGCAATCGGGGCGGGCAGCCAGACCTTGATGCGCGGGCTCGACGTACTGGAGGCGCTGGCCGACGAACAGCTCACGGTGGGCGAACTGGCGGAGAAGGTCGGGCTCAACAAGAGTACCACCTATCGGCTCGCCTCGGCACTGACCGACCGTGGCTATCTGGCCGCGACGCCGCGCGCTGGCTACCGGCTGGGGCCGCGGTTGTTGGCGTTGGGATCGGCGGCGCGCGACCAGGTCGATCTCGTCCAGATCGCCCGGCCGATCATCGAGGATCTAGCGGCGCTGACCGAGGACACCGTGCATCTGGGCGTCCTTGACGCCGATCAGGCGTTGTATCTGGACAAGGTGCCGGGGCGGCGACGCGTCGTGGTGTCGAGCCGTGTCGGCGATCGGCATCCGCTGACCTCGACCGGGCTCGGCAAGGCGTTGATGCTCGATCACGATCCCGAATATTGGGCGGCGCGCTTCGACGCCGAGCAGGGTAGCGACCAGCGCCGCTGGAAGACCTGGCGGAAACGGATGGCCGACTATCAAATGCATGGCCGCGCCTACGATCTCGAGGAGAACGAAGATCGGATTCGCTGCATCGCCGCGCCGATCCGCGATGTCCATGACCGGATCGTCGCCGCGATCAGCGTTTCGGGCGCGGCACACTATATGGAGGATGCACGGATGGATGCGCTGAGTGGCGAGGTGCTCGCCGCAGCCGGCCGGATCAGCGTCGCGATCGGGCACAAGCTGACCGGCGCTGCACAACGTCCGAAAAGCTGATTGCCACATAATGGACATCATCCCAAATCCTGAATAAAAGTACTTGCTTGTGGGCTGCGCGCCGGGCAGCAATGCGGCGCGCAGCTGCTGCTTCACGGGTAAGCGGCTTCAGGGAGGTGGGTTGATGCCAAGGCGACGTTCCGTTCTGTTGGGGGCCGGCGCCGGCCTCGCGTTGCTCCCGGCGCGGGTCGGTGCGCTGGCGACGGACAACGACGCGCCGGCCTGGGGCGTCGATAACCTGCTCGTCGGCGGGCTGCGCGATCCGATGGGGTTGCACGATCTTCGCCCACGCCTGTCGTGGCAGCTTCGGTCCAGCCGCCGGGGCGCACGGCAGTCCGCGTGGCGTGTCGGCGTGGCCTCGTCGCGGGCGGGGGCCGAGGCGGGACGCTTCGATCTGTGGGACAGCGGACGCGTCGCCGGGGAGAAGTGTTTCGACGTCGCATATGCCGGCACCCCGCTCTCCGCGCGTCAGCGGGCGTGGTGGCGCGTCATGGCGTGGGACGAACGTGGCACTGCCGCGACCTCGCCGGTCGCCTTCTGGGAAATGGGTCTGCTGGCCCCGGGCGACTGGTCGGCGGCCTGGCTGTCGGCGGAAACCCCGGCGCAGCGTGACGATCGCGCGGCCGGGCTCGGCTGGCGGTCGGCAGCGGTGGTGCCGCGCGGCCAGCAGGTGGCGTTCCGCCTGCGTTTCGACGCGCCGCTGGATGGCGAGCTGACCGCACTGATCGGCTGTGGCGGCAATTGCCGGGTACGGCTGGACGGCGCCGAGATCATCCCGCCGAAGCGCGGCGGCTGGGGTTCGCCGGGGCCACGCAGCGCACTGGTGCCCGTCGCGGCGGGTGCGCATGTGCTGACGATCGAGACGCGTGCGCCGGACGACGGCGCGGCACAGGCTGCCACGCTGCTGCGATTGACCATGCGCGACGGTCGCACGATCCGCTTCGGTGGCGAGCGGCTGGAGAGCCGCGCCGGGACAGCGGAGGGCGGCGATTCCGGTTGGTCGCCGACCCGCGCGGGGCAGGGGCAGGCAACGCTGCCCGCGCGCGCCGCGACGCTGCTGCGCCGACCGTTCCGCGTCGAGGGGCGTGTCGCTTCGGCGCGGCTCTATCTGACCGCGCTCGGCATGTACGAGGCCGAACTCAACGGCAAACGGCTCGACGACGCGCTGCTGCGTCCCGAGTTCAGCGACTATCGCAAGCATTGTCTCTATTGCGTCCAGGACGTGACCGACACGCTGGTCGCCGGCGACAATGTGCTGGGCGTGCATGTCGCGGATGGCTGGTACGGCAGCTATATCTCGCCGGACGGTCGCTACTCCTTTGGCGAGCCGCCGTTGCGGATCTTCGGACAGCTCGAAATCCGCTACGCCGACGGACGCGTGCAGACCGTTGCGACCGGCCCGGGCTGGACGGTCGCGGAGTCAGCGATCACCAGCGCCACGATCTACGATGGTGAAATCTACGACGCGCGCCGGGAACGGACCGGGTGGAGTTCTGCCAGCTATCGGCCGGATGGCGATTGGTCGCCTGCGGCACCCGCCGCACCCGCGACCGCCGCGCTGGTCGCGGCGACGGTGCCGCCGATCCGTCGCAAGGAGCAGATGGCGGCGCAGAAGGTCGCGACGGTCGCCGATGGCGCCTTGGTCATTGACTTCGGACAGAATTTCACCGGCTGGACACGGATCGCGCTCAGGGGCCGGCGCGGCCAGACGATCCGGCTGCGCTATGCCGAATTGCTCAACCCCGACGGCAGCGTCGACCAAAGCAACCTGCGCGCCGCCGATGCGACCGATAGCTACACGTTCGCGGGCGCCGGCGTCGAACGCTACGAGCCGCGTTTTACCTATCACGGCTTTCGCTACGTGCAGGTCGAGGGGCTGGGGCGACCGCTCACCGCCGCGGAGATTACCGGTATCTCGATCCGCAGCGACCTGACCGAAACCAGCGATCTGCAACTCGGCAGCTACGTCCCGCAACGGCTGTGGCAGAACAGCCGGTGGAGCCAGCGGTCGAATTTCACCGGCATCCCCACCGACTGCCCGCAGCGCGACGAACGGCTGGGCTGGACCGGCGACGCTCACGTCTTCTGGGACGCCGCCAGTTTCAACATGGACACCGCCGCGTTCACGCAGCGCTTCATGCGCGACATGCGGGATGCGCAGCGCGACAGCGGCGCCTATTCGGACATCGCGCCGGTCGCGCGACACGACCATTTCGCCGAGCCGGGCTCCTCGCCGGGCTGGGGTGATGCCGGGGTCGCGCTGCCGTGGACGGTGTGGCAGCGCTACGGCGACACCGGGATCATCGATCAGCACTGGGCGTCGATGAAGCGGTTCCTCGCCTCGATCGAGGCCAGCAATCCCGACTTCGTCTGGTCGAAGGCGCGCGGCGTGGACTATGGCGACTGGCTGGCGCTGGACGCCGTCAATCCCGGCGATCCGACCACGCCCAAGGATCTGATCGGCACCGCCTTCTGGAAAGGTGCCGCCGACCAGATGGCGGACATGGCACGCGCCAGCGGACGCGCGGCGGAGGCGACGCATTATGCGACGCTCGCCGGCCGGTTGGCCGAGGCGTTCCGGCGCGCCTTCGTCAAGGCGGACGGCACGATCGGCAACGGGTCGCAGACCGGCTACATCCTCGCGCTGCATTTCGATCTGCTCGCGCCGGGCGCACGCGCGGGGGCGGTACAGCGGCTGGTGGCGGATATCCGGCGGCGCGGTACGCTGTTGTCGACCGGCTTCCTCGGCACGCCATACAGCCTCGACGTGCTGGCGGATGCGGGCGAGATCGCGCTGATCTACGACCTGTTGCTGCGCACCGACTATCCGTCCTGGGGCTATATGATCGCCAAGGGTGCGACGACCACCTGGGAACGCTGGAACAGCGATGCGGGCGATCGGTCGATGAATTCATTCAACCATTATGCGCTGGGCGCGGTGGTCGGCTTCATGTTCCGGCGCATCGCCGGGATCGCGCCGACCGCGCCCGGCTTCACGCGCTTTACGGTGCGCCCGCTACGCGATGCGCGGATGGCGTCGGCGGGCGCGACCTATGACTCGCGGCTTGGGCGGATCAGCACGCGCTGGAAGCAGGACGAGCACCGCTTCTCGCTCGACCTGACCGTTCCGGTCGGCAGCGTGGCGCAGGTCCATTTGCCCGCCGCCGAGCGGGCGCAAGTCCTCGAAGGCGGCAAGGCCGTGACCGTCGAACAGCGCACCGCGCAAGAGGCGGTCCTGAGCGTCCCGGCGGGCAGCTACCATTTCGAGGTGGGCTGACCCGCCGATCCCGCACGAACGCCGGCCCGCCGTGCTGCGACGCACGGCGGGCTTCTTTCATCCGCTCATTGCAGATTGACGAAGGCGCCGCCATCGACCAGCAGCGCGGCGCCGGTGACGTAGCGCGCAAGATCCGAGGCGAGGAACATGATCGGCCCGGCGAGATCCTCCGGCTCGCCCAGCCGGCCGAGCGGGATGCGTGCGGCCATGCGCGCGCGCTTCCCGGAATCGGCGAGATCGTCCTTGTTGATGTCGGTGAGGATCGTGCCCGGCAGCACCGAATTGCAGCGGATGCCATGTCGCCCGAGCGCGATCGCCGCCGATTGCATCAGCGAATGCAGTCCCGCCTTGGTGGGCGTGTAGTGCGTCTGATACTCGCCGCCGACCAGCGCCGAGATCGACGACACCGCGACGATCGCGCCACCGGTGCCCTGCCGCACCATCTGGTTGGCGGCGGCCTGCACCATGTAGAATGCGCCATGCAGGTTCACGCGCAGCGTGCGTTCGAGCGTGTCGGCGGGCATGTCGAGGAAGGCGTGGAAGGGGCAGATGCCCGCGTTGCTGACGAAGACGTCCACGCCCCCCAGCGCCTCGGCCGCGGTGGCAACGAAGGCGGTGGCGCTCGCGGGCTCGGCGACATCGCCGTCGACCGCGATCGCCTTTCGACCCAAGGCGCGGATCGTCGCCACGACCGATTCGGCCTGCGCGCGATCGTCAAAGTGGTTGATCGCTACATCGGCACCCTGGTGCGCGGCTTCGATCGCGGCGGCCCGCCCAATCCCACGCGATCCGCCCGTGATCAGAACGCGCTTTCCTTCCAGCAACATATCCCAACCTCTTCTCGTGTGTCCCGTGGCCTACCGCCGTCGGTTCGTCAGTGGCGCGGTTTGGTTGACGGGCCTACTTTCATTTTATAAGTCATGAACTCACTATATGGCAAAGTAATCCGGAACGCTGTCGCCGGACCGGTGTCGTTCAAGGAGGGTGCGCGATGGAGCTTTCGAAGATCAAGCACGTCCGCGCGTTCACTGCGAAGGGCGGTGGCGCGGATTATCACGATCAGCAGGGCGCGCACTGGATCGACGACCATATTGCCACCCCGATGAGCCGTTATCCCGAATATCGCCAGTCGCGGCGCTCGTTCGGGATCAATGTGCTGGGAACTCTGGTCGTGGAGATCGAGGCAGAGGACGGCACGGTCGGCTTCGCGGTGACGACCGGCGGCGAACCGGCTTGTTATATCGTCGAAAAGCATCTCGCGCGGTTTTTGGAAGGGCGCGATCCGGTCGAGATCGAGAAGATTTGGGACCAGATGTATTTTTCGACGCAATTTTACGGCCGCAAGGGACTGGTCATCAACGCGATTTCCGGCGTCGACCTTGCGCTGTGGGATCTGCTGGGCAAGCTGCGTGACGAGCCGGTCTACTACCTGCTCGGCGGCGCGGTGCGCGACGAACTGCACTTCTACGCGACCGGCGCACGTCCCGACATCGCGCGCGAGCTGGGCTTTATCGGCGGCAAGCTGCCGCTTCACCATGGACCCGCCGAAGGGCTGGAGGGGCTGGAGAAGAATGTCGCCTTGCTCGCAGACATGCGCGGCAAGTGCGGCGACGACTTCTGGCTGATGTACGATTGCTGGATGAGCCTCGACCTGGATTATGCCACGCGGCTGGCGCAGCGCGCGTGGGATGAATGTGGTCTCAAGTGGATCGAGGAAGCGCTGAGCCCCGACGATTATTGGGGCTATGCGCAGTTGAAGAAGAACGCGCCGCGCGGCCTGCTGGTGACGACTGGCGAGCATGAGGCGACGCGCTGGGGCTTCCGGATGCTGCTCGACATGGAATGTTGCGACATCATCCAGCCCGACGTCGGCTGGTGCGGCGGGATCACAGAACTGATCAAGATCGCCAATTACGCCGACACGCGCGGCGCGATGGTCATTCCGCACGGCTCGTCGGTCTACAGCTATCATTTCGTGGTGACGCGCCACAATTCGCCGTTCGCCGAATTCCTGATGATGCACCCCGGCCCGACCGAGGTAGTGCCGATGTTCGCGCCGCAATTGCTGGGCGAGCCGGTGCCGGTCAACGGCCGCATCCGCGCGACGGCGCTCGATCGTCCCGGCTTCGGGGTCGATCTCAACCCCGACGTGCCGCTTCACCGTCCCTATATCCATTGAGGACCTGCCGATGAAATTCTGTCGTTTCGGCGCGGTCGGCGCCGAACAGCCCGGCGTCATCGACGCGCAGGGTCGCGTGCGCGATCTGTCCGCGCAGGTGCCCGACCTTACCGTCGACCGGCTTGCGCAGCTTACGCTGGTCGACCCCGAGACGCTGCCGCCCGCGCCCGAGGGCGTGCGTTTTGGTGTGCCGGTTGCGGGCGTCGGCAAGATCGTGGCGATCGGGCTCAATTATCGCGACCATGCGATTGAATCGAACCTGCCGATCCCGACCGAGCCGATGATGTTCATGAAGGCGGTGACCAGCCTGTCCGGGCCGGACGACGATGTCATGCTGCCCGAGGGTGCGACCCACGGCGACTGGGAAGTCGAACTGGGCGTCGTGATCGGGCGGACCTGCCGCTACGTCGCGGCGGCCGACGCGCTCGATCATGTCGCGGGCTATGTGCTCGCGAACGACGTGTCGGAACGCTTCAACCAGAAGGAGCGCGGCACGCAATGGTCCAAGGGCAAGGGGCATGACACCTTCTGCCCGGTCGGGCCGTGGCTGGTGACGCCCGACGAGATCGGCGATCCGCAGGCGCTCGACATGCGGCTCGACGTGAACGGCGCGCGGATGCAGACCGGCAATACGCGCACGATGATCTTCGGGGTGGCCGAGCTGATCGCCTATGTCAGCCGCTTCGTCACCTTGCTGCCCGGCGACCTTCTGATTACCGGCACGCCACCGGGGGTGGGCGAGGGCAAGAAGCCCGAGAAGATCTTCCTGAAGCCCGGCGACGTCATGGAACTGGCGATCGACAAATTGGGCACGCAGCGCCAGCGGGTCGTCGCCTTCGACCGGGCGAGGCTGGGATGAGCAGTTTCGCCGGACGTTTCGAGGGTCGAGGCGCGATCGTCACCGGCGGTGCGTCGGGGCTGGGGCGGGCGGTCGCGGCGCGCATCGTGCGCGAGGGCGGGCGCGTCTGCCTGTGGGATCGCGATGCGGAGGCATTGCGCGAAGTGGCTGCGGCAATCGGCGCAGCCGGCACCTGCGCGCTCGACATCAGCGATGCGGAGCGCGTCGCCGCAGCGGCGCAGGAGAGCGTCGCGCTGCTCGGCAAGGTGGACGTGCTGGTCTGCTCGGCTGGGATTACCGGCGCGACCGCGGCCGTCGAAAGTTACCCGATCGACAGCTGGCAACGCGTGATCGACGTCAATCTGAACGGCCTGTTCTATTGCTGCCGCGCTATCGTGCCGCACATGCTTGCGAACGGCTACGGGCGGATCGTCAACGTTTCGTCGGTGGCCGGCAAGGAAGGCAATCCGCAGGCATCGGCCTATTCGGCGTCGAAGGCGGGGGTGATCGGCTTCACCAAATCGCTGGGCAAGGAAGTGGCGGGCAGGGGGGTGATCGTCAACGCGCTGACCCCCGCCACATTCGAGAGCCCGATCCTCGCGCAGCTTCCACAGAGCCAGGTCGATTACATGAAGGGCAAAATCCCGATGGGACGGCTCGGCGAGGTCGAGGAATCGGCGGCGATGGTATGCTTCATGGCCTCGCCGGAATGCAGCTTCACCACCGCATCGACCTTCGATACGTCGGGCGGTCGCACCACTTATTGACGCACGGCGCGAACCGCGACCCGCAAGGGCGGGCGCGGCATTGGAGAGGGAGGGGCATGGACGACATTCCGTTTGTGGATGCGCACATCCACCTCTGGAACCTGCAGCGGATCCGCTATCCGTGGCTGACCCCGCCGTTCGGCGATAACGGGCCGAACGGCAGCGTCGCGGCGATCGCGCACGATTTCACCGTCGCCGATTATCGCGCGCAGGCCGCGCGGTGGAACATGGTAGGCGCGGTCCACGTCGATGCCGGGGCGGAGCCGGCGCAGGCGCTCGACGAAACCCGCTGGCTGGAGGCGGTGGCGGATGCCGAGCAGCTTCCGACCGCGATCGTCGCCTTCGCGGCGCTCGAGGATTTGAACGTCGGACAGATGCTGGCGGCGCAGGCCGCGCATCAGCGCGTGCGTGGCATCCGCCAGATCGTGAACTGGCACCCAGACGCGCGACGCAGCTATCAGCCGCGCGACCTGACGCGGTCGGCGGGGTGGCAGGCCGGGTTCGCACGACTGGCGCACCACGGCCTCTCGTTCGACCTGCAATGCTACCCCGGGCAGATGCCGGCGCTGGCGGCGCTGGTCGCGCGCCACGTCGATGTGCCGGTCATCATCAACCATCTCGGGATGCCGGTCCTCGCCGATCCGTACGGATTGGAGGAGTGGCGCACCGGCCTTCGTGCGATGGCCGCGCTGCCTCACGTCGCGATCAAGCTTTCCGGCCTCGGCTTTGTCGCGCGTGACTGGAGCGATGCGCTCGTCCGCCCGCTGCTGGCAGAGGCGATCGACCTGTTCGGTCCCGAGCGCTGCCTGATCGCCAGCGACACACCGACCGACACGCTGTTCGCGCCATTCGAGCGCTGCCTGGGCGTGCTGGCCGACGCCACCGCATCTTTCTCGCGCGACGAACGGCGCGCGATGTGGGGCGGCAACGCCGACCGGCTCTACCGTCTGGGGCTCGGCCTCCGGCGCGACGCCGCCACCTGAATGCGGAGGACCTTATGCCCAATCCCCTGATCGGCGTCTTCTATCATTGGCTGGGCGGACTGTCGTCGGCGAGCTTCTATGTGCCGTACCGCGGGGTGCGCGGGTGGAACTGGGAAGTGTTGTGGCTGACCGGCGGGCTGTTCTCCTGGCTGGTCGCGCCGTGGCTGTTCGCGGCGGTGATGACGCGCGATCTGACCGGCGTACTGGCACATACCCCCGCGCCGGTCGCCGGCCTGTGCATCCTGTTCGGGGCGCTCTGGGGATTCGGCGGGCTGACCTATGGGCTGACGATGCGCTATCTCGGGCTGTCCTTGGGGATGGCGGTGGTGCTGGGGCTGTGCACCGTCTTCGGCACGCTGATCCCGCCGATCGTCGCGGGCGATCTCGCCACCAAGCTGCTCGACACGACCAGCGGGCGGATCATCCTGCTCGGGCTGGCGGTGACACTCGCCGGGATCATCGTCGTGGCGGTAGCGGGCGCGCGGAAAAATGCGGCGCTGGGCGAAGCGGAAAAGGCCGCAGCGGTCGCGGAGTTCAACTTTCGCAAGGGGATCGGCGTCGCGATCTTCTCGGGCATCATGTCGTCATGCTTCGCCTTCGGGCTGGCGGCGGGCGAGCCGGTCAGGGCATTGTCGGCCGCGGCGGGGACTGGGCCGCTGTGGACCGGGCTGCCGGTGCTGTGCCTCGTCATGTTCGGCGGGCTCGTCACCAATGCTCTTTGGTGCGCGGTGCTGATCCTGCGCAACCGCTCGGGCGCGCAGTGGCTGGGGCGCGCCGCGGCAACGGCGGAGCGTCCGGCGCTGGCGCGCAACTACCTGCTCGCCGGGCTGGGCGGGACGCTGTGGTACTTCCAATTCTTCTTCTATACGATGGGGGAAAGCCAGATGGGGCGGCTCGGCTTTTCCTCGTGGACGCTGCACATGGCGTCGATCATCATCTTCGGCACGCTATGGGGCTTCGCCTTTCGCGAATGGAAGGGAACGCGGGCAGGGGTGCGCGCCACGGTATGGGGCGGGATCATGTTGCTGGTCGGGGCGACGGTCATCATCGGATATGGCAACAGCCTGGTGTAGCGCGGCGTGCGCGAGGCGTCGGCGATCGCCGCTGCGACTTTCCCTTGGATCAGTAGACCTATGTGCGGAGCATCCAAGGGCGGCCGGATATTGGCGCCGTATCGCGGCGCGACCGCCGCGTGCCGCCCGCCGATCCGCAAGAAGCCCGTCAAGCCGCGCGCGTTGCGCCTCGCCTCCACTCACCACCCGCCGCGGCTGGGCGCGTAGCTGACGCCGACGTGATCGTCGCGATGGTCGGGCTGACCGCCGGGTTGGCAGGCGAAAAACCGAAGGTCAACGCGCCCGGCTTCAAGGGTGGGGATGGCGCCACGATCGCGTTGCCGGCGGTGCGGCAGCGGCTGCTCGACACGCTGGTCCCGACCGGCAAGCCGTTGGCGATCGTCGGCGTCTTTGTTCGGCGCTGACCTATGGCGCGAGAGGCGCAGGCGAAAGCGGTGCTGCTACTGTCGTATGGCGGCGAGACGGCGGGGCAGGCGATCGGCGATGGGCGCGAGAAGCTTGCCGCGAAGCGTCCGGGCGGAGGCCGTCACCCTAGTCGTGATGATTCAGCGTTCATCACGTCACGGCAAGCGAGACGGCGGGTGCGATAGCCTGCCGCTCGCTTGTCGTGACCGGTTCGTCAGCCGTTAGAAGGTGCGGCGCAGGCTGAGGCCGATCTCGCGATCGTTGGTTACGGTGCCGATGCGCAGCCCCGACTGAACGCCGAAGATGCTCCAGGGGCCGCCGTCGGTATCTTCCTTGACGGTGTTGAAGATGTTCTTCGCCCAGAGGCTCAGATCCCAGTTCCGGTCGGGCGACAACAGCCCGATCGAGCCGTTGACCGTGGTATAGCCGGGGAAGGTCCGGCCGGTCTGCGGGAAATAGGAGCTGCTGCGCGACGCCGAGTTGAGCCGCACGTACCCCGGCACATGGCCCAGTTCGAAACGATAGCTGGTGTTGGCGGTGAAGCTGACCTTGGGCAGCGACCCCAGCGCGCCGTTGGTGGTGCAGACGCTGACATATTGGCCTTTCTGCACGCGGGGGATGCCGTCGACGTCGAGCACGCCATCGCCATTATAGTCGTTGCAGGGCAGCAAGGCGTTGGCGAAATGCGCATCCGTATAGGTGTAGATGCCGCCCACGCTCCAATTGTCGGTGACGTTGGCCGATACTTCGAGTTCGACGCCGCGGCTCACCGCATTGCCGTTGCCGGTCATCGTGCCGTAGCAGAGCGCGCCGCCCGCCGTTCCGTCATAAGTGGCGTAGCCCAGCCCGTTCGGATTGGGGGTCGCGGTGCAAACCACGTTGAACTGCGACGTGATATAGCCGTCGAACTTCTGGTCGAAGAGCGCGAGATTGGCGGTCAGACGCTTGTCGAACCATTGCGTCTTCAGGCCCAGCTCGATGGAACGCGACTTCTCGGCATCGAAATTGCCGAATTTGACCGGGATACCCGGCTGCGGCGCAGCGGCGGTGCCGCCGGAGCCCGGCCGGAACGACGTGCCATAAGAGACATAGGCCATCACATGGGGCGTGAACTGGTGCTGGTAACTCGCATTGCCCGTCACCGCATGATAGCTCCGCGACACGTCGGTCAACTCGTTCAACAGGTCGACCTTGCTGTAGCGGAGCCCGCCCTGGATGTTGTCGCGAGATGTGAAGTCGATCCGCTGCGTCGTGAAGATGCCGTAATCGTTCGTGACCGTCTTGTTGCGCTGGTTCGAAAACAGCGGCGGCAGGCTCTGCACCTGATCGCTGATCGTGTGCTGCTGGAACACACCATAAGTGAAATTGTAGAAGCCGCCGCCGGACGATTGCAGGCGCAATTCATTCGACAGCGATCTGCGGCGCGTGTCGATCAGCAGATAGCGGCCGAAATTGTTGACCTCGCCCACGCCCGCGAAATCGAAATTGAGGTTGGTCGTATAGGTGGTGTCGTTGTAGCCGCCGACATAGGCCAGCCCGATGCGATCGCTGATGTCGTAATGGCCGTTCACGGTGAACAGCGCGCCGCGATAGCGGAACGGATTGGCGCCTTCGGTCAGCGCGATCTTGTCCTTCAGGTCGAAGGTGCGGCCGCATGCGATCGAGCCGACCTTGATCGCGCCCCCCTCGTCACCGGCGCAGGGCGCGCGGCCGGTGATCTGGCGATAGAAATCGCCGGTCTGCTTGGTATATTGCCCCATCACGTCGAACGACAGCCGGTCGGTCGGGCGCCAGTCGAGCGTGCCGCGCAACACGGTCGTGTCCTGGTAGTTGCGCTTGCCGTTGTTGATGTTCCGCACTTCGGTGAGCGCGTTATAGTCGTGCACCCCTGCGACGCGGAATGCCAGCGTCTCGCTGATCGGCCCGCCCAGCGCGGCCTCGAAGCGCCGGCCGACATGGTCGCTGACAGTCGCTTCGGCATAGCCGCTGTAGTCGGTCAAGCTGCCCTTTTCGGTTGCGATGGTGATCGCGCCCGATGGCGACGGCCGACCGCGCAGCGTGCCCTGCGGCCCCTTGAGGACTTCGATTTGCGCGATGTCGAGCGTGGCGGCGAAGGAGTCGAAGACCGTGATCGGCACTTCGTTCAGATACGTCTCGACCGTATAGGTCGACGGACCACCGCCGCTCGGCTCCTTGATGCCGCGCAACGAGATCGATTGCTCCGACGGGCTGGTGACGGTCAGCGACAGACCGCCGACGACCTGGCTCAGTTCCACCGTATTCTGGACATGCAGATTCTGGAGCGTCGCGGCGCTGACGACATTGACCGTCTGCGCCACCTTCTGCACCGGCTCGGCGCGCTTGTTCGCGGTGACGATGATGTCGGCGAGCGTGTTTTGATCGGTTGACGGCTGATCGGCAAGCGGAGTCGTGTCGGCCGGCCGGTTGCTGCTCGGTTGCGCGGGGCCCGGTGTCGGGGCGACCTCCTGCGCCAGGGCGGGCGTCGCCATCGCAAGCGCCGCGGCGAGCACTGCCATGCTCGATCGACCCGTGAGGCGCGCGGCGCGCCCCACCGGCCTGATCGCTGCATCGCAAGCGGTTACGACGTTGCACGTATCGTCCATCAGATCATCCCCTCCGAATGATGCCGACACCACGCTGGCCATGCGCGCGCACGCCCGATCGCAGCGGCGACCTCCTGCTTTTGCTGTTGATCGATGCGTCTGATCGTTCACCCGCGACGAGGCTGAAGACTATGACCTCTCCGCGCCGCCAGATGATCATCGGCTACCGACAGGGACGACGTAGAACCGTGAGCAATATAGTGTCAATAAGTGAGTATGTACATCACATAGTGAATTCAATGAGACTTTGAATTGTTTTGTTTTTTTATAAGCCATGCGACGGACCACCCCCTGACCTGACGGCGGCGGGGCGCATTGGTTGAGGGCAGGGGGATAGCGACGAGTCGGCGTTGCGGGAGCGCTGTCCTGCTGCGTCGGAACGCTGGCTGCGCTAGTGAGACCGGTGATGGCAGCCCGGCGCACCACCCGTAACGTGAAGAGGCGCGCAGCAGGGCGCGATGCGGCGGCGGAGCGATGGCTGCTGCTGATCTTCGTCGTGGCCGCCCTCATCATCGTGGCGGGTTTGCTGGACAACGGCGCGGTCGTGCCGGAACCGGCGCGGGCGCGGCGGATGACGATGGCGGAGGCGCGCACCTCGAATGCGGCGGTGCCGATCGTCGCCAGCGCGCGGCGGCGCGCGGCCCCGTTCCGCTTTCGCGGCGGGCCGGCCGCGCGGGCGCAGGCGGTCGATTGCCTCGCCACCGCCGCTCTGTACGAAGCGGGTGACGATCCGCGCGGGCAGCGCGCGGTCATCCAGGTCGTTCTGAATCGCGCACGTGCCCCCGGCTTCCCGCGCACGATCTGTGGCGTCGTCTATCAGGGGTTCGAGCGGATGACGGGCTGCCAATTCTCCTTCACCTGCGATGGCTCGGTCGAGCGGCGCACCCGGCATGTCGGTTGGTCGGCGGCGCGCCGCGCGGCACGAGGCGCGCTCGCGGGCCGCGTCTTTGCCGACGTCGGCCGGGCGACGCATTATCATGCCGACTGGATGGTCCCATACTGGCGCGACACGATGACCAAGGTGGCCAGGGTCGACACCCACCTCTTCTACGTGCGCCGCTGAGGCTGACCGCGTCCTGTAGTCCGGGGCGCTACGGGAAGAACACGACCTTGCTCGCACAATTGCATCCTCCCGCATCCGATGCTTCGCCGCCCCGTCGTGCAGCGGGAAGGTCGTGAGGCGCGGGGTCGTGATCGCGCCGGCGCGGCTCTGGCGGCCTTCCGCGCCGTTCAGATAGGTTCACAGGTCGCCACCGGTGACGCGCTTGGAGTCTTCCATCAACGCCAGCGGAGCGATCGCCGGCGGTGCGCAGCCCGTCTTGCCGAAGATCACGACCCGGCCCGCCGGGGACGCAGCGCGGCGCGCGTCTGCGCCACGCGATCGTCATAGCCATAAACGACATGCGCCCCGTTCACGCGCGCCTCCTCTCGCATGCTGCGAGCGGAGCCCAGCGCATGAACTGTCGCAGATGAGGGCCAAGCGGTGTGCTCGACCAGCATGCCCATCTTCGTCTCCGCCATCGATAGGGGCAGCCTCACCGCCGCCGCGCCGGGCGGGCACCGGCTGATCGGCTTCGTGCAATGCCGCGCCGAGGATCGGACGCCGGTCGGCCCGGACGGCGAGCAGATCGTCCGCTTGCCGCCGTCGTGGCGCGGTATCGGCAGGTCGCCATCCCGGGCTATGACATCGTCCTGCAATCCTGCGTGGCGCGCGCTGCGGCTCTGGCGGCGGGGCGTCTAGTCCACGTGCTGGCGGACCATGCCCCAGTGTCGCGCCCGCTCACGCTGGTCCGCCTCCCGGTCCGGAACCTCACCGCCGGACTGCGCGCCTTTGTCGATATGGCGGTAGCGGCGTTCGGCGCGGACTGAGCGCGCAGATCACGATCCGCTCGAACCTGTGTGGCTCAGATTACCGTCCCGGTCAGCGTACCGATCAGCGCGGTCACGCCCATCGCCATCGCGCCGAGCACGATGACCCGCAGCATCCCGCGCCCCATCGGCGCGCCGCCCGCCTTGGCCCCGAGCGCACCAAGCAGCGCCAGCAGCACCAGCGTCGTCGCGGGCACGGTGTAGAGCACCCAGGCACGCGGCGCGAGCGCGGCGACGACCGGCAGGATGGCGCCGGCGGAGAAGGCGATCGCCGAAAACATTGCCGCCTGTACCGGTCGCGAGCCGCCGTCATCGGCAAGCCCCAATTCGTCGCGACGATGCGCGCCGAGCGCGTCATGCGCCATCATCTGCTCCGCCACCAGCAGCGCGAGCGGCGGGGCAACGCCCCGGTCGACGTAGATAGCGGCCAGTTCGCGCGTTTCCGCCAACGGCGCGCGGGCCAGCTCCGCCGCCTCGCGGGCCAGATCGGCGCTTTCGGTATCGGCTTGCGAACTCACCGACACGTATTCGCCCGCGGCCATCGACAGTGCCCCGCCCACCAACGCCGCGACTCCCGCGATCAGGACATTGGCTGCGGTTGCGCCCGGCGCAGCGGCGACGCCGACGATCAGGCTGGACACGGAGATGATGCCGTCGTTAGCGCCCAACACCGCCGCGCGCAGCCAGCCGGTGCGATGCACGAGATGATGTTCGCCCGCTGGATGCGAGGTCACGTCGGTCATCCTCGTCCATCCTCCATGTGTGGTTTTTTGGTTGATTGTCAGCTATTTTCGATAACAACGCGCGGCGCGTCCGATCGGCCTCCCTCGTCGCAAGACCCGCTTACATAATATGCCTTATCAGGGCCGTCGCTGCCGTCCAGCTCGACCACCTTGATGCAGTCGGTCGAGGCGGCAAGCACGCTGCTCAGGAACGCGGCGGTTTCCTTGGCCTCCTTCTCGGCCCGGCGCCGTTCAAGCGCGATCCACGTTCTGTTGCCGGCATTGGGACCGGCTCGATGCGATCAAAACGCGCGTACCGCACATGACCTTGTGCACGACCGCACAGCGCAAGGGATGCGACGCCATCGCCGCAGCATGGGCGGCAATGAAAAGGATCACCCATCGCGTTGGTCCGCGGTAGTATCGATCGCGGCAAAAATCGGGTGTGCGGGGCAGACGCTGTACGAGTGGGTGAAGAAGGCCGAGGTTGACAGCGGCACGCGCGCCGGGGTGCCGAGCGATGTTGCTGATCGGATGAAGGCGCTGGAACGCGAGAACCGCGAGCTGCGCCAGGCTAACGAGATCCTGCGTAAGGCGTCGGCGTATTTTGCGATGGCGGAGCTCGACCGCCGAGCGAGGTGATGGTGTCGTTCATCGACGCGCATCGCAAGGTGTACGGGGTCGAGCCGATCTGCCGGGTTCTGCCGATCGCCCCGTCCACCTATCATGCTCATGCAGCCAGGAGGATTGAGCCGACCAGACGGTCGGCTCGGGTTCGGCGTGACGATGCGCTCGGACCGGAGGTGCGCCGCGTGTTCGAGGAGAACTTCCGCGTCTATGGCGTGCGCAAGGTCTGGCGGCAACTGCGACGCGAAGGGTTCGACGTCGCTCGCTGCACTGTTGCCCGCCTGATGCGGGCGATGGGTCTGGCCGGCGTGATACGCGGCAAGCCGGTGCGCACCACTGTCAGCGACAGGACGGCCCTATGCCCGCTCGACCGGGTGAACCGGCAGTTCCGCGCGCCAGCACCGAACATGTTGTGGGTGTCGGACTTCACCTACGTCGCGACCTGGGCGGGGTTCGTCTACGTGGCGTTCGTCATCGACACCTACGCTCGCCGGATCGTTGGCTGGCGCGCCAGCCGGAGCGCACATGCCGGCTTCGTCCTGGATGCACTCGAGCAGGCGCTACATGATCGACGGCCGATGCGGGGTGGCGGCCTCGTCCACCATTCCGACCGCGGCAGCCAGTACGTGTCCATCAAGTACATCGAGCGCCTGGCCGAAGCGGGCATCGAGCCGTCAGTCGGCGGCGTCGGCGACAGCTATGACAACGCTTTGGCGGAAACCATCAACGGCCTCTACAAGGCCGAGGTGATCCACCGCCGCGGCCCTTGGCGCAACTTCGAGGCGGTCGAGTACGCCACCCTCGAATGGGTGGATTGGTTCAACTATCGCCGGCTGCTCGAACCCATCGGCAACGTCCCGCCTGCCGAAGCCGAAGAGCAATACTATGCTGCCGCAAACATCGTCGATATGGCAGCGTGACTCACATCCAACGGCCTCCGGCAAACCCGGCGCGGTTCAGTTTTGCATTTTGCTTAAGCCGCTCAATCAGCGAGGCTATTGAGTGAACCGAGGCGGAGGTATCCTCCGCCGCGGTCATCCGGTGCGACGTCTGAAATCGCCCAATTGCAGACATGCCGGCAGGGACCTCAGCCGGTCGTTCTCTCAGCCGGGCCGTGGGTAAGACCCGGCGAGGGGAAAAGCCGGGGCCTTGCGAAAGGCAGCGGAGCTTCCACCGCTCTCCCAGCACCACATATGCGCTATCGCCCATTTGCAGCCCTGCATACTTCATCTATCTTTGCTCGATGGCGCGACCTCAAATGCACATGACCCTCATTGCTGCTGCCTGGTTTAGCTTGAACGGCTCCAGTGCTGAAGCTCGCCGCATCGAGCCTCAAGATAGCCGCGCAATACCTCCGCCAGTCGAGCCTACGTATGATCCGCTACCTGGACCGTATCTTGGCAGCGTTGATGAACAAGGCGCATTGAAAGACGTCGGAGTGGCGCAGAACGCGATCCAATCCTGGCACGGACCGAACTTATCTGCATTTATCTTGTGCTTCCGACCTGCCAAACAACCAGTGAATTGGAACCTTGCTTTCGCGGCGCTGAGGAATGTGTCGCACGAGTTGCAGTCGCTGGGCGCTGCCGTCGTCGTCATCGCTGCGGAACGCATATGTCCAACGCCATCAAACGTATCGATGATGGGCAAGAGTCATGTCGAGATTAAGGGCGTAATCCGGTTTCGAGGATAGCCATTTTCGAGATTAGCCATTAATGTGCACTGTCCCGAGAGCCTTCTACCCGCCTGCGCGTGCTTCTGGCTGCTGCCCATTGGCTCCGTTGGTAGGCTTCGCGAATGTTGGCTCAGCATGTTATGCTGCGGGGTTGATCGAACTTTCAACAATCGAAGATGGAGGCGCGTTTGCTTGCTTTTGTAATCCTCCAAGGCCTATCACCTTCGATGCTCCCATCCGATAGCTGGGTTAGTATCTCTCGACGTCCGGCGCTTACCCGTTCTTCTGAGATCGTAGACTTTCTATTTAACAAGACCTCTTCGAGCGATCTTGAGTTTGACCTTCGCCTTACCTCTCGAGCAGCTGATGACACTCTCACGGTCAAGTGGACTTCGACAGAGAGATGCAAGGAAGCCCGCACTGCCGCTCTAAGGCTGCGAGACTTACCGTTTTCGGCGGTGCGATTACCGAGCGACCCGGAAGAAGTCGTGCTGGATGGAACGAGCTACTCAGTCAAATTTCTTGCTGGGTATGGGAGCCAAAACAATGGTGAACTCGAACTCCGATCTAACGTAGGAACTCCACTAGCAGCTTGGATTAACACCACCCTTTCCAACTTTGATAATTGCTGGGCTCACACGCGGCCTATCCCTAAATAATTATAGCGCTCGCGATGCTCAACAAGCGAACAAGGATGGACAATGTACCTTCTCGTTGTTTTACTACTGCTCTTTATGTTGGCCTACTGCTTGGCTCAAACATATCGGGATGTGCGTCGCCGCAACTGGATTTTTGTAACGTTTGGATCCGGCATGATACTGTCTATCGGCTGGATTATTGAAGCCATGACGAGAGGTTCGTCATATTGAATTGGGGTCGGCTCTCACCTCAGTGCGCCAGGTACGGCATGTCGGCTGACCACCAAAGTCGGACATCGAGGCGGAGGTATCCTCCGCCGCGGTCGTCCGGCGCAATGGCCGCTAACGCCCAACCTAGACATTCAGGCTAGCTACCGAGTCTTCCGATAAGCGCCGTTCGATGAGATCGATCTTGTTATTCGCAGTCGAACTAAGTGCCCCTCTCAGCACGGCACTCCAGCACCTAGTACCTACGAATGATATTTCATCTCACGTAAATATAGATCAATGATTATATTGAAGACTAGAGCAATATTCTCTTTTATTTTAAGGCTCGCGCAATATCATGTGCTGATGGATGACGATGAGCATAGGGCGCAAATTGCCATCAAGCTCCTAGCAGATCGATATGCTCGCTATGTTCTCTTCCCAGGGAAATTGTTCGACGAGTATGCATGGAACATGCTTCTTCACCTATTCATAGCGAGGCAAAATGGTGAGGAAATGAGTGAGTCGAAGTTGATAGCCCAAGTAAATGTAAGCACCCGAGAAGGGCAGAGGTGGCTTTATCAGCTTGCTAAGGATGGTCAGATAGAGCCGAGAGCAATCAGGCAAGACGTGGTACTGACTAGCGATGCTAGCAACAGACTGAGAAAATATCTTGATATTGCGAAAATCTGCTAAATAAAGCCGTTTTACGCTAATATAAGTGCCGGTTGAGAGCATGATGCGCGATAAGTAGGCGCAGCGGTATAGGTCGCAGCGTCAGGCAACGTCCGCTGACGCCATCTGCCTTCTGAATAGTGGACGGGCCGCTTCCCACCAAACCCGGGCATTCCCGTTTCCCGATCCCAATCGAGATCATAAATCAACGACATGTTTCCCGTGCCCGTCGAGCAGGTCGTCGACCCAATCGCGGTCGATCGGTTCGCCTTCCTCGATCAACTCAACCTTGTGGTCGGCACGCTCGAACAGCGCGACACAGAGTTGGTCGGGATCTAGGCGCGATCGATAGGCGATACCGTCGAGATCCGTCGTCGCATGCACGGTGGCTGAAATGGCCTGTGTCATGGCATAAGCGCCTGGATAGGTCTTGCCGTCGTGATCGGCCGCAACCTCTCCGACCGTCACGCCTTCCCAGCCAAGCCCCTTGCCATGCACGTCAGCGAGGCGCAGCAGCTCAGCCGTCCGAAATCGCGCAAACCGGCGCTTCGCGATCTCACCCCAGACGACCGCCTTCTGCGCCGGGCGTCGCAACATCGTTTCCGCAAACGGGCCGTCCCGGGTCAGGCCGAGGTACAGGACGCCATAATCGCCCTGCGGATCGTCCCAACGCCAGGTTGCGTCGCGCTTGCCATAGAAGCGTGCTTCGCGATCTCCGGCATGGACGCGGTAGAGTGTCTCGCCTTCCGACACGTCGGTGACTGGCCGACCGCGACGTGCCACGGATCAGTCCTCGAGCGTCGCGGCGAAACGGGCGAGACGCCCTGTCACGTCCGGACTGCCGGTGACCATCTCCATCGGCAGCTCGTTGCCCAACCCCTCGTCACCTTCGACCATGAATTGAAGCAGCGCCCAGGCACTGGTGGTCGGCGTCGCTGCAAGCACTGCGGCCATGCCGGGGGCGGCACTACCGCCGTCGAACTGGAAGGCAGGAAAGAGCTTGCGACCATTGTCGTCGACGACCAGCAGGCGACGGCTTGCCGCTGCCTTATGCACCGCCTGGAGCGAGCGATAGCCGAGCAGATCCCGCACCTGCTCGGCAGTAAGCGCCCCGCCGGCGCGCCTCACGAGATCCCGTTTGAACGCGGCGGTTCGGGCGAGTTGCTCGGCGACATTAAGTTCGTCCGGATCGACCGCGGGGGTGTTGCGCAGGATCGCGACGAGCATCTGTGTGAAGTCGGCGGTGCCAGCAACGTCCTTGAGGCGGGCCGGCGACAGCGACCGTGCCACCAGCGCAGCGCCATTCTGCATCCGCCGCTGGATGACGTCCGCCACGTCCGCGCTCGCTGCCTGCGTCGCCATCATATCCTCCTAGTTGATACAAGATGATATATGCTAGAGTTCATCCTGATACAACCGCACAAGTTGGATAGGCCGGGCGCGTCCGCACTGGGGTCCGGTGAGAGGACCGGCAGAATCGTACGTTAGGCCCCGCGACAGTCTCGATTGGGATCGAATTTTGGCAAGTGCTCGACCTTTGTCGTTATGACAATTGCCGACCGCATGGACCTCAAACCGGAACGATGTAGCGGAACCATCGTCGCGATCCGTAATCATCTACCCATCGTTTTTCTCGCGCGCGATTGGATAGCGCAGGGGATAGGGGTGCCCCGGACCTGCTTGTGCGTAGAGCCACGCAATTCGAGCGTCGGGATCGGCGGCAAAGCCCGGTTCATCCCGTAACTTCGCGTCAAAACGGCGCTTGATCGCAGGATTTGTCGCGAGGAGCCGATCGCCAAGTGCCGCAAGTACGAAGGCATCCGTACTCGGAGCAGGTCCCAGCATTTCCGGAAAAAAGCCCCAGGCCAGAAAAGAGTCCTGGCTTTCGGGCTCCAACAGCGAGGCGGCCAATAGCCCGAGCGGTTGATCCGCAGGCACGCGTACGCTGCCCCTCGGCATTGTCTCGTCCGTCTCGTAATGTTCGAAACGAGCAGTAATCGGGTAGCGCCCCTCAATCGGCTGAGACAGCTTGGGATTGATCACCCGAACACGATCTAGTTTCTGCGCCTTTGACGTTTGGATCGTTTCGAATTGGATACCATGCAGGCTCAGCCGCTCGATAACCTCGGTCTGTTCGCGCGGCACCCACCAAGCCTTGGGCAGGCGGACGCTCTCGGTAGGTGTCTGGCCGATAACAGGCATGCGGAAGGTAATGGGCTTGCCTAGCCAGCGCTGTTCCTCTCGACCGGAAGCAGGCGACACATAGGTGTCGAACGCTATGCCCTTGAAGTTCTCAATCCATCCAATCGGGGTCGCTGCGGGCTTCCAACGTGTAAGCAATTCGGTCGGTCTGCTTGCACGATCGGCCGCCCTTGCGACCAAAATGCGTGCGGCATCTTTCGCGGCGATCTTCAGCGCGGCTTCGAGCAATACGTAGGTGCCCAGCACGCGCTGGCGATAAGGTTTGAGCATATGATTTTCGACCAACACGGTCGGCATGCCGACAAAATCACCATAGCCAGTGGAGTAGCGCGGACCCTCAGGACTATACCGAATACCCTTGTCGGGGTGCCGCGTATCGATCGGGCTGGGGTAGATAATTGGGCTGTGACCTGCGTCCGTCAGCGCGGCAGCGACTGTGGGACCAAAGCGGCTTTCCAACCAGTCGGCGGTGGCGCGATGGCGCGCATATTTACCCCATCCGGCATAGGTAAAGGTCACGTCATACTGCATGTCGAAGCCTTCGCTGACATGGCAGTCGATATAGAGGATTGGATTAAGCGATCGGATCAGGGCGATCATCGCCCTAGATTCTGGCGCATCAAGCTTGGCGTAATCCCGATTGAGGTCGATGTCGCGCGCGTTGGCGTCACGCCCCTTCTCTAACGGACCGCGAATGTGCGGAAAATTGTACGCACTCATCTGCTCGTGCCCGTCGATATTATAGATCGGCACGAACACCAGATCGACCTTTTCGAGCAGGCTGTCTTTTCCGCGAAGCGCAATGTCACGGACAAGCATCAGCCCGGCATCCTTGCCGTCGATCTCACCTGCATGGATGCCGCCCTGCACGAGGACGACCGGCTTACCGCTACCGCCCTTGCTGGCGCGGACATAAATCATGTCGCGCCCCTCGGCCGTGCGGCCAAAGTTCTGCACGGTGACGATCGGCGATGCGGCGTCGAGTCGATCGAGCCATGCTCGAACCTCTGCATAGCGAGGCGTCGTCCGGAAGTCTGACGCTTCGGCCGGCGTGATCCAGGGATCGCCAGCCTTCACAATCAAAGCTGCGCTTTTACCCGACCACGGCAATACCGGCGGCAATGGCGCAGGTCCCTGCGCGCTAAGCGGGCTGGCGGTAGCCAACAGGATGTTCCTGCCAGTTAGAAAAGACACAATCCGCGCCAGATAGAGATGGCACATGTTGGTAGCAGCGGGGGCAGCGTGGAGCCATCCACACGCGCAG
>NZ_JBJDOM010000008.1:0-127680 GCF_044901155.1 Sphingomonas sp. NPDC079357
CGCGAAGTGCGTCTGGGTGAGGGCGACGCGTTCAACAGCTTCCAGGTGAAGCGCTCGCAGGATCGCATCAACTCGCTCGGGTTCTTCCAGGACAAGTTCGAAATCAAGCAGACGCCGGGCTCGGCGCCGGATCGCGTGGTGCTGGACGCCAACGTCGAGGAGCGGTCGACCGGGCAGCTGCAGCTTTCGGCGGGCTTTTCGAGCCTCGAACGCTTCATCATCCAGGCGAACATTACGCAGAACAATTTTCGCGGCAAGGGGCAGACGCTCAGCGCTGGCGTTAATTATTCCAGCTACTCCAAGTCGCTCCAGCTCGGCTTCACCGAGCCGTACGTCTTCGACAAGAATATCGCGCTGGGTGTCGACGTTTTCCGGCGCGATTATAACGCGTTCAACTTTATCGGCACGAACCGCAATACCACGTACAGCCAGGTATCGACGGGTTTCCAGATTCGCACGGGCGTGCCGCTGACCGAATACTGGCAGCTGGCCGGACGCTATCAATTTTCCTATGATGAGGTCGGGCTGGACCAGAACAGCTTCTACACCAACGGAAAGTGCGATCCGCTGAAGGCGGGGCGCTATCTGTGTGATTCGCTGGGGAATCGTCTGACGTCATCGATCGGCTATTCGCTGATCTTTGACAGTCTCAACAGCCGCCTTCGCCCGACTGCCGGACAGCGGTTTGTCTTCAGTCAGGATTTTGCCGGCCTCGGCGGCGATGTGAAGTACCTTCGCTCCAAGCTCGACTTCTCCAAGTTCGTCAATCTTGGCAGCGGGTTCATCGGCTCGTTCGTCGGCGAGGGCGGCTATATAAAGTCGCTGGAAAAGTCGCGCGGCCCGGGCGTCGACCGGGTTCGCATCAACGATCGCTTCTACCTTGGTGAGCCGCAATTCCGGGGCTTTGACATCCGTGGCGTCGGGCCCCGCGTCCAGCGCCGCTATTACACCACTGATTCCACGGGCAAGCAGATCCTGATCACCGATCGCGATCAGCTGGTCGATGATGCGCTGGGTGGTACGGCCTATTATCTCGGCCGGTTCGAAGTCGAGCTGCCGCTCGGGTCGGGCGCGCGCGAGATGGGGCTGCGACCGTCGATCTATGCGCAGTTCGGCAGTCTGTTCAACATCACCGAGCCACTCAAAACGGCGACTTTCGACACGACCACTGATGCCAACGGCAATACGGTCGTGCTACCGCTGGCGGTCAAGGACACTGCGGGTAACCCGCTTTACTCATACGTCAACGCCGCGGGCGTGCTGGTGCCGACCACCTGCGCCGCCGGTATTCCGAACGGGAATGGCGGGTGTAACGGCATTGTCCCCAATTCGCCGCAGATTGCGTCGCAACCATTTGAAGAGCGCTTCCTTGGCAATTCGGCAAGGCCGCGCGTGTCGGTGGGCATCGGCGTGAACTGGAATTCGCCATTCGGGCCGCTGCGCATCGATCTCGCCAAGGCGCTGATCTCGCAGCCGGGCGATGATCGTAAGCTTATCACATTCAACGTAGGGACTCAGTTCTGATGACCAACTTCAAGCACCTTCTGCTCGCCGCTGCGCTCGTGACGCCGGGTGCGTTCACCGCCGCGTCCGCGACCGCACAGGTTGCCGGCATCGCCGTGGCCGATCCCGAGGCGGCCGTCGCGAATTCCAAGGCATGGGCAACCGCACGTACGCAGATCCAGACGACCTACAAGGCGCAGCTCGATCAGGCGAACACGCGCCGCCAGGCCGTCCAGGCCGAGCTGCAGCCGCTGGTTGTCGCCTATCAGAAGGCCGCTGCCGCTCCCGGTGCGACCGAGGCCTCGTTGCGCACCCAGGCGCAGGCGATCCAGACCCGCGAGCAGACCGCCAATGCCGAGTTGCAGCGTCTGACCGGTCCGGCAACCCGCGCGCAGGCCTATGCGGTCGAGCAGATCTCGGCCAAGCTGCCGGACGCGGTGAACGGCGCCGTTCGCGCCAAGAACGTCAGCCTGCTGCTGCGTCCGAACGCCGCGCTGTTCGCACAGCCGACCACCGACATCACCTCGGCGATCACTGCCGAGCTGGACCGCCTGGTTCCGACGGTCGGGATCACTCCGCCCGCCAACTGGCAGCCCGGCCAGCAGGGTGAGGCTGCCGCTGCTGCGCCCGCCACCGCCCCGGCCGCACCGGCGGCGACCACCCGCACCCCCACCGGCCGGTGAGCGAGGCGACGAGCGACGCAACGGGCGGGCCGATCGGCCCGCTCGACATCGTGGATGTGATGGCGGCGCTGCCGCATCGTTACCCGATGCTGTTGGTCGACCGGGTCGAGGAGATCGTTCGCCATCGCTCGATCCGTGCGATCAAGGCGGTGACGATCAACGAAGGCTTCTTCCAGGGTCACTTCCCCGGTCGCCCGATCATGCCAGGCGTGCTGATCGTCGAGGCGCTGGCGCAAGCCGCCGGCGTGCTCGCGGTCGAAAGCCTCGGTCTCGCCGGTTCGGGCAAGCTGGTCTATTTCATGGCGATCGACGGCGCAAAGTTCCGCAAACCGGTGGAGCCGGGCGTGCTGCTGACGCTTGAAGTGGAGTTCGTCCAAAAGCGCTCGTCGGTGTGCAAGTTCGCCGGCGTCGCGAAGATCGACGGACAGGTCGCCGCGGAGGCGAACTTCACCGCCATGATCGCGGATCCGCCGAAGCGCGGCTGACGCGACGACGGCTTTGACTTCGGCGCGCGTTTCGATTAGGCGCGCGCCTTCCTTTCAGGCTGGTCGGAACCAGCCATTTCGGAGCACGACCCATGAAGAAAGACACGCATCCCGACTATCATATGATCAAGGTCCAGATGACCGACGGCACCGTGTATGAGACTCGCTCCACCTGGGGCAAGGAAGGCGACACGATGACGCTCGAGATCGACCCCTTGGCGCATCCGGCATGGACCGGCGGCCGTGGTCAGGTGCTCGACGCGGGCGGCCAGGTCGCGCGCTTCAACAAGCGTTTCGGTGGCGGTCTTACGCTGCGCAAGTAATTGCAGCAGCCTTAACTCCCCGTTAAGCATGGCGGCGTAGGCTCGCCGCCATGTTCGCAGCCGAATATACCCCTGCCGCTCGCCCTTTTCGCCGCAGCAAGCGTGCGCGTCTGGAGCTGGAAACCCCTGCCGAGCAGAGCGGCATGGCACGCACCTTATGCAAGGTCGTGGATCTTTCGGAGCATGGGTGTCGCCTGCTGACCTTCTCCAGCATGGATCGCAATCAGCCGATCTGGCTCAACCTGCCCGGCCTTGGCATGATAGCCGCGATGGTGGTCTGGGCGGACGATCTGGTCGCTGGCTGCGTCTTTGCGTCACCCCTGTCGGCAGACGCCTTCAACGCGCTGGTCAGTCGTCATGGCTTGATCCACTAAGTCGTTGGGCAAGATAGGCGTCGAGCCGGGCAGCCGTACCCGGCGGCACATGCAGGCCGAGCTTGCTGCGTCGGAAAAGAACATCCTCGGCGCTTGATGCCCATTCGTCGTCACACAGATAGTCGACCTCGCGCGTGAACAGACCGCCGCCGAAATCTTCTCCCAGATCCGCGGTGGTTTTGGCATTCCCGAGCAACCGTTCGGCGCGGGTGCCGTAGGCGCGCGCCAGTCGCCGGAGCAGCGGGGCCGGAAGCGCAGGATAACGCGCCTGCAACGTCTTCAGATATCCCTCGAAATCGGCATCGGCGATATCACCGCCGGGTAGCGCAGCATCGGCGGTCCAGGCTGGGCCAGCCGCCGGGAAGAACCGCGCCAGTTCCTGAAGTGCATGTTCGGCCAATTTGCGATACGTGGTGATCTTCCCGCCAAAGACGCTCAACATCGGCGCGCCGTCCTTGCCGGTATCCAGATCGAGCACGTAATCGCGCGTGACCGCAGAGGCGTTGGCGGCATGGTCGTCGTAGAGCGGACGAATACCCGAATAGGTCCAGACGATCTCTTCCGGTGTCACGCTTTGCTCGAAATAACGCGCGATGGTGCCGAGTAGATAGTCGGTTTCCTGCTGGTCGATGACCGCGCGGCCCGGCTTGCCCTGCCAAGCCTCATCGGTGGTGCCGACCAGCGTGAAGTTCTGCTCGTATGGAATGGCGAAGACCACGCGACGATCCGGGTTCTGGAGCAAGAAGGCATGTGCACCGTCGTAGAGTCGCGGCACGACGATATGGCTGCCCTTGACCAGTCGCACGCCACGATCGCGACGCGCGTCGGGTATGACATCGAGCACATTCGCGACCCACGGCCCGGCGGCGTTGACGAGTGCACGGGCGCGGACCTGGTGGCGGCCGGAAGCGTCTTCGATCGTTGCGGTCCAACCGTCGGCGCCTCCGCGGCGCGCGTCGACAAGGCGGGTGTGGGTCAGGATCGTCGCACCGCGATCAGCGGCGTCGCGCGCGTTGAGGACGACGAGTCGGCTGTCTTCGACCCAGCAATCCGAGTAGACGAACGCCTTGGGATCGCCCGGCTTCAGCCCGCGGCCAACCCGATCGCGATCGAGTGCGACCGTGCGCGTGGCCGGCAGCCGATCGCGCCCGCCGAGATGATCGTAGAGAAACAGGCCGAGCCGCACGAGCCACGCCGGGCGCGGCGAATTGCTTTGCGGGAGGACGAATTCGAGCGGCCAGATGATGTGCGGTGCCATCCGCCACAACCGTTCGCGCTCGATCAGCGCCTCGCGTACCAGCCGGAACTCGCGATATTCGAGATACCGTAAGCCACCGTGGATCAGCTTGGTGGAGGCTGAAGACGTGTGGCTGGCAAGATCGTCCTGCTCGACCAGCAGCACCGAGAGCCCGCGCCCGGCGGCGTCGCGGGCGATGCCGGTGCCATTGATGCCGCCGCCCACGACCAGCAGATCGACATCGAAAGCGGCTGATCCTGTGGATTGCTGCACCTGACCCTCGTAGCGGTTGAGTTCGGGCAACATATGGCAAGTCCCGCGGTTGCTTCAAAGCGGCATTGACCTGCCGCACAAACACAGGAAGGTAGCTGCAGCGCCCGTGTGAGGCGCGGGGGAGGGCAGCGCGTGACGGGGCAGCATGGCTTCAGGGGCGAATTGATCGCCGAAGCACTGGCGGTGGCGATCATCATCACCTTGGGCGATTCCGCGGCGGCAATGCTGATCCTCTATGATCCCAGTCCGTATGCCACCGCTTACTGGGGCGTATGCATCGCCTGGGGCCTGGCGGTGACGCTGGCGATCTACGTGACCGGGGCGGTGTCGGGAACGCACGCCAATCCGGCGGTGACGGTGGCGCTCGCACTGTTCCGCGACTTTCCCAAGCGCAAGGTGCTGCCCTATGTCGCGGCGCAGGTGCTCGGAGCGATGATCGGCGCGGCGCTGGTCTATCAATTGTTCGGCCCGGTAATCGAGGCGTTCAATAGCGCGCACGGCCTGACCCGCGCCACGGGCGGTGCGGCAGGCGTGTTCTTCACCGCGCCCGGCGCGCATATCACCGCTGGCCATGCCTTTTGGGATGAGGTGGTGCTGACGGCGATCCTGTTGCTGGGCATTTTCGCGATCACCGACGAATTCAACACGCAGGCGCCGATGGCGAATGCCAGTGCACTCATCATCGGCCTGCTGGTCGCGTGCATCGGGGCGTCGGCGGGGTATCTTGAGGGATGGCCAATCAACCCGGCGCGTGATTTCGGCCCGCGGCTGTTTTGCTGGCTGATCGGCTGGGGCGACTCTGCGCTGCCCGGGCCCGGAAATTACTGGTGGGTGCCGATCGCCGGTCCGTTGGTGGGTGGGGTAACCGGTGCGGCGATCTATCAATATCTGGTACGCCCCTATCTGCCGCCTCGCGCGCAGCGCTGACAATCGAGGAGAGAGACGTGGCGGGTCCGCAGCATATTTTGGCGATCGATCAAGGCACCACCTCTACGCGCGCCATCGTTTTCGATGCGGCGACGCAGCCGGTCGCGACTGCTCAGCGCGAATTCACACAGCATTACCCGCAGCCGGGCTGGGTGGAGCACGATCCTGAGGACATCTGGCGCGATACGCTGGCGACCGCGCGCGAGGCTGTGGCGAACAGCGGGGTAGGCGCTGAGGGCATTGCGGGGATCGGCATCACCAATCAGCGTGAAACCGTTGTGGTCTGGGATCGTGCCACCGGCGAGGCGATCCACAAGGCGATCGTGTGGCAGGACCGGCGCACCGCCGAGCTGTGCGCGCGATTGAAGGAAGCCGGGCACGAAAGCGCCGTGCGCGCCAAGACCGGGCTGCTGCTCGATCCGTATTTCTCCGCAACAAAGCTGGCGTGGATCCTCGACCATGTCGAGGGCGCGCGCGCGCGGGCGGAGCAGGGTGAGCTCGCGTTCGGGACGATCGACAGCTTTCTGCTGTGGCGGCTGACCGGGGGTGCGGTCCACGCTACCGACATCACCAACGCCAGTCGCACGTTGCTCTACGATATCCATGCGCAACGCTGGAACGAGGAGTTGTGCGCGCTGTTCGACGTTCCGATGGCAATGCTGCCCGAGGTGCACGACAACAGCCACATCTTCGGTCATACGGCCGACGGGCTGTTCGACGCCGCCATCCCGATCGCCGGGGTGGCCGGCGACCAGCAGGCGGCCCTGTTCGGGCAGGCGTGTTTCGCCAAGGGCATGGTCAAGTCGACCTATGGCACCGGGTGTTTCATGTTGCTCAACACCGGCGAGGAAGCGGTCGCGTCGGAGCATCGGCTGCTGACGACACCTGCCTACCGGCTGGGCGGCCAGGTGACCTACGCCCTGGAGGGGTCGATCTTTATCGCCGGAGCAGCGGTGAAATGGCTGCGCGACGGCATCGGCGTCATTACTCACGCGCGCGACACCGACGATATGGCGACGCAGGTTCCTGACAGTCACGGCGTGTATATGGTCCCGGCGTTCGTGGGGCTGGGCGCGCCGCATTGGGACCCGGACGCGCGCGGCGCGATCTTCGGGCTGACGCTGGGCTCGACCCAGGCGCATTTGGCGCGTGCGGCGTTGGAGGCGGTCGGATATCAGACAATGGATCTGGCCGATGCGATGGTCGCGGACGGTGGAGATCCGCCTGCGACGATCCGTGTCGACGGCGGCATGGCGGCCAATGACTGGCTGTGTCAATTCCTCGCCGACATGTTGCAGGTGCCGGTCGAGCGCCCGCGCCACCTGGAGACGACCGCGTTGGGCGCGGCCTTCCACGCCGGATTGGCAACGGGCGTGTGGAAGGACCTCGACGCGCTGGCGGCGACCTGGGCACGTGGTGCGTGCTTCGAGCCGAAAATGGCCGGGGAGGCTCGCGCAACCCTCGCCGCCGGGTGGCACGCAGCCTTGGCCAAGACGCTGACGGTTCAGGATTGATCCGTTACCCCGCGTGGAGCGCGGGGTGACGCCTGATTAGCTGGTCGCCTTGCTATCGAGCTTTGGTACCAGCAGGTGAACGAGCAGAAGGGCGATCAGGTAGGCGCTGCCGGCCCACAGGAACACCGGAACATAGGTGCCGACCGTCTCCAGCACCTGCCCGACGTACTTGGCCATGATCATCCCGCCGACCGCGCCGGCCGCGCCGCCGATCCCCATGACGGAGGCAATCGAGGTGCGCGGGAAGGTATCCGACACCATCGTGTAGAGGTTCGACGACCAGCCCTGGTGCGCCGCCGCCGCCAGCCCGATGATCGCGACCGCCGCGGTGAGGCTCGACACGCTGCTGGCGAAGACGATCGGGGTCACGAGGATCGCGGATACGAGCAGAGCGAGCTTCCGCCCCGCGTTGACGCTGAAGCCGCGCTTGATGAGCGCCGATGACAGCCATCCGCCGCCAATACTGCCGACGTCCGCGAGCAGATAGACTGCGATCAATGGCGGGCCGAAGGTCTTGAGATCGAGGCCGTGCCGCTTCGCGAAAAAATCCGGCAACCAGAAGAGGAAGAGATACCAGACTGGGTCGGTGAGAAATTTGGCGATAACGAACGCCCACGTCGCGCGGCGACGGAACAACTGCCGCCACGGGATCGGCGCGGTCCCCGCGTCATTATCCTGATCGGCGGTGATATAGGCCAGTTCCTGCGCGCGAACGCGCGGGTGCTCTGCGGGGGCGCGGTAGAAGAGCAGCCATGCCGCCAGCCAGATAAAGCCCAGCGCGCCGGTAATGATGAACGCGGCGCGCCACCCATAGCTGAGCGCGATCATCGGAACGACGATCGGCGTGGCGATCGCACCGACATTGGCGCCGGCGTTCAGGATACCCGCCGCCAGCGCGCGCTCCTTCTTGGGAAACCATTCGGCGACCGTTTTGATTGCTGCGGGGAAGTTGGCAGCCTCTCCAAGCCCCAGTGCGAAGCGCGCCATGGCGAACCCGCCGGGGCTGCGCACCAGGGCATGGATCATCGCCGCGACGCTCCACAGGGTGATCGCAGCAGCATAACCGAGCTTCGAGCCGACCTTGTCGATGATCGGCCCACATGCCAGCAGCCCGATCGCATAGGCCGCCTGGAACCAGAAGACGATCGTGCCATAGTCGATCTCGGACCAGCCGAGCTCCGACTGGAGCGTGGGCTTGAGGATGCCGATGACCTGCCGATCGATGTAATTGATCGTTGTGGCGAAGAACAGCAGGGCGCAGATCACCCAGCGAATGTTGCCACCCGCCTTGAGCGGTGCAGGGCTTTGATCGGTCATCGGCATCCGTGAGGTCAGAGCTGGAAGTTGATCGCGAGCGCGTAAGTGCGCCCGAAATAGGCGGTGTAGAGCGGATCCTGACGAACGGTGTCTACCGTCAGTCGGTTGGTCTCGTTGGTGATGTTCGACACCTCGGCGATCAGCTTGATATTTTCCGTAAGGTTATACGACGCGGAAGCGTCGACGAAGATCGAGCTGGAGTTCGAGGTGGAATCTGCGTCGACCGAGCCGCTCGGCACCGCGGTAAGGAACGACGAGCGGTAGTTGACAGTCGAGCGGATGCTGAAACGGCTGTCCTCGTAATAGAGCGTGCCGCTGGCGGTTTCCGGCGAGAGCCCGACAAGCGGCGCGGTGCGCGAGAGTGTCGGTGAGATGATGTAGTTGATGTTCGAGCGCACCCGCGTGAAGTTCGCCAACGCGCCGAAGTTGCTGAGCGCCCCCGGCAGGAAGCGGAACGGCAGCTGCACATTGACCTCGAATCCGCGAAGCGGACCGCCCGGCGTGTTGTTGCTGCGCTGAACGGTGAATTGGTCATTGCCGTTCAGCAGCGTGCCCGACAGCAGCGACAGCGGCAGGCCGATGTCCTGGAACGCGACGCTCGTGCTGGTCGTCTGGATGTAGGTTTCGATATTCTTGTAGAAGTACGCGAGCGAGATCAGCGAGCCCGGCGCGAAATACCATTCAAGCGCCGCGTCGAACGTATTGGCGCGGATCGGCTCAAGGAACGGATTGCTGAACGACGCCGTCTGGATGACCAGGTTGGCGCTGCCGGCGGGGATCAACTGCCCGTAGGAAGGGCGCGACATCACGCGCGAGGCGGACAGACGCGCGATCAGATCGGGCGTGACGTTGAGCGCGAGGTTCATCGACGGCAGCCAGTCGTCATAGGACCGGCCGACCTCGGAAATGACGAAGCGCGAGGCGAACGGCGCACCGGCCGGCGCGGCGGTGGTGATCGGGCCGTAGGTATCCAGCTTCGTATGAACGTAGCGCACCCCGGCGTCGCCGCGCAGCTCGAATGGCAGCACGTTGCTGGTATCGAACTTGAACATCATATAGCCGGTCGAGTATTTCTCGCTGACCCCGCCGTAGGTGCCGCGCGCACACTCGACGTTGCAATAGCTGTAGGTATCGAAATTGACCGCGCGCCGGAACTTGTCAGGGTCGACCGCCACGAAATCCTGAAGCTGGCCGCCGAGATTTTTGCCGACACCGGTGGTGACAAAGGTGAAGTCGCTGATCGACACGCCGGCGGGCAACGCCAGCGGCGTCGTATTCGTCAGTTGCCGTTCGCGCGCCACATATTCGTTGGTGCGATATTGACCGCCGACCTGCACCGTGAAGCCGGGAGCGGCCTTCCACTCGGTGTTCAGCTCAAAGGTCTTACTGGTGATCGTGTTACGACGGATGAAATTGGACAACTGCCCGCGCTGATCACCGGTGGCGAGCGGCGGACCATATTGGAAGACCGCCGGATTGGTGGTGTCGATGCCGTAGCCGATCTTCGGAATGTCGGGATTGTCGCGGAAGTCGATGGACCAATTACGCGTGTCGTTCGAATCGATTGCAACCTGCAGTCGGTTTACGTCGAGTTCGGAACGATTGATGCCGGCAAGACCGAAGACCCGAAACGTGTCGGAGAAGCGATGGTCGAAGTTGAGATTGACCTGCTTGTACTCCGAGGTGAACTTTTCGTCCTGCATCTCCGAGCGGAGATCGACACCGTCGAACAGTCCGTGGATCAGCGAGCCGTTGTCGTCGACCTCGATCTCGCGCACCGACGTGAGCGGCTGACCGTTGTTCGATAGCGCACGACCGAACGAGCGCGCGTCGAACATCGTGTCGAGGCGGTTCACCTTGAAGCGTGAATAAAGGCCGTCGATCGAGATGTCGGTGAGATCGCTCGGCTTCCACTGCAGCGTCAGCGATCCCGCGATGCGCTGCTGATCCTGGCTGCTCTTCACCGGGCGCGGCAGGCGCGGCAGGAACACGCCGCCGCCGGGGCGTCCGTTCGCACCCGTGCGGCTCATGATGTAGTCATAGGCCGCTGCGGTGCCGGTGCGGGGATTGTTGGTGCTGCAATTGTTGGCGTCCGCGCCGATCGAGGCGCCGTTCGACTGGTTGAAGCCGATACCGGGGCTGTTCACCGCCACGCCGCGATAGGTGTAGCCGACGGGAGTGCAGAAGGGGAGGATCAGCGAACGGTTCGGGCCATTGCCGATGAGCGGGTCGGTGGATGTCCGTGGAACACTCGATGGCGCCTCAAGTCCGTAGACATAGGTCGGAACCACATCAACGGCAGAATAGGCGTATTCGTCGATGCGCCGCTTGGAATAAGCGATGCTGCCGAGGATCCCGAACGTGTCGCCGAACTTCTTCGAGAAGAGCGCCGACAGGCGCGGGTCGACGTCCTTCTTGATGTCGTTGTAGATACCGCGTGCGGTGCCCGAGAAGACAAAGTCTTTCTTCTGGTCGAACGGGCGGGGCGCGCGCAGGTCGACGGTCGCGCCTAGCGAGCCTTCCTCGACATCGGCCGACATCGTCTTGCGCACCGACAGCGCCGAGAAGATTTCGGTGGGGAAGGTCACGAAGTCGAACGATCGCCCCGTCGCCACGCCACCGCGGATGTCGCTGCCGCTGACCTGTGACACGCCTTCCATGCCGTTGATCCGCACGCGTGTGAATTGTGCGCCGAGCCCGCGAACGGAGATGTTGCGCCCCTCGCCCCCGTCACCACGCGACAAGGCAACGCCTGGGATGCGCTGCATCGATTCGGCTAGGTTCGAGTCAGGAAATTTGCCGATGTCTTCCGCGACGATGCTGTCGACCGCGGCCGTTTCCGTGCGCTTCTGGTTGAGCGCGTTGTTCAGCGACGCGCGGAAGCCGGTGACGACGATGTCGGCGACCTGTCCCTCGGGAAGTTCCTGATCCGCGCTGGCGGCGGCCGGAGAGGGAGCCTGTGCCCCTGTTTGGGCGGAAAGCGGCGCGGCGGCGACCATGCTCATCAAGCTGATCGAAACGTACAGATGACGCTTATAGCGGTGCTGACTGTTCAAATGCCCTCTCCCTGTCGGCCGGCGCGCTGCGTTGTGCAGGCCGGCCGCTGTCTTGTGACAGTCGACCGAGCGCGTCCTTGCCTAGTTGTCAGGTAACATTGTCAGTCCATGCTGACAATGCGGCACCTCGCTTTAAACTGAGCGGCGGGCAAGCGCGTGACGCCGTTGCGTCGCCTCCGCGCGTGCGCGTTCGACTGCCTCGGTTTCCGTAACGTCGAGCAGGTGGTCGATGACCCGCGACAGATGGTCGCGCATCGCGTTTCGCGCGTCGACAGGCGAACGCGCCTCAAGCGCGGCAAGGATGCGGCCATGTTCGGCCATCCGACTTTCGGTCCCGAGGCTGCCAGCCTTCACAAGCACTTCGCGCGCAAGCGGCGAGCGGAAGCGCATGTCCCAGAAGTCGGTGACGGCTGCGATGATAACTGCGTTGCCGGTCGCTTCGGCGATCGCGATGTGAAAGCGTCGATCCGCATCCTCTGCTACCGTGACGTCACTCTGCTCCATTTGCCCGAGCAGCCCCCTCAATTCAGCGAGCTGCGCCGCATCGATCTCGGTAGCGGCGACGGCGGCCACCTCGCCCTCCAGCAGTCGACGGGCCTCGGTGATCTCGAACGCGCCGATATCCAGTTCGCGGCCCGCGTCGGTGGGGCCGGTTGCCAGGACGAATACCCCCGATCCTTTGCGCGCTTCGACAATTCCCTGCATTTCCAGTGCGATCATTGCCTCGCGCACCGTCGGGCGACTCACTCCGAAGCGCTCGGTCAGATCGCGTTCGGCGGGCAGACGCGCGCCGACCGGATAGATGCCGGCAGCGATGTCGGCCATGATCGCGTCAACGATCCCGCGATACAGCTTGCCGCCACTTTCTGTCTTACGCATCGATCGTCCCGTTCCGTCCGCAGGGCGCATCGACCGTGACCGCGCCAAGCCTTGCTCTAGCGCAACGTAGGGCAGCCGCCAATGTCTGACATGTCTATTGCAAGTGGTCGGGCCGCGACCTAGGCTCCGGCACGGAGAGGTGCACAGCACCCGACACATGACGAGCCCGGCACCAGTGCCAGGCCCGCAACTTAGGGCAGGGTGCTTGATGAAGGTCCGTACTTTGGCAGCGGCGGCGTTGCTGGCCACGACATTGTCCACCGCCGGGAGCGCCCGGCCACCGCAATCGGCCCGCCAGAGTGCGCCGTGGCGTGATGTGACACCGCGCGCCGGGCTGGCCGGCTGGCACAAGGTCGGCGGCAATGCCACCTATGACGTCGCCGGTGGAGAGTTGGTCGGCCGCGCCGAGCCGGGCAAGACGAACAGCTGGCTCGTGTCCGATGCACGATATGGCGACTTCATCATCGAGTTCGATGCCAAGACAGATCCGGCGCTCAATTCCGGCGTGATGATCCGCGGGCAAAGCCGGCCCGATTACCAAAACGGCGTCGTCTTCGGCTATCAGGCGGAGATCGACCCGTCGAAGCGCGCGTGGAGTGGCGGGCTCTATGATGAGCAGCGGCGCCAATGGCTCTACACGCTGGGACGCAACGAAGCGGCGCGGCGCACCTTCCGTTCGGGCGACTGGAACCATTATCGCGTCGAGGCGATCGGCAACCGGCTGCGGACGTGGATCAACGGCATACCGGCGGCGGACGTCGTCGATGATATGGATGCGCGCGGCTTTATCGCTTTTCAGGTCCACGCGATCCCTGACGACGAGGCGGCACGCCACCCCGAAGCGCGCTTCCGCAACGTGCGGATGATCACCGATCGCCCGGCGCGTTTCGCGATGCCCGCAACGGGGCTGCCGCAGCAGGGCTGGCTGTCGAATCGCTTGTCCGCGGGTGAGCGTCAGGCTGGCTGGAAGCTGTTGTGGGATGGTCAAACCGCAGCCGGGTGGAAGGCGGTCAAGAGCAATGGCTTCCCTGCGAAAGGCTGGTCGATGGCCAATGGCTTGCTGACGGTGCAGGGCGCGAACGGGGCCGAATCGACCAACGGTGGCGACATCATCACCACCCGAGACTATCGGAATTTCGAATTGTCGGTGGATTTTCGCCTGACCGAAGGCGCGAACAGCGGAATCAAATATTTCGTCGACCCTGATCTGCAGAAAGGGGAGGGGTCGGCGATCGGTCTGGAATATCAACTTCTCGACGATGCGCGTCATCCCGATGCCAAGCGAGGGCGAGATGGCAATCGCACGCTCGGCTCTCTCTATGACCTCATCCCTGCGCGCAATCTTTCCGACCCGGACAGTCCCGGGAAGCGGATCAACCCGCCGGGCGAATGGAACCGCGCCGTGATCGTGTCGCGCGGGCGACACGTTGAACATTGGCTCAACGGCTTCAAGGTCGTGGAGTATGAACGTGGCTCGCCCGAGTTTCGCGCGCTGGTGGCACAGAGCAAATATGCCAAATGGCCGGCGTTCGGAGAACGGACACAGGGGCCGATCCTGTTACAAGACCATGGCAATCGCGTCGACTTCCGGTCGATCAAAATTCGCGAATATTGAGGGGGATGGACCGATGATCGATCGCCGAACGATGTTGACCGGAGCCGGAGCCGCTCTTGGAGTCGCGATCAGCGCGCGCAGCTATGCACAGATCAAGGGCGCTAACGACCGGCTGCGGGTAGCGGTGGTGGGCGTCAACGGCCGTGGCCAAGCGCATCTGAGCGCCTTTGCCAAGCAGCCGAACGTGACGATCACGCACCTCGTCGACGTTGATTCCGACGTGCTCGCCAAACGCGCGGCAGCGTTCGCCGCCAAGGGCAACAGCGGCGTGAAGACCGAGGGCGACTATCGGCGCCTGCTCGACCGGAAAGGCGTCGACGTCATCACCGTGGCGACGCCGGACCATTGGCACGCCAAGCTCGCGATCGATGCGATGGATGCAGGCCGCCATTGCTACATGGAGAAGCCCATCGGCATCGCGCCGGCAGAGGGTGAGGCGCTGATCTCGGCGCAGAAGCGCACCGGGCGCACCCTGCAGGTCGGCAATCAGCAACGATCGAGCCCCGAAACGCAGCAGCTCGGGGCGCTGATCCGTGCCGGCGAACTGGGTGACGTCTATGAGGCGCAGACCTGGTATGCGAATAACCGTGGCTCGATCGGCAAGGGCAGCGTCGTCCCGCCACCCGGTAATCTCAATTGGGATCTGTGGCAGGGGCCACGGCCGCGCGGCGACTATCGCTCGAACCTCGTTCATTACAATTGGCACTGGTTCTGGAAGTACGGCACCGGCGAAATCTGCAACAATGCGATGCACGAGCTGGACGTCGCGCGCTGGCTGATGGGGCTCACCTATCCCAAGACCGTGACCGCTCGCGGGGCGAAGCGTTTCCATGCCGGCGACGATTGGGAAATGTACGATTCGCTTGCGCTTGACCTGATCTATGATGGAGACCGCGCGATCCGCTGGAAGGGCGAAAGCTGCAACGCGCAGCAAACCTACGGACGCGGGCGCGGCGTGTTGCTCCTCGGCACGAAGGGGTCGGCGGTGGTCGACCGCAACGGCTTCGAATTGTATGACCTGGCAGGCAAGCAGATCCGGCAGGTAAAGGCCGCCGCGACGTCGGAAACCACGGGAACGGTCGGGGAGGGCGTGCTCGACGTCTATCATGCGCGAAACTTCGTCGACGTGATCCGCGGCAACGCCTCTGTGCTGGCGTCGCCGATTGCAGAGGGACATGTCAGCACGACGCTCTGCCACCTTGGCAACATCGCCTACCGGACCAACAGCGTCCTGACGATCGATCCTGCCACCGGCAAACCAGCGGATGCGGAGGCGATGAAATTGTGGACGGTAGACTATCAGCCCGGCTGGGAGGTCAGGGCCTGACACAGCCAGCCATCTCGACGATTGGTTCTCCAGCCACGGGGGAGTTGTGCTTCTCCGCAATGGGCACGCGCGTCGAGTTGCACCGCTTCGGCGACGGCGCCGCTGAAGCGCTGGCGGCGGCGCAGCGCGCAATCGAAATGGTCGACGACGCGCTGACGATCCATCGTCCCTCGCCAGCGACGGCGATGAACGACGCGCTTCGGCGCGATGAGGCCGCGCCGATCAGCGATCCCATTTTGCTCGACGCGTTGATCCGGATCGATGAAGCGCGCGTCGAGACGGCGGGACTGTTCGATCCGACCGTCGATCGACGTCAGGTGGGCTCGGGCTGGTCGCAACTTCGGCTGGACCGCGAGGCGAAGACGATCGCCAGCTCTTCACCGATCGCGCTCGACTTCGGAGGTTTCGGTAAGGGCTATGCGCTCGATCGTGCCGTCAGCGCGCTTCGCGACGCGGACGTACGGTGCGCATTGCTGTCCGCCGGGGAGAGTTCGATCGCCGTGGTCGGCGAGCATCCGCTCGGCGGCGCCTGGTCATTCGCAATCCCTGATCCACGTCATCCCGACGTCACGCTTGTCGAGGTCGAGCTGATCGATGAAGCCCTGTCTATATCGGCAACGATCGGCGCCGGGCTTGCTGCGCCAGAACGCGCCGCGCTGCTGCGCCCCGGCGACTGCACCCCGGTCGTCGCTCCGCGTACCGCGGTGGTCGTGAACCGCAGCGGGGCGATGGCCGAAATGTTGAGCACCGCCCTGATCGTGGCGGATGACGCGGCCATGGGATGGCTGCATGTTGGCAAGCGACGGATGCTTTTCGATCTCGCGTCCGCTCAACCCACCAGGATGTTTGCGTAATGACCGACCAGCTTTTTGACCTGACCCGCCGGACCTTTCTCGACCGGGTGCTGATGGCGAGTGCCGGCAGCATCATGGCAACCGCAACGCCCTGGGTCGCGATGGCCGCCGCTGCGGAAACGGCGGGGGCAGGCAAGGTCCGGCTAGGCGTGATCGGCACCGGCGATCGAGGGCGCGCATTGCTTCAGAACATCGCCAAGACGCGGAATTGCCGGGTCGCGGCGATCTGCGACACTTACGCACCGAATCTGGTCAAGGCGCGGCAGTGGGTGGCGGCGGGCACGCCCGAGTTCAGCGACCATCGCGCGATGCTCGATGCCAAGGGGCTGGATGCGGTGGTGATCGCAACGCCGCTTCACCGCCACGCGCAGCATACGTTCGACGCGATGGACGCGGGGCTGCACGTCTGGTGCGAAAAGGCGATGGCGCGGACGATCGCCGACTGCGGTGCGATGGTCGAGCGCGCACGTACGCGCGGGAAGGTGCTGCAGATCGGGCATCAACGCATGTTCCATCCAACCTATCTCAACGCGTTGCGCCGCGTAAAGGCAGGCGAGATCGGCCCCGTCACCCAGATACGCGCGAGTTGGCACCGCAACAATGCCTGGCGTCGTCCAGTTCCGTCTGACAGTGACGATCGGCGCATCAATTGGCGACTGTACCGTGAAAGTTCGGCCGGGTTGATGACCGAGCTGGCGACGCACCAGCTTCAGGTCGGCAACTGGTTTCTCGACGCAGTGCCAACACGTGTGATCGGCTCGGGGAGCATCTGTTTCTGGAAGGATGGGCGGGAGGTCTATGACCATGTCGCGCTGATCTACGAATATGCCGGCGGGCGGAAGGTCATCTATACGTCACTGCTCAACAATGCGCGTTACGGGTGCGAGGAGCAGATCCAGGGAAGCAAGGGCACGATCGAGCCTGAGCTTGGTCGTATCTATCAGGAGGTGCCGCCGCGTGCGTTGGCCTTGCAGCGCATGCAGGCCGATGTGAAGCGCGGCCACAAGCGCACCATTCCCATTGGTGGCGCGACCTGGTTCCCGGAACTGCCCGTGACCACGCCCGGCGAGTCGCTAGGTTGGGGCGAATATGACGAGACAATGCTGCAGTTCGAAGGGTTTGGCGAAGCTGTCCGCTCGGGCAAACCGCTCCCGGGCTTGTTGCAGCAGGCCTATTACGCGAGCGTAGCCTCGCTGCTTGGCGAACAGGCGATGGACCGCGGTATGGCAATGACGTGGCCGACCTCGCTGGTCACGGTATGAGGGGATAATGACGATGACGCATTCCGATCGGCGCGCGGTGCTGGGCATGGGTTTAACGGCAGGACTGATGGGGCTGGCGGGCGATGCTCTCGCACAGTCCGCCACGCGCGGCGACGCGCCAACCGAGACGGCGGTCGCCAAGCCTGCGCCCGAGGCGAAATATCGTGTGCCGTTCGCGGTCATCGGCATGGATCACAATCACATCTACGGCATTACCGACGCGATGATCCGCGGGGGCGGGGTGCTCACCAGCTTCTATGCCAGCGATCCCAAGCAGGTCGCGGCTTTTCAGAAGCGGTACCCGGGCGCAAAGCTGGCGCGCGGTGAAGATGAGATCCTGCAGGACCGCGCGATCAAGCTGGTATGCAGCGCCGCGATCCCCAGCCTCCGCGCGCCGCTCGGCATCCGCGTCATGCGCGCGGGCAAGGACTATCTGAGCGACAAGGCGGCGGTGACAACGTTGCAGCAGCTTGCCGAGGTGCGCCGCGCGATCAAGGAGACCGGGCGCAAATATGGGATCATGTATTCCGAGCGACTGGAGGTGCCCGCCGCCGTAATGGCTGGGCAGATGGTGCATGACGGCGCGATCGGGCGCGTGATCCAGACGATCAACCTCGCGCCGCACCGCCTGTCGGCGCCGAATCGGCCGGATTGGTTCTGGGACCCGGCGCGCAACGGCGGCATCCTGACCGATGTCGGCAGCCACCAGGCCGATCAGTTCGTCTATCTGACAGGCAGCACGCGCGCGCAGGTGCTGGCGTCGCAAACCGGCAATTTCGCGCACCCGGATCATCCGAAGTTCGAGGATTTCGGCGATATGATGCTCCACGGCGACGGTGGTGCGGGGTATATTCGCGTCGATTGGTTCACCCCGGATGGCCTGCCGACCTGGGGCGACGGGCGGCTCTTCATCCTTGGCACCGAGGGCTATATCGAACTGCGGAAATATGTCGACATTGCCGGACGATCCGGCGGCAACCATCTGTTTATCGCGGATCGCAAAGGTACACGCTACATCGATTGTTCGAAGGTGCCGCTACCGTTCGGGCCACAGTTCATCAACGATATCGTTGAGCGAACGTCCGTGGCGCAGGATCAATCCGGCGCATTGTTGGCGGCGGAATTGGTGCTGACCGCGGAGGCGCAGGCAAAGCGTGCGACGCCGGGCTGAGAGGAGGCTTCAGCATCCTCCGTCACACCCCTTTCTTGATAATCAACGTTATGTAAAAAAGCGTGTAGAAAAGCCCAGAAGGATAGCTATTGCCAGCCAGATTGCGCCATAAAGCAACGTTGTACGCCATGGTACGCGCCGCGCCAGCAGCGCCAACAGCGGCAGGATCAGCATGAGAATGAGGAACGCAGCACGGATCACCGTGTCGCTCATGCCTGCCACTCCCAGCCGTCAAACCCGGGCTCGATCCCAGTCGGAAGTTCGGCACAAAGGCCGGCATAGTCCATCGATTGATCCATGTGGACCAACGCCGTTCGGCGCGGCTTGAGATCGGTGCACCAGCCGAGCACGGTCGCCAAATCGGGATGCGTCGGGTGGGGCTTGCGGCGCAGGACGTCGACGATCCACACGTCAAGATGCTGGTAATGATCTCGCATCTCGTCCGTCATCCCACTGATATCCGTCGCGTAACCAACGACGCTCCCTCCGGCTTCAAAGCGAAGTCCGGCCGACGTGATGCTGCCGTGCGGTTGATCGACGACGGTGATTTTGATCGCTCCGACGTGAAAGTGATCCGATAGATCGCCCAGATCAACCGTCGGTGGATAACCACTGTTACCTTCAAACACATAGCCGAACTGCCGCCGCAACGCCGCGGCGGTGCGCGGACGTGCATAACCTCGCACCGGGTGGCCAAGTGTATGATAAATTTGGCGAAGGTCGTCGATGCCAAAAACGTGATCGGCGTGTTCGTGTGTCCAGATAACCGCGTCGAGCGTCGAGACCTCGGCCTCGAGCAACTGTTGCCGCATATCAGGGCTGGTATCGACGAGGATGCGGGTGCCGTCATGCTCGACAAGTATCGAAGATCGCGTCCGAAAATTTCTCGGCTCGGTCGGGTCGCAGGCGCCCCAGTCGTTGCCGATGCGGGGGACGCCGGACGAGGTGCCGGAGCCGAGGATGCGAACCTTCACGCTGGGCGCGTCTTGCTGAACAATTGATGGAAGTTTCTAGCGGTATAGTCCTGTAAATCGGTCACTTCTTCACCGCGTAGCTTGGCGAGAAACGCTGCCGTATCCGCGACGAAAGCGGGCTCCCCGGGTTTGCCGCGGTGCGGGATTGGCGCGAGAAATGGCGCGTCCGTTTCGATCAGGAGCCGCTCGCGTGGCAAACGGGAGGCGGTTTGCTGGAGATCGGTTGCGTTTCGGAACGTCACGATGCCGGAAATAGAGATGTAGAAACCGAGTTCCAGCGCGGAATCGGCGAACGCGGCGCTCGCGGTGAAGCAATGGATGACGCCGGTATACGCCCCCTGCTCCATCTCGTCGCGCAGAATCGCCAACGTGTCATCTTCGGCATCTCGGGTGTGGACGACGATTGGCACCTGCAGTTCGCGTGCCGCGGCGATGTGCGCCCGAAAGCTCGCCTGCTGGCGCGCGCGATCGGAGTGATCGTAGTGATAGTCGAGCCCGCTCTCGCCGACGCCGACGATACGCGGATGCTGGCCGCGCGCCACCAGTTTGGCGGTATCGACGTGCGGATGGGCGTCGGCCTCGTGCGGGTGGATGCCGACCGTCGCCCAGACGTCGGCCTCGCATTCCGCGGTAGCGAGAACGGCGTCCCACTCGCTTTCCCGCGTGGCGATGTTGAGCATCGCGGTGACACCGCGTGCACGGGCCCGTTCGAGCACCGCCTGCTGTTCTTCAACCAACCCCTTGTAATTGAGGTGGCAATGGCTGTCGGCGAGCATCAGGCCGGCTCCGTTTCGGCGGGCATTTCCAAGCGGGGAAACGCGGGCGTCGGCGTCGCGAGCACGAAGCCGGCGTCTACCTGACCCGCATACCATGCATCGTCATCGATCGCGGCATGGCTGCGATCCTCGACGCCGAGCAGATCGAGCACGCGCCCGGCACCGACCGGTACAACGGGCAGGATCGTGATCGCGAGCATTCGGATCGCCCGCACCAGCGTGCCGAGCACGGCGTGCATCCGTTCAGGGTCGGTCTTCCGGAGTGCCCATGGCGCCTGCGCGTCGATATATTGGTTGCAGGCGAAAACGCCGCGCATCCACGCCTCAATGCCCTGGCTGAGCATCAGGTCGCCAAAGGCCGCCTTGAAGCCGGCGCAGGCGACGACGACCTCCTCGATCAATTGCGCATCGGCCGCGTCCGAGTGCCCCGCCTCGGGAAGCGCACCGCCGAGGTTCTTGGCGATGAACGACAAGGTCCGCTGCACCAGATTGCCGAAGGCATTGGCCAGTTCGGCATTGACGCGGGTGACGATCGCGTCGGCGGCATAGCTGCCGTCCTGTCCGAAGCTGACCTCGCGGAGCAGAAAGTAGCGCAGACCGTCGACGCCGAACGCATTCGCGAGATCGAGTGGATCGACGACGTTGCCGAGGCTCTTCGACATCTTCTCGCCGCGATGAAGCAGGAAACCGTGACCGAACACCGTTTTCGGCAAGGCGACGCCGGCGGACATCAGGAAAGCTGGCCAGTAGACGGCGTGGAAGCGGACGATGTCCTTGCCGATCAGATGCAGATCGGCCGGCCAATGCGGCATTTCGCCGTCGGGGTAGCCCGCGCCGGTCAGGTAATTGGTCAACGCGTCTACCCACACGTACATGACGTGCCCCGGACTGTCCGGCACCGGGACGCCCCAGTCGAAGCTGGTGCGCGAAACCGACAGGTCAGACAGCCCGCCCTCGACGAACCGCAGAATTTCGTTGCGGCGGGACTCAGGGCGGATGAAGTCGGGATTGGCGGCGTAGAAGTCGAGCAACGGCTGCTGATATTTCGACAGGCGGAAGAACCATGTTTCCTCCGCCGTCCATGTCACCGGCGTTCCCTGCGGCGAGAGCTTGCTCCCCCCCTCCCCGTCGACCAGTTCCTTCTCGTCGTAGAACGCTTCGTCGCGGACCGAATACCAGCCCTCGTAGCGGTCAAGGTACAGGTCGCCCGCCGCCGCCATCGCGCGCCACAGCGCCTGACTGGCGGCATGGTGGTCAACGTCGGTGGTGCGGATGAAACGATCATAGCTGATGTTCAAAGCGTCGCACATCGAGCGAAAATGGCCTGACATTTCGTCGGCAAGTGCGCGGACCTCGACGCCCCGGTCACGCGCGGTCTGAACCATCTTCAGGCCATGTTCGTCGGTGCCGGTCTGGAACCGTACGTTGCGTCCGGCCTGACGCTGGAAACGCGCGATGGCGTCGGCGGCGATCGCCTCATAGGCATGGCCGATATGCGGACGGCCGTTGGGATAGCTGATCGCGGTGGTGATATAGAAGGGGTCGCCCATGCCGCCTCACTAGGGTTTGATGGTTCGCAGAACAAGCGGGCGGTCGCAGCGAGCTGGATGGGCTCATGATCAATGTGCGGGCGCGGCCCGTGCCTGCGTCCTCGCACATGAGCGTGACACACGAGCCGAGCGCCGTGCGTCAGACCGGCCGCGAACCATGGCAGACAAAAGTCCCTGCTTGCGCCGGCGCGACGGAGCGTGATGGAGCGGCTAGCGGTCAGTCGTATCGGCGGCAGCGAGGCGCGCGACAATCCCGGTCATTTCGTAGACGGTGCCCTGCGTGTCGAGCGAAAGGCTGCGCGCCGCAGCGGCGACCTTGCGCGCCTCGTCATAGGCGTCCAGCGCGGCGCGCAAATCGGTGCCGACGCGGAGCGCGGTCATGCGGGCAATGACGGTCGGCACCCGATCGAGGAACGCCTCGTAGCGCGGCTGCGCCGCCTTGGGAGACAGCGCGCGGGCAAGCGCCGATCGGCGGGTCAGGGTCGGATCGCCGTCGCGCCCGATCGCCTCGACGGCGGCGTCGATCGCGCCGAGATCGAGCCCGGCGTAACCAGCTGCGCGGCCGGGTGCCCCCTCCCCGATCCGCACCAGCGCCGCGTGCTCGTCAGGATCGGTGTCGGGGAGGATGCCAGCGAGTACCGCCGCCATGTCGGCGTCGTCGAGCGGATCGAAGCGCAGCAGGCGGCACCGCGAGCGGATCGTAGGAAGCAGTCGGCCGGGCGCGTGGCTGACCAGCAGGAACACCGTGCCGGCGGGCGGCTCCTCAAGGCTCTTGAGCAAGGCGTTTGACGCGCCGGGGCGTTCGAGATCGTCCGCGGCGTCGATCACGATCACGCGGCGTGGCGACAGCGAGGGCATGGTACCGAGGAACGGTCCGAGGCTGCGGATCTGGTCAACGGTGATCGACCGGGCGAGTTCGTCGTCCTTGTCCTTCTTTGCTAGGCGGCGCAGCACGCGCAGATCGGGGTGCGAGCCCGCCGCCATCAGCTTTGCGGCGGGATGATCGTGCGGGACGTCGAGGCCAGGGGGAAGCGTGCCGGGCGTCATGGCATCGGCGAGTAGCCGCAGCGCCGCCGCTTGCGCGAACGTCGCCTTACCGACGCCAAGCGGGCCGGCGAGCAGCCAGGCGTGGTGGAGCGCGCCACCGGTGCTCGCGGCCAGGAAGGCGTCGATCGCGGCGCGATGGCCACGCAATGTCGTCACGGCAGGAGGTCCACCAGCGCATCAAGCATCGCGGCCGTCACCGTCTGCGGCGGGAGCATCGCGTCGATGCGGCGGAAACGCGCCGGCTCGCGCTCGGCGAAGCCCGCGAAAGCGGTGGCAACGGCAGCGTGAAAAGACGGGTCGCGCCGGGCGAACCGATCGGCGGCGGCACCGTCGCGAGCGGCAGCGCGGGCCGCGCCGATGTCGGCGGGGAGCGCGAGCAGGAAGGTGCGGTCGGGGAGCAGCCCATACGATCCGAAATCGTGCAGCGTGCGGATCGCCTCATCATCGATCCCGCCAGCCAGTCCCTGATAGGCGCGCGTCGAATCGAGATAGCGGTCGCAGATCACCCAACGACCCGCGTCGAGTGCGGGGCGGATCACCTTCTCGACATGGTCGGCGCGCGCGGCGGCAAACAGCAATGCCTCGGCGCGTGCGCTCCAGCGCGTCGCCTCACCCTGCATCAGCAACGCTCGGATCGCCTCGGCACCCTCGCTGCCGCCGGGCTCGCGCGTGACGACGGAGTCGATCCCGCGCTCGGCAAGCGCGGTGGCGAGCGCGCGGACCTGCGTCGACTTGCCTGCCCCCTCCCCGCCTTCGAGGCTGAGGAACCGCCCTCTTGTCACGCCGGTGCTGCCGCTCAGCCGAACAGACCCTGCCACGCGCGCCCGAAGAAGCCGGCTTCGCCAACGTCGCCGCCGGCGACCAACGGCATGCGCTGCTCGGGCAGGCCCGGTGACGAGACGACGAGATCGGCGATATGCGCGCCCTGCTTGATCGGCGCCTTGATCGGGCCGTCATAGACGATCTTGGCGGCGAGCTTCGGGCGGCTGCCCGACGGGATCGTGACGGTCAGATCCTTTGGCGCAACAAGCTTCACCTCGCGTGCGCTGCCGAGCTGGACAGTGGCGGTGCCGACCTCGCGCCCGGCCTTCACCACCGGCTTGGCCTGCCACGCGCGAAAGCCCCATTCCATAAAGCGCACCGATTCACTCGCGCGCTGGTTGAAGCTGGTCAGCCCGGCGAGCACCATCACCAGGCGCCGCCCGTTCTGTTCGGCCGAGCCGGTGAAACCATAACCAGCCTCTTCGGTGTGGCCGGTTTTCAGCCCGTCGGCACCGGCGACGCGACCGAGCAGCGGGTCGCGATTGGCCTGGGTGATCGCCTGCCCCGCGCCCATCGTCTTGCCCCAGGTGAAATCGCGGCGCGAATAGAACTGCTTGTAGAGCTTCGGGTGCTGCTGGATCGTCGCGGCGGCCAGCGTGGCGAGATCGCGCGCGGTGACATAGGTGACGCCGCCGTCCGGCCAGCCGTTGGCGGTGCCGAAGTGGCTGTTCTTCAGACCCAGCTTAGCGGCATCCTCGTTCATCCGCTCGACGAACGCCTGTTCGGTGCCAGAGATACCCTCCGCCAGCACGATGCATGCATCGTTCCCCGACAGCGTGACGATGCCGTAGAGCAGGTTGGCGACCGAGACGCGCTCGCCCGACGACAGGAACATCGTCGACCCCGCCTGCGGCCCGTGCCACTTCTGCCACGTCTCCGGGCGCACCTCGAACTCGGTGTCGAGCTTCAGGTCGCCATGCGCGATCATCTGGAAGGCGGTGTAGACCGTCATCATTTTCGCCATCGAGGCCGGGGGCATTCGGCGATCGGCATCGCGTGCGAACAGCACCGCGCCCGACGACAGATCCTCCATGAACGCGACCGGCGCGGGCGTGTCGAACTGCGGCGCGGCGGCGACGGCGGGCATCGCCAGCGCGACGACGGCAGCGGGAAGCGCGAGGACGGTCAGCAGCTTGGTCATTGAAGGTTCCGTGTGTCGAGGCGAGATTTGATGGTCGAGGAACATGCCATAGCGACGCGAGCCGCTATGACGCAATCGCATCGGCGAGCAGCCCGACCGACAGCGCATAGAAGTTCGAGCAATTATAGTCGAGGATCACACGGTAGTTGCCGGTGAGCAGATACGCGGTCTGCCCGGGCCCGTCCGGCTCGATCAGCGTCGCCTGCACGTCGTCGGCGAGCGTGCGACTTTGCGCGGCCACGCCGATGGCGCGCCACTCTGCCATCGAGCGCCATGCGCTATGCCGCTCGAAGACGCGCGGGCAGCGCGGCGAGACGAGCCGGTTGCGAACCTCGGCTCGGTCGAAGCTGGCGGGTACATTGACCGCGACGCCCCACGGCTGGCCGCGTCGCCAGCCGGCCTGGACGAAGTAATTGCCGATCGAGGCCAGCGTGTCGGCGGCCGAGTTCCAGATGTCGGCTCGCCCGTCGCCGTCCCCGTCGCGTGCGAGGCGGAGGTAGACCGAGGGCAGGAATTGCGGATTGCCCATCGCGCCGGCCCAGCTGCCGGTCAGCTGCGTCCGCGAGACGCCACGGTCGATCATCTTGAGCGCGGCGATCAGTTCGCCCTCGAACAGCGGGCGGCGGCGGCCTTCGTAGGCGAGGCTCGCGAGGCTGCGCACGATGTCGAAATTGCCGGTGTACGATCCGTAATTGGTTTCGTGACCCCAGATGGCGACCATGATCTCCTCCGGCACGCCGGTCGCCGCCTCGACCCGCGCCAGCCGTGCACGCTGGGCAGAGTACGCGGCCCGGCCGCGCGAGATGCGCGCGGTGTCCACGTGCATGGTGCGGTAGGGCGCAAAACGCGGCACCGGCGCGTTGGGCCGCGCCTCCGGCTGCTGCTGATCGAGCGCGACGACGCGCGGGTTGAAGGTCAGCGCGGGCAGCACGCTGTCGACCGTCGCGGCCGACACGCCAGCGTCCAGCGCCCGCCCGCGCACCTGCGTCAGATAGGTGCGAAACGCGCCTTCGTCTTGCGCCGATGCCGCCACCGGCGCGAACAGCCCTGCGGCTGCGGCCAGACCGTAGGTGAAAATTTTTACCGCTTTCATGATCGTCCGGTTCTGACACAGCGCGCGCGGCGGGGGTACCGTAAATCGTCGCGCGGGCGCCACGGATGGCCGCAGCATCGTCGGGGGACTTGAACACGCCCGAGCCTTGCTGCCATAGGCACCCCTACCGCGCGTCAGGAAGAGTGGCCGAGCGGTTTAAGGCACTGGTCTTGAAAACCAGCGAGGGTGCAAGCTCTCCGTGGGTTCGAATCCCACCTCTTCCGCCAGCCTCCGCCATCCAGTCGTTCACGGCCAAGCGGCGCTTAGGGCTGCGAAAGCAAGCCTTGGACGCTTAATCACCACCAGAGACGTAGAGAATGGCGATCCTGGTTTGACGTAAGAAAAAGAAGGGGACTTCGCATGAGCACCACCCGAGCCGCGCTGCTGACCGGCGCAGCATTGTTGCTGCCAACCCTGGCCATGCCCGTTGCCGCGCAGACGTCGCCAGCGACCGCGAGCGATGCCGCACCAGCCGCCGAGATGCCGGCCGACAACGAAGTGGTGGTCACGGGCACGCGGGCGCCCGGTCGCAGCCGGCTCGACACGGTTTCGCCGGTCGATGTGCTGACCGGCGACGCGCTGCGGGCGCAGGGGACGACCGAACTGGCCGATGCGTTGTCGGCAGTGGCTCCGTCGGTCGATTTCCCGCGGCAGGCAGCGGTCGATGGCACCGATGCGATCCGCCCCGCGACCCTGCGCGGCCTGTCGCCGGACCAGACGCTGGTGCTGATCAACGGGACGCGGGCCCACACCTCGGCGCTGCTCAACATCAACGGCTCGATCGGGCGCGGATCGGCGGCGGTCGACCTCAACACGATCCCGACCGTCGCGCTGGACCGTGTCGAGGTGCTGCGCGAGGGGGCATCGGCGCAATATGGATCGGACGCGATCGCGGGGGTCATCAATCTGCGGCTGCGCGAGGCGCGCGAGGGCGGCGGCGCAAACGTCACTTTCGGTACGTACGCGACACATTACGACGCTGCCCGTACCTCAAGGACGCTACGCGATGGTGAAACCGCGACGTTCAGCGGGTGGAAGGGCTTCGCTCTCGGCAGCGAGGGCTTTTTGACCCTCTCGGGCGAATATGTCTCGCGTCAGCCGACCAATCGCGCCGACATCGATCCGCGCGGCAAGTCCCCGCTACGCATCCGTGCACGGTTCGGCGATCCCGAAGTCGAACAGGGTACGGTGTACGTCAACGCCGCGGTGCCGCTGGGCGACGGCAACTGGACCGCCTACGCCAACGGCGGTTTCCAGCAGCGCGACAGCGAGAGCGGCGCGTTCCCGCGCGTACCGGGCGGTCCCTTCGCGGGGGTGCCCAACTCGCAAAATCTCAATGCGGACGCGCTTGCCGGGCTCTATCCGGACGGCTTCCTTCCGCTGATCGGATCGCTATCGAAGGACTATAACGCCACCGTCGGCGTCCGCGGTGAACTGGGCGGTTGGAACACCGACCTGACCGTCAGTTACGGCCGCAACACGGTCGACTTCGAGACGCGCAATTCGGGCAACGCGACCTACGGTAATGCATCGATCCAGAACTTCGACAGCGGTCGACTTCGCTATGATCAGTTGACCGCCGGGCTGGATTTTGCGCGCGAATATGCGTTGGGTGAAGCCGTCATCAACATCGCCGCCGGCGGCGAATATCGACGCGAGGGCTTCGGGATCGGTGCCGGGCAGCCGGAGAGCTACAATCGCGCGACAGGAGCCGACACGCGACTGGCATCCGGCGCGCAGGGCTTCGTTGGCTTCCGGCCGGAAAACGAAGTCGATGTTCATCGCAGCAACGGCAGCCTGTACCTCGACGTCGAGGCGCGGCTTTGGGACAAACTGACGTTCGGCGCGGCAGCGCGTGGCGAGACCTATTCGGACTTCGGCGAAACCGCGACCGCCAAGCTCTCGGCACGCTACGACATCGCGCCGTGGCTGGCGTTCCGTGGATCGGTGTCGACCGGCTTCCGCGCCCCCTCACTCCAGCAGCAATATTATACCTCGACGCAGTCGCTGGTGAACGGGAACATCCTTCAGGAAACCGGCCTCTATCCGGTGTCCAGCGATATTGCGCGAGCATTGGGAGCCCTGCCGCTCGATCCGGAGAAGTCGCGCAATTATTCAGCGGGCGCCGTGGTGCGCTTCGGTGGCTTCAGCCTGACGGTAGATGGCTATCATATTCGCATTCGCGATCAGATTGCGCTGTCGGAAAACATCCAGGCTACGGCAAGCGCGCAGGTCGGCAATTTGCTAGCACCGTTCCGGGTGCAGGCGGCCCGCTTCTTTATCAACGGCGTGCAGACCACGACCAAGGGACTTGATATTGTCGCAGCCTATACGTTGCGCACGGAAAACCTCGGCAGCTTCAACCTGAGCGCGGCGGCAAACCTGAACGACATCTCGGTCGATCGCATTCCTACCTCGACTGCGGCGCTCAACCCTGCCCCCAGCCTGTTCGGACGCAACCGTGTCCTGACGATTGAGCAGGGCACGCCGCGCACCAAGGTCGTTGGCGCGGTCGACTGGCGTGGGAACGCACTCGGTGCGACGATCCGCGCGGTGCATTACGGCAATGTGCTGCAACCCGGCACCGTGCTGGCGAACGATGTCTACACTGGACGCCATACGATCATCGACCTTGAGGCGCGGTACCGGTTCAACGACAATGTCACGCTGGCGCTGGGTGCGGAGAACCTTTTCGACACCTATCCGAACACCACCCCGGCCGCGCTCAACAACAATGGCGTGACGGCCTTCCCCTATTACTCACCGTTCGGCTTCAACGGCCGGCAGGTTTATGGCCGACTCAACCTGACCTGGTGATGCCCGCAAGCCGTCGCGGTTCACGGATCGCGACGGCGGCGCTATGCGGAATGCATGCGCACTATCATGCTAGCCCTCGCCGCCTTGTTGTCGACCGCCACCGCCGCTGGAGCGGAGACGATCCTGTTCGTCGGCAACAGCTTCACCTTCGGGGCGAATACGCCGGTGCGGGTGCTGAACGCCGACCGCGTCACCGACCTCAACAATGAACGGATCGGCGGCGTGCCCGGCCTGTTCAAACGCTTCTCCGAACAGGTCGGCCTCGACTGGCAGGTGTCGCTTGAGACATCCGGGGGCAAGACGCTCGGCTGGCATCTGGCGGAGCGCCGGGCGCTCCTCGACCGCGCGTGGGATCATGTCGTGCTGCAGGAATACAGCACGCTCGACCCGGCCCGGCCCGGCGATGCGACGGCGACGATCGCCGATGCCCGGCGGATCGGCGAGCTGCTGCGCGCACGTAATCCGAAGGTCGGGGTCACGATGACCGCGACGTGGACCCGACCCGATCTTGTCTTTCTTCCCGGCAAGCGCTGGTCGGGCACACCGGTCGAGACGATGGCGAACGATCTGCGCCGCGCGACCGACACGGCGGCGCGACGCGCGCGTGCCGATGTCGCGCCGGTCGGACAGGCCTTCACCTGCGCGATCCGCAATGGTGTGGCCGATTCCAATCCGTATGACGGTATCGATTACACGCGAGTGCCATTGTGGTCGTACGATCATTATCATGCGAGCAGCTACGGCTATTATCTCGAGGCGCTGGTTGTCTTTGCGCGCGTGACCGGAGTCGACCCGCGCACGCTTGGCGGGCGCGAGGCTGCGGCCGGCGACCTCGGCTTCTCGGAGACGGAGACCGTCGCGCTTCAGCAAGCGGCGTTCGACGCGATTGCGACAAACGGCAGCTGCGGGCGATAGGTCGTCTGATTTGCCGCTTCATCGCAGGGCAAACTGGCGCCGTTAGGGATGGCGAAAACGCCAAAACAATCGAGGTCGCGTCATCCATAGCCATTATCGCCGCCACTCACGTCAGCGCCGACAGACGAAGGTGCTTGTTTTCACGATCGCTCTGATACTCGTGGCGCTCGCCAGCGCGGCGCTGTGCCTGTTCGCGCTGAAGGGCTGAGCGCCCCGCCCTATACGCCTGCGTCGCGGATCGTCTCCATGGCGACGAAAGTCGAAGTGCTGGCAACGTGCGGCAGCGACGAGATGCGCTCGCCAAGTACCTCGCGATAGCGCCGGATGTCGGCGGTGCGCACCTTGAGCAGATAGTCGAAGCTGCTGGCGATCATATGGCACTCCTCGACCTCGGGAATTCGCAGCACGGCGCGGCGAAATTCGTCCAGCGCTGTTTCACGCGTGTCGGACAGTTTGACCTCGGTGAAGGCGACATGGTCGAGCCCAAGCCTTGCCGGGTCGACGATCGCCCGAAAGCCAAGAATGTAGCCGCCGTCGATCAGCCGCCGCAGCCGCACCTGACACGGGGTTTTCGACAATCCCACCCGTCGTGCAAGTTCTGTCACGGACAGCCGCCCCTCGGCGCGCAACTCCTCGATGATGCGGCGGTCGAACGCGTCGATTAGCCCTAATACCGGCGTCCTTTGGTCCGTTCGATCCGCCATAATGGTCCAAATAGCTTCGTTCGGGTCACGATTGCGCCAAATGCGGGCGGATTGCCACAGCATCTTCCATTATGGAGCGGGCACCAAGAGAGGATGTCTCGCGATGCGTGCCGCTTTGCCCCCGTTCGCCGATTTCGCCCCGCCGATCCGATCGCAGACCGCGTTGCGGCAGGCGATCACCGCCGCCTATCGCCGCAGCGAGCCCGATTGCCTCGCGCCGCTGCTTGACGCCGCCACCTTGCCCGATGACATCGGCCGTGCGGCGACGGCAACCGCCACGGCGCTCGTCACCGCGTTGCGTGCCAAGCACAAGGGCACCGGCGTAGAGGGACTGGTGCAGGAATATGCGCTGTCCAGCCAGGAAGGCGTGGCGCTGATGTGCCTTGCCGAGGCCTTGCTCCGCATTCCGGACACTGCGACGCGCGATGCGTTGATCCGCGACAAGATCTCGGGCGGCGACTGGCGCAGTCATGTCGGTGACGGACGTTCGCTGTTCGTCAACGCGGCGACCTGGGGTCTCGTGGTCACCGGAAAGCTGACCGGCAGCGTCAACGACAGTGGACTGAGCGCGGCGCTGACGCGCTTGATCGCGCGCGCGGGCGAGCCGGTGATCCGGCGCGGGGTCGACATGGCGATGCGGATGATGGGCGAGCAGTTCGTCACCGGCGAGACGATCGCCGAGGCGCTCAAACGCGCCCGGCCGTTGGAAGCGCGCGGTTTCCGCTACAGCTATGACATGCTGGGCGAAGCGGCGACGACGGCGGCGGATGCCGACCGCTATTATCGCGACTACGAGGAGGCGGTGAAGGCGATCGGTGCGGCGTCCGCAGGGCGTGGCATCTATGACGGGCCGGGCATTTCGATCAAGCTGTCGGCGCTGCACCCGCGCTATGTTCGATCGCAGGCCGAGCGAGTGACGACCGAGTTGCTGCCGCGCGTGAAGGCGTTGGCGCTGCTCGCGAAGCGCTTTGACATCGGGCTGAACATCGATGCGGAGGAAGCGGATCGGCTTGAGCTGTCGCTCGATCTGCTCGAGAGTCTCGCGACCGATCCCGATCTCGCCGGTTGGAACGGCCTCGGCTTCGTTGTGCAGGCCTATGGCAAGCGCTGCCCGTTCGTGATCGACTGGATCATCGATCTCGCGCGCCGTGCTGGCCGGCGGATAATGGTCCGGCTGGTCAAGGGCGCTTATTGGGACGCCGAGATCAAGCGCGCGCAGGTCGACGGCCTGCTCGACTTCCCGGTCTATACCCGCAAGGTCCACACCGACGTGGCCTATGTCGCGTGTGCGCGCAAGTTGCTGGCGGCGCGTGACGCGGTCTTCCCACAGTTCGCGACACATAATGCGCAGACGCTGAGCGCGATCTATCACCTCGCCGGACCCGGTTTCACGGTCGGCGACTATGAGTTTCAATGCCTGCACGGCATGGGTGAGCCGTTGTACGACGAGGTGGTGGGGGCCACGAAGCTCGACCGGCCATGCCGCATCTACGCGCCCGTCGGCACGCACGAGACGTTGCTCGCCTATCTGGTCCGCCGGCTGCTCGAGAATGGAGCGAACTCCTCGTTCGTGAACCGGATCGCGGATCCCGATGTGGCGATTGCCGATCTGGTCGCCGACCCGGTTGCGACCGTGCGGCGAATGGCGTCACCAGGGCAGAAGAACCCGCAGATCGCGCTTCCCGGCGAACTTTATGGCGCCCGGCCGAACTCGGCCGGGCTAGACCTGAGCGACGAGACGGTGCTGGCTTCGCTGAGCATGACGCTCGCGGCGGGAGGCCCGTGGCAGGCCGGCCAGGTCGGTGAGGAGCGTGCGGTGTTGAACCCCGCCGATCACCGCGAGCAGGTCGGCATCGTTCGCGAGATGTCGGTGGGGCAGGCCCGGGAAGCGGCGCGCGCCTCAGAAGTTGCGACAACAGCCTGGGCGGCGCGCCTGCCGGCGGAGCGGGCGGCGGTTCTTGAGCGAGCCGCCGATGCAATGGAGGCGCGGCTGCCGCAATTGCTGGCATTGATCGTCCGCGAGGCTGGCAAGTCGCTGCCGAACGCGATAGCCGAAGTGCGCGAGGCGGTCGATTTCCTGCGCTATTATGCCGAACAGGCGCGCTCGACGCTGGGCGCGGGCCATCGTCCGCTCGGCGTGGTCACGTGTATCAGCCCGTGGAACTTCCCGCTGGCGATCTTCACCGGGCAGATCGCCGCCGCCCTGGTCGCGGGCAATGCGGTCCTCGCCAAGCCTGCGGAGGAGACGCCGCTTATCGCCGCGCAGGGCGTCGCGATCCTGCACGAAGCGGGGGTGCCGCATGACGTCTTGCAATTGATCCCCGGTGACGGCGCAATCGGCGCGGCACTGGTTGCGGCGCCGGAGACGACGGCGGTGATGTTCACCGGCTCGACCCAGGTCGCGCGCCTGATCCAGCGCGAACTGGCCACGCGGCTGTTGCCGGGTGGCGCGCCGATCCCGTTCATCGCCGAGACCGGCGGCCAGAATGCGATGATCGTCGATTCATCGGCGCTTGCCGAGCAGGTCGTGGCGGATGTGATCGCCTCCGCGTTCGACAGCGCCGGGCAGCGCTGCTCGGCGTTGCGCGTCCTGTGCCTTCAGGAGGAAATCGCCGATCGTACGCTGACCATGATCCGCGGCGCGCTGCATGAACTGTCGATCGGGCGAACGGATCGGTTGGCGGTCGATATCGGCCCTGTCATCTCCGCCGAGGCGCAGGCAACGATCGAGACGCATATCGCGACGATGCGCGCGACGGGGCATCGCGTCGAGCAGGTGACGTTATCAGGCGACGCGGCAAACGGTACCTTTGTCCCGCCGACGATCATCGAACTGAATGATATTTCCGAGCTGAAACACGAGGTGTTCGGACCGGTACTGCACGTCGTCCGTTTCCGCCGCACCGAACTCGATCGACTGATCGACCGGATCAACGCCACCGGTTATGGCCTGACCTTCGGGCTGCATACCCGGCTGGACGAGACGATCGCCCATGTCATGAGCCGGGTGAAAGCGGGCAACCTGTATATCAATCGCAACGTCATCGGTGCCGTCGTCGGGGTACAGCCGTTCGGCGGACGCGGGCTGTCGGGAACCGGTCCGAAAGCCGGCGGACCGCTATACCTTGGGCGGCTGGTTGCAGGAGCGGCGTTGCCGCCGCCGGTGGTGTGCGACCACGCCGATCCCGCCGCGCGCGAATTGGCTATGTGGCTTGAGGAGCACGGCGAGGCGGCCGCGGCGGCGCGCGTTCGCGAGGCAATCGCGGCGTCGATGCTCGGCGCGGAGGTCGAACTCAGCGGGCCGGTCGGCGAACGCAACCTCTACGCGCTGCATCCCCGCGGCCGCGTGCTGGCCCTGCCTGAGACGCGCGCAGGATTGTTCGAGCAACTGGGCGTTGCGCTCGCGGCTGGCAATGATGTCGTGATCGGAGAGGCGGCGGGCCTGCGCGACGCACTGTTACCGTTGCCGGCGTCGACCGCGGCGAGGGTCCGCGCTTGCGACGATTGGCAGCGCGAACCGGCGTTTGCCGGAGCGTTGATCGAGGGCCATGCGGAGCGGGTCAGCACTGTGCTGGCGAAGCTGGCGGCGCTGCCAGGCCCGATCGTCCTGCCCCAGACCGCGAGCGCCGGATACCGGCTCGAATGGCTTGTCGAGGAAGTCTCGACGTCGATCAACACCACCGCCGCCGGAGGGAATGCCAGTCTGATGAGCCTGAATTGAACTTGATTTGGGTGAGGCGCGCGCGGCTCGCCCGGAACGCGGAGGGTGGTGAGCCGTAGTACGCCGATACTATCTCGAGGAACTTGATGGCGCTCACCCCGCGCCTTTCCGGGCAGGTTGCCGCCCGGGCGCATCACTCCCGCGCGGCCCGTCTGCTCAAACGGGCCGCGCCGTTCTTTGCGATCGCCGAAGTTTCGGGCGGTCCTTTGCTGATCGGGTCGGTGATCGCTCTCCTGCTCGTCAACTCGCCATGGGGCGGCTGGTACGAACGAATCTGGGATACCGATCTGCGGCTGAGCTATGGGGGCGAGGTGATCGCGCTTCCGCTGGCCGAATGGGTCAACGACGCGCTGATGCCGCTGTTCTTCCTGATCATCGGCACCGAGGTGAAGCGAGAGTTCAGCAAGGGCTCGCTCTCGACTCTCCAGACCGCGATCTTACCAGTCGCGGGGGCGATCGGCGGACTGATCGTGCCGATCGGCATCTATCTGGCCTTCAATCATGGCACCGACACCCGGCACGGCTGGGGCGTCGTCGCGGCGATGGACACGGCCTTCAGCCTGGCGATCGTCGCGATGTTCACCACTCGTCTGCCCACAGCGGTGCGCGCAGTGTTGCTCGCCTTCGCCGCCATCGACGACGTGTTCGGCCTGTTGGTGATCGCGGTCGCCTATACCGACACGCTGCAACCGGCCTATCTGCTGCTGGCGGCGGCGGCATATGTCGGCATCCTGCTCCTGCTCCGGCTAGGCTGGGTCGCGTCGGTCGCCTATGTCGTGCTCGGCGCAGCGGTGTGGATCGGCGTGCTCGGCTCTGGAGTACATCCGACCATCGCCGGCGTGGCGATCGGGCTTCTGCTGCCAACCAGTTCGCGCCTGTCGGAACAACGGTTTGTCGATCGCGTGCAACAACCGGTCGACCGCCTGCGTCGCGCACAGCGCGTGGCGAGTACCGCCGATGACGACGCGACGGCGGAGCGGGGTCGTGAGGAGGCGCAAAGTCACCTCGGCTATATTCACGAGATGGCGGCCGCGACTGACGAACCGGCCGAGCGGCTGGTCCGCATCCTGACGCCTTGGGTGTCCTATCTTGTGCTGCCGTTGTTCGCCTTGTCGAACGTGCGCATCCACTTCTCGCCAGAACTGATCGGCGACGCGGTGCAATCCCCGCTGGCGCTGGGAATCGTGGCGGGGCTCGTCTTGGGCAAGCCGACCGGTTTTTTCCTGGCGACTTGGTTGGCTGCGGCAACTGGTCTGGCGAAACTGCCCAAAGGGGTGACATGGCGGATGATCGTGGGCATTGGCGGAGTGGCCGGTATCGGGTTCACAATCTCGCTGTTCATCGCCGAACTCGCCTTCGCCGGCGGTGAAGGAACGGAGATCGCCGCGCTCGCCATCCTGATGGCATCGCTGATCGCGGGCCTATTCGGCTTTCTCACCTTCTGGAGCGCGGCAAGCAGCGGGACGGGCGCGGCAGAAAGCGCAGACACACAATAAAATAGCCGCAGTTACAGTACGACATTGTCACCCAAACCTTACTGATCTAGGTTGGATACATCTTGGATCGTTCTCCTCTCTCCCCGACTCCGATTGTCCCGTTTCTCCCACCGCCAGAGGTGAGCGCGGCAGTGGCGGCGTTCGCGTGCTCGCTTGATCTCAGCGACCCCTTCCTTGGTGCAGTGACACATTCCACCACTCCGATGGTGGTCAGCGACCCGACGTTGCCGGATAATCCGCTGGTGTTCGTCAATGAGGCGTTCGAGGCACTGACCGGCTTCCCCGCGGCGGAAGTGATCGGCCGCAATTGCCGCTTCATGCAGGGACCGCTGACCGAGGCGGGCGACATCCAGCGGCTGCGCGATGCGATTGCGCGCCGGGAGCGGATCGACATCGACCTGCTCAATCATCGTCGGGATGGGACGCCATTCTGGAACCGGCTGATGGTCGCGCCAATCTTCGATATCGATGGCTCGTTGCGGTATTTCGTCGCGACGCAGCTTGATGTGACGATCGAGCGATATCGGCTGCGGCAATTGCAGGACGATCGTGATGCGCTGACCGCTGAAGTTGGGCGTCGGGAGGCTGCGCTTGCTGAACGCGAGGCGCGTCTTGCGATGGCGCTCAAGGCAGGCGGGCTCGGCACGTGGTCCATCGCGTTCCCGGACCTTGAAGTCACGGCATCGGCCGCGTGTCTGGCAAACTTCGGCCGTCCTCCGGATGAGGAGTTTACCCTCAAGGCTTTTGAGAACAGCATTCATCCCGAGGATTATCAGCGTGTGCGCGCGGCATTGGCCGAAACACTGGAGACTGGCGCGCCCTATGACCTCGAATATCGCGTGCTGACGCCCGCCGGTGAGCAGCGCTGGATACATGTTCAGGGCGCGCTGCAACGTCGCGCCGATGGATCTCCGCTTGCCCTGTCCGGCTTTTCCTCCGACGTTTCCGTGCGCAAATTTGCCGAAGAGCATCGTGCGGTACTGGCGCGCGAGTTGACACATCGCGTCAAGAACACGCTGGCGACCGTTGGCGCGGTGGTCAGTCAGACTTTGCGCGATGCTAGCTCGCTGGCGGAAGGTCGCCGTGCCGTCGCCGGACGGATCGCAAGCCTCGGCACGGCGCACGAATTGCTGGTGCGCGACGAGGTCGAGGGTGCCGCGATCAGCGAAATTGTCGAGCGCGTGCTGGCGCCCTTCATCGACAGCGCGCGGTCCCGCTTCTCGATCGACGGACCAGCGATCCGGCTGTCGCCCGAGATCACGCTGGCACTGTCGATGGCGTTGTACGAGCTGGCAACCAACGCGATCAAATATGGAGCACTGTCGACCCCGGAAGGAACGGTGCACATCCGCTGGGCGCTCGCGGGGAACGCCGCGGAGCGAAGATTTCGCTTTTCGTGGATGGAACATGGCGGTCCGCCGGTCGTGCCGCCAACGCGCATCGGTTTCGGAACCCGGATGATCGAGCGGGTGCTGTCAGGTCACGTCACGGGCAAGGCCGCGATGACCTATCCGCCAGAGGGGGTTGAGTTCGAGATCGAAGCGCCGGTCTGACCCGCCTCGGCGTCAATCGTCCTGCTTCGCCGGTTCCTCGCATCGGCAGGTCGGGCGCGGCGCCTTGCGTTTCGGAGCGGTGGTAGCAAATTCCGTGGAGTCCATTGCGCCGGAACGATCGTGGTCGGCGTCGGCGAACCGTGCGGTGGTCTTGATTGCCCATTCGTCGAAGGTCAGGCGACCATCGCCATTGGTATCGAGCTTGGCGAACGCCTTGCGACGCGGTGCAAGATATTCCTCGCGCGTGATCCGTCCGTTGCGATCCTTGTCATAGCGATCGAACCGCTTTTGCTCGCGACTGCGTGCCGGAGCCTCTGGCAGGGACTTTAATGACGCCTCATCCTGCCCGCTTGCAACGGTCGGGCTGGCCAGAGCGGCGCGGGCTGGCAGCGCGTCCGGGTGCGCGTCGCCGTTGAAGATCAGCCACCCCGCACCCACCAGCGACAATGCTGCTACACCGCCGACCAGATACCGCCACATGCTCCCATGCCCCCCGCTGCGATCGTCGGCACGCTAGCGCGCGGCGTGTCGGGTGCAAGACGGTGGTCAGCGTCCACTGACCCGAAACCATAACAGGCGCGCGGCTCGCGCGGGGTGGCCCCGCGGTCTGGGTGCCATGGCGAGATCAAGCCTCGTGCTCCGAGCGATGGCACCGATTGCGCGCGCCGGGCTGGGCCAGTGGAAGCCAGCGGTACGAGCGAACGCCTCGCGCGCCATGGCCTGCGCCTGTTCGGCCTTATCGGCTGCGTCGAGGTGCATTGCGAGATCGGCCAGCGCCCAGCCTTCGCCCGTGGCCGCGATGGCAGGATCCTCGATCCCGACGATGGTCGCCATCGCCGCGAACAGGCCGCCGCCGCGATGCAGGCCATGAGCGCGCATCGCATCCTTGTCCAGCGCGGGCTCCAGCAATGCCTCCCACCCCTCGACAAGCGACGCGAGCCTTTGGCCCGGCACCTTTGGCACGACATCGCGGGCGAGCGCCTGCAGCACCGGCTCGGCAGGCGGAGGCGCGGTGTCGAGCGCCGATAATGCCTCGTGCCACCACGTCAGCCGCATCTGCCCGACGATCGGCTCGCGGGTCGTTCGCAGGATGGAGGCGAGCCGGTCATCGAGGCCAAGAAGCGCCGCCAGCGCGGGGCGGTGCGCTGCCGTGGCGTAGGTCACCGCCAACGCTCGCTCAGGATCTTCAACCACGTTGGTCAATGACGAAGTAACCATCCCGATTCAGCAACCCTTACCCATTCGTGCCGCATGGCTGCCCCTTCGCCGACCGACATGACGAGAGACGCGCGTGCCGTTTACCCTATCGCGTGTTTTGCCCCGATTATTGCGCAACGTCGCCGGGAATGTGGCGATCATGGCGGTGTTCGCCCTTATCCCGTTGCTGGCGATGATCGGCGGCGCGATCGACTCCAGCCGCACCTACATGGCCTTCACGCGGCTGCAACAGGCATGTGACGCGGGCGCGCTCGCCGGGCGAAAGGCGATGTCGAACGTCACCCGGCTGACCGATACGGAAAAGGCGAAGGCCAGTGAATTTTTCCGGTTTAACTTTCCGACGGGCACTTATGCCGCCGAGCAGATCAATGCCGTCTACGAAAAGGGGGCAGATGGCGTCGTGGTGGGCCGCGCGTCGCTGTCGATGCCGACGACGTTGATGCGCATGTTCGGCTTCGGCAGCATTCCGGTGAGCACGACCTGCCAAGCTGAGCTGAACATCCCGAACACCGATGTGATGTTCGTACTGGATACGACCGGATCGATGTCCTCGACACCATCGGGTGGTTCGCCGAACCGATGGACCTTGAGCAAGATCGACGGGCTGAAGCAGGCAGTGAAAGACTTCTACGCCGCCCTCGGGCCGGGCGCGCCAACGGGTGCCGGCCGGATTCGCTACGGATTCATGCCTTATTCTTCGAACGTGAATGTCGGGCGAATCCTGTACCGGCTCAACCCCGCCTACATCGCGGGTGGCATAGGAGTGGAAAATGTTAATTTTCCATCCCGCCGGGGCACTGCTGTCAGGACGGCGTGCAGCAACGCCTGGCAGTCCAACTGTTATGAAGTCAGTTGGAGGTGGATCAACCTATCGCAAGACGTAAGTCCATGGGTTCGAACAATCGACAAAGTGGCCAATCCGGCGTATTTTCAGTCAAATCCGGAAAATCCAAAAGACTACGCGCCCCCTTCCTTCGCGTGGAATGGTTGCATCCGAGAGGCGAGCACGGTTCAGGATATAACTGCGACCTCGTCGCTTGAGGTACCCTTGAATGCTTATGATCTTCAGATTGACCTGAAGCCAAGCAGCGCCGCCACACGCTGGAAACCAGCCCTGTCACAGCTTCAATATCAGAAATCCACTGACAGCAACGGGCTACTGTCTGCCGTCGGCTATAGCTGCCCACAGGAAGCCAGTCCGCTTCAGCAATATGCAACCGACTACAACTCGACGTCCAAAAGTTCCGCCAGTCTAAATGCTTATGTCGACACGCTTTTTGCCTCAGGGCAGACCTATCATGACATCGGCCTGATTTGGGGGGCGCGGTTTCTGGCGCCCGCTGGAATTTACAGCGCCACGAATTCCGATGTGGTTGCGCCCGGTGGCTACCAAGTGTCGCGACATATCGTATTTATGACCGATGGTCAGTTGGATACGAGCACCTACATTGCGGATGCGTGGGGCGTTAACGAGCTGATGGACGATGTGCAGCAGGATAATGCCGTTGCACCTGCCACCGCAGATCGGAATCGCCTGCAGGCCAGCCATCTCCGCCGAACCCAGATCATCTGTAACGAGATGAAGAAGCGAGGCTTCATTATCTGGATCGTCGGGTTCGGCAGCTCCGGGTTGTCACGCGAGCTGAAGGAATGTGCGACTGACCCCGACCATTGGGCGGTCGCCACGGACACAGCTGCCCTGCGACGGACGTTTGCCAAAATCGCGCAGACGATCGGCGGATTGCGGCTGACATCATGAGGCAACAAGCGCGATTGCTCCGCACGCTCGCGCGCGCGACAGAAGGTGCCACGCTGGTCGAGTTCGGCCTTGTGGCGCTGCCATTTCTCGCGCTGATCATGGGCGGGCTAGACCTCGGCTACCAGATCTATCTCAGCGCATTGACCAACGGCGCGCTGGAGCGCGCCGCACGAAAGGCTACTGTTGGCAGTGTCAGCAAGGATCAGGTCGTCGCCGTCATCCGCTCGGAAGTCCGCACGATCCTTCCGAAAGACAGCAGGGACGATCCGACGGCAGTGACGGTGACGCCGCTCAGCTACACCAATTTTGCGTCGATCGGCAAAGGCGAACGCATTGTTGCGGACACTGCACCGGTCGGGGAGTATAACTCGACCGACTGCTACGAAGATCGCAACAACAACGGTCGCTATGATCCCGTATTCGGCGGGGGTGACGATCTGGGTAGTGCCGACGACGTCATCTATTATGACGTGCTGATCAAGGTACCACGGCTGTTCCCGCTGGCGACCGCAATCGGGCTTGGGCCGTTCACGGTCGTCGATGCACGCACGCTGATCCGCAACCAACCGTACGGCGACCAGCAAATTCGGGTCCGCTGCTCGTGAGCAATGCGCGCAGGATGCGGCACTTCCGAAGGAGGCTGGTTCGGGATCGCTCGGGTGTGGCGATGATCGAGTTCGCGCTGTCGCTCATCTTCCTGCTACCGGTAGCGCTGGTCGGAATCGAGCTTGCAAACCTCGCCGTCGTGACGCTGCGGCTGAACCAATTGGCTATGATGGTGTCGGATAACGTGGCGCGTTATCGTGGCAGCATCGACGAGGCGCAGGTCGATGAGGTGATGACCGGTGTCGCCTTTGCGGGGCGAGCCATCGACTTCGGCGGTCAAGGGCGAGTGATCGTGTCGACGATGGAGAGCAACGGGCTGACCGGCACGCAAGCCGGCTACAAGATCACGTGGCAACGCTGCTTCGGAGCGAAAAACGTCACGTCTTCGTACGGCCTTGAGGGTGCGGGCGGGAGCGATGCGACTCTGGCGGCAGGGATGGGCCCGGCAGCGAACAAGGTTAAGCCGGTCGACAATTCGGCGCTGATCTTCGCCGAGCTTCGCTATACCTATCGACCGATCGTCGGAACCGGCTTCATGCCGGCGCGAGAGATGTCGTCGATCCAGTCCTTCACCGTGCGCGATCGTTCGTCGCAGGTGTTGACGAACACTACCAACATGTCTGACGCCAAGCGGCGGCTATGCGATGCCGCCCACCTCTCCGCCACCTGACCGGCGGCGGAGAGGCTCGGGTTCGTTCAACCGCGATAGCAGACCTTCTTGACCGTCGCGACGATCTTGTCGGTCGAGATAAGCGCCAACTTCTCGAGATTGGCGGCATAAGGCAACGGCACGTCCTCGTTGGTGACGCGCAGCACCGGCGCGTCGAGGTCGTCAAAGCCTTCCTCCATCGCAATCGCGGCGATTTCCGAGGCGATCGAGCAGGTCGGCCAGCCTTCCTCCACCACCACCAGCCGGTTGGTCTTGGCGAGCGACGTCAGCACGGTCTGCTTGTCGAGCGGACGCAGCGTGCGCAGGTCGACGACCTCCGCCTCGATCCCCTCGCCTGCCAGCGTCTCGGCGGCTTCGAGCGCCAGCCCGACGCCGATCGAATAGCTGACGATCGTCACGTCCTTGCCCTCGCGCATGATGCGGGCCTTGCCGATCGGGAGCACCCAGTCATCGAGCTTCGGGATCTCGAACGAACGACCGTAGAGTAGCTCGTTTTCGAGGAACACGACCGGGTCCTGGCTGCGGATCGCGGCCTTAAGCAGACCCTTGGCATCGGCGGCGTCATAGGGCGCAATCACGATCAGACCCGGCACAGAGGCGTACCACGGGCCGTAATTCTGCGAGTGCTGCGCGCCCACGCGACTTGCCGCGCCGTTTGGACCGCGGAACACGATCGGGCAACGCATCTGTCCGCCCGACATGTAGTTGGTCTTGGCGGCCGAGTTAATGATGTGGTCGATTGCCTGCATCGCGAAGTTGAAGGTCATGAACTCGACGATCGGCTTCAGCCCGCCCATCGCTGCGCCCGTGCCGACACCGGCAAAGCCGTATTCGGTGATCGGCGTGTCGATGACGCGCTTGTCGCCGAACTCGTCGAGCAGACCCTGCGTGACCTTGTACGCGCCCTGATATTGCGCGACTTCCTCGCCCATCACGAAAACGCGCTCGTCGGCGCGCATTTCCTCGGCCATCGCGTCGCGCAATGCTTCGCGGACGGTGACCTTCACCATTTCGGTGCCGGCCGGGATCGCGGGATCCTTGACCTCGGCCTTGTGCGAAGCCGCCTCGAACAGCTGGCGCGCGCCGGTGTCGACTTTCTCCTGCGCCGGGTGCGCGGAGTCCTCGACCGTGTCGGCCTTCTTCTCATCGGCCGGCGCATTCGCTGCGGGCGAATCATCCTTGGTCGCGGCACCGGCTTCCTCGCCCTCACCGGCGAGCTGCATGATGACCGTGCCGACCTTCACACCGTCGGTCCCCTCGGCAACGAGGATCTTCGCGACGGTGCCTTCGTCGACCGCCTCGAACTCCATCGTCGCCTTGTCGGTCTCGATCTCGGCCATGATGTCGCCGGACTTCACCGTGTCGCCTTCCTTGACGAGCCACTTGGCGAGCGTGCCTTCTTCCATAGTGGGCGACAGCGCCGGCATCTTGATGTCGATCGCCATCTCAATACTTCTCCACCAGAATATCGGTATACAGTTCGGCCGGATCCGGCTCCGGCGTGCTTTCGGCGAAATCGGCCGATTCGGCCACCTGCTTGCGGATGCGCTGCTCGACGGCCTTGAAGTCCTCTTCCTTGACCCCGTGGCCCTCGGTCAGCAGCTTCTTGACGTGCTCGATCGGGTCGGATTTGTCACGCACCGCCTGCACCTCGTCGCGCGAGCGATACTTGGCCGGATCGGACATCGAGTGGCCGCGATAGCGGTAGGTTTTCATCTCGAGGATGATCGGGCCCTTGCCGGCACGCACCCAAGCCAGCGCTTCCTCGGCCGCCCCGCGCGACGCCAGAACGTCCATGCCGTCGACCTGAATGCCGGGGATGCGGAAGCTCTCGCCGCGGCGATACAGCTGATCCTCGGCCGAAGCGCGATTGACGCTGGTGCCCATCGCATATTGATTGTTCTCGATCACGAAGATGATCGGAAGCTTCCACAGCTCAGCCATGTTGAAGCTCTCGTACACCTGACCCTGGTTAGCCGCGCCGTCCCCGAAATAGGCAAGGCACACGCCACCATCGTTGTTGTACTTGTGGCTGAACGCCAGCCCGGCCCCGAGCGACACCTGCGCGCCGACGATGCCGTGGCCGCCGTAGAACTTATGCTCGACGCTGAACATGTGCATCGAGCCGCCCTTGCCCTTCGAGATGCCGGCCTGACGCCCGGTCAGCTCCGCCATGACGTCCTTGGGCGGGATGCCGCACAACAGCATGTGGCCGTGGTCGCGATAACCGGTGATGACCGAGTCCTTCTCGGTCAGCGCCGACTGCAGCCCGACCGCGACCGCTTCCTGCCCGATGTACAGGTGGCAGAAGCCGCCGATCAGGCCGAGGCCATACAACTGCCCGGCCTTTTCCTCGAAGCGGCGGATCAGCAGCATGTCCTCGTAGAATTTGAGGAGTTCGTCCTTGCTCGCTTCATAGGGCCGCGGCTCGGCGGGACGCTCGCGATTCGTTTTCTGCGGGTCGGCAGCCGGTGCTTCGCTGCGTGCTGGGGCTTTTGCCACGATGGACACTACCTCGTTTTCTGGAAGACGTAGCGGCCTATAGCCATGCCACGGCACAGACTGCAAACCCCACCGACTTGCAAGGGATTGGGGGGCGGTCTAGTCGGGCGTTGATGAGCGCGCCGGACCCCTCGCCTGCCCCGCAGCATCCGCTGCGGATCGCCAATTTCCGAGCTTATTGGCTGTCGCGTTTTGCGGGTACGATTGCAGTCAGCGCGCAGGCGATCATCATCGGGTGGCAGGTGTACGGCATCGCGCGCGAGACGATGGACATCCGCGAAGCCGCCTTCATGCTGGGCATGATCGGGCTGGTGCAGTTTATCCCGCTTTTCCTTTTAACCCCGGTTGTCGGGCTGGTGGCGGACAGCGTCGACCGGCGCTGGATCGTGCGCGGGACGACCGCCTTGCTGGTCGTCAACGCTGCGACCTTGGGTCTGTTGACGTGGTCGGGTAATCTTTCGTTGCCGTTCCTGTTCTGCGCAGCAGTGCTGATCGGGATCGCCCGCGCCTTTTCCGGACCCGCCTATTCGGCGCTGGCTCCGAACCTGGTTCCGAAGGAAAGCCTCCCGACCGCGATCGCGGTCTCGTCAATCGCGTGGCAGTTCGGAACGGTGGCTGGACCGAGCATCGGCGGGCTGCTTTACGCGATCCATCCCGATGTCGCTTATGGTGTGATCTCCGCGCTGCTGGCGCTGGCGCTCGGCACGATGTTCCTGATCGGCAAGGTGCCGCAACCACCCGCACAGAAGGATCGCCACCCGATCCAGCGCATTCTCGACGGCTTCTCCTATGTCCGCCGTAACCGGCTAGTTTTGGCGGCGATCACCCTCGATCTCTTCGCGGTCCTGCTCGCCGGCGCGACCGCGCTGCTACCGATCTATGCACGGGACATCCTCCATGTGGGTGCCAGCGGGCTGGGTTTCCTCGCCGCCGGGATGGGGATTGGCGCCGGGACAACCGCCATATGGTTTTCGTTCCGCCCGATGACCTCGAACGTCGGCGTGAAGATGCTCACCGCTGTCATCGTCTTTGGGCTCGCCATCCTCACCTTCGGCGTCGCGACGCAGATGACCGAGCTGCTCGGCATCACGCAGGTGGGCTTGGGCGGCGCGATCCATGTCGATTTCGTCATCAGCCTGATCGCACTGATCGTCGCGGGGGGCGCGGACATGGTGTCGGTCTACGTCCGCACCTCATTGATCCAGCTTCATACCCCGGATGCGATGCGCGGTCGCGTGAGTGCAGTGTCGCAGCTCACCATTTCCGCCTCGAACGAACTGGGCGAGGCGGAAAGCGGGCTGATGGCTTCCTTGCTCGGCCCGGTCGGCGCGGTCGTGGTCGGCGGGGTCGGTGCGATCGCCGTAACCTTGCTGTGGTCGCGGCTTTTCCCGGAACTCCGCCGCGCGCGGACCTTTGATCCGCCCGACATGATCGAAACCGAACCACAACATGGAGTAGCGCAGCCATGAAGGCCCAGAACGTCCTCGAGACGATCGGCAACACGCCGCACATCCGCATCAACAAGCTGTTTCCCGGCTCCGAGGTGTGGATCAAGTCGGAACGGGCGAACCCCGGTGGCTCGATCAAGGATCGTATCGCATTGGCGATGATCGAGGCAGCCGAGGCAGCCGGCGCGCTCCAGCCGGGCGGCACGATCATCGAGCCGACCAGCGGCAATACCGGGATCGGGCTGGCGATGGTCGCTGCGGTCAAGGGCTACAAGCTGGTGCTCGTCATGCCCGAGAGCATGAGCCTTGAGCGTCGCCGCCTGATGCTGGCTTACGGCGCGGAGTTCGATCTGACGCCGCGCGAGAAGGGCATGAAAGGCGCGATCGAGCGTGCGCTGGAACTGGTTGAACAGACCCCGGGCGCATGGATGCCGCAACAATTCGAGAACCCGGCGAATATCGACGTGCACGTTCGCACCACCGCACAGGAAATTCTCAACGATTTCCGCGATGCGCCAATCGATGTCATCGTCACCGGTGTTGGCACCGGCGGGCACATCACCGCCGTTGCCGAAGTATTGAAGAAGGAATGGCCAAACCTGAAGGTATTCGCGGTCGAACCTAAGGCTTCGCCGGTTATTGGCGGCGGTCAGGCCGGGCCGCATCCGATCCAGGGTATCGGCGCTGGTTTCATTCCGGCGAACCTGCACACGCAGGCGCTGGACGGCGTGATCGAAGTCGACGCGGCAGTGGCCAAGGACATGGCGCGGCGTTCGGCCCGCGAAGAGGGGCTGCTGGTCGGCATTTCCTCGGGCGCCACGCTGGCAGCGATCCTGCAGAAGCTGCCCGACCTTCCCGATGACGTGCGCGTGCTCGGATTCAACTACGACACCGGTGAGCGATATCTGTCGGTGCCGGATTTCCTGCCGGAGAACTGACCTGTCCGATCTGAGCTGGAGGTTGCGCGCGATCCTCGGCGGGATCGCAGCGTCGTCGCTCGTGGTGCCCGCGATTGTAGCAGGTCGGGCACCCGAGGTGCCGCGCGCGATCGCGGCGAAGGTGAAGCGACCACAGCGGGTGGTCGCTGCGACCGAAGTCCCGGTGGTTGAGCCCGTCGAGCTTCAGGATCTGACCCCTGAGGATGCGCGGGTCTTTAACGCGTCGATCCCGTTCGTGCGCGGCCCCCGCCCCGCTGCCCGCCCTTTCCTGTTCGCGGGTAACGACATGCAGCGCGCGCGCGCCACCGATTGCCTCGCCGCGGCGGCGTGGTACGAGGCTGGTGACGATCCGGTCGGGCAGCAGGCGGTCGTGCAGGTGGTGCTCAACCGGCTGCGTCATCCAGCGTTTCCGAAGACGATCTGTGGCGTGGTGTTCCAGGGGCAGGAACGCACCACCGGTTGCCAGTTCACCTTCGCCTGCGATGGCGCGCTGGCGCGGCATCCATCCGAACCGGCATGGGAGCGCGCCCGCCAGGTGGCGATCAAGGCCCTGAACGGCGCGGTCTTCGCCAAAGTCGGCTACGCCACGCATTACCACACCGACTGGGTGGTGCCGTATTGGAGCGCGAGCCTCGACAAGCTGGCCGAAGTGCATACCCATCTCTTCTTCCGTTGGACCGGCTGGTGGGGCACGCCCGCCGCCTTCCGCCGCACCGTATCTAGCGACGAACCGGTGATCGCCGTGCTCGGGAATATCTCGCCGGTTCATCGCCTTGGCGATGCGCTGGCGGAAGCCGCAACAGCGATCGCCGCTGCCACGCCGGGTGCAGCGATCGCCAGCCCGTTGGCCACCAATACGGTACCGGGCGAGCCCGACAGCTTCACGGCGCTCCTGCCGGACGGCGCGCCGGAGAATTACCCCGCGCTTGCCAAAACGGCATGCGGGACGCGGCCTAAGTGCAAGTTCCTTGGCTGGACCGACCGGACGATGCTGCCGGACGGCACCGCGATGACCCCCGCGCAAATGGCGGGCATGTCGTTCAGCTATCTGCGCGACCAAGGTGCGGGGCTGGAGCGCGAGCTATGGAATTGCCGCGAGTTTCCGCGCACGGGGCCGGGCTTGTGCATGCGGCGCCAAGTCGTGCCGGTAGCGACGTCGACCGGCGGCCCCGTTCTCCGCGGTCCTAGCGGCCTCGACGGAATTCGACGTCGCGAGGAGCCGGTCGCGACGCCCTCGCCCACGGCAACGAAGCTCCTTTGAGCGGGGTGGGCAGCGCATCGAGCGGCCCTTTGCCTAGGGGCCTAGGCTCCACCCGAGCGTGCCTTCCGACTTGTTCAGGAGACAGCGGCCGGCGGAGCGGGTCTGAACGCCGGAAGAAAGGCTTTGTCGCGAGCCTGTCAGCCTCTTTCCGATCTCGAGGAGACCACCTCGGCCGCCGCGATGGTCATTGCCAATCCAGTGAAGCAATCTAGGGCCGAGATAGGCACAGCGGGTTGCCTCGCTACCGTGCAATGACGAACGTGCTCCATGCCGTCCCGGCCGCCCCCGCGCCGCGCGGATCAGCATTCACCCTCGGTGTTCCTCGAATGGCGCCCAACTGACATACAAACGAAAAGGGCGACCCGCAGGTCGCCCTCACCTGTTCCCGGAGGAACCCCGTATCAACGCCCACCGGGCGCCGGCCCCGTGGGGACACCCGGTGCGCCGCCCGGGCCGCCCATCCCCGGCATACCGCCCATCATGCTCTGCTGCATTTGCAGCTGGCGGACGGTCGCCTCGGGCAGGAAGTCCTGCAGTTCAACGTCAAAGACAAGTGTTGAATTCGCAGGAATAGGACCATTGGCCCGCTCGCCATAGCCGAGTTCTGGCTTAATCCAGAATCGGTATTTCGCGCCCTTGTGCATCAGCTTCAGGCCTTCAGAGAAGCCCGGGACGACGCCTGCGACCGGCAGCGGCGTCGGCTGCTGCGACTTGTCGAACACGGTGCCGTCGACCAGCCGTCCCTCATAATTGATGAGTGCGATATCGGTGTTGGTCGGTGACGCCGCCTTGGTGTCCCCCGCCTTCAGCACTTGATAGCGCAGCCCCGACGGAGTCGTCATGATGCCGGTGCTGCCGGCACGCGCCAGCGCCACGCCTGCCACCAGAGCGATCAGCAATCCCGCCACCAGCCAAAGCACATAGGCGCGCCGGACAGGAGGGATTGGAACGGCGGTGACAGTCGACATCAGCGGGCAACCTCAGGCTTGCACGCGTCGCCGCGGCGACGCGCTAGCAGATACGGAGTGGACGTGGCGCCGCACCGGGCTGCACCACGTCCGACGCAGCGTCTTACCGCGCGCCGTCACGCTCCGCGCGCTTGCGCTCCAGCTTGCGCGCACGACGCACTGCCGCCGCACGCTCGCGCGCACGCTTCTCCGAGGGCTTCTCGTAGTGGCGGCGCAGCTTCATTTCGCGATACACGCCCTCACGCTGCAGCTTCTTCTTGAGCGCGCGAAGGGCTTGGTCAACATTGTTGTCGCGAACGATGATCTGCATTGGAACCTTCAACTCCGGATCAAACAGGTAATGCGGCGGCGAGCGAGGCTCGCGCCGAACACACCGGCCCTAGCAGCAAGTGCCCAGCCCCGCAAGCGTTCACGCGATCTTGATCGGGGCAGTGACGACCCGACGATGCTGGAGCGCCGGCACGCGGCTGCGCACTTCCTGCACGCGAGCGGCATCGATCTCGGCATAGCCGATACCCGGCGCCTCTCCCATATCGAGCAGCACCTCGCCCCATGGATCGACGACCAGCGAGTGGCCGTAGGTGGCGCGCCCATCCTCGTGGACGCCGGTCTGCGCGGCGGCAACGAGGTAGACCCCCGCCTCGATCGCGCGGGCACGCAGCAGGACGTGCCAATGCGCCGCACCGGTCGGCCGCGTGAAACTGGCCGGCACTGACAAAATTTGCGCGCCAGCGTCGGTCAGCGCCCGGTAGAGATCGGGAAAACGCATGTCGTAACAGATGGACAGGCCCATCGGCCCGAGCGGGGTGCCGACCACCACTGGCCGTTCGCCTGCAGCATAAGTCGCCGACTCGCGCCAGCTCTCTCCCGTAGGGAGGTCGACGTCGAACAGGTGCATCTTGTCGTAGCGCGCGCGAATGTTGCCGATGGCGTCGATCACAAAGCTACGATTGGCGAGCCGCCCGTCCGGCCGTCGCAACGCCAGCGACCCCAGGTGCACCCATACGCCTGCGCGCGCCGCGGCCTCGCGCACCGCCACCAAGACACGATCGTCACCCTCGCGCATGATCGCCGCGGCAGCACGTGCGCGGTCGCGGTCGAGCAGCCCCGACATTTCCGGCGTGAAGACCATCGCAGCCCCGGCACGGCCCGCCTCCGCAACCGCCGCAATCAAAGTGGCGGCATTCTGTGTAGGATCGATCCCGGTCGTGGGCTGAACGACGGCAATCTTCGTCACGCATGGCTCCTTGCTGCTGCTGGATGCGGAACAGCAAGCGCATCACCTGCGCAAGTGTTGCAACGTCGGAACGTCCACGGACAGTTGGCGGGGCGGGGCCAGCGGACTAAGAGCGCGACATGACCGGCGTTCCCCTGATCCTTTATAATAGCCTCTCGCGCATGCTCGAACCGTTCGAGCCGCTCGATCCGCGCAACGTTCGCATCTATTCGTGCGGTCCGACCGTCTATCATTATGCGCATGTCGGCAATCTGCGTGCCTATGTGTTCACCGACACACTTGGCAGGACGATCGCATCGAAGGGATGGCCGTTAACCCACGTCATCAACATCACTGACGTCGGACATCTGACCTCCGACGCGGACGCCGGCGATGACAAGATGGAGGCCGCCGCGCGGGCGAGCGGCCGCGATATCTGGGCGATTGCAAGATATTACACCGACGCGTTCAAGCAAAACCTCGTTGATCTGAATATCCGAACGCCAACGCACATGCCGCTCGCTACCGATCATGTCGCCGAGATGATTGCCTGGGGCGAGCAAATCGCCGCGCGACACTGTTATCAGCTTGATGACGGCCTGTATTTCGATACGACCACCGTGCCGGACTATGGTCGGCTGGCGGGTGCGGCAGATGATGCAGCCCACGCGCGGATCGAAACGGTCGCTGGCAAGCGGCATCCGCAGGATTTTGCGATCTGGCGTGCCACCCCGCCCGGCGAGACGCGCCAGATGGAGTGGGACTCGCCCTGGGGCCGCGGCGCACCGGGGTGGCATCTCGAATGCTCGGTGATGGCGGCAAAGTATCTCGGTCCGGCCTTCGACATCCATACCGGCGGGATCGACCATCGCGAAATTCACCATCCCAATGAAATCGCCCAGAATCAGGCGCATTGCGAATGTCCCGACACCGGCGCGACTTTCTGGATGCACAACAACTTCCTCGTCGATCGCACGGGAAAGATGAGCAAATCGTCGGGCGAGTTCCTGACGCTGGCGAGATTGGTCGAGCGGGGCTTCCATCCCCTCTCCTACCGCTTGATGTGTCTTCAGGCGCACTACCGCAGCGAGCTGGAATTCTCGTGGGAGAATCTGACCGCCGCGCAGGTCCGGCTGAAGCGCTGGGTTCATGCGATCGAGGGCCTGCGGAGCCGCGGCGTCGAGGACGGCGGTTCGCGTGCGCCCACATACGTCGCTCAATTGGACGCCGCGCTCAGCGACGATCTTGCAACACCGCGCGCGCTGCCGGTGCTGGACGCGCTGCTGGGAGACAAACAGTTATCGCCCGCCGATCGTCTGGCGACACTGCAAGCGTTCGACGATCTGCTCGGGCTCGATCTTGCGCGGCTCGACCGCGCGGCGTTGCGGGTCCGACCTGCCGACGCCACGATCGACGCGCCGGCGATCGAAGCACGGCTTGTCGAGCGTAAGGAAGCGCGCGCGGCCAAGGATTTCGCGCGATCGGACGCTATTCGTGACGAACTCGCCGCCAGCGGCGTGGAGGTGATGGACGGCGATCCACTCGGCTGGGACTGGAAGCTGCCGGGCTGACGATTAGGAAAGGACGGTCGACATGGATCTCGGGCTGAAAGGGCGGACGGCGATTGTTTGCGCATCGAGCCACGGGCTTGGCCGGGCCTGCGCCACCGCCTTGGCGCAGGCTGGATGTACTGTGATCCTGAACGGACGCGACAGCGCGGCGCTCGACGACACCGCCGCCGCGCTCCGATCGGATGGCGCGATCGTGCGAACGGTCGCGGGCGATATCGGCGACGAGCAGGTCCAGCGGGCGCTGATCGACGCTGCCGACGGGCAGGTCGACATCCTCGTCAACAACAACGGCGGTCCACCGCTGCGCGATTTCCGCGCGCTCGACGCCGACGCCATCCACGCCGGTGTCGACGCCAACATGGTCACCCCGATTCGACTGGTGCAAAAGGTGATCGACGGCATGATCGAACGCCGCTTCGGGCGGATCGTGTGCATTACCTCGGGATCGGTGAAGGCGCCGCTCCCGGGGCTCGATCTGTCGAGCGGCGCGCGGGTCGGGCTTACCGGCTTCCTCGCCGGCGTCGCGCGGCAGGTCGCGCACGCCAACGTCACGATCAACTTCCTGCTGCCCGGGTTGTTCGACACGCGACGGCTGGCGGGCGTGCACGCCTTCAACGCGGAAAAGAACGGCGTTTCGGTCGAGCACGCCGCCGCGACTGCGCGCGACCGAATTCCTGCCAAGCGCTTTGGCGAGCCGCACGAGTTCGGTAATGTCTGCGCCTTCCTCTGCGCCGCCTCATCTGGCTTCATCACCGGACAAAGCCTGCTTATCGACGGCGGAGCCTATCCGGGGATATTGTAAAGAGGAAGTTGATTGCGGCCCGTCGGCGGTTGGTTCAAGGCGCGGGCGTTATTTGGAAGGATGAATACCATGGCCACATGGGCCCCGCATAGCTGGACGAATGCCGAAGCGCGCCAGCTTCCCGTCTATCCCGATGCCGCTGCACTGGATGATGCGACGCGGCGGCTGGCCTCGTTTCCGCCGCTGGTCTTTGCCGGGGAAGCGCGCAACCTGACCGCCGATCTCGCCAAGGTTGCGGAAGGAAAGGCGTTTCTTCTGCAGGGCGGCGATTGCGCCGAGAGCTTTGCGGAGTTTCATCCCAACAACATTCGCGACACGTTCCGCGTCATCCTGCAGATGGCGGTAGTGCTCACCTTCGCCTCGAAGCTGCCGGTGGTGAAAGTCGGCCGCATGGCCGGGCAGTTCGCCAAGCCACGCTCGGCCAATACCGAGACGATCGATGGGGTCGAACTGCCCAGCTACCGCGGCGACAACGTCAACGACATTGCGTTCACCGCGGAGTCGCGCGTGCCGGATCCGGAGCGGATGATCCGCTCCTATGCGCAATCGGCGGCGACACTGAACCTGCTGCGCGCCTTCGCGCAGGGCGGCTATGCGAACCTGCACCAGGTGCACCGCTGGACCCACGATTTCATGGGCCGCAGTCCGTGGGCGAAGAAATATGCCGAAACCGCCGACCGCATCGGCGAGGCACTCGACTTCATGGAGGCCTGCGGAATCAGCCCCGACACGGTTCCTCAGCTATCCCAGACGACCTTCTACACCAGCCACGAGGCGCTGCTGCTGCCGTTCGAAGAGGCGTTGACCCGACAGGATTCGCTGACCGGCGACTGGTACGACACGTCGGCGCATTTCCTGTGGATCGGCGACCGCACCCGCTTCGACGGCTCGGCCCACGTCGAGTTCCTGCGCGGGATCGGCAACCCGATTGGCATCAAGTGCGGCCCATCCCTTGAGCCGGATGCGTTGCTGCGCATGCTCGACACGCTCAACCCGCAGCGCGTTCCAGGACGGATGACGCTCATCACTCGCTATGGCTACGACCAGATCGAGGCGCATCTGCCGCGGCTCGTTCGCGCGGTGAAGCGCGAGGGACATCCGGTGGTGTGGAGTTGCGACCCGATGCACGGCAACACCGTCAAGGCAACCAGCGGCTACAAGACGCGACCGTTTGACCGCATCCTCGCCGAAGTGCGGGGCTTCTTCGCGGTGCACCGCGCCGAGGGCACGCATGCGGGCGGCATTCATGCCGAGATGACCGGGCAGAACGTGACCGAATGCACCGGCGGTGCGATCGACGTGACCGAACAGAGCTTGGCCGATCGTTACCACACGCACTGCGACCCACGTCTGAATGCCGGACAGAGCCTCGAACTGGCCTTCCTGCTGGCTGAGATGCTGAACACGGAGATGGCGGAGCGTCGCAAGGCGGCGTGAGGTCCGGATGCGCCGGCGACAGTCGCCGGCGCATCTTTTTGGCGGATGGCACGAAAGTCGCTTGACGCCCTCAACCCTGCAGCCTAACAGCGCGCCTCACACCGCGTACGGCCCCTTCGTCTAGCGGTTAGGACGTCGCCCTCTCACGGCGAAAACACGAGTTCGATTCTCGTAGGGGTCACCATTTCGGCTTGAGAGCCGGAACTGTTGCGAACCGGATGAAGCTCGGAAGCTTCGTTTCAGCGGTGTGTATCTCCATCTGAAATTTAGCCTCATCCGTCGAACGGTTGATTGTTTCTTCGGTGCTAGGACTTGCTCTCGGTAGCGGCGGCGATGGTCGAGGCTCTCAAGTCCGTTTGCGACGCGGGTGACTGACAGGAGATGGGCGTGGCTCGGAGCTGTAGTCAGGCGCTAACGAGCGCCTACACCCTTTCGATGGGGCTATTCCGCTGCATCTTCCACCGCGACGAGCTTGGTCAAGGGACGTGCGGCCTGTTCGCCGACAGGCAATGTCTCGATCGTCTTGTTACCGGTGTCGATGTTGAGCGACTCGAAACGGCGAGCGCTGGTCAGCACCTGACTTTCGAGGCTGCCGACGAAGCTGTTGTACGCCCCCATCGCAGTGTCGAGGTTCTTGCCGAGCCGCGCAACATGCCCGCCCATCACCGCCAGCCGTTGATAGAGTTCCTTGCCGAGCGCGCCGATCTCCTGCGCCTCGCGTGCCAGCTTTTCCTGCCGCCACACCGCCGAGACGGTGCGCGCAATGGCGATCAGGTTGGTCGGCGTCGCGAGCAGCACGCGGCGCTCGAACGCATAATCCCAGAGGCCGGCGTCATGTTCGAGCGCGGCGGAAAGAAAGTGCTCGCCGGGGACGAACATCACGACATACTCGGGCGCGTCATCGAACTGCGTCCAATAGGCCTTGGCGCCCAGCGCGTTGACGTGCGCGCGCATTGAGGCGGCGTGCGCGGCAAGCCCGAGTTGCCGCTCAGCCTCGTCGACCGCACCGAACGCGTCCTGATAGGCGTTGAGCGACACCTTGGCGTCGACGATCAGCGACTTGCCGCCAGGCACGCGGACGATTGCATCCGGGCGAAGCCGCGCGCCTTCGTCGCCAGTGACACTCACTTCCATGCGAAAATCGGTGTGCTCGGCGAGCCCGCACGATTCGAGGACGTTGCGGAGCTGCTGCTCGCCCCAGCGCCCGCGCGCCTTAGGGGCGTTACGGAGCGCGTTGACCAACTTGGCCGCCTCTCCCGAGACGCGCTCCTGCCCGGCGCGCATCGCCTCAATTTGACCGCGCAGCTCGCCGAACGCATCGCGGCGCTCGGCCTCGATCTTCGCGACACCCTCCTCGTAGCGGAGCAGGCGGTCGTTGACCGGCTGAAGCAGCGCACGAAGCCCCTGCCCCGATTGCTCCTCCGCCTGGCGGAAGCGCGCTTCGGCGCGTTCGAGAAATTGCTTCTGCGCGTCGCCAAGCGCGTTTTGTGCAACCTCGCGGAAGCGCAGGCTCATTTCGTCGGCGGCCGCGCGCAGATCGGTGATGCGTTGCTCGGCGGCACGGCCCTCCGCCTCCAGCCGCGAAACCTGCAATCGCGCTGCCTCGCGCTCGTCGCGCGCCTGTGTCAGTTCGGTGCGGAGCGTCTCAGCGGCGCGGGCGCGTTCCTCGGCACTCGCCAAGTCGGTGATCGCGCGCTTGAACTGCTCGACCTGCGCGTCGCGTTCGCGGCGGAAGCCATCAGCCTCGCGGCGGCCCGCCAGCCAACCAAGCAGGGCGCCGAGCGCGAGTGCGATCAGCGCGACGAGGACATATTCGATCATGCCCGGAACATAGATCGAACGACCGGGCGGCGACAACCGTTAATTGCCGCGCTGGCCGCTCGCGATCAGCCGCGACGGAGCTTGTCGAGCTTCTTGAGCAGCATCCCGCGCTTCAGCCGCGAAATATGGTCGATGAACAGCACGCCGTTCAGATGATCGATCTCGTGCTGCATACATGTCGACATCAAGCCATCGAACTCGGCTTCCTGCCGCGCGCCCTCGGTGTCGAGCCATGTCACGCGGCAGCGCGTCGGCCGCGTGACCTCGGCATATTGCTCGGGGATCGACAGGCAGCCTTCGTTGTAGCTGGAGGTTTCCTCGCTAAGCCACGTTAGTTCGGGGTTGATGAAGGCGCGTGGGTCGCGTGCCGCTTCGCGCGGCTCGCCTTCTTCCAGCTCGCGCTCCTGCAGGTCGATGACGACGATCCGCTGCATGATGCCGACCTGCACCGCCGCCAACCCGATGCCATGCGCATCGTACATGGTCTCGAACATATCGGCGACGGTTGCGCGGACGGTATCGTTCACCTCCGCAACGGCTTCTGCTGTCTCGCGCAGGCGCGCATCGGGGACTTCTACGATCGGGAGAATGGCCATGGCGCGGGGCTAGAAGCGCGTCGCCGGCCCGTCAAGCGACCGGGCGCCGTGCGCGCAGCGCCTGTGCGAGCGTCCCTTCGTCGAGATAGTCGAGCTCACCGCCAACCGGCAGGCCGTGCGCCAGCTGCGTGAGCCGAACCGGATAGCGTTCCAGCCGCTCGGCGAGATAATGCGCGGTGGTCTGCCCCTCCAGCGTGGCATTCATCGCCAGCACTACCTCGTCAACCGCGCCACCGGCGACGCGCGCGATCAGCCCCTCGATCGCAAGGTCCTCCGGACGAACGCCCTCCAGCGCCGACAACCGTCCACCAAGCACATGGAAGCGGCCGGGAAAAAGTCTGCCGCGTTCCAGCGCCCACAGGTCGCTGACATCCTCGACCACGCACAGGCTCCGCGGATCGCGGCGCGGGTCGGCGCAGATCTGGCACGGGTCGCTGGTATCGACATTGCCGCAAATTCCGCAGGTTGCGAGGCGTTCCTCCACCGCCGTCAACGCCGCGCGCAACGGCGCAAGCGACGCCTCGCGACGCTTCAGCAGGTGGAGCACCGCGCGTCGCGCCGAGCGCGGGCCGAAACCGGGGAGCCGCGCCAGCGCGCTCGTCAGCGCCTCGATCTCGGGGGATGCCATGCGGAACAGATAGGGGGTTGCGCGCCGCGCCGCCAGCGTGTCGAGAGGAGCGATGCGGATCATCTTCATGGGAACCCCGGCGTTCGCAGTGCCGACGTTGGAAGCTTTGGTGACGGAAGGGCATGACGTCGTGGCAGCGTACTGCCAGCCGCCGCGACCGGGCGGCCGGCGTGGGCGCGAGCTGGTGCGCTCGCCGGTGCATGTCCGGGCCGAGGCGCTGGGTGTGCCGGTGCTGACGCCGGTGACGCTGCGCGACGCCGAAGCGCAGTCGACGTTCGCGGCGCATGAGGCCGACGTGGCGGTCGTTGCGGCTTACGGACTGATTCTGCCACGTGCCGTGCTGGACGCCCCGCAGCTGGGATGCCTCAACGTCCATGGTTCGCTACTGCCGCGCTGGCGTGGAGCGGCACCGGTGCAGCGGGCGATCCTTGCCGGCGATGTGGAGACCGGAGTCGGGATCATGCAGATGGAGACCGGGCTGGATACTGGGCCGGTGCGGCTGGAGGGGCGGACCTCGATCGATGGCAAGAACGCCGGACAAGTGACTGACGAACTTGCGCTGATGGGTGCGCGGTTGATGGTGGAGGTGTTGCTCGACCCTGACGCCTACCCGCCCGTCGCGCAGCCGACGGAAGGCATCACCTATGCCGAGAAGATCCGCAAGGACGAGGCGCGGATCGACTTCGGTGGCGACGCCGCGCAGATCGTGCGGCAGGTCGCGGCCTTTTGTCCGGTGCCCGGCGCGTTCTTCGAGCATCAGGGTGAACGGGTGAAGGTGCTCGAAGCCGTGCGGGCGGAGCGTTACGGGCCGCCGGGTGAGGTGCTCGACGACACGCTGACGATCGCGTGTGGCAACGCGGCGATCCGGCCGACGCGGGTTCAGCGCGCCGGACGCGGCGTGATGAGCGTGGCGGAGTTATTGCGCGGTTTTCCGGTTCCGGTCGGCACACGGCTGTGACGCGCTATGCGCTGACCGTCGAGTTCGACGGCCGGCCGTTCATGGGCTGGCAGCGGCAGGCGCATGGGCCGAGCGTGCAGCAGGCGATCGAAGATGCGGCGCTCGCGGTGACCGGCGAGCAGGTCGTCGTACATTGCGCCGGGCGTACCGATGCCGGCGTGCACGGACTGGGGATGCGCGCGCATCTGGACATCGCCAAGCCGATCGGTGCGTTTCGCCTGAGCGAAGCGCTCAACGCGCGACTGCGGCCAACGCCGGTCGCGATCCTCGATTGCGTCGAAGTGCCGGAGGATTTTCATGCGCGTTTTTCGTGCCTTGCAAGGTCTTATGAATATCGGATCGTAAACCGTCGTTCGCCGTTGACCGTCGAGAAAGGGCTGGCGTGGCAGATCCCGCAGCCGCTCGACGCAGCGGCGATGCACGCGGCGGCGCAGCGGCTGGTCGGCGCGCATGACTTCACCACCTTCCGCTCGGCGCATTGCCAGGCGGCGAGCCCGCTTAAGTCGATCGACTGGTTCGAGGTGACGCGCGATGGCGAGCGAGTGATCGCGCGGGTCGAGGCACGGTCTTTTCTCCACCATCAGGTGCGCTCTATGGTCGGCTGCCTCGCGCTGGTCGGGATGGGCCGGTGGTCGATCGACAATCTTGTCGACGCGTTGCGCGCTGCCGATCGCGGGCGGCTTGGGCTCAACGCGCCGCCCGACGGGCTGTTCTTCGTGAAGGCGCTCTACGACGGCGACCGGCTGAAGCGCGACGCCAGCTCAACGTGCGTCGACCAGCGGAACTGACCAACCGGCTGTACCCAATCGAGCGTATAGCCGGCTTTGCACAATTCCTGCGCATCACGCGCGAAGCTGCTAGGATTGCAGGATATATAGCCGATCGTCGCCACCTTTGAAGCGGCGAGATGCACCACCTGCTCGCGTGCCCCGGCCCGCGGCGGGTCGAGGATGACCGCGTTGAAGCGGTCGAGTTCGGCTGTGGTCAGCGGACGGCGGAACAGGTCGCGATGCTCGGTGAACACCGGTCGCTGCGCTCGTCCGGCCGCGGCCTTGAGCGCCATGATCGCGTCGCGTGCACCTTCCGCGGCATAGACGCGTGCGTCGAGCGACAGCGCGAAGGTGCCGAGCCCGGCGAACAGATCAGCGACGATCCGCGCGCCCTGCACCGCCTCGCGCGCTGCCGCGACCAGCGCCGCCTCGCCCTCGACGGTCGCTTGCAGGAACGCGCCCGGTGGCAGCGGCACCGCGACGCCGCCGAGCGTGATCGACACCGGCTCCGGCTCCCAACGCACCTCCGGACCCATGCCATCGTCCAACGCGACGCGCGCGACGCCGTTCGCCTGCGCGAAGGCGGTGAGGGCATCGTGATGTGCAAGCCCCTCCGGCGCGACGCCCTTCACCAGCACGTCGACCCCCTGATCGGCGAGCGTGAGATGAACGTCGAGCCGGCGCTTCGCCTTGAAGGTTGGGAGCAGGCGCTTGAGCGGACGGACCAGCGTGAACAGCGCGGGCGCGAGCACATGGCATTCGTGAAGATCAACGATTTGGTGGCTGCGCTCGGCGGTGAAGCCGATCCGGCCCGATGGCTCGACATGCAGTGAGGCGCGGCGGCGCGTGCGCGGCGGCGAAAGCGCGGGCGCGCGGATCGGGGCATCCACGCCCTGCGCGTCGAGTGCGCCGGCGATGCGATCGGTGATGAACGCCGACCAGCTTTCGTCGTCGAGATGCTGGAGCTGGCAACCGCCGCATTCGGGATAATGGCGGCACGGCGGGGCGCTGTGATGCGGGCCGGGAACGATCGTGCCCTCCGCGGTCAGCGTGTCACCGGGGGCGGCGAGCGCGACATGGCGGCCGTCGCTGGCGATGCCTTCGCCGCGCGCGGCGACGCGGACGATCGTGGTCATGCGCGGGCTCCGGAAAGTGCGATAGCGAGATCGTCGGCGATGAAGGCGGGGCCGAGCCGGCGGGCGGCCTCGGCGTGAAGCCAGACACCCGCCGCGGCGGCGTCGAGCGGCGTCCGGCCGGCGGCGAGCATCGCGGCGATCGCGCCGGCCAGCACATCGCCGCTGCCGGCGGTCGACAGCCACGAGGTCGCCGCGCCGGCAATGATCGCGTGACCGTCAGGGGCGACGATGACGGTATCGGGACCCTTGAAGACAATCGTCGCTTGCGCGCGGACTGCGACGTCGCGCGCGGCGGCGAGCTTGCTGCCGGCCGGCGCGCCGAACAATGCGGCGAACTCGCCCGCGTGCGGCGTGAGGATCAGCGGCGCGCTTCGCGCGCGCACCCGTTCGGGAGTGACGAGGTGGAGCGCGTCGCCGTCGACGACCAGCGGATGGTCGGTGGCGAGCGCCTGTTCGAGCAGCGCGCGCGCGTCGTCGTCGCGGCCGAGCCCGGGGCCGATCAGCACGGCACCGACGCGCTGATCGGCGAGCGCCTCGGCATCGAGGCGCCGGCGGACCAGCGCGTGCGGCGCGCCGGGGATCGTGGCGCCGAGCAATTCGACATAGCCCGCCCCCGCGTGCATCGCCGCGCTGGCGGCGAGTTGCGCCGCGCCAGCCATCCGCCCGCGCACCACCGCCACCATCCCGCGCGTGAACTTGTGCGCGTCCGCCGGCGGAGCGGAGAGATCGGGGCGTGCGAGGACCTGCGTGGCGCTGTCGGTCGCGATGCCGATCGGGACGATCCGCACCGTGCCGCAGCGCGCGGCGGCGGGCTGGAGCAAATGGGCGGGCTTCGCCGCGCCGAGTGCGAGCGTGACATGGAAGGCGGGCACGTCGCCGAAAACAGCGCCGTCGTCGGTGGCGACACCGCTCGGCACATCGACGGCAATGGTGAGATTTGCGAATCGTGACAGCCGATCGAGCGCCGACCCTGTCTCGGCGTCGAGCGCGCGCGACAGGCCGGTGCCGAACAGCGCGTCGACCAGCACCGGCGCGGCCGCGGCGGAGGCGAGCGGCTCGACCGTGCCGGTCCATAAGGCGCGCGCGGCGATCGCGGCGGGGGTGCGGGGTTCGGACGAGGCGGCGACTCGCACCGAGCGGCCGGCGGCATGAAGCCGGGCGGCGGCGACATAGCCATCACCACCGTTGTTGCCGGGGCCGCACAGGATCAGCACGTCGTTGACGCCGGCGAGCCGCCGCACCGCGTCCGCGACCCCTGCCCCGGCGCGCTGCATCAGCGTGTCGACACTGGTGCCGGCGGCGATGGCGGCATCTTCCGCCGCGCGCATCTCGGCGGCGGTGAGCACGGGCGTTCCGGCGATCGGGATCATCCACGCCGCCTACCCGCTGCGGCCGGCGGCGTGAAGTGGTTCGTTTGAAGCGGCAGGCTCGTTCGAACAGTAGCGGCTGCTGGATCAGCCGTCATTGCGAGCGGAGCGCCATAATACCGCGTTTCGCGCGACGCCCTGGATTACGTTGCTCCACTCGCGATGACGAAACTTAGATATCCGCGAAGACGTGCCGTTCCGCCTTGGCACCGGGGTGCGTCACCGCGCCCTTGTACGCCGGGCCGACGTTCTGCGCGTACCGCCACAGGGCTCCGGCGCCATAGTCGTTCTCTCGCGCCTGCCAGCGCGCGCGGCGCTCAGCGAGCAGTGCCTCGTCGACGAGCAGGTCGATCGTCCCCGCCTCGGCGTCGATACGGATCGGGTCGCCGTCTTCGACCAGTGCGATCGGACCGCCGTCGGCGGCCTCCGGCCCGACATGGCCGATGCAGAAGCCGCGCGTCCCGCCCGAGAAGCGCCCGTCGGTGATCAGCGCGACCTTCTCGCCCATGCCGAGCCCGTAGAGCGCGGCGGTGGTGGAGAGCATCTCGCGCATCCCCGGCCCGCCCTTCGGGCCTTCGTAGCGGATGATGATGACCTCGCCCTCGTTGATCTGCCGCGCCTCGACCGCGGCGAAGGCCTCCTCCTCGCAGTCGAAGCAACGCGCCGGTCCCTCGAACTGCAGGCGGTGCATGCCGGCGACCTTGACGATCGCGCCGTCCGGGGCGAGCGAGCCGCGCAGGCCGACGACGCCGCCGGTCGGGGTGATCGGGGTCGCCACGTCGTAGATGACCTTCTGGTCGGGGTTCCAGGTCACCTCGTCGATGTTCTCGCCGAGCGTCTTGCCGGTCACGGTCAGGCACTCGCCGTCGAGCAACCCACCGGCGAGCATCGTCTTCATCAGCATGTACACGCCGCCGGCCTCGTACATATCCTTAGCGACATACTTTCCGCCCGGCTTGAGGTCGGCGATGTAAGGCGTTGATTTGAAGGCTTCGGCGACGTCGAACAGGTCGAAGTCGATCCCGGCCTCGCTCGCCATCGCTGGCAGGTGAAGCGCAGCGTTGGTCGAGCCGCCGGTCGCCGCCACGACGCGCGCGGCGTTGATGAAGGCGCTGCGTGTGCAGATGTCGCGCGGGCGCAGGTTGCGCGCGACCAACTCCATCACCTGCGCGCCGGCCGCGACGGCGATCTGCTCGCGCGTGGTGAACGGCGCCGGAACCATGTTGCTGTTGGGGAGCGACAGGCCGATCGCCTCGCCGACGCACGCCATCGTGTTGGCGGTGAACTGTCCGCCGCATGCACCGTGACCGGGGCACGCCACCTTCTCCAGCTCGTGCACCTCAGAGAGCGGGCATGCGCCCGCCGCATATTTGCCGACGACCTCGAAGACGTCGACGACGGTTACGTCGCGATCGTGGAAACGGCCGGGCAGGATCGAGCCGCCATAGACGAAGATCGACGGCACGTTGAGCCGGAGCATGGCCATCATCATCCCGGGCAACGACTTGTCGCACCCGGCGAAGCCGACGAGCGCGTCATAGCAATGGCCGCGCACCGACAGCTCGACCGAATCGGCGATCACCTCGCGGCTGACCAGCGAGGACTTCATCCCCTGGTGCCCCATCGCGATCCCGTCAGTGACGGTGATCGTGTTGAAGCGGCGCGGCATACCCCCGCCCTGCTCGACGCCGCGCCGCGCGGCATCAGCCTGCGCATTGAGCGTGGTGTTGCACGGCGCGCTGTCGTTACCAGCCGAGGCGAGCGCGACGAACGGGCGGGCGATCTCCTCTTCTGAGAGGCCCATCGCGTAATAATAGCTGCGGTGCGGCGCGCGTTCGGGGCCGACCGACACGTGGCGGCTCGGCAGGCGGGACTTGTCGAAGGTATGGGTCATGATGCGCACGCCTATGTCGCCGAAGACGGGCGTTGCGCAAGTATTATGCGTCAGGCGAGTTCGCTGAGCGCCTTGTCGACGCCGTCGATCGTGAACGGCTTGGCGAGGCGCGGACGGGCGCGGTGCGTCGGTGCGATCTCCTCCCCGCCGCCGCCCGTAGCGAACACGAAGGGGATGTTGCGCTCCGCCAACGCATCGGCGATCGCAAAGCTCTTCTCACCGCCACGCAGGTTGACGTCGAGGATCGCAGCGTCGAAGCCGCCCGCCTCGACCATCGGCAACGCCGAGGCGACGCTGTCGGCGGTGCCCGCATGGGCCTTGTCGAGCGCATCGAGAAAATCCTCAAGCATCATCGCGATTAACGGTTCGTCTTCGACCAAAAGCACACGCATCGTCATAGCAAAACGCCATAGCGCGCTCGCGCGTGCGCGCAACCGCTGTCAGGTGCCGCCACGGGACGCCTCCTCCTGCGCGACCAGCGCGTCGCGGGTCGCCTCGGCAAGCTGCTGAACAGAGAAGGGCTTCGGGAGAAAGGCAACGTTGTCCAGGTCGATCGAGCGCCGCAATTGCTCCTCGGCATAGCCCGACATGAACAGGATCGGGATACCGGGGTGAATCTTGCGGAGCTGACGCGCGAGCGTCGGGCCGTCCATCAACGGCATCATCACGTCCGAGATTACCAGCGCCGGACGGTCGACACCCTGCATCAGCTCCATTGCCGCCTCGCCATTCTCGGCGGCGAGAACGGTATAACCCTGCCGCGCCAGCGCGCGTTCGGCAACCGCGCGGACCATGTCCTCGTCCTCCACAAGCAGGATCGTGCCACTGCCCCACAGATCGCCTGAACGATGCCGTGCCGCCTGCTTTGCCTGTGCCGCTACGGTTACGGCATCGGCAACTCCCGCGGTATGAACCGGCAGATAGATCGTGAAGGTCGCGCCGCGTCCCGGTCGCGAGTCGGCGAAGATGAAGCCGCCCGATTGCTTCACGATTCCATAGACGGTGGAAAGCCCCAGACCGGTCCCCTTTCCCACCTCCTTGGTGGTAAAGAACGGCTCGAAGATCTTGGGCAATACGTCGGGCGGAATACCCGTCCCGGTGTCGGAGATCTCAAGCGCAGTATAGTCGCCAGTCGGAACGATGTCACCACGACGACGTATCTCGGCGATCGGCACCGCACGGGTCTGAATCGTCAGCTTGCCGCTGTTCCCGGTGCTGAGCATCGCATCGCGCGCGTTCACTGCGAGATTGACGACGACTTGCTCAAGCTGCCCGGGATCGGCGCGCACCGGACCGAGATCGCGACCGTGTTTGACCTCCATGGTCACCGTCTCACCCATCAGGCGGCGGAGCAGGTTTGAGACCTCGGAGACGACGTCGGGCAACTGCAACACTTGCGGGCGCAGAGTCTGCTGGCGTGAAAACGCGAGCAACTGCCGCGTCAAACTGGCGGCGCGGTTCGAATTGGCGCGAATTTGCTGAATGTCGTCGTAGTCGCTGTCGCCCGGGGAGTGGCGCATAAGCATCAGATCGCAGTGGCCGATGATCGCGGTAAGTATGTTGTTGAAATCGTGCGCCACACCGCCGGCGAGCTGCCCGACCGCCTGCATCTTCGTCGCCTGCGCCACCTCGCGCTTCAGACGATTTTCCTCTCCATTATCCTTGAGGCTGAGCAGCACCGCCGCATCGCCCAAACCACGCGCGGCGGCGATCGACAGTGCCACCGGCTCATCGGGATGATCCTTGAGGCGAACGGCGAGATCGGTTGAGCGCGCGGAGGTGCTCGCGAAGCGTCGTATCGCATCGGCGACCGCGCTCTTGTCCTCCCGTACCACCAGATCACCGGGGTAGATCGGCGGCGCGGCAGCGTTCACGTTCGCGGCGCGCGCAAACGCGCTGTTCATCTGAAGGAAGCGCCCCTCGCGATCGACCAGCGCGACCCCGAACGGCATCAGCATGAGCAGCGCCTCGATCCCATCGCCCGTCCCGCCACCGATCGCAGGGTCGCTGTCGACGAGTGCCACCAGGATCGGTGCATCAGGATCGTCGGCCAGCGGGATCTGGATCAGCCGCAGCGGGTTTGCGGCATTCCCCTCCGCGACGAACCGCACCAGCCCGGCCTGATCCTCGGCGAGAAATCGCGCAAGATCCTCGCCGATGATCGGCTGATCGACAGACGCGGCAGCGCGCGTCTTGAGCACCGCGTTGGCGGAAATGACATAGCCCTCGGCGGTGATGAGCGCCGCCATCACTCCGGCGGCGCCGAGTTGCGCGCCGAGCACGCCGTCAAGCGCTTCCATCAGCCGGGCGGGCAGCCCCGGTGACACCGTACGGCCGGCGAAGCGCCACACCAGCACGTCCTGCTGCTGTCCGGCACGGGTAATCGTCGCCTCGATCGCGCCCACGGCGCCTTTCAGTGTCACCCGCGCCGCTCCGTCGCGCCATGCGGTGCGGCCCGCAACCTCCAGTTCACCGGCACCGTCACCCGCCAACGGCAACGACGGCGGGGTTGGGAAGCCGGCGAAAAGCTGCTCGTAATGATCGTTGGCGCAAACCAGACGCCCGCCACGATCGGTGATCGCAACGCCGTCCGGGCTCGATTCGGCCATCACGCGGAGCAATTCCCAATCATACGCGACCGAGACGGCGCCGTTGGTGCCACGCCGCAGCCGAAGGATCGAGATCCCCGCTCCGGCCAGCACCAGCGCCGCCGCCAGGAAGCCGCCGGCGACCGTGGCGTCGCCAACCAGCCACAGGATCAGCGCGGCGGCTGCCATCCCGGCGACCCCCGCGATCGCCAGCGCGGCAACTCCGCCGTCGAGCCACCGGCGTTTTCTCTCGATCGTGGCGAGCCGCATCACCGTCGTTCAGCCGATCACCAGATTCGTACCCGCGCGTCAGGCGCGAGATAAAGCTTCTGACCGGGCTGCGGATTATAGGCGGAGTACCATGGGTCCATGTTACGAACGATATTGCCGCGCTGCTCTGAGGGCGCGTGCGGATCGGTGAGCAGGCGCTGCCGGAGGTTCGCCTCGCGATAGTTGCGCCGCCATACCTGCGCCCAGCCTAGATAGAAGCGCTGGTCGCCAGTGAAGCCGTCGATCACAGGCGCGGGCTTGCCGCCTAGTGTCGCCACATAGGCGTCGTGCGCGGCAGCGAGCCCGGCGAGGTCGGCGCTATTCTCGCCGAGCGTCAACTCGCCCTTCACGTGCATCCCCGGTAGCGGCGCATAGGCGTCATATTGTTTGACCAGACGCTCGCTCAGCACCTTGAACTTCTGCACATCCCCGTCAGTCCACCACTGCGTCAGCCGGCCCTTGCTGTCGTATTTCGCGCCCTGGTCGTCAAAATGGTGGCTGATCTCATGGCCGATCACCGCCCCGATCCCGCCGTAGTTCACCGCCGGGTCGGCCTTGGGATCGAAAAACGGCGGCTGGAGGATCGCAGCGGGGAAGGTAATTGCGACCAAGCCGAAATTGGCCTGCGCGTTCACCGTCATCGGAGCCATGCCCCATTCCCAGCGGTAGATCGGTTTGCCGAGCTTGGTAACGTTGTAATCATGCCGCCACTGATTGGCGCGCAGCATGTTGCCGAACGCATCGTTGGCGCGGACGTCGAGGTTCGAATAATCGCGCCACTGGTCGGGATAGCCGATCCGCGGGGTGAAGGCGGCGAGCTTGGCCAGCGCCTTCTGCTTCGTCTCGGGCGCCATCCAGTCGAGCTTCTCGACGCGGCGGCCGAGCGCGGCGAGCACGTTCTTGACCATCTCGTCCGCCGCCGCCTTGGTCTCGGGCGGGAAATAGCGCGCGACATAGACCTTGCTGACCTCGTCGGTCAGCGCCTCCGAGGTGAACGCGACACCGCGCTTCCACCGCTCGCGCTGCTGCGGCGTACCGCTCAGGACGGTGCCGTTGAACGCGAAGCTCTCGGCGTCAATCGCCTTGGGCAGCACGTCGGCGAAGCCGTCTAGGCTCCGCACCAGCAACTGGTCGCGCAGCACCGCGATCGGCGTGGCGGCGATCAGCTTCGCGGTGCCGGCAATCGCGGTCGGCTGCGCGACGATCAACGTCGGCGCGCTCGCCTTCTCCGCCTTCAGGAACGTCGCGAAGTCGAAGCCGGGCGCGCTCTGGCGCAACTGCTCCAGCGTCATCTTGTTATAGGTCTTGTCGGCGTCGCGGCTGTCGATGCGGGTCCAGTGAACGCGCGCCAGCTCCGTTTCGAACGCCACCAGCGCGGCGGCGCGCGCCTCGCCGTTCGGCTCGCCCGCCAGCGTCAGCAGCTTGGCGAGGTGCGCCTGATACGCGGCCTTGGTCTGCATCAACTTGGCGTCGGTCGACAGATAGTAATCGCGATCGGGCATCCCCAGCCCGTTCTGCATCAGGTTGACCGCATAGGTGTCCGGATCCTTGTCGTCCTGTCCGACGTAAAGGCCGAACGGAATATCGACGCCGTTGCGATCGGCCTCGGCGAGCAGCGCGGGATAGCCGGCCTTGTCAACCTTGCGGATCTTGGCGAGCCACGGCTGGATCGGCGTCAGTCCGGCATTTTCGATGGCATCGGTGTCGAGGAAGGCGGCATAGGCGGCGCCGATCTTCGAGCGTGGGTCGCTCTTCGCCGCCTCGAGAATCGAACGCGTGCGCTCGCGCGACAGGTCCTGCAACACGTTAAACGCGCCATAGTTCGATTCGTCGGCGGGTATCGCGGTGTTCTTCGCCCAGGTGCCGTTCGCAAAGCCGTAGAAATCGTCACCCGGTTGCACGCCACGATCCATGCCTGCGGCGTCGAAGCCGAAGGTACCGTAGGTTGGGCGATCGGCTGTGGGAGCCGCGGCGCTCGCCGGAGCAGCCTGCTGGGCGGATTGCGCAACGAGCGCGGCAGGAACGAGTGCGAACAGCGATGAAACGGTGATGGTTACCAAACGCATTTACCAGGCATCCTTCGGGAAAGCCGCTGAATGCGCGGTTTGTAACCAGCCGTGATCGCCTGCGCTAGTTACCGTGGCGACGATGGCGCCACTTGCGCGCGATCCACAGCCGCCACAGGAGCGCCGCCAGCCCAAAGCCAAGCAGCGCGCCGATCAGCGCACACACCATCATCCCCACGGCGGTGGCTGGGCCAACGTCCTGCAACAGCCAGTCGATCCAGCCCGGCGCCGCCTGCACCGCGTCACCCAGCGGCTGCCCGGGCACGGAGCGATCAAGATGCAGTAACCAGTTGCCGACCTTGTAGTACATCACGAACAACAAGGGCGTGGTCAGCGGGTTGGTGAAGAAGGTCGTGAGCGCCGCCGCCGGCACGTTGGCGCGCAGCGGCAGCGCGAGCACCGCCGAGGCCGGAATTTGCCCCAGCGGTATAAGGATGCCGGTGAACATTCCCAGCGCCACACCGCGCGGCACTGAGCGCCGCGTGAAGCGCCATAGCTCCGGTGCGAGCACGCGGTGCGCGACCGGGCGAAGCACGCGGCTGTTCGCCATCGACTCGCGCGTTGGCAGGTTGCGGCGGCTCCACGCCGCCACGCGTTCCCACAGGGTCACGGGCCGCGTCGCCATGGTCAGCCGTGATCGCGCAGGATGCGTCCGGCCTCGCGCTTCCAGTCGCGCTCCTTGATATGCTCGCGCTTGTCGTGCGCCTTGCGCCCCTTGGCGAGTGCCAGTTCCACCTTCGCGCGCCCCTGCCCGTTGAAATAGATCATCAACGGCACCAGCGTCATGCCGTCCCGCGCGACCGCGCCGTGCAGCTTGTTTATCTCGCGCTCGTGAAGCAGCAGTTTACGCGGTCGCTTGGGTTCGTGGTTGAAGCGGTTGCCGTGGCTGAATTCGGGTATGTTCGAATTGACCAGCCACACCTCCTCGCCTTTCACCTCGGCATAGCTCTCGGCGATCGAGCCCTCGCCGAAGCGCAGCGATTTCACCTCGGTGCCGGTGAGCACGATTCCCGCCTCATAGGTGGTGTCGACCGCATAATCGAAGCGCGCGCGGCGGTTCTCGGCGACGATCTTCTTCTTGTCGAAGGTGGCGGGTTTGGGACGCGACATGAGGGCGATGTAGGCGTGACCGGCGTGAGGGGCAAACGGCTAACGGCGAGATTTTCCGAGCGGGATCTTCAGGCGGATCATCGCACGGTTGCTGGGCGCGCCGCCGACGCTGGCAGCCTCGGCTTCCGCCGCCAGCGTCGCGCGGCCGCCGAGGATGGCGGTTTCGGCTTTTGGGAGTGCCGCCGCGTCGGCGTCGTAGCGGTCGGTGAGTGGGCGGAGCCGGAAGCGGTCCGGATCGGGGCGACGGCCGCACACGACGACATCATTGCCGGTCGGGGCGCGACACGGGTCGGGCACGGCTGGCTTGTCGAGCAATGGCCCGGCGACGACGAACTGGAGCGGGACCCAGAACGCCGTCACCGCTGCCTCCTATAACCCGGCGCGCGCCAGACCGGCGTCGACCGCCGCGCGGCTCGCTTCGGACGGCCAGGTCATCGGCAGACGCAGGCCGTCGGGGAAGCCGGGACGGACCTTCGTCAAACCGTATTTGACCGGGCCGGGCGACGCGTCGGTAAACAGCGACGTGTGGAGCGCGAACAGCTCGTCATGGATCTCGCGCGCAGTGGCATAGTCCCCGGCGGCGCAGGCGCGCTGGAAGTCGGCGCACAGCCGCGGCGCGACATTGGCGGTGACCGAAATGCACCCCACCCCGCCGTTGGCGTTGAAGGCGAGCCCGAGATCGTCGTTGCCCGACAGCTGGCAGAAAGCGGCCCCCAGCCCCGCGCGGTGCTGCGAGACGCGGGTCAGCACGCCCGAGGCGTCCTTGACCGCGACGAACACCTTCGGAAACGCCGACACGATGCGGGTCAGCGTTTCCGGCTGGATGTCGGTCACGGTCCGCGCCGGCACGTTATACAATACGATCGGTAAGGGCGTGTCGGCGGCGAGGGCCTCGAAATGGCGGAAGATCCCCTCCTGCGACGGGCGATTGTAATAAGGCGGCACCATCAGCGCCGCATCCGCCCCCGCGTCGCGCGCGGCGTGCAGGTTCGCGGCGGCGACGCGCGTGTCGTTTGATCCCGCCCCGGCGATCACCGGCACGCGGCCCTTCGCCTGATCGACGCAGACGCGCACGATTGCGAACTGCTCCTCCTTGGTCAGCGTCGCCGCTTCGCCGGTGGTGCCGCACGGCACCAGCGCGGAAGAGCCTTCGGCGATCTGCCATTCGATCAGATCACGATATGCCGACTCGACGAAATCGCCCTGCGCATCGAACGGCGTGACCAATGCGGGGATGGAACCTGAGAACATGAGACGAATTTGCTCCTGACGCACGTTTCGGGGACGCGGTTCAGCGCAGATACGGCTAGGGCTGCTATGCTGTCCACCACGGGCGTTGGTCAAAAACAGTGAAGGCGGGTGCGTTGATCCTTTTCGTTGCAGCAGCAGGAACCCTGGCGGTGGCCGCCGGGCAATTTGGCGGCGTGCCCGCGCCACAGTCGTCACAAGCGCCCGCCGTCACGCGGGCGCTACCATCGATGGTGCAGCCGGTTGCGCAATGGAAGGCGCTGCAACAGACCGACGCGCTGCCGTTCGACAGCTATTTCTCGTTCATCAGCGCGCATCCCGGCTGGCCGGGCGAGGCCGGGTTTCGGCGCACGCTGGAGCGCAAGGCGGCGACCGACCCGAACACGCCGGTGACGAGCGTTGCGGCCTTCTGTCGCCGCTGGAAACCGTTGACCGCCGCGGGCTGGATCGCCTGCGCGCGCGCCTATCAGGCGACCGGCGCGAGCATGGACGCGCAGGTGGCGGCGCGCACCGGCTGGCGGCAGGGCAATCTGTCGCCGCAGGATGAATCGACCGTGCTGACCCAGTTTGCCAGCGCGCTGTCCCCCGCCGACCATGACGCGCGCACCGACGCCTTGCTGTGGCAGGGCGCGACGGGCAGCGCGCAGCGGATGCTGGTCTATACCAGCGAGGCGGCGCGCCCGCTGTTCACCGCGCGGCTGGCGTTCCGCAGCAATGCCGAGAACGCCTCGGCGCTCGCGGCCAGCTATGACGCGATCGGCGCACGCGACGCCGGCTATATCGCCGACAAGGCGATATGGCTGCGCAACTCGGGCGCGAGCCCCAGCGCGCGCGGCTGGCTTGCGCGCACCCGCAGCGGCATGACGCGGCCAGGCAATGTCGAAAAGTTTTACGAGGCGCTGCTGGTCAACGCCCGCGCGGCGGCGGCGGACGGCCAGTGGCAGACCGCCTATGATATCGCGCGACAGATCGACGACGCCTACCCGGCAGGCACCGACGTTTCAATCAAGCCGTATGGCGAACGCGACGATTATACGTCGCTGGCGTGGCTGGCCGGCCAAGCGGCGCTCAAACTCGGGCGGCCCGCCGATGCGCGCGCGATGTTCGAGCGCTACGGGCTCGGCAGCCAGTCGCCGCAGACGCGCGCCAAGGGGCTGTACTGGGCGGCGCGCACCGCCGAGCAGGCGCGCCAGCCCGACGCCAATGCGCTTTTCGAGCGCACCGCCGGCTATCGCGACCAATATTACGGTCAATTGGCGATCGAGCATCTCCGCCGGCCGCTTACCGCGCCCCCTGCCCCGCCGACGCCGGTGATCGCGGCGACCGCACGCTCGGCCTTTTACGGTCGGGAGGTGGTGCGCGCGGCGCAGTTCCTTGGGCAGGCCGGGCAATATCAGGACCAGACCGCCTTCGTGAAGCAGATCGCTGCGGATGCGACCAGCGACACCGACCATTATCTTGCGGATGAATTGTCGCGCTCGCTCGGCCGGCCCGATCTCGGCGTGCTGCTCGGGCGCAGCGCGATGCAGAACGGCCTGACCGAATATAGCGCCAACGGCTTCCCGACCGTTGCGGTGCCGAGCGGGTACGAGGCGGAGTGGCCGTTGATCCATGCGGTCGCGCGACAGGAGAGCCAGTTCGATCGCATGGCGCGTAGCCCGGTCGGCGCGAGCGGGCTGATGCAGCTGATGCCCGGCACCGCGCGCGAGCAGGCCGGCAAGCTCGGGCTCGACTACGATCCACTGCGGCTGACCAGCGACACCAATTACAACATCCAGCTCGGCTCGAGCTATTTCCAGCGGATCTTCGCGCTGTACGGCAGCTATCCGCTGGCAATCGCTGCCTACAACGCCGGGCCGGGCAATGTGAACAAATGGCTGCGCGCCAACGGCGACCCGCGCACCGGCGCGGTCGATGCGGTCGACTGGGTGGAGGCGATCCCGTACGGCGAGACGCGCAATTACGTGCAGCGCGTGCTGGAGAATGCGGTCGTTTACGATCTGATGAACCCGGCGCGCGCCAAGAGCCGCGGTCCGAACAACCTCAGCTGGTATCTGGGCCGGGCACGCGGCGGATGACCGACCGGCCGAATTACATGACGCCCGCCGGTTATGCGAAGCTGCGCGCGGAATATGAGCAGCTGTTTGCGAAGGATCGTCCGGCGCTGGTCGAGACGATCAGCTGGGCGGCGGGCAACGGCGACCGGTCCGAGAACGGCGATTACATCTATGGTCGCAAGAAGCTGCGCGAGATCGACCGGCGGCTCGGTTGGCTGTCGAAGCGGATGAAGGCGGCCAAGGTCGTCGATCCCGCCCAGCAGCAGGACCGTTCGCGCGTGTGGTTCGGCGCAATCGTGACGATCGCCGACGAGGAGGACAACGAACGCGTGCTGACGCTGGTCGGCGACGACGAGGCCGAGGCGGGCGCGGGTCGCGTCGGCTGGAACGCGCCGATCGCCCGCGCCTTGCGGGGGGCCACGGTCGGCGATTTGCGGCGGGTGATGCTGCCGGCGGGCGAGCGGGAATATGAGATCGTTGCGATCGCCTATCCTCAGCCACAGGGGTCGTAACTTGGGGTCATCCCCGTTCGCTATCCATGAACCGTCATTCCCGCGCAGGCGGGAATCCAGAACCGCTGACCTCCCGACTCTATCCACGGACCTGCGCGTCTGGATTTCCGCCTGCGCGGGAATGACGACCTTGTGATCGATCACACCGAGGCTGCGCGAGAGATTGACCCCGCGCCTCCCGCAGCCGATGCAGCGAACATGGCTTCCGACGACAATCTCAATCGAAACATCGCGCTGCTGATCGACGCCGACAACGCGTCGTGGCAGGCGCTCGACCCCGTGCTGACGGCGCTTGCCGAGTTCGGCCGCGTCAATGTGCGGCGGGTCTACGGCAATTGGTCCAAGGAAGGGTTGAAGGGCTGGCGTGACATGAGCGTCATGCACGGCATCGAGCCGCAGCAGCAATTCGACCTGACGCGCGGCAAGAACGCCACCGACATGAAGATGACGATCGACGCGATGGACCTACTTCACCGCGGGCGCGTGGACGCGTTTGGCATCATGTCGTCGGACAGCGACTTCATGCCGCTGGCCACGCGCATCCGGCAGGACGGGCTCGAGGTCTATGGCTTCGGCAACAGCAACACGCCCGCCGGCTTCCGCAACGCCTGCACGCGCTTTATCGACGTCAATGCGTTGATGGAGACGACCAAGCCGAAGCGTGCGCGGCGTGTCGAGGTGCCGATCGGCGAGTCGGTGCCGCCGCCGATCGGCGCGGTGGCGACTGGCCCTGCCCCGACTCCGGCAGCAACGCGCCCAGCCGACGATCCCGAATTGCTGCAACTGCTTCACGACGCCTATGATTCGCTGAAGCCGGATGCCAAGGGCTTTGTACGGCTGTCGGCGTTGGGGCAGCGCGCGGCCAACCGGTCGAGCTTCGACGTGCGCAATTACGGGTACAAGCGCCTCTCCGATCTGGTCGATGCGATCGGATCGATCGATGTCGACCGCCGCGACAATCACGTGCTGGTACGATGGAAGGATTGACGATGCGGCTCACTCTCGCGCTGGCACTGGCCGCAACGATCGCCAGCCCGGCGCTGGCGGAGGAGGCCGCGCCGCAGCGACTGTCCGACGACGTGCGGGTGCTCGCCTCGCCCGAATATGGCGGGCGTGCCCCGGGCACTCCGGGTGAGAAGAAGACGCTCGACTGGCTGGTCGCGCGCTTCACCGCGCTCGGGCTCCAGCCAGGCGGTCTGGACGGGCAGTGGCTCCAGAAAGTGCCGCTGATCCACACCCGCGTTGCCCCTCAAGCGCGTATGTCGATCGGCCGCACCACGCTGACGCAAGGCAAGGAGATCGCGGTCACGACGGTGCGCGATGCGCCGGCGGTGGCGATCAAGGATTCGCCGATGGTGTTCGTCGGCTATGGCGTCTCCGCGCCCGAGGCCGGATGGGACGACTTCAAGGGCATGGACCTGCGCGGCAAGACCTTGGTCTTCCTCGTCAACGACCCCGATTTCGAGGCGCAGGCCGGCGACGACGCCAAAGGCAAATTCGGCGACCGTCGCATGACCTATTACGGGCGCTGGACCTACAAGTTCGAGGAAGCCGCCCGGCGCGGGGCGGCGGCGGCGCTGATCGTCCACGACACCGGCGGCGCGGGCTATCCATGGTCGACGGTCAATGCCGCGAACGGGGAGAATTACGACATCGTCCGCACGGCGAGCGACCGCCGGGTGCCGTTGCAGGGCTGGATCGAGCATGATGTCGCCGACCGGCTGTTTGCGGACGCCGGACTCGATCTTGCCAAGCTGCGCGTGGCGGCGCGATCGAAGGCGTTCCGCCCGGTGGCAATGACGCCGCGCTTCTCGGCGACCGCGAAGGTCGCGGTCGAGCGGATCGAGAGCGCCAACGTGCTAGCGAAAATCCCCGGCACGACGCGTCCCGACGAAACCGTGATGTTCGCCGCCCACTGGGATGCTTATGGCGAGGGCCCCGCGGATGCCTCGGGTAAGACGCTGCGTCCCGGCGCGGACGACGATGCGCTGGGGACGGCCGGCGTCGTCGAGCTGGCGCGGCTGTTCAAGGCCGCCCCCGCGCCGGAGCGGACCTTGGTGTTCGCGCTGTGGACGGGCGAGGAGCGCGGGCTGCTCGGTTCCGAACATTACGCGGCGCATCCCGTCTATCCGCTCGCGAAGACCGCGGCGAACCTGACGCTCGATATTCTCCAGACCGCGGGGCCGGCGAAGGATGTGGTGCTGGTCGGACAGGGGCAGTCGTCGCTCGACGGGTTGCTGGCGGACGCGGCGCGCGCGCAAGGCCGCACCGTGACTTCCGAGACGTTCAGCGAACGCGGCCTCTTCTACCGCGCCGATCATTTCTCGGTGGTGCGGCGCGGGGTGCCGTCGCTGCTGCTGATGGCGCTCGGCGGCGCGGCGGACCTGCGTGACGGCGGCCGCGCCGGTGGGCAGAAGTGGCTCGACGACTATATGGCCTGCTACCACAAGACCTGCGACGCCTGGGATGCAGGGTGGAAGCTGGACGGCGCGGCGGCGGACGTCGACCTGTTTCACGCGATGGGCCAGCGGCTGTCGAAGGCCGGCGTGTGGCCGACCTGGAGCGCGGGCAGCGAGTTCCTGGCGTTGCGCGACAGAAGCGCGAGCGAGCGGAGGTAGGCGTGATTTCAGGCGATCGCGTGCTTCGATTGCCTGGGTCTGCTCGCCGCGTCGCCTCGGACTTGATCCGAGGTGACGGTTACAGGTTTCAACACCCGGCACGAGGGAACGGGGCGCGCGGTAGCGCCCCGCCCTCAACGCATCAGCGAGTAAGCTTCTTGTACGCCAGCCGCGTCGGGCGGTCGGCGGCGTCGCCGAGACGGCGGCGTTTGTCTTCCTCGTAGCTTTCGTAATTGCCTTCGAACCATTCGACATGGCTGTCGCCTTCGAAGGCGAGAATGTGCGTGCACAGGCGATCGAGGAAGAAGCGATCGTGGCTGATCACCACGGCGCATCCCGCGAAGGTCTCCAGCGCCTCTTCGAGCGCGCGCAGCGTCTCGACGTCGAGGTCGTTGGTCGGTTCGTCGAGCAGCAACACGTTGCCGCCCTCCTTGAGCATCTTGGCCATGTGGACGCGGTTGCGCTCGCCGCCCGAGAGCTGGCCGACTTTCTTCTGCTGGTCGGGCCCGCGGAAGTTGAACGCGCCGACATAGGCGCGCGTCCCCATTTCCTGCTTGCCGAAGCGGAAGACTTCCAGCTCGTCGGAGATTTCCTGCCAGACGTTCTTGTTCGGATCGAGATCGTCGCGGCTCTGGTCGACATAGCCGAGCTTGACGGTCGAGCCGACCTCGATCGTCCCTGAATCAGGCACTTCCTGCCCGGTGATCAGCTTGAACAGCGTCGACTTGCCCGCGCCGTTCGGCCCGATCACGCCAACGATGCCGCCCGGCGGCAGCGTGAAGTCGAGATTGTCGAACAGCAATTTGTCGCCATAGGCCTTGGTCAGCCCCTTGGCCTCGATCACCTTGCCGCCCAGGCGGGAGGGAAGCTGGATCAGGATCGCGGCCTTGCCGGCAACGCGATTTTCCTGCTTTTCCATCAGCTCGTCAAACGCGCGGATTCGCGCCTTGCTCTTGGTCTGTCGCGCCTTGGGCGTCTGACGCATCCACGCCAGCTCGTCGGCGATCGCCTTCTGCTTGCCGGCTTCCTCGCGCTCCTCCTGCTCGAGGCGCTTGGCCTTTTTCTCCAGATAGCCCGAATAGTTCGACTCGTAGGTGTAGTAACGACCGCGATCGAGTTCGAGCACCCAGTTCACGACATTGTCGAGGAAGTAGCGATCGTGGGTGACAAGGATGACGTTGCCGGTATATTCCTTGAGGTAGTTCTCCAGCCACGACACGCTTTCGGCGTCGAGGTGGTTGGTGGGCTCGTCGAGCAGCAGGATGTCGGGCTTTTCCAGCAACAGCTTGCACAATGCGACCCGGCGCTTCTCACCGCCGGACAGGTTGGTCACCGCTGAATCGCCGGGCGGGCAGCGGAGCGCTTCCATCGCCTGCTCGAGCTGGCTGTCGAGGGCCCAGCCGTCGACCGCGTCGATCCTCGCCTGAAGATCGCCCATCTCCTCCATCAGCGCGTCGAAGTCGGTGTCGTCCTTGGGATCGCCCATCTCGGCCGAGATCGCGTTGAAGCGATCGACCAAGTCGGCGACCGGGCGCACGCCGTCCTTGACATTGCCCATCACGTCCTTGGTCGGATCGAGCAGCGGCTCCTGCGCCAGATAGCCGACGCGGATGCCGTCCGCCGCCCAGGCCTCGCCGACGAAGTCGGGGTCCATCCCGGCCATGATCTTCATGAGCGTCGACTTGCCCGAGCCGTTCGGCCCGATGATCGCGATCTTGGCCGAGGGCAGGAATTGCAGGTGGATGTTGTTGAGGACGGGCTTGTTCGCGCCCGGGAAGGTCTTGGTCAGACCCTTCATGACATAGGTGTACTGAACGGCCATCTGGCGCGCGGCTCCGTGAAAGAGAGGGTGCAGCGAAAAAATCGTCGGCGCGCATGTAAGCGCAGCCCGCGCCGTTGGCAAACCGCACCGGGCCGGTTACGCCGCGAGCTATGAAGCAACTTTCCCCGCTGACGATCGCCCTGCTGCTCGCCACCCCCGCCGCGGCGCAGCGCACCGCGGCGCCGACGCCGGCCGCCGTTGATCCGCAGGTCGCGGCGTTGCGCGACGCCGCGCTGAAGGACGATAGCGCCTATGACATCGTCGAGGGGCTGACGACCGAGGTTGGGCAGCGGCTCGCGGGCACCGAGGCAGAGGCCCGCGCGCGCGACTGGGCAGTCAAGAAGCTGACCGCGCTCGGCTTCAGCAATGTTCGCGCCGAATCGTACAAGATGCCGGTGTGGGTGCGTGGCGACGAGACTGCCGAGATCATCGCCCCGGTCCCTCAGAAGCTGACACTGGTCGCGCTCGGAAATTCGGCGAGCACCGGGTCGCGCGGGCTGACCGGCGAGTTGGTCGTCTTTCCTTCATATATCGAGTTCGCCAACGCGCCCGCGGCAGCGATCAGCGGCAGGATCGTCTATATCGGCAATTCGATGCAGCCGACGCAGGACGGGTCGAGCTATGGCAGCAGCGGACCGGCGCGCTTCACTGGGCCGGCACTCGCCTCGCAAAAGGGTGCGGCGGCGATCGTCATCCGCTCGATCGGCACGGATACGCACCGGCTGCCGCATACCGGGGTCACCACCTTCCCGGCGGGCGTGAAGCCGATCCCGGCCGCCGCACTGTCTACGCCGGACGCAGCTTTGATCGAACGGCTGGCAAAGCGCGGACAGCCGATCCGGCTCAAGCTGCTGCTGACACCAAAAATGATCGGCGAGCGCGAATCGGGCAATGTCATTGCCGAGGTGCCGGGCACCGACCCGGCGGCGGGCGTGGTGCTGGTCGGCGGACATCTGGATAGCTGGGACCTCGGCACCGGCGCGATCGACGATGCCAGCGGCGTCGCGATCACCGCCGCCGCGGCCAAGCGGATCCTGGACAGCGGTCAGCGCCCGCGTCGAACGATCCGCGTCGTCTGGTTCGGGGCCGAGGAAGTCGGCGGGTTCGGCGGCGAGGATTACGCCAGGCGTCATGGGAACGAGCGCCATGCCACCGCATCCGAGAGCGACTTTGGTGCCGACCGAATCTGGCGGTTCGAAACACAATTCCCCGACAGCGCGGTAGCGATCACTGGGCGACTCTCCAGCGCACTCGCTCCGCTCGGGATCGTCGCGGGTAGCGGGCGTGGCGGCGACGGTACCGATATCGCTCCAACGATCGCGATGGGCGTGGCGGGCGTCGACCTGAACCAGTCGGGGCTGCGCTATTTCGAAACTCACCACACGCCCGACGATGTGCTTGAGCGGATCGATCCCGAACAATTGCGCCAGAATGTCGCGGCATGGACGACGATGCTGGCGATTGTCGCGAACGCTCCCGAAGAGATCGGACCGGTGGCGCGCCCGTGAATTGGGGGTGAAAGGTGCGCCATGGCGGGTCACCATTCGTCGCAACCTTTCGCAAAGGTGAATTTTGCTTATTGACCCCCCCGGTTGGTAGGGTATTGCGAGGGTTCGCGACGGCGCTGGGGTCGGGCGCGAGTTTTTTTATGTAATGCTTGGGAGCATTCCGATGAAGAAGATCCTGCTCGTTGCCGCCGCCGCTGGCCTGATGTCGGTTGCCGCTTGCTCGAAGTCGCCTGAGGCTTCGGCGGTCGAGAACAACGCCGATGCGATGGCTGACAACATGGATGCGATGGCAGCCAACGTTGCCGACATGTCGAACACCACTGCGAACCCGTTCGCCGAGGACAACGCCGAGGCAGTCGCCGAGAACATCCACTCGGCCGCGGACAACGTTCGTGACGCCGGCGAGGACGCTGCGAAGAACATGTAATCGATGGGAGCCGTGCCGGTGGTCATGAGGAAGTTCCTTCCCCTGCTCGCGATCGCGCTTTGTGGCGTATCGGGATGCAGCGATCGTTCCGGCACGGCTTCGATCGGTAACAATGCCGAGGCGGTGGCCGATGCGCTAGAGCGCAAGGCCAACGACCTCGACGCGATGGCCGAAGCCACCGCCAACGACAGTGCCGCCGCCATGCTGGAGGGTGCTGCCGACAATTTCGCGGACCAGGCGGACAACCTCCGCGACATGGCCGAGGATGATACCGCGGCGCGTTGAGCAGTCAGTGGTTTGGTGGGGCAACGCCCTTGCGAGGCGCCTGAGGGCGCCTCTTCTTTTTATGAGGGATACGCTCCGCCGCTTGCATGCGCGGACCGCACGGCCTAGGCCGATCCCTCACCCGCGTCGGGGAGTGGCGCAGTCTGGTAGCGCGCCTGCTTTGGGAGCAGGATGTCGCAGGTTCGAATCCTGTCTCCCCGACCATCCGCCTCTAAGTCTCTGATTTCGCGTCTTAACGACGGCGATCAGAGACGGTTGTACCCTCGACTGTACCCCTTGGCGTGGCGGAATAAGCTTTTCGAACGTGGCGCTGCGCGGCAGTCACGATTGGTGTCGCAAGAAAATGACGGTGGCTGGCGTGCTGTTAACGCTCGCGTTACCCACCGGTGCGATGAGCTTTACGGAATTGCCCATGGGATATGGCGAACGATCCTCTGGGGTAAGACCCGACCAGCTCAAAAAGGTATTCAGCGACGCGCTGCGCTGGCAGTTGCAGCCCATCCTCGAGGATCAGATCGCCAGCAGCACCCCCGCCGTCGATCATGCCAGCCTGAACTCTCGCTATGCCGAGGCATGAACCTTCCTGTCGAAACGCGGCGTCGAGGCGAAATGGTCGCTCGATGACTATGAGCGCTTGATCGACAACGGCTGGGACATGCGAGAGGCGAAAGCAGTCGCCGGTACTATCTCCGATCTCCAGAGCGGGAGCCCAGCCTCCACAAAACGGATCGACAGCTATGTCACCAACTTTGGGCTCGCGCCAACGGCCACAAACCTCGACAAGCTGCACGCCACTGTCTGCGCCGCTAAAGCGGTGGCGTGCCGCAAGGCGACGGCAAGCCTGTCGGCGAACGGAGACGTTTCCGACAACTGGATCGACGACGCACTGGCGGACGACACACCATTTGCGTGGGAAGAGGTGCCGGCCGATCCCCTCGCAACGATCGACTGTTGTCACGCCTGAGGCACCAGCAAAGGCGCCAGTGCCAGAGAAGCCGAACATGCGTCTGCGGGAGGCAGCCGACAAATATATCAACGCCCACAAGAAAGAGAAGGCGTGGGATACGAACACCGTCAAACAGGTCCAAACCGCCATTCGCCTATTCGATTTCGCATATGGAGAAAATGTCTTCATTGAGGACATAAAGCAGGAGCATGGAACCGCCTTCACCGAACTAGGCCGGGCTCTCCCCAATCGCTTGGGGCGCACGACCGAGGAACGGGCGGGCGGGATCGCCGCGAGCCTCGAACGGGTCAATTCTATGGCACCAGATATGCTCAGCGTGTTCCAGATGACGATCAACAAACACATCACTTGGGTTACGGCTGTTCTCGATCATGCCGAGGGAGCGAACGCAAAGGTGGGGCATCGTCCCGCTGAGCCGATCACCTTCAGGAAGGCCCGAAAAGGCATCGGCAAAAAGGCACGTCAACAGCGCAACCGTAACCATGACAAGCGCGCCGACTGGTCGATACCAGAACTTCGCCGTTTGCTGTCCGCTCCGATCTGGGTCGGTTCAACCGGAATCGATCGTCGTCGGACGCCGCGGGGGGCGATCAGATCATCCGTGGGGCCGGCAAAATTGACATCACCACGTAACAGGAACTGACAGTCCCGTACTGTCGAGACGCCGAGCCGCTACGCGGACTGCTGATCTCCGCGCAATGAACAGGCGTCGAAAGGAAGCTACTTGCTATTGCGTGAGCTCTGGTCGCTACACGCCCGCCTCGATAGAATAAGCGCATAAGGGGATATCGGCATCGCGACCGGTGTTACCCTTTGATGCTTCGTCCCTTTCTCGCTGCCGCCGCCTGTTCCGCCCTGCTTTCAACCGCTGCCTCGGCGCAAACCGTGCCACTCGGTGCCAATCTGGAGCAGTTCGACTATCCTGCCCCCGTGCACTGGTTCGAGGCGGCGTCACAGGGCCATCCGGTTCGCATGGCCTTTCTCGACTGGCAGGCGACCGCCACGCCCAACGGCACGACGGTCGTCCTGCTCCACGGCAAGAATTTCTGCGCCGCGACCTGGGGCGACACCGCGCGCGGACTGACGGCAGCGGGCTACCGCGTCATCGCGCCGGACCAGATCGGCTTCTGCAAATCGTCGAAGCCGAGTGGCTATCAGTACAGCTTCCACACCATGGCCGCGCTGACTGCCGCGCTGCTCGACCGGGCCGGGGCCGGCAAGGTCGTGCTGGTCGGTCATTCGACCGGCGGCATCCTCGCCACCCGCTTCGCGCTCCTCTACCCCGAGCGGGTCGCGAAGCTGGTGCTGGTCAATCCGCTCGGCCTCAACGACACGCTAAGCGAGGGCGTGCCCTATGCCGATCTCGGTAAGCTGCGCGCCGAAGAGGCGAAGACGGACGCGTCGTCGATCAAGGCCTATCAGCTCCGCAACTATTATCATGGGGTCTGGCGGCCGGCCTATGATCGCTGGGTCGCCATGCTGGCCGGGCAATATGCCAGCCCCGATGGCGACACGGTGCGCGACGCACAGGCCCGTTTGTCCGATATGATCCAAACCCAGCCGGTCGCGGCCGAGCTGCCGCGCCTAGCGGTGCCGACCACGCTCATCATCGGCCAGCGCGACTTGACGGCCTTTCGGGCCAACAGTGCGCCCGGGGGCCGGCGCACCCGCGTCCGCACCGTGCCGCAGGCCGCCGAGGATGCGGTAAAGCGCATCCCAGGCGCCCGCCTGATCCGCCTGGACGATCTCGGCCATTCGCCGCAGGTCGAAGCGCCCGCGGAGTTCCTGCACTCGCTTCGCTCTGCGGTGACGCCGTGAAGCGATATGCCTGCGCGCTGGTGCTCCTCGTCGCCAGCGGTTGCGATGCTGCACCTGCGCCACGGCAAGCCGCCATGTCTCGCCCGGTCGAGACGCGCGGTGTGGACGGCGCCATCCTGGCCGACACCGTTGCCCAAGCCAGCCGTCTTCCTCGGCTCCGCTCGCTGCTGGTCCTGCGCGACGGACAAGTGCTGGCCGAGCAGCGCTTCAACGGCGGGCCGCCGCTCGACCGGCCGGTCAACATCAAGTCCGCGTCCAAGTCGGTCCTGTCCGCGTTGGTTGGAATCGCGATCGCGAAAGGCGCGCTGACCGGCGTCGACCAGCCCGTGCTGTCGGTCCTTCGCAACGATGCGCCACCCGATCCCGACCCGCGTCTTGCCCGGCTGACCGTCGAGGACCTGCTGACGATGCGCGCCGGACTGGAGCGGACGTCGGGTGAGAATTACGGGCGCTGGGTGTCCAGTCGCAACTGGGTCCGCTTCGCCCTCGCGCGCCCGTTCGTCGATGAGCCGGGCGGCGCGATGCTCTACTCGACCGGCAACACGCATCTGCTGTCGGCGATGCTGACCCGCACGTCGGGACGCGACACCCACACGCTGATGCGCGACTGGCTGGCGGAGCCGCTCGGCATAACCATCCCGCCATGGTTGCGCGACCCGCAGGGCATCTTTTTCGGCGGCAACGACATGATGATGTCACCGCGCAGTCTGGCCCGGTTCGGCGAGCTCTATCGCCTGGGCGGCGTGATCGACGGGCGGCGGATCGTTCCCGCCCGCTGGATCGAGGATAGCTGGACCCCGCGCACCGTATCGCCGTGGAGCGGCGGGCAATATGGCTATGGCTGGTTCGTTGGCACCAGTCGCGGCCATCCGTTGCGCTTCGCCTGGGGCTATGGCGGGCAGATGCTGTTCATCGTGCCGGACCTGAAGCTGACGGTGGTCATGACCTCCGATCCAAGCGGCGCGCGGGACAATGGCCATATCGCCGCGCTCCACGCGCTGCTCGACGACGGCATCGTGCCCGCTGCTGAGAGGGGTGGAGCAACATGACGGGAAGACGCTCAAACCCGATGGACGATCGCGCCGATGCGGACGGCGTTCAAACCGAGCCATGCCGTCATCCGGTCGAGCTCGGCCTCAAGCCGAGGCAGCGTATCGGCGGGCGCTCCCGGTTCCAGCGTGATGCGGTGCGCGAGCAGCAGCCCGGCCTGCCGGTCCGCCTTCAGATCAACCCGGGCAACCAGCGCCTCGTCCATCAGGAAGGGCAGCACATAATAGCCATGCGTGCGCCGATCCTGCGGCACATAGATTTCGATGCGATAGTGGAAGCCGAACAGGCGTTCGGCGCGTGCCCGCCCCCAGATCAAAGGATCGAAGGGCGCGAGCAAGGCAGCACTGCGCACCCGGCGCGGCATGGTCGCGTCGCGATGCATCCATGCCTTCTGGCTCCAGCCCTCGACCCGCACCGGCACGAGCACTCCGTCTTCCGCCAGGTCGGCGATGGCGTGATCGGCTTCGGCGGGTTTCAACCGGAAATAGTCGCGCAGATCGCCGGCGGTCGCGACGCCCAGCGCACGAGCGCTCCGTTCGATCAGCGCACGTTGCGCCGCTCCGGCCGACGGCGTTGGTAGCGCCAGCACCGCCGGCGGAATGACTCGCTCGGTCAGGTCGTACAGGCGCGCGAAGCTGCCCCGCCGGGTCGCGGTGGTGATCTGGCCGGACCAGAACAGCCATTCAAGCGCGTGCTTGACGTGGCTCCATTCCCACCAGCCGCTGCGGCTGGACCCGTTCTCGAAGTCGGCCGCGGCCAGCGGGCCTTCGGCGGTGATCCGTTCGAGAACGGCGTCAGCCTCGGCCCGGCGTTCGACCGCGAACCGGCGCAGCGCCTGATAGCCGATCTCGCCTCGCTCCGCCCGCGCCATGCGCCAGCGGAGCAGCGGGTGGAGGTCGAGCGGCAGCAACGACGCTTCATGTGCCCAATATTCGAACATCCGCCGCTGGCGTTTCGGCCCCCACGCATCGCCCTCCAGAAAAGCTCGGTCATAACCACCGAGCCGCGAGAACGCGGGTAGATAGTGCGCCCGCGTCAGTACGTTGACGCTATCGATCTGGAAGAGGTTGAGCCGCTCGGCGGTGCTGCGCAGGTGGAGAACCGACGGGCTGTCGGGACGCGCGCGACCAAAGCCCTGGGCTGCCAAGACGATCCTGCGGGCTTCGCGGAGAGAAACGCTCATAGTGGGGAGAAGAACTGTAATCGGGCGGCCGTCAATCCAGCGGGCCGGCAGCGTGTGGGGCGCTGCCCTGCATGGCGTTTTGAAGGAGCGTCTGCCAAGTTCCGCCTGGACGCCGCGCGTCTCCGCCGAGGAGGCAGCATTGAAGATCGGGGTTATTGCCGACGCCCATGGAAATCTGGCTGCGCTGGAGGCTGTCCGCGACGCAATAACCGCCGCCGCGCCCGACCTGATCGTCAATCTGGGCGACCTCGTGTCCGGCCCGTTCGATCCTGGGGCGCCGAGCTTCAGATGCGCTCCGATTATCTGACCATCGCTGGAAACCACGAGCGGCAGTTACAGGACGGCAGCGACGGCGCCTTCGACGTTCTGGCGCGGCCACTCCTGACCCAAGAGCATTGGGTATGGATCGAGGGGCTGCCCGCGACGCTCACCCTTTGCGACGGCGATATCTTCGCCTGCCATGGCAACCCGGCCGGTGGCGATCTGGAATATCTGCTCGAGGACGTGATGTCTGGCCGCGCGACACTGGATGCCGACGTCGCCATCCGGCCGCATCTAAAGGGGATCGGTGCCGCCAGTTTGGTGCTGTGCGGGCACACGCATACGCCGCGCATGGTGACGGTCGATGGCGTGCTGATCGTTAACCCCGGCGGCGTCGGGATTCCGTGCTACCGGGATCGGGGCGCGACCCCGCACGTCATGGAAGCGGGATGCCCGCTGGCGCGCTACGCCATCGTCGAACGTCGTAGCACCGGCTGGGCAGCCGAACTGCACGGCGTGCCCTATTACTGTAAAACTACCGCTCGCCAGGCAGAGGCTTTCGGCTTTCCGGCCTTTGCCTATGCCGCCCGGACGGGCCGTCTCCTGCCCGGTTGATCCGTTGCCCCTCCGGAGTAAAGTTCGGTTCGGCGGGACGATCGAAACCGTCCCGCCGAACCTGCGACGGTCAGGCGCGATAGCCGCCCTGGCGCTCCAGCATCCAGCCGGGATATTCCGCAGGCAGCTTGGTCACCGCATCGAGCGCAGCCAGATCGTCCGCGTCGAGCGACACCTGGGTCGCGGCGATATTATCGGTGAGCTGGTCGACCCGCTTGGCCCCGACGATCACGCTCGTCACCACCGGCTGGTGAAGTAGCCAGGCGAGCGCGACCTGCGCGACGGTGCAGCCCTTCGCCTCGGCGATGCGGCGCATCTCGGGGATCACCACCGAACCACGGGTGCGATCGACCGGCGGAAAGTCGAACGTTGCGCGCCGACCGTCCGCCGCCTGACCCTCGCCATCATATTTGCCCGACAGATAGCCGCCGGCGAGCGGACTCCACACCATCAACCCGATCTTCTCCGACCGCAGCATCGGCACGATCTCGCGTTCCAGGTCGCGGCCGACCAGCGTGTAATAGGCCTGGAGCGACAGGATCGGCGCGAGCCGCCGCGCCTGGGCGATGCCGACCGACTTCATCACCTGCCACGCCGCCCAGTTGGACAAGCCGAGATAGCGGACGTGACCATGGCGGACGAGCGTGTCGAGCGCCTCCAGCGTCTCCTCTATCGGCGTCGCAGGATCAAAGCCATGGATCTGGTAGAGGTCGATATGGTCGAGGCCGAGCCGCTGGAGGCTCTGCTTGCACTGGCTGAGGATGTGGCTGCGCGAGGCGCCGCGCGCATTCGGGCCGTCGCCCATCGGGCCCAGCACCTTGGTCGCGATCACGACATCGTCGCGGGCGACGCCGAGGTTCTTGAGCGACTGGCCGAGAATGCGCTCGCTCTCGCCGCCGGCATAGACATTGGCGGTGTCGATGAAGTTGATGCCGGCACCAAGCGCGGTCTTCACGAGCGCATCGGCCTCGTCCTGGCGAAGCTGACCGATCTGGCCCCAGATGCCCTCGCTGCCGCCGAAGGTCATGGTGCCGAGGCAGAGTTCGGACACGAACAGGCCGCTATGGCCGAGTTGGCGCATACGCATGGGATGCATACTCCTGTTGGAATGGATGAGCCGGAGGTACGCCGCGAACGCTCGGCGCCGCGACGCCGATCCGATCAAAGGCCTGCCCGATCCTATCAAATTGACGCGGCCGCCGGTGCATTCGGTGCTCGGCGAAGCTAAGGTATCTGCCATGACGACGTTGTCCGACCTTGCCCGGCTGATCGAGCGCCATTGGTTGGTCCATGGTCGCGAAACGCCGATCCCGGGCCTGCTCATCACCCGCGCGGAGGAGCCGACCGGCATCATTCGCACGGTCTATCGGCCGTCCTTCTGCCTCGTCGTGCAGGGCGCGAAGATGTCGATGCTGGGGCCGACGCCCTATCATTATGCCGAGGGGCAATGTCTGCTCGCCTCGGTCGACCTGCCGGTCACGTCACGCATCATTCGAGCGAGCGCTGAGGAGCCCTATCTAGCGCTGTCCCTGGCGATCGAGCCCATGACCGTGGCCGATCTGGTGGCGGAGCAGCCTAGCACGCCGGGACCGGCTGCCGCCTTCAACGCGCTGGCGACGAGCGACCACGATCCGGCGTTGCGTGATCCTCTCAGTCGTCTGCTCGAACTGCTCGACCATCCGGCCGATCAGGCGGTGCTCGCCCCGCTGATCCGGCGCGAGATCGTCTGGAGGCTGCTCGGCGGAAGTTTGGGACCAGCGCTGCGCCAGATGGGTCTGGTCGATACCCATGCCGCGCGGATCGGCCGCGCGACGGCGTTCATCCGCGACCATTATGCCGAAACGCTACGCGTGGCCGATCTCGCCGCGCTGGCGGGCATGAGCGTCCCCGGCTTCCACCGCCACTTCAAGGCGGTGACGACGATGACGCCGGTGCAGTTCCAGAAGCAGGTCCGCTTGCAGGAAGCACGCCGCCGCCTGGTCGCCGCCGAGGAGGTCGCGCGGGTCGGCTTCGCGATCGGTTACGAAAGCCTGTCTCAATTCAGCCGCGACTATCGCCGCCTGTTCGGGGCACCACCGGGTCGCGATGCGGCAGCGATGCGCACGCAACTGGTGCCGGAGCCGACGCTGCCCTGATACTTGACTTCGTCAAGTAAATGGATCCAGCATGGCGGACATGGAAGATGCAGACGTCACCGCCATCCGCCGGTTCAACCGCTTCTACACCCAGACGATCGGCGCGCTCGATGCCCGGTTCCTCGGCACCGAGGCGAGCCTGCCCGAAGCCCGTTTGCTGTTCGAGATCGCCACGCGCGAGCCCGTCACCGCCAGCGTCTTGCTGAACGCGCTGGGCATGGACGCGGGTTATCTCAGCCGCCTGGTCGCACGCTTCGAAAAGCGCGGTTGGATCGTAAGGGTGCGCCGTGACGACGATGCCCGCGCCCGCGACCTGCGGCTGACCGAAGCGGGACGTGAGGCCTTCGGCACGCTCGACCACCGCCAGAGCGATGCCGTCGGCGATCTGCTCGCAACAGTGGACGGACAAGCGCGGCGCGATCTGGTCGAAGCCCTGACGCGCGCGCGGCTGCTGCTCGATCCGGCCTCGGGTGGGCTGTTCGTGATCCGGCCTTTTCGCACCGGCGAGCCCGCGCTGATCGCCGCGCGCCAGGCGCTCCTCTATGCCGAAAGTCACGGCTGGGGTCGCGAACTGGAGGTGATTGAAAGCGAGGTCACCGCGGCGTTCCTGCGCGACTTCAATCCCGAGCGCGAGCAATGCTGGGTCGCCGAGATCGACGGGGTGATGGCGGGCGCGGTGTTCGTGACCGACGAAGGCAACGATATCGCCCGGCTGCGGCTGCTGCATGTCGAACCCTTCGCCCGCCGCCGGGGCATCGGCGATGCGCTGGTCGGGGCTTGCGTCACCTTCGCACGGGAAGCGGGCTATCGCGCGTTGACGCTGTGGACCCACACCGTGCTGGAGTCTGCGCGGCGCCTCTATGCCGCGCATGGTTTCGTGTGTGCCGAGACGGCGATGCATGAGCGGTTCGGCATTCCGCTTCAGGGAGAGACCTGGCGGCTGGATTTGGCGGCGTGAGCGGCCGCCTGACGATCCGCCTCGCGAGCGAAGCCGACCTCGGGACGCTGCGCGACTTGATGATGCTGTCGATCAATCGCGGCCAGGCGGCGGTGCTGACCCCGGCGCAGATCATCGCCAGCCGCTCGGTGATGGGGCTCGACACGCAATTGGTGCGCGACGGCACGTACTTCGTGGTCGAGGACCATGGCGTGCCGGTCGGCTGCGGCGGATGGAGCCGGCGCGCAACGCTCTATGGCGGCGACCATAGCGCCGAATTGCGCGACCCGGCGCTGCTCGATCCGGCGAAGGACGCCGCCCGCATCCGCGCTATGTACACCCACCCGGACCATGTCCGGCGCGGGATCGGCCGGATGATCCTCGACCGCTGCGAACAGGCGGCACGGGCGGAGGGTTTCGCCGCCGTAGAATTGATGGGCACGGCCGGCGGCGTACCGCTCTACGCGGCCTGCGGTTACGACCCGGTTGAGCGCGCCGATACCCATGTCGATGGTGTCGTCGTGCCGCTGACCCGGATGCGGAAGCGGCTGTGATCCAGGGCTAGCGTCGTTGCCTGTCAGGCCGGGCAGGCCTTGGCGTTCGGCCGATGCCGGAACGCCAGCAGCATCGCCAGCGCCACCGCCGCCATCGCTGCACCGGCCAGCGATACGGTGGGCAAGCCCAGCCCAGCCCCGATCACGCCGCCGCCCAGCGCCGCACCGATCGCGTTACCAAGGTTGAAGGCACCGATATTCATCGCGGAGGCGAGGTTTGGCGCGTCCGAGGCCGCGTCCATCACGCGCATCTGCAAAGGCGGCACGATCGCGAAGCTGGCGATGCCCCAGATCAGGATCGCGATGGCAGCGGTCACCGGCCATTGCATGAGAACCGTGAAGGCAAGCAGCGTCAGCGCCATGATCGCCAGCATCGTCATCAGCGCCCGGTCGACCGAACGGTCCGCAAGCCGCCCGCCGATGCCGTTGCCGATCGTCGCGCCGACGCCGAAGAGCATCAGCATCGCGGTGACATAGCCGGTCGAGCCATGCGTCACATCGCGCAGGATCGGCACGATATAAGTGAACACGGTGAACACGCCGCCAAAGCCGATCGTGGTCAGCGCCAGCGCCATCACCACCGGCCCGCGCGTCAGCACCAGCAGTTCGGCGCGCATGTCGCCGCCCTCCACAGCCGGCAGCGACGGCAGCGCGAAGCGGAGCGACAGCATCGCGATCGCGCCGACGCCCGCGATCCCCGCAAACGCGGTGCGCCAGCCAATCGCCTCGCTGACCCAGGTCGCCGCTGGCACGCCGCCGATGGTGGCGACGGTCAGCCCGGTGAACATAGCCGCCACCGCGCCCGCACGCTTGTCCGGCGACACGAGGCTGGCGGCCACCACCGATCCGACGCCGAAGAACGCGCCATGGTTGAACGAGGTGACGACCCGCGCCGCCATCAGCATCCAGTATCCGTCCGCCACCGCCGACAGCGCATTGCCGAGCGTGAAGATGCCCATCAACGCGATTAGCAGTGTCCGCCGGTCGATCCGCCCGGTGGTGAGCGTCATCAACGGCGCGCCGATCAGCACGCCCATCGCATAGGCGCTGACCAGCAGCCCGGCGGCGGGGATTGACACATGCAGGTCGGCCGCGATCACCGGCAACATGCCCATCGGCGCGAACTCGGTCACGCCGATGCCGAAGGCGCCGACCGCCAGCGCGAGCAATCCGAGGTTGAACTTCATGATCTTGGCTCCCGTCAAACCATCGATGGCGCTAGGCGGGCAAAACCCTCCTGCTGCCGATAGGGCGTGTGCGGATAGGGCGGCAGCACGTCGCTCGCCGCATCGAGCGCGGCCACCTGCTCGGGCGTCAGCGCCCAGCCGACCGCGCCCAGATTGTCGCGCAGTTGCGCCTCGTCGCGCGCACCGATGATGACCGATGATACAGTCGGCCGTCGCAGCAGCCAGTTGATCGCGACCTGGGGTACTGTCTTGCCCACCTCGGCCGCCACCGCCTCCAGCGCATCGACGACGCGGTAGAGATGTTCGTCCTCGACCGGTGGCGCGAACTGAGCCGTCTCATGGAGGCGACTGCCCGCCGGGATCGGCCGGCCGCGCCCGATCTTGCCGGTCAGCCGGCCCCAGCCGAGCGGGCTCCAGATCAGCCCGCCGACACCCTGGTCCGCCGCCAGCGGCATGAGGTCCCATTCGTACGCACGGCCGATCAGCGAGTAATAGACCTGATGCGCGACGAGGCGCGGCCAGCCGTGACGATCGGCGAGCGCTTGCGCCTTCATGATCTGCCAGCCGGGATAATTGGAGACGCCCGCATAGCGGACCTTGCCATCCGCGATCAGCCGGTTGAGCGTGCCCATCACCTCCTCGGTCGGCGTTGACGCGTCGAAGGCGTGAAGCTGTAGCAGGTCGATCCGGTCGGTGCCGAGCCGCCGCAGCGCCGCCTCGACCGCGCCGATCAGCCGCACCCGCGACGCGCCCCAGTCCTGCGGACCGTCACCCATCGGCAGGCCGGTCTTGGTCGAGATGAGGACGGCATCGCGCCGACCCTTGATCGCTTCTCCCAGAACCTGTTCCGACGCGCCATCCGAATAGACGTCGGCGGTATCGAACAGCGTCACCCCCGCGTCGAGGCAGATGTCGACCAGCCGCCGCGCCTCGGCGGCGTCGCTTGTGCCCCAGGCGCTGAACAGCGGTCCCTTGCCGCCGAAGGTCCCCGCGCCGAACGACAGGGCCGGAACGCGCAGGCCGGACGATCCCAATTGCCGATATTCCATGACATCTCCTTTGCGAACGTCATTGTCAGGCGCATAGATGGACGGTGAAGCAGCGTGGCGGAACGGCCCGCCGGTGCAAAGGATCTATGCCTTGGATGCAAAGGTGATAGGCAATGACGATCGCGCCCGGTCGCTCGCCCTGTTCGCGAACGTGGTGGAGGAAGGCAGCTTCTCCGCCGCCGGTCGCACGCTCGGGCTGACGCCATCAGCCGTGGCGCGGGCGATCGACCGGATTGAGGCGCGGTTGGGCGTCCGGCTGCTGCTCCGCTCCACCCGCGCGCTGACGCTGACCGCCGAGGGGCAAGCCTATCTGCTCGCCGCCCGCCGCATCCTTGCCGACCTCGACGATGCCGAGCAGCAGATCGCCGATCAGGGCGCGCCGCGCGGACGGTTACGGATCAGTGCGGCGCTGGCGCATGGCCGGTTGTGCGTCGTTCCGCTGCTCGGCGACTTCGCGCGCGCCTATCCGCATATCCTGATCGATATCGCGTTGACCGACACACTGGTCGACATCGCTGGCGGACAGGCCGATGTCGCGATCCGCTTCGGCCCCCTCGCCGATAGCGGACTCACGGTCCGGAAGCTATCCGAGGCGCGGCGAGTGATCGTGGCGTCGCCCGATTATCTGGCGCGGGCGGGCACGCCCAAGGTCCCGGAGGATTTGCACGCCCATAACTGCCTGAACTTCAGCTTTCGCCGCGCCGAACCGATCTGGCCGTTCCGCCGCGACGGCAAGGATTTCGCGCTGAGTGTCGAGGGCGGCATCGTCGCCAACAATGGCGAGACGCTCGGACATCTCGCTGCTGCCGGGGTTGGCATTACCCGGGTCGGCCGCTTCAGCATCGCGGCTGAGATCGCGGACGGGCGGCTCGTGCCGCTGCTGGAAGAATACAATCCAGGCGATGTCGAGTTGATCCACGCCGTCTTCGTCGGCGGCGCCGCCACCCCTGCACGGGTGCGGGTGTTCGTCGACTTCCTGGTCGAGCGCCTAGCCAGCCGGTTCGAGTAGCGGGCGCGAAACGGCCTTTTCCAGAAACGCGTGCAGCCGGTCGTCATCGCTCATGGCGACGTTGAAGCGCATGTGATCCCGCCAGCTTCCGTTGGTGCTGAACACCGGACCCGGCGCCAGAACGATCCCTGCATCAATCGCCCTCCGCGCGAGGTCGACTGCATCGACCCCATTCGGCAAATGCGCCCAAAGAAAGATGCCTGCCCCCGGATCGGTCCACGGCTCGATACCGATTGCCCGCAGACGCTTCGCCACCCGGGCCGTAGCCCGGGCCAGCCGGGTCCGGACACCGTCAACGTGGCGCCGATAGCTGCCATCGGTCAGCACCGCATGGAGCAGGTTGGCGGCGAGCGGACTGCCCGCCATCGACGTCGCGATGCGTAGGTCGGCCAGCCCTTCGATCCAGTTGGGTCGCGCCGCGATATGGCCACAGCGCACCGCCGCCGACAGCGACTTGGAGAAGCTGCCAATGCGGATCGTCCGGTCGAGCCCGTCGAAGGCAGCCAGTCGTGGCGACGGCGTGTGTTCGAAGTCGGCGAAAATATCGTCCTCGACGACCACCATGTCATGCGCCTCCGCGATCTTGAGCAGCCGGTGCGCGGTAGTGGCCGCGAGCGACGCGCCGGTCGGGTTATGGACGCCTGAGTTGGTCAGGTAGAAGCGCGGCCGATGGGTCGCGGCGGCCTCGGCGAAGGCGGCGACGTCTGGACCCGTCGGTGTCATCGGCACGCCGACAACGGTTGCCCGGTGCGCCCGTAGAAGCGCCAGGAAGTTGAAGTAACATGGGTCGTCTACCAGCACGGTATCGCCCGGCTGAAGCAGGAAGCGGCACACCAGATCAAGGGCGTGGGTGCCGCTGTCGGTCAGCAAGATCTGGTCGGCGCCGGCTTCGATCCCCTGATCCGCCATCCGCCTCGCCAGCAATGCCCTCAGCGGGGGCGAACCCAAGGGGGAAGCATAGCCCGCCAGCGTGCCGTTCTCGTCGGATCGCGCCGCCCCGCGCATTGCCTTGCGGAGTGCGTCGCCCGCCAGCCAATCATCGGGTAGCCAGCCGCACCCTGGCATCATTTCGTGCCGCCGCTCGCCCAGCGACTGGCGGAGCATCCAAAGCGGGTCGACCTCACGCTCCTTCGTGCTGGCCAGCCGATCCAGCGCCAGCGGGGCCAACGGCGCGGCAACATAAAATCCCGATCCCGGTCGCGACCGGATTACACCCTCGGCCGCGAGGCGATCATAGGCCTCGACCACCGTCGAGCGGGCGACGCCGCTCGTCTCGGCCATGGCGCGGATCGACGGCAGCCGTGCGCCCGGCGTCAGCGTGCGGGCGTCGATCCGGTCGCGGATCGCGCGGACCACCATGCCGGTTCGAGTTTCGTCGGGCGCGCTCGCCATCGTACTACCATTCTCACCAATACAGTTCGGCATGATCGTACCGACGTGTATCTGTCAGCGCCAGTCGCTCCGCGATAGGACCAGCCATCATCAACAGGAGATGCCCGTGACCCGCCCATTCCGCCTCGTCGACGTATTCGGCACCGATCCGCTGACCGGCAATCCACTGCCCGTCATCGCCGATGCCGATAACCTGACGACGGACGAGATGCAGGCGATCGCAAGCTGGCTGAACTTCTCGGAAACGACCTTCCTGCTGCCGCCGATCGATTCATCGGCCGATTATCGCGTACGCATCTTCACCATGGCGCACGAACTGCCCTTCGCCGGGCACCCGACCTTGGGGAGCGCTCATGCCTGGCTCGAAGCGGGCGGACAGCCGAAGCAGGACGGCATGGTCGTGCAGGAATGCGGCGTCGGATTGGTGACGATCCGGCGCGATGGCGATCAGCTTGCTTTTGCCGCCCCACCGCTGCTGCGCGGGGGCACGCCGACCGAGGCGGAGATCGCTCAGGTTGCAGAGTTGCTGCGGATCGACCGTGCGGCGATTGTCGATGCCGCCTGGGCACACAATGGCCCCGGCTGGATCGCGGTCATGCTGGAGTCGGCCGAGGCGGTGCTGGCGGTCGAACCGGCGCGGTACCACCCCGAGCATATCGACATCGGCATCGTCGGACCACATGCCCCCGGCAGCGAGGTCGCGTTCGAACTGCGCGCGCTCTTCACCGACGCGCATGGCGGGCTGATCGAGGACCCGGTGACCGGCAGCCTCAACGCCTCGGTCGGCCAGTGGCTGTTCGCCAGCGGTCGGGCCAGTGGCAGCTATCTCGCCGCGCAGGGCACGCGCCTCGGGCGGAGCGGGCGTATCCATGTCTCGCAGGATGAGACCGGCCAGGTCTGGGTCGCCGGAGCGACGCGGACTTTGTTCTCCGGGCGGACGCAAGGGTGATGCAGGTCGCGATCCTGACCTTCGACGGCTTCAACGAACTGGATTCGTTCTTGGCCGCCGCGATCATCAACCGGCTGCGCCCGCATGGCTGGGCCGCGCACATCACGGCGCCGGCCGAGACGGTGACGTCGTTGAACGGCGTCACCGTCCATCGCCAACGGCCGCTCGCATTCCTTGAGGGGGCGGATGCGGTGCTGATCGGCAGTGGTGTCCGCACGCGGGAGATCGCCGCCGATCCGGCTATACTCGCCCGGCTTCACCTCGATCCAGCGCGGCAGTTGATCGCGGCGCAATGTTCAGGGACGCTGCTGCTGGCCAAGCTCGGCCTGATCGGTGATTTGCCCGCGTGCACCGACCTCACCACCAAGCCATGGGTGGTGGAGGCCGGTGTCACGGTCATCGACGCACCGTTCGCCGCTCATGGCAATGTCGCGACGGCAGGCGGTTGTCTTGCCGCGCCGTATCTCGCCGCCTGGCTGATCACCCGCGGAGGCGAGCCCGAACTGGCGCGCGAGGCACTTCGTTACGTCGCACCGGTCGGCGAGAAGCCGCACTTCGTCGACCATGCCATGGCGATCGTCGCGGGCGAGTTGGCATTCGCCTAACCCCGCCCGCGCGCTCATTTCGTAGGAACCCGCGTCGAGCTTACGCCTGCGGGCTGTCCCGGCCTTCCAGGACGATCTCGCCCCGCGTGGCGGTGCTCTCGATGCGGCGGCGCGCCTCGATCAGATTGGCGGCATTGATCGGTGACAGCGTTTCGGTGGCCGTGGTGCGAATGCGCCCTCGTCCACTAGTTCGGCCACTGCGTCCAACAGACGACCCCGCTCGCCGACGTCCGGTGTGTCGAAGAGCGACCGGGTGAACATCAATTCTCGATGAACCGACACCGCCTTCCGCTTGAAGGCGACAATGTCGAGGCTGGCGGGATCGTCGATCAGCACGAAGCGCCCCTGCGGCGCGATCAACTCGGCGATATCTGCCAGATGGCGATCGCTATGGGTGGTCGAGAAGACGAACGCAGGCGCGCCGAACCGCAAGGCAGCGATCTGCGGTGCCATCGGTTGGGAGTGATCGATGACATGATGCGCTCCTAGGTCACGCACCCAGTCCTGCGTCTCTGCGCGCAAGGCGATGGCGATCGCGATCAGGTCGGTTCGGACACGCGCCATCTGTATCGCCGGGCGAGGAAGTGAGCACGTCCTCAAAGGCACCGGACATGGGATTGCCAGCCGGCATGTACCGCGATCGGGTACGGGAACGCAATTTCAACAACTTCCTCGTCGAGGAGCTGCACGCATTCCCGGACTTCCTTCCATGGGTCGTGGCCAAGCTGGCGCTCGGTCCTTTTGCGGGTGCGGTGGCGATCCAGAACCCCCATCGCGCGAGCAGGATCGATGTCAGACGGACTGCGCATCGGATGGTGCGACTGACGTGCCCCCTGTTTCTTCATCCACCTAGACCTAGAGACCGGCCCATCGAAGGGACGGCCGGAATGAAGCTGAAGCAGTTTTCGGAAAAGCAGATCATCGGCATCCTGAAGGAGGCCGAAGCGGGCGCGGTGGTGACGCAGCTTTGCCGGAAGCACGGTATGTCGAGCGCGACCTACAACGCATGAAAGGCGAAGTATGGCGGCCTGGAGGTGTCCGAAGCGAAGCGGCTGCGGGCACTGGAAGACGAGAACGGCAACCTCAAGCGACTGCTGGCGGGACGCCATGCTGGACAATGCGGGGTTGAAGACCTGCTGTCAAAAAAGTGGTGAGCGCGGCGGCCAAGCGGGAGGCGGTTGCGCGGTTGCGGGCTGGGTTCGGGATGAGCGAGCGGCGCGCCTGCGCCGTGATCGGGGCCGACAGAACGAGCATGCGCTACCGCTCGTGTCGCGATGGCGACGAGGGCCTGCGGGCGCGGCTGCGCGAGCTGGCCGGCCAGCGGCGCCGGTTCGGCTACCGGCGTTTGCACATCCTGCTGCGGCGCGATGGCGTGACCATCAACCGCAAGAAGACACAGCGCCTCTACTGCGAGGAGGGCCTGACGGTGAGGCGCAGGAAGGGAAGAAAGCGCGCCGTTAGCGCGCGGGCGCCTGCGCCGGTGCCGGCGCTGCCCGATCAGCGTTGGAGCCTGGACTTCGTGCACGACCAGCTCGCTACCGGCTAACGGTTCCGCGCGCTCAACAAAAGCCGCGCCCGACTACTCGCTCGCGCCGAGCTGCTGGCGTTGCCCCTGCGCCAGCTCCATGAACGCTGATGTGGGCAGTCGATCAATGCGCGAACTTGGAGTTTTGCCGATCCACTTTGTGGGCGAGACGGCACTGACCCATAATTAGTCATTCGCTCGATCTTCGTCGCTTCCCAACTTGAGACACTCGTTCATGTTTGGAATGGGGGTCGTGCAGCGAGCATCAGCGCGGACCGAGCGGTCGTCGGCTGTCCCAAAACGATGGTGTTTTTAGAGTGTAAATCGCTTCTCGGAAACGCAGCGATGTGAGAAGCGAAACCTCAGCTAGCGGCGGACATGCCGCTTCGGCTGGCGCGGGCAAGAACACGTTCGATCGTCCCGCCTTGCGCGATGACAGAGAATAGTACGACGATGTACGTTGCCGCGAGCGCGATCGAACGCGCCGGCCCCTCTGGTAGACCGAGAGCCAGTGCAACCGATATGCCGCCTCGCAAACCTCCCCAGATCAAGATCAGCGGTGCGAGCCGCCCGAGAGAAAGCAGCGGCCTCAGCAAAACCAACGGCGCAACGACTGCAATGCCCCGTGCCAACAGGACCAGTGGCACTGCTGCCAGGCCCAATGCGATCAAGCGCGGATCCCACTGGATCGCGACCACCTCCAGTCCGATGAGCAGGAACAGTACGGCGTTGAGGATAGCGTCGATCAGCGCCCAGAACTTCAGCAGATAGTCGCGGGTCGTGTCGCACATGGCGTTCGCCACGCCCTTGTTGCCGATCAGTAGGCCGGCGACCGCCATCGCGACGGGACCACTGACGTGAAGCTGGCTGGCAAGCGCATAGCCGCCCATGACGACCGCGAGGCTGATCATGACCTCGACATTGTACTCATCCGATCGTCCGCATCGCACGGTAACCAAGCCAGCCCGCCCCGAGGCCCAGCAGCACGCCACCACCGGCCTCTTGCAGTAACAAGGCACCGGCATGGCCGATGGACAATGGCTCGGTGCCCAGCGCGGCCTCGAGCAGGATCGCGAATACGACCACACCGACGCCGTCGTTGAACAGGCTCTCGCCCGCGACCGTCGCCTTTAGCGTCGGCGACACCTCGGCACGGCCAAGGATGCCCATGACCGCGACGGGATCAGTCGGGCTGATCAGCGCGCCGAAGACCAGGCACCAAATGATCGGCACGGCGAGGCCGAGCCGCCCGGCAATTACATGGAAGCCCAGCCCGATAATGGCGGTGGAAAGCACCACGCCCACCGTGCTCAGCACCGCGATCGGCCAGCGCCCTTCGCGCATGTGGTCCCATTTAACGTGCAGAGCGCCCGCGAACAGCAGGAACGAGAGCATGCCGTCCATGAGGGTGGTGTTAAAATCGATGCCGGCGATGAAGCCGACGATCTGATTGCCGACCTCGCTACCGGGCAGCAGCCGGTCGAGCCCGACGACGATCAGCGAGGCGACCGCCCCCATGATCGTCAGCCCGATCGAGGACGGCAGCTTGAGCACTCGGTGGTTGAAATAGCCAAGCACCGCGGCGAGCACGATGAGAACGGCCGCGGCGTTGAACGGGGTGAGCAATCGATCAGTCCTTTACGCGAGCGATGGTCACCGCATTGAGTGGACGCGGCTCGGGCACGTCGTCGCCTGCCGGCCAGCCCTCGCGCTGGCGGCGGCGATCGCCGTCGCTCGCCTCGGTCTGGTCGTGGAACAGCACCTGCGTCGTCGGGAAGGGCAGATCGATGCCGGCGCCCGCCAGCGCCTCGGCGACGGCCTGGAGCACGCGGTCGCGCCAGATTTAGGACGGATGGATGCCCTTGGCCAATGGTGTGTCCATGATGGTTCTTCAGGCCGTGCCGGCTAGCCAGGCGGTGCCGTCGCGCAGGCGACGCTTGTAGTCGGGCTCGGCCAGCGCGGCGCGCAGCTCATCGGCCCGATCCCGAACGCGGCGCAGGTTGAAGCCCTTCAGTCCCTCGTTCGCCAGCTCTTCGAGCTTGTCGGCGTAGGAGCGGATCGTTGCCAGACGATCGGGCTCATCGCAGTCCAGCGACACCTCGCCGAGCGCGTTGAGATAGCGTAGCGCCGCTACCATGTCGGGCGCGCAATATTGCGCGAGCGCGCCGAACGAGCGGTCCATCAGCGAGGCGAAGGTGACCGGATGGGCGATGACCCTAAGCGCACCGTCGTCGTCCACCCGCAGGTGCGACGGCAGCGATCGCCCGGCGAGATCGGACAGCGCTGCACTCAGCCAGTCGAGACAGGTGACGGCGGTAAAAGGATCGTTGACGCCCGGCGAGAGCGCCCGCGCCGCGATCTCGACCAGCTCGTCGACCAGGAAGCGTAGGTCCTGCAACGCGGAACGGCGCGAGCCGATCGCGACGGCATCGCGAAGCGCGTCGGCGCATTTGTCGTCGCATCGGTTTTGCGGCCACGCTTCCACGAGCGCCCGGCCAACATGGACGAAGTCGCCGGGCTGGTACTGGAGGCGCAATACCAGGTCGTTCTCGCGAGCGACGCGCATCACCGTCTCATCGTCGAGGAACTGGATGTAACCGGTGTCCTTGGCCTTCACGACAAAGCGCTCCGCCCCGACTGCGGGCGAGGCATGATCGCGGAAGGTCGCGGGCAGGCTATCTGCGGTCGCGGTATGATCGTCGGGCGCCTCGCCGATGAAGTGGGGAAACCGGTCATCGATCCCGCGCAGCAGCCGGTCGCCGACATCCTCGATGACGCTGTTGATGTGGATCTTCGAGGGAACGTGGTGAATGAAGTAGATCAGCACCGCGATCGAGCAGAGCGCCAGCAGCACGCCGACCAGCAGCGCCAGATTGGGCACGAAGCCATAGCCGCCCGACTCCTCGGCCGAACGGATCGTGCGCAGCACGAGCAGGCAATAGAGAAACGTCGCGATGAAGGTGCCGAGCGTCACCTGGTTGCCGCGGTCGCGCATGAAGTTGGTGAGCAGCCGCGGTCCGTACTGCCCCGAAGCGTACACCACGGCCGCGATCGTCACCGAGAAGACAGTGCCGGCGACGGTAATCATCGAGCCGCCCACCGACGACAGCACCTGTCGCGCGCCATCGGGGTGGGACGCATAGATCCAAGCGTATCCGCCCATCCAGGACGAGCCGAGCGCAGCGTCGAGCGTCACCATGCCGATCGCGAGCAGCACCGCCCCGATCGCCATGATCGTCGGCACGAACCAGTAGCTGGAGCCGAGGTAATCGGCGAGACGAAGCAGACCGGCTTTCATCGGCAGATACCTTATGGATGGCCCGGCCGGTCGCGTTGGCCGGGCGCGCGGAAATCAGCGGACGGCTGCGGCCTGATTGGCGACGATCGCGTCGCGTCGTTCCTGGCTCATGGTGGCGACGTTCATGTCAGCGGCCTCGATCGCGTCGGCGCGGGATTCCCCCGTGTCGCGCGCCTTCTCCGCACGATTGTCGAGCATCGCTGCCTGGTTGCGCAGCGCCTCCGCGTTCGCCTCCATCGCGTCTGCACGATTGTCCGCCGCATTCTCGACCCGGCCGGCGAGCTTGTCAGACGGGCTTTTGTTGCATGCAGCGAGCGACAGCACCGTGGCGGCCAGCAGGATGGCGGGACGTATTTTCAAGGCGCATCTCCAAATATGAGGCGCCGTAAAGCGATCCACGGCGCGCCGCGACTAACTGTCGGGCATAAGTAAAACGGGAGGGCAATTGTTTCTGTTCCTCCGACGTAACGACAATCGGCGAAGGAGAAAGACTTACCATCGAGCGCCAGAAATCAGCTGGGAAACGCAGACCGGTCGCCTGCGGCTGATGCGGCGATGACGCTGAAACTGCCATCCGTCTCGAGCACGACCGCAGCGATGCGGCCAAGATCGCCTTCCCCACTCTTGCGCACCGCAGCCGCCACCTCGTCGCGTGTCACGCGCTCGTCGAGCAGGGCTGTTTCATCAAATCGCCCATCGCAGAGCAGTGTTCTTGGCGAGGACTTGATCGCCGCCTCAACCGGCGACACGCGCTGCGCGATCCAGGCGATAACGAATTGGAGCGCCGCCAGGATGACGAAGGCGAGCACGCCTTCGTCCAAGGGGACGTCCTTCGATAACAGCACGGTGGCCAGCGTCGACCCAAGCGCGACCGTCACAACGAAGTCGAACGCGTTCATCTTGGCGAGTGTGCGCTTGCCGCTCACGCGCAGCACCGCGATCAATGAAAGGTAGGCGAGCGGCCCCACGATGAGGATGCGGACCAGGCCGAAGAGACTACCGGTAAACATTGTCTAATGCCTCGTCATGGATTGTGCCGCGCGACGCGTCTGCGGCGTCATCACGTCGGGAGAGGCATTCTGCCGCCGTGCCGGATCGCCAATGAGGCAGAGCGTGGCCCCAAGCGGGCGATGGTCGGAGCCGACATTTTCGAGAATGTGCAGATCGCGGAAGGTGAAGGCGGGCGAGATGAAGAGCTGGTCGAGCGGCCAGCCCAACGCTGCATAGTCGGCAGGAAAGCTTGGGTAGTTGCCGCGGCCGATCCGAGGATCGAGAAAGCCGCCGACCTGCTTGAAAAGCCTGGTCGTGCGCGACCATGCGACGTCGTTGAAATCGCCCATCGCCATCCTGGGAACCTCACTGTCGCCGACTGCCAGCGCGGCATGCTCGATCTTGCGGTCGCGCAGGTCCGTGTCCTGACCTGGAAGCGGCGGACGAGGATGCAGGCCGATATAGTCGAATGGCTGGCCGTCCCGTGTCGCGAGACGAGCGTACAGCGTTGGTGTATCCTGATCCGTGATGTTCTGCGTCCCGGCCGAGCGTACCGGCAGATTGGTCGCGAACACCATGCCATAGGTGTTTTCGAGAGGGCGCAACACCCGCGATCGGTAGCGGGACAGCTGCGGTGCCAGCGCATCGACCCAACGCCGGTCGGTTTCCATCAGGAGCAGGATATCCGGCTTCAGCCGATCGATCAGCCGCTGCGTCGCTGTATAGTCACGGTTGTGCTGGTATACGTTGAGCCCCAGCACGGTGAAGCACGATGCGGCTGCCCCGGCATCCACCTCTTCCCTGTCTTCGACCTCGACGGGCGCAAACCAGAAGTAGGGATACACACGCCATGCCTGTAGCGTTGCGGCAAGCGCCAGGATTGCAATGACACCGGTCCCCGGATGTCCTCGCACAAAGATGGCGGTACCGAAGGCGAGGACACCGATTGCGATCAGCGTCAGCACCCGCGGAAAATCGAGCACCCGAACCCTCCATAGGTCGGAATGGATCAGACTGACGAGCGTGGCCGCCAGCAGGACCATCGCCAGCGCGGAGAAAATCCAGATGCTGACGCTGCGCATGCCCCAGCCTACAGGATCCTGCCGTCAGACGAAGCAATAATGACGATGATCGTTATAATCGCATCGGCATAAGCGGCGGTGCCTGGGTTGGCTGACGTCAGCGCAAAGCCGCTTTGGCCTGCGATGCCATTGGCGTCTCCCCAGTTCTGCCAAACGCCTTGCGATTGTCGAACACAATCTTCGCGACCGGGTCGATATGCTCGGACGCTTTCCTCCATTATGCTGCTCGGCGCGGGCGTCCGTACCGCAGCGTGAGAAAGAAAAAAGAGAGCCGGACTGAGACCGCGCTGCAGACCACTACTTGCTTTAACAAGGTTCTAGACGTTTATCTTTCGACTAGATTGCGTATTAGATTTTTTTGAAAACGGCAAGTCGATTGCTTGCCTAGAAAGGTTTCATGCATTTCCCGTCTTATAATTAACAAGCGCTTGCTTTTCGCGCGCACGACCCGGCCGACATCTATTGGGTGGCGTCGGGGCTTTCGGCGCAATGTAGTGCAGGTTCGAAATCAATCCTTTCCCGGTCGCGATGCCTCGTGGAGCCATCTCCAGTTTTCCCACCCTCGAACCGCCATCATCTTTGGACGTCAAGAGACGTCAGCTTTTGGGAAGGGCATAGGCCAGGGTGTAATCCCCATACCGTGTTCCGAGCGCGCCGTGTCCGCCTGCGGTGATGACGACATATTGTCGCCCGTCACGCCCGCGATAGGTCATCGGGGTTGCCTGCGCGCCCGCCGGCAGCCGCGCCTTCCACACCACCTTGCCGGTAGTGAGATCGAAGGCGCGCAGATATTGGTCGGTCGTCGCGCCGATGAAGGCAAGGCCGCCGGCGGTGATGATCGACCCGCCGAGATTAGGGACGCCCGTCTTGATCGGCACGCCGAGATGCGATCCAAACAGGCCGGTATCCCGCGCGGTCCCCAGCACTTTTTTCCACAAAACCCGCCGGGTACCTAGGTCCACCGCGGTCAGATGTCCCCAGGGTGGCGCGACGCACGGCGCACCGAAGATGCCAACCCAGGCCTTCACCACCGCGACATAAGGCGTGTTGTACTGGGTCTGGAGCTGCGCCTGCATGGCGTTTTCGCCGCCCTGCTTCTGCTTCATCAATTCGGCGACACGCGGATCGTCGCGGCGCATCAGCCACAGCTTGAAGGGCATCTCCATCGTGTTGACCGTCATCACGCCGCGCACCGGGTCGACTGCCGCCCCGCCCCAGTCCGTAACGCCATCGAAGGCCGGATGACCGATGATCGGCTTCAGCCCCATTGGCTGATAGATGCCCGTGCCCTGAGCCCGCCGGATGTCGATGCGGCAGAAGAGCTGGTCGATCGGCGTCGCGCCCCAGGTGGCGACCTCGGTCGGCGCGGGCGGGGTGAAGCTCGGCATGCCGGTCGAGAAGGGCTGGGTCGGCGACACCTGCACGCCCGGCGTCGCGCCGTCGGTGCGCACCGGCCGTTCGGTGATCGCGGCGATCGGCGCGCCGGTCAGGCGGTTGAGGAAAAACACCTGCCCCATTTTGCTCGTCTGGATCAGCGCTGGGGTCACCTGCCCGTTGGGCGCGCGATAGTCGAACAGCGACGGACCGATCGGCAGGTCCATGTCCCACATGTCGCGATGGACGAGCTGCCGCGTCCAGCGCAGCTTGCCGGTCGCGACGTCGAGCGCGACGATCGACGAGCCGAAGCGATCGTCGAACGGCCGGCGATAACCGATCCAGTAATCGGGCGAGGCATTGCCCGTGCCGAGGTAGACGAGGCCGTTGGCGGCATCGGCGGTGATCGCGCCCCAGACATTGGGCGTGCCGCGGGTATAGGTTTGCCCCGCGGGCAGCGGCGCGATCGCATCCGGCGAACGGCCGACATCCCAAGCCCAGACCGGCGCGCCCGACACCGGATCATAGGCCCGCACTACCCCTGACGGAATGTCGCGATTGACGTTGTCGATGATCCGCTCGCCGATGATCAGCCGGTTGTTGACGACGACCGGCGGCGTGGTGCCAATCTGATCCGACGGCTTCGACGTCCCCATATTGGCGCGCAGATCGATCGCGCCGCCCTGCGCGAAGCTCGGACAGGGTCGCCCGGTATCAGCGTCGAGCGCCACGAGCCGCGCATTGAAGGTCGGCGCGAAGATGCGGTGCGGACACGGCGTCCCCGCCGGCGCCTCGAAATAGGTGACGCCGCGGCAGACCAGATAATTGTTGCCGGCAATCGGAGCGTCTTCGTGCCAACTCCACTTGGTCTTGCCGGTCGTCGCGTCGATCGCTTGGACGAAGGAATGCGGCGTGCAGGTGTAGAGCGTGTCGCCGATATGGATCGGCGTCGCCTCCGAATGATATTCGCGTTTGTGCTCCTTCGTCTCGGCCGCAACGGGCAGATCGCCGGTACGCTGCGTCCAGGCGAGCTCGAGGCGGCCGACGTTCTGTGGGGTAATGTCGGCGAGCGCCGAATAGCGTCGTCCCGACAGCGTCCCCCCATAGTCGCGCCAGTCGCCGTCAGCCTCGCCGGTTGGCGCGGGCGGGATCGCTGCCGCACGGGCCGCTCCCTGCGCCTCCACCCCCTCACCGTGCAGGACGATGCCGCCAACGCCCAACGCGAGCAGCACCGCAACGGCGACTGGCGCGGCGTGGGCCGGCGAGCGCCACGAACGCGCAGTCCATCCGGTCAGCAATACCAGTAGCAACAGGACGGTCGGCGCGACCAGACGCGGCACAAGTTGAAGACCATCGAAACCGACCTCCCAGATCGCCCAGAGGACCGTGCCGACCCAGATGGCGAGGAACAGCCAGCGCCCAAGCTGGGGGCGACGCCCGAGCAACGCGCCGCTGACGACCATCGCGATCCCTGCGACCAGATAATAGGGTGATCCGCCAAGCGAGATGAGAACACCGCCGGCGACCGCGAAAAAGCCGCCGAGGACAGCCACGCACCACGCGATCGCCAGTCGGTAGAGCCGAGCCATTGCTGTTCCCTTTCGAAACGTTGCTCGCTCAACGCCCGAAGGCAATGAAGTTTCAGGTCGGTCGATCTTCTCGCTCCTAAGCCGACCCAGAGCATATTCCTATCCAAGCGAGACCACGGACCGACCGCGCGAAGCCTTGACCTGCGAAATCATCTTCGGTCACGAGTCTGACGCTCGAACAGCGGTCTCCGGAACTCGAGCCGTGAAGGGATGCGCGATGCGGACGATCAACCCGCGTTGGTTGGCGGCTCGGCAGTGGCCGCTCGCGCCTGCCCTCCCTGTCCCGGTCGCACGATCGACAAAGATTCCTTGAACGTCAGCGTGCGGTAAGGAAACGGGATTTCCATCCCGGCCTCATCCAGCGCCCGTTTGATCGCACGCACCACTTCGTCGCGTGACAGATGCGCGTCGACCGGCTTTGAACCCGCCCACCAGCGTATGAGGAAGTTTATCGAGCTATCGCCAAACTCCTTGGCATAGACTTCCACCGGGCGGTTATCCTGCACATGCTCGGCTGCAGCGACCGCGTCATGAATGACTTTCCGGGCCGCGTCCAAGTCAACGTCATAGGCAACGCCGACCTCGGCCTCGTGACGTCGCTGCTGGCTTTGCGTGACGACCTCGACGGGGTTTTTGAACAGATAGGCGTTCGGCACGACGACGAGTTCGTTGCTCAGGTGGCGCAGATGGGTGTCGCGAAGGCTGATCATCTCGATCCGTCCCTCGACATCCTGGCAGCGAATAAAGTCCCCGATACGCATTTGCTTGCGGAGCATGATGAGCACGCCCGCGAGGAAGTTCTCGAAAATATCCTTGAACGCGAAGCCGACCGCCACCGAGCCCAGGCCGAGCACCGCGAGGATGTTGGCGGGCGTCACGCCGGGCAAGACGATCGACATGGCGATCAATATGCCCAGGACCCAAATCGCCACGCCTACCAGCGTTTCGACCAGATTGACCAGGCTTCCGCGCAGATCGGTATGCGAGAGCAGGCGCTCGGCGATACGCCGCGCCGACTTTGCGACGAAGAAGGTGGCTACGAGCAGCAGTAGCGCGATCCCGAGTTGCGGGAGAATGCGAACGAATTCGGTGCCCATGTCACGGATACGGCGGACGAGGATGGCGACGATATCCATGTGGCGATGATACCCCTTTCCGCCGGCAAGATGCAAAGGATCGATCGAGCGTATCGGTGCACGCGTGCGATGCGCTACGGGACAGTACCTGCCTGACGCATGCGGGAATTTGGAAAGGCGTTTGCCGAGCTTGGCGACATCTTCCATGAAGAGCCATGCCGAATGAGGACAAAATCGCTCGAACCGACCTCGCCGAGGATCGTACAGATCTCGCGGAAGATCGCACGTTGCTGGCCAATGAGCGGACATTCAGCGGCTGGGCTCGCACAGCCACGGCCTGCATCGGCATTGGCCTTGGCTTTAGCGCGTTGTTCAAACCGGTCGAGCCAACGTGTGTGGCAAAGTCGATTGCCACGCTGTTCATCCTGCTCGGCATTTTCCTCGTAATCGCAGCGGAACGGCGCGCCCGTGGCCTGCACGAACGGCTGACGGCGCATCACGTCAACGGTGTGACGACCATCAACTTCAGGGTCATGGCGGCGGCGATTTCGATCGGTGCGGTCGCGCTCATCGTTGCAATCTGGCAGCTGACATGACCGACGAGCAGCGACGGTGCAGCACATGGCGCGAAGCCTGCCTCAAGGATGGTGCGCGCGATGATTGATCCACCCTCCCCCCATGCGATCGCGGCCATGCTGGTCACGGTGGCGATGTTTTACGGTTTCGCCTCGGGGCGCCTGAAGGTCGAGATCATCTCGCTGCTGACGATCAGCGTCATCGCGCTTGGCCTCTACTCCTTTCCACTGCCGGGTGAGCGGCCTACGGATGGGTTGAAGCTCGCCTTCGAAGGCTTCGGTCATTACGCCCTGATAACAATCTGTGCGTTGATGGTGATGGGGCGAGGACTGGTGGCAACCGGCGCGCTCGATCCGGCGGCGCGTCTGCTGACCCGTTTGTGGCGCTTCAATCGCCCCATTGGCTTCTTGACCACGCTCGTGCTGGCGATGCTGATGAGCATGATGGTCAACGACACGCCCGTTCTCGTCCTGTTGTTGCCGATCATGGTTGCGCTGGCGTCGCGGGGCGGCATGGCTGCTTCGCGCACGCTCATTCCGATCAACAGCGCGGTCCTGATCGGCGGTATGTCGACCACGATCGGGACCTCGACCAATCTTCTGGTCGTCTCCATCGCGACTGACCTCGGCATGCCGCCGATGGGCGTCTTCTACTTCACGCCGCTGGTCGTCATCGCCGCGCTGGTCGCCCTGCCCTTCATCTGGCTGGTGATGCCGCGGCTGCTGCCCGACAATTCCGTAGAGACCGGCCATGCACCCCGCCGCTTCTACGCATCGCTTCGACTTGGCTCGCGCTCGCCGGTGCTCGGACAGACGGTTGCGACGTTCCTTGCACGTAAGGCGCCCCAGGTCGAACTCGTCGGTGCTTCCAAGATGCCCGCCGTCGTCGACGATCGCGTTGCGGTGCTTGCGCCGCATGAGGCACTGGAGGACGCGATGCGGGCGCTTGGAGCAACGAGCGCGCCGGCCGCCTTGCTAAACCGGGTTCAGGCCGCGTCCCGTCGGACGGGTGAGGATCTGGCCGTGGTGGAAGTGTCGATCGGAGCCGACTCGACGCTCATCGGCAAGCGGATCGAAACATCGGGCCTCGCCGATGCGCACGACGTGGCGGTCCTTGGCGTCCATCATGCGCGGGCAACCTGGACGTGGCATGGCGATACGATAGCGGACGCGTCCCTAGGCGAGGGCGACATCCTCCTCGTTACCGGCACGATGGCCGACATCACAGCGCTTGCCCGTTCCGAAAGCCTGCTGATGCTGGACGGTGCCAAAGAGGTGCCGCGGACCTCCAAGGCGTCGCTGGCGCTCGCGATCATGGCCGGCTCCGTTGGCCTGGCCAGCGTCGGGCTGCTGCCGATCGCCATATCGACGCTGGCCGGCGCTATCCTGATGTTCCTCACGGGATGCGTGCGGTTCGACAAAGTCGGTCGCGCACTCTCGGCCAAGGTCATCGTGCTTGTCGCGGCCAGTATCGCGATCGGCCGGGTCATTCTGGAAAGCGGTGCGGCCGAATGGCTTGGCCAGCTGATCGCGCTGGGGCTGCATCATCTGCCCGCGGGCGGCGCGCTCGCCGCGGTCATGGTGTTCGTGACGATCCTGACGAACTTTGCCTCGAACACGACCGCCGCGGCGGTCGGAACGCCCATTGCCTTCAGCCTGGCGGAGAAGCTCGCCATCCCGGTCGAGCCTCTGGTCCTCGCCGTATTGTTCGGCTGCAACCTCTGCTACGCGACGCCCGTCGCCTACCAGACGAACATGCTGATCATGACGGCTGGCGACTATAAATTCGGCGATTACACACGAACCGGCATACCGCTGGTCCTCATCATGATCGTCACCTTGTCCGCCTTGCTCGTCTTGAAATATGGATTGCACTGAACGATGTTTTCGCGGATCCCGAGCCTGCCGATTGATGCCGCGTGAGAAGCTGGTGGATTGCCGTTTCGGCCCTTCTGGCCGGGTGCTCGTCGACTGACGTCAATCCTCTGGTCGCTTCCTCGCCCGATGGGCAGGTCGAGATCATGGCGGGGCGCTTTCGCGGCGGCAGCCTTGCCATACGCATACGCCACCACGGCAAGGACGTGATCGCGCCATCACCGGTTGGCCTCACGCTCGCGGACGAGCCGCTCAAACGCATGCGGATCGAGCAATCACGACGCCCAGGCGACCGATCCGCCCAGGCCTATCACGAGTTGACGATCGCGGCGCGCGAGACCGAGGGTAGCAGGCGAGCGCTGCTGCTCCAACTGCGTGCCTATGATACCGGCGCCGCTTTCCGTATTGAGCTGCCAAAAACCGGATCGTCGCACGCGCTTCGGCTTGCCGGTGAGACGACGGCGCTGCGCTTCCCACGCGACTATCGATGCCTTGCCGTGCCGCACGCGAATTATCTCAATTCGCATGAGGGCGATTACGCGCCCGTCCGCGCCAGTACCCTCCGCCCTGCTGCGCTGTACGATCTTCCATTTAGCTGCCGCACCGGCCAAAGGAGCGAGGCGATCGCCCTCACCGAAAGCGACGTCGAAAATTATCCCGGCGCGTACCTGGTCAAGTCGAAGGCGCTGGGGGTCGCGCTTAGGCTCACGCCGCTACCTGCCAACGATACCCTTGCAGCGGTTCTGCCGGCGACAGATGCGGCCCTTCGTACACCCTGGCGCGTGGTGATGATCGCCGATCGTCCCGAAAGGCTGATCGAGAACGAGCTGGTCCAGCAGCTCGCCTCGCCCCCGCGTATCGGCGAAGCGCACTGGGTCGGGCCGGGCAAGGCCGCTTGGGCATGGTGGTCGGGTATCAAGGCCTCCGGCGTGCCAAATGCCGGGTTTAATAACTCGACCTACCAGCATTATATCGACTTTGCCTCGCGGTTCGGCTTGCCCTATTTCGTGATCGATTGGGGCTGGGCGGCGCGACCACGCGGCGACAAGGCATTGGCGGATGTGACCCGCTTCCGGTCCGGCGTCGATATCCCGGCCCTCTCCCGCTACGCCGCAGCGCGCGGCGTGCGTCTGTGGCTATGGACGAACTGGGACGCCATCGGGCCTGACATGGACCGGGTGTTCGCACTGTATCAGTCATGGGGCATCGCCGGGATCAAGGTCGACTATGTCTACCGGCAGGATCAGGTCGCGATCGCTTATTATCACCGGCTCCTTGCGGCCGCCGCGCGGCACCGGCTGATGGTCAATATCCACGGCGCGCCGGTACCGCGCGGGCTGGAGCACACCTATCCCAACCTGCTGACGCAGGAAGGCGTGATGGGGGCCGAATACAATCAGTGGAGCCGAAAGGTGACAGACGGCGCCAACGTCCGTCTCGCGTACAGTCGCGCGACGATTGGACCGATGGACTATACCCCGGGCGGCTTTCGCAATGTCACCCCGAAGTCGTTCACGCCCCGCCACGTCCTGCCGGAGGTAATGACCACGCGTGCACAGCAGCTTGCCATGTTCGTGGTCTATCCCAGTCCACTGCAATCGTTGGCGGATGCACCGCAAGCCTATCTGGACGAGCAAGGCAGGCCGCAGGCGGGGGCGAACTTCCTGCGGCTGGTGCCAGCGGTGTGGGACGAGACGCGCGGCGTAGCGGGCGAGTGGGGCCAGTGGATCGCAGTCGCCCGGCGCAGCGGCAAGCGCTGGTTCGTCGGGGTGATGAACGACGAACGATCACGTACGGTCACGCTCCCGCTCGGTTTCCTGTCCGAAGGGCGATGGAAGCTCCGTGTCTTCATAGACGGCGCAAGGCCGCCAATCCTGGACGGGCGCGCTGGTACGTTGCGCGCTGGTACGAGCCTGCGGGTTCCACTGGCTGCAAGCGGCGGGGCGGTGCTTGTTCTCGATCCTAAAGGCCCCTGAGACCGCAAAGGGGCGGATCACAGACCGTCTTGGGGCAATACCTCGAGATTGCGGTCCAGATCCGTCCGCGCTCGGCCATACGTGCCTTTCTGCAAAGCGGCGCGTCTGGCGGCATTGTCCTGATCGTTGCGGCGCTTGCGGCATTGGACATCGCCAACAGTCCGCTAGCCCCTGTGTATTTCGGGCGCTGCAGCAGCACGTAAGGCCGTTGTCGGTCCTGCACTGGATCTATGATGGCCTGATGGCGCTGTTCTTCCTGCTGGTAGGTCTCGAGATCAAGCGTGAGCTGATCGACGGGCATCTGGCGACCTGGCCGGACCAAGCTTTGCCGACCGTCGCGGCGCTCAGCGGCATGGTCTTGCCAGCCCTGATCTACCTGGCGATTGCCGGCTCGACCCCGGGATTGGCGCGCGGTTGGGCGATCCCATCAGCGACGGACATCGCGTTCGCCATCGGCGTGATGGCGCTGCTCGGCAGACGAGTGCCGGCATCGCTCAAGCTCTTCCTGACGACCGTCGCGATCGTCGACGACATCGGAGCGGTCGCGGTGATCGCGGCCGCCTATACCAACGCAGTGAGCGGTCCCGCGCTGCTTGCAGCCGTGCTCATCCTTGGCGTGATGTTCATCCTCAATCGCCTCGGTGTCGTGCCCCTCTGGCCCTATCTATTGCTCGGGCTGCTGCTTTGGGTGGCGATCTGGTCGTCCGGCATCCATTCCACGATCGCCGGCGTGCTGACGGCCAGCCTGATCCCGATCCGCCGCTCGCCTGGCGCACCGGATGCGCAGGACTCCCCACTTCATCGACTGGAGCAGGCCCTCCCGTCGTTGGTCGCGTATGGGATCGTCCCCATCTTCGGCTTTGCCAATGCTGGCGTGTCGATGGCTGGTCTGGGCTTGGGCTCGCTGCTGGCTCCCCTGCCGCTTGGCGTCGCTGCCGGCCTGTTCGTCGGCAAACAGGTCAGCGTGCTCGGAGCCGTCTGGACAGTGGCCCGGCTTGGCCTCGCGCGACCGCCCGTCGGTGTGTCCTGGCCGCAGGTCTATGGCACGACGCTCCTGTGCGGGACCGGCTTCACCATGAGCCTGTTCATCGCCGGGCTTGCCTTCGCAGATCCCAAACTTGTGGATGAGGTCAAGGTCGGCATCCTCGCCGGCTCGCTCCTGTCCGCGGTAAGCGGCTAGGTCGTTCTTCGCTTTGCGGGATCCCGATCCCGGCAAGTCAACACGTGACCGCATGCCGCGACGTCGCCATAAGATTGCAATATGGCTGAAGTAGGTGGACATATCTCCAATCTGACCGATCGACTGGCGCGGCTCACGCTATATCGCTGGTGGCGGCGATCGATCGTCGGCCGCGTCGACCATGAAGCGGTGGTCGCCCGGATCGTGGAGGACAGCGGCTGGTCGGCGCGCTTTGCGTTCATGACCATGATGTCCGCAGGCATCGCAGTGCTTGGTCTGCTTTTGTCCTCACCCGCCGTCGTGATCGGAGCGATGCTGATCTCGCCGCTCATGAGCCCGATCCTGGGGTTCGGCTTCAGCCTGGCGCTGTTCGATTTTGCGGAATTGCGTCGCTCACTGAAAGCGCTGGCGATCGGAGCGGTCGCGGCAATCGCCTTTACGGCGCTGATTGTGCTCGTCTCGCCGCTGCAGGCGCCGACGGCCGAGATCGTGGCGCGCACGCGTCCTAATCTTTTCGATCTTGCGGTAGCGCTCTTTGCCGCGCTCGCCGGCACGTTCGCCATCATCCGTGGCCGTGGCGAGACGATCGTCGGCGTCGCCATCGCGACCGCGCTCATGCCGCCTTTGGCCGTGGTCGGCTACGGGATTGCCACCCGTAACATCCCCGTTGGCGCCGGAGCCTTCGCTCTGTTCGTCACCAACTTCATCACGATCGCCCTGTCGGCGACCGCAATGGCCCGTTTCTACGGCTTTGGACATCGCCTATCCCGGCGCCAGACGTGGGCGCAGACGTCGGTTCTGATCCTCGTCTTCGTCGCCATGGCTGTGCCGCTGGGCATTTCCCTCAACCGCATCGGCCGCGAGGCGCTTGCGGTGTCGCAGACGCGCACGCTTCTGAACGACCGTTTCGGGGACACTGCACGCGTGACCCAGCTCGACCTCGACTTTTCGGCAGACCCCCTGCTTGTCCGCGCGGTCGTGATCACGCCGCGTGGCGCGATGCAGAAAACGCCTGTGCTACAGGCTGCGCTTCAGAAGAAGCTCGGACGCCCGCTCCGGCTGAATCTCGATCAGATCCTGCTTGATGCCGGTGCGGGCGCATTGGAAGCGCAGCGCGAGGAATTGCGGCAGGCCGGAGACATGGCGGGCCAAGAGGCGCAGCGGATGACGGCGCTGAGCAAGATGATCGCGCTGGTGACGGGCGTATCGGCCGATGACGTGACGATCGACCGGGATCATCGGCGCGCCACGGCGGCCGCGGCGCCCCTGCCTGGTGCCACGGTTATGACCTATCGCACGCTTGAAGCGCGCGCCGCAGCCGAGACGGAGGGATGGTCCGTCATCATCGTGCCGCCACAGGCGCCGCTGCCCGAGATTGCCTTCGCGGATAACGTCGACACGCTCGATGCAGCCGCGCAGAATGCAGTATCAACATCCGCCTGGGCTGCTCATCGCTGGAATATGCCAATGCTCGGCGTGCCTGGGCTTCCGCCTGGAATCCCCCTTGAACGACCGAACCTGTCGCAGCGGCGCGCCATGGCGATCGCGGCCTTATTGAAGGCGAAGGGCGTAAGCGCCGTGCCGACCGCTCCTGCTGGGCAGCGCTTCGCATTGATGACCAACGTCGGGGTGCCCGCCCAATGAGCTCCACCTGCATTGTTTTGCGATCTGACGCGGGAGGCACCCTAGTCGTCGTAACCGCCGCGTTCGAATATCCCAGCGGTGCCGCCGCTGGTCGCGAACAGCGCCTCGAACGGTATCTGGGCCAGGATACCGCTCTATGATCCCTTCGCCCGAGGACATCGCATGATCGTCGCCATTGCCTTGGGCGTTGCCCTTATCGTCACGCTTGCGCTGACCCTCAGCCCGTTCGCGCGCAGCGATGGCTGGCGCGCCACGGTCACGCCGCTCGCTTCGATCATCGGGTCGGGATTCCTGATCTGCGGGCCGCTGCTCGCTCGCGAGTTCGGCAGCGCCGCCATCGTTGCCATGGGGCTGCTGCTGGCGATCGCCTATGCGGCGGGTTGGGTCATCCGCTTCAACATCACCCATGTCGAGAATCATCTGGCTGATGCGACCTTCAATGATCCGATCGCCTGGGTCGCGCGCATCACCCAAGGCGTCCTTGCGCTCGCCTATGCCGTCTCGGTCGCCTATTATCTGAAGCTGCTCGCCGAGTTCACGCTCAAGCCGATCGCCATCGACCCGGCGTGGCAGCCGGTTGCCGCCAACATCATCGTGACCGTCATCATCGCGCTCATGACGCTGCTGGCGCTGGGCGGGAGCCTGCGCAAGGTCGAGCATCTCGCGCATGGGACGGTGTCGATCAAGATCGGCATCATCGCCGGCATGCTCGTCGCGCTCGGCATCGCGTGGAGCATGGGGGGCACGACCGATGCGCTGCCGCCGGCACGGATCTCCTGGGCCAGCATCCCGATGCTGCTCGGCCTCATCATCACCGTCCAGGGGTTCGAGACGTCCCGCTATCTCGGCCATGACTATGCCGCCGCTTTGCGGATCAAGACGATGCGTCATGCGCAGTGGATCGCGTCCGCCATCTATCTCGCCTTCATCGCCTTGCTGACGCCATTCCTCGCACGCGCCGCAGCGACCGAAGGGGTGGCCGGCATCCTCGACATCATGGAGTTCATCGCCCCGGCGCTCGGCATCTTCGTTTTGGCCGGGGCCGTCTCCAGCCAGCTCAGCGCGGCGGTTGCGGACTCGATCGGCTCCGGCGGTCTGCTCAACGAGGTGTCGCGGCGCAAGATCAGCGTGCCGCTGGCCTTCACCCTCGCCGGCGCGCTCGCGGTGCTGGTGGTCTGGCTGACCGATCCGTTCCAGGTCGTGGCGCTCTCGTCGCGCGCCTTTGCGCTTTTCTATGCGATGCAGTGCGTGCTGGCGCTACTGGTCTCGCTTCGAAGCGGCGCAGGATCAACGCTGTATCGCGTCGGCTTCGTCGCTGTCGGCGTCATCTGCCTGGTCGCGGTAATCGTCGGTGCACCGGCAGAAGGGTAAGGCCACCCGCGCGGACATGATCGCCTTGCTGAGGAAGCTTGCATTGCCTCGGCATCTGCAAGCCTGGCTGGGGTCCGGTGGCAAGTGGGTCGCGTTGTTGCTCCGCGCCGTCCGCAGCGGACTCCGAGACGATTTCGGGGTCGCGGCCAGCTCGATCGCCTTTGCTGCCTTTCTCGCCCTCATCCCGCTCGTCGGCCTAATCGCCGGAGCCTACGGCCTGCTCGTCCCCGGCGCGACGGTGGCCCGCAATCTTGCGAAGCTGACGGCAATCCTGCCGCGCGACACGCGAGGAATTGTGGCGGGCGGATTGCGCGATACGCTGACGTCCGGCCGCCCCGCCGGCGTGACGATGATTGTCTCGCTGGGTATCGCGCTGTTCAGCGCAAGAAGGGCAGGACGCTCGTTGCTCCACGGCATCAATCTGGCATTTCGCATCGAGCGCGAGCGCCAAGACATCCGTCGCCAGATCACGGCCATGCTGCTGATGTTGGGATGTGCAGGCCTCGTGCTGACGGCCCTGATCTCGCTGTCGATGCTCGCCTTCCTGCAAAGCTACGTTGCAGATGGGCTACCCGGCGCGCGGCTTGTCTCGACGATTATCCTGTTCGGATCGCTGACGCTCGGATCGGGCATCGGCCTGATGCTGGTCTATCGCTACGCTCCGGCGAGCGAGGCGGCCATTCCCTGGCGATCGGTCATGCCCGGCACGATCGCGGGCGTCGCGATGTGGTTGGGGGCGACCCTCGTGTTCCGACTCTACGTTACGCATCTCGCGCGGTTCGATGACACCTATGGATCGTTATCCGCAGCAGTCATCCTGATGCTGTGGCTGATGGTGTCCGCCTGGGCGTTGCTGCTCGGCGCACGCCTCAACGCCGAGGCGATGGATCAAGCCGGTATCGAAATCGAGGAACGCGACGAATGAGCGACGGTCAGGCCGAATATCGGTATCGCAATCGTCTTCTGACGCTCATCGCAGCCGTGTTGCTGATCGGAGCGCTGAAGGCAGCTTTCGCCGTCGTGATGCCGATCGCTTTCGCCGCGATTATCGTCGCGGCACTGTGGCCGCTCAAGCGTAGGCTGGCGCAGCACATGCCGTCCTGGCTGGCCTATACGCTGACGCTGCTGTCGCTGGTCGCGATCCTCGGTGCTTTCGCCACCGCCGTCTATCTGTCGATCGGCCAGGTCATCACCGCGCTTATCGCAAACTGGGCGAGCCTTGAACGGGGATACAGTCGGCTTGCCGGATGGGCGGCCGAGCACGGCGTGCCGATCGCGGGGACCATCAACCGTCAACGGATCATGGCCCTGCTGCAGCTGCTGGCAGGCGAAGTCTATGGGTTCGTCACCTATGTCGGGTTCATCGGCATCATCGTGATGCTCGGTTTGCCCGAAGTGCCACGGCTCAAGCGACGGTTGTACGAGATGATGGAAAGCGGCGGCCGCCGCGACATGCTGGGCGCCAGCGAAGACATCTCCGCGCAAGTGCGTCGCTATCTCGGCACGACGCTGGCCACCAGCGTCCTCACAGGGGTCGCTTCGACCCTGTGGTCGTGGATGACCGGGCTTGAGCTGGCTTTGGTTTGGGGCATCCTCAATTTTCTGCTTAATTTCGTCCCCGTGATCGGCAACATCGTCGGGATCGTGCCGCCGGTGGTGTTCGCCTTCGTCCAGTTCGGGGGATGGCAGATGCCCGCGCTCGTCTTTGTCGGCTTCGTCATTCTGCAACTGTCCATCAGCAATGTCGTCTACCCGCTGTTGCAGGGCAAGCAGCTGTCCCTGTCGCCGCTGGCGATCATCGTCGCGATGACCTTCTGGAGTTGGGTCTGGGGCATCGCGGGCGCGCTGATCGCAGTGCCGCTGACGGCCGCGATCGTCATCATCTGCGGGCAGTTCGACCGCAGCCGCTGGATCGGCAAGCTTTTGTCGGCCTGACCGGTGTCTGACGATCACGAGGGAAGCGAGCGTCCCTTCGCGTTCAATCCACGATATTCGGGGCCGCAGCCATGATAGGTGAGGCACGAGGGTAGTTTCGTTCGTTCGTCTCGCATGAAGAACAAAACGATTTACGTATTGCTCGCCTCGGTCACGCTTTCCGTTCCCGCCGTCCCCACGATGGCGCACACATCGCAGAGCGATTTGCAGGCCACCGTGGTTTCTACACCGGAGTGGAACCGCCTCTGGACCCCCGCCAATCGTGCCGCTCTGAAGCAGGCGCTGGCCGACCGCGCCCGTCATGGTCTTGATCACCACGCATTCCTGCCGCCCGACGTCGACGAGCTACCAGCGGACGCTGCGACCCGTGTCTATACCAAAGCGGCGCAAGATTATGCCAATGCGCTGGCGAACGGCATGGTCGATCCGTCGTCACTCCATGATGTCTATACGATCGCTCGGCCGACTGCAGATCGGACGGAAACGTTGGGCGATGCCCTTGCCCAGAACCGTCTCGCGGAATGGCTCGACGGACTGGCCCCTGCCGATCCGGACTACAGAGCGTTGTCGCAAGCCTATCTCACCGCGAACCGTAATGCCTACGCCGCGGAGCCTGTCATCACGCTGGCGGAGAGCATTCACGTCGGTGACGTGAACCCGCGCGTTCCGGAGATCGTCGATCAACTGGTAAGCGACGGCTATCTGGCCGCTCGGCCCTCGACCGAACCTGTCGACCTGTATTCGCCGGACATCGCGAATGCCGTGGAGGCATTGCAACGCGATTACGGTATTCGAGAGGATGGCATAATCGGCCCGAATACGCTCGGGGTGCTGACACTCGGCCCCGGCGATCGCGCGCGAACGCTTGCCGTTGCCCTGGAGCGGCGACGCTGGCTATCCCGGACGCCGCCTGCAACCCGCATCGACGTCAATACCGCAGCCGCCGAGCTTCGCTATTATCACGACGGACAGTTGGTCGATCGCCGCAAGGTCATCGTCGGCGAGCCTGACCGTGAAACCCCGCCCCTCGGCTCGCCGATCTATCGCCTTGTCGCCAACCCGACATGGACCGTACCAAAGTCGATCCCGGTGTCGAGGGCGACGGTTCGCGCCAAAAACATGCGCCGCATCAATGGCTATTGGGTGCAACCATCAGGGCCGGACAATGCGCTCGGCCTCGTCAAGTTCGACATGAAGAACAATCAGGCGATTTACCTTCATGACACGGCAGCTCCCGAGTTGTTCGACCGCAGTCAACGTCACCTTAGTCATGGCTGCGTTCGCGTTTCGGACGCCTTGGGCTTTGCCGCAATGCTGGCCGATCAGGAGGGCGTCGGCGATACCTGGGCGAAGGCATATGCATCAGGCGATTACGAGATCATTGATCTTCCTCGCGAGATCCCGGTCAGGCTGCTCTACCATAACGCTTTTCTGGGGGACGATGGCAAGGTTGCGTTTCGTACCGATCCGTATGGCTGGAACGACGCGATAGGCGTAGAACTGGGATTTAATAAGAAAATGTCCCACCAAGCAAAGGCGGAGGCCATCGATATTGGCCCGTGAAGAGCCGCATTTCACTCGAGACATTGGTGCGGTTCGATTTGCTGCACGCTTCCCCACACGACTTCTCCTCGCCGCCAAAACGTCTTGTTATCCCGATGATCACGCCGCTTCTTCGACCTCCGACACAATCCGGTTTTCAAGCTCGAAGCGGCAAACAGGATCGGGAGAAGATCGTCGCGGGCGGACCGACGCAGGCTCATTTGAAGGAAATATCGGAAGTGAACGATTAGCTGGACCAGCGCGAGGCCGAACACCAGCCCCAAGGTTGCCCGAGCGCCCAAGGTCGGCCAGCGCACTGCCGCGAAGGCGGCCGCGGTGAGCGCCAGCGCGAGACCATAGCCAATTTGATAGCCCCGGATGTCGTGTCATTTCTCGCGGCCCGGCTCCGTCATCGGATCAGCCCCTGGAGGTAGATGATTGGAAAGATGGCGATCCAGACAATGTGGAGGAAATGCCAGAACAGGCCGAGCCGCAGCAGGTTGATCTTGATCCGTGCGTCGAGCCCGAACGTTCATAACTGCACGATCATCACGACCAACCAGAGGCAGCCTGCCAAAACGTGCAGACTGCGCGGCAAAAAGTTGATTGACCGCGATGGTCATCAGGCAAGCGCTTCTGTTCGCGATTTACCTGGCGCATCAGCGCGTCGCCCATCTGAAAGAATTAGCTCAACGCCCTTACGGCAATGGCTTTGCCGGGTATAAAACATGGCTGACCGTTGGACACGTCCTCCTCGCCACTATTTGGGCGCCCGCTTCAATCGTCATGGAAATCAGCACATCACCGCTACTAGGGCTCAAACCCAATCAGCGGGTTGAGGCGGAGCGGCTTTCCTGATTCACTGCGGCGTGGGTCACGGGGGGTGCGGGCATGTCGCTATTCTGGTTGTCGGACGAAGCGTGGGCGGCGATCGAGCCGCACCTGCCCAAGAACTAGCCTGGAGCGCGACGGGTGGACGACCGGCGGGTGATCTCCGGCATCCTGCATGTGCTGAAGGTCGGCTGTCGCTGGTGCGACTGCCCAGCCGACTACGGGCCCTCGACGACGGTCTACAACCGGTTCAACCGCTGGTCGCACCGGGGCTTCTGGCTCAAGCTGCTGAATGCGCTGGTGGACGCGGGGGCAGTGACGAGGAGCACCGCCATCGACAGCACCTACGTGAAGGCGCAGCGTGCCGCGTTCGGCGCAAAAGGGGGCGCTTGGCCCAGGCAATCGGCCGCTCCCGTGGTGGCTGGACGACCAAGATCCACGCGCTCACCGACGTCATCGGCCGCTCCTATGCGCTGATGCTGACGCCCGGCAACGTCAGCGACGTGAAGGCCGCGCCCGCCCTCCTCGAACGCGCGGGGCGCATGCGCTACCTGCTGGGCGACAAGGGCTACGACGCCGACCGGCTGCGCCGTCTGGCTCGCGATGCCGGCGCTGTCCCGGTCATCCCCGGCCGGCGCAACCGCAAGCGCGCCATCCGCTACGACAAGAACCGCTACGCCGGCCGCCACCTCATCGAGAACGCCTTCTGCCGCCTCAAAGACTTTCGCCGCGTCACCACTCGCTACGACAAGCTCGCCGCCAACTTCCTCTCAGGCGTGGCTCTCGCCACCGCCCTGGCATTCTGGCTCTGAATGAGTGTGGGCCCTAAAGACGTCTCGTCGGCCCGCGATGATGCGAAGATTGCCCGGCCCGTCCCGTTCGCGAGAAGGGTAATCGATTTGTCCGAAAAGCCCGCCTTGTCGTTCTCGGCGAAGGCTTGTTTCAATGTGCCTGCACCCCCGCAATGACAGGCATCGAGGATAACGATAACGAGCGCCGCCTTGATCGCGTGCAGCGCGTCGGAAAGATCGGCCGCGGCGAGCGTGGTCGCCGCAATGTCGTGCCGGTCAGCCTCGACCGGCATCAGGACGCTGTCCTCCGAACCGCCGGCGCGCCAGCCTTGGCCGGAGAAATAGATGCACACCGTATCGTCCGGTCGCGCGAGGCGCGCCAGCTCGGCCAGCTCGAACAGAATTGTGGCGCGGGTCGCTTGCCCGTCGAGCAGGGTCCGGACTTTGTCGGCATCATAGCCGCAGCGCTCGGGCGAACGCAGGATCGCGGCGACGTCCTTGGCATCGTGGATGATCGCCTCGGGAAGCGGCCGGGCCGACCGATAGGCGGAGATCGCGATGATCAGGGCGCGCGCGTTCGCGAGAGCTCCCGTCATTTCCGTCACCAATCCGACCTCTGGTGGCTTCCGCCGCCGGCAAAGGTGCTGTCGCTAGCGATGAACCGCAGATCGGGGTTCGACGAGAAATCGTTCTGCATTTCCTTCACCAGCGTTCTCGGCCGGACATCTGTCCCGCGACGGACCAAAGCGAGGGCGGCCCGCCAGGCGTTCTCGCCGGTGACGTGACGGGGCCACTGGGAATTCCTGCCGCCGCACCGTTCCCAAAGGCCGTCATGGTCCGGACCCGATGGGTAGAGATCGGCCGCGACCTTCGCGAAACTCTCCCACTTCTCGTCGACGGTAATGGTGCTGAGGCCGAGCGACCAGCGTGAAAAGAGCGAGAGCATTGACGCGCAGACGCGCAGAACCGCCCGTAGTTCAGGGACACCGAAAACGCGGTCTCGCACGCGGACGAGCAGCGCCGCCCAGTGGCGCTCGAGGATGATCCGCCCCAGTCGCTCGGCCTGTTGCTGAGTAAGGCGTGAGGCTGCCCCGCCGAGACGATCGAACCAGCCGATCGCGCGCTGTTCTGGCAGCTCGGTTAGCGAAGCGATCAGATTGAGCGTAGCCCCGGAATCGGCCATGCTGCCATCCAAGGGCCTATCAAGCGCGGCGGCCTCGAGGATCGCGCGCGTCAGGATCGGGTCGCGCGCATAGGCCTCACCCGTGCCGGCCCGCCTGATCCATGCCTCGCCCGTCGCCCGGACATAGCCGTTCGAGGGATCGAACCGCTCCCAGATCTCGGCGCGCCGGGGAAGATCGGACAGGCCGGCGAGGGGCGTCCGGGCGAGCGCGTCGACTAGCGGAGCGAAATGATCGTCGCCATCCAGGGCCGAGGTAAGGAGGGCATCACGGGTCGCGGCAGGGTCCGCCGGTGCTTGCCAGCTCGCATCGCTTTTCGCGAGAGCGCCCGCCCAGATGCGCTGCGTCCCGATACGATGGAAGTCGCAGGATCGAAGCAGATCAAGAGCCCTGGCCGCCGCTGCGCTTGCCAGCGCGTCCAGTCTGGAATCGTCGCGGTCGATCGCGATCTCGACACGCTGTTGCGGGGTCGCGCGCGACAGCGCGGCGTTGATGCCGGCGTCATGGTCGGGCTTCTTATCGACCGCGAGCTGGGCGTCGGCGGCGGCTCCGGCAGGGGGGGTGAGGGCCACTACCGCACCGTGCAGGCGAAGCCAGGACCGTTTGACCAGCACCGCCCGGAGCGCCGCAGTGTCTCGCGCGATCTCCGTGGGAAGTGCGGCGACGAGCCTATTCTCCATCGCCTTCTCGATCGGCGCAATCGCGAAGACGGTGTTGACGATCGCAGGTCGTGCGCCGATCCAGATCCAGAGGGCCTTTGCAAACCCGTCCGGAGCATGCGCGGTCAGAGCCTCGGCGCCGCGCCCGAAAGCCGCCCGCCATGGTTCGATCGCCGACGTGAGATCGCCAAGTCCGCCGATCAGCTCGGTCAGAGCCTCGATCGCCCCCGGTTTCGACAACGAGTAGGTGCCCAACCAGGTTTCGGCGGCCGACCAGACCCGGTTGAGAGAGGCAAAGCCAGGCAGCGCCAGGTTGCGCAGCCCCATCATCTGTTCGACGCTCGCCCCGGGCATCGCGTCCGCAAGCCGCGTCGCCAATGCGCTCTTGGCTGCCACGCCCGATCGGTTGTCCCGCGAGAGATGATCGACGATCCGCAATCCGCCGACAATTTCTTCGAAGCTCGCGTCAGGTGACAGCATGTCATAGGCCCGGACGAGAAGCGGCAGGCGCGACAAGCTCATGCGGCCCGCGCCGATCTCGTCGGCGAAGCCTTTGTAGCTGTCCGCGGACACGTCGCCGAGCAGAACCTCGGCCGCTTTGGGCAGCGGCTTCAACGCTCCCTTTCCGATGATGGGATGACCGTGCCAGCGCGCGGCGAGCGAAAGCGGCGTGAACACGAGAGCGGGCGCAGGAGCCTCGACCAGATCCGTCGGGCCGAAGCTCAACCTGAACGCGAAGTCCCGCCGCATGTCGGGCCAAAGCATATGCCACATGGCGGCGACCAGTGCTTCGAACCCATTCCCGTCCAGCTTCACCACGGCCTTAGCGGGGTTTTCCATCAGCCGGGCGGCCGCGTCCCGTAGCTCGGGCACGGTTTCGGGCGTCGGGCCCTTCTCAACATCAAAGCCGGTTGGTTCCGGGATCGCCGCCGGATCGGTCGCGAGACAGGCGAACAGCCGATCCAGCGAAGAGAAGTTCTGCATATCGTCGAGCCGGACGAACAGCGCATGCGAGACGACGAAGCCACTCCGTGAGGCCGACGCATCCAGAAAGGTGCGCGCGACGACATAGCGGTCATGGACAGGGAAACCACTCGTTGCAGGCGACCAACTCACCCCGGACGGGGGATTGGATGGCAAGTCGAGCCGCCCCGAGATGGTCTTCGCGAAGGCGTGATCTCCGCTCGCCGCGCGCAGCGCATGCCCGTTATTGACCTCACCGTAGATCGCGGATTCGACGCGCACCGGGAGCCGCTCAGGCCGAGGTCAGAAGACGGGTGATCGGCCACGTGATGTCGCGGTCCAGATGCCCGTCGGGACGCACAACATAGCCAAACGCCTCCGGGCCCCTGATCGCATAATCCTGATCGGACTCTTCGCGACCCAATGGCTTCTCGAGCGCGGAAAGGCCGACCGCCATCGGCGCGTCCCAATTGCGTTCGATGAAGTCGCAGAGCAATGGAAGCTCGGTGCGCAATGCCGCTGCCGGCAGGCTGCCCGCCTCGACCTCGTCCCAGCAACTCAGCAGGACCGTCAGCGTCGGGCGGCGAAGCGGCACGTTGCGGTCGATCGCGGTGACGTGAAGCAGCATCTGGAGTAGTTCGATGAGGCGCGCCTGGTCGGACAGTCTGAGCTCGAGGCTCTCAACGACGGGCTTGCCGAGCTCAGCGAGCGGTCTCGAAAAGATGTCGGCGTCCCACTGCAGCGTGTGCAGCCGAACCAGCAGAAGCCAGTCGGTCGCGTCGATGATCCGCTCGCGCCACACGGTCGCGATCCGGTGGTCGGCGATCAGCGTCTTGATCTGCTCGCCTCCATAATCGGGCCAGACTAGATCCGTGGTCGCCCCCACGCTGCCGATCACCGGCCAGACGCTTTCGTTGTAGACCTCGGAAGGGGTGTGGCCAGTGGCCCGCCCGTCAGCGAGATTGTCCATGGCGTCCTCGAACGGCCCGAGGTTCGTGGCCTGGCTGTTCATCTTGAGCGACGACCGGCCGACGATCAGGCGCTTCAGGAACTGGGCACCATAATGGGTCTTCCCAACGTTTGATTCGCCGAGCAGCAGGATAGACCGTTTGGTAGCGGTCACGGCCATCACCTTCTCCCGAACAAGAAGAGCGGGTCGGTCGTCTCGCCGCGCTCGCGCGCAAAGGTGGCGCCGCGCCGCCGGATGCCCAGCACCCAATCGAACAGCGCCTTGAATCCGACCCCGATATCGCCGCCGTCGTCCGGATGAACGCTGGTGGTGAATTCCGGTGCATCCTCCATCTCGTCCCTCACCGCCGCCCGGATGCTCTCCTCCATCGCAGCGTCGATCACGACGTCACCCTTCGTCCAGACGAGGGCGACCGGGCGATCGCGGCGCTGCGCCGCGACCCGCTTGGCGAGCAGTTGGAAGGCGTTGCGGGCCTGGCCGAGGCGCGGACCCGACAGCGCCTGCCGGTCCGCCGCGAGCAGGATCACATCGGCATGCGCGTCGAGCCAACGTGCGCCTTCCGCATCGGGCGCGTCCGCGTTCACTGCCCATTTCTGGAACCAGGCGCCCGGCGCGTCGGCGAAGAGCAGATCGCGCGAGGACAGGTTTGACGAAGATCTTCCCGCAGAAGAACTGCGAGCGGCAGCTCGAGCCGTTACTGTACGAATATCTGACAGCCGCCGGTGAGAGCATGCTGTACCGGCTGGACACGATGAAGACATAGCGAAGCCGCGCGAACAGCTGGCAGGAGCAGGCCGTCAACCTGACAAGCCGGTACATCTGTCATTTGCTAAGCCAGCGTGGCTGGCGCCGGGAACATGAGCGGCTTGCGGCAGCAGCGGGACGCCACTTCGATGCAATGGCGGCGGGCGAGGAACACGCTGCGACCATCGTCGACAGTGCGCGCATGATCCTCATCGATTGGGCGCTGACCAGCGATCGTAGCGTGGCGGCTGGCAGCGCGTCGGTCCTCGGCGCGGCTTCGGATCGCGCCATGCGGGCGCTGGAGGATGCCGGTCGCGCGCATCTGAGCGCACGGGACGAGCCACACATGCGCCCGCAGGCGCTGCGCCAGCAGGTGCGCGATGCCGCTCGCCGCGCCGTGTCGGTCGATCGCGGCACCAGGCTGGATGCCGATCTGCACCGCTTCAACGATTCGCTGGTCGAGGGCAATGTCGCGGCAAGCGGTCGCCTGGCCGAGCAGCATGTGGCCACCCGCGGCTTCGTCCACCCGCACGGCGGGACGGCTGCGGGCTGCTCAAGCTGGGCCGAGCGGCAGGCACGGGAAGCCTCCACGCACCTCGCGCTCGACGAGGCGACGTCGGCACTGCAGGACTATCGTACGCGCTACACGCAGCCCGCACCTCCGATCATCTATCTCAGCCACCTCTGTCGTACCGACTTCGAGCCGGAGGAACTGGCGGCCTTCGAACCACACGTCGCGCATCCCGGCGAACGGGTGCGGTTCAGCGCGTCTGGGCACGACACTGCCAGCGCGATGACCATCGCTGAGACGTTCGCCACGCGTCACCGCGACGGCAGCCTGGTAGCGGGGTACCGGGTCGGTGGCGACGACCAGCTCTACGGTGACGAAGACCTGATCCGCCTGGGGCGCCGCCATACCGACGGTGGCCGGGGGCTGCTCGAACGCACGACGTCGCCCCCAACGGGGATAAAGTTGAGCCTGGTGGCGAGCCGCGCGATGAATGGCGGAATGGGCATGTAATAACTTCAGATCGGTAGCCGTTATCGGCTGCCGATCTGAAGTTTTTCCGGCGACTCGCGTGGGTTGGGCGATGCTTTTGTCCTGTGGACTGGTGGATGGAACACCATCCCCGCCCCGCGCCACCGCCCTCCACTCCCGAATCGGCACGCCATGCCGCGGCACTGGCGCTCGCCAGACTGCTTGCGCGCGATCTCGCTCGGACTCATCTTGCCCCCACCAGCCGCAGCGATGGGGATGTGAAGTGATGAGGGTCGCGCTCTACGCGCGCTACTCGACCGACATGCAGAAGCCCGAGACCATCGCGGTCTAGAACGGCAACATGCGGACCTATATCGCCAAGGCCGGTTGGCAGGAAGTGGGCGCGTGGGCGGACGAGGCAATCTCGGGCGCGACGCTCAACCGCCCCGGCATCCAGGCGCTGCTCGCCGCGTGCGAGCGACGCGAGGTCGACGTCGTGCTGGCCTACGAACTCGACCGCGTGTCGCGCGGGCAATCGCATACTGCCAAGGTCTACGAGCGGCTGCAGTTCCTCGGCATCCGGCTGGTGACCGTGGCCGAAGGCGAGATCACCCGGCTCCACGTCGGCATGAAGGGGACGATGAACGCCGAGCAGATCTCGGCGACATCGCGCAAGACCCGCGATGCACTCGCCGACCGGCACATGAAGGGCCTGAACGCCGGTGGCCGCGCGTACGGCTACGATCTCGACTTCCAGCTCGACGCGCGTGGCGACCGCATCACCGGCCACCTCAAGGTGAACAACGCCGAGGCGACGAGCATTGTGTGGATCTGCGAGCAATATGCCGCCGGGCGCTCGGCCAGGGACATCGCCGCAGAGCTCTACCGCTGCGGCGTGCCGGGGCCGCGTGGCGGCAAATGGTCGGCCTCGACCATCAACGGCAACAAGAAGCGCGGCACGGGCATCCTCAACAACCGGGCGTACGTCGGTCGCCCTGAGCATCAGCGGCAGACGTTCCGCAAGGACCCCGAGACGGGCAAGCGCCACGCCTTCGCCACAGCCGAGGGCGTGAAGAAGACCGCCGAGGCGCCGCATCTGCGCATCGTGAGTGACGAGCTGTGGGCGAAGGTGAAGGCGCGCCAGGAACAGACCGCCTGTCGGCACGGCCCCAAGGTGACGCCGTTTTGGGCGAAGCAGCGTCCCAAATACCTGCTGACCGGCAAGGTCACGTGCGGCGTGTGCGGCTCGAACTACGGCAAGGTCGGCAAGCTGCGCTCGGGCTGCCACGTGCGCAGCAACTACGGCGAGGCCGGGTGCAGCAACAACCTCACCATCCGCATCGGCGAATTGGAGGAGCAGGTGCTGGCAGCGCTCAAGGACGACATGCTCCGGCCCGACGTCATTGAGGCGTTCGTTGCGGAGTATGTCGCCGAGAGCAACCGGCTCGCCCGCGAGCGCGACCGTGACGGTGCGGCGCACCGTCAGGAGCTGAAAGGCGTGGAGGCCGGTATCCAGCGGCTGACCAACGCCATCCTGAACGGGGTGGACGCGACGCTGGTGCGCGACGAGCTCAACCGCCTGGGTCGCCGCAAGGCCACGCTCGAGGAACGGCTTGGCCAGACCGCCGAGCCGTCCGTCCCTGCCCTGCTCCATCCAAAGCTGGCGCAGGTCTACCGCGATAAGGTCGAGGACCTGCTCGCCGCCTACAGCAGTGAAGCCAGCCGCGCCCAGGCGCAGGAGCTCATCCGCGGGCTCATCGAGCGCATCGTGCTGACGCCGGCCGACGGCGTGTTGCGTGTTGAAATGACCGGCGACCTGGCAGCGATGCTGACAATCAGCCAGGCGGGCGGACGCAAAAACACCCCGGGAGCGGATGCCACCGGGGTACGACAAGTCAAGTTGGTTGCGGGGACAGGATTTGAACCTGTGACCTTCAGGTTATGAGCCTGACGAGCTACCGGGCTGCTCCACCCCGCGCCGAGGTGATAGGATTGTGGATGGGTTCTGATGTGCGGGCTGCAATGCCTGGCGGCGACCTACTCTTCCATCGCTTGAGCGATAGTACCATTGGCGCAGAGGGGTTTCACGGCCGAGTTCGGGATGGGATCGGGTGGTTCACCGACGCTATGGCCACCAGGCAATGGAGCCTGCACATACGATCTTCCCGGTTTTGCGGCCGGGAGGATCTGGTTCGAAATCGATGCACTGTTTTTTACTGGCTGGATGTCATCACCCGTTTTCCAACGCTGTTGTTGGGGGTGTGTGCTCTCAAGCGCGAATAGGACGATTAGTATCGGTTAGCTTCACGCGTTACCGCGCTTCCACATCCGAT
>NZ_JBJDOM010000009.1:0-115247 GCF_044901155.1 Sphingomonas sp. NPDC079357
GGGCTGCCGCGCGACAACCATTGAGGCGTCATCCCGGCGGAAGCCGGGGCGCCGTCGGGCGAAGCTGGTAGGTCGCGCCTCGTTACGCCGGCCTTTCCGACTTGGCCCCGGCGTTCGCCGGGTTGTGGGCGAGGGCCTTGTCCCTCGTACGCAGTTCGTGCTGAGCTTGTCGAAGCACCGACCCCCGGACACGCCCTTCGACAAGCTCAGGGCGAACGGGCGGAAACGGCGCGACACGAACCGGGCCAACCTCTCGAAGCCGACCTCATCCGCACTCTGTCACGCCGCCAGCGCCACCTCGGTATCGCGCTGCGCCTGCCCGATCAGCCGCTCGGTCACGCTCCGCGCGCCCCCGCCATCGCCGTTGGCGATCGCCTCGAACAGCGCGCGGTGGAGCGGGATCGGATCCTGATAGTGCGCGGGCGTGCGGTATTTGAAGAACGTCGTCCAGCGCACCGCCGCGGCGATGCTGCTCGACAGGCTCACCAGCAACTCGTTGCGGGTCGCCTGCAGGATCGTCGCGTGGAAAAGCTGGTCCGCGCTCTGCCCCTCCTGCGTGCGCAGCCCGTGCGCCGCCATGATCTCCAGCGCATGTCCCATCCGCGACAGCTCCGCAGCGCTGCGCTGAAGCGCCGCCAGCTCGGCGGCGGCGGGTTCGACGATCAGCCGCAACTGGAACAGGCTGCGCACGAAATCGAGCGACGGCGCACCCTCGAACATCCACGCCAGCATGTCGGGATCGAGCAAATTCCAGTGCGCGCGATCACGCACCCGCGTCCCCGCCTTGGGCCGGCTCTCGACCAATCCCTTCGCGCTGAGCATCCTGAGCGACTCGCGGATCACGCTGCGCGAGACGCCGAACTGTTCGGCCAGCTCCAGCTCGCCGGGCAGCGTCACGCTGGCCGGATGCCGTCCAGTGACGATCGCGACGCCCAGATCATGCGCGATCGTCATATGCGCCGGCCCGCGCCGCTCGCTTCTCTCCACGCTGCCCCCTGCTATCATGCCGCAGCTTAGGCGGATGCGCGCGGCAGGAGCAAGGCGCGCTTAGTCGGCCCAGGCGAGCGCCCGGCGCAATTGTGCAGCGGCGTCCTCGGTGAACGGCCGGCCATGCGCGAACACCACCCGCTCGGGCGCGAGCGCGACCAGCGTCGCCACCGCCGCGCGCAGGCCGCGCCCGCCGAAGCGCAGCACCGGGCGCAGGTAGCGCGGCGTCGTGCCCCACGCGCCGCCGCTCAGCCGCGCGATGAAGGCGGTGATCGGCGGCAGCCGCTCGGGCTCCATATGCTGGACGACGTCGGTGAGGACCAGGGTGCGCGAGGCACGGTGGTGAAACCATATCTCGTTGAACCCCGCCGCGCCTGTGATCAGCCCCTGATCGACCGCGTCGGCCCATTCAGCGGGCGGCACCGCGCCCAACTCGCGGTCGATCCGTAACCCGCTGCGCTGTACCTGCCCGCGCTCGCCGAGCCCCGGCGCCGCCCACAGCAGCGCCTTGGGATAGGCGCGCTGCCACGCCGGCAACCGCGTCCAGTGCGCGATGTTCGGCGCGACCAGATGCCGCACCACGCCCAGCTCGGCGAGCGTTGCCGCCAGCGCGGGGGTGAAGCGCGTCGGCGAATGCAGCATCAGTGAGCGGTCGGGCAGCCGCAGTACCGTCATGCGGATCGGCAGCGACAGGCCGGAGGCGATCATCGGCCCGCTATCGACGATCCAGATATCCTTGCCGAACGATTTGAGCACGTCGAGCGGTGGGTAGCTGGCGGGGGCGTCGCTGTTGCGTTCGCGCGCCGCCAACCAGGCGACCGCACCGGCGGCGACCGCCGCGCCGCCCAGCGCGATCTTCGTGTTGCGGTTCATCGGTCAGCTCCCTCTGCATCCGTCGATCGAGCGCTGCCAACGCCCGAGCCGCGCGATCGGTGGCACGGATACTGGCCAAGCGACATCCGCGACGGCATAGGCGCGCCAATGCAGCTTGTCGCCCAACGCGCCCATCTCTCCGCGCTCGCCGACGCCGGACGCCTGCGCACGCTGGCGCCGCGCCACGGCGTCGACCTGTCCTCGAACGACTATCTTGCGCTGTCCACCGCCCCGCGACTGGTCGCAGCAGCGCAGGCGGCGCTGGCGCAGGGCGTCGCGCTCGGCTCGGGCGGGTCGCGGCTGCTGCGCGGCAACGATGCCGAGCATGAGGCGCTGGAGGCCGAGGCGGCGGCGTTCTTCGGCGCGGCGGCGGCGCTATCGTTCGGCAGCGGCTATGCCGCAAACACCGCGTTGCTTTCATCGGTGCCGCAGCCCGGCGACCTGATCGTCCATGACGCTTTGGTCCATGCGAGCATGCACGACGGAATGCGGCTCGGGCGCGCGACCTGCGTCACCGCCGCGCATGGCGACGCGCAGGCCGCCGATGACGCGATCGGGGCGTGGCGCACGGGCGGCGGCACCGGCACGCCGTGGATCGCGGTCGAGAGCCTCTACAGCATGGACGGCGATCTGACCGACGTCGCCGCCTATCTCGCGGTCGCCGACCGGCACGACGCGATGCTGATCGTCGACGAGGCGCACGCGACCGGCGTGTGGGGCGCGCGCGGGCGCGGCGTGGCGGAGGCGTGGCACGGGCGCGAAAACCTGGTGACGCTCAACACCTTCGGCAAGGCGCTGGGCTGCGAGGGCGCGGTGTTGTGCGGGCCGGCGATCGTCCGCGACTTTCTGGTGGCGCGCGCGCGGCCGTTCATCTTCTCGACCGCGCCATCGCCACTCTCCGCGGCGGTGGCGCGCGAGAGCCTGCGCGTCGTCGCCGACGAGCCGGAGCGGCGGGCAAGGCTCCACGCGCTGATCGCGGCGGCGCGGCGACATCTCGCCCCGCTCGGCGCGCATGTCGAGTCGCAGATCGTGCCGCTGGTGATCGGGGACGACCGCGAGACGATGCGGGTCGCGGCGGCAGTACAGGCGGCGGGCTTCGACGTGCGCGGCATCCGCCCGCCGACCGTTCCGGCGGGCACCGCGCGGCTGCGGATCGCGCTGACGCTTCATGTCGGCGAGGCGGAGCTTGCTGCGCTGGCGGACGTGTTGAAGGAGATATTGCCATGAGCGGGACGATCGTCGTCACCGGAACCGACACCGACGTCGGCAAGACCGTGTTCGCCGCCGCGCTGACCGTCGCGCTCGGCGCACGTTACTGGAAGCCGGTGCAGGCCGGGCTGGCGGACGGCAGCGACGCGGGCAGCGTCGTGCAGCTCGGCGTCGACCCGGCGCAGGTGGTACCGGAGGCGTATCGGCTGAACACGCCGTGCTCGCCGCACCGCGCCGCGGAGATCGACGGCGTGACGATCGACCGCGCGCGGCTCGCGCTGCCGGCAGGTGACGGGCCGCTGGTGGTCGAGGGCGCGGGCGGGGTGCTGGTGCCGCTGACCCGGGAATGGTCGTTCGCGGATCAGGCCGCCGCTTGGGGGCAGCCGGTGGTGCTGGTCGCGCGCACCGCGCTCGGCACGATCAACCACAGCCTCTTGTCGATCGAGGCGCTGCACGCGCGCGGTGTGCCGCTGCTGGGCGTCGCGTTCATTGGCGATGCGGTCGAGGACAGCGAGGCGGTAATCGCGGAGATCGGCAAGGTTCGCCGGCTCGGGCGGCTGCCGCGCCTCGCCGACCTGAACGCCGCGACGCTTGCCGCCGCCTTCTCCGCGCATTTCAACGTCGAGGATTTCCGGTGAGTTCGGTCTGGCACCCCTTCACCCAGCACGGACTTCAGGAGCCGATCCCCTGCGTCGTGCGCGGCGAGGGCGCGGTGCTGCACACCGCCGACGGGCGGCGTGTGATCGATGCGATCTCGTCGTGGTGGGTGACAACGCACGGCCATGCGCACCCCCGGATCGCCGCCGCGATCCGCGCGCAGGCCGAACGTCTCGACCAGATGATTTTCGCCGGCTGGACACACGAACCCGCCGAGCAGGTCGCCGCCGGGCTGCGCGCGATCATGCCGCCGTCGCTGACGCGGGTGTTCTTCTCCGATTCGGGCTCGACCAGCGTCGAGGTCGCGCTGAAGATGGCGCTCGGCTACTGGCTGGCGCGCGGCGACGCGCGCCACCGCATCCTTGTCATGGAGCATGGCTATCACGGTGACACGATCGGCGCGATGTCGGTCGGGCAGCGCGGCGTGTTCAACCGCGCCTATGCCCCGCTGCTGTTCGATGTCGAGACGATCCCGTACCCGGCGGTCGGGGCGGAGCAGGCGACGCTCGACGCGCTCGACCGCGCCTGTGCCGCGGGCGCGGCGGCGTTCATCGTCGAGCCGCTGGTGCTCGGCGCGGGCGGGATGCTGTTCTACTCGCCCGACATGTTGCGGCAGATGCGCGAGGTCTGCGCGCGGCACGGCGTGCTGTTCATCGCCGACGAGGTGATGACCGGCTGGGGCCGCACCGGCACGTTGCTGGCGTGCGAACAGGCGGGGATCGAGCCCGACATCCTGTGCCTGTCCAAGGGGCTGACCGGCGGCGCGCTGCCGCTGGCGGTGACGATGGCGAGCGAGCCGATCTTCGACGCGCATTGGTCGACCGACCGCGCGAAGATGTTCTTCCACTCCTCCAGCTACACCGCCAATCCGATCGCGTGCGCCGCCGCCGCCGCCAATCTCGCGATCTGGCGCGAGGAGCCGGTGCTGGAGCGGGTCGCGCGGCTGGGCGCGGCGCAGGCGGCGCGGCTCGCGACGCTCGACGGCATCCGCAACCCGCGCGTGCTGGGCACGATCGCGGCGTTCGAGATCGGCGCGGGGGAGGGGTATCTCTCCGACCTTGCCCCGCGGCTGATGGCGGCGTTCCGCGAGCGCGACGTGCTGCTGCGCCCGCTCGGCGACACGCTCTACGTCATGCCGCCCTATTGCATCGGCGACGACGATCTCGACCGCATTTATTTCGCCATTTCGGAGGTTTCGGCACGCCACCGATAGCGCGGATGCGCGTTGTGGGAGGATGAACAATCCTTCCCGTCTCCGCTCCGCCGCGTCGATCCTGTGGCGGCGCTGGCGTGGCTGGTGGTCGGATCACCGCGCGATCGCGAGCGACCGGGCCGCTGCGCTGGAGGCGAAAGCGCGCGAGGCGTTGTCGCTCGGCGAGGCGCAGCGGCTCGCGATGGAGGCGGCGGCGTTGCGCGCGGTGGCCGACGGTCCGGGGCGGCGCAAGGGGATCATTCCGTTGCTGCGCAACTGATGCGCCGCGGTTAGGCTGCCCCGAAAACAGGGGAGGATCCATGACCGCGACGCCCGACATGCCGGTGCTGCACGGCTATTTCCGCTCGACTGCCGCCTATCGCGTGCGGATTGCACTTAACCTGAAGCGGGTGGCGTGGTGCGACGCCTTCCATCATCTGCGCCACGGCGAACAGCGCGCGCCCGCTTATCTACGCCTCAACCCGCAGGGACTGGTGCCGGCGCTCGAATGGGAAGGCGCGGTGCTGACGCAGAGCCTCGCGATCTGCGAATATCTCGACGAGCGCATCCCGGCACCGCCGCTGCTCCCCGCCAATCCGGTCGTCCGCGCGCACGTCCGGGCCTTCGCGCAGGTGATCGCGTGTGACACGCATCCGGTGCAGAACCTGCGCGTGCTGCAACGGCTGCGCGCCGCCAGGCTGGACGAGGCAGCGGTCAACGGCTGGGCACGCGACACGATCACCGACGGGCTGTCCGCCTGCAACGCGCTGATCGCGGATCGGGACGGACCGTATTGCTTCGGCACGCAGGTGACGCTCGCCGACCTGTGTCTTATCCCGCAATTGTTCAACGCGCGGCGCTTCGGAGTCGAGCTGGCATGGCCGCGGCTGCTGGCGGTTGAGGCGGCGTGCCTTGCGCTGCCGGCCTTCGCCGACGCCGCGCCGGAGCGGCAGCCGGATGCGGAGTAGCGCCTACGCCACCGCCCGCTCGCGCGCGCCGCGCCCGACCATCACCGTCGCGACCGCACCGACGAGCATCAGCACCCCGCCGAGCATGATGACCCCGCGCGCATCGCCGCCGAGCAGGCTCTTGTAGAACAGCGGGATCGATAGGCTCTCGATCATCATCGGGATCACGATGAACATGTTGAAGATGCCCATATAGACGCCGTTGCGCGCGGGCGGGATCATGCCGGTCAGCATGATGTACGGATTGCCCATCATCCCCGCCCAGCCGATCCCGATGCCGATCATCGCCACGAACAGCCAGCCTTCGGACGGCAGCGCCGGGATCGCCAGCATCGCCGCGCCCGAGGCGGCGAGACAGCAGGCATGGACCGCCTTCGCGCCATACCGCTTCGCCAGCGGCATCAGCGCCAGCGCGGCGACAAACGCGACCGCATTGTAGAACGCCCCCAATTGCCCGACCGTCAGCACGGTATCGCGGAATGCGGTGCTGCCCGTCTCGACGGTGCCGTGCAGTGAGCGCGCCAGTGCGAAGGTGATGAACTGCCAATAGGCGAACATCGCATACCATTGGCACAGCATCGCCAGCGCGAGCTGCCGCATCGGCCTGGGCATCTCGACCAGCGCCGCCTTCAGATCGGCGAGGGTCGCGCGCAGCGTCAGCGGCTCCGCCGCCAGCCGCGCCTGTTCCTCGGGCGGCAAGGGCAGTTCCGGCACGCGCCAAACCGACCACAGGATCGTCGACAGCGACAGCACCGCCCCGATCAGGAAGGCGATGCGCGTGATGTCGGGGATGCCATTGGCGTCGACCGCATCCTTGTCGAACCCGATCCACACCAGCAGCGACGGCGCGAGGTACGACAGGGTCTGTGCCAGCCCGGTGAAAGCGGATTGCGTCAGGAACCCGGTCGCGCGCTGGTCCTCCGCCAGCCGGTCGCCGACATAGGCGCGATACGGCTCCATCGTCACGTTGTTGGCGGCGTCGAGGATCCAGAGCAGGCTGGCCGCGATCCACAAGGCGCGGCTGTACGGCATCGCGAACAGGCACAGGCTGCACAGCACCGCGCCGATCAGGAAATAGGGCGTGCGCCGCCCGAGCCGCGTATTGGTCCGGTCGCTCATCGCGCCGATCAGCGGCTGGACGAGCAGCCCGGTCACCGGCCCGGCCAGCCAGAGGAGCGGCAGGCTGGCCTCGTCCGCGCCGAGATAGCCGTAGATCGGCGCCATATTGGCCTGTTGCAGCCCGAACGAGAATTGCAGCCCGAGAAAGCCGAGGTTCATCTCGACGATCCGGGCCAGCGACAGGCGCGGCTTGCTCATCTCATGGCTCCTGTCTGGTCGGAGAGGACGGTTGTGAGCTTGGCAGGCGTAGTGCGAGTAACGCTTCGGTCCGTCCTTACGACGCCTGCCGCACAATCCCCGTTCGTGCTGAGCTTGTCGAAGGGCGGGTTACAGGGCACGTGCTTCGACAAGCTCAGGACGAACGGCGAGGGTGGGGCGGGCTTTGTGCGAGCGCAGCACCGGTCCGCTCTCAACCCTCCAGCCACACGACCTCCCATGCCGGCACCGTATCGACCACCGCACCGCTCAGCCGGTCGCGGCCGGTCTCCGGCACCGCAATCTCCCGATCGCCGAAATTCAGGAACACCCGGTCGCGCCCGCACGCAACGCCCAGCAGCGCCGCATCCCCGGTTTCGATCAAAGCCGGCGCCCCCGCACCCCCGCTCGCGATCCGCGCATCGCGCAGCGCGACAAGATCACCGCTGATCCGCAGCGCCGCCGGCGTCTCCAGCGCCCACCAGTCCATGCCAGGACGGTGGATCCAGCGCCCCTCGTGCGCCAGCCCGGGATCGTCGGTATAATCGTAATCGTTCAGCAGCCCGGCCTCATCGCCCATATAGGTCGTCGCCACACCGCCACTCGCGATCGCCAGCGCGTTGAGCAAAGCGATGCGGCGCAAGGCCATCTCGCGGGTCTCATCGTCGTCCGCCGTCTCCAGCCCCGCCAGCGAGGCGAGCGTGCCATTGGTACCGTGCAGCGCCGCGCCGTCCGACTGGAACGGCACGCCGCGCGCCCAGCTGTCGCCGGCGCCGTGCAGGAAGGCGGCGGCGGCGCGCAGCCGAGTCTCAGGCTCCGGGTCGATCGCGCGCAGGTCGCCGAGCACCGCGCCCCAGCCGATATCGTCGTGGCAACGCGCATAGCTCAGCCAGTTCGCGCCCGACGGCAGCCCGCCGCTCGCCGCGATGATCGCCGCCGGCAGTTGCGCTGACTGCTCGGCGAGTCCGACCCACCCCGCGACCATCAGCGAATTGTTGTAGACCAAATGGCATTCGGGCTCGAACCCGCCGCCCTCCTCCATCCCGAAATAGGGCGGCACGAACGCGGTCGGCACGATCGCCTCCGCCTTGAGCAGGGTCGCCGGCGCGACGATGTCGAGCGCGGCGCGCAGGGCCCGGACGATGTAATGCCCCTGCGGCAGATTGCGGCACGTCGTGCCGGGCTGCTTCCAGAGGAAGGCGGTGCTGTCGAGCCGGAAGGCCTCGAACCCATGATTGGCGAGCCGCAGCGCGGCGTCGAGGATCGCGACGAACACCTGCGGGTTGCGCCAGTTCAGGTCCCATTGGAACGGATAGAAGGTCGTCCAGACGTTCCCGCCCATTTCGGGGACATAAGTGAAATTTCCCGGCGCGGTGGTCGGGAAGACCTGCGGCAGTTCGGCGTCGCGCGCCGCTGCTTCGGCATCGTCGACCACCATGTAAAAGTCGCGATAGAAGGGATCGCCCGCCCGCGCTGCTTTCGCCCATTCGTGATCGTCGGCGGTGTGGTTGAGCGCAAGGTCGACACACAGGCTGATCTTCGCGGCGCGCAACCGCTCGGTCAGCCGCTCGACGTCCGCCATCGTGCCCAGCGATGGCTCGATGCTGAGGTAATCGGCGACCGCAAATCCGCCGTCGCTGTCGCCCGCACGCGCCTTGAGCAGCGCGAGGACGTGAAGGTAGCGCACGCCGAGCGCCTCAAGATGGTCGACATGCGCGGCCAGCCCGTTCACCGTCCCGCCGAAGCGATCGACATAGGTCGAATAGCCGAGCATGTCCGGGCGCACGAACCAGTCGGGATCGGCGACCCGCGCGCTGTCGAGCGCCTGCAACGCCGCGGGGCGTTCGGCGGCACGGGCCCGGAGCAGCGCCTCGACCGTCGCCCACAGCGCCTCGCTGTCGTGATCGGGGTAGAGCCGCGCAAGCTGGCGACGTAGCCCCGGAGCGATCGCATCGAGGCGCTGCTGCATGGTCATCGCGATTCCACGTCCCATTCTTTTACACCATCGTCACCCCGGCGAAGGCCGGGGTCCAGAGCCAGGCAGAACCTGCGCCCGTGGCAGTGGACTCCGGCCTCCGCCGGGTGACGGAAGCCTCAAAAATCGAACCGCACCGACGCAGCGATCGTCCGGCCGTTGATCGAGCGTGCGCGCACCAGCTGGTTCGACGGGATCGCGGCATCTTCGGCCTCGGTGATGCCCTTCACGTTGAAGATGTTGTTGGCGTTCAGGTTGAAGCTGACGTTGTCCGCCGCGCGCACCAGCACGAAGCCGTTGACCTGCGTATAGGCGGGCATCTTCAACTGGTTGGCCGGCTGGGTGTAGCTGGAGGTCGTGCCGATCACGTTCGCGCCGAAGCTGACGCGCCCGAAATCGAGCTGCGGGGTCGCCTGATAGACGAACGCCGCCTGCCGCTGCGGCCGATTGCCGTTCAGCGTCGCATCGGTCGCGTCGCTGGTAATCTTCGCATCGGTATAGGTGCCCGCGGCGGTCAGCGAGAACGGCCCACGGCGGAAGCGGCCTTCCAGCTCGACGCCGGTCGCGTCGTAGCGACGGCTGGTGAATTGCTGCTGCGACAGCAGGTAGTTGGTTTCCTGGGTCTTGGCATTGAACACCGTCGCATAGAAGGCGACCGGGCCGCTGGAGAATTTCAGCCCGCCCTCGGCCTGCTTGACGAAGTCATAGGGCTTGGAGCCGTTGACCAGTCCGCCGGTCGTGATGTCGATCGTCGGCCCGAACAGCAGCCGGTCGGCGTTGACGCGCCCGCCGCGGCTGTAGCGCGCGAAGGCGGCCAGCGTGTCGCTCAGCCGGTAGTTCACGCCCGCCGAATAGGACAGGTAGCTATAGTCATAGTCGATGCCGGTGCGATTGTTCGGGATGAACCCGACCGTTTGCTCGGCGACCGAGATCACGCCGTCGCCGTTGATGTCCTGCGCGCGCGTCGTCACCGCGCCGGGCAGGTCGCCCGCGATGCTGCCCTTGGCGGAGCCGAAATCGTAGCGCAGGCTGCCGTCGATGTTCAGCCGCCCGATCTCAAAGCCGAGCTGTGCGAACGGCGCGTTGGTGGTGTAGCGCATGTCGTAGCTGCGGCGGCAGCAATTGCCGAAGAACGACGCCGAATACAGCGTGCCCCCGGCGGTCTGCGAAACGCCCGCGGCGTTGCGGATGTCGACCAGCACCGAGCGACCGTCACCCTGCACGGTCTGGAAGAACGACGTCCACAGCCAGTCGGTCTTCACGTCCTGCCGCGAATTGTAGATGCCCGCCGCGATCGACAGCGCGCCGCCGCCGAGATCGACCTTGCCGTTGAGGCGCAGGTCGTTGGTGATGTTGTTCAGGCTCTTCAGGTCGACGTCGAACAGCACGACGCTGGCGAGCAGGCCGTTGCCGCCGACCGTCGCCGGATTGGCGATCCGCTGCCCCGACAGCGGGCCGCTGGCATAATAGAGCTGCGCGCCGGCCCCGGCGAAGCTGTTGGCGGTGGTCTGCGCATCGCCGACCGCGGCCGGGAAGGGCGAGACGAAGTCGCCGGAAATGTCCGAATAGCGGAACCGCTCGGTGACGTTCCAGCCGTCGGCGATCTCATACTGGCCCTCGAACCCGACCGACTTGACCACGGGATGCATCCCGTCACCGATGTTGCGGCGCACCGGATTGTTGTTGCCGTCCAGCGTCAGCACCGAGCCGATGTAGCGGCTGTGCAGCGTGTCCTCGTTGATCGAGAAGCCGGGAATGTTCTGGTACGTCGGGTCGCCGTCGCTCCCGGTCACGCGCACCGGGTTGGGCAGATAGGCGATGCTGCGGTCGTCGAGATATTTGCCGTAGACGCGGACGTAGCCGCGGTCGAACTCGCGGGTGATGTTGGCCTTGATCTGCCCGCCGCGCATCGCGTCATAGCCGACGTCGCGCGGACCGTCACCGAGCCGGTAGAAACCGCTCAGTTCGTAGCGGGTCTTGGCATCAATGTGTCCGCCATACGCAAAGTCGGCCCTATATTCACGGTAATCGATGCCCGAGGAAAGCTGGAACGAGCCCCCGTCCTGCTCGCCGGTCTTCGAAATGAAGTTGATGATGCCACCGGGCGAGTTGCTGGCGAACGTCGACGCCGATCCGCCGCGCACCGACTCGATACGGGCGAGCGACAGATCGTTACGGATGAAGATGTCGGCATTGCCGAAGATGATGTCGCCGAATTCGAGCACCGGCAGGCCATCTTCCTGCAATTGCAGGAACTTCGACCCGCCCGACGCGACCGGCAGACCGCGCACCGAGATATTGGCATTGCCTTCGCCGCCCGATGCCTCGACGCGGACGCCGGGCAGATTGCGCAGGATTTCCGCGGTGTTACGCGGCGGGATCTTGGTGGTCAGGTCGGCGTCAAGCGAACTGACCGACACCGACGTATCCAGCCTGTTACGCCCCTGCGCCACGCCGGTGACAACAATGTCCTCAGAAACGGTCGCTTCGGCCGGATCGGCAGCGGTGGCGGTCGTGTCGGTCTGCGGAACTTGCGCGTGCGCCGCACCGGCGATCAGCAACGCGGGGATCGAAGCGAGCAGGCGAAAACGCAGCGTCATCACGGAAAACCTCTCCTGAGCGGCCATCCTTTCCGAACAGCCTGATGTCAGCTACATACAGCCCTCACAATCGATTGCAAAGAACTTTGTGCAAACGATTGCGAGAAGTGCGACCGGTCAGGCGGAGGCGCGAACGACCAGTTCGGGCGGGACGATCGCGCTGGTTGCGGGCTCACCCGCGATCCGCCGCAGGAGCGTCTCGACCATCAATCGAGTGCCGGCCACCAGGTCCTGCCGGATCGTCGTCAACGGCGGCGACGTGTGCGCGGCAAGCGTCACGTCGTCGTACCCAACCACTGCGACATCGCCAGGCACGTCGAGCCCGGCCTCGGTCAACGCGCGCAGCGCGCTCATCGCGGCGACGTCGGAGGCGGCGAAGATCGCGTCGGGCGCGCTACCGTCCGCCAACCGTGCGCGCACCGCGGCATGAACCGCATCGGGGTCCATCTCGCACGACAGGATCTCGACCGACGCGGGGCCAGCCGCTTCCCGGAACCCCGCCAGTCGATCCGCAAACTCGGGGGGTGCGGGATCACCGAGGAATAACAGCCGGCTGCGTCCCAGCCCAAGCAGATGCGTCGCAGCAATCCGTCCGCCCAGGATGTTGTCCGACCCGATCGTCAGATGTTGCTGCCCCGGGCGATTGACCCCCCAAACCACCAGCGGCGCATAGCGTGCCGCGACACGCTCTATCGTGTCATATTGATCGGATTGCCCGACCAGCAGAACGCCGTCGACCCGCCCGCTGTCGACCAGCCGGTCGAGCCACTCGTCATTCTCCGGCAGCACGCGCGACAGCAGGATGTCATAGCCGCGATCCACCAGCAGATCGGCGAGAAATCCCAGCAGGCTGAGGAAGAACGGGTCGGTCAGATGCTGGGTGCGCGCATGGCCCAGCGGCATGGCGAGCGCGATCGCGCCGGTGCTGCGCATCCGCAAATTGCGCGCAAGCTGGTTGGGCCGGACGCCATGTTCGCGCGCCAGCGCGCGGATGCGCTCCTGCGTGGTCTTGCTGACCGAGGGGTGCCCCGACAGCGCGCGCGACACCGTCGCCGTCGACACCCCTGCCATCGCTGCCAGATCGGCCAGCTTCATCGCCGTCGCCACCGCGTCACGTCCCCGCTTTGTTCGAGATCTTCATAAGCGGTCGGCGGCGCGTCGCAATGCGGGTCGTGGTCGCGGTGCCGTGGTTCAGCGCTCGTCGCGCTCAATCGCCGCGATCTCGCTGTCGATGAACGCCATCAACAGCTTGAGTACCTCGGGGTCGGTGCACCGCGCATTCATCAGCCGCCGTTGGCACATGCCACCCGCCATGATGAGGATCGACTCGCCCAGCCGTGCCAGCCGGCCTTCGTCGCGCGCCGCCGGCACGATGATCTTCAACGCCCGCACCAATTGCCCGCGCAGCCGATCGTCCATCGCATCGAAGATCTCGGCGATCCGCTGATTGCGGTTCGCCTCGGCCATGATCTCGGCGATCAGCCGCGTGTCGTTGAGGTCGTTGCAGGCGATGAAGCGCGCGATCCAGTCGCGCACCATCGTCCGATCCGAGGTGCAACGCGCCGCACATAGTTCGTCACCGGCCAGAAATTCGTCGAGATCATGTTCGACCAAGGCGGCGACAATCGCCTCCTTGTTGGCGAAGTCGCGATAGATCTGGCCCACCAGCACCCCCGACCGTTCCGACAGTTTCGCCATACTGGTGGCGTGGAAACCGTACTCTGCAAAAAGTTCCCGGGCTGCCTGAACGATTTTCGCACGACGTGCGTTTGCTTTCCCGCTTCGGTCGCGTGGGAAGGCGGCGTCGGGCTCGGTACATCCTTCGTTACACCGCTGCATCAATTTACGCCGACCATCTTCTTCCCAGCTTGACGGTGCCACCTCTTCGCAGTAGCAGCATTCGTGAGTGAGCGATCACTCACACACTTCATAAGAGATGTCCATGCTGAAAATGGGGCCGAAAACGGGGTTCGCGGTCGCCGCGATGATGCTGGTGCCGCTCGCGGCGTGCGGCGGCGCGAACGATGCGGAAAAGCAGCAACAGCAGCAGGCGCAGGCCGGGCCGCCGCAAGTGAGCGTGCTGGCCGTGCAGCCGCGGTCGGTGACGCTGACTTCGACGTTGCCGGGGCGGACGACCGCCTTCGAAACGTCGGAAGTGCGACCGCAGGTCAACGGCCTCGTCACCGCGCGACTCTTCACCGAGGGCGAGCTGGTCCGCGCCGGGCAGCCGCTCTACCGCATCGACTCGCAGCCCTATCAGGCGCAGGTCGCCAGTGCGCGTGCCGCGGTGGCGCGCGCGCGTGCCGCGATCGCGTCGAGCGCTGCGCTCCAGCGCCGCTATGGCGAGCTGGTCAAGATCAACGCGATCGCACGGCAGGATTACGAGAACGCCGTGACCACCGCCGCGCAGGCGCAGGCGGATGTCGCCGCGCAGCAGGCGGCGCTGCGCTCGGCGCAGATCGATCTCGCGCGCACCACGATCCGCGCACCGATCTCGGGCCGCATCGGCCGCTCGGTGGCCACCACCGGCGCGCTGGTCAGTGCCTCGCAGACCAATCCGTTGACCACGATCCAGCGGCTCGACCCGATCTATGTCGACGTCTCGCAGTCGAGCGCCGACCTGCTCAAGCTGCGCCAGCAGATCGCCGCCGGCGATCTGGCGCGCGGCGGCACCGCGGCCCGCGTCCGGCTGCGGCTGGAGGATGGCTCGGTCTATCCGATCGAGGGCAAGCTGCAGTTCGCCGATGTCAGCGTCGATCCGAACACCGGCACCCAGACGATCCGCGCCTTGTTCCCGAACCCGAAGGGGCTGCTGCTGCCGGGCATGTACGTCCGCGCCGAACTGGTCGAGGGGACGAAGAACAACGCGATCCTCGTGCCGCAGCGCGCGGTGACGCGTGACGAGCGCGGCAATCCCAGCGTCCTGGTGGTCGGGGCCGACGGCAAGCTCCAGCCGCGCCAGCTGACCGCACCGCGCACGATCGGCGACGACTGGCTGGTCACCGCCGGGCTCAATCCGGGCGACAAGGTGGTCATGGAAGGCGCAATGATGCTGCGCCCCGGCATGCCCGTGAAGGCCGTGCCATATAATCCGAACGCCAAGCCCGCCCAGCCCGGTGCGCCGGGCGGCGCGGCGCAGGGCCAGCCGGCTCAGGGAAAGTAACCCCGCATGTCGCGCTTTTTCATCGACCGGCCCATCTTCGCATGGGTCATCGCCATGGTGCTCATGCTGGCGGGGATCATCGCGATCCGCAGCCTGCCGATCGCCCAGTTCCCCGAGATCGCGCCCCCGGCGGTCGCGATCGCCGCCACCTATCCGGGCGCCGACGCCGAAACGCTCGAGCGCACCACCACGCAGATCATCGAGCAGCAGCTCCGCGGCATCGACAACCTGCGCTATTTCTCCTCATCCTCCTCGTCGGCAGGCGTGGTCACGATCACGCTGACCTTCGAGCAGGGCACCGATCCTGACATCGCGCAAGTGCAGGTCCAGAACAAGTTGCAGGCGGCGACCCCGCTGCTGCCGCAGGAAGTCCAGCGACAGGGCATTCAGGTGACCAAGTCGGCGGCCAGCTTCCTGGCGGTCGTCGGGCTCGTCTCCACCGATGGCTCGCACAGCAACAACGACTTGGCCGACATGGTCGTGTCGAAGTTCCAGGACCCGATCAGCCGCATCAACGGCGTCGGCGAGTTGCAGGTGTTCGGCTCGCAATATGCGATGCGCATCTGGCTCGATCCGCTCAAGCTCAACAATTACGCGCTGACCGTCGCCGACGTGACCTCGGCGGTGCAGGCGCAGAACGCGCAGGTTTCCGCCGGGCAGATCGGCGCGCAGCCCGCGCCCAAGGAGCAGATGCTCAACGCGACCGTCTCGGTGCAGTCGCGGCTGCAGACGCCTGAGCAATTCGGCAACATCCGGCTCAAGACGGGGACGGACGGCTCGGTGGTCCGGCTGCGCGACGTCGCGCGGATCGAGATCGGCGCCGAGAATTACGGCTTCGACGTGCAATATAACGGCAAGCCGGCGTCGGGCTTCGGCGTCCGGCTGGCGGCGGGGGCCAACGCGCTCGATACCGTCGATCTGCTCAAGGCGCGTGTGGCGGAGATCGGCAAGACGCTGCCACCCGACGTGAAGGTCATCTACCCTTACGACATCACGCCGTTCGTGCGGCTGTCGGTGGAGCAGGTGATCCACACGCTGATCGAGGCGGTGGTGCTCGTCTTCCTCGTGATGTTCCTGTTCCTCCAGAACTGGCGCGCGACGCTGATCCCGACGATCGCGGTGCCGGTCGTGCTGCTCGGCACCTTCGCGGTGATGGCGCTGGCCGGGTACACGATCAACACGCTGACCTTGTTCGGCATGGTGCTGGCGATCGGCCTGCTCGTCGATGACGCGATCGTCGTCGTCGAGAACGTCGAACGCCTGATCGTCACCGAGCATCTCTCCCCGAAGGAAGCCGCGCGCAAGTCGATGGACGAGATCAGCAGCGCGCTGGTCGGCATCGGCCTCGTGCTGTCGGCGGTGTTCCTGCCGATGGCGTTCTTCGGCGGGTCGACCGGCGTGATCTACCGCCAGTTCTCGATCACGATCGTGTCGGCGATGGTGCTGTCGGTGCTGGTCGCGCTGATCCTGACGCCGGCGCTGTGCGCGACAATCCTCAAGCCGCACGATCCGAACAAGCAGGAAGGCAGGGGGCCGCTGGCGCGCTTCTTCCGCTGGTTCAATGACAAGTTCGATCGCGCGCAGCATCGCTACGAGGGCGGGGTGAAGAGCACCGCGCGCCACTGGAAGCGCTCGCTGTTCGTCTATCTGCTGATCGTCGCGGGGATGGCGCTGGTCTTCATCCGGCTGCCCTCGGGCTTCCTGCCGGACGAGGATCAGGGCTTCGTGATCGCGCTGGTGCAGGGCCCGGCGGGCGCGAGCAGCGCCCGCACCGAGAAGGGGCTGGCGCTTACCCGCGACCACTTCCTCAAGGCGGAAGGCAAGAACGTCCAGGGCGTCTTCACGATCAACGGCTTCAGCTTCGCGGGGCAGGGCCAGAACACCGGCCTCGTCTTCGTCAACCTGAAGCCGTGGGAAGACCGGTCGGGCGGCGACAATCGCGCTCAGGCGATCGTCGGCCGCGCGATGGGGGCACTGTCGCAATATAAGGACGGGCTGATCTTCGCATTGATCCCGCCGGCGGTGCAGGAGCTGGGCAATGCGACCGGCTTCGACGTGCAGCTGGTCGATACCGGCGGCATCGGGCACGAAAAGCTGGTGCAGGCGCGCAACATGATGCTCGGCATGGCCGCGCAGGATCCGCGGCTGGCACAGGTCCGTCCGCTGAGCCTCGAGGACGCACCGCAGCTCAAGGTGAAGATCGACGAGGACAAGGCGCGCGCGCTCGGGCTCGATCTGTCGGCGGTCAATTCGACAATCGCGACCGCTTGGGGCGGCGGGTACATCAACGACTTCATCGACCGCGGTCGCGTGAAGCGCGTCTATGTCCAGAACGACGCGCCGTATCGCATGTCGCCCGAGGACGTCGGTGAACTCTACGTCCGCGGCGCGAACGGCCAGATGGCGCCGTTCACTGCCTTCTCGACGCTCGAATGGGCCAATGCCCCCGTGTCGCTGACCCGCTACAACGGGCAGCCGGCGATGCAGCTGCAGGGCTCGCCGGGACCGGGGCAGAGCACCGGTGCCGCGATGGAGGCGTTGCAGGAGATCCATGCGAAGCTGCCCCCGGGCACGACGCTGGAATGGACCGGCCTGTCCTATGAGGAACGGCTGTCGGGCGGGCAGGCGCCGGCGCTTTATGGGCTGTCGCTGCTGATCGTCTTCCTCTGCCTCGCCGCGCTGTACGAAAGCTGGTCGGTGCCGATCTCGGTGCTGCTGGTCGTGCCGCTGGGCATCATCGGGGCGGTGCTGGCCGCATGGCTGACCGGGCTGAACAAGGACATCTACCTGCAGGTCGGGCTCATCACCACGATCGGCGTGTCCGCCAAGAACGCCATCCTGATCGTCGAATTCGCCGAAGAGCGGATCGCCGAGGGGATGAGCGCCTTCGACGCGGCGGTGGAGGCGGCCAAGCTGCGCCTGCGTCCGATCCTGATGACCAGCCTCGCCTTCGTGTTCGGCGTGATGCCGCTCGCGATCTCGACCGGCGCGGGGGCAGGCGGCCAGAATGCGATCGGCCGCGCCGTGGTCGGCGGCATGTTGTCGGCGACGGTGCTGGCGATCTTCTTCGTGCCGATGTTCTTCGTCGTCGTGCTGCGCCTGTTTGGGCATGGCAAGGACGAGAAGACGCCGCACGACGACGCGCCCGCGCATGACGATCATCCCACGGGCGACACCGCCCATCAGGGGGCCTGACGTGAAGACTAGTTCGTTTCTCGCCGCGCTGGCGCTGACCAGCGCGCTCGCCGGGTGCAACATGGCACCCAAATACGAACGCCCGACCGGCGCGGTGCCGCTCGCCCTGCCGGAGGGTGGCGTGTACCCGCGCGCCGCCACCGACGCGCCCGACGTCACGCAGATCGGCTGGCGCGACTTCTTCCTCGACGCGCGGCTGCGGCAGGTGATCGAGACGGCGCTGGCCAACAACCGCGACCTGCGCGTCGCGGCGGCCAACGTCCTCCAGGCGCGCGCGCAATATCGCGTCCAGCGCTCGGCGATCGTCCCGACCACCGGCGTCACCGGCTCGGCGACCTACACCAACAACCTGTTCGGCGCGATTGGGGCGGCGGGCGGTGGCGGTGCTGCCGGCGGCACCGGAACGGGCACTGGGACGGGAACCGGAACCGGTACGGGGACTGGCGGCGGCACGGGCGCGACGGCCGGCGGGGCGGTCGGCGAAAGCTCGTCGAACATCCAGTTCTATTCGGCGAACGTCGGCTTCTCGGCGTTCGAACTCGACCTGTTCGGGCGCGTCCGAAATCTCAACCGTGCCGCGCTCGAACAATATTTCGCGACAGAGGAAGCGCAGCGCAGCGCGCGGATCAGCCTGATCGCCGAGGTGGCGAGCGCGTGGCTGCAACTCGCCGCCGATCAGGAGCAGCTTCGGCTCAGCCGCGAGACGCTCAAGACCTTCGAGGAAACGGTGCGGTTGACCAGCGCACAGTTCCGCATCGGGGTCGCCTCCGAGCTGGAGGCGCGGCAGGCGGAGACCAACTATCAGGCCGCGCGCAACGACATCGCGACGCTGACCGCGCAGGTCGCGCGTGACCAGAATGCGCTCAACCTGCTGGCGGGCACCACCGTCACCGCGGAGCAGCTGCCCGACGCGCTCGGCACCGTCGCCTTCACCCGCGACGCGCTGCCCGGCGACGTATCGTCGGCGGTGCTGCTGCGCCGCCCCGACGTGTTGCAGGCCGAGCATCAGCTGATCGCGCAGAACGCCAATATCGGTGCGGCGCGCGCGGCGTTCTTCCCGCGCATTTCGCTGACCGCGACGATCGGGACGATCTCTTCGGCACTGTCGGGGCTCTTCGGCGGTGGCACGTTCAACTACAACGCCGCCCCGTCGGTGCAGCTGCCGCTGTTCGACGGCGGGCGCAACGCCGGCAACCTCGACTATGCCAAGGCGTCGCGCGAAGCGGCGGTCGCCACCTATGAGAAGGCGATCCAGACCGCCTTCCGCGAGGTCGCCGACGCGCTGGCGCAGCGTGGGACGATCGGCGAGCAGCTGTCGGCGCAGGGCGCGCGCGCCAATGCGGCGTCGGTGGCGGCGCGGCTGTCCGACGCGCGGTACCGCGCCGGGGTCGATTCGTTCCTGACCTCGCTCGATGCGCAGCGTACCGCCTATTCGGCGCAGCAGCAGCTGGTGACGACCCGGCTGACCCAGGCGAACAACCTGATCGAGCTTTACCGCGCGCTGGGCGGTGGTTTGGCAGGCGAGGTGCCGGCGGTGGCCGACCGCTGACACCCTCTTGCGTCCGGCGGTGATCGGCGTACCCTGTCGTGGAAAAACGACGGAGAGGACGAGGCCATGGTCACCCCGGACGCGCATGCAGGCGAAGAAAGCCTGGTGATTCTTCAGTCATTGTTGTGCGTGCTGCGCGAGAAGAACGTGCTGTCGCGCGCGGATGTCGAAACATTGTGCGAGCGGGTCGCGATGCGCGCCTCAGCCGCGGAGCGCGATCCGTTGCCGTGCTGCGCCGAGGCGACCCGCGCCGCCGCGACCGAGATGGCGCGGATCAAGGATTATATCGGCCAGCATTACGGCGGGAAGCACCGGCGGATCTGAGGGTCGTTTCGCCGCCAAGTCCGTCATCCCCGCGGAGGCGGGGATCCAGAACCTCTGACGTGGCGGACCTTGCGAAGGCCTGCGCGTATAGCTTCCCGCCTGCGCGAGAATAACGAGGGAAGCCGTTCGCGTTCTTCGCCCCCGAACTTGGTCCGGGGGACCGCTTCCTCTGCCCGCGCCGAGCTGCATCCAGCAATTCCGTCATTGCGCGCGCAGCGAAGCAATCGAGGGCGTTCTGATCAGGCAATGGATTGCTTCGCTACGCTCACAATGAACGACTGTAGGAGCATCGCCCCCTCTGACTTCCGTGGAAAGCCGGCTCTTGGGAAAGTCCGGGATGACGGTAGATAGACGAAGGCGGCGACCATCTCGACGCGCCCCCGCGAACCGGCGTAAGGCGGGCGGGTGATTCAACCGCATTTTTCCGCATGACCGCCGAAACCGGGCTCGCCGCACTGTGGCTCGCCGCCGCGCTGGCCGCGTTGCAGGTGCTGCTCGGCGTCGTCGCGCTCAGGCGTGACATGCCGCAGGCGGTCGGCGCGATCCGCGCGGTGGCGATCGTGCAGGGCGCGCTCGTGGTGGTGGCGATGGGCGCGTTAATCCGCGCGTTTCTCGATACCGACCTGTCGGTCGCGCTGGTCGCCGCCAACAGCCATTCGATGAAGCCGTGGCTGTACAAATTCGCGGGCGCGTGGGGCAATCACGAAGGCTCGATGCTGCTGTGGGTGACGATCCTCGGCGTCGCTGGCGCAGCGGTCGCGAAGTTCGAGCATCGCCTCGCGCAGCCGACGCTGGTCGCGACGCTCGCCGCACAGGCGGCGATCGCGCTTGGCTTCTACGCCTTCCTGCTGTTCGCCTCCAACCCGTTCGCGCGGCTCAATCCGTCGCCCCCCGATGGCGCGGGGCTCAACCCGCTGCTGCAGGACCCCGGCCTCGCCTTCCACCCGCCGACGCTCTACGCCGGTTATGTCGGTCTGTCGGTCGCTTTCTCCTTCGCGGTCGGGGCACTCGTTACCCGCGACGTCGGGCCGGCGTTCGCGCGCGCGATGCGGCCGTGGGTGCTGGGTGCATGGATCTTCCTGACGCTCGGCATCACCGCCGGCAGCTATTGGGCCTATTATGAGCTGGGCTGGGGCGGCTGGTGGTTCTGGGACCCGGTCGAGAATGCCAGCCTGATGCCGTGGCTCGCCGCGACTGCGCTGCTCCACTCGGTGACGGTGCTCGCCACCCGCGACGGCCTGCGCGCATGGACGGTGATGCTGGCGGTGGTCGCCTTTTCGATGAGCATGATCGGCACCTTCCTGGTCCGCTCGGGCATCCTGACCAGCGTCCACGCCTTTGCGGTCGATCCGCGGCGGGGGAGCTTCATCCTCGTGCTGCTGCTGCTCTATATCGGCGGCGCGCTGGCCTTGTTCGGCGCGCGGGTCGGCACCGTTCGGCAGGGCAAGTTGTTCGAGCCGTTCAGCCGCGAAGGTTCGCTGGTCGCCAACAACCTGCTGCTGACGGTGATCCTCGGCATCGTGCTGATCGGCACCTTCTATCCGATCATCGCCGGCGCGTTCGACGTCCAGCTGTCGGTCGGCCCGCCGTTCTTCGATTCGACCGCCGGGCCGATCGCGTTGCTGCTGGTCGCGGTGATGGCGGTCGGGCCGCTGCTTCGCTGGCGGCGCGACGAGGCCGAGGCGCTGATCCAGCGGTCCTTCCCCGCGATCGCCGCGGCGCTCTTCGCCGGGGTCGGCGTGTTCCTGCTAGGGGGACCGATTGGCGTGCTGCCGCTCGCCGGAGTGGCGCTCGCCGCCGGGCTGGCGGTGGCGAGCGTCGCGCCGCTCGCGAAGCGTAACCTCGCGCGCGCGCCGCTGCACCTGTGGGGCATGGTGATCGCGCATCTCGGGATCGCGGTGTCACTGGCGGGGATGGCGATCAGTACCGCCTATACGCAGGAAACGTTGCTCGCGGTCGGGGTCGGCGATCCGGCACGGATCGCGGGCTATACCGTCCGGCTGGAGGGGGTGCGCCCGCTGGTCAGCGACAATTGGAGCGCGCTCGAAGGGCGGCTGGCGATCACCGACGAGAGCGGTGCGCGCTTCGTGCTGCGCCCGCAGGTCCGCTATTTCACGACCCCGGTGACGACCACCAACGAAAGCGCGATCGCGACGATGTGGAACGGGCAGCTCTATACGGTGCTCGGCGCATTGGGCGACGACGGGCGTTGGCAGTTGCGGTTGTGGTGGAAGCCGTTCGTGACGCTGATCTGGCTGGGCGGGGCGATGATTGCATTCGGCGGCGCGCTGTCGCTGGTCGGGCATCAATACCGGCTGTGGCGGACGCGGCAGCGCGCGGAGGCGTTCGCGTGAAGCGCTGGCTGGTATGGCTGCCGCTCTGCGCGTTCGGCATCATCGTCGCGGTGATCGCCTGGGGGCTGTGGCAGCCCGCCGACCGCACCGTGCGCTCGGCATTGGTCGGACGGCCGCTCCCCGACTTCGTCCTGCCCGCGATCGCCCCCGGCAAGCCCGGTTTGACCAGCGCCGACTTCAAGCAGGGCAGCCCGCGGCTGCTCAACGTGTTCGCGAGCTGGTGCGTGCCGTGCGTCGCCGAGGCGCCGCAATTGCTGACGCTCAAAGCCGCGGGAGTACCGATCGATGCGATTGCGATCAAGGATACGCCCGGCGACGTCTCCGCCTTCCTGCGCCGCAACGGCGACCCCTACGCCCGCGTCGGCGCCGACGCGCACAGCCGCGTCCAGCTCGCGCTGGGCTCGTCGGGGGTGCCCGAGACCTTCGTGGTCGACGGCAAGGGCGTGATCCGCGCGCAGCATGTCGGCGACATCCGCGCCGAGGACGTGCCGCAACTCCTGCAGGCGCTGGCGGACGCGAAATGAGGGCGCTGGCAATCGCCGCATTGCTGCTCGCCGCGCCGCTCGCCGCGCCGCTCGCCGCGCAGACCGCGCTGCCACGCCTCGCCTATACGCAATTGCGCGACCCCGATCAGGAACGACAGGCGCGCGCGCTGATGGAGACGCTGCGCTGCGTCGTCTGTCAGGGGCAGTCGATCGCCGATTCGGACGCCGACATGGCCGGCGAGATGCGCGCGCTGGTGCGGCAACGAATCGCGCGCGGCGAAGCGCCCGAAGCGGTGCGGTCGTGGCTGATCGCGCGCTACGGCGATTATGTCAGCTACGCCCCGCCGCTCCGCGCCGCGACCCTGCCACTGTGGCTCGCGCCTTTGGTGCTGCTCGCGCTCGGCGCATGGCTGGCGCGCGCGACGTTCCGCCGCCGGTGATGCGTCGCCCCGCCTGATCGTGCGTTGAGCCCGCGATGGTTCGGGAGATCGTAATGCGTTCATTGTTCACCACTGCCTTGATCGGCGTCGGCGCCGGCCTCGCCGCCTCGTTCATCATGGACCGCTTCCAAGACGGCGCCGCCCCCGCCTTCGGGATGGATGGCGGCAATGACGACCCGTCAACCGTCAAGGCTGCTGACACGCTCAGCAAGGCGGTCGAGGGCCGCCCGGTCACGCAGAAGCATCGCGAGGCGGCGGGCGCGGCGATGCATTACGCTTTGGGCGCGGCAATCGGCGGCGGCTATGCGCTGGCGGTGCGGCAATGGCCCGATCTGGCGAAGGGCTGGGGCGTGCCGACCGGATTGACCACGATGCTGCTGCTCGACGACGTGCTGGTCCCGGCGGCGGGCTGGGGGCCGTGGCCGGAGGCGGAGGTGCCGGGCAATGCCTATGGCCTCGCCTCGCACCTTGTCTTCGGAATCGCCTTGGAGGGCGTGCGCCGCGCTGGCGAGGCGTTGCCCGGCTGAGTCTCGCGCGCTAACCCATGTTCCTTGTCTCCGGGGGTGTCGTCCATGTTCTCGCCGATCGTCCGTCCGCTCGCCCTGCTGGGCACGGCCTGTGCCCTGCTCGTCGCTTTGCCGGCAACGGCGGAATGTACGCGGGAGAAGCTGCGCGTCGACCTGCCTGCGCAACGGATGGACGAGCGGGTGCAGGCGCTGGCGCATCTGTCGGGCTGCTTCATGGAGGTCGACACCAATTTGCTCGCCGACAAGCAGGCGCGGCGGCTCAAGGGGCGGATGATCCCGCGCGACGCGCTCTATCGTTCGCTGCGCGGCAGCGGGCTGGAGGCGGCGCGCTACAAGGGGCATTGGCGGATCGACCGCCGCCAGCAGGAGCGGTTCGCGCGTCGCGTCGCCACGTTGCGGGCGACCACCGCCGAACAGCGCGAACGCGACGTGATCAGCGGGTTGCGCGCCACCGATGTCGGCCACACGCTGCGGCATGTCGAGAAGGCCGTCCCGCGCGAAGTGAACGAACAGGCGCATCTGAACGTCGCCGACCGCGTCCGCTACAATGAGCAGCTAGACCGGGTAGCACGCAAGATCGGCACGCCGCCTGCGCCGCTGGCATTGGGCTGGGTCGCGCCGGTCAAGTAACAGACCGTCATTCCGAATGTAGCAAAGCAATGACGATTTAACGTTCCCGCTCCCGCCACCAGATCAACACCGCCAGTACGACGCCCGCGGCGATCCCCGCGAGGAACCCGATCGAGGGCTGTCCGGCATAGAGGCCGATCGCGGTGCCACCCAGCGCGCCGATCGCGATGGGAAAGCCGCCGGCGGAGGTGTTGCGCGATGGGGGAGCCATGTCGCGCGCTGTGCCACGGCGGCGCGCCCGACGCCAGCCGCCGCGACAGGCCGGGGCGGTCGCGGGACATGGTTCTGCAATCGTTATGCATTGGCTCTTCTTCTTGGCAAATCGCTCCGCTAGACCGCGAGGCATGTGGCCGGACGTGGGGCGGCACCGCGTGCTGGGTCACGTCGTGTGCGGCGCGATGATTGTAACGGGACCGGCGTTCGCGCAGACCGCGCCCGCGCCGCCGCTGGTCGTGCCGCCTGCGCCGATGAGCGACGTCGATCCCAACGACCAGCTCGCGCCCTTGCCGGATATCGGAGTCGACTGGCCCGACCTTGCGGCGGCCCCCGGTGAGCCGACCGCCGCGACGAGCAACGTCGCCGCCAGCTTCCGCTATGGCTGGCGAATCGACGGCGTCGATGCGGTCGGCGGCACCTTGCTGCAACAGCGCTTCCGCGAATTGTCGGTCCTGGCCGGCGCCGAGGGCAAGGAGGCCAATGCCGCGCAGCTCGATCGCCGCGCGCGGCAGGATGCCGACCTGCTCGTCACCTTGCTCAAGGGCAGCGGCTATTACGATGCCACCGTCACGACGCGGGTCGAGCGCGCGAAGAACCGCCCGGTGGTGGTGCTCGCCGCGACACCGGGGCCGCTCTATCGCTTTACCGGCGTGACGCTCGCCGGGGTCGACGCGGCCGGCACGAAGGAGCCCGCCCTGCGCGATGCCTTCGGGGTAAAGGCGAACGATCCGGTCAACGCCGATGCGATCGCGGCGGCCGAGGCCAATCTGAAGACCCGCATCGGCGAGGAAGGCTTTCCCTTCGCGCAGGTCGGCGACCCGGAGGTGGTGGTCGATCGCGCGACCCAGACCGCGACGCTGGCGATGGAGGTCGCGCCCGGCACCGCGCGGCGCTTCGGCCGGATCACCGTCAATGCCGACAACAAGGTGTTCGACGCCGCGCACGTTCAGGACATTGCGCGTTTCACCCCCGGTCAGGCCTATGAGACCTCGCAGGTCGACGATTTGCGTCGCGCGCTCGTCCAGACCGGACTGGTCTCGACTGCCGAGGTGCGCGCGGTGCCCGGCGCCGATCCGGCGGTGGTCGATGTCGCGGTGCGGCTCGAACCCGCGCCGCCGCGCACCGTGGCGGTCGAGCTTGGCTATGGCACCGGCGAGGGCGCGCGTTCCGAAGTCAGCTGGACGCATCGCAACCTGTTCCCGCCCGAAGGTGCGGTGACGCTGCGCGGCGTGGCGGGGACGCTCGAACAGCTCGGGCAGATCACCTTCCGCCGCAACAACTTCCATGCGCGCGACAGGGTGTTGACCGCGCAGCTCTCCGCCGCGCACCTCCGCCGCGACGCCTTCGACGCGCAGACGATCTCGCTTTCGGCGGCGCTGGAGCGGCAGACCAACATCTTCTTCCAGAAAACCTGGACCTGGTCGCTGGGAGCCGAGCTGGTCGCGACCGACGAGCGTGACGTGATCGCCGCGACCGGCGTCCCGCGTCGTCGCACCTTCCTGATCGGCGCGCTGCCGACCAGCCTCGGCTATGACGGGTCGGACGATCTGCTCAACCCGACGCGCGGCTTCCGCCTTGCCGGGCGGATCAGTCCCGAAGTCTCGTTGCAGGACACCGTCTTCGGTTACACCCGCGTCCAGCTCGACGCGAGCAAGTATCAGCCGGTGACCTCGTCGGTCGTGCTGGCGGGCCGCTTGCGCCTCGGCACGATCCTCGGCGCGCCGCGTGACCAGATCGCGCCGTCGCGGCGCTTCTACGCCGGTGGCGGCGCGTCGGTGCGCGGCTACAGCTTCCAGTCGATCGGGCCGCGTGACGTCAACAACGATCCGATCGGCGGGCGCAGTCTCGCCGAATTCGCGATCGAGGCGCGCGTGAAGGCGTTCGGCAATTTCGGGGTGGTGCCGTTCCTCGATGGCGGCAACATCTACACCGGCGGGCTGCCCGACTTCAGCGGGTTGCGCTACGGCGCCGGGATCGGCGTGCGCTATTACAGCAACTTCGGGCCGATCCGCGTCGATGTCGGCACCCCGATCAACCCGCAGCCGGGCGATACGCGGATCGCGGTCTATGTCTCGCTGGGGCAGGCATTCTGATGCGCGCCATGCGCATCCTGGGCTTCGTTGTCGCCGCCTTGCTGGCGCTCGTGGCGGTCGTGGCGGTGGTGATCGACACCGATATCGGCCACCGGATCGTCGCCGATCGCGTCAACGCGCTCCAGCCCGACAATGGTCTGCGTTTCCGGCTCGGGCGGATCGAAGGCTCGCTCTACGGTGAGGCCGAGCTGGTCGACTTTCGGCTCTACGATCCCAAGGGGCTGGTTCTTTCGGTACCGCGTGCGCGGCTCGACTGGTCTCCGTTCGCATGGCTCCAAAATCGTCTCGACATCACCGCGCTCGACATTCCCGTCGCGACACTCGCCAAATTGCCTGAGCCGCGCGACACCGGCCGCTCCGGGCCGCTGCTGCCGAAGTTCGACATCGCGATCGGCCGCCTGTCGGTCGCCCGACTGATCGTCGCGCCTGCCGTGACCGGACGGACCCGTGAGGGGCGGCTGCTTGGCCGAGCCGACATCCGCGACGGCCATGCCGTCGTCGCGCTCGATGCGCTGGTGGCGGGCAGCGACCAGGTGCGGCTGCGGCTCGACTCGCGCCCCGCCGCGGGCAAGTTCGACATCGCCGCGCGCGCGCAGGGCGCGGCGACTGGGGTGCTGGCGCAGCTGACCGGGCTGCGGCGGACGATCACGCTCGACATCAGCGGCGCGGGCGACTGGCGGCAATGGCGTGGGCAGGCGGTGGCGATCGCGGGCGGCGCGCGGCTCGCCGACCTCACGCTCGGCAACAATGCCGGCCGCTACACGCTGACCGGCACCGTCGCGCCGGCCAGCGTGACCCGCGGCAAGCTCCAGTCGCTCACCGCGCCGCGCGTGCTGGTCGATGGCGCGGGCACGTTCGCGAGCCGCCGCCTCGACGGAACATTGTCGCTACGCTCGCCGTCGCTCGCCCTGCAGGCCGAGGGGTTGGTCGATCTCGCCGACAGCGCGTTTCGAAATCTGCGCGTCACCGGTCACCTGCTGCGACCGTCCGCGTTGTTTCGCAACATGACCGCGCGAAACCTGCGACTACGCGCGATTCTCGATGGTAATTTCCGCACATTCGGCTTCGATTACCGCCTCACCGCCGACCGCTTCGCGTTCGACAACACCGGCTTCGAGCAGGCGCGCGCCGCCGGTCGCGGCCATTGGGGACCACGCCCGATCGCGCTGCCCGTCGCCTTCACCGCGGCGCGCGTCACCGGCGTCGGCGATGTCGCGGGCGGCATCCTGCGCAACCTGTCGGTGGCCGGCATACTGCGCGTCACGGCCGACACCGTCACCGGTGACGGGCTGAAGCTGCGCTCCGACAAGCTGTCGGGCGACATTGGGCTGACCCTCGACCTGCACACCGGGCGCTACGACGTCGCGCTGTCGGGCGCGCTCGGGCGTTACCTGATCCCCGGGCTCGGCGTGGTCGATGTCCGCTCGCAATTGCACGTCGTTCCCGGCCCCAACGGGCACGGCACGCGCGTGATCGGGCGTGGCAGCGCGCGCGTGTTGCGGCTCGACAACGGCTTCTTCCGCAGTCTCGCGGGCGGGCTGCCGCAGGTCGAGACGCTGCTCGAGCGCACCCCTGATGGCGTGCTTCATTTCACGCGGCTCGTGCTGACCGCGCCGTCGCTGCGGCTGGCCGGCAGCGGCTATCGCCGCCGCGACGGCACGTTCGTGTTCGAGGGGGCGGGGACGCAGAGCAGCTACGGCCCGGTCCAGCTCAAGCTTGACGGCAAGATCGAGAAGCCGACGATCGACCTCGTCTTCGCAAGGCCCAATGCCGCGATGGGGCTCAGCAACGTCCGCGCGCACCTCGACCCCACGCCGCAGGGCTTCGCCTTCACCGCGGCCGGCGCGTCGCGGCTCGGACCGTTCGAGGGCGCGGGCGCGATCCTGCTGCCGCCGGGCGGGCAGGCGCAGATCGCGATCGCGCGGCTCGACGTCAGCGGCACCCGCGCCACCGGTACGCTCGACATCGTCGATGGCGGATTCCGCGGTCGGATGGCCGTTGCCGGGGGCGGCTTTACCGGGGCACTCGACTTCGTACCGGTCGGCGACGTGCAACGGATCAGCGGACGGATCGACGCGCGCAACGCGCGGCTCGCCGGCGCGGCGACGGTCCGGCAGGCACGCGTCGACTTCAACGTACTGCTCGAACCCGATGGCGCGCGCGTCAACGCCACCACCAGCGGCGCGGGGCTGCGGCGCGGCGCACTGTCGGTGTCGCGCTTCTCGGGGCAGGCGGCGCTGACCGGCGACACCGGCGAGGTACGGGCGTCGATTGCCGGCTCGCGCGGAGTCGGCTTTCGCGTCGACACCGTCACGCAGATCACCGCCGACGGCTATGCGGTGCGCGCCTCGGGAACGATCGGGCAGCAGCCGATCCGGCTGGAGACGCCCGCGGTCTTCCACCGCGACGGCGATCTCTGGACGCTGGCGCCGACCAAACTGACCTTCGCGGGTGGGGCCGCGGAAGTGTCGGGTCGTCTTGGTGACGGCGAAACCGCGGTGCGCGCCTCGCTCACGCGCCTGCCGCTCGGCGTGCTCGACATCGGCTATAGCGGGCTGGGGCTCGGCGGGACCGCGACCGGTACGCTTGAACTCAACGCGCGCGACGGTGCGGCACCGACCGGGCGGACCAACCTGACGATCCGTGGCCTCACCCGTTCGGGGCTTCTCAGCTCGTCCGCGCCGATCGACATCGGTGTTGCCGGGGTGCTGAGCCCCGACAAGCTCGGCGTGCGAGTGGTGATGGCGTCGGGCGGCCGGACCGTCGGGCGCGCGCAGGCGTTGCTCAAGCCGCTCGGCAGCGGCGATCTGGTCGAACGGCTGACCAGGGCCGGTCTGTTCGCGCAGCTTCGATATTCCGGCCCGGCCGACACGCTCTGGCGGTTGACCCGCATCGAGCTGTTCGACCTTTCCGGCCCGGTGGCCTTGTCGGCGGATGTGACCGGCACCGTCGCCAATCCGCAGATTCGCGGTTTGGTCCGCGCCAGCAACGCGCGCATCCAGAGCGCCACCACCGGCACCGTCGTTACCAACATCCAGACGGCCGGACGTTTCGACGGCTCGCAGCTGCGAATCGAGCGCTTCACTGGCGACGCCGGGCGCGGTGGGCACGTGACCGGCACCGGCAGTTTCGACTTCGCCGCCGCCAACGGTGTCGCTTTCGACCTGCGCATCAACGCCGATCATGCGGTATTGATCGACCGCGAAGATATCGGGGCGACAGCGACCGGGCCGCTCGCGTTCACCTCGGACGGGGTTGGCGGGGTCATTTCGGGTGACGTGCGCCTCGATAGCAGCCGCTACCGGCTCGGGCAGGCGACTGTGGCCAGCGCGCTGCCGCAGATCAACGTCCGCGAGATCAACGTGCCCGGCGGCGATCAGGTCGACGACGATGCCGCGGCGCCGTGGCGGCTCGACGTCCATGCTTATGCGCGCAACGGGCTAATGGTTTCGGGGCTGGGGCTGTCCAGCGAATGGACCACCGATGTGCGGATCGCCGGCTCCCCGACCAACCCTGCCATCACCGGGCGCGCCGATCTGGTGCGCGGCGACTATGAATTTGCGGGGCGCGAGTTTGAATTGTCGCGCGGGATCATTCGGTTTGCGGGTGAAGTGCCCGCCAACCCCGCACTCGACATCGAGGCGGCGGCGAACGCCACCGGGCTCAACGCGACGATCCGCGTCACCGGTGTCGCGCAAAAGCCGGAGATCAATTTCGCGAGCACCCCTGCGCTGCCGCAGGACGAACTGCTCTCGCGACTGTTGTTTGGCACGTCGATCACCAACCTGTCCGCGCCCGAGGCGTTGCAACTGGCGGCGGCAGTGGCGGCGCTTCAGAACGGCGGCAACGGCCTCAATCCGATCAACGCTGTTCGCCGTGCGGCGGGGCTCGACCGGTTGCGTATCCTGCCCGCCGATCCGCAGACCGGGCAGGGCACATCGATCGCGGCGGGCAAATATGTGACGCGGCGGCTGTATGCGGAGATCATCACCGATGGTGCGGGCTATTCCGCGACGCGCGTAGAGTTTCAGGTGACGCGCTGGCTTTCGCTGCTCTCCTCGATCTCGACATTGGGACGGCAGAGCGGCAACGTTCGGATTTCGAGGGATTATTGAGCGGAGACTTGTAGCAACCGTGCTTCGAGACGCCACCTCGGCTTCGCTCGATGGCTCCTCAGCACGAACGGAAGGGTGGGTGGCAGGGCGATGGTTTGCCTACTCACCTCCGGTCGTCCTGAGGAGAGGCTGAGCTTGCCGAAACCTCGTCTCGAAGGACAAGCGAGCCCGCCGCCACCCGCCAATTCACCCTATCCTGCGGCAACAGGTCGGAACCGCGCGACCACGCCACGGTTGAGCGCGTGACGATGACCACGCCACAACTCCTCTCGATCGCAACCCTGATCGGGATGATGGCGCTCTTCATCTGGGGGCGCTTCCGCTACGATGTCGTGGCCATCATCGCGTTGCTCGCGAGCCTCACGCTGGGAATCGTCGCACCGGCCGATGCCTTCAAGGGCTTCTCCGACGATATCGTCATCATCGTCGCCTCGGCGCTGGTCCTGTCAGCGGCAGTGCAGCGCTCCGGGGTGATCGAACGCGTGTTGCGACAGGTCGCGCGCCGCGTCCGACGTGTGCGGGGTCAGTTGCTGGTACTGACCGGCTCGGTCGGCGTCGCCAGTGCTCTAGTCAAGAACATCGGCGCTTTGGCGATGCTGATGCCCGCCGCGATCCAGATGGCAAAGAAGAACAACGCCTCGCCGTCTGTCTTTCTGATGCCGATGTCGTTCGCGTCGCTGCTCGGCGGGTTGATGACTCTGGTCGGGACCTCGCCAAACATCATCGTCAGCCGCTCGCGCGAACAGATGCTCGGCGAGCCGTTCGGGATGTTCGACTATACGCCGGTCGGGCTCGGGCTGCTGGTCGTCGGCCTGCTGTATCTCAGCGTCGCCTATCGCCTGATCCCCGCCGACCGTCGCGCCGCCCCGAGCATGGCCGAGGCACTCGATATCACCGGCTATGTCACCGAAATCGTGATCCCCGAGGGCTCACCCGCGGTCGGCGAAACGGTTGCCGCGTTCCTCGACCGCCACGAACATGAGGTGACGATCACCCGCATGGTGCGCGCCGGGATGCGCAGCCATCCGCTCGCCGACACCGAATTGCGCGCGGAGGACACCTTGATCCTCGGGGGCGATCCCGATGCGCTGGAACGCGCAATCGCCGGCGACCGGCTGACGCTCGAGAGCGAGGAGCGCGAGAAGCGCACCGATCGCGGCGAAAGCGAGATCGGCGTAATCGAGGCGGTCATCAACCTCGGCTCGCCGCTGGAGGGGCAGACCGCCGGGCGGCTCGACCTGCAGGCACGCTACGGCGTCAATCTGATCGCGATCTCGCGCCGCGACGAGCGGCTGTCGCGCCGGCTCGGCAATATCGCGCTGCGCACCGGCGACGTCGTGGTGCTGCAGGGCACGCTCGACACCCTGCCTGAGAAGTTGCGCGAACTCGGCTGCCTCCCGCTCGCCGAGCGTGAGTTGCGGCTCGGCACCAGCCGGCGCGGCTGGTTGCCGGTCGCGGTGCTCGGCGCGGCGATGTTCGCAACCGCGATGGGCTGGGTGCCGGTCGGCGTCGCCTTCTTCGCGGCGGCGGCGGTGGTCGTGGTGACCGGATTGCTGCCGGTGCGCGAGGCGTACAACCATATCGAATGGCCGATCCTCGTGATGCTCGGCGCGTTGATCCCGGTGTCGGACTCGTTGCGTACCACCGGCGCGTCGGACGTGATCGCGACGTGGCTGGCGCAGACCGCAGCCGTGCTCCCGGCGTGGGGGGCGGTGGCGCTGATCCTCGCGGCGGCGATGGCGGTGACGCCGTTCCTCAACAATGCCGCGACGGTGCTGGTGATGGCGCCGATCGCGGCGCAATTTGCGGGTGACCTCGGCTATCGGCCCGAGGCGTTCCTGATGGCGACGGCGGTCGGCGCGGGCAGCGACTTCCTCACCCCGATCGGGCATCAGTGCAATACGCTGGTGCTGGGTCCGGGTGGGTATCGTTTCGGTGATTATGCGCGGCTCGGCGCGCCGTTATCGGCGTTGGTGCTGCTGGTCGGTACGCCGCTGATCCTGTTCTTCTGGCCACTCCATTGACGGTTAGCCCATCACCCCGGACCTGATCCGGAGCGATGCTTGGCGTGGGCAGTGGAACTTGAGTCGGCCCTTCGGCAACAAACCTTATCTCGGGCAGCTATCCCCCGCACCCGCGTCCAGATCGAGGCACCGCCCGTCGAGCCCCGACACCGGCAGCCCGATCGTTGCCGCCAGCGTCGGCGCGATATCGACCGTCTCGACCGAGAGCGGCTGCTCGAACGCGACCATCCCCTTGCGCCAGAACAGGATCGGCACGCGACGATCGTAATCCCATGGGCTGCCGTGCGTCTCGACGTAGAAGGGAGCCGGCGTGACGATCGTCGTTACGCGCGGCTTGAGCAGCACCATCAGATCACCCGACCGCTCCGGATCATAGGAGGCGCGCGCGCGCTCCATCAGCGTCCACGTCTCCGGCGGGGTCTTGGCGAATGGCGTTGCCGCGATCTCGTCGCGGGTAAAGGCGGCGGCGACCTGCGGCATCGCCAGATAGCGGCGCTTCGCCTCTGCCAGCACCTGCTTGCGCCGGGCGGCGGGCACGCTGTCGGCGATATAGACGTCGCTCTCCGGCCCGATCAGCACTGGCCCGGCGATGCCGAGGTCGCGACCGATCGCCGCGCCGACCAGCTTGGCGGCGTTGCTGGCGGCGGCATGCTCCTCCATCGGCATCGCGCGTTGCTGCTGGCGCTCGGTCATGTCGTGCGCGCCGTGATCGGCCGTCAGCATCACTTCGTAATCCAGCCCCCATTCGTCGAGCTGCGCGAGGAACGCGCCGATCGTCTGGTCGAGCTGCGCCATCTGGATGCACATTTCCGAACCCTGCGTGCCGAGCGCGTGGCCGACATAATCAGTCGCCGATGCGCCGACCGCGATCAGGTCGGTGCCCGCGCCTTGCCCGAGCTTCATGTCCTGGATCAGCCCGGCGGCGAGCGCGAACACCGCGCCGTCGAGCGCCGGAGAGGCGCGGAACGACTTGGCATCCCCGCCCGCCCTCTGGAACTGCCCGGTGCCGATCGTCTGCCCGCCGACCGCGATCGGCTGGGCCAGTCCCTTGCAATAGCCCGGCAGTGGTAGCGGCGCCTGCGCCCCCGCCAGCAGCTTGCCGACCGCCTCATTGGCGCGCGTCACCACCGCCGGTACCGGCGCGGTGCTGCGCGAGGGGAGGGTGACGAAATGATCGGTCGCCCAGAACCACATTTGATCGGTGTGGTGACCGCCCATCATGATCGCCGCGCGATCCTTGCCCGCCACCGCGACGACGCGGGTGCGCGGATCGGCGCGCTTCATCATGTCGCCCAGCGTGTCCACGCGCAGGTGCAGGTCGGAAGGCTGGTATTTGTCGTGATCCGATCCCGGCGCGCGCTCGTCCTCGGCGCAATAGACGGTCTTGTCGGACCGCCCGGCACGCTGGTCGATCCAGTTGTTGGCGATGATCCCGGTATGTGCCGGACGCATGCCGGTGAGGATCGTCGAGTGGCCGGGGCAAGTCTCGGTCGCGGCATGGCTCTGATAGCCGGAGGGAAAGACCGCGCCCTGCTGCAAGCGCGCGAGGCCATCGGTGTAGCGGTTGCGGTATTGCGCGAACAGGTCGGCGGAGAACTGGTCGACCGAGATCGCGACGATCAGTTTGGGCTTGCCCTGCGGCGCTGCGACGGGCGCGGCCGCCGGTGTCTGGGCGATGGCGGGAACTACCAGCGCGGCAGTGGTCAGCAAAGCGGCGGCGAACAACGATTTCATCGGGCAACCTTGATGCAACGGGGGGGCGAAGCGGCTATGATCCCGCTCCGATGATCAGGCAAGCAGTGCGCGCGGCGCTTTTCACTCTGATGACAGCCCTGTCGCTGCTGCTTGCCGGAATGGCGAGCGCGCAGACGCGGCATGTCGCCATGACGCTGGTTGCGGAGAGCGACCGGCCTGCGCCGGGCAGTACCGTCGCGCTTGCGATTCATGCGGTCCCGGACGCGGGCTGGCACGGCTATTGGCTCAATCCCGGCGACGCGGGGGTCGCGACGCGCGCGACCTGGACGCTGCCGACAGGCGCGACCGCCGGGGCGCTCGCCTATCCGCCACCCGGACGGTTGGTGATCGCCGGGTTGATGAACCACGTCTACGAACGCCCGTGGACGATGCTGACGGCGCTCACCCTGCCCAAGGGGCTGGCCACCGGCACCGCACTGCCGATCCGCGTCAAGCTCGACTATCTTGTCTGCACCGAGACGATCTGCGTTCCCGAGACGCAGGAACTGAGCACGCGACTGACAATCGGCGACGGCGCGGTGACGCCCGCGCGTCGCGCGCAATTCGACGAATGGCGCCGCGCGCTCCCGCGTCCGCTCGGCAGCACCGCGACATGGCAGATCGACGGAGGACGGTTCCGCCTGTCGGTGCCATACCCCGCCGACGCGCCGCTGGGGCAGGCATGGTTCTACCCCGCACGCGGCGGCGCGACCGACTATCCCGCCCAGCAGACCGTCACCCGCGACGGCGAGCGGCTGGTGATCGAGACCAAGGCCGCCGCCACGCCGGAGCGCGGCACGCTGGACGGCGTGCTGACGCTCGGCGATGGCATGGCGCTTTCGCTGTCGGCCCAACCCGGCACCGTTGCGCCCGCGGCGGCATCGGCGGCGCTCGACTGGGGCGTCGCGTTGGCGGCGTTCGGCGGTGCGGTGCTCGGCGGGTTGCTGCTCAACGTCATGCCGTGCGTGTTCCCGATCCTCAGCCTCAAGGCACTCGGCCTTGCGCGTTCTGGCGAGAGCGAGCGCCACGCGCGGATCGAGGCGCTCGCCTATACCGCCGGTGTCGTACTGGTGTGCCTCGCGCTCGGTGCGACCTTGCTGGTGTTGCGCGCAGGCGGGGCAAGCGCGGGCTGGGCGTTCCAGTTGCAGGACCCGCGCGTCGTCGGCGTGCTGCTGCTGCTGGTGGTCGCGATCGCGCTCAACCTCGCCGGGCTGTTCGAGCTGCCGACCCCGCAATTCGCCGGGCGCAGCGGGGCGAGCGGCGCCTTCATGACCGGGGCGCTCGCCGCGTTCGTCGCGACGCCGTGCACCGGGCCGTTCATGGGTGCGGCGCTCGGCGCGGCGCTGGTGCTGCCGCCGGTTGCGGCGCTGCTGGTGTTCGCGGGGCTGGGGCTCGGCATCGCCGTGCCCTTCCTGTTGATCGGCTTCGTGCCCGCGCTGCGTCGACGCCTGCCCAAGCCGGGGATGTGGATGGTGCGACTGCGCCATATCCTGTCGGTACCGATGTTCGCGACCGCTCTCGCGCTCGCCTGGGTGCTCGGGCGACAGGCGGGTGTCGACGGGATGACGGTCGCGCTCGCCGCCGCATTGCTCGCCGGGCTGGGGCTCTGGTGGAGCGGGCGGCGGCAGGTGCAGGGCAGCCGGCTGGTCTGGATGCCCGCGTCGGTCGCGTTGCTGCTGGGCGGCGTCGCGCTCGCTACCGTTCGCGCGCAGCCGGCGGGCGCGAAGGGCGCCGCGGTCGCCGGCGTCGCGGGGGCGGAGCCATTCACCGAGGCGCGGCTCGCGGCGTTGCGCGCGGAAGGTCGGCCCGTTTTCGCCTATTTCACCGCCGACTGGTGCCTGACGTGCAAGGTCAACGAGAAGGCCGCGATCGAGACGCAGGCGGCGGCCGACGGGTTCAAACGCAACAAGGTCGCGGTGCTGGTCGGCGATTGGACCGATGGCGACCCGGTGCTTGGTCGCTTCATCGCGCAGCACAACCGCGCCGGCGTCCCGCTTTACCTCTTCTACGCCCCCAGGGCCGAGAGCCCGCGCGTGCTTCCGCAGGTGCTGACCCCGGCGATGCTCACGGCGTTGCGTTGAGGGACTGCTGCACTGCAATGAAATGTTGCGCAGCCGGTTGATCTCGCTCAGCATGCGACCAATCCGGTACTCGGGCGTTGCAGGGGACAAATGGGGATACCGGCGTTCGACGAGATCATGGGGGCAGCGGGCACCGACGGCGCGCGTCCCGAATTGCGGGAATTGTGTCGCTGGCTGGCCGACACGCCCGACGCGGAATTGCGTCGACGCCAGCAATCCGCCGAAACCACTTTTCGCCAGCTCGGCATTACCTTCGCGGTCTATGGTGAGAGCGAGGCGAGTGAGCGGATCATTCCCTTCGACATCGTCCCGCGCGTTTTTCTCGCCGATGAATGGGCACGATTGTCCGAAGGGCTGATCCAGCGCGTCGAGGCGATCAACGCCTTTCTCGTCGACATCTACGGCGACCGGAAAATACTTCGCGATGGCGTCCTGCCGGCCGATCTGGTCTTGGGCAACGCGCAGTTTCGCCCCGAGATCGCCGGGATCCGCCCGCCGCATGATGTCTGGGCGCACATCTGCGGAATCGATCTCGTCCGCACTGGCCCCGACGACTTCTTCGTTCTCGAGGACAATGCCCGCACGCCGTCCGGCGTCAGCTACATGCTGGAAAACCGCGAGGCGATGGTGCGGCTTTGCCCGGAGCTGTTCGCCAACTTCCGCGTCGCGGCGGTGGACAGCTATCCCGATCGCCTGCTGGAGACGATGCGCTCGGTCGCGCCGCGCGGCTGCGGCGGTCGTCCGACCTGCGTGGTACTGACGCCGGGCCACTACAATTCGGCTTATTACGAGCACAGCTTCCTTGCCGATTCGATGGGCGTCGAGTTGGTCGAGGCCGCCGACCTCGTGGTCGATGACGATCTGGTCTATATGCGCACGATCGACGGACGTGTGCGCGTCGACGTCATCTACCGCCGCGTCGACGACGATTATCTCGACCCGCTCGTCTTCCGCCCCGATTCGATGCTGGGCGTGCCGGGGTTGATCGCAGCCTATGCGGCGGGCAACGTCGCGATCCTCAACGCGCCGGGCAACGGCATCGCGGACGACAAGGCGATCTACAGCTACATGCCGGAGATCGTGAAATACTATTCCGGCAGCGACGCCCGGCTCCCGAACGTCGAGACCTATCGTTGCCGCGAGCCGCAGGCGCTCAAATACGTGCTCGAGCATCTCGGCGAACTGGTCGTCAAGTTGGTCGATGGTTCGGGCGGTTACGGGATGCTGGTCGGCCCGACCGCCTCGTCGGCGGAGATCGAGCGCTTTCGCGCAGCGTTGGTCGCCGAGCCCGAACGCTATATCGCGCAACCGACGCTGGCGCTGTCGACCGTGCCGACGCTGGTCGAACAGGGCGTCGCGCCGCGACACGTCGATTTCCGCCCGTTCGTGCTGACCGGTGCGAAGGGCGTGCAGGTCGTCCCCGGCGGGCTGACGCGCGTCGCGCTGCGCGAGGGATCGCTGGTCGTCAACTCGTCGCAGGGTGGCGGGACCAAGGACAGTTTCGTGCTGATGGACGAGCCGCGCGGCATGACCCAGACGATGTCGGGGGCGGGGGGTACCATGACGCAGACGCTGGGCGGGGGGCAGCGCTGATGCTCAGCCGCACCGCTGCCTCGCTTTACTGGCTCGGCCGCTATGTCGAGCGTGCCGATTTCGTCGCGCGGCTGATCGAGGCGACGCTGCGCCTCGACGTCCTCTCCCCGCGCTCGGCGGGCGAGGATGCGTGGCGCACCGCGCTCGCGGTCAGCGAGACCGCCGACGCCTTCACGGCCGGCGGCCACACGCTCAGCCGCGAGGAGGTCGCGCACTTCCTGCTTGCCGACAGCACGCATCCGGGCTCGATTCTGCGCTGCCTCGCGATGGCGCGCGACAACGCCCGTGCGGTCCGCACCGCGCTCAGCCGCGAGGCATGGCAGGCGATCAACGGTGCGTGGCTGATCTTCGACCAGCGGATCGGCCGGCTCGATCCGACGGCGGTGCTCGGAGTGGTCGATGCGGTCAAGGCCGAGACGCGCGGCTTCGAGGGTGCGGTGCATCGGATGCTCCGCAACCAGACCACCTCGTTCATCCGGCTCGGTCAGGCGGTCGAGCGTACCGACAACACCGCGCGGCTGCTCGACGTCAAATATCACATCTTGCTGCCGGAGGGTGAGCGCGTCGGCGGCACGGTCGATCGCGACCAGTGGACGACGATCCTCCAGACCGTTTCGGCCGTCACCGCCTTCCGCTGGCTTTATAACGACGGGCTTAACCCGACCAACGTCATCGATCTGTTGCTCAGCCGTGGCGAGCTGCCGCGCAGCCTGGCCGCCTCGATCGAGGAAACCGTCGCCGCGCTCACCGCGCTCGCGCGTGCCAGCGGGACGCAGGGTGAGGCCGATCGGATGGCCCGCACCCGCCAGGCCCGCGTCGCGCGCACCCGCACCGGCGATGTGATCGCCGCCGGGCTCCACCAGCACCTTCAGGCCCTGATCGTCGAGAATGCACAATTGCATGACGCGATCGGCCGGCAGTTCAAGTTTCACTGATGCGCCTGACCATCGACCATCGCACCACCTACCGCTTCACCGCGCCGCAGGGTCGCGTCGTGCAGTTGCTGCGGATGACCCCGCGCAACACGCACGACCAGACCGTCGCGGCGTGGGACATCAACATCGACTGCGACGCGCGGCTGCGCGAACATCGCGACGGCTTCGGCAACATCACGACGATGCTCTATGCCGAAGGCCCGCTGTCGGGGATCGAGATCAGCGTCTCGGGCGAGGTGGTGACAAGTTCGTCGAGCGGCGTGCTCCACGGCACGTTCGAGCCGTTGCCCGCCGCGCTCTACCTGCGCAGCACCCCCGTGACCCATGCCGAGCCCGCGCTCGCTGCCTTTGCGCAGGCGACGACCGAAGAGCGTGCGCCCATTTCCGCGCTTCATGCGCTCAATGCCGCGCTCCATGAGCGCTTTACGATCGTCGATGGTCGGCCTGAGCCCGGGCTGGCCGTCACCGCCGCCTTTGCGCGCGACACCGCCACGGCGCGCGACCTGGCGCAGATGTTCGTCGCCGCCGCGCGCGCCGCCGGCTTTCCGGCGCGCTACGTCACCGGCTATTGCGATATGCTGCCCAGCGGCCGCCCGACCCCGCATGGCTGGGCCGACGCCTGGGTGGAGGGACTCGGCTGGGTCGGGTTCGATCCGACGCTCGGCCGCTCGCCCGAGGCGCATCACGTCCGTGTCGCGGTCGCGCTCGATGCCGCGGGCTGCTCGCCGGTCGCGGGGTCGCGGCTCGGCGAGGGGCGCGAATGTCTGGACGTCGAAGTGCAGGTCAGCGGACAGGATTGACCGCGTAACGAAAATCGTATACCGCGCGTTCCAACATCAAGAGTCGAACCAAGTTCGACGCCAACCTGCTCCCGAGCAAGGTGGCGCCTCCGGCAACGGGGGGATGTGGCCGGACCGGCAACCAACGGGACCCTCCGCCACATATCGATCCGACGCTTGGTGCCCGAAACGAGCAACAGGATCAGCGATCGTGACGACCCAGCCCCAGCAATTCGCCAGCGACAATTATGCCGGAGCCTGCCCGGAGGCGCTGGAGGCGATGCTCGCCGCCAATGCCGGCTCGGCGGTCGCCTACGGCGACGACGGCTGGACGCAGCGCGCTTCGGACAGTTTCCGCACCCTGTTCGAAACCGACTGCGAGATCTTCTTCGTCTTCAACGGCACCGCCGCCAATTCACTCGCGCTCGCCTCGTTGTGCCAGAGCTATCACAGTGTCATCTGTTCATCGGCGGCGCATGTCGAAACCGACGAGTGCGGCGCGCCGGAATTCTTCTCGAATGGCTCCAAGCTGCTGCTCGCGCCGTCCGCCGACGGCAAGCTGACCCCGGAGGCGATCCGCACGCTGGCCAACAGCCGCTCCGATATCCACTTCCCCAAGCCGCGCGTCGTCACCATCACCCAGCCGACCGAGACCGGGCAGGTGTATTCGGTCGCCGAGGTGCGCGCGATCTCGGCGGTGTGCCGCGAATTGGGGCTCAAGCTGCACATGGACGGCGCGCGCTTTGCCCATGCCTGCGCCGCGCTCGGCTGCACGCCCGCCGCGATCACCTGGGAGGCGGGGGTCGACGTTCTGTGTTTCGGCGGAACCAAGAACGGGCTGATGGTCGGCGAGGCGGTGATCTTCTTCGACCGCGCGCTCGCCGAGGACTTCGATTACCGCTGCAAACAGGCCGGGCAGCTCGCCTCGAAGATGCGCTTCCTCTCCGCGCCATGGATCGGCTTGATCGAAAGCGGCGCGTGGCTGCGCAATGCCGAACACGGCAATGCCTGCGCCGAGCGGCTTGCTGCGCGGGTGGCGGATCTGCCGGAAGTGCAATTGCTGTTCCCGGTGCAGGCCAACTCGGTGTTCCTCGTCGCCCCGGACGCGGTGCTCGACGCGCTGCGGGCGCGCGGCTGGCGATTCTACACCTTTATCGGCGGCGGGGCGCGCTTCATGTTCGCGTGGGATGCCGATCCAGCCCGCGTCGACCAGCTCGCCGCCGACATTCACGCGGCGTGCGAGGTGCGCGCGCTGGCCTAGCCTCCCATCGTCACCGCGGACCTGATCCGAGGTCCCGCTTCTTCTCACTGGTCCGAAGAAGCGGGCTCCCGGATCAAGTCCGGGACGATGAGCTTCAAACGGTCACCGGCGCCGCCGCATCCTCCGGCATCAGCACCCAGCCATGCGTGCCGAGCATCTCGATCGGGCGGTAGCGCGTCTTGTACGCCATCCGCTGCGACCCCTTCACCCAGTAGCCGAGATACACATACGGCAGCCCCGCCTCGCGCGCGCGCGCGATATGGTCGAGGATGATGTAGTTGCCCAGCGCCGGGCGCGCATCCTGATCGGTGTCGAAGAAGCTGTAGACCATCGACAGCCCGTCCGCCTGCCGGTCGGTCAGGCAACAGCCGACCAGCTTCCCGGGCCGGGCGCCATCCGACGGCTCGCGATACTCGACCACCACCGAATTGACCGGCGAATGCTCGATCATGTCGGCGAAGTCGCTTTCGTCCATCGCCGCCATCCCGCCGCCGGGATGCCGCGCCGACAGATAACGGCGCATCAGCGTATATTGCTCGTCGGTTGCCCATGGACGGCACGCCGACACGTCGAGGTCGGCGTGGCGGCGGACCAGCTTGCGCTGCGTCGCATTGGGCTCGAACTCCTGCGTGCGGACCCGCACCGAGACGCAGGCGGCACACCCCGCACAGCTCGGGCGGTAGGCAACCGACTGGCTGCGGCGGAAGCCGATCCGGCCGAGCGCGTCGTTCAGCTCGCCCGCCTCCGGGCCGGACAATTCGGTAAACACCTTCCGCTCCTGCCGGCCGGGCAGGTACGGGCACGGCTGCGGGCTGGTGACGAAGAAGCGCGGGAAGCGGAACGGTGCCGTCATGCGTGCCGACCCTTTCCTTCGCTGTCCATGCCCCTGCCCATCGTCTTAGCGGTCAATGCCAACATAGGCGATGTCGCATCGCGCGCGAAATGCCGCTTTGGCACAAAAAGTAACGCTTTTTGTCAGGCCAGCTCGACCGTGCTCACCTCGAACCCCGCCTCACGCAGCCCGACCATCAACCGGTCGAGATGCGCCCGGTCGCGCGATTCGCATTCGATATCGGTGATCAGGCCCTTGGCGGGCAGCGTCGTGAAGACGCGCTGGTGATAGATTTCGATGATGTTCACGCGCTCGCGATCGAACACGCGCATCACGTTGTAGAGCGCGCCCGGCTGATCCTGCAGCCGCAGCCGCAAGCGCGCCAGCCGCCCCGATCGCGCCAGATCGCGCAGCAGCACGTTGGCGAGCAGCCGCGTGTCAATATTGCCGCCGCACAGCACGACGCCGACTGTCCGCCCGCGGAACCGCTCGGGATGCGCCAGCAGCGCGGCGAGCCCCGCCGCGCCCGCGCCCTCGACGACCGTCTTCTCAATCTGGAGCAACAGGCTCAGCGCCTCCTCCAGCGAGCGTTCGGAGACGAGCACGATATCGTCGACCAGTTGCGCGACCATCTGCGCGGTGATCCCGCCCGGCTCCTTGACCGCGATGCCCTCGGCCAGCGTATCGCCCGCGCACGGCATGTCGGTGCCGTTGATGCGATTGTACATCGACGGATACAGCTCCGCCTCAACGCCGACCACCTCGATCGGGCGATCCGCGGCGCGCGCGACCGTCGCCATGCCGGAGATCAGCCCGCCGCCGCCGATCGGCACCACCAGCAGGTCGATCTCGGGATGCTCCTCCAGCATCTCCAGCGCGACGGTGCCTTGCCCCGCGATGATCCGCGGATCGTCGAACGGATGCACGAAGGTGAAGCCGCGCTCCGCCTCCAGCACGCGCGCATGGGCGTAGGCGGCGTCGAAATTCTCGCCCTCCAGGATCACGGTCGCGCCGTGCCCCTGCGTCTGCACCACCTTCACCACCGGCGTGTTGCGCGGCATCACGATCGTCACCGGCACGCCCAGCCGGTTGCCGTGATAGGCGAGGCCCTGCGCATGATTGCCTGCCGACGCCGCGATCACGCCCTTGGCGCGCGCTTCCTCGGACAGTTGCAAAAGGGTGTTGAGCGCGCCGCGCTCCTTGTAAGCTGCGGTGAACTGAAGATTTTCAAATTTCAGATACACGGTCGCGCCGGTCATCTTCGACAATGTCTGGCTGATCAGCGTCGGCGTCCGCACGATTGCGTCGCCGATGCGTATCTGCGCGGCGCGCACGTCCTCGATCGAGACGGGCAGGGCAGGGACGGACGCGAGCTGTGTTGCCATCCGCAGGACGTAGCGGAACACCGTTACGAAAGGAACACCCGCGCGACCCGGACTCCGTCGCCCCTGCGCAGGCAGGGGCGACCTCACTTCGCCGCGAACGCCTCGCGCCACTCCGGCCGCACGATCGCCAGCAAGGCCGGGGTCACCGGCACCGTCATCTCGTACATGCCCTCGGCATAGGAGCCCGCGACATATTGCCCCGCGATCAGCCCGATGCGGTCGATCGCACGCCGGTCGGTCGAGCCGAGCAGGACCGTCAGATCCGACACTGGCGGGCAGGGAAAGATATCGTCGTTCCCCGGCTCGCTCCCCAGCCGCCGACGCCGCTCGCCTTTCAGCCATTCGCACCAGCCCGGCCCCAGCACCCGCTGCATCGCCGCGGCTGATTCGAACATTGCGCGTGGATCGACCCGCCGCGCGGTCGCCTTGTCCCACACCAGCGGCTCCAGCGCGGTGTTGCCGTGTGCGCCGCCGGTAAAACGGTAGGTCTCCCCCGACAGGCTCAGCAGCCGCGGCGTTTCGGTGACCACCTTCCATTCGCGGGTGGCGTCGTGCTGGTGGAACGGGAAACGACCCTTCGCTGCCTCGCGCCTGTCGTCCGCGGCCACCTTGGCGGCCCGGCTCCGCAGCCGCGCGCGATCGGCGGCGAGCCAGCGCCGCAAGGGCGCGATCCGCGCGGCGGCGGCGGGGTAAATATAGGAGAAGTCGAGCGTGGCGGTCTTCGTCGCGACCGTCGTCTGCGCCATCGCCGGCACCGCCAAGGCCAGCAAGATCAACCCCATCACCCGCCGCATGACATCCCTCGCCAAAGCCGTGCCGCTTCCATATGGCAGCGGACATGAACCGACGCCATCTCACCGCCGCGCTGGGTGCGCTCGCCGGCCTTGCGACGACGCTCCCCGCGGGTGCCGACGCGCTGATCGACAACGTCACCGGCCTGACGCTCAACCGCGACCGGCAGGTGGTGCGCTTCAAGGCAATGGTGATCGACGCACAGGGCAAGGTCGTCCGCCTGATCGCGCCCGACGAACAGCCGCCCAAGCCGACCAAGAAGAACCCCGGACCGCGCTACGACTGGCGCGCCGACATGAAGGGGCGCGTGCTCGTCCCCGGCATGATCGACGCACACGGCCACGTTATCGAGCTGGGGCTGGCGGCGCTGACGCTCGACCTGTCGGACACGCGCTCGCTCGACGAGGCCAAGGCGAAGATCGCCGAATACGCGCGCGCCAACCCGGACCGGCAGTGGATCATCGGGCGCGGCTGGAACCAGGAAGTGTGGAAGCTCGGCCGCTTTCCGACCGCCGCCGATCTCGACGCGGTGGTCGGCGACCGCCCGGTCTGGCTGGCGCGCGCCGACGGCCATGCCGGCTGGGCGAACAGCGCCGCACTCAAGCTCGCCGGTGTCACCGCCGCGACGCAGGCCCCCGCAGGCGGGCGCGTCGAGAAACCGCTCGGCGTGCTGGTCGATCGTGCCAAGGAGCTGGTCGAGCGCGTCGTGCCGAAGGTCAGCCCCAAGGACCGCACTGCCGCCTTCCTCAAGGCGCAGCAGATCCTGCTCGGCTACGGTGTCACCGCGATCGCCGACATGGGCACCAGCGTCGACGACTGGATGACCTATCGCCGGATGGGCGACATCAACGCGCTGCGCGTCCGCATCATGTCCTACGGGCTCGGCATCGACAGCGCGGTGACGATCGGCGGCACCGGGCCGACGCCGTGGCTGTACGACGACCGGCTGCGGCTGGAAGGCGTCAAGCTCTACGCCGATGGCGCGCTCGGCTCGCGCGGCGCGTGGCTGAAGGCCGATTATGCCGACGCCCCGGGTCAGCGCGGGCTAGGCTTCCTCGCCGACGACCAGTTGCAGAACATCATGAGCCGCGCCGCGATGGACGGCTATCAGGTCGCGGTTCATGCGATCGGGGACCGCGCTGACAAACAGGTGCTCGACGCGATCGCCGAACTGTCCGAGACCTACAAGGGCGACCGTCGCTGGCGGATCGAACATGCACAGATCGTCGATCCGGTCGATATGGCCGCGTTCGGCAAATACCGCATCATTGCCTCAATGCAGCCAACGCACCAGACCAGCGACCGCGTGATGGCGGAGGCGCGGCTGGGGCAAGCCCGGCTGGCGGGCGCCTATGCATGGAAGACGTTGCTCGACGACGGCGCGACGCTCGCGTTCGGCTCCGACGCACCGGTCGAGAAGCCCGACCCCTGGGCGGGCTGGGCGGCGGCGTTCACGCGCACCGATGCCGATGGGCAGCCGGTCGGCGGCTGGCACCCCGAACAGGCGGTGTCGCGCGAGCAGGCGTGGTGGGCCTATACCGGCGGCGCGAGCTACGCCGGCTTCGCCGAGCAGAAGTTCGGGACGCTGGCGCCGGGGCAGCGCGCCGACTTCCTGCTGCTTGACCGCGATCCGATGACCGCGACGCCTGCGGATCTGCGCCAGACGAAAGTGCTGGAGACGTGGATCGGCGGCACGAAGGCGTGGGAGCGGAAGTAGACAGTTCCGCTAGTCTTCTCTTCACCCCTTCCCTTCAGGGGAGGGGCCGGGGGTGGGGCAGCGCTGCGAAGCCGGTGCCCATTGTCAGGCCCCACCCCAACCCCTCCCCCGAGGGGGAGGGGCTTTTTCAGAACTCCGACCAGTCGTCCTGCACCGCGACCGCCGCCGCGCCACGGCTGCGGGCACTGGCGGCGATCCGGGCGCCGGCGTGCGCCGCGCGCGCCTGTAGCTGGTGGACCGGCGACGCCGCGGGTGCGGCATAGCCCGTCGTGCCGGCCGACAGCCGGAAGCGCCCGACTTCGCGCGCCATCACATCGGTTTCCTCGACCAGACTGCGCGCCGCGGCGGTCGCTTCCTCGACCATCGCCGCATTCTGCTGCGTCACTCCGTCCATCTCCGACACGGCGGTATTCACCTGCTGCAAGCCGGTCGCCTGCTGATCGGCCGCCGAGGCGATGTTGCCGACCAGGGTGCTGATCTCACCGATCCGCGCGGTGATCCGCTGCAAGGCCGCCCCCGCCTCGGCGACCAGCCCGACGCCCAGATCGACCTGTTCGGTAGAGGCGGTGATCTTGCTCTTCACGTCCTTCGCCGCGTCTGCGGAACGCTGCGCCAGCGCGCGCACTTCGCTGGCAACCACCGCAAAGCCCTTGCCCGCGTCGCCCGCGCGCGCCGCCTCGACACCCGCGTTCAGCGCCAGCAGGTTGGTCTGGAAGGCGATGCCGTCGATCACCGCGATGATCTCGCTGATCTCGCTCGACGAGCGTTCGATGCCGTTCATCGCCTCGACCGCGCGGCGCACGACGTCACCCGACGCCTCGGCATCGCGGCGCGTCTCGACCACCACCGCATCGGCGCGCGACGCGGTCTCGGCGGTTTCCTTCACCGTCGTCGTGATCTCGTGCATCGCCGCGGCGGTTTCCTCCAGCGATGCGGCCTGCTGCTCGGTGCGCTGCGACAGGTCGTCCGACGCCTGCCGGATGTCGTTGGCGCCGTTGGTGATGCCCGTCGCGCTGGTCGTCACCGCCGCCATCGCCGCGGACACCGCGGTCATCGCGCCGTTGAAGTCGCTCTTCAGCTTGGCGAACGGCCCGGTCAGCTCAGCATCGATCCGCGCCGTCAGGTCGCCCTGCGCCAGCGCGCTCAGCCCGCGCCCGATATTGTCGACGATCAGCGCGGTCTGCTCTTCCTTGGCGCGCTCGGCGGCGGCGAGCTGATCGCGGAACTGCACCATCACCTTGGCGAGTTGCCCGACCTCGTCGGCGCGCTCGTCGACGGCGACCTGCGCGTGTAGATCGCCCCCCGCCAGCCTGCCGAGCGCCTCGGTCATCGCCTTGATCGGGGTGGCGATCCCGCGGATCAACGCGATCAGCAACAGCCCCGCCAGCACCAGCGCCGCTGCGACCAGCGCCAGCGCCAGCGCGCGCGAGAAGGTGTAGAGATCGTTTGCCGCATCCATCTCCGTTTCCATCAGCCTGACCTGGATGCGCTGCGAGGCTGCCGCCTCGGCATTGGCCTGGTCGAAAACCGGCTGACTGGCGCGAAACGCTTGCATCGCCTGGTCATTGAGATTGGCCGCGCCCAGTCGGCGGGTCACTTCGGAGCGGGCGATGAACGCGGCCCAGAGTCGGCGGAACTTCGCGAACGACGCGCGGGCCTCCGGGGCGACCAGCGCCCCGTCCAGGTATGTCATGTTCCTGTCGATCAGCTGCATTTGTGCCGACGCCGCCTGCTCGGCGTCGCGGATCTTGTCGGGTTCGAGCGACAGGATCACCGTCGCCTCGGCAATGCGATAGTCGGACGTGGCGGTGTTGATGGTCGCGATCGCCACCAATTTGTCGCGGCGATCCTTCCCCAGCACCTCGGTCGAATGATTGAGTCGCGCTTGCGTCCACAGTGACATTCCGGCCATCGCTACCAGCAAAAGCGCAAGAATTCCAAATGCGAGCAAGAGTTTGCGGCCAATCGCAAGATTTTTCATCACCACGGCCTTCACGAAATCAAAATTGATCTGGCCAACTATTATGTCAAAGGGGTTTTACATCGCGTTAAGATCCGGAACGGGCCTAAACTACGCGGTACGGAACGACCCCGCGCACCCCCGCCTCCACTACGATCGCGCGGTCGGTTGGCGGAAAGGCGCGCTGGTCGCAATCGGATCGCGGGCACAGCCGGCAACTGATCCCGATCGGGGTCGCCGCACGCAAGTCGACCGCATCGGCGTACACGAAGTCGGCGGCATGCGCGGCCTCGCATCCCAATGCGACGGCGTAGCGGCGCGGCGCCCGCGCGAACCGCCCGGACGGCTTCACCAGCCCCTTCGCCATCGAGACATAGCGGACGCCATCGGGTGTCTCGGCATGTTGCACCAGGATCCGGTCGGGGATCGCGACCGCTTCATGGACGTGCCACAGCGGGCAGGCGCCGCCGAAGCGCGCGAATTGCAGCCGGGTCGCGGAATGGCGCTTGGTGATGTTGCCCGCCATGTCGACGCGACAGAAATAGAAGGGGATGCCCTCCGCGCCCGGGCGCTGCAACGTCGACAGCCGGTGGCACGCCTGTTCGAAGCTGGCGCCGAACCGCCGCGACAGCCGGTCGATGTCGTGGCGCAATTCCCGCGCCGCATCGCGAAACGCCCGATAGGGCATCAGCAACGCACCGGCCGCATAATTGGCAAGCCCGATCGCCAGCAGCCGCCGTGCCTCCGGTTGCGCGAGCCCCGATGCCGCGACGATCGCCGCAATCGGCGTTGCGAAGGCCAGCGCGGCGATGCGATGCGCGATCAGAAAGCGGCGGCTTTCCGGCGGCAGCGCGGCGTTGAGGTGCAGCACGTGACCGTCGAAGCGCGCCAGCGGCGCATCCTCGCGCGCCTCGGCGGCCAGCGTCACCCCGTGCGCGGCCAGCGCGCCCTCGATCGGCATCGCGTCCTGCGCCTGCGCCCAGTTCTCGGCGGCGCGATCGAGCGAGTCGACGTAATTGCCCGCCTCGTGGAACCAGTCGCGCACCGCTTCCCACGGCAGGCGCGCGCCCACCCCCGCGGTCAGCGCCTCCTCGGCGAGCGCGACGCGTTCCTCGGCGGCGCGCTTGGCGGCGTGGAGCGCGATTAGCCGGTCGGCTAGCGCCGGACGCTCCTCCGCCAGTTGCGCGACCTCGTCGGGCGGCAGCGGCGTGACGGCAGGGTCGGCGAGCGCCTCGCGCAACGCCACCAGTCGCCGCGCCGGTACCACACCTTCGATATCGGCGAGCGCGGCAGGGAAATGCTGCGCCAGTGCGGCGCTCACCGCGGCGGTCAGCGGACGCTCGTCGCTTTCGAGCTGCGAGAGATAGCTGACCGACAGCCCCAGCCGCGCCGCCATCGCGCGCTGGTTGAGCTGCGCGTTGACTCGCAACGCGCGCAACTGCGCCCCGGCATAGAGGCGCGCTTTCACTCGCCGTCGCTCCTGCGAAGGCAGGGGCCCATGTCTGTACCGTGCTCGCAGATCATCGATACAGAAGCCTCGCTGGCGGTGACAGGCGTATCGCCCAACGAAACAGTCATAGGCCCCTGCCTACGCAGGAGCGACGGACGTTTGCAACGTGCGCCTTCGCAAGTTCGCAACTTCACATTTGCTCCACCGCGCCCCGCCGGGCACAACGCTTCCCGCGTCCGGGAGAGAAGAATGTCATCGACGATCGCCGAACTCGAAAACCGCCGTGCCGCCGCCCGCGCCGGCGGCGGGCAGAAGCGCGTCGACGCGCAGCACGCCAAGGGCAAGCTGACCGCGCGCGAACGCCTCAACGTGCTGCTCGATGAAAGCAGCTTTGAGGAACTCGATATGTTCGTCGAGCACAATTGCACCGACTTCGGTATGCAGGACCAGGTCGTGCCCGGGGACGGCGTCGTCACGGGGTCGGGGACGATCAACGGCCGGCTGGTATTCGTCTTCTCGCAGGACTTCACCGTCTTCGGTGGCTCGCTCTCTGAACGCCATGCGCAGAAGATCTGCAAGATCATGGACATGGCGCTCAAGGTCGGCGCGCCGGTGATTGGCCTCAACGATTCGGGTGGCGCGCGCATCCAGGAGGGCGTGGCGTCGCTCGGCGGCTATGCCGAGGTGTTCCAGCGCAACGTGCTGGCGAGCGGCGTCGTGCCGCAGCTCAGCCTCATCATGGGGCCGTGCGCGGGCGGGGCGGTCTATTCCCCCGCGATGACCGACTTCATCTTCATGGTGAAGGATTCGAGCTATATGTTCGTCACCGGACCCGACGTGGTGAAGACCGTCACCAACGAGGTCGTGACGCAGGAGGCGCTGGGCGGCGCGGTGACGCACACCACCAAGACCAGCGTCGCCGATGTCGCGTTCGACAACGATATCGAGGCTTTGCTGGCCGCGCGCGACTTCATCGACTTCCTGCCGTCCTCGAACCGTGAGGGCGTCCCCGAGCGCCCGACCGACGATCCGTGGGACCGCGCCGAGCCGAGCCTCGACACGCTGATCCCCGCCAATGCCAACCAGCCGTACGACATGCACGAGCTGCTCGCGAAGATCGTCGACGAGGGCGACTTCTTCGAGATCCAGCCCGCGCACGGCGGCAACATCATCTGCGGCTTCGGACGCATCGAAGGGCGTACCGTCGGCTTCGTCGCGAACCAGCCGATGGTACTGGCCGGCGTGCTCGACATCAATTCCAGTCGAAAAGCCGCCCGGTTCGTACGATTCTGCGACGCGTTCGAGATCCCGATCGTCACCTTCGTCGACGTTCCGGGCTTCCTCCCCGGCACCGCACAGGAGCATAACGGCATCATCAAGCACGGCGCGAAACTGCTGTTCGCCTATGCCGAGGCAACCGTGCCCAAGATCACCGTCATCACCCGCAAGGCCTATGGCGGCGCGTACGACGTGATGGCCTCCAAGCACTTACGCGGCGATTTGAACTATGCATGGCCCACCGCCGAGATCGCGGTGATGGGCGCGAAGGGCGCGGTCGAGATCATCTTCCGCGGCCGCACACCCGAAGAGATCGCCGAGCGCACCGCCGAATATGAAGCGCGCTTCGCCAACCCGTTCGTCGCGGCGAGCAAGGGCTTCATCGACGAGGTGATCCAGCCCCACTCCACCCGCCGCCGTATCGCGCTCGGCCTGCGCAAGTTGCGCAACAAGGCGCTGGAGAACCCGTGGAAGAAGCATGACAATATTCCGCTGTGATTCCACTCGTCACCACTTCGCTACGCTAGCGATGATGGCGGGAACACGCGCATGACCCTCGGCCGCCTCAACCACGTCGGCGTCGCCACGCCGTCGATCGCCCGCGCGATCGAAGCCTACCGCACGCTGCTCGGCGCCGAGGCGATCGGCGAGCCGTTCGACCTGCCCGCACAGGGCGTGAAGGTGTGCTTCATCGACGCGCCCAACACGCAGATCGAGCTGATCGAACCCTGTGACGACACGTCACCGATCGCCGGCTTCCTCAGGAAGAATCCGGCCGGCGGGCAGCATCACGTCTGTTTCGAGGTGCCCGACATCCACGCCGCCGTCGCCGACCTCACCGCAAGGGGCGCGACGATCCTCGGCGAACCGCGGATCGGCGCGCATGGCACGCCGATCGTCTTCGTCCACCCGCGCGACATGGGCGGGGTGCTGGTCGAACTGATGGAAACGCCGCAGGAGGGCGCGCATTGACGTACGAGACGATCACCTTCGGCCTGACCGACCGCGTCGCGACGCTCGCGATCGACCGCCCGACGCGAATGAACGCGCTGACCCCGCGCGTCTTCGCCGAGCTGACCGCCGCGATCGACGCCGCGCTGGAGCAAGGCGCGCGCGCGATCGTGCTGACCGGCACCGGCGGCGCGTTCTGCTCGGGCGCCGACCTCGTCGGCGACGGCGGTGCGCCGATGCCGCGCGACCTCGGCGAATCGCTCGACACCAGCTACAATCCGTTCGTCCGCAAGGTCGCCGCGCTCGACGTCCCGTTCCTCACCGCGATCAACGGCCCGGCGGTCGGCGCGGGGCTCGGGCTGGCATTGCTCGGCGACATCAGCGTCATGGCGCGGTCGGCCTATGTGCTGCTCGCCTTCGTCAACATCGGGCTGGTCCCCGACGCCGGCGCGACCTGGCTGGTCGCCAAGGCGGCGGGACGCACGAAGGCGTTGGAAATGGCATTGCTCGGCGAGCGCGTGTCCGCCGACGAGTCACTCGCCGCCGGGCTGGTGACACGCGTCGTCGACGACGCACAGGTGCTCGCCGAAACGCAGAAGCTGGCGGCAAAGCTCGCCGCCGGGCCGTCGGTCGCGATCGGAATGATCCGCAAGCAGGTCGCCGCCGCATTGTCGCTCGACCTCGACCAGTCGCTGGCGGTCGAGCGCGAAAACCAGACCCGCGCCGGCCACACCCGCGACTTCGCCGAGGCGGTGCGTGCGTTCGGCGAGAAGCGCACGCCGGTGTTCGAGGGCCGCTGAAGATGAGCGACGAGCGCAACCTCGGCGAAGATAGCGGCGCGGCTGCAACGACCGGCACACCCGCGCCGACCGGCACCGAAAGCTGGGCCGCCGCCGTCGCGAAGGAGGTGAAGGGCCGCGACCTGACGTGGCACACCCCCGAGGGGATCGACGTCAAGCCGCTCTACACGCCCGCGGATGTGGAGGGCTGGGACCCCGGCCTGCCCGGCTTCGCGCCGTTCGCGCGCGGGGTGCGCGCGTCGATGTACGCCGGCCGCCCGTGGACGATCCGCCAATATGCCGGCTTCTCGACCGCCGAGGAATCGAACGCTTTCTATCACCGCAACCTCAAGGCGGGGCAGAAGGGGCTGTCGGTCGCGTTCGATCTCGCCACGCATCGCGGCTACGACAGCGACCATCCGCGCGTCGCCGGCGATGTCGGCAAGGCCGGGGTGGCGATCGACACGGTCGAGGACATGAAGATCCTGTTTGACGGCATCCCGCTCGATCAGATGTCGGTCAGCATGACGATGAACGGCGCGGTGATCCCGATCCTCGCCTTCTTCATCGTCGCGGGCGAGGAACAGGGCGTCGACCGCAAACTGCTCGACGGGACCATCCAGAACGACATCCTCAAGGAGTTCATGGTCCGCAACACCTATATCTACCCGCCCGAACCGTCGATGCGGATCATCTCCGACATTTTCGCCTACACCTCGACCGAGATGCCGAAGTTCAACAGCATCTCGATCTCCGGCTATCACATGCAGGAGGCCGGCGCGACGCAGGTGCAGGAATTGGCCTTCACCATCGCCGACGGCATGGAATATGTGAAATACGGCGTCGCGTCCGGGCTCGACATCGACAAATTTGCCGGGCGGCTGAGCTTCTTCTTCGCGATCGGCATGAACTTCTTCATGGAGATCGCCAAGCTGCGCGCCGCACGCGTGCTGTGGCACCGCGTCATGACGCAGCTCGGCGCGAGGGACGAGCGTAGCAAGATGCTGCGCACCCATTGCCAGACCAGCGGCGTCTCGCTGACCGAGCAGGACCCGTACAACAACGTCATGCGCACCACGATCGAGGCGATGGCGGCGATGCTCGGCGGCACGCAGTCGCTCCACACCAATGCGCTCGACGAGGCGATCGCGTTGCCGACCGACTTCTCGGCGCGGATTGCGCGCAACACGCAATTGGTGATCCAGGAAGAGACCGGGATGACCAACGTCGTCGATCCGCTCGGTGGCAGCTATTACGTCGAGGCGCTGACCAAGCGGCTGGTCGACGACGCCTGGGCGATCATCGAGCGCGTCGAGCGCGAGGGCGGGATGGCCAAGGCGGTCGCGGCGGGCTGGCCCAAGGCGATGATCGAGGAAGCGAGCGCCGCCCGCGCCGCGCGCGTCGACCGCGGCGAGGACGTGATCGTCGGGGTCAACAAATACCGCAAGGACAATGAGGACCCGGTCGAGATCCTCGCGATCGACAATCAGGCGGTCCGCGACGCACAGGTCCGCCGCATCCGGCAGGTGAAGGCGGCGCGCGACGAGGCGGCGGCGCGCGCGGCGCTCGACGCGCTGCGCGAGGGCGCACGCGGCGATGCCAATCTGCTCGCGCTCGCGGTGGAGTGCGCGCGGGCGCGTGCCACGCTCGGCGAGATTTCCTCGGCGATGGAGGATGTATTCGGCCGCTACGGCACGCAGCCGACGCCGGTGAAGGGCGTCTATGGCGGCGCCTATACCGATGACGCGCGCTGGTTGCGGCTGGAGGACGGCGTCGCCGCGACCGAGCGCCGGCTCGGCCGCAAACCCAGGATGCTGGTCGCAAAAATGGGGCAGGACGGTCACGACCGCGGCGCCAATCTGGTCAGCAGCATGTTCGGCGATCTCGGCTTCGAGATCGTGCCGGGGCCGCTGTTCCAGACGCCGGAGGAGGCCGCGGTGCTGGCGCTGGCGAAAGACGTCGACATCGTCGGTGCGTCGAGCCTCGCGGCGGGGCACAAAACGCTGATCCCCGAGCTGATCGGCCATCTGCGCGATGCCGGGCGGGCCGACATCAAGGTGATAGCGGGCGGGGTGATCCCCGCGCAGGATTACCAGGCGCTATTCGACGCGGGCGTGCAGGCGATCTTCGGGCCGGGCACCAATCTCATCACCGCGGCGGAGGAAGTGTTGCGACTGCTCGGCCACAACATGCCCCCGCAAGGAGAAGCCGCATGATGACGTTGTTCCGCCGTAACCCTACCTTCTCCCGTCACCTCGGCGAAGGCTGGGGTCCAGTTGCGGGCGGCAAGCGAGATGCGGGAAGGTCCCTCAACTGGACCCCGGCCTTCGCCGGAAGGACGGCAATGTTGGCGGTGACGGCAGCGATAATGATGCTCTCCACCCCCGCCGCCGCGCAGACGCAAGCCGACATGAACGCGCAGGCCGCCGCCAGCTACAAGCGCGCCGACGCGGCGATGAACGCGCAATGGCCGCGAACCTATGCCGCGATGAAGCGCCGCGACGCCACCGCGCGCGACGGCTTCGGCTATGCCGCCGCGACGCTCGCCAGCCAGCGCGCCTGGCTGACGTTCCGCGACAGACAGTGCACGATCGAAGGCGGCGAGTTCGCCGGCGGCTCGCTACAGCCGATGGCGCGCTTGCAGTGTCTGGCGCGGCTGACCAAGGAGCGCACCACGCAATTGAAGGACCTGATGTGGCAACGCTGACCGAGACGACGACCCGCACCGACTGGACGCGCGAGGAGATCGCCGACCTGTTCGACCTGCCGTTCGACGAATTGATGTACCGCGCGCAGACCGTCCACCGCGCGCACCACGCGCCGTCGGAGGTGCAGCTCTGCACGCTCCTGTCGATCAAGACCGGCGGCTGCCCGGAGGATTGCGGCTATTGCTCGCAGTCGGTGGCGGCGGAGAGCGGGGTCAAGGCGACCAAGCTGATGGACGTGCAGGCCGTGCTCCAGCGCGCCGCTGAGGCAAAGGACGCCGGCTCGCAGCGTTTCTGCATGGGCGCGGCGTGGCGCAACCCCAAGGACCGCGACATGGACGCGATCATCCAGATGATCGAGGGCGTGCGCGGCATGGGGATGGAAACCTGCATGACGTTGGGGATGCTGACGCCGGAGCAGGCGCAGCGGCTCGGCGACGCGGGGCTAGATTACTACAACCACAATATCGACACCTCGCCCGAGCGCTACGGCGACGTCATCACCACGCGCACCTTCGGCGAGCGGCTCGACACGCTCGAGAACGTTCGCTCGGCGGGGATCAACGTCTGCTGCGGCGGGATCGTCGGGATGGGCGAGACCCGCGCCGATCGCGTCGGCTTCGTCCACGCGCTCGCCACCTTGCCGCGCCACCCTGAAAGCGTCCCGGTCAACGCGCTCGTGCCGGTCAAGGGCACGGTGCTCGGCGACATGCTCGCCGACACGCCGCTCGCCAAGATCGACGATATCGAGTTCGTCCGCACCGTCGCGGTCGCGCGGATCACGATGCCGCTCAGCATGGTGCGGCTGTCGGCCGGGCGCGAGAGCATGGGCGAGGCGACGCAGGCCTTGTGCTTCATGGCGGGCGCGAACTCGATCTTCACCGGCGACAAATTGCTGACCGCCGGCAACCGCGGCGACAGCGCCGACGCGGCGCTGTTCGCGAAGCTCGGCGTCCGCCCGATGGAAGCGCCCGAGCCGATGCGGGTGTGCGAGGCGGCGGAGTGAACCATCGTCGCCCCTGCGCAGGCAGGGGCCCTTGTCTGTCGAGTGAAGCGCGCGGTCTGACACAGGAGCGACGCGCACGTGTCAGACCGCAGCGACTGACGGCACAGACATAGGCCCTGCCTGCGCAGGGGCGACGAAGAACGAAAACAGGAGAGGCCGTTGTTCAAGAAAATCCTGGTCGCCAACCGCGGCGAGATCGCGTGCCGGGTGTTCCGCACCGCCAAGAAGATGGGCATCGCCACCGTCGCGGTCTATTCGGACGCCGATGCGCGCAGCCCGCACGTCCTGATGGCCGACGAGGCGGTGCGGCTCGGGCCGGCGCCGGCGGCGGAGAGTTACCTCAAGGCCGAGCTGATCCTGCTCGCCGCGAAGGAGACCGGCGCCGACTGCATCCATCCCGGCTACGGCTTCCTCTCCGAGCGCGAGAGCTTCGCGCGCGCCTGCGCCGAGGCCGGGATCGCCTTCGTCGGCCCGCCGGCCAATGCGATCGCCGCGATGGGCGACAAGATCGAATCGAAGAAGCTCGCCAAGGCGGCGGGGGTCAATGTCGTCCCCGGCTATCTGGGCGAGATCGCCGACACCGACGAAGCGGTGCGGATCGCCGCCGAGATCGGCTTCCCGGTGATGATGAAGGCCAGCGCGGGCGGCGGCGGCAAGGGGATGCGGCTGGCGTGGTCCGAACAGGACGTTCGCGACGGTTTTGAGGCGACCAAGCGGGAAGGACTGGCGTCGTTCGGCGATGACCGCGTGTTCATCGAAAAGTTCATCGAAAGCCCGCGCCATATCGAGATACAGCTGCTCGGCGACCAGCACGGCAACATCGTCTACCTCAACGAGCGCGAATGCTCGATCCAGCGCCGCCACCAGAAGGTGGTCGAGGAAGCGCCGTCGCCGTTCGTCACCCCCGCGATGCGCAAGGCGATGGGCGAGCAGGCGGTCGCGCTCGCCCGCGCGGTCGGTTATTACAGCGCGGGCACGGTCGAACTGATCGTCTCGGGCGCGGACCAGACCGGCGAGAGCTTCTACTTTCTCGAAATGAACACCCGGCTGCAGGTCGAACATCCGGTGACCGAGGAGATCACCGGGCTCGATCTGGTCGAACAGATGATCCGCGTCGCTGCCGGCGAGAAATTGTCGTTTGCGCAGGAGGATGTGCGGCTCGACGGCTGGTCAATAGAGAACCGTGTCTATGCCGAGGACCCGTATCGCGGTTTCCTGCCGAGCATCGGGCGGTTGGTCCGCTACGCGCCGCCGGCGACCACCGAAGACCCGTCATCCCCGCGCAGGCGGGGATCCGGAACCCATGTCGTCGATGGAGCCGAGACCTCCGCGGGTCTGGAGTCCCGCCTGCGCGGGAATGACGGTGGCAACGGAGAGGACGCTGTCCGCATCCGCGTCGACGATGGCGTCGCCGAGGGCGGTGAGGTCAGCATGTTCTACGACCCGATGATCGCCAAGCTGGTGACGTGGGCGCCGACCCGCGAGGCGGCGATCGACGCGCAGGTCGCCGCGCTCGACGCCTTCACGATCGAAGGGCCGGGGACGAACCTGCACTTCCTGTCGGCGCTGATGCAGCATCCGCGCTTCCGCTCGGGCGAGATCACCACCGGCTTCATCGCCGAGGAATATCCCGACGGCTTCCACGGCGCGCCCGCAAGCCCTGCGCTCAAGACGACGCTCGCCGCAGTCGGCGCTGTCGCCGCGCATGCACAGGTGACGCGTGCAAGGCTGGTCGATGGACAGCTCGGCCACGTCCTGTCCGCGCCCACCGACTGGGTCGCCCGCGTCGACGGCCACGACAACGCCGTCACGATCCGCGACGGCCGCGTGACGGTCGACGGCACGCCGCTCGACGCCGCGATCGCCTACACCCCTGGCGCGCGCAATGCACAGGTTGACGGCGACGACCCGCTGACCGTCGCGATCGCCAAGGGGCGCGACGGCTTCACGCTCACCGCGCGCGGCGCACGCCACAAGGTCCGTGTGCTGCCCGCGCATGTCGCGCCTTATGCCGCACATCTGATCGAGAAGGTCCCACCGGACCTGTCGAAGTTCCTGATCGCGCCGATGCCGGGCCTGCTCGTGCGGCTCGACGTCGCGGCGGGCGACCGCGTCGAGGAAGGGCAGGCGCTGGCGGTGGTCGAGGCGATGAAGATGGAGAACATCCTGCGCGCCGAGAAATCCGGCACGGTCGCCTCGGTGCAGGCGCAGGCCGGCGACAGTCTCGCGGTCGATCAGGTCATTCTCGAGCTGGAATGATGCGGCCGCGACATATCGCGACATATTAGCGCTGGACGCGCGCCTTATGGCTGCGTCATGCACGACGACATGAGGCGCGTTCTTCTCTGCACGACGATGGCGCTGGCGATGGCCGGCTGCACCGTCGGCCCCGATTATCGTCCGCCCGCCGCCGCCGAGCTGGCGGTGCCCGCCGGCTATTCGGTGCGCGCCGCACCGACGCCCGAGGATCTGACACGCTGGTGGCAACGGTTCGACGATCCCGTGCTCGGGCAATTGGTCGAGCAGGCGTCCGCCGCGAACACCGATGCCGCGCAGGCGGTCGCCCGGCTGCGGCAGGCGCGCGAGGCGCTGGTGCAGAGCCGCGCCAATCTGCTGCCGACGCTCAGCGGCAACACTGGCTACAGCCGGTCGGAGACGCTGCGCGGCGGTGGCCAGACGATCACGCTGCCCGACGGCACCGTCCAGAACATCGGCGGCGGGGGCGGGGCGAACAATTTCTCGCTCGGCGGCAGCGCTTCCTACCAGCTCGGGCTGTTCGGCGAGGTACGTCGCACGATTGAGGCGAGCCGCGCGCAATATGAGGCATCGGGCTTCGATTATGCCGCCGCGTTGCTGACCGTCCAGCAGGAGACCGCGCGCAACTATATCCTCGCGCGGCTATACCAGCAGCAGCTCGCCAATGCCCGCGCCAGCCTCGCGTTGCAGGAAGACAATCTCGAGATCGCGGGCTTCCGCCTCCAGGCCGGGCTCGTCTCGTCGCTCGATCAGGAACAGGCGCGGCAACAGCGCGCGCAGACCGCCGCGACGATTCCGACGCTCGAACAGCAATATAACGCCGCGGTCTCGCGGCTCGGCGTGCTGACCGCACAGGCGCCCGGCGCGCTCAAGCCGTTGCTCGCCACGGTGCGCGCAATCCCGACCGGCACGCCGCCCGCCGGGATCGGCATCCCCGCCGACGTGCTCCGCCAGCGCCCCGACGTGCGCGCCGCCGAGCGCGCGCTCGCCGCCGCCACCGCGCAGATCGGCGTCGCACAGGCGGCGCTCTATCCCAATTTCGCCTTCAGTGGGAACATCAACGCCCGCGCCAACAGCGTCGGCTCGCTGCTCGACACCGTGACGGGCGGGCTGTTCGCGGGGCTGACGCAGGCGATCTTCAACGGTGGCCGGCTACGCAGTCAGGTGCGCGGGCAGGAGGCTGCCGCCGATGCCGCGCTCGCCGCCTACAAGGGCATTGTGCTGACCGCGCTGGAGGATGTCGAGAATGCCGTCGTCGCGCTCGACACCGCCGATCGCCGCGAGCGCGAACTGGCCGTCGCCTATGACGCCGCCGGCAACGCCGCCTTGCTGTCGCGCGAACAATATCGCAGCGGATTGAGCGATTTCACGACGCTCAGCCAGCAGGAAGCGACGCTGCTCACCACCCGCAACAGCGCGGCACAGGCGCGCGCCGACGAGGCGACCGCGCTGGTCCAGCTCTTCGCGGCGCTTGGCGGCGGGTGGGACAGCACGACCGTGCCGACTGCCCCGCCGCGCGTCGCCCCCGCGCCGACGCTCGCCCAACCCGCCCCGACGCCCGCCCCCACCAACGGGAATCCCTGATGGCCGATCCCAATCTCGACGATTTCCTCGGTGTGAAGCCGCAGCCGGCGTGGCGGCGCTGGGGCAAATGGGTGCTGGTGCTCGCCGCCGTCGTGCTGGTCGGGCTGTTGCTGTCGCGCTGCGTGTTCGGCGATCCCGACAAGGTCGATTACGCCACCACGCCGGTGACGCGCGGGCGGCTGACCGTCTCGGTTTCGGCGACCGGCAAGCTGGCGCCAACCAATCAGGTCACGGTCGGCTCGCAGCTGTCGGGGCTGGTCACCAAGGTGGTGGTCGACGTCAACGACCGCGTCACCGCCGGGCAGCCGCTGGCGCTGATCGACCCCGAGCAGATCGACGACCAGATCAACGCCGCCAAGGCGACGCTCGCCGCCAACGAGGCGCAGGTCGCGCAGGCGCGCGCGACGCTGGCCGAGTCGCAGGCACAGCTCGCGCGGCTCAACGAGGTCTACCGGCTGTCGAAGGGCCGCGTTCCGTCGAAGACCGAGCTTCAGACCGGGCAGGCGGATGCGCAACGCGCCCGCGCTGCGCTCAACGTCGCCGAGGCGAACGTCACCGCCGCGCGCGCGCAATTGTCGCAGCAGCAGACGCAGCGCGCGCGCGCGATCATCCGCTCGCCGGTCAACGGCGTGGTGCTGGCGCGACAGGTCGATCCGGGCCAGACCGTCGCGGCGTCGTTCAACACCCCGACCCTGTTCGTCATCGCCGAGGACCTGACGCGCATGAAGCTGGAGGTCGCGATCGATGAGGCCGATGTCGGCGAGGTGCAGGTCGGGCAGAAGGCCACCTTCACCGTCGACGCTTTCCCCGGCAAGACCTTCCCGGCGGCGATCACCCGCGTCGACCTCGGCTCGAACCTGACCGTCAGCAACGCGACCGCGTCGTCGTCGAGCAGCACAAGCAGCACCAGCACGAGCGGGCAGGTGGTGTCCTATGCCGCCGACCTGACCGTCGCCAACCCGACGTTGCAGCTGCGCCCCGGCATGACCGCGACCGCCGACATCGTCACCGCCGATCGCCAGAACGTGCTGCTCGTCCCCAACGCCGCCTTCCGGTTCAAGCCGAGCGCGGCTGGTGGCAAGCGCGGCGGGATCACCGGCACGATCCTCGCCGGGCCGCCACGCCGCAACGCCGCGCAACGCAGCGCGACGCTCGGGCGCGGCGCGACCCAGACCGTCTACGTCAAGGGCGCGGACGGCACGCCGCAGCCGGTGCAGGTGACGACCGGCGACACCAACGGCACGCTGACCGAAGTGACCGCCGGCGCGCTCCAGCCGGGGCAGCAGGTCATCACCGGGCAACTCGCGGCGGGCGAGAGCGCGGGCGCGGCGGGCGGCGCGACGAAGGGCGGCCGGTCGCGTGGCCAGTGAGGCCGCGCCCCTGATCGCGTTGCGCAACGTGACCAAGGTCTATGGTCAGGGCGCGACGCAATTTCAGGCGCTCAAGGGCGTCGACCTCGACATCGCTTCCGGCGATTTCGTCGCGGTGATGGGGCCGTCGGGGTCGGGCAAGTCGACGACGATGAACATCCTCGGCTGCCTCGACGTACCCTCGGCGGGCACGTTCCTGTTCCGCGGGCATCACGTCGAGACGCTCGACCGTGACGAGCGCGCACTGCTGCGCCGCCGCTATCTGGGCTTCGTGTTTCAGGGCTTCAACCTGCTGAGCCGCACCACCGCGCTCGAAAATGTCGAGCTGCCCTTGCTCTACCGCGGCGACGAGAAGCGCGCGCGGCGCGCGACTGCGATGGCGGCGCTGGAGAAGGTCGGGCTCGACCGCTGGTGGGATCACACCCCCGCCGAACTGTCGGGCGGCCAGCAGCAGCGCGTCGCGATCGCGCGCGCGATCGTCACCCGCCCCGACGTGCTGCTCGCCGACGAGCCGACCGGCAACCTCGATTCGGAGCGCTCGATCGAGATCATGGAATTGCTCACCGACCTCAATCGCGAGAGCGGGATCACCGTGCTGATGGTCACCCACGAACCCGACATGGCCGCCTTCGCGCGCACCGTCGTCCACTTCAAGGACGGGCTGGTCGAGCGGATCGAGGCTCAGCACGCGCAGGGGGAGAAGGTGTCGTGAAGGTTTTCACATCCCTCGCCCCTGAAAGGGGAGAGGGTTGCGGGGACTTGGCGGCTATGCCGCCTAGTCGCAGTTGGGTGAGGGGTCAGCGGCGTGCAGCGCCGCGCGCGCCCGAGGCGCGCTCGACCCCTCACCAAGCTTCGCTAGCGAGCAAGCTCGCAAGCTGCGCTATCCTCTCCCCTGTCCAGGGGAGAGGGAAGTAACATGTTCGGCACCACGCTCCTCCTCGCGCTGCGCTCGATCCGCCGCCACATCCTGCGCTCGTTCCTGACGATCCTCGGGATCGTCATCGGCGTCGGCGCGGTGGTGACGATGGTGACGCTCGGCAAGGCGACCACCGCCGCGGTCCAGTCGCAGATCGCCGCGCTCGGCACCAACATCCTCCAGATCCGCCCCGGGCAGGGCTTCGGCCGCGGCGGCGGCGGCCCGCGCCCGCCCGACTTCACCCCCGAGGACGTGACCGCGATCGCAACGCAGATCGCCGGCGTCACTGCGGTCGCCCCGCAGGCGCAGGCCAGCGCGACCGCGATCTACGAAGGCGCCAACTGGTCGACGACGATCAATGGCACCACCGCCGCCTATTTCCAGGTCCAGCCATGGCCGCTCGCCAGCGGGCGCTACTGGACGACGCCCGAGGAACAGGCCGGCAAGGCGGTGTGCATCATCGGCAATACCGTCCGCCAGAACCTGTTCCGCGGCGGCGAGGCGGTCGGCGAGCGCTTCCGGCTCGGCGATGTCAGCTGCGACGTGATCGGCACGCTCAGCACGCGCGGGCAGGCCGGGTTCGGCGGCGATCAGGACGATGTCGTCATCATGCCGATCAAGGCGGTCCAGCGCCGCTTCACCGGGAGTCGCGACATCCGGCTGATGCTGGTCGGCGTCGACCAGCGCTACCAGACCGCCGGGGTGCAGTCCGCGATCACCGATCTGCTGCGCGAACGCCGCACGATCACCGACGGGCGCGAAGACAATTTCAACATCTTCGATACCAAGCAGATCAGCGACACGCTGACCGGCACCACCACCGCGCTGACGCGGATCGTCGCGGCGGTGGCGGCGATCAGTCTGGTGGTCGGCGGGATAGGAATCATGAACATCATGCTGGTCAGCGTCACCGAACGCACGCGCGAGATCGGCATCCGGCTCGCGATCGGCGCGGTCGCCAACGAGGTGCTGCTGCAATTCCTCGTCGAGGCGGTGGTCTTGTCGTGTCTCGGCGGGCTGATCGGGCTGGTGATCGCGCAGGCGGTGATCGCCGGGCTGACGCCGCTGCTCGACGTGCCATGGACGTTCGATCCGCAGATCAACATGGTCGCCTTCGCGATCTCGGCGGTGATCGGCGTCGTCTTCGGCTATTTCCCGGCGCGTCGGGCCGCGGCGCTCAACCCGATCGACGCACTTCGACACGAATGACGGCGGTGCGGCTCGCTACGGCCTGCTCCACCTAGTCTGCTTCGGTGAACAGACTTTACAGCGTCCCGTCGAACGCCGCGCGGCGCTCCTCGCTCGATCCGGCCCGCAGCAGGTGCGAGTCGGGGCGCATCAATGCCTCCGGCGCATGGACCAGCTCGCGGAGCCGCTCCAGATCCTCGCGCGTGTCGACGTCGATCAGCTCGGCGGCATTCGCGACGACATGCCGGCCCGCCTGGATCAGGTCGCGCGCGCCCTGATCGCCGGTGATCGCCAGCACGTCATCGAACCGATCGCACCCGAACAGCACCGGGGGGCGTGGGGTGGTGCCGTCGCTTGACGCGACCACGGCCTTGCCATCCAGATCGGCGGCGGCGTCAAACAGCCGGTAGATATGCGCCGCGGTGACTCGCGGCATGTCGGCGAGCGCGATCATCACCGCCTTGGCGTCACGCGCCCGCGCACAATCGACCCCCATCCGCACCGACGACGCCATGTCGCGATCCGTGGCGTTGTTATGCAGTACCGTGAAGCGATGAGCGGCATAGTCGATCGTGCAGCCGTCGACGACGACGATCCGTTCACGAAACGGCATGTCCTCCAGCGCGACCGCGACATGCAGCCCCAGCGGGCGCGCAAGAAATTGCTGCTCCAGCTTGTTCCCCTCGCCGAACCGGTCGGAGCGACCAGCGGCCAGCAGGATCAGGACGGTGTCTTCAACGGCGATCATGAAAGGCTCCCACCATCGCGGCGGCGATCGACAATGCGATTTCCGCCGGGCCGATCGCGCCGATGTCGATGCCCACCGGGCCATCGATGCGGTCGAGCTGATTGGGGTCAACGCCCGACGCCGCCAGTCGCTCCCGCCGCGCGGCATGGCTGCGGCGACTGCCCAGCGCACCGACATAGGCTGCGTCGCTCGCCAGCGCGGCGATCAGCGCGGGATCGTCAATCTTGATGTCGTGGCTCAGCGTCACGACCGCGGTCGCACGCCCCGGCTTCCACGCCGCCACCGCCTCGTCGGGCCAGCGATCGTCGAGCGTGATGCCCGGAAAGCGCTCCTCGGTTAGGAACCGCCCGCGCGGGTCGATCACCACCACCTCTATCCCCAGCGTCGTCGCCAGCGCAGCGAGGCTTTGCGCGATCTGCACCGCCCCGACGATCAGCAGCCGGCGGGGCGGATCGTAGCGGTTGACGAACATCTCGCCCGTCTCCTGCGGGCGCAGATCGGCGTGCCCGGTGGACAGGTCGGTGGTGACGGTCAGCGACTCGCCAGCCGCGCGCGCCGCGGCGATACGGTCGAACAATTCGGGGTCGAAGCCCTCCGCGCTGACCGGCTGGACCATCACTGAAATTTCGCCGCCGCACGGCAAGCCGACCTGCCACGCACTGTCGTCGGCGACGCCATAAGTCTTCACCGTGAACGGCGCGCCCGCGATCACCTGCGCGGCGGTGTCGAGGATATCGCCCTCGACGCACCCGCCCGAGACCGAGCCCTCGAACCGTCCGTCGGCGTGGACGAGCATATGGCTCCCACGCGGCCGCGGTGCCGAGCCCCAGGTCGAGACGACCGTGGCAAGCGCCAGCGGCTCGCCCTTCCAGACGGCCGCGGCGGCGAGGACGGAATCATTATCGGCCATGAGGTTCTTTCGGGTGAGTCCGTCACTGTGAGCGTAGCGAAGCAATCCAGTGATCGCGAGACGCCCTGGATTGCTTCGCTTCGCTCGCGATGACGAATTAGACCGCCGGCAGCTCCGCCAGCAACTTGTCGCAGGTGATCGGATAGTCGCGCACCCGTACGCCGGTCGCGTGGTAGATCGCATTCGCGATTGCCGCGCCCGCGCCCGAGATGCCCAACTCGCCGATCCCCTTGGCGTGGATCGGGTTCGCATGAATATCGCGTTCGTCGAGGAAGGCGACCTCGATTTGCGGAATGTCCGCGTTCACCGGCACATGATATTCGCCGAGATCGCGGTTCACCACCTTGCCGTTGCGCGGGTCGTGGACCAGCTCCTCGGTCAGCGCGGCGCCGATCCCGAACGTCATTCCGCCAAGGCATTGCGAGCGCGCGGTCTTCTCGTTCAGGATGCGCCCCGCCGAGAAGACGCCCAGCATCCGCTCGACGCGCACCTCGCCGGTCGTCACGTTCACCTTCACCTCGGCGAAATGCGCGCCATAGCTCGCCTGGCGGTGCAGCTTCTCCTGCTTGCCCGGCGCGATGCTCCCGGTGACGGCCATGCCCTCGCCGACCAGCTCGGCGATCGCCACCGCCCGGTTCTCGGCGATCGCGCGCCCGTCCTTCAGCGTCATCGCGTCGACCTCGACGCCCATCGCCTTGGCCAGCTTCTCGCGCAGCCCGTCGCACGCCAGATACACCGACGAGCCGGACGAGCCCGCGCCCCACGAACCGCCCGATCCCGCCGAGGGTGGGGCCGCGCCGTCGCCGAGTTCGACCGTCACGCTCTCCAGCGGCAGCCCCAGCGTCTCCGCCGCGATCTGCGCGAGGATCGTATAGGTGCCGGTGCCGATATCGGTCATGTCGGTCGAGACGATCGCGCGCCCGTCGCTGGTCAGCTCGACGCGCGCCGACGATTTCTGGAGCATGTTCGACCGTACCGCCGCCGCCACGCCGACGCCGTGCAGCCACTCGCCGCGCCGGTCGCTCGCCGGTGAAGGCTTGCGATCGGCCCAGCCGAACAGCTCGGCGCCTTTGTCGAGACACGGCACCAGCAGGCGTGACGAGAAGGGGATATCCTCCTGCGGGTCGGTCGCCGGCTCGTTACGGCGGCGCAGTTCGATCGGGTCGATCCCGACCTTGTACGCCAGCTCGTCCATCGCCGCCTCAAGCGCCAGCATCCCGACCGCTTCGCCCGGCGCGCGCATCGACCCGGCGAGCAGCCAGTTGAGCCGTACCAATTTGTGGTCGATCAGCCGGTTCTCGGCAGCATAGGCGAATTGCGTGCCGATCCCGGCCGGCTCGAAATAGTCCTCGCCCGGCAGGTTGCTGGCCAGCGTCTCGTGCGCCAGCCCGGTCAGCTTGCCGGTCGCGTCCGCCGCCAGCCGGATGCGCTGCTCGGTGTTCGAGCGGCGCACGGTCGCGTCGAACACCTGCTGGCGCGCCATCGCGACCTTCACCGGCCGGTCGAGGCGCTTGGCCGCGATCGCCGCCGCGACGCTCTCCGGCGCGATCCCCAGCTTCGACCCGAAGCCGCCGCCGACGTAACGCGAGACGATCCGCACCTTGTCCTTCGCGACGCCCAGCGCCGCGGCCAGCTGCATCTGGTCGGACGCGATCATCTGATAGCTGCCGTGGAGCACCAGCGTCCCGTCCTGCCATTCGGCGATCGAGGCGTGCGGCTCCATCGCCGCCGAATTCTGGCTGGGGGTCGTATAGGTTTCGTCGACCGTGAAGGCCGCCTCTGCCATCGCGGCGTCGACGTCGCCCGCCTCGCTGCGGGCCGGCATCTGGTCGTCGGGCGGGCGGTCCGCCTGATCGCGATGCGCGGCGAAGACATAGGCGCCCTCCGCCGCATCATGCTCGACCCGCACCCGCGCCGCGGCGTCGCGCGCCGCCTCGAAAGTCTCGGCGACGACGATCGCGACGATCTCGCCGTGATAGTCGACCTTCTGAACCCCCTGCGTCGGCGCCTTTTGCACACCGCCCTGCTGCGGGTTGCGGATGAAGCTGGGGTAGTCGGTGATGACGTCGATCACGCCGGGCAGTGCGCGCGCCTCGTCGGCCACCACGTCGCGGATCTTGCCCGATCCAAACGGCGCCCGCACCAGCACGCCATAGCTCAGCCGCTCGATCGGATATTCGGCGGCATAGGTCGCCTTGCCGGAGACCTTCAACGGCCCCTCGACGCGGTCGAGCGGCTTGCCGATCACGCCCTGCGTGCCCGCATCGAGCCAGCTGTGCGGATGCGGCTCGTTCATTGTCAGGCTGCGCGTATCCTCGCGCCCGAGCACCTTGCCGATCAGGGTCATTGCGTCACCTCGCGCAGGCTGGCGATCAACGTGCGCCGCGCCAGCGGGATCTTGAAATCATTGGTGCCGAAGCCCTTCGCGCCGTCGAGCAGGGCATCGGCCGCGGCGTTGAAGGCGTCCTCCGAAGGGGCCTTGCCGACCAGCGCCGCCTCGACCGCCGGGTTCCGCCACGGCATGTGCGCGACTCCGCCGAACGCCAGTGACGCCTTTGCAATGACGCCATTCTCGACCGTCACCACCGCCGCGACCGAGAAGAGCGCGAAGGCATAGGACGCGCGGTCGCGCACCTTGCGATACAGATGCCGCCCGCCCGTCGGCGCGGGCAGCTCGACATGCGTGATTAGCTCGCCCGCCTCCAGCACGTTCTCGATGTGCGGCGTGTCGCCGGGCAGCCGGTAGAAGTCGCCGATCGGCACGCGACGCTTGTCGCCGTCCGCCTTCTGCGTGACGATCACCGCATCGAGCACGCGCATCGCCACCGGCATGTCGCCGGGATGCGTCGCGATACACTGGTCGCTGGTGCCAAGGATCGCGTGGATGCGGTTGAACCCGCCGATCGCCTCGCACCCGCTACCCGGCTGGCGCTTGTTGCAGCCTGCGGCGGTGTCATAGAAATAATAGCAGCGCGTCCGCTGGAGCAGATTGCCCCCGGTCGTCGCCTTGTTGCGCAACTGCCCCGACGCGCCCGCGAGCAGCGCGCGGCTCAGCACCTCGTACTTGGCGATCACGCGCGGATCGGCGGCAAGGTCGCTGTTCGGTACGAGCGCGCCGATCGTCAGCCCGCCGTCCTCGCGCTCCTCGATCGTGTTGAGGTCGAGCCGGCTGATGTCGACCAATTTGTCGGGCGTCTCGACCTGCAATTTCATCAGGTCGAGCAGATTGGTGCCACCCGCGATGAACCGCCCGCCCGCGCGCACGGCGTCGGCGACACTGTCGGCGCGCGTATAATTGAAGGTCTTCATGCGTCCACCTTCGCGCTGGTGTCGGCGACCTCACGAATCGCATCGACGATATTGGGATAGGCGGCGCACCGGCAGATATTGCCGCTCATCCGCTCGCTGATTTCGGCATTGTCGAGTTCGGCATTGGCCAGATCGGCGGAGGCATGGCTCGGCCAGCCCTTCTTTACCTCGTCGAGCATTCCGACCGCCGAGCAGATCTGCCCCGGCGTGCAATAGCCGCACTGATAACCGTCGTGTCGCACGAAGGCCGACTGCAGCGGATGGAGGTTCTCGGGCGTGCCCAGCCCCTCGATCGTCACGATCTCGTCGTCCTGATGCATCACGGCCAGCGTCAGGCAGGAATTGATCCGCCGCCCGTTGACCAGCATCGTGCACGCACCGCACTGGCCGTGGTCGCAGCCCTTCTTGGAGCCGGTCAGCCCCAGATGTTCGCGGCACAGATCGAGCAGCGAGGTGCGGACATCCACCTCCGCCTCGTGCGACTGGCCATTGATCGTGAAGTACATGTGTTCCGCCTCTCGCTTACCCGCCAAGAACGTCAGTGGATCGGGGGAGGTCCGTGCGAACGATTCTCAAAGGATTCGTTCAGCTTTACGTTGCTATGCGGCGCGGAAAGGCGGGAGGTCGGTATGATGCGTAAGGTGATCTTGGCAGGTGCGGTGCTATTGGCGACCAGCGGCTGCGTGCGGACCGCGTGGAACGTCGCGACGCTGCCGGTAAAAGCGGTTGGCAAGACCGCCGACCTGATGACGACCAGCCCGAAGGAGCGCGACGAGAAATACGTCCGCAAGATGCGCAAGGAACAGGAAAAGCGCGACAAGGAATGTCGCAAGCACCCTGAAACCTGCACGGCGAATGGCGATCAGGACCAGCGCCTGCCGCCGGGCTATTAAACCCGTCGTCATTGCGATCGTAGCGAAGCAATCCGGGGCGTCCTGATCCGGTCCTGGATTGCTTCGCTATACCCGCAATGACGAACCTGTGGGCTCACCTCATTCCGTCGACGGCGCGTTGGGCTGATGCCCATCCTTTTCGTCGCCAGCCTGCTTGCCGCCATGATAGCCGCGTTCGCTCTGGCCACCCTGAAAATGTCCGCCGTCCTTGCCGCTATGCGGGTTTGGATAGGCACCGCCCTGGCTTTCGCCGCTACTGTCGCGCCGGCTCGCCACTTCGCCGCTGCCGTCGGGATCATGCGGCGTCGTGCCCTCGCCATCGGCCTGCATCGGTTGCTTGTCGGTCATGAGATCCTCCAGACCTCACCTACGCATCGGCACGGCAAAGGGTGCGTCTTCAGCTCCTATCGCCTCGCCCGGACTTGATCCGGGACCCCGCTTCTTCTTCGCGACCGAGGCAAGAAGAAATGGGATCCCGGATAAGTAACGGATGACGAGCCCCTACATCACACCAGCTCGGCCAGCGCGCTCGCCTCGAAGCCCTTCAGCCCCGCCGCGTCGCCCGCACGCACCTTCGCCACCCATTCCGGGTCGCTGATCAGCGCACGACCGACCGCGATCAGATCGAATTCGTCACGCTCCATCCGCGTCACCAGCCGGTCGAGATCGGTGCTGGTCGACCCTTCGCCGCCAAATGCCGCGAGGAACTCGCCCGACAGCCCGACCGAGCCGACGCTGATCGTCGTCGCGCCGGTCAGCTTCTTGGCCCAGCCCGCGAAGTTGAGGCCCTGCTCGCCGTCCAACTCGGGGAACTCGGGCTCCCAGAAGCGCCGCTGCGAGCAATGCAGCACGTTCGCGCCCGCCTCGACCAGCGGCAACAGCCAGTCGGTCATCGCCTCGGGCGTCTCGGCGAGCCGCGCGCGATAATCCTGCTGCTTCCACTGGCTGACGCGCAGGATCACCGGCATGTCCGGCCCGACCGCCGCGCGCACCGCCTTGACCACCTCACCCGCGAACCGCGAGCGCTCGCGGATCGTCGCGCCGCCGTAAGTGTCGTTGCGCTGGTTGGTGCCGCCCCAGAAGAACTGGTCGATCAGATAGCCGTGCGCGCCATGGATCTCGACCGTGTCGAAGCCGAGCGCCTTCGCCTCGGCCGCCGCGCGCGCGAAGGCGGCGATCGTGTCGGCGACATCCTCGTCGCTCATCGCCTGACCGCGCGCTTCCGCCGGCGCGTTAAAGCCCGACGGGCTCTCGACCGGCTGCGGCGGCGCCCAGTCCCCTGCGGGCGGGCCGCTGGTCGCGCCGGTGTGCCAGATCTGCGGCCCCATCTTGCCGCCCGCGTCATGCACCGCGTCGATCACGCCCTTCCAGCCCGCCAGCGCTTCTTCGCCGTGGAAGAAGGGAATGCCCGGATGGTTGCGCGACGATGGGCGGTCGATCACCGTCCCTTCGGACAGGATCAGCCCGACGCCCCCTTCGGCGCGCCGCCGATAATAAGCGGCATTCGCATCGCCGACCACGCCGCCCGGCGCCATCGTGCGCGTCATCGGTGCCATGACGATGCGGTTGGGCAGCTCCAGCGAGCCGAGCGAGAAGGGACGGAACAACGTATCGACCGAAGCGGAGGACATCCACGGCGCCTTTTCTTGTGATTGCGACCCTTCAGGTATATATCGGAAACCTGAGGTCAATAACGCACCTGCGATCACCTAGGTATACTCATGGAAACCGTCACCACTTGCCAGCACTTTCACGTCGATTGCCCAAGCCGCGCGCTGCTCGACCAGATCGCCGACAAATGGTCGATGATGGTGCTGACCGTTCTCGATGCCGGTCCGATGCGCTTCAATGCGATCCGCCGTCATCTGGAGGGCGTGACGCAAAAGGCGCTGACGCAATGCCTGCGCCGGCTGGAGCGCAACGGCATGGTCTCGCGCCGCGTGATCCCTGCGTCGCCGGTCGCGGTCGAGTACGCGATCACGCCGCTCGGCCACTCGCTGCACCAGCCGTTCAAGGCATTGTACCGCTGGACGATCGAGAACATGCCGCACGTCGAGCAAGCCCGCCGCAGCTTCGACGAGAAGGTGGCGGCGTAACGTCAACCCCGTTGTGCGGACCTCCTCCAACTCCGTTCGTGCTGAGGAGCCATCGAGCGAAGTCGAGATGGCGTCTCGAAGCACCGCCCCGCACGGGCCCTTCGAGACAAGGCTTCGACAGGCTCGGCCTTTCCTCAGGGCGAACGGAAAAAGGATAATGATGTGAAAAAAATCGGCTTCCTCTCCTTCGGCCACTGGTCGAACGCGCACGGCTCCGCCACCCGCTCGGCCAGCGACGTTCTCCTCCAGTCGATCGACCTCGCGGTCGCGGCGGAGGAACTCGGCGCGGACGGTGCCTATTATCGCGTCCACCATTTCGCGCAGCAGCTCGCCTCGCCGTTCCCGCTGCTCGCCGCCGTCGGCGCGCGCACGCGGTCGATCGAGATCGGCACCGGCGTCATCGACATGCGCTACGAAAACCCCTTCTACATGACCGAGAATGCGGGCGCGGCGGACCTGATCGCGGGTGGCCGGCTGCAACTCGGGATCAGCCGCGGCTCGCCCGAGCAGGTGATCGAGGGCTGGCGCTATTTCGGCTACGCCCCCGCCGCCGGGGAGAGCGACGCCGACATGGGCCGTCGCCACGGCGAATTGTTCCTGCGGCTGTTGCAGGGCGAGGGTTTTGCCAAGCCCAACCCGCAACCGATGTTCCCCAACCCGCCCGGGCTGCTCCGCCTCGAACCGCACGCCGCCGGTCTGCGCGACCGCGTCTGGTGGGGGTCGGCGTCGAACGCCACCGCCGTCTGGGCGGCGCAGATGGGGATGAACCTGCAAAGCTCGACGCTGAAGGCCGACGAAAGCGGCGAGCCGTTCCACGTCCAACAGGCCAGACAGATCCGCGCCTATCGTGAAGCGTGGACGGCGGCGGGCCACACCCGCACCCCGCGCGTCTCGGTGTCGCGCTCGATCTTCGCGCTGACCGACGACCGCGACCGCGCCTATTTCGGACGCGACGGTGGCGGCGACCAGATCGGTGTGATCGACAACATGCGCGCGGTGTTCGGCCGTTCCTACGCCGCCGAGCCCGAGCGGCTGATCGAACAGCTCCGCGCCGACGAGGGCATAGCCGAGGCCGACACGCTGCTGCTCACCGTCCCCAACCAGCTCGGCGTCGATTACAACGCGCACGTGCTGGAGAACATCCTCCACCACATCGCGCCCGCGCTGGGGTGGCGCTAGGAGGATTGCCTCCTCTTCCTTCGTCATCCCGGCGCAGGCCGGGATCCAGGCGTGCCGTAAAAGCCGAAGCGGCGGCTCTTGCGGCGACATGGACCCCGGCCTCCGCCGGGGTGACGCCGTGTGTAACGACCTGTCCTACGTCACCCGTTACCGGATAGAAGAGCAATTCGACCCGCTTTCAACCGTCCTCACACCCCCGCTATCGTCTCAACATTCGCAACATTCGCCTCGCCCTGCGAACCCCGCTAAAGCCCCGCCCTCATGATCCGCATCACCGACCTGAAACTGCCGCTCCACCATGCCGACGAGGCGCTGCCCGCCGCCATCGTCAAGCGGCTGCGCATCACCCCGCGCGACCTGATCCGCTTCACGGTGGCGCGGCGCGGCGCCGATGCGCGCGAGCATGGCCGCATCCAGCTCGTCTACACGATCGACGTCGCGGTGAAGAACGAGGGCACCGTGCTCGCGCGCAACCGCCGCGACCGCGACGTCTCGCTCACCCCCGACACCCGCTACCGCGCGCCCGAACCGGCGAAAGAGGGCGCTCCCCGCCCGGTGGTGATCGGCGCGGGCCCATGCGGATTGTTCGCCGCGCTGATCCTCGCGCAGGCCGGCTACCGCCCGATCATCCTCGAGCGCGGCAAGGTGGTCCGCGAGCGGACCGAGGACACCTGGGGGCTGTGGCGACGCAGCGTCCTCAACCCCGAATCTAACGTGCAATACGGCGAGGGCGGGGCAGGGACCTTCTCGGACGGCAAGCTCTACAGCCGCATCAAGGACCCGCGCCACCTCAACCGCAAGGTGCTGACCGAATTCGTCAAGGCCGGCGCGCCCGAGGACATCCTCACCGAAGCGCATCCGCATATCGGCACCTTCCGGCTGGTGACGATGGTCGAGAGCATGCGCGCGACGATCGAGGAACTCGGCGGCGAATATCGATTCTCGACCCGCGTCACCGGCTTCGACGTCGCGGAGCAGGGCGGGGAGCGCCGCATCCGCGGCCTGCATCTCCACGACGGCGGCTATCTGGAGGCCGAGCATGTCGTGATGGCGATCGGCCACAGCGCGCGCGACACGTTCGCGATGCTGGTCGAGGCCGGCGTCCATGCCGAGGCCAAGCCCTTCTCGATCGGCGTCCGCATCGAGCATCCGCAATCATGGATCGACCGCGCGCGTTTCGGGCCCGATGCCGGCCATCCGGTGCTCGGCGCGGCCGAATATCACATCTCGCACCACTGCTCGAACGGGCGGACGGTCTACAGCTTCTGCATGTGCCCCGGCGGCACCGTCGTCGCCGCAACCAGCGAGGAAGGCCGCGTCGCCACCAACGGCATGAGCCAATATTCGCGCAACGAGCGCAACGCCAATTCCGGCTTCGTCGTCGCGATCGACCCGGAGCGCGACTATCCCGGCGACCCGCTCGCCGGACTCGCCTTGCAGCGGCGGATCGAGGCGGACGCCTATGTCGCGGGCGGCTCGAACTATCATGCCCCCGCGCAACGCGTCGGCGATTTCCTCGCCGGCCGCGCCTCGACCACGCTCGGCAGCGTCGTGCCGTCGTACAAGCCCGGCGTCACGCCGACCGACCTCTCCGAATGCCTGCCGGATTTCGCGATCGCGGCGATGCGCGAGGCGATCCCGGTGTTCGGTCGCCAGATCAAGGGCTACGACCATCCCGACGTCGTGATGACCGGGGTCGAGACGCGCACCTCCTCGCCCGTCCGCTTCACGCGCGGCGAGGACATGCAGAGCCTCAACACCCGCGGCCTCTACCCGGCGGGCGAGGGGGCGGGCTATGCCGGCGGCATCTTGTCGGCGGCGGTCGACGGCATCCGCGTGGCGGAGGCGGTGGCGCAGCAGATCGCGCGCGCATGACGCTGATCCTGTTCAACAAACCCTATGACGTGCTGAGCCAGTTCACCGATCGCGGCTCCCCGACGACCCGCGCGACGCTGTCGGACTATATCGACGTCCCCGGCGTCTATCCCGCCGGGCGGCTCGACCGCGACAGCGAGGGGCTGTTGCTGCTCACCGACGACGGTCGCCTCCAGTCGCGCATTGCGGACCCGAAGTTCAAGCTGCCCAAGACCTACTGGGTTCAGGTCGAGGGCGTTCCCGACGATGCCGCGCTGGCGGCGCTGCGCACGGGCGTGCTGCTCAAGGACGGCATGACCCGTCCCGCCGAGGTCGAACCGCTCGACGCACCCGCCGTGTGGCCGCGCACGCCGCCGATCCGCTACCGCGCGAGCATCCCCGACGCATGGATCGCGCTGACGATTCGCGAGGGGCGCAACCGGCAGGTCCGCCGCATGACCGCGGCGATCGGCCACCCGACGCTGCGGCTGATCCGCTGGCGGGTCGGCGACTGGTCGCTCGGCGACCTCGCACCGGGGGCGTGGCGCCGCGCATGAAGATCTTCTTCGACGGCGGCTACTCGCCCGCCGGGATGGAATATGCGCTGGTCGCGGGCGGGCGGACGTACATGCGCCGCGATCTCGGCGAGGGCAGCAGCATGGAAGCCGAGTGGCTGGCGCTGATCGCCGCGCTGACGCTCGCCATCGATCTGGCACTACCCGAAGCGGTGCTGCTCGGCGATGCCGCGGCAGTGATCGCACAGGCGCACGGCGCGATCCGCTGCCCGCCGGCGTATTGCGATCATTATGAGCGTTTCCAGTCGCTCCCGCGCCCCGCCGGGCGGCTGCGCATCCGTTACATCAAACGCACGCAGAATCTGGCGGGTATCGCATTGGAAGCGGTGCAGGAAATGAGCATGTCGAACTCTCTCCCCCGTTCGCTCTGAGCGTGTCGAAGCCTGTCCTGAGCGCCTGCCGTGGCAGGCAGTCGAAGGGGGGGCCGCGGACGATGCGTTTGCGGCACGTGCGTCGACAGGCTCAGCATTAACTGGCTGAGCGTTACGGACGACCCAGGGACAGGCCCGCTACCCCGCCGCCGCGCGCTCGCACGTCAGGAATGCCACGAACCGGTTGGTCGATCCGTGCAGATCGCGCGCACTCGTCGCCAGCGCGCTCGCGCTGTTGCGCACCGTTGCCGACAGTGTCGAGGCCTTGCCGACCGTCTCGACCAGCGCGCCGATCCCGCCGCCGATCGCCTCGGCCATGTCCGCCGCGCGCGTCGCGCCGCCGTCGACCTCCAGCGCGCTGTTCCGCTGTTCGACCACCGCCACCGCGATGCCGCGTGCCGCGCACGACACTTCGGCGATCGCCTGCGTCACGTTCCGCAGCTTGTTGCCGGTATCCGCCACACCCTCCCGTATCCCGGCGATGAGCACCCCGATCCGGTCGCTCGCGCGCGTCGTGTCGGCGGAAAGCGCCTTCACCTCGCCCGCCACCACGGCGAAGCCGCGTCCCGCATCGCCCGCGCGAGACGCCTCGATCGTCGCGTTGAGCGCCAGCAGATTGGTCTGCGCCGCGATCCGGCGGATGTCGGCGAGGAAGCCCTCGATCTGCACCGCCTGCTCCTCCAGCATCGCGGCGGTCTGCACGCTGCGCTGCGCTGCGGTGCTGACCCCGTCGGTCAGCTGCGTTTGCCGTTCGGCGGCGACCGCGATCGTCTGCACCGATTGCGACAGGTCGCGGACTGACGTCGCGACCTGCGCGATGTCCGCCGCCGCCTCGGTCGCGCGCATCGCGGTCGATTGCGCGTCGCCCCGGGCGGTCGCCGTGCCGCCCTCAAGCTGGATGGCGGCCTGTTCCAGCTGCTCGCTCGCCTGCGCGATCCCGCCGACGATCGACGTGACCGAGCGTTCGAACTCGCCCGCCAGCATGATCAGTTCGCCGCGCCGTTCCAGCGCCGCGCGGGCAGCCTGATCCTCGCGCGACTGCCGCTCGCGCGCTGCGCGCTCTTCGGCGAGCCGCGCCATGTTGAGCGCGCTTTCGGTGGCCTTGCGGCCGTCCTCGGCGATCGCGGTCAACTCGCGTGCGCGGCGCAGGCTGCGCTCCTGCGCGGCGAACAGCCGCTCCAGCATCAACGTCACTACCGTCAGCGCACCGAACTGCAAACCGACCGCGACGACATGGAACAGCACCCGCGCCAGATCGCCGCTGCCATCGAACACCCAGTCCGGCGCGAACCATTCGAGGAGCAGGTGATGCACCGCGGTCAGCCCCGTGGCCAGCAGGATCGGCCGCCAGTCGGCAAGCACCAGCAACGCCGCCATCGCCACGAAGAAATACATGTGCGCGTCCATCTGCCACTCGCGCCCCTGCAGGAGGAAGACGAGCAGCGCCGGCAGGACCGAGGCCAGCACCCCCATCGTCACGCGCGCTGCCGCGTCATGACGTCCGAGCACCATCATTGCGGTCGGTCCGATATTGGCCAGCAACCCGACCGCCAGCACGACCGGCAGCTTTCCCCCGCCGATCAGCACGTCGCCCATGCACAGCCCGGCGAGCACGATCCAGCCGGCCCAGGCCCAGCCCCTGACGCCGAACATGCGCATCCGGTCGAGCGGATCGAGCTGGCCGGTCATGCGACAGCCGCCTGTCTGGAGGGAGAGCCGCACCCGGCGGGCGGCGCGGCCAGCATCAGCATTCGCCATGGCCGGCGCTGCGCCGCCAGCCGGGCACGGCTGCCGACGACCACCAGCGAGCCGCGCAGCGGTCCCGCGCCGAGCAGGGTCGCGCCTGCTGACAGCGCCACGCGTGCCGTGGCATTGACGTCGCGATCGACCATTGGAACCAGCAAGATGCGCCCTTCGGCCGGCGGATACAGGCTCATGACCGCGAGCGCGGCGACGCCGGCGCTGGCCTGTGCTACGAGTAACAGCCGGTCGTAACGGTGATCCATCCGCTAGCTTGTAAGAATTGGTACTTAACGTATGGTAATTGGGGCAAAGCTTTTTGCGCGCCCCGCTTAGCCCAGCCGCGCGAACGCCGCCGCGTGCGTCGCCGCGCCACGCTCCCCGCACGGCATCAACCCGCCCTGCACGGGCACGGCCATCAGATGCTCGCCCGCATAAGGCGAGTCGAAGTTCTTTGCGAAATCGGCATGGAAGCCGAAACGTTCATAGAAGCCCGGTTCGCCGAGCACGAAACAGAGGACGACCTGCGCCGCCTCGATGCGCTCGATCCCGGCGTGGATCAGCGCCTCGGCGACCCCTTGCCGCCGATAGCCCTCCGTCACCGCGACCGGTGCGAGCGCGACCGCGGCAATCGCCTTGCCGCCGACATCGACCGCCATCCGGCTGAACGCCACCGCGCCGACCAGCGCGCCGCTTTCCTCGTCCGCGGCGACCATCATCAGCACCATATCGCCGTTGACGCACAGCTGCCGGACCAGGTCGGCCTCATCGGCGCGCGGGAAGACCGCGCGCAGCAGCGCGTCGATCGCGGCGACGTCGCCGCCCGCCGCCGGACGGATCGCGATCGTCACCGCCGTCCTTACGCCAGCGCGATGTCTGGCGCGTCCTCGGCTTTCATCCCGATCACGTTGTAACCCGCGTCGACATGGTGGATCTCACCGGTCACGCCGCTGGCCAGATCGGAGAGCATGTAGAGCCCCGCGCCGCCGACATCCTCGATCGTCACGGTGCGGCGCAGCGGCGCGTTCAGCTCGTTCCATTTGAGGATATAGTTGAAGTCACCGATCCCGCGCGCCGCCAGCGTCTGGATCGGCCCGGCCGAGATCGCATTGATACGGATATTGTCGGGGCCGAGGTCGACCGCCAGATATTTGACGCTCGTCTCCAGCGCCGCCTTCGCCACGCCCATCACGTTGTAATGCGGGATGACCTTCTCCGCGCCGTAATAGGTCAGCGTCAGGATCGAGCCGCCCTCGGGCATCATCCGCCGCGCGCGCTGCGCCACCGCGACCAGCGAATAGGCCGAGATGTTCATGGTCATCAGGAAATTGTCGAGCGTGGTGTCGTAATAGCGGCCGCGCAGCTGCGACTTGTCCGAAAAGCCGATCGCATGGACGACGAAGTCGATCGTCGGCCATTCCTCCGCCAGCGCCGCGAAGGTCGCGTCGAGCGCGTCCATGTCCGCGACGTCGCAATCGAACAGCCGCGCGACGCCCAGTTGCTCGGCGAGCGGGCGCACGCGCTTCTCCATCGCCGCGCCCTGATAGGAGAAAGCAAGCTCCGCGCCGGCCTCGCTCAGCTTCTTGGCAATACCCCAGGCCAGCGACTTGTCGTTGGCCAGCCCCATGATGAGCCCGCGCTTGCCCGCCATCAATCCGTTCACGCGTGTACCTGCATTATGATTCACCCTGTCCGGCCCCCTCTACAACCGGTTCGGGCGGCTCCGCCAGTGCCGCGTTGAGATGCGCGCCGAACACCAGTCCCAGCCCGATCAGATAGAAGAACAACAGCATCACCACCACACCCGCCAGGCTGCCGTACGTCAGGTCATAGCCGCCGAGCTGCGACAGCGCCCACGGCAGACCCGCGGTCATGCTCACCCACCACAAGGTCGTGAACAGCGCGCCCGGCCATTTGCGCGCGTCGCTGCGGCGATATTTGCCCGGCGTCACCGAATAGAACAGCATGTACAGCGCGCCGAACATGATCGCCGCCGGCACCAGACGCGCGATGTTGAGCCACTCCGCGACATGCTGCGCGACCGGCAGCAGGCGATAGATGAACTGCTCGGCGGCGGTCAGGATACCCTGCACCAGAAAGGCGAGCAGCGCGATCACCACGGAGGCGATGATCGCGATGCTCAAGCCGAGCCGCGCGCGCCACAGCGACTGCGACGAGCGCGTGCCATACGCCTTGCGGAAGATGTCGCGGATCGTCTCGGCGAAGCTGCCGACCGTCCACAGCCCGACGAGCGCACCGAACCACAGCAACGGCCCGGTCCGCGCCTGCAGGACATTCGCGATCGGCGTCCGCAACACCTCCGCCACGTCGCGCGGCAGCACCGACAGGAAGCTCGCCAGCCCGTGTTGCACCTCGCTGCTCTGTCCGAACAGTGAGGCCACCGCCGCGGCGACGATGAAGAACGGGAACACCGTCATCAGCGCGAGATAGGCGAGGTTGCCGGCGTGGATGAACCCGTCGGTCCACACGCCGATCATCGCGCGCTTGAACACCTCCCACGCAAAGGCGCCGGGGCGGAGATGGGCGAGCTGTCGGTCGAGCCGGCGCCGTGCCGCGCCGTGATGGCGCGCGCGATCCTCAGGCGTCAGCGAAAGGGGGGCGTCGGTCACGCATCCTCAGACGCCCATCGCCGCGCGCGGGTTCCCGCCGCCGTCCCAGCCGGCCACGAACGCCTTCAGCGCCGCATCGTCGGCCGGCACGTCGACGATCAGCGTCACCAGCTGGTCGCCACGCTCGCCGCCTTTCCGGTGAAAGCCTTTTCCCTTCAGGCGCAAAGTCTTGCCGGATGTTGCCCCAACGGGCACCGTGATCATCACCGGTTTGTCGACCGTCGGGCACTTCACCTTGCCGCCCTCGACCGCTTCCTTCAGCGTGATCGGCAGATCGAGCCGCACGTCGTCGCCGTCGCGCGTGAAGTAGCGGTGCGGCTGGACCTCGATCGTCACGATCGCGTCGCCCGCGCCGCCGGGGCCGTCGTCGCCCTTGCCGGCGAGCCGCATCTGCGTGCCGCTGTCGACCCCGGCGGGCAGCTTCAGGTCGATCGTGCTGCCGCTCGCCAGCGTCACGCGCTGCGGCGCGAGCGTCGCGGCATCGGTGAACGGCACGCGCAGCGAATAGGCGACATTCCCGCCCCTGGGCGGCGGCTGCCGCCGGCCGAACCCGCTCGCGAACCCGCCGCCCGCGCCACCGCCGGCGCGCGCACGCCCGCCGCCGAACAGCCCCTCGAAAATGTCGCTCATGTCCGGGCCGCCGGCAGCGCCGCCCATCCCGCTCATGTCGAAGCCCTCGGGCCGGAACCCGCCATTCCCGGCCTGCCCGCGCCCGCCCGCGCCGAACCCGAACGGCGCGGCCGGATTGCCGTCGCCGTCGATCTCGCCACGGTCGAACCGCGCGCGCTTGTCCTTGTCGGTCAACAGGTCATAGGCGCTGGTGACCTGCCCGAACTTCTCCGCCGCCTTGGGATTGTCGCGGTTGCGGTCGGGATGCAGCTCCTTGGCGAGCTTGCGATACGCTTTCTTGATCTCCGCCTCGCTGGCGCCGCGCGCCACGCCCAGCGTCGCATATGGATCGGCCATGTCGTCCCCGGTTGGTGTGTTACTCGCCTATGTGGGGCAGCGTCGCGCGAAGCGCAATCGTTACGCAGGCTCCCCGATCGGTGCGACGTCGACGCTGACCTCCATCGCCTGCGCGCCCGATCCCAGCACCACGCCGTCGACCGGCGCGATCTCGGCATAGTCGCGCCCGATCGCGACGACGATATGGTCGCCCGCCATCCAGATGCCGTTGGTCGGATCGACCCCCACCCAGCCGCGCACCGGTCCGCACCAGATCAGCACCCAGGCGTGCGTCGCATCGGCGCCGACCAGCCGCTCCTGACCGGGCGGCGGGATGGTGCGGATATAGCCCGAGGCATAAGCGGCCGGCAGCCCGGCGGCGCGCAGCCCCGTCAGCATGATCTGTGCGAAATCCTGACAGACCCCGCTGCGCTTGGCGAACGCCTCGTGCGGCGGCGTGTCGACCAAGGTCGCGGTCGGATCGAACGCGAAGTCGCGCTGGATGCGCCGCGCCAGCGCGATCCCGGCCTCCATCACGTTGCGATCGGGCGAAAGATCCGGCGCGCAGTAATCGGCGATCGCGCGGTCGAGCGGGATCAGCGGCGAGGGGAACAGATACGCCGCCGGCCCCGCCGCCGACACGTCGCCCGACGCGCGGGCGAGCGCACAGACCTCGGCGATGGAAAGATCGCTGGCGTCGGGCACCGGCACCAGCCGGTCGACGGTGATCCGCGCGACACTCTCGATCGTCAGCCGCCGCACGCGCTCGTCGACCACCAGCCGCGTGACATGCGCCAGCCCCGCCTCGGCATAGGCCGCGGTGGTCCGCCCGGACGGCGCGACGTGCAGCGCATAGTCCTCCAGCTTCTGCCCCGGCCAGTCGATCGGCTTCAGCCGCAAATTGCAGCGCGCGAACTTGACCGCATTGCCATAGTCGAAGCGGGTGATGTGGCGGATGTCATAGCGCATCGGTCAGGCCCCGAACGATCATTTTGCCGATCACGCCAGCGTCAACCCGCTCGCCCGCAACGGCTCCGCGCCCTGCAGGAAATACCGCCGCGCGATCGCCTCCGAGAGCCGGAACAGCCGGTGCTCGATTTCCGACAGCGTCTCGGGATCAAGCAGCGCCGCCTGCGCCGGAGCGACCAACGCATGCAGCTCGGTCGCCTCGATCTGCTGCGGCTCGGCCATGCCGTCGTCGTCGAGCACCGGCAGCGCGGCGAGATGCTCGCGAATCCGCTCGACCTGGAACGCCAGCGCGCGCGGATTGCCGGGATCGAGCACGGTCAGGTCGACCACCGGCACGCGCGCGATCCCGGTCAGATAGCGCTGGCGATAGCTGATCTGGCTGTCGGCGAGGTCGAGCAGGGTCGACAGGTCGCCCGCCGACGCGCCCGTCATTCCGAAGATCCGCGCCGCGCGCGTGATGGCGCGCGCGCGCTCGATCCGCCGCCCCAGATCGTGGAACCGCCACGCCGCGGTCCGCCCCATATGCTCCGCCGACAGACCGGCAATCGCGGCATAGCGGCGCTGAAGCGATCCGGCGCGGTCGAGCATCCCGCGATGCGTCGGGAAGGGTGCATCGAGCAACCGCACCATGTCGACCGACAGCCGGTCGCGCGACCCGCCCGCGATCCGCTGCGCATGGGTGTTGATCGCCGCCACCGACTGCCAGCCGTCGCGCGCCTCCATCGCCGTCCGCGCGAACGCGATCAGGTCGGCGCGCCGGAAGCTGGCCGGGGCAGGGGCCGCGCCGCTGTCAACGATCTCGGCGACCAGCTTGGCGATCGTCGCCTCGTCGGGTGCCGCGCCGGTATCGGCGTCGATCGAATGGCCCAGCATCACGCGGATCGCCGCCAGCAAGGCCTCGCCGCGCTCCAGATAGCGCCCGAGCCAGAAGAAATTGTCCGCGACGCGGCTCGGCAGCGTGCCCGGATTGCGCCGGATGTGCAGCGAATCCGGTGCGGGCAGCAACGACACCGGCGACACCGGCTCCGCCCCGTGCACGCAGACGTCGGCCGACCACGTGCCTTCGCCCAGCACCGCCGCGCGCGGATCGGGATGCTCGCCGATCCGCGCGAACCCGCCCGGCAACACCTGCCAGTTGCCGTGCGCATCGCGCGCCGCGAACACCCGCAACGTGAACGGGCGCGGCTCCAGCCGGTCTTCGATGATCACCGGCATCGTCGAAAGCCGGACGATCTCCTGCCCGACATAATCCTGCGGCCGCCGCGTCAGGTCGTCGAGGAAGGCGGCGCGCTGCTCCGGCGTCAGATCCGCGCCCGCGACCGGCGCATCGCCGGGCAGCCCCAACGTCCGCGCCCCGAACGCCGGCGACAGCAGCATCGACCCGAACTCGCCCGCGACATGCGCCGTCTCGCGCGGCTGCCCGCACCACCAGGTCGCGATATTGGGCAGGATCAGGTCCGCGCCGGTCAACCGCGTGCTGAGCTGCGGCAGGAACGCCCCGAACGCCGGGCTCTCCAGCACACCCGCCCCCGGCGCATTGGCGAGCACGACATTGCCCTGCGCCCACACGTCGATCAGCCCCGGCACGCCGATCCGCGAGTGCGAATCGAACGCCAGCGGATCGAGCAACCGTGGATCGAGCCGCCGCCACAGCGCATCGACGCGTTTCAGCCCCGCGATCGTGCGGACGTAGAGCCGATCCTCCAGCGCGGCGAGATCGTCGCCCTCGACCAGCAACAGCCCCAGATAGCGCGCCAGATGCGCCTGTTCGGGATAGCTCGGATTGTAGCGCCCCGGTGTCAGCAGCCCGATCCGCGGATCGCTGCGCCGGCACGCCGCCGCGAGCCCCTCGCGGAACGCCGCGAAGAACGGCGCATGACGGCGGACGTTGAGCCGCGCCTGCAACCCGCCGAGCGTGCGGCTGACCGCGAGCCGGTTCTCCAGCGCATAGCCCGCACCGGTCGGCGCGCGCAGATGGTCGGCGAGCACGCGCCACTCGCCCGACGGACTGCGCCCCAGATCGATCGCGACGAAATGCAGATGGTGCCCACCCGGCGGCGCAAGCCCGACCAAAGGCCGCAGGAAGAACGGGCTGCCGGTAACGAGCGTCGCGGGGAAATAGCCGCGCTCCGCCAGCGTCGACGGGCCATAGAGATCGGCGAGGATGGTTTCGAACAGATCGGCGCGCTGGACGATCCCGCGCTCGATCAGCGCCCATTCCTGCGCCTCGATCAGCAACGGCATCGGGCTGACCGGCCACGGCCGCTCGCTATCCTCGCCGATGATGCGGAAACCGGTGCCGATATCGATCGCGTGCCGCTGCACCCGCTCGCGCGCATGGCCGAGATCGTCGCCCGCCACCGCGGACAATTCCTCCAGCACGGCCAGCCACGGCGCGGCGGGACCGGCGCGCATCGTGTCGGACGAGGTGCCTGCGTAATCGTCGAAGCGGCGGCGGGCGAGGGTGCCGGGGTCGAAGAGGGGCTGCGTGGCCAGCGGTTCCTCCTTCAGCCAACTGGCGGCGACCCTAGTGCCGGGATTGGCTGACGCAATCGGAATCGACCGATCCGCTCAAAGGTCCGGCAATATCTGCTCCGCCACGCCCCAGCCCTTGAGCGATCGCGCGTTGGCGCGGGCGATCAGTGTCTCGGCATCGCCGACGTGCCAGTGCCCGGCGCTGTCGAGATCGCGCAGCTCGGTCCACGACACCGGCGCCGCCACCGGCGCACCGGCGCGTGCCCGCGCCGCATAGGGCATGATCGCGGTCGCGCCACGCTGGTTGCGCAGATAGTCGATGAAGATCCGTCCCTTGCGCTTCGCCTTGCTCATCACCGCCACGAACCGCTCCGGGTCGGCATGGGCGAGGGCCCGCGCGAACCGCTCGGCGAAGTCGCGCACCGCCGGCCATTCCGCCTTGGGGGTCAGCGGCACGACGACATGCACGCCCTTGCCCCCCGATAACAGCGGGAAGCTGACCAGCCCCAGTTCGGCGAGCTGCTCCTCGAGGTGCGCCGCGGCGCTCTTCGTTTCCTCGAACCCCAGTCCCTCGTCGGGGTCGAGGTCGAACACCATCCGATCGGGGCGTTCGAGCGCGTCGACGCGCGATCCCCAGCCATGAAATTCGATCGTCCCCATCTGCACGCACGCGACCAGCCCGTCGGCGTCGTCGACATACAGGTAGTTTTCGGTGCTGCCGTCCTTCTCGCGGATCGGCACCTGATGCACGGTGTCGCCGAACGATCCGGCGTCATGCTTCTGGAAAAAGCATTGCCGCGCGCGGCCTTGCGGGCAGCGCACCAGGCTGATCGGTCGATGCCCCGCCCATGGCAGCATGATCCCGGCGACCGCGGCGTAATAGTCCGCCAACTGCCCCTTGGTGATCTTTCCCTCCGGGAAGATCACGCGGTCGCGATTGGTGACCTTGATTCGCGACTCGACCTTGGGTGTGGGGGCGGGCGTTTCGACGACGACTTCCGCCGCCGGCTTGTCGCCGCGCAGCCCGATGAAGCTGGAATGGCGCAACACGCCATCCGGCGTGGTTTCCGCAAAGGCGACCTCCGCGACCAGCGCCGGCTTCACCCAATGCGCGCCTTTGACCGCGACTCGCGGCGCATCGACCGTCGGGGTCTTGCGTGAGAGTTTGTCGAGCCGCGTCCGCAGATCGTCCATCGTCGCCGCATCGAAGCCGGTACCGACCTTGCCGGCATAACGCAGCGTGTCGCCGTCATGCACCCCGAGCAGCAGTGACCGCAGCCCGCGCGACTTGGTGGAGGGCAGCCAGCCGACGATCACGAACTCCTGCCGCCGGATGCACTTGATCTTCAGCCACGCCGACGTGCGCCGCCCGCGATACGGCGCGTCGGCGCGCTTGGACACAACCCCTTCATAGCCCTCCCGGCACATCGTCTCGAACAATTGCTCGCCGGACCCGACGATATGTTCGGAAAAACGCAGCCGCTCCTCGCCGTCTCCGACCAGCGTGCGGAGCCGCTCCTTGCGCGCGACATTGGGCCGGTCGCGCAGATCCTCGCCGTCGACCTCAAGCAGGTCGAACGCGAACAGCGTCATCGCGCCGCCCGCGCCGATCGCATCCTTCAACGTCGAGAAATCGGGCCGGCCATCCTTGAACGCGACGATCTCGCCATCGATCAGCGCGGTCGTCGCCGGGAGCGCGGCGGCGGCTTCGGCGATGCCGGGGAACTTGTCGCTCCAGTCGAGACCGCTGCGCGTAAAAACCTTCGCCTTGCCGCCCCCGACCGCGACCAACGCGCGATAGCCGTCGTATTTTACCTCATGTATCCACTCCGCGCCGGTCGGAACGTGATCCACGAGCGTACAAAGCTGCGGCGGCTCATAGGCGGGCGGCTTGCCTGCCTTGCGCCTTTTTGCGGGCTTTTGTTTCTTCCCCTCGGCGATCTCCTGCATCGTCCGCCCGGTCGAAACGCTGGTCAGCGCGGTCTCCACCAGCGTGTCGGTGCCGCCGGCCTCGGCATCCTCGATCTTGCGTAACAGCCAGTTTTCGCGCTTTTCTTTGCCGCGCGGTCGCAGCCGGATCAGCAGCCACTCGCCCTTCATCCGCTCGCCGTCGAGGATGAAGTGGAGGTGCCCCTTGTCGATATCGGCGGCGCTCTTGCCCTTGACCGGCGACCACGTGCCGCGGTCCCACAACATCACCGTCCCGCCGCCATATTCCCCCGCCGGAATCGTCCCCTCAAACGTCTGATAAGAAAGCGGATGATCCTCGGTCCGCACCGCCAGACGCTTCTCGTTCGGGTCGAGGCTCGGCCCGCGCGTCACCGCCCAGCTTTTCAGGACGCCATCAACCTCCAGCCGGAAGTCCCAATGCAGCCGGGTAGCGTCATGTTTTTGGACGATAAAACCATTGCCCTTGCCCGGCGCGAGCGTCCCGGCGGGCTCTGCGGTCTTCGCGAAATCGCGCTTGGCATTATAGGAGGCGAGCGGATCGGTTGTCACGCGACCCTCCGTCCGGCGTCGCCCTCAAGCACGCTTTTTCGCCGTCGGCTTGCGTGCCGGTGCCTTCTTTTCCGCAGGTTTGTCCTTTCCTTCCATCGACTTCTTGAGCGCGGCCATCAGATCGACGACGTTCGAGCCCGAGCGCGTGCCCTCGTCACCCTTGTCCTCGATGATCTTGCGGCCCTTTGCCTTGCGCTTGCGCTCGATCAGAGCCTTCAGCGCGTCGACATAGCGGTCGTGAAATTCGGCGGGATCGAACGCGGCGGCCTTCTTCTCGATCAGTGCCTCGGCGAGGTCGAGCAGTTCGGCGTCGGGCTTGTCGTCGGGAATGTCTCGGAAATATCCCTGCGCGCGGTGCACCTCGTCGGCATAGCGCAAGGTTTCCAGAATCATCCCGCGTCCGCACGGCTTGAGGCTGACGACATATTCGCGCCCGCGCATCGCGAGCTGCCCGAGTCCGACCTTCTTGGTCCGGCGCAGCGCCTCGCGCAGCACGATGAACGCCTCCTCGGCGAGATCGTCGGCAGGGACGACGAAATAGGGCTTCTCGTAATAAAGCACGTCGATCTCATGCGCATCGACGAACTGCGTCAGCTCCAGCGTCTTCTTCGACTCGAGCTTGACCGCGTCAATCTCGTCCTGTTCGAGCAGGACATACTCGCCCTTCTCGATCTCGAAGCCCTTCATGATCTCGTCGGTGTCCACCGGGCCGACGCCGGGCGCGACCTTTTCATATTTGATCCGCTGCCCGCTGGGTTCGTGGATCTGGTGGAAGGCGACCTGCGCACCGGACTTGGTGGCGGAGTAGATTTCGACCGGGATCGACACCAGCGCCAACCGGATCTGCCCCTGCCAATATGCGCGCGCCGCCATCGATTAAGACCCTCGTTGCGAGAGCGATTCAATCGCCGGGCGGGGACACGGTTCCGCCGGTTGATCTGTGTCTAGGCGGTGCCGACGACAATGATGACCTTTCGATCCGATGGCGGTAAGAGCGCCGGCATGGCCGACGATCCTTTTTCCCTGTTCGACCGCTGGTTCGCCGAGGCGCGCGAGAGTGAGCTGAACGACTCCAACGCGATGGCGCTGGCCACCGCGGATGCGCACGGGCGACCGTCAGTGCGGATGGTGCTGCTGAAGGGGCATGGGCCGGACGGCTTCGTCTTCTACACCAACCGCGGCAGCCGGAAGGCGGGCGATCTGGCGGCCAATGCACAGGCGGCGTTGCTCTTCCACTGGAAGTCCCTGCGTCGGCAGATCCGCATCGAAGGCGCGATCAGCCTCGCCAGCGATGCGGAAAGCGACGCCTATTTCGCCAGCCGCGGGCGTGATTCGCAACTTGGCGCCTGGGCATCGGAGCAATCGCGACCGCTCGACGAGCGCGCGACGTTCGAGGCGCGTTTTGAAGAAATGAAGGCGCGCTTTGACGGGCATGACGTGCCGCGACCGCCACATTGGGGCGGCTACCGCGTCACGCCCGATCATTTCGAATTCTGGCACGACCGCGCGCACCGGCTGCACGAACGACGCATCTTCACGCCGGACGGACAGGGCGGATGGACTGAAGGACTGCTGTTCCCATGACCCGCGACGAACGCCGCCGCATCATTCCGCTCGCGATGCGCGCCGCGCTGGCGAGCGTGGCGATGGCCTGCACCCTGCTGATCGTAAAGGGCTATGCCGCGTGGCATACCGGATCGATCGCGATGCTAGGCAGCCTTGCCGATACCGGACTCGACCTGCTCGCCAGCCTCGTGACGCTATATGGTGTGAAGCTCGCCGCCGAGCCTGCCGACCACGATCACCGCTTCGGGCATGGCAAGGCGGAGGCACTGGCCGCGCTGTTCCAGGTCGTGCTCATCACGGCGTCGGCGATCGGGATCGCGGTGCAGGCGATCCGGCGCTTTTCCGATCCGGTCGCCAACGAGGATGCCGGGCTGGGGATCGGCGTTTCGATAGCGGCGATCGTCGCCACGTTCGCGCTGCTCGCCTATCAGCGCAGCATCATCCGCCAGACCGGCTCGATCGCGATCATGGCCGATAACGTCCATTATCAGTCGGATATGCTGCTCAACGTCGCGGTGATCGCGGCGCTGGTGCTCGACCAGTATGTCGGTATCTCGGGCGCCGACCCGGTGTTCGGGATCGCGATCGCCGCGTGGCTGGCATGGGGTGCGTTCCAGGCGTCGAGCCAGGCGATCGACATGCTGATGGACAAGGAATGGCCCGAGGCGCAGCGCGCCGCCTTCGTCGAGGTCGCCGCGCGCCAGCCGGGCATCCGCGGCATCCACGACTTCCGCACGCGCCGTGCCGGCAGCCACGACTTCGCGCAATTTCACATGGAGGTCGACGCCAGTCTCTCGGTGCGCGACGCGCATGACATTGTAGAGCGAGTGGAATGCGCGCTGCGCGAAACCTTCCCGCGCGTCGAGACGCTGATCCACCTCGATCCCGAAGGTCATATCGATACCGACAATCCGCTGGTCGAGGCGGACGTGACGCCACACTGGTTCTCGAAGCGCCTGTAAGAGCCGCCGCGATGCGCATCCCGTTCACGCAGGTCGATGCCTTCGCGGCGCAGGCGTTCGGTGGCAATCCGGCGGCGGTGATGCCGCTGCCGTCATGGCTCGACGACGCGACGCTGCTGCGAATCGCGCAGGAGAACAATCTGTCGGAAACCGCTTTTCTGGTCTCCGATGCCGGCGGCGCGGCCGACTATGAACTGCGTTGGTTCACGCCGGCGGCGGAGATCGCGCTGTGCGGCCATGCGACGCTTGCCGCCGGGCATGTCGTGCTCGCCTCCGATCCCGACCGCGATGCGGTGCGATTCCGCACGCGGCAGTCGGGGGTGCTGGAAGTGACGCGCGACGGCGCTGGCTACGCGCTGTCGCTGCCGGCCCTTGCACCTGCGCCACGCGACATGCCCGCGATCGTCGCCTCGTTGCGTGTCGATGCGGTCGAGACCCTGTGGCACGACGGCGGCTATGCCGTCGCTGTGCTGGCCGACGAGGCGGCGGTGCGCGCCTGCTCGCCCGATCAGGCGGCGCTTGCCGCACAAGGACGGCTGCTCGTGATCGTCACCGCTCCCGGCGATACCAGCGATATCGTCAGCCGGGCGTTCACCCCCGCCTTCGGCATTCCCGAGGATCCCGTCACCGGCGGCGCCCACGCGGTGATCGTGCCGTATTGGGCGGTGCGCTTGGGGCGAGACAGCTTTTCGGCATATCAGGCCAGCGCACGTGGCGGACGCCTCGGTTGTCGCCTCGACGGTGCGCGGGTGGTGCTCAGCGGTACTTGCATCACCGTGATCGAGGGCACGTTCCTGCTGCCCTGATCGTCAGATCAGCCCCTTGGCACGCAGGCTGACCTGCCCGTTGAGCCCGACGATCAGATGATCGTGGACCGCGATATTCAGCGGCTTGCCCGCCGCGACGATCGCGCGGGTGATGTCGATGTCGGCGCGGCTCGGCGACGGATCGCCCGACGGATGATTGTGGACGAGGATCAACGCCGCCGACCCGAAATCGAGCGCGCGCTTGATGACCTCGCGCACGTGCACCGCCGCTTCGTCGATCGTTCCGCGCGCCATTATCTCGTCACGCACGAGCATGTTGCGCGTATTCAGATGCAGAACGCGGAACCGTTCGACCATGTCATGCGCCATATCGGCATGAAGATAATCGGACAGCGCCTGCCAGTTCGCCAACACCGGCGCTTCGCGCGTGCGGGTGCGGACCAGCCGGATTGCGGTGGCGTGAGCGACGCGGACCGCCGCGGCGCTGGTCTCACCCATCCCGGGAACGCGCGCCAGCGCCGCGGCATCGGCCGCGAACACGCCCGGCAAACCCCCGAACTCACGCAGCAACGCCTTGGCGAGCGGCTTGGTATCTTGTCGGGGGATCGCGAGCGCGAGCAGATATTCGAGCAATTCATGGTCGAGCAGCCCGTCGGGGTCGGCGAGCAGGCGCGCGCGCAGCCGGGCGCGGTGTCCCTTCGCATCCATCGTGCGCGTCTCGTTGTCGGCCATGCGCGCCGGACTAGGTCGGTTCGCCCCACCGCGCAATTGCGCGGCTCGCGCATGCTGCCCTATGACAGCGAGACGATGACCGAAGCAGGCCAGCAACCGACAGGGCGCGCGTGAGCGACGCAGGCCGGCGCATGGCGATGGCGGTATCGGTCGTGGCGCTCGCGGCGGGCGGCGGGTTGTGGCTGTCGCGCGTACCGATTGCGACGCGGGTGATCGACAAGGAACTGGCAGCCAAGGGCGTGCCCGCGCGCTACCATATCGCCGATCTGGGGCTGGGCCGCCAAAGGCTGACCGATGTCGTGATCGGCGATCCGGCGCACCCCGATCTGGTCGCAGACTGGATCGAGACGCAGACCGATCTGACGCTGTCGGGGCCAAAGCTGATCGCGACGCGCGCCGGGCACGTCCGCGTCGCTGCGCGGCTGCGCGATGGCAAGCTCTCGTTGGGGACGATCGACCGGTTGTTGCCGCCGTCCTCCGGCGGACCGCTGACGCTTCCCGCGCTCGACGTCGATGTCGCCGATGCACGGATTGCGCTCGACACGCCTTATGGAACTGCTGCGTTACGGCTGAGCGGGCGCGGACGGCTCAACGACGGCTTTCGCGGGCGGCTCGCTGCGACGGCGCCGCTCCTGACGGTGGCAGGCTGCCGGATCGGTGGGCTTCAGACCGACATGGCGCTGCGCGTGACCGCAACCGCCCCACGCGTCGCCGGACCGGCAAGAGCGTCCACCATCGCGTGCAAAGGCGTGGTGGCACAGGCGATGGCGGGGGATCTCGATCTCGGGCTGTCGCCGCACTTAGACCGCTGGTTCGGGCGGGCGCAGGTGACGGCGGCGCGGGTCCGGAGCCCGGCGGCGACGCTTCGCAACGTTAATCTCGCAACGCGCTTCCGCGGCGACGCTGCCCGCACCTCCGGGGTTGGGACCGCGATGGTCGATGGTGTGCAGACAGTGACGGCGAGCAGTGGCGCGACCGACTGGCACGGTCAGTGGCGACTGTCGAACGGGCGCGCGACGCTGGCGGGGCGGCTCACCGCGCAGCATGTCGCACTGGCCGCCGCGCGGCAGCGCGCGATGGCGACCCTTGGCGCCGTCGCGGCGGGGCTGCCGGTCGCGCCGCTGGTGGCGGGTGCGGCGCGCGACGCGGCGCGCGCGAGTCGCGACATGCAGGTCGTCGCCGAACTGGCGCTGACGACCGGCGACCGCACGCTGCTGACGATCGAGCGCGGTCGCGTCACCGCCGCGACGGGGGCGCACGCGGCGCTCGACGATGGTGCGGTAACGGTCGGACACCCGGATGGCGTGCAGCTTGCCGGACGGCTGACGCTGGGCGGCGGCGGGCTGCCCAGCGCGACGATGCGAATCGCACAACCGGCACCGGGCGCGGCGATCAGTGGGTCGGCGCAGATCGCGCCTTATGCGCGCGATGGTGCGGCGCTGTCGCTGACGCCGGTGCGCTTCACGACCGGCGGGCAGGGCCCGACGCGCATCACGACCGAGGCGACGCTCAGCGGCCCGCTGGCGGGCGGACGGGTCGAGCGGCTGCGCGTGCCGATCGCCGCACTATGGGATCGGCGCGGGCAATTGACCGTCAACCGCGACTGCACACCGATCGGGTTCGAGCGGCTGGCGGTCTCCAGCCTGAGGCTCGATCGCGCCGCGTTGCGACTGTGCCCCATCGGCGCGGCGCTGGTCGCGGTCAGGTCTGGCGGGGTGAGCGGCGGGGCGCGGCTCGGCGCGACCCGGCTCGACGGGACGCTTGGCGGATCGGCGTTCCGGCTCGAAACCGCCGGGGCGATGCTGGCGCTGGCCGAGCGCGGCTTCGTGCTGACCGATGTCGCGACGACGATCGGCACCACCCGGATCGCGGCGACCCGCCTCGCAGGTCGGGTCGTGGGCAGCGGAGCGCAAGGCACGTTCGCGGGTGGCGGCGGGCAGATCGGCACGGTACCGCTGTTGATGAGCGCCGGCGAGGGAAACTGGCGGTTCGATGGCCGACGGCTGACGCTGCATGGCGCGTTGCGGGTCGCTGACACTGCCGCAACGCCGCGTTTTCAGCCGATGGCCGCGCGCGACATCGCCTTTGCGCTCGACGGCGACGCGATCCGCGCGACCGGCGATCTGATCGAGCCGACCACCAACACCCCGGTCGCGAAGGTGACGATCGATCACCGCCTGTCGCAGGGCAGCGGTGCGGCGACGCTGGCGGTGCCCGGCCTAACCTTTGCCAAGGGTTTCCAGCCCGAGCTACTGACGCGACTGACCTTCGGGGTGATCGCCGACGTCTCGGGCACGATGCGCGGGCAGGGGGAGATTCGCTGGACACCGCGCGGGGTCGACAGCACCGGCACCTTTTCGACCGATGCGATGAACCTCGCCGCCGCGTTCGGCCCGGTGACGGGGCTTGCGGGGACGATCCGCTTCACCGACCTGCTCGGGCTGGTGAGCGCCCCCGATCAGGTCGCGACCGTCGCTTCGATCAATCCCGGCATCGCCGTCACCGACGGGCGCATCATCTACCGGCTGCTTCCCGATCTAAAGGTGCAGGTCCAGACGGCGCGCTGGCCGTTCGCGGGCGGCACGCTGACCCTTGACCCGACCGTTCTGGATTTCGGCGCAGAGGCCGCACGGCGGATGACGTTTCGCGTCGACGGCATGGATGCGGGCAAGTTCCTGCAGCAGTTCGATTTCTCAAACCTCAACGCTACCGGCACGTTTGACGGCGTGCTGCCGATGATCTTTGACGAGCAGGGCGGCCGGATCGCGGGTGGGCGGTTGACCGCGCGCGAGGGTGGCGGGTCGATCGCCTATCTGGGCGAGCTGACCAAGAAGGATCTCGGCGTCTGGGGCAACCTCGCTTTCCAGTCGCTGCGTTCGCTGACCTATCGCAGTCTCGACGTGCAGATGAACGGGCCGCTGGCGGGCGAGATGGTGACCGGCGTCAGCTTCACCGGGATCAAGCAGGGCGCGGGGGCGAAAAGCAACTTCCTGCTCCGCCGGCTGACCCGCCTGCCGATCCGCTTCAACATCACGATCCGCGCGCCGTTCCGCGGGCTGATCGATTCGGCGGCGAGCTTCTACGACCCGCAGCGGCTTGTGAAGCGCAACCTGCAGGCCTTGATCGACGAGCAGAACCGAAAAACGGGCGTTCAGCCGCCCGCAAGCGAGAATGTACCATGACGGCAACAGGATTGACGAACGCGATGCGCCCTACAACCTATGCTCTGATGGCGATGTTGACGCTGGCCGGCGGATTGGGAGGATGTGTGAACATCTCCGCCCCCGACAAGCCGATCCAGATCAATCTCAACATCAACGTGACGCAGGAAGTGGTGTACCGTCTCGACAATGACGCCAAGTCGCTGATCCAGCAAAACCCGGGGATTTTCTAAGCCATGCGTATGAAGAGCCTTGTCCTGATCGCTGCGCTGGCTGCGGTCGCAGTGCCGGTTGCCGCTTGGGCGCAGCGCGACCCGGCCTATGCGGCTGCGCGTGCAGCGGGCGAGATCGGCGAGCAGCCCGACGGTTATCTCGGCGTTGTCGGCAGCGGCTCGGCGTCGCTGCGCGCCCTCGTCAGCAACATCAACATCCAGCGGAAGGCGGCCTACACGCAAAAGGCGCAAGCGTCGGGCGCGACCGTCGAGCAACTCGCCTTCACCAGCGGCTGCAACCTGATTGCACAGACCAGGCCGGGCGAGAAGTATCGCACGCCGGACGGTTCGTGGGAGACGCGCGGCGCCGGCGCCCCGCAACGCGACCCCCGCTGCGTCTGACAGGAGAGCGGGCCGAAGGCGGCCCCCTCGATCCCGTCGCCCCTGCGCAGGCAGGGGCCATGTCTGCGTCGTGCGTCGCTGCGGTCTGACACATACGCTGCCCGCCTTGTGTCAAAAGTCTCCCGGCACGCCACAGCCATAGGCTCCTGCCTGCGCACTAGCGACGGCGGGGCTTCCCGGGACCGACGGGCGTTCGCAACGGTTGACACCCCCGGACCCCCCGTCTAACCGGACCCTGCCTTGGCGGGGCTGCTCGCCGCTTGCGCGCACCCGTGTCCCCGGCGAGAAATAACCAGGGTGAGGGTGGCTGCGTGGCGGAGAACGGTTCCGGACGGGATTTCCACGACGCGGACGACCCGCGCCTGACCCAGCTCGATCGTCGACTGGAACAGGCGCGCCGGGACGAAGCGATTCGGCAGGGAACGGTACGTAACGACGCGGATGCAGGGTATTCGCTCGGCAATCGCGTACTCGCCGCCCTGATCGGAAGTCTGGTCGGATCGGCGCTGATCGGCTGGTGTATCGACCGCTGGATCGGCACCGCGCCCTGGGGACTGATCGTCATGCTGTTCCTCGGAATCGCGGTGGCGTTCAGGCAAATCATTCGGTTGACGAGCAGGCGCCCGGGCGATCCGGGCGCTTGACGTATGTGAGAAACGGGAACCTCGCAGTGGCGGCAGAAGGCGGCAAGATCGATCCGATGCACCAGTTCCTGATCGAGCCTCTGCTCGGTCGGCCCTGGATCGTGGGCGGCTATGATCTGTCCTTCACCAATTCGGCGCTGTGGATGGTCATCACGTTGGTCGCGCTGTGGCTGTTCATGCTCGGCGGGATGAAGCGTGAGCTGGTCCCCGGCCGCTGGCAGGCGGCGGTGGAGGGCTTCACTGGCTTTGTCCAGAACATGCTGACCTCGAACGTTGGTCCGGAGGGCAAGCGCTTCGTCCCCTACGTCTTTTCGCTGTTCATGTTCATCCTGTTCGCCAACGTGCTGGGCCTGATGCCGGTCGGCGTGTTCGGGCTGCATCCGTTTACGGTCACCAGCCATCTGACCGTCACCGGCGTGCTGGCGATCATCAGCTTCGCGATCGTGCTGATCGTCGGCTTCGGCAAGCACGGCTTCCACTTCTTCAGCCTGTTCGTGCCGCACGGCACCCCGCTGCCGATGATCCCGCTGATCTTCGTCGTCGAGCTGCTGAGCTTCCTCGTCCGCCCGTTCTCGCTGGGTCTGCGACTGTTCGTCGCGATGACCGCAGGGCACATTTTGCTCAAGGTGCTGGCGGCGTTCGTCATCAACGGCATCAATCTCGGGCCGGGCTATATCGCGATCGTGTCGCTGCCCAGCTTCGTGCTGATGATCGGCATCACGCTGCTAGAGCTGCTGGTCGCGGCGATCCAGGCGTACGTCTTCGCGCTGCTGACCAGCGTCTATCTGAACGACGCGGTCAACCTGCACTGAGTTTCCTTTTCCACCACTGAGTTTCAACGGGAGTTATTATCATGGACGCAAACGCCGCCAAGCTGCTCGGCGCCGGTCTCGCTGCGATCGGCATGGGCATCGCCGCGCTGGGCGTGGGCAACGTGTTTGCCGCCTTCCTCGAAGGCGCGCTGCGCAACCCGGGTGCCGCCGACGGCCAGCAGGGTCGCCTGTTCATCGGCTTCGCCGGTGCCGAGCTTCTGGGCCTGCTCGCCTTCGTGACGATGATCATCCTGGTGTTCGTCGCGTAACTACGCCGACGACATGGCCCCGCCCGCGTCGGGCGGGGCTGACCTAGGAAGCGGATCACCATGCCCCAAATCAGTCAGATCGCCGCCACCTATGCCTCGCAGCTCTTCTGGCTGCTCATCACCTTCGGCATCCTGTATTTCGGGATCGGCAAGATGATGGTGCCAAGGGTGCAGGGCGTGATGGAGCTGCGCGAATCGAAGATCGCGCAGGACCTTGCCAGCGCCGAAACGGCGCGGGTCGAGGCCGACCGGACCGAGGCGGCATGGAATGCCGACATGGACGCGGCGCGCGCCACGGCACAGGCCGAAGTGGCTGCCGCCAAGGCGAAGGCTCAGGCCGCTGCCGAGGCGCAGCTGCGCAGCGCGGACGCCGATCTTGCCGAGCGCATCGCGCATCACGACGTCGCCATCGGCAATGCCAAGGCGGCGGCGATGGTCAACGTACAGACGATCGCGACCGAAGCCGCGCAGGAGCTGGTGCAGCGCCTGTCCGGCGTCGCGATCCCCACGGACGCCGCCAACGAGGCGGTCCGCAGGCAGCTGAATCATGGCTAATCCCTCTTCGACGCTGGCGCAGGATCTCGAGGCGCAACCGCTCGAGCATCAGGACATGGCGAACGGCAGCGGCATTCACGCCGCCGGCACCAGCGCGGGCGATGGCGAGTTGCACGCTGCACCGACGGCGCTTGGCCTCAACGATACCGGCTGGGTCGGCATCGCCGCTTTGGTCGTGTTGATCGGCATGGTCGTGTGGAAGGTGCCGGCGGCGATTGGTGCGATGCTCGACAAGCGCATCGGCGAAATTCGCCACCAGCTCGACGAGGCCGCCTCGCTCCGCAAGGAAGCCGAGGCACTGCGCGACGAATATGCCGCTCGTGCCCGCGGTGCCGAGGCAGACGCCGCCAAGATGCGCGACAATGCGCATCACGAGGCGGCCGAAATTCTCGCCAAGGCCAAGCACGACACCGAGGCGCTGATGGAGCGTCGCACGCGCATGGCCGAGGATAAGATCGCGGCCGCCGAGCGCGCCGCGATCGCCGAGGTTCGCGCGCGTACCGCCGAAGCCGCAACCGCTGCTGCCGCGGCGCTGATCGCCGAGCGCCATGACGCCGGGGCCGATCGTGCGCTGGTCGACCGCGCAATCTCCGGGGTGGGCCGTCTCAACTGACCTGATGGTCTTCGAGGACGGAACGGAGCGGGCGCCCATGGCGCCCGTTTTCGTTTTGGCGTCTGGCCCCTTCGCGCCAGCTCTCCTGCCACTGACGACATCGGCCCCCCCCCCCCCACAGCGTTGACAAGGAACCTTCTTTCGTCATTGCGAGCGGAGCGAAGCAATCCAGTGCCGGGTCAGGACGTCCTGGATGGTTTCGCCACGCTCGCAATGACGGATCGGTCGAGCGTCATCTGACCCGAAGGAAGCCCGACGATGCGTTTCTCGATCACCGCCGCCTTGCTGCTCGCCTCGGCCGCCGCGCCCACGATGGCGCAGGCACCCGCTGCCCGGACTACCGTGCCCGCCAGCGCCGACGCGCGGCTCCGCCAGCTCTTCCATGACAGCGACGAGGGCAGCCTGCGCCGCAACCCGGTGCAGGCGCTGTTCCGCGGCGACATGCGATATGCGGACCAGCTCGGCGACTTCTTCTCCGACGCCCACCTTGCAGCAGAAGAAGCGGCGACGCGTCAGGACCTCGCGACCCTCGCGACAATCGACCGCGCAAAGCTGACTTCGGTCGACCAGATCGCGTACGACGTGTTCAAGCAGCAGGCCGAACTGAACCTGCGCGGCTATGCGCCCGACCTGATCGCTGCCCAGATCGTTCGCCCGCTCGATCATTTCTACGGGCTGCACACGTTCTACCCCGAACTGGCGTCGGGGCAGGGCGCGGCGCCGTTCAAGACCGTGGCCGATTATGACAACAATCTAAAGCGCAACGCGCAATATGCCGCGCAGATCGACGCTGCGATCGCGCGCTTCCGCGAAGGCATGAAGACCGGGATTGTCCAGCCCAAGCTGGTTGTCCGTAACATGATCGGCCAGCTCGACAATCTGCTCGCGGGTGGCGTGGAGGCATCGCCGTTCTACGGCCCGGTCAAGACCTTCCCGAACGACATTTCGGCGGCCGACCAGACACGGTTCCGCACGGCTTACACGCGCCAGATCACCGAGGTGCTGAACCCGGTGCAGCAGCGGCTGCGCGACTTTCTTCAAAACGACTACCTGCCTGTCGCGCGCGACAGCGTCGGGCTGTCGGCGATGCCGGGTGGGGCCAAGCTCTACGATTATCTGATCGAGTCGAACACGACGCTGCCGCTCAAGGCCGACGCCGTCCACAAGCTCGGCCTTTCCGAGGTCGCGCGAATCACCCGCGAGATGGAGGCACAAAAGGCCAAGGTCGGCTTCAAGGGCACGCTCCCTGAATTCTTCACTTTCCTGCGCACCGACAAGCGCTTCCAGCCGTCGTCGGCAGCGCAACTCCGCGAAGGCTATGAGGCGATCGGTCGCCGCGTCGACATGCGCGTGCGTGACCAGTTTTCGCTGGTTCCCAAGACGCGTCTGGAGATCCGTCCGGTCCCGGCGTTCAAGGAGAAGACCGACGCTGGCGGTTCGTACCAGTCGGGTACCCCCGACGGTTCGCGGCCCGGCGTCTTCTACTACAATACGTACGACCTGCCGACGCGCTACATGTGGGAAATGGAAACGCTCTACCTGCACGAAGCGGTGCCTGGGCATCACTTCCAGATCAGCCTCGCGCAGGAGAATGATGCGCTGCCCGCGTTCATGCGCTTCGGCGGCAACACCGCCTATGTCGAGGGCTGGGCGCTATACTCCGAGACGTTGTGGCCGCAGCTGGGCATGGAAACCGATCCGTATCAGCGGATGGGCGGGCTCAACGACGAGATGCTGCGCGCGATGCGGCTGGTGGTCGACACCGGCATCCACGCCAAGGGTTGGACCCGCGATCAGGCGATCGACTACATGCTCGCCAACTCGCCGATGTCGCGCACCGACGCGACCGCCGAGGTCGAGCGCTACATCGCGATCCCCGGGCAGGCGCTGGCGTACAAGATCGGACAGTTGACGATCTCGCGTGTGAAGGCGGACGCGGAAAAGAAGCTCGGCGCGCGTTTCGATCCGCGCACGTTCCACGCGCAGGTGCTCGACACGGGCGCGCTGCCGATGCCGGTGCTGGAGAAGAAGATCGCCGACTGGGTCAAGGCCGGCGGCAAGTAAGCTCCCGTCGCCCCTGCGCAAGCAGGGGCCCATATCTTTCGAATGACGCGCCCGGCCTGACACACGCGGCGCGCTCCCTGTGTCGGGCCCTGCGACGCACGACACAGACATCGGCCTCTGGTTGCGCAGGGGCGACGGTCTCCCCGTTGCCCCACCTCGCCACACTACCTAGATCGCGGGGGATGACAGGCAGCTACGGCCCCCCCGACCGCTTCAACGAGGAAAAGGCCACCTACGCGATCCGCGGCGCCGATGCGCCCGATCTGGAAGGCGGAGTGGCGGCGATCCGCAACGTGCTCAAGACGCTGCCGCTCAAGCCCGGCGTCTACCGGATGCACGACGCCAAGGGCGACGTGCTGTACGTCGGCAAGGCGCGCGCGCTGAAGAACCGTGTCGGTAATTACGTGCAGGTCGACCGCCTTTCCAAGCGGCTCCAGCGGATGGTGGCGCAGACGCGGTCGATGACCATCGTCACCACGAACAACGAGGCCGAGGCGCTGCTGCTCGAGGCGCAGCTCATCAAACGCTACCGCCCTGCGTACAACGTGCTGCTGCGCGACGATAAGTCGTTCCCGTTCATCCTTTTACGCGCCGACCATCAGTTTCCGCGCATCCAGAAGCATCGCGGCGCGCGCCGCGCCAAGGGCGATTATTACGGCCCGTTCGCCAGCGCCGGCAGCGTCAACAACACGCTCAACGCGCTCCAGAAACTTTTCCTGCTGCGGTCGTGCACCGACGGCTTCTTCAAGACCCGCGACCGCCCATGCCTGCTGTACCAGATCAAGCGCTGCTCCGCGCCCTGCGTCGGGCGGATCGACGAGGCCGGCTATGCCGAGCTGGTCAGCGATTCCAAGAAGTTCCTTGCCGGCAAGGCGACCGATGTGCAGGCCAAGCTCGGCGCACAGATGGAAGCGGCCGCCGCCAACATGGACTTCGAGCTGGCCGCGATCCTGCGCGACCGGCTCAAGGCGTTGACCTTCATCCAGGGCACGCAGTTCATCAATGCCGAGGGGGTCGGCGACGCCGACATCTTCGCGCTGGCGTGCCACGAAGGGCTGATCGGGATCGAGGCCTTCTTCATCCGCGGCGGGCAGAATTGGGGCCACCGCAGCTTCTTCCCTGCGCACACCGCCGATGTGCCCGAGGATGAGGTGCTGACTCAGTTCATGGCGCAATTCTATGAGGAGGTGCCGCCGGCACGGACGATCCTCATCGACCGCGTGCTGCCCGATGCCGAGGTGCTGGTCGAGGCGCTGTCGGAACAGGCCGGGCGCAAGGTCGAGATGACCGTCCCGCAGCGCGGCGTGCGCAAGCGGCTGCTCGATCAGGCGTCGCGCAACGCCAAGGAAGCGCTGGAGCGGCGGCTCGCCGAAAGCACAACGCAGGCGCGGCTGCATCGCGAGCTGGCGGAGCTGTTCGAGCTGGGCGATTCGCCCGACCGGATCGAAGTCTACGACAACAGCCACATCCAGGGCACCAACGCGCTCGGCGCGATGGTCGTCGCCGGCCCGGAGGGCTTCCGCAAGGGCCAGTATCGCAAGTTCAACATCAAGCAGGCCGCGACCGACGACGATTATGCGATGATGCGCGAGGTGCTGACGCGTCGCTTCTCGCGCGCGCTGGAGGAGAACCCCGATCGCGACGGCGAGACCTGGCCCGATCTGGTGCTGCTCGACGGCGGGCGCGGGCAGCTCAACGCCGCCAAGGCGGTGCTGGAGGATCTCGGGATCGAGGACGTCTGTCTGGTCGGGGTCGCCAAGGGTCCGCATCACGGTCGCGAGGGGCGCGAGGTCTTCCACCTCATGGACGGGCGCGAGCTGACGCTGCCGGTCAATGCGCCGTTGCTGTTCTATCTCCAGCGCTTGCGCGACGAGGTCCACCGCTTCGCGATCGGCGCGCACCGGGCGAAGCGCGCGAAGGCGATTGGCGCGAGCCCGCTCGACGAGGTGCCGGGGATCGGCCCGGCGCGCAAGAAGGCGCTGCTGATGCACTTCGGCACCGGCCGCGCGGTGCGGAATGCGTCGCTGGAGGATCTGCGCAAAGCACCGGGCGTGAGTGCGGCGGTCGCGCAGCAGGTGTACGACTTCTATCATGCGAAGTGAGTGCTTCGCCGCCTGTCCGTCATTCCCGCGCAGGGGGGAATCTAGAACCTCTGACGGTCGCGTTTCCATCGGCGGACCTGCGCGTCTGGATTCCCGCCTTCGCGGGAATGACGGACGGGCATTGTCATGCACCTGACTGTCGACGCCATCCTGCTCTCGGTCCGCGCACACGGCGAGCATGGTGCGGTGGCGCGAGCGTTGACCCGCGAGGATGGCGTCCGCCCCGGCTACGTCCGCGGCGGTCACGCCCGCGGGCTGCGGCCTGTGTTACAGCCGGGCAATTTGATCCGCGGCGAGTGGCGCGCGCGCACCGAGGAGCAGCTAGCCGCGCTCACCTGCGAGCTGGTGTACAGCCGCGCGGCGCTCCACGAATCGGCGCTCCCCGCCGCGGGGCTCGAGTGGCTCACCGCGCTCACCGCCGCCGCGCTCCCGGAGGCGCAGCCCTACCCGTACCTTTACGACGCGCTCGGCGGCGCGCTCGACGCGATCGAGGCAGCGCCCAGCGCGCGCGGCTGGGCAGCGGCGATGGCGCGCTATGAATTGCTGCTGCTCGCCGAGCTCGGCTTCGGGCTCGACCTGACGACGTGCATCGCGAGCGGCGACACCGACGACCTCGCCTTTGTCAGCCCGAAAAGCGGTGCGGCAGTGTCGCGCGCCGCGGCGGCGGGCTATGAGGCGCGGCTGTTCCCGCTGCCCGCGTTCCTGCGCGACGGCGGCGCGGCCGACGGCGCGCAAGTGCTTGAGGCGCTGGCGATCACCGGCCACTTCCTCGCGCGCGACGTGCTGCTCGAACGCCGCCGCGATCCGTTGCCGGCGCGCGCGCGGCTGATCGAACGATTGAAGAGGGCGGTTGCGTGACGCGCGCGGGCGCGCCATGCGGTGCGGCCATGACACACGGCAAGCTCATCGCAATCCTGCCCGGCGACGGGATCGGCCCCGAAGTGACCGCCGAGGCGCGGCGCGTGCTCGACGCGCTCGATCTCGGGCTGGTGTTCGAGGATGCGCCGGTCGGCGGCGCGGGTTATCGCGCCAGCGGCCATCCGCTCCCCGAGGCGACGCTGGCGCTCGCCACGCGCGCCGACGCGGTGCTGTTCGGCGCGGTCGGCGATCCGGAGTTCGATTCGCTCGAACGCGCGCTGCGTCCCGAACAGGCGATCCTAGGGCTGCGCAAGAACCTGACGACCTTCGCCAATCTCCGCCCCGCCAAAATGTTCGCCGGGCTGGAAGACGCCTCGACGCTCAAGCCCGAGGTCGCGAACGCGATCGATCTGGTGATCGTCCGCGAGCTGAACGGCGACGTCTATTTCGGCGCGAAGGGCCGCGGCACCACCGAGGCAGGACTGCGCGAAGGTCACGACCTGATGCGCTACGACGAAAGCGAGGTCCGCCGGATCGCGCATGTCGGATTCCAGACCGCGGCGAAGCGGCGCGGCAAGCTCTGCTCGGTCGACAAGGCCAATGTGCTCGAGACCTCGCAATTGTGGCGCGACGTGGTGATCGAGGTCGCCGCTGACTATCCGCACGTCGAATTGTCCCACATGTACGTCGACAATGCCGCAATGCAGCTCGTCCGCAACCCCGGCGCGTTCGACACGATCGTCACGGGCAATCTGTTCGGCGACATCCTCTCCGATCAGGCGAGCATGTGCGTCGGCTCGATCGGGATGCTGCCCTCGGCGTCGCTCGATGCGCAGGGCAAGGGGCTGTACGAGCCGATCCACGGCTCCGCGCCCGACATCGCCGGGCAGGGCAAGGCCAATCCGTGCGCGGCGATCCTCTCGGCGGCGATGATGCTGCGCCACTCGCTCGATGCCGGCGCGGCGGCGGACCGGATCGAGGCGGCGGTGTCGGCGGCGCTGGCGACCGGCGTGCGGACCCCCGATCTCGGCGGCACCGCGACGACGCGGGCGATGGGCGACGCGGTGCTGGCGGCGCTCTAACTTCCTTTTACCGCCCCGGCGAACGCCGGGGTCCAGCTGGGAAGGCCGTGTTGGTCGAACGCTGCGTCTTGCCACGAAGGACTCCCAACTGGCCTCCGGCGTTCGCCGGGATGGTAGGTAAGGACTGATGCTCGACCTCGCGGTTGTCGTTCCGACCTTCAACGAGCGCGGCAACGTCGCGGCGGTGGTGGCGCGGCTGGCGGCGGCGCTCGACGGGCTCGATTGGGAAGTGCTGTTCGTCGACGACGACAGCCCCGACGGCACCGCCCAGACCGCGCGCGACCTCGCGCTCCACGACCCGCGCGTGCGGGTAATCCAGCGGATCGGCCGGCGCGGGCTGTCGAGCGCATGTATCGAGGGGATGTGCGCCACCGCCGCGCCGATCGTCGCGATCATGGACGGCGACCTCCAGCATGACGAGACGTTGCTGCCGGCGATGCTTGCCGCGCTCCGCGACGATCCGACCCTCGACCTCGCGATCGGCTCGCGCTTCGTCGCGGGCGGCGGGACCGGCGAATGGGACCGCGACCGCGTCGCCAAATCGGCGCTGGCGACGCGGATCGCCGCGCGGGTGGTGCGCACCGAACTGAGCGACCCGATGAGCGGCTTCTTCGCGATCCGGACCGAGGTGCTGCGCGGGCTGGTGCCGGAACTGGGCGGGATCGGCTTCAAGATCCTGCTCGACATCATCGGAGCATCGCCGCGCCCGTTGCGTTTCATCGAACTGCCCTATGTCTTCCGCACGCGCGCGGTCGGGGAGAGCAAGCTCGATCACGTCGTGGCGATGGAATATCTGATCGCGCTCTACGACCGGCGGCTGGGGCGCGTCGTGCCGGTGCGCTTCGCGATGTTCTCGATGATCGGCGCGCTGGGCGCTGGCGTGCATATGAGCGTGCTGTCGCTGCTCTATGTCGTTGTGGGAACGACGTTCCTGGCCGGGCAGATCGTCGCGACCTTTGCGGCGATGACGTTCAACTTCTTCCTCAACAATGCGCTGACCTATCGCGATCGGCGCCTGCGCGGCGCACGCGCGCTGCTCGACGGCTGGGTGGCCTTCTGCCTCGTCTGTTCGGTTGGGGCGGTAGCGAACGTCGGCGTGGCGGCGTTCCTCCACGACGTGCGGCAAGGCGCGTGGGCGGCGTCGGCGCTGCTCGGCGTGTTGGTCGGCGCGGTGTGGAATTACGCGCTCTCTTCGCGATTTACCTGGGGACGATATCGCTGAGTAGTCAGAGTGCCCTCACACCCAGCTATTGAACCACGTAAAGCGATGGAATGCCGCCGGATTGGCCAGCGCCTGCGCGCTGAGCACCGGCAGGAAATACAGCCACAGCGCAAACACCAGCAGCAGGAACAGCTCGATCCACCGCCCGAGGGCCGCGCGATGATGATCGATCGCCACCGCCAGCGCGACGCACAGCAGCACGCTCGACGGATAGTAATAATAATAGAAGCCCAGCGACTTGGGGATGATCGCGAAGATCGCCACCGAGAAGGTCCACAGCGCCGCGGGTGCGAGCAGTCGCGCCGCGCCCGTCCGCACCCACGCCTGATAGCAGGCGGCCACCGCGGCCAGTCCGCCCCACATCACCGCCGGGTTGCCCAGCAGCAGGATACCGCGCTGTGCGCCGTCGACGGGCTCGTAAAGGTACCAGATGGGGCGGATCAGGAGCGGCCACGTCCACCAGGTTGATTGATAGGTGTGCGGCGGGAGCTTCTGCGTCTGGCGCAGGTACATGTCCCATTGAAAGTGCGGCAGCGTGTGGAGCGTCAGCGCGTCGTTGGCGTAGAAGAAGGCGGGCGCGAAGGTCAGGAAATAGGCCGCCATCGACAGCCCGCCGAGCAGCGCGAGCGCCGGAACGGTGCCGAGCCCCGGCCAGCGTTGCGGCCGCTCGCGCCGCATCAGCAGGAAGGTGACGCCCGCGGCGGCGACATACGGCGCGGCAGTCCATTTGCACGCGGTGGCCAGCCCCATCAGCACGCTGCCCGCGCTCCACCGCGCGACGCTGCCGTCGCGGATCGCCGAACTGAGCAACACGATGCCCCAGATCAGGAACGCGACCATGAAGGTGTCGAGCATCGCGATCCGCGCCTGGATGTAGATCGTGAAGCCGAGCACCGCGAAGGCCGTGGCGAGCAGCGCCGGCCGGACCCGTTGCGTCAACAAATGGGTCAGCGCGAAGACGCCCGCGACCGTCGCGCTCCCGGCCAGCGTCGAGGCAACACGCCACCCGAACGGCACGTCGCCGAACAGATGGATGCCGGCTGCGATCAACTCCTTGGCCAGCAACGGATGTTCGATATTGGTCGGGCCCGACAGCGCGAGCAATGCGCGGGCGGCGGGCAGGTAATGGACCTCGTCGAACACCGGTTTGGCCGGCACCGACAGGCGGAAGACGAACATCAGCCAGCTGAAGACGGCGACGCCGAGCGCGATCAGCCGCGGCGTTTCCTGTTGTCGTCCCACCCTCGTCACCGCCGCATTTCCTCCACCACGCCCCGCGCGGGCTTGCGACAGGCTTGCGGCGGCGACAAGCCCGCTGGTGACGGTTTGACTTGTTCTGGCGGGCGCGCGGAGGCTAAGCGGAGGCATGAAGCGGCACAGCGGACAGGATCGGTCGATCACCCAGCACTGGCGCCCTGCGACCCTCGCGGTTCGCGGCGGCACCGCCCGGTCGGAATATGGCGAAACATCCGAAGCGATGTTCCTGACATCGGGCTATTGTTACGATCGCGCCGAGGATGCGGCGGCGCGCTTCGCCGGCGAACAGACCGGCATGACCTATTCGCGACTCCAGAATCCGACCGTCGAGATGCTCGAACAGCGGATCGCGTTGCTGGAGGGCGCCGAGGCGTGCCGCACGATGGCGACCGGCATGGCGGCGATGACCGCGGTGCTGCTGTGCCAGCTGCAACAGGGCGATCACGTCGTCGCGGGGCGCGCGGCGTTCGGCTCGTGCCGCTGGCTGGTCGATACCTTGCTCCCCAAGTTCGGCATCCAGACCACCACCGTCGACGCGCGCGATCCGCAGGCGTTCGAGGATGCGGTGCGTCCCAATACCAAGGTGTTCTTCTTCGAGACGCCCGCCAACCCGACCATGGACGTTGTCGATCTGCGCGCGGTGTGTGGAATCGCGCGTGAGCGCGGGATCACCAGCGTCGTCGACAATGCCTTCGCCACCCCCGCGCTTCAGCGGCCGATGGAATTCGGCGCCGACGTCACCGCCTATTCCGCGACCAAGATGATGGACGGGCAGGGCCGCGTGCTCGCCGGGGCGGTGTGCGGGACGCAGGACTTCATCGACAACACGCTGCTGCCGTTCACGCGCAACACCGGCCCGACGCTCAGCGCCTTCAACGCCTGGGTGGTGCTCAAGGGTCTCGAAACGCTCGACCTGCGCATCCGCCGCCAGTCCGAGAATGCGCTCGCGGTCGGCCGCTTCCTCGAAGCGCGCGTGCCGCGCATCCTCCATCCCGGCCTGCCGAGCCACCCGCAGCACGAACTTGCGATGTCGCAGATGAGCGCGGTCGGCGGCATCTTCGCGTTCGAGGTCGCCGATCGTGCGCAGGCGCACGCGCTGCTCAATGCGCTGGAACTGATCGACATCTCGAACAACATCGGCGACTCGCGCTCGCTGATGACGCACCCCGCCTCGACCACCCACTACGGCGTGTCGGCGGAGGCACGCGCCGAGATGGGCGTCACCGAGGGGCTGCTGCGCCTCAACGTCGGGCTCGAGGATCCGCAGGACCTGATCGACGATCTCGACCGCGCGCTGGCGCAGGTCGGCTTGTGAGCACCGCCATCGGCATGGAGGCGTTGTTCACCGACGCCGCCACGACCGAGGAGGTCACGGTCCGCGTCTCGGTCAGCTATCTTGCCGAACAGTCCGAACCGGCGCGCGGGCGGTGGTTCTGGGCCTATCATATCCGCATCGAGAACGATGGCGCGGGCGCGGTGCAACTTCTGACCCGGCACTGGATCATCACCGATGGCGGCGGTGCGCGCCACACCGTCGAGGGCGAGGGTGTGGTCGGCGAACAGCCGGTGATCCGTCCCGAGGGCAGCTACGACTATGTCTCCGGCTGCCCGCTTTCGACGCCGAGCGGGGCGATGCAGGGCAGCTATCGCATGGTCGGCGAGGACGGGCGCGTCTTCGACGTCGCGATCCCGCGCTTCGCGCTCCACGCGCCGGCGGTGGCGGAGTAGGGCGGTGAAGCGCACCCATCTGCCGCTCAACGGCCTGCGCGTGCTCGACGCCGCCGCGCGCCATCTGTCCTTCACCCGCGCCGCCGACGAACTGGCGGTTACGCCCGCCGCGGTCGGGCAGCAGATCCGCGCGCTCGAGGATACGCTGGGCGTCGTCCTGTTCCGCCGCACCACCAAGGGTCTGGAGCTGACCCCGGAGGGTGAGGCCGGGCTCGCGCCGCTGCGCCAGGCGTTTCTCGAATTCGAGGAAGCGGTGCGCGCGATGCAGGCCGGGCAATCGTCCAAGTCGCTGACGATCGCGGCCCCGCGCGACGTGACCGAGAAGTGGCTGCTGCCGCGGCTGGCGGAAATCGCGGCCGCCGACCCGGACTTGCGCTTCGTGCTGGTCGCCGCGGACGAGGGGATGGACTTTACCGAGGCCAACCTCGATCTCGCGATCCGCTGGGGCGAGGGGCCGGGCACGCACGAAGGCGAGGCGATCGAGAGCGAGGGGCTGGTGACGGTCGCGCGCGTCGCGGGGGCTGCGGATACCGCGATCCTGTGGCCGGGCGCGCCCGAGCCGGACAGCGCGGGCCAGGTGCGGGTCGGCGACGCCGGGCTGGCGATCGACGCCGCCGCTGCTGGTCTCGGCCGCGCAACGGTGCCGGAAATGCTCGCGGCGCGCGACATCGCCGCCGGGCGGGTCGTGGTGGTGGGTGAGGCGCAGCCGTCGCGCATGGGCTATTGGTTGGTCGCGCCGACCCCGCAATGGCGCCAGCGCAAGGTGCAGGTGCTGGTCGAGGCGCTCGGGCGCTAGGCTTGCCGCCCGCTACCCGCGTCCGCTCCGCAGCGGCAGGATCAGCGCTCCCCCCGCCAGCGTCAGCGCGGCAAGCACCAGCAGCAGCGTCGTGAAATTGCCCGGCGTCGCCAGCGCCCAGGTCAGCAGCGGCCCGAGCAGCGACGGCACGGTGTTCGACAGGTTGATGAGCCCGAGATCGCGCCCGCGATGGCGCGGATCGGGGAGCAGCCGCACCGCGAACGCCTGATGCAGTGCGAGGAACACTGCCGCTGCCACCGAATAGGTAACGAAGCCGATCGCCCCTGCCACCGGATGCGCGACCACCGCCATCGCCAATAGCCCGAATGTCGCGGCCACCGCCGCCCCGACCAGAAACGGCGTGCGCCGCGCCGCCTGATCCGACAGCCGCCCGGCGAGCACCGCCACGGGTAGCGGCAGGATGTAGCTGATCGTCAGCAGCGTGCCGACGCGCGCGGCAAGCGTCGGGCGCGGCACGCTGCCGACGATGCTCTGGAAATAATATAGAAGATACAGGGACAAAGCGCCCCCGGCGAGTTGCACCAGCAGCCGCGCGATGCTGGCGACCCACAAGCGATGCGCAGGCGCTGCGGTGGGTTGGGGCGGTGCGGCGGATACAGGTGGTCGACGAACGAGCAGCAGCGGCAACACCGCCGCGATCGTCAAGCCGGCGATCAGCGCCAGTTGCGCCGCCTCACTCCGCCCCGCATCGGCGACCAGAAACGCCGAGACCGCCCCCGCCGCCGGTGGCCCGATCGCCAGCAGTCCACCGGCCAGTCCGCGCTGTTCGTCGGGAATCTCGTCGGCCATGATCGCCATCATCGGCGCGAGCACGGCGTTGACCGCGCATTGGAACGCCAGCACCGCCGCGATCAGTACCGCCGGCCGCGCCGACAGTGCGATCGCGGCATAACTGAGCAACAGCGCCACCAGCCCGCCCGCGATCCAACCGCGCCGCCCGCCGCCGCGCGCCACCGACCGATCGCTGAGCCAGCCGAACAGGATGTTCGCGCCGCTGGCGGTCGCTGCGCCCATCACCACCGCCACCGTCAACCAGCCGATCCGTGCCTCGCCGGCCAGCCGATCGATCTTGAGCGGCAGCAGCAGCGACAGGAACGGCAGATAGCCGATCACCGCCCCGGCATGGGCGAGCGAAAAGGCGGCGAGCAGCCGATGGTTGGCGTGAAGAGCGCGGGGCATATGCGTTCCGCGCTAGCACGGAAACATGCTCCTAGGGCAACGAGGCCCGGTCAGGCGGCGGCGCGGCGCCCGATGATTCGCACCGCTTCGGGAAGCATTGCCACGGGCAGCGGCTCGCCGAAGAGGAAGCCCTGCATATGCTCGCACCCCATCCGCAGCAGCGTTTCGAGCTGGTCGGGTGACTGGACCCCCTCGGCGACACATTCCAGCGACAGCGCGCGACACAGGCCGACCATCGCCTCCACCACTGCCCAGCCGCGTTGCGCCTGGAGATCGTTGATGAAGCTGCGGTCGATCTTGACCTTGTCGAGCGGCAGCTGGTGCAGATTGCTCAGGCTGGAATGGCCGGTGCCGAAATCGTCGAGCGCCACCTTCATCCCCAGCCGCCGCAGGCGTTGCAGGACGCGCGCTGCGCTGGCCGGATCGCGCATGACCGCGGTTTCGGTCACTTCGATCCAGATCCGCCTCGGTGAGACACCGGAGGCGAACACCTCATGCTCGATCGCCGCCAGCGTTGCGGGCGAGTGCAGGTCGCATGCCGACATGTTGAAGGATAAGGCGACGTCCGGCGGCAGTAGCCGCGCCGCCGCCAATCCCTTGCGGAACATCGCCAGCGTGATCCCGTGGATCAGCGTCGAGCGTTCGGCGATCGTGATGAAGTCGCTGGGGGAAACGTCACCGACCAGCGGGCTGCGCCAGCGTGCAAGCAATTCGATCGCCTCGACCTGCCCGGTGCGCGCGCCGACGATCGGCTGGCCGTAGACGTGCAGTTCCTCGTCGAAGACGCACGCCTGCAAGGCCGCCTCGATCGCCCGATCGCGACGGATCGCGGTTTCCAGATCGTGCGTGAAGACGCACAGTCCACCGCCCTGGACACGCTTGGCATGGTAGAGTGCGTAATCGGCGCGGTCGAACAATTCGGTCGCCACGCGCCCGGCGTCGGGGAAGGTGGCGATCCCCAGCGAGCCTCCGACCGTGACGGTCAGTTCGGCAATCGTGAACGGCTCGGCCAGCGCCGCGCACAGCCGCTCGCCCACCGCCGCCGCGGTGCGGGCGTTGCCGGAAACGAGCAGGCCGAACTCGTCACCCCCCAGACGGTACAGCGTTGCACCGGCGGTGAGCAGGGCGTGCAGCCGCTCGGCCATTTGCACCAGCAGGATGTCGCCGACATGATGGCCGAACGTATCGTTGACCGGCTTGAAACGATCGAGGTCGAGCAGCCCGACCGTGAACGGGCCGGCCTCGCCGCTGGCGACCAGATCGGCAAGATCATCGTGGAAGCGGCGACGGTTGGGCAGATTGGTCAGACTGTCGGTTCGGGCGAGGCGCTCGTTGTCGTGGTTCAGCCGGATCAGCTCGTCATGCTGCCGTTTGAGCCGGGTCTGCGAGATCACCTGCTGGCGGAAATTGTCGAAGCCGTTGAACAGCACGCGCAGCAGCACCGTCAGCACCAGCGCGACGTCCGCCGCGATGATGGTGTAGGTCATGTCCTGTCGTACCAGACAGGCGCTGATGAAGGCAGGGATGACGATCAACCCGACGAGCAACGCGGCCTGTGGCAGCGCGCCCAGGCAGAAGATGCAGCCGATCGCGGTCGTCGTGACGTAGATCATCACATGCGCCTGCTGGATCGCATCCCCGTAATCGAGCAAGGCGAATGACCACAGGCCGTACGCGAGCGCGATGACCGGACCGAGCGTCGTGATGAAGCGCAGCCGGCGACGCGCGTCGCCCGGTGTCGGTTGCGGGATCAGCCGGCCGCGCCGCCACCAATGCACCAGCCGCACGCTGCTGAGCGCGAAAAGCGCCGCGGGGATGATCGTGCTCAACGTGAACGGGGCGACGACATGGTGCGTGACGACGATCGCCACCGAATTGACGAGCAATAATGCATAGAGGAAAGGCAGTTGACGCTGGAGCGCAACCAGCTGCGCGACGGCGAGCCGCGGATCAGCGCCCAATCCGGCATACCAGCAATAAAGTCGCCGGCATCTCCTCCCCAGCACCATTTCCCCCGCGTTCAGTTCCCCGTGTCTGGCATTACGGGTGAAAACTTAGCAAGGCCCTAATCCGGTCTTTCCTTATGATCGATAAGCTCCATTCGCTGCGGCATTGTGCCTATGTCGATGTTTTCCCTGCGGAAGCGCCGCAGCAAGATCGTCAACACCGCACTCCGCGTCGCATAGGCGACGCGCGGCGAGGCGACATGGGCGAAGCAGTTGAAGAAGATTCGGCCGTCGACGATCGAATCGATGAAGACCTTGGGCGCGGGATCGTCGAGCACGTCGACTTCGGCGGCGAAGGTTTCGCCGACGATCGTGCTCACCCGGTCGGCATCCGCGTCGAGCGGCACCGAAAACTGGACCTGGATGCGACCCAGCGGCCCGGCCAGCGTCTTGTTGAGCACCGATTTGGTGATGAGTTCGGAATTGGGGACGATCAATGTTGAATGATCGGGCAGCGCGATCTCGGTCGAGCGAACGCTGATCCGCTTGACGTCGCCCTCGTCGGTGCCGACGCGGATCCAGTCCCCGATCTTGATCGGCCGCTCGGCCAGCAGGATCAAGCCGGACACGAAGTTGGACGTGATCGCCTGCAGCCCGAAGCCGATCCCGACCGACAGCGCCGACAGCAACAGCGCGATCCGCTCCACCCCGATCCCGAGCGAGGCGAGCGCCCAGATCACCGCCAGCGCGACGCCGACGTAGCGGGCCACCAGCCCCACGGAATTGCGCGCCGATCCGTCGAGATCGGTGGCCGGCAGATATTTGTCCTCCAGCCAGCGGCGGAATGCGCGCACCAGTGTCAGCCCGATGAACAGCACCGCGATCCCGCGCACGATCGCGCCCGGCGATACCGAGATCCCGCCGACCTGCACGCCCTGCGCGAGCAGGACGAGCCGCGCCGTCAGCGTGCTGATGCCGCTTCCGGCACCGAACGGAACGAAGAACAATCCGAGCGCGAGGATCGCCAGCGTCAGGCGCACCACGCCGGAAAGCAGCACGCCAAATTGGTCGATGACGGCGCCCCGCAGTCCCAATCCACGCGACATCGCGCGACCGAGCGCGCTGTCGCGGGCGAAGATCGTCACCGCCAGATCGTCGACGGCCGCCATCAGCAGATAGGTCGCCGCGGCGAGTACCACGCTCCATCCGATCAACTGCATGACGAACAATGCGAAACCCAGGAAGCCGACCAGCAGCGCCGCCAGCGTCGCGAGCGCCAGCAACCACGCAAACAGCGCCACCGCCCCCAGCCCGGCGCGGGTCGGCGCAGTCGCCGCTTCCTCCGCACGGTTCGCCCGCAGCCGCCCCACTGCGAGCAGCGCTCCGGCGAGCAGCGCAAGATGTAAAATGATTTCCGCGACATGCGTCGCGCTCTGCGCCGCCGGGCTGGTGCCGATCGCGCCGTTCAGCGCTTCCAGCATGTAGCTCACGAAGGCAGTTACGGCGAGCAGCCAGCTATACGGCCGCAACTCGACAGCCACATCGTCTGCGATCGGTGCCACCCGCCAACTCGGCTGTTTGCGCATCAACAACGCCCCCGTAACCGCAGAGGCGAAACAGGCGTAGGTCGTCGCCACGGTCAGCGCGTCGGCAGCCGCTTCCCACGAAGCGGGCAACAGTCGCGCCCAGCGCAGGCCCGCCATCAGTACGGCAATGGCGAGAAACGGTATTAAGGTGCCGATCAACACGCGCCAGATCGCAGCGGCGGAGCGCCGCACGCGGTGTCCTGGCGCGTCCTCAATCAGGAAGCGCTGCCCCAGTTGCAGCGCCGCGGCGCGGACCGGAAAGCCGATCGCCAGTGCGGCGAACAGCCCGAGCACCGCGGGCCACAGACGCTCGCGGCTTCGCGCAATCGCATCCAGGCCATTGGCCAGATAGCTTTCGGTCCGCCGCAGGTCGCGTGGCAGGGCATCGACGACTGCCACCCAGAAGCCCGGCAGCACGGGCGACGGGCTACGCGCAGTGATCGTCTGGCTGAAGCGTTCGGCGACGCTCTGGTCGAGTTCGTCGGCAAGTTGCTGCGCCTCGACCCCGACCAGCCGCCCACGCTTCACGCTCGAGTCGAGCAGCATGTGCTGACGCGACAGCCGTTGGCGTTGCGCGCGGAGGTCGGCGGCTTCGGCGCTGCCGGCGGGGCCGAGCCCGGCCAGCCGCGCATCGACGAGCGCGAGTTGCTCGGCGAGGTCCGCGGTCGCGGCGGTGGCAGCGACACGCGCCGCAATGATCCGTTCACGCAGCGCACCGCGCGCGTCATCGTCGATGCGCAAGTCCAGCGCACGGTCGACCGCGCGGACATCCGCCTCTGCCCGCACCAGCCGTGTCGCCGGGCTAACCTCGTTCCCCTGGGCAGCGGCCGACAGAGGGAGACACAGAAACAGCAGCGCCAGCGCCGCGCGGATCGGGGAACGGATCGGCATGCGCGGCCGATAGCAGAAGCGCCCCTCCCGTGCGACGCGCGCGACTCAGAGGAAGGGACGGCCCCCCGTGACCGGCACGGTCGCGCCGGTATGTAGCTCGCTTCGTCGCTGGCGAGCATGACATAGGGCGGCGCGAGTTCGGCCGGCTGAGCAGCGCGGTCGAGCGGCGTGTTGCTGCCGAAGGTCTTCACCTTCTCGGGCGGCATCGTCGAGGGAATCAGCGGGGTCCATACCAGACCCGGCGCCACCGCGTTCACCCTTATCCTCTGTTCCGCGAGCATCTGGGCGAGCCCGGCAGTGAAGTTGTGAATCGCGCCCTTGGTGGTTGCATAGGCGAGCAACTGTTCGTTCGGGCTGTCGGCGTTGATCGACGTGGTGTTGATGATCGATGAGCCGGCGCGCAGGTGCGGCAGCGCGGCCTTGGAAAGATAGAACATCGCGTGAATGTTGACCGCGAAGGTCAACTGCCACCCCTTGTCGGAGATGTCCGCCAGCGACTGTAAGCTGGCCTGATGGGCGGCATTGTTGACCAGCACGTCGATTCTTCCGAACGCCGCAACGGTCTGATCGATCACCGCCCGGGCATGAGCCGGATCGCTGATGTCGCCGGCGATCAGCAGCGCTTGTCGTCCGGCGCTCTCGATGAGTTGCTTCGTCTCCGCGGCATCTTTGTGCTCGTCGAGATAGGCGATCGCGACATCGGCTCCCTCGCGTGCGTACGCCAGCGCGACCGCCCGGCCGATCCCACTGTCACCACCGGTAATCAAGGCCTTGCGCTCGATCAGACGGCCATGCCGACATAGCTGGTTTCGCCATGGTCGGGGCGCGGGTTCATCGCAGCGGTAATGCCGGGCATCGACTGTTGCTGCTCGGGATAGGGCGGGGCGGGGCGATTGGTTATGAAGGCAAGCTCCTGGAAACAAGGGGGAGCGCGACCAATGGGTGGTTGCGTCACGCCGTTCCCTGAAGTCACCTCGATCAGCCCGCTATCACCCCGATTGCGGGTCGCAGCGCCGACGCTGACGCACATTCGTCGTCGTCGGGCAAAAAAAGTGTCATCGAATCGCTTGACCGTTTCTGCGACCCCTATTAGAGGGCTGTTCACCGACGGGGCGCACCTACTGAGGCGCGGTTTTGTTGGTCGCCACATGGACGGACAGCGGTCTTTCGCTAGGGATAGCGGGA
>NZ_JBJDOM010000010.1:0-93984 GCF_044901155.1 Sphingomonas sp. NPDC079357
CCCGACTGCAATTCCTCCAGCGTCAGCCCGAAGTTCAGATAGCGCTCCAGATACAGCGCCGTCATGTCGATGTTCGCCGGATTGTCGAACCACGCGCGGCTGCGCAGCTTCGTCGGATCGTGGGGGGCGGTCATGTCAGCAGACTCCGGGGATCAGCGCGCCACCGAGACGCGGTACACCATGCGGTGATGATAGGGCTTGCCCGGATCGACCCGCGCCGAGCCGAACGACGGCTGGTTGGGGGTGTTCGGGAATTTCTGCGGTTCCAGCGCGAAGCCGTCGCCCATGCGATACACGTGGCGCTGCTTGCCGACGAACGAGCCGTCGATGAAGTTGCCGGAATAGAATTGCACGCCCGGTTCGGTGGTCAGCACTTCGAGCACACGGCCCGATGCCGGGTCCTCAACACGCGCCGCCAGCCCCGGCTCCTTCGTCGCGCCCTTGTCGAGCACGAAATTATGGTCGTAGCCGCGCCCGATCACGATCTGGGCGTCGCTGCCGTCGCGCACGCTCTGCCCGATCGCGCGCGGCTTGGTGAAGTCGAACACCGTGCCCACCACCGGCGCCAGCTCACCCGTCGGGATCAGCGCCGCATTGACGGGCGTGTAGCGCGCCGCCGGGATCGTCAGCAATTGCGGATAGATGCCCGCCGCCGAGCCCTCGCCCGCCAGATCGAACAAGGCGTGGTTGGTCAGGTTGACGACCGTCGCGGCATCGGTCTTCGCATCGAGGTCGATGGTCAGTGCGCCCTTGTCGTCGAGGCTGTAGGTCGCCGACACCTGAAGCGTACCGGGATAGCCCTGATCGCCCGCCGGGCTGGTGATGACCATCGTCACGCTGGCCTGCGCACCCGACTTCACCGAGGTGATCCGCCAGATATATTTGTCGAACCCCTTGGTGCCGCCGTGCAACGAGTTGGTCTTGTCGTTGAGCGGCAGCTGATACGCCTTGCCGTCGATCGTGAACTTGCCGCCCGCAATGCGATTGGCATAGCGGCCGACCGTCTGACCCCAGAAATTGGGGTTGGTGACGTAGCTGGCGGCGTCGTCATAGCCGAGCGTGATGTCGGCGACCTTGCCGTTGCGGTCGGGGGCGTTGAAAGACTGGAGCGTTGCGCCGAGCGTCATGATCCGCGCGCTGACGCCGTTGCTGCCCTTGAGCGTCACCGCCTCAATCGCGGTGCCGTCGGGCAAGGTGCCGAACGCGGCGCGCTCGGCGGTCGCCGCGAGCGCCGATGAGGTCGCCAGAACACCCGACAGCGCCATGCTTGCGCCCACCATAAAACGCGCCACTGAAATGCTCACCGACACCCCTCCCGCACTTGCCAGCCAACGGCGTTTCCCGCATTGACCGCTTCTTCGCGGCGAATATAGTCAGACATATCTCTGCGGCGCAACCCCGCCGCGCGAACATGATCAGGTTGAGGAGAGGATGATGGCCGGACCCCCCATTTCACCGGGCGCGGCGCGCGCGGGCGGCAGCACGGGCGCGATGCCCGGCTATGGCCGCGCGCTGACGCTGCTCGCCAGCCTGTTCTTCATGTGGGGGTTCATCACCGTCATCAACAACACGCTGCTGCCCCACCTGCGCAGCGTGTTCGACCTGAATTACACCCAGACGACGCTGATCGAAAGCGTCTGGTTCATCGCCTATTTCTTCGCCTCGATCCCCGCCGCCAAGCTGATCGAGCGGATCGGCTATCAGAAGTCGCTGGTGGTCGGGCTGCTCATCATGGCCGCCGGTGCCCTTGGCATGGTGCTCGCCGCCAGCCTTCCCAGCTATGGCGTGACCTTGGTGATGCTGTTCGTGATCGCCAGCGGCATCACCCTGCTGCAGGTCGCCGCCAACCCGTATGTCGCGGTGATCGGCCCGGCCGAAACCGCGTCGTCGCGGCTCAATCTGGTGCAGGCGCTCAATTCGGCGGGAACGATGCTGGCGCCGCTGTTCGGCGCCTATCTCATTCTGGGGCGCTCGAAGGGCGGCACCGCCGCGACGGGTACGGTGCTGACCGAGGCGGAGCGGCTCGCCGATGCGCAGTCCGTGGTTCTGCCGTACGTGCTGGTCGCGATCGTGCTGGTCGTGCTCGCCGTCGTGATCGCGCGCTTTCCGTTGCCGGCGATGGGCTCCTCGACGAGCCGCGTCGCCAAGGAGGATCGCAAGAACCATTCGCTGTGGAAGCACCGCAATCTGGTGTTCGGCATTCCGGCGATCTTCATCTATCTGATTGCCGAGATCGGTGTCGCCAATCTGTTCGTGAACTTCGTCAGCCAGCCGCAGATCGCCAACATCACCGCCGAACAGGCCGGACGCTATCTGACGTTCCTGTGGGGCGGGATGATGATCGGGCGCTTCGCCGGCTCGGCGATCATGCAGCGCATCCCGGCGGAAACGGTGCTCGCCGCCTTCTCGATCGGCGCGTTCATCGTGATGCTCATCACCGTCTTCACGACCGGGCCGGTCGCGATGTGGGCGCTGATCTCGGTCGGGCTGTTCCACTCGATCATGTTCCCGACGATCTTCACGCTCGGCATCAAGGGGCTGGGGCCGCTGACCGAGGAAGGCTCGGGGCTGCTGATCATGGCGATCGCCGGCGGTGCGCTGGTGGTGGTGCAGGGCAAGCTGGCGGACGCCTATGGCCTGCAGCCCTCGTTCCTGCTGACCGCAGCGTGTGAACTGTACATTCTCTTCTATGCCTTGTGGGGCGCGAAGGCGACCAACGCGCTGCCCGACGTGCCGGTCGAAGAGACGGTGCACTGATGATCGCCGTCATCCCCGTGCAGGCGGGAATCCAGAACCTCTGACGTTCCGGTTCGCCAACCGACGTCCGCGCGTTTGGATTCCCCCCTGCGCGGGACTGACGAGAAAAGGCCGGTAGCTCCCGCGAGCCGCCGGCCTTCTGCTGTCAGGCGAGTCGCGCCGGCGCGAGCGGCTGACCCGGCACCTCGACCTCAAACGCGAACAGCCCGCCTGCATCCGGCTGGTCGGCGAGCGCGTCATCATCGAGGCCCTTGCGCGCGCTGGTCGCGAATGCGGTCCTAAGGTCCGGGCCGCCGAGCGCGATCTTGGTGATGTTGGCGGCGGGCAGCTTCACCTCCTGTCGCAGCGAGCCGTCGGGCGCATAGCAGCGCGCGCACCAGCCGCCCCACAGCCCGACCCAGACGTTGCCGCCCGAATCGACCGTCACGCCATCGGGCCAGCCATCGGCCGGATCGATCGTCGCGAACACGCGTGCCGTGCCAGTCGTCCCGTCCGGCTCCAGCGCCACGGCATGGATCACCCCGCCGAGCGTATCGACATGGTACAGCGTCGTGCCGTCGGGCGAGAGGCCGGGGCCGTTGGTGATCGCGACCGGATCGATTGCCGTGGTCGTCACCTGCTGCCCGTTCCAGCGATGGACGCGCCCGGTGATCCCGCTTTCGCCATCATCCATTGACCCGAAATAGACCGACCCATCCTGCGCCACCGTCGCGTCGTTGAGGCGATTGCCCGGCAGGTCCGGCTCGACGTCGGCGAGATGCGAGAACTCACCGGTTTCGGGATCGAAGCGCGCAAGCCCGGTCTGCAAACCGGCCAGCATCGCGCCACCCGCACCGGGAAGCACCCAGCCGATCTGTGCCGGCGCGACCCACGCGGCAACCTCGCCGGAAACGGGATCGTAGCGATGAACGCGCTGCTGCTTGATGTCGACGAACCACAGCACTTGCTGCACCGGGTCCCATGCCGGCCCCTCCCCGAGGGTCGCCGCACCACGCCACAACGTCCGCACTTCGGTCATCTCTCTCTCCATTGTCCCGTCGCGACGACCTACAGGATCATGCGCGCGGCGCACAGCCTTGACCTCGTCGCGGAAGGCTTTATGTCCTACAAATAAATGGGAGGATGACGTGTCGGGTGGCTATATCGCCATTGACTGGGGAACGACGAACCGGCGCGCGTGGCGGATGTCCGCGACGGGCGTGGCGGAGGCGTCGCTCAAGGATCCGCGCGGCATTCTGTCACTGAAGCCGGAGGATTATTCCGGCGAAATCCGCGCGATCCGCGCGGCACTCGGCGAGCTGCCGGTGATCGCGGCCGGGATGGTCGGGTCGAACCGCGGGTGGCGCGAGGTGCCCTATGTCAATGCGCCCGCCGGGCTCGACACGCTGGCGGCGGGCTGTCTGACGATCGACGAGGCGACGGCGACGCTGGTGCCGGGCGTCGCGCTGCGCGGCGCGGCGCGGGCCGACGTGATGCGCGGCGAAGAAGTGCAGGTGCTCGGCGCGATCGCCGCCGGTCTCGCCCCCGCCGACGCCTTGTTCTGCCAGCCGGGCACCCACAACAAGTGGATCGCGACCGAAGCCGGGCGGGTCACCGATATCGCGACCGCGCTGACCGGCGAGCTGTTCGCCCTGCTGCGCGGGCACGGCATCCTGTCGGGGATGCTCGACGGCGCGGTCGCGGACGGCGCGGCGTTCCAGGAGGGGCTGGCACGCGGCGCGGGCGCGCGCGACCTGACGGTGGCGTTGTTCGAGGCGCGCGCGCGCGTGCTGCTCGGCCGGCTCGCGCCCGACGATGCGGCGGCGTTCGCGAGCGGCGTGCTGATCGGCGCCGATGTCGGCGCGCGCGACGATCTCGCCGGACGGACGGTCCAGTTGCTCGCGGGCGGTGCGCTCGCCGATCTGTATGCCGCCGCGATCCGGCACGGCGGCGGCACGCCGGTGACGCTCGACAGCGAGCGCGCCTTCGCCGCCGGTATCCACCGCCTCTGGGAATTGACACGATGACCGAAACACATACGCGCTTCGATGCGGCGTTCGCCGCCGCGCCGCTCGTCGCGATCCTGCGCGGGCTGACCCCGGCCGAGGCGCCCGCGGTCGGCGATGCGCTGGTTGACGCCGGCTTCACGCTGATCGAGGTACCGCTCAACTCGCCCGATCCGTTCGACAGCATCCGGCTGCTGGTCGAGCGCGTCGGTGATCGCGCGCTGATCGGCGCGGGCACGGTGCTGACGGTCGAGGACGTCGCGCGGGTGCAGGCCATCGGCGGGACGCTGATCGTTTCGCCGAACACCAACACCGACGTGATCGCGGCGACGGCGGCGCGCGGCATGATCTCGATGCCCGGCTATTTCACGCCGAGCGAGGGCTTCGCCGCACTCGCCGCGGGCGCGACCGCACTCAAGCTGTTCCCCGCCGACGGCACCACCCCCGGCTATCTCAAGGCGCAACGCGCGGTGTTGCCCAAGACGGTGCGGATGCTCGCGGTCGGCGGGATCGTGCCCGAGAACGTCGCCGAGTGGCGCGCCGCCGGGGCCGATGGCTTTGGGCTCGGCTCCAACCTCTATCGCCCCGGCAAGTCTGCCGACGCGGTCGCCGCCGAGGCGCGCCGCTATCTTTCCGCGCTCAAGGACATCGCATGACCGCTACCCGTCTGCTTCAACATCGCGGTGACGACGGGCGTCGCCGCTTGATCCTCGCCGAAGGTGATCGCGCGGTCTTCCTGACCGGCGTCGCGACGACCCGCGAACTGGCGCTGGCGGCGATCGCCGCGGGCACGACGCTCGCCGAGGCCGCGACGCAGCGCCGCAGCGACGAGAGCGTAGACATCGCCGCCGAGCTGGACGCCGGGCACCTGCTCCCCGCTATCGATCATGAGGATAGCGCGCGGCTGATGCTGGCGGGCACCGGGCTGACCCACCTCGGCTCGGCCTCCGGGCGAGACGCGATGCACAAGGCGGCGTCGTCGGGTGAGCACCAGACCGATTCGATGCGGATGTTCCTCGAAGGCGTCGAGGGCGGCAAGCCCGGCGAAGGCGTCGTCGGGCAGCAGCCGGAATGGTTCTACAAGGGCGATGGCCAGTCGCTGGTCGCGCCGGAAGCGCCGTTCGCATCCCCCGCCTTCGCGCAGGACGGCGGCGAGGAGCCCGAGCTGGCCGGCATCTATCTGATTGGCGACGATGGCACGCCGTACCGGCTCGGTGTCGCGCTCGCCAACGAGTTCAGCGACCATGTGACCGAGAAGCACAATTATTTGTGGCTCGCACACAGCAAGCTGCGGCAGGCGTCGCTCGGCGCGGAGCTGCTGCTCGGCACGCCACCGTCCGACATCCGCGGCACCAGCAAGATCGTCCGCGACGGCCAGACGCTGTGGGAAAAGCCGTTCCTGACCGGCGAGGACAATATGTCGCATCACCTCGCTAACCTGGAGCACCACCATTTCAAGTATGCCGGGTTCCGCCGGCCGGGCGACGTCCATGTTCATTTCTTCGGCACCGCGACACTGTCGGTCGCCGATGGCGTGAAGACGCGGGCTGGTGACGTGTTCGAGATCTCGGCCGCGCCGTTCGCGCTGCCGTTGCGCAACACGCTGACCGATGCAGCTGCCGCGCCGGTCGTGGTGCGCGCGCTGTGACCGCGCCGATCCGCCTTGCGCTGGTCGGCATGGGCAAGATCGCCCACGACCAGCATCTGCCCGCGATCGCCGCCGGCAAGAGCTTCGACCTCGTCGCCACCGTCAGCCGCAGCGGCGAGAGCGTGAACGGCCTGCCGTTCTTCCGCGACGTCTACGAACTCGCCAAGAGTAGCCTGGAAGTAGATGCGGTGTCGCTGTGCACCCCGCCGCAGGTGCGCCGCGCGATCGCGCAATTCTGCATCGAGCAGGGCTGGCACGTCTTCCTCGAAAAGCCGCCGGGCGCGACGCTGGCGGAGGTGATCGCGCTGCGCGACGCGGCGGCGGCGAAGGGCGTCAGCCTGTTCGCCAGCTGGCACTCGCGCTTCGCCGACGGGGTCGAGCCGGCGCGGGCATGGCTCGCCGAGCGTGAGGTCAAGCGCGCCAAGATCACGTGGCGCGAGGACGTGCGCGTCTGGCACCCGGGGCAGGACTGGATCTGGGAACCGGGCGGCTTCGGCGTGTTCGATCCCGGCATCAACGCGCTGTCGATCGCAACGCGCATCCTGCCGCGCCCTTTCTTCGTCGAGACCGCCGAGCTGGACGTGCCGTCGAACCGCGCGGCACCGATCGCGGCGCGCGTCGCCTTCCGCGACACCGCCGGCGCCGAGATCGCGATGGACCTCGACTTCCGCCAGGAAGGCCCGCAGCATTGGGATATCGAGGTCGAAACCGACGACGGCACGCTGCTGCTGTCGAAGGGCGGCTCGGTGCTGACGATCGACGGCAAGGAAGCGCTGGCGCACGACGCCGATCTGCACGGCGAATATCCGGGGCTCTACCACCGCTTCGGCGCGATCGTGCGCGCCGGTGTGTCGGACGTCGACGTCTCGCCGCTGCGCGCGGTGGCGGATGTGTTCCTGCGCGGCCGGCACATCAGCGTCGAGCCGTTCGTGGAGTGAGGTTACATCGCCCCGGCCTGATCCGGGGCGACGATACTGGCGGTTCGGTGCACATCTCCACCGTTCGTGCTGAGCCTGTCGAAGCACGAACGGTGGAGGGTAATCGAACCTCAGCCCACGATCAGGCTTATTCCCGCACCCGCAGCATCGCGACCGCCGCCCCGGCCATCGTCACCGCGGCGAAGGCCATCGTCCAGATCGGCTCGGTCGGAAAGAAGTGGCGGGTGATCGACCCCATCACCGTCGCGACCAGCAATTGCGGCGTCACGACGAAGACGTTGAACAATCCCATATAGATGCCGAGCTTGCGCTGCGGCAGCGCCGAGGCGAGGATCGCATAGGGCATGGCGAGAATTGTCGACCAGGCCACGCCGATCCCGATCTCGCTGACCAGCAGCCAGCGCGCATCGGGCATGACGAAGATGCTCGCAAACCCCGCCGCCCCGCACAGCAGTCCGACGACATGCGTCCGCGCCTTGCCGATCCGCGCCGACAGCCACGGCAGCAGCAGCAGCGCCGACAGCGCCGCGACGCCATTGTAGGTCGCGAACAGCACGTCGACCCAGTTCGCGCCGCGCTGGTACGCCGGGCTGGCGGCATCGGGCGCGGCGAAGAACACCTGCGTGACGACCGGCGTGGTGTTGATCCACATGATGAACAGCGCCGACCAGCTGAAGAACTGGACCACCGCCAGCCGCTTCATCAGCGGCGGCATGCCCGCGAAATCGCCGACGATATGCCCGAGCAGCCCCGGAGAGCGCCCCGCCCGTGCCGCCCGGATCGCGACGAGGCTTGCCGCACCATAGCCGGCGAGCAGCGCGCCGAGCAGGTACATTTCCTTCTCCAGCCCGGCGAGCGCAACCAGCACGACGACCGCCGCGCCGGCCGCGATCCACAGCAGCGGCGTGGTCGCGGGTCGCGCGGCCAGTGCGCGCGCGATACTGCCGTCGTCGGCCTCCGCCGCCCCGTCGAATGCCGCCATCTCGGCCGGTGAATATTCGCGCGTCGTCACCACCGTCCACAGCACGCTGGCGAGCAGCGCCGCGCCACCGAACCAGAAAGCGAATCTAACCGAATCGGGTATCTGCCCCGGCGCGGCGACGTTCGACACGCCGGCCTGTTCGAGCAGCCACGGGAAGATCGACCCGAACACCGCCCCCGCGCCGATGAACGCGGTCTGCACGCCATAGCCCGCGGCGTGCTGGTCGCGGTCGAGCATGTCGCCGACGAACGCGCGGAACGGCTCCATCGAGATGTTGAGCGACGCGTCGAGCACCCACAGCATCAGCGCCGCGACGAGCAGCGCCGGGCTGAGCGGCATCACGAACAGCGACAGTGCGGCGAGCAGCGCGCCGGCGAGGAAATACGGCCGCCGCCGCCCGAAGCGGCCGAGCCACGTCCGATCGCTGAAATGCCCGATCACCGGCTGGACGAGCAACCCGGTGAGCGGCGCGGCGACCCACAAGGCGGGGAGATCGTCGAGCGAGGTGCCGAGCGACTGGAAAATCCGGCTCATGTTCGCGTTCTGAAGCGCGAAGCCGATCTGGATGCCGAAGAAGCCGAACGAGATGTTCGCCAGTCCGGCGAGCGATTGCTGGCGGCGGCGGGGGGCGGTCATGCGGCGGGTTCCTTGTCGTGGCACGCGCCATCACCCCAGCCACCATCCGTCACCCCGGCGAAGGCCGGGGTCCAGTGGCGAGCCGCTCGCGAGATGCTGCTACGTCCCCCACCTGGACCCCGGCCTGCGCCGGGGTGACGGATGAGGAAATGGGCGACGGCCATCACGCCGCCCTCGCGATCAGCGCGCCATAGCCCGCGAAGCGCGAGCCCTCGACGCCACACGCCAGCAGCACCTCGCCATATGTCACCGCCAGCTCGATCGGCTCCGGCGACAGATTCACCGCGCACAGCAGCCGCTCGCCGTCATGCTCGCGCTCGAACGCGATCACATCGGCCGGCGCGTCCAGAAATTGCAGCGTCCCCCATCGCAACGCCGGCTGCGCCCGCCGCACCGCCAGCACGGTCCGGGTCCAGTGCAGCAGCGACCCCGCCTCCGCCTCCTGCACATCGACCGCCATCGCGGCATGATCGCTCCCGAACGGCAGCCACGGCTCACCGCTGGTAAAGCCATGCCCCGCTTCCTCGGCCGACCACGGCATCGGCGTGCGCGCGCCGTCACGGCTGAGCGTCAGCGGCCAGTTGGCGATCGCTTCGGGATCGCGCAGCTTCTCGAACGGCACCGCGGTCTGCGTCAGCCCCAGTTCCTCGCCTTGGTACAGGAAGATGTTACCGCGCAGCCCCGCCAGCAGCACCATTTTGGCGCGCGCAAAGGCGTCGCGATGGTCGGGCAGCGCCCAGCGTGACACCGCGCGCGGCGCGTCGTGATTCTCGAACGCCCAGCTCGGCCAGCCCTCGCCTTCGGCTCCCGGCCATTGCGACAATGCCGCGCGCACCGCCGCCGGGGTCAGGTGATCGGCATAGAGGAAGTCGAAGCCGTACGCCGTCTCCAGCCGCCCCGGCTGCGTATAGGCCTTGCGCACCCAGTCGCTCTCGTCGCCACCGATCTCGGCGACCGAGAAGCGGGCGTCATATTCGTCGGTCAGCGCGCGGATGCGCTCGACGAACGGCAGCATGTCGGGCTGGTCCTGGCTGTGCGTCTTCTGCTGGAAATCGAACGAGCGTGTGCGCGGCTTGTTCGACGGCGCGGCGGGCGGATTGTCGCGCAGGTCGGCGGCGCCCATCGCATGGTTGATCGCATCGAGCCGGAAACCGTCGACGCCGCGCTCCAGCCAGAAGCGCCCGACGCCGAGCAAAGCCTCCTGCACCGCCGGATTGCGGACGTTGAGCTGCGGCTGTTCCTTGAGGAAGGTGTGGAGATAATATTGCTGGCGGCGCGCGTCCCACGTCCACGCCGGGCCGCCGAACACCGACTGCCAGTTGTTGGGCGGCGATCCGTCCGGCCTGGCATCGGCCCAGACGTACCAGTCGGCCTTGTCGCCATCGCGCGTCGCGCGGCTCTGCACGAACCACGGGTGGCGATCCGAGGTGTGCGACCACACCTGATCGGTGATGACGCGCAGGCCCAGATCGTGCGCGCGCGCGATCAGCGCGTCGAAATCGGCGAGCGTCCCGAACACCGGATCGACGTCGCAATAATCGGCGACGTCATAGCCGAAGTCGGCCATCGGCGAGGTGTAGAAGGGCGAGATCCAGATCGCGTCGACACCCAGCGACGCGACATGGTCGAGATGCGTGGTGATCCCGCGCAGATCGCCGACCCCGTCGCCGTTCGCATCGGCGAAGCTGCGCGGATAGATCTGGTAGACGGCGGCACCTTGCCACCACGGATAGGTCATCGGGTCTCTCCGATCGCGCAGACGGCGTAACCTAGCGCAGGAAGGCGGATGCGCAACGCTCCCGGCGCGGCGGTCTGCGCGGCGCATCCCTCTCCGGCCAGCGTCGTTGCGCTGCCCGCGCCGGTCACCTCGACCAGCCGGTCGAGCGGAGTGGTGGCGGTGTTGAAGGCGAGCAGGATTTCGCGCCCGGTCGCCGGATCGATGCGCGACACCGCGAGCAGCCCCGGCGTCTCCTCGCGCGCGCGCAGGATCGTGCGGCCACGCGTCAGCGCCGGTTGTGCGCGTCGCACGCCCGCCAGCGCCGCGATCTGCCGGAACAACGGATGGTCCTGCCCGAAATGCGTGGTGGCGGTGGTGGTGTTGGTGCCGAGCAGGCGATTGTCGTTGTAGCTGGCGACGCGGCTGGCGAACAGATCCTCGCGCGCATCCTGATCGCCGCCGTCACCTGTGAAGCCCTGTTCATCGCCCGAATAGATCGTCGGCACGCCGCGCAACGTCAGCAGCATCGCGTTGGCCAGCATTGTGCGTTTCAGCACCTCGGCGTCATCGGCCTTGGGAAACGCCTGCCGCACGAAGAACGCGAAGCGGCCATTGTCGTGGTTGCTGACGAAGGTCGGCAAGCGCTCCGCCGCCGCCGCGCCGCCTTCGTAAAGCGCATCGCCCGCGATCAGCGTTTCGAACGCGTCGGTGCCGCGCGTCCCCGCGACAGTGTCGAGCACCGCGCGGCGGAACGCGAAATCGAGCACCGCCGGCAGCTTGTCGACGCGGGTATGGACCGCGAGCGGGCCGGGATCGAGCTGATCCGACGCGACCTCGCCGAAGATGTGAAAATTGGGAATGCCCTTGGCGGTGGCACGCGCCTGCATCGCGGGCACGAACGCCTGCCAGAACTCGGGATTGACGTGGCGCGCGGTATCGATGCGGAAGCCGTCGACCCCGAAGCGGTCGATCCAGCCGCCGAAGATGTCGATCATCCCCGCCACGACGCGCGGGTTCTCGGTCATCAGATCGTCGAGCCCGACGAAATCGCCCATCGTCGAATTTTCGTTGCGGAAGGTGGTATTCCCGCGATTGTGGTAGAGCGTGACGCCGTTCAGCCACGCCGGCGACTTGGCGCGCTCCTCGCCCTTGGGCACGTACGGGGTATAGGCGTAGGTCGGATCGGTCAGCTTCGCGAAATTGGCCGCGGTCTGCACCTGATCACCCGCGAAGCCTGGGTTGATCGCGGCGCCGTTCACCCCGCCGCGCCGCTGATACGGATAATCGGCGCGCGAGCGATAGGCGCAGTCGCCACACTCGCGATAGCGGATCACGTCGGCGGTGTGGTTGACGATGATGTCCATATAGACCTTCATCCCCCGAGCGTGCGCCGCCGACACCAGCGCCGCAAAGTCGGCGTCGCTGCCGAAATGCGGGTCGACATGCGCGAAATCGGTGATCCAGTAGCCGTGATAGCCGGCGCTTTCCTGCCCCTTCGGCCCCTGTACGGGCTTGTTGCGGAAGATCGGCCCGACCCAGATCGCGGTCGCGCCGAGCGCCGCGATATAGTCGAGCCGGCGCGTCAGCCCCTTGAGGTCGCCGCCGTGATAGAAGCCCTTCGCCGTCGGATCATAGCCGGTGCGCAGCCGGTCGCCGGTCAGCCCGCCGCGATCGTTCGCCGCGTCGCCATTGTCGAAGCGGTCGGGGAGCGCGAAATAGATCACCTCGTCCTGCGGCAGGCGCGCGCGATAATCCTGCGCCGACGCAGTTCCGGCCAGCGACAGCGCCGCCAGCGCGCCCGCGATGATGCTTTTCATGCTCTCTCTCCCGATCGCGGCGTGATGCGCAGCCGGCCTCCGCTTTGCCAAGCGTGCAGCATACGTATTCACAGCTCATGCACCGCAGGGTAGGATGCGCCTTTCCCTCGCAAGAGCCGCCTCCGCTGTCCGACCGCGTCACCTCCTTCGACATCGCCGCCGCCGCGGGCGTCTCGCAACCGACCGTCTCGCGCGCGCTGCGCGGCGATCGCACGGTGAGCGCGGCGACGCGGCTGCGGATCGCGGCGATCGCCGAGCAGCTCGGCTACAAGGTCGATCGCGCCGCCTCGTCGCTGCGCCGTGGCGAGGCGAAGACGCTGGCGCTGCTGTTTTTCGAGGACCCGCTGCCGGATGCTTCGACGATTAATCCCTTTTTCCTGTCGATGCTCGGCTCGATCCTGAAGACCTGCGCGCTGCGCGGCTACGACCTGCTGACCTCGTTCCAGCAATTGTCGGCCGACTGGCACAAGGATTATGCCGACAGCCGCAAGGCCGACGGGCTGATCCTGCTCGGATACGGTGACTGGGAATTGTACCGCGTCCGGCTGGAGCAACTGGTTGGCCAGTCGACGCGCTACGTCCGTTGGGGATCCGTCGAGCCCAACGGGCTGGGCACGGTGCTGGGGTGCGACAATCTCGGCGGCGGACGCGATGTCGCGCGGCACCTGATCCAGCGCGGACGGCAGCGCGTGGCGTTCGTCGGCACCGCCACCGATCATTATCCCGAATTCCGCGACCGCTATCGCGGGCTGTGCGACGCGCTGCGCCATGCGGGGCTGCCGGTCGATCCGGGGCTGCACATTGATGCCCTGTCGTCGGAGCAGGTCGGCTATGAGGCGACCCGGCGGCTGCTCGCGCGCGACATTCCGTTCGACGCGCTGTTCGCCGCCTCGGATCTGATCGCTTTGGGCGCGTTGCGCGCGCTCGACGAGGCGGGGCGGCGCGTGCCCGAGGATGTCGCGGTGGCGGGGTTCGACGATATCCCCGCCGCACGGCTGACGCGCCCGCCGCTGACGACGGTGGCGCAGGATTATGCGCGCGCCGGGGCGCTGCTGGTCGATACGCTCGTCCGACGGATCGCGGGGGAGCCGACCGAGAATGTCATGCTCCCCGCGACCTTGATGGTGCGCGCGTCGGCATAGCCTCCGCAGCCCGTCGCCCCGACTTGATCCGGGGCCCCGCTTCTTCTTCCGGCGTCGCGGAGAAGCGGGATCCCGGATCGAGTCCGGGATGACGGGTCGGGATTAAAACCGGTAGGTCAGCCCCAGATAATAGTCCGTCCCGTAGCGCTGATACCGTCGCACCTGCCGCGGATCGCCGTTGGTGTACTGGAAGAATTCCTGATCGGTCAGGTTCTTGGCCTGTGCAAGGATCGTCAGGCCCTGCAGCGCGCCGCTCTGGAACTCATAGCCGATCTGCGCATCGAGGATCGTCTCGCCCTTGGCGGTATTCAGCTCCGGCGTCGCCGACAGGCCGCGGACTTCGGCAAGGAAGCTGGAGCGATAGCGATAGGTCGCGCGCGCCTGGAAGCCATTCTTCTCGAAATAGGCCGTGCCGTTCAGCACCCACTTCGACAGACCGGGCACCGTCTGCACCGTCGCGGGCGCGCTGTCGTAGCGGACCGCCGAATACGTGTAGCTCCCGCTGCCGAACAGGCCGAAGCCGTCGAGCGCGGTGCTGAACATGCGCAGCGGCAGCGACGCGGTCGCCTCCGCGCCCATGATCTCGCCACGGCCGGAATTGGCCGGGTTCTTGAACAGCCCGAACTGCGCATTCTGCGCCTGCACGATTGCCTGCTGCGCGGGCGTCAGCGACGAGAGCAACGGCGTGAAGTCGTACAGCACGTTGTTGTTCGGATCGACATAGTCGGTCAGGTGCTTGAAATAGCCCGACAGCGCGACATAGCCGCCGGCCCGGAAATATTTCTCCAGCGACAGGTCGATATTGGTCGACTTGTACGGACGCAGCTGCGCATTGCCGCCGTCCGACGAGAACGGGCTGCGCAGCGGATCGGAGCCGAGTCCGACGTTGGCCGGGTTGATCGCGACGTTCTGCGAGATACGCTCCTGATCGAGCCGCGGCCGCACCATCGTCTGCGACGCGCCCATCTTGATGAAGCCGTTCGGGATCAGCTCGACCGAGAAGGTCGCGCTGGGCAGGACGTTGGTATAGGTGTTGCCCCCCGATACGTTGGACAGCGTGACCACACCGCCGTTCAGCCCGGCGATCCTCCCGTCCGAGCTCTGGTCGGTGTGGACGACCTGCACGCCGATCGAGCCCTTCACCGCCTTGCCGCCGGCCTCGCCGTCGATCACCAGCCTGGCGTAACCGGTCGTGACCTTCTCCTTCACGCCCCAAACCTTGGCGAGCGACTCCGGACGATTGTCGAACACCGGCGTCAGCAGCCCGAGCACGCCGCGCGGGTCGAGCGTCAGCATCCGCGGCACGCCGAGGAAGGCGAGCGACACCTGCTCGTCGAGCACGACGTCGCTCGGCACCGCGATCGATGTCGTCGTGCCGCTCGCGACGGTGCAGTTGGTGCCGCCGCCCGGCGGGCAGTAGAAATAGGAGGTGAAGCGCGCCTTCTTCTCGCGCTGCGTATAATTGCCACCGATTTCCCAGCCCTTGATGACGCCCAGCGCACCCTGGAAATCGCCGGTCAGGTTCGCGCGGAACGACTTGAGGTCGTCGCTGAACTTTGGCCGGTTCTGGAAGCCCGCCTGCACCACCGCATTAGTGCCGTTATAGCCCCAGCCGCCCGGATCGGTGATGCGGATGATGTTGGTGTCGGCATAATCCAGCGTCGGGACGATCTGGTAGGTGCCGTTGTTCTGGCGCGTGATCGTGATCGTGTCGCGCTGTCCGGAGCCGGCATAGCCGGTGCCCGAATAGGTCTCGATCAGCTCGTCCTGCCGCGTCGCGCGCGACCAGGCGGCGTCGACGTTGAGCTGGATCGCATCGTTCAGCCGCACATTGTTGTTCCAGCCGAGCGAGAACATGTCGGACGTGCGATCGTTCAGATCGTTGCGCTGCACCGTATACTGCGGCGAGAAGGTCGCCTTGTCGACGAAGCCATCGGTGACCGTCACCGTGCCCGCGGTCGGCGCGACGTTATAGGCGAGCGGGAACTCGATCCCGCGCAGCTTCTGCGTTTCCTTGAAGTGCGTGTAGAGCGCGTCAAAGGTCGAGTGGAACGCGTCGCTCGGCGCCCATTCGATCGTGCCGACACCGCCGTAACGCTTGAGCATGTTCGACTGCACATAGGGCTTTGCGCCGCCCAGCACGCACGGCCCCGCCGCGTCGCCGGTGCAATTCTGCGACAGGTTGTTGAGGTTGGGATAACCCCATGCCTCGTAGCGGTCGTAATTGGTCGGCGATTCCTGCGCCGCGACGCCCAGCGCGATCCCGAGCGTATCGTTGGCAAACTTGTCGACATAGGTGGCGGTCGCGCGATAACCCCAGCGCTCGCCGTCCGGGTTGCGCTTGCCGATCCCGTTGAGCTGGCCGCGCGCCGAGACGATGAACAGCCGGTCCTTCTGGTCGAGCGGGCGCAGCATCCGCAGATCGACCGTGCCCGACACGCCCGCCGCGATCAGCGAGGCGTCGGCGGACTTGTAAACGTTGACGTTGCTGAAGAATTCCGACGGATATTGGTCGAACTCGACGCCCCGGTTGTCGCCGACCGTCACCTGCTCGCGACCGTTGAGCAACGTCGTCGAGAAATCGGGGCCGAGCCCGCGGATCGACAGGCTCTGGTCACGCCCCTCGACGCGCTGCGCGGTGACGCCCGGCAGCCGCGCGAGCGAGTCGGCGATCGAGACGTCGGGCAGCTTGCCGACATCCTCGGCCGACACCGAGTCGACGATCAGCGTCGAGCGGCGCTTGATGTCCGCCGACTTGGCGAGGCTGGCGCGAATGCCGGTGACGACGATCTCGTCCGCGCCGGTTGCGGTCGGATCGGGGTTGGCGTTGGCGTCGGGGGTGGGATCGGCGGCGGGCGCGGGTTGCGTCGCGGTGACCTTGGCGGTCGGGTTGCCGGTCGGCGCATCCGCCTGCGGCGTTGCTTCCTGCGCCAGCGCAGGCGTGGCGACCAGCAGCGCGAGCGCGCTGGCGCCAGCCCAGCGGCGGCGGGCGATCGGCATAAGAGACAGGCCGTTCATGTGGAAATCCTCCCCTGCTCCCGGCGTCCACGTTCCTGCGGACGATCCTCGGGTGTCATGGGCGGCGAAGTAGGCGGCACGTCGGTCGCGTCACAAGAAAGTCACATACGTATTCAGCGTTATGCTGTCGGGGGTTAGCTATCCGTTCGTCAGTTGCGAGCGTAGCGAAGCAATGACGGACCGCTAAGCCGCTTCCTCCTGCGGCGCCCCCGATGCCGCGGCCAGCAGCCGTTTCTCCAGCGCGCGCACCCGCGTGGTCGAGGCGATCTTGTCCCCGGTCAGATCGGTCAGATAGAAGACGTCGACCGCGCGCTCGCCATAGGTGGCGACATGCGCCGAATGGATCGTCACCTTCGACAGGAACAGCGCATAGGCAAGCTGGTTGAGCAGCGCCGGCCGATCGCGCGCCGCCACCTCGACCACCGTGAAGCGGTTCGACGCCTTGTTGTCGACCAGCACGTTGGGCTCGATCCGGAACGCATCCGCGCGCGCACGCGGCAGCGGCTTGGCCTTCAGCCGGTCGGTCAGCTTGCCGCGCCCGGCCAGCGCATCCTCGATCGCGGTCTTGAGCCGGATGAGCTGCCCCGCCTCGTCGAACGGCCGCCCGAGCGGGTCCTGCACGAGGAAATTGTCGAGCGCCATGCCGTCGCGCGTGGTGTGGATGCGCGCGTCGATGATGTTGCCGCCCGCGACATGGATCGCGCCGGCGATGCGGCTGAACAGGCCCGGATGATCCGCAGCATAGACCGTCACCAGCGTCGCGCCGCGCCCGGGATAGACCTGCGCGTCGATCGCGAGTTGCACGTCGCCGGTCTGCGTGACGAAGGCGGCATTGTGTGCCAGCACGTCGTCCGGCTCGGCGATCCAGTAAGGCTCGGGAAGCCGACGCACATAGGTTGCCAGCGTCTCGGCATCCCATTGCAGCGCGGTGCGCAGCGCCTCCTGCTTGGCGAGCACGCGCTCGCCGCGCCCCTTCTGCTTGTGGCCGAGCCGCAGCACCTCCTCGGCGCGATCGTACAGGTCGCCGAGCAACTGCCCCTTCCAGCCGTTCCACGTCCCAGGCCCGACCGCGCGGATATCGACGACGGTCAGCACCAGCAGCAGCCGCAGCCGCTCGGGGCTCTGCACCACCTCGGTGAAGTCGAGGATCGTCTTGAAATCGGTCAGGTCGCGGCGGAACGCGGTCGAACTCATCAATAGATGATGCCGCACCAGCCACGCGACCGTCTCGGTTTCGGCGGGGGTCAGCCCGAAGCGCGGGCACAGCCGCTCCGCGACCTCCGCGCCGAGGATCGAATGATCGCCGCCGCGCCCCTTGGCGATATCGTGGAGCAGCACCGCGACATACAGCACGCGGCGCGACACGATCTGCGCCATGATCTCGCTGGGCAACGGGTGATCGTCGGCGAGCGCCCCCGCCTCCATCCGCGCGAGCAGCCCGATCGCGCGGATCGTATGCTCGTCGACGGTATAATGATGATACATGTCGAACTGCATCTGCGCGACGATCCGCGCCCAGTCCGGCACGAACCGCCCGAGCACGCCAGTCTCGTTCATCCAGCGCAGCGGCAATTCGGGATCGTGCGCCCCCGCAAGCAGGTCGAGGAAGCGCGCATTGGCGCGCGCGTCGCGTCGCACCTCCGTGACCAATCGCGCGTCACGCGTCGCGCAGCGCAAGGCGAGCGGGTGGATCTCCATCCCCTGCTCGGCGGCGAGCGCGAAGATCTCGACCAGCCGGCGCGGGTCCTGCTGGAAGAAATCGTCCGACGGCAGCGCGATCCGCCCACCGTCGTTGGCGAAGCCGTCGAGCTTGCGCGGCGTCCGCGCCATCTTGAGCCCCAATCGGCGGCGGCGCGAGAAGCGCTCGTCCATATGCGCGAGGAACAGCCCGGTCAGCGACCCGACCGTGCGCGCCTGCAGGAAATAGAATTGCATGAAGCGCTCGACCGCCGACTTGCCCGGCCGGTCGGCGTAATTCATCCGCTGCGCGATTTCGCGCTGATAGTCGAAGGTCAGTCGGTCCTCGGCCCGCCCCGCGATCAGATGCAGATGGCAGCGCACCGCCCACAGGAAGTTGTCGGCGCGGTGAAAGAGCCGAAATTCCTCACGCGTGAACAGCCCGACGGCGACCAGCTCGTTCGAGCGCTGCACCTGATAGGTATATTTGCCGATCCAGAACAGCGCGTGGAGATCGCGCAGGCCGCCCTTGCCCTCCTTGATGTTGGGTTCGACGACATAGCGCGTGTCGCCCATCCGCACGTGCCGCGCGTTGCGCTCGGCGAGCTTGTCGGCGGCGAACTGCCGTTCGGTGCCGCGGCGCACATCGTCGTGGAAGCGCCGCGACGCCTCACCGTACAGATCCTCGTCACCCCAGACGTAGCGCCCTTCGAGCAGCGCGGTGCGCACCGTCACGTCGGCCTTCGCCTGCCGCACCATCTCGTCGAGCGAGCGGCTCGAATGGCCGATCTTCAACCCGAGATCCCATAGCGCATACAGCATCGATTCGATGACCTGCTCGGCCCACGCCGTCTGTTTGCCGGGGGTGAGGAAGCCGATGTCGACGTCGGAGAACGGCGCCATCTCGCCGCGCCCGTAGCCGCCGACCGCGAGCAGCAGCAGCCGCTCGCCGGTGGTCGGGTTGGCGAGCGGGTAGAGCCGCTGCGTCGTGAAGTCGGCCAGCACGCGCAGCAGCTGGTCGACCAGATACGCCTGCGCGTTCGCGGCCTCGATCCCGCGCGAGGGATTGGCGGTCAGCCGCCGCGCGATCTCGGCGCGCCCGGCCTCGAGCGCACTCTTGAGCAACAGGCTGACCTGATGGCGCAGCGCTGAAGTGTCCTTGCCGGTCGCGGCGGCGACCTGCTCGGCGAGCAGGCGCCGGTCGACGATCGCGCGGCGATTGGGGAGGTGGTCGAAACGGCCGGTCATGTGGGGCGAGATAGCGGGTCGGGGTTAACGCGTCGCGTGTTTTGGGGACGGCGGAGGTAAACTCTCTCGATCCTCTGCATCAAACACGCATCTCGGCAGGAAACATCTGGCAATCGGCGCTCGCCCATCTCGCCATGATCTACGTTCGCCCCCGATAGAGATTTTTGAAACCCCGCCATTCCGATAACGCCCAATAGCGGACATCGCGCTTCGTCGATAAGCTACTAGGATGGCCATACAGTCGGACGATGACCGCGAACTTGAGTTGCGAGTTAGCGACGTCGCGTATGAGGTCGCGAAGTTCAGTTGGCCCGATCTCGCCGAGCGACTGCCCGTTAGCCGAACTTACGTGCGGCCGGAAAGTGAAGGCCCTTACATGGCCGTGACGTGGGATGCCGACTGGAAGGGTCGTAAGAATGGCCCAATCCTTATTCGCATCAATGGCTATCTTGATCGCGAGCATGCGAACCCTGTCTGGGGCACGGGTGAGATCATCGAGCAACAGCCAGGTTGGCTTATGCGCTTGCTTAACCGCTTCGGCAGCTAACCACCGAAATCCCCACATTATCGAAGCGTGGTTGTCGAATGAAAGTGAGAGAGCATCCGTAGGATTGCTTGTCACGGACGAAAGCCGGGAGCGCCCCCGCAGATGCCCGCGCGCCGCCTCCCTCACCCCTCCCGCGCCAGCGCCTTCAGCCGATACAGCGTATCCAGCGCCTCGCGCGGCGTCAGCGCGTCGACATCCAGCGCCTCGACCTCGGCGCGGATGGCGTCGCATTTCTCCTCCTCGGCCTGCATGGCGGCGGCGAACAGCGGCAGGTCGTCGAGCCCCGCCGCCAGCCCGCCGGTCTTGGCCCGCCCCGCCTCCAGCTTCGCGAGCACCGCCTTGGCGCGCGACACCGTCGCGGGCGGCATCCCCGCCAGCCGCGCGACCGCGAGGCCATAGCTGCGATCCGCCGGCCCGTCGGCGAGTTCATGGAGCAGCACCAGTTCGCCCTTCCACTCGCGCGCGCGGACGTGGTGGAGCGACAGCGCGTCGCAGCGCTCCGCCAGCCGCGTCAGCTCGTGGTAATGCGTCGCGAAGAGGCAGCGGCAGCGATTGTCCTCGTGGATCGCCTCGACCACCGCCCAAGCGATCGCGAGACCGTCATAGGTCGAGGTGCCACGCCCGACCTCGTCGAGGATCACGAAGCTGCGCTCGGTCGCTTGGGCCAGGATCGCAGCGGTCTCGACCATCTCGACCATGAACGTCGAGCGCCCGCGCGCGAGATTGTCCGACGCGCCGACGCGGCTGAAAAGGCGGTCGACCAGGCCGAGCCGCGCCGATGCGGCGGGCACATAGGCGCCGGCCTGCGCCAGCACCGCGATCAGCGCATTCTGGCGCAGGAAGGTCGACTTGCCGCCCATGTTCGGCCCGGTGACGAGCCACAGCCGCGAACGCTCGCCGAGCACGCAGTCATTGGCGACGAACCGGTCGCCGCTCTTCGCCAGCGCCGCCTCGACCACCGGATGCCGTCCGCCGGTGACCTCGAAACAGCCGTGATCGACGAAGGCGGGACGCGACCACCCGCCCTCCACCGCGCGCTCCGCCAGCGCGGCGGCGACGTCGAGCCGTGCCAGCGCGTCGGCGGTCGCGGCGATCGCCAGCCGCCCGGCCAGCGCCTGTGCGGTCAGGTCCTCAAGATGCGCAGCCTCGGCGGCGAGGGCGTGCGCGCCGGCCTGCGTCACGCTCGCGGCGACCTCGTGCAGCTCCGGCGCGTTGAAGCGCACCACCCCCGCCAGCGTCTGGCGATGCGTGAACCCCGAATCCGCCGCCATCAACGGATCGGCGGCGCGCGCCGGCACCTCGATGTGGTAGCCGAGCACGCCATTGTGGCGGATCTTGAGCGCGGCGATCCCGGTCTTCGCGCGGAACGTCGCCTCCAGCGCGGCGATCGCGCGCCGCCCGCCGCTGCCGGTGTCGCGCAGCGCGTCAAGCGCCGGGTCATAGCCCGCCGCGATATAGCCGCCGTCGCTCGCCTCGATCGGCGGCGAGGGCACGAGCGCGCGCTTGAGCAGGTCGATCAGCTCGCCATGCCCGCGCAATCGCGGCGCGAGCTGCGCGAGCAGCGTCGGCCCCTCGCCCAGCTTGCCGAGCCGGTCGCCGATCGCCCATGCGCCGTCGAGCCCGTCGCGCAATTGCCCGAGATCGCGCGGGCTTCCGCGCCCCGCCGCCAGCCGCCCCAGCGCGCGGCCGATATCGGGCAACGCGCGCAGCGCCGCGCGGATGCGGTCGCGCAATGCCGCATCGTCGTGGAACAGCCGCACCAGATCGAGCCGCGCCTCGATGTCCGCGCGGTCCATCAGCGGCGCGCCAAGATCGGCGGCGAGCAATCGCGCGCCCGCCCCCGTTACCGTCCGGTCGACCGCGTCGAGCAGGCTGCCCTTGCGCTGCCCCTGCGCGGTGCAGGTGATCTCGAGGCTCTCGCGCGTCGCGGCGTCGATTGCCATCGTGTCGCGCGCGGCGGCGAGCACCGGCGGGCGCAGGAAAGGCAATTGCCCCTTGGCGGTATGGTCGAGATACGCGACCAGCCCGCCCGCCGCCGCCAGCCCGGCGCGCCCGAACTGGCCGAAGCCGTCGAGCGTCGCGACCGCGAACAGCCGCTTCAACCGCTCCTCGGCGCGCGCGCTGTCGAACTCGGCGCGCGGGCGCCACACGGTCGCGGGCGCGTCGCCGCCCTCGGCCGCGACCACCTCCGCCGCGCCGAGCCGTGCCAGCTCGGCCCCCAGCGAGGCGCGGTCGCAGGCGATCACCTCGAACCGGCCGGTCGACACGTCCGCCGCCGCCACCGCGACCTCGCTCCCGGCCTCGCCGATCGCGACGCACCAATTGGCGGCGCGCGCGTCGAGCAACGTCTCCTCGGTCAGCGTGCCGGCGGTGACGACGCGGACGATCGCCCGGTTGACCAGCGCCTTCGACCCACGTGCCTTGCGCGCCGCCTCGGGGCTTTCGGTCTGCTCGGCGATCGCGACGCGGTGCCCGGCCTTGATGAGCCGTTGCAGATACGCGGTCGCGGCATGGACCGGCACGCCGCACATCGGGATCTTCTCGCCGGCATGTTCGCCGCGCGACGTCAGCGCGATGTCGAGCACCTGCGCCGCAACCCGCGCATCGTCGAAGAACAGCTCAAAGAAGTCGCCCATCCGGTAGAAGAGCAGGCAATCCTCGGACTCGGCCTTGAGCGCGAGATATTGCGCCATCATCGGCGTCGGGGCGGGGGTGGTGGTCATGGAAGAAGTCCGAGAGTCGCGTGGCGGGTCAGGGATGCGCACGTCGCATCGCGATGCCGTCAGCCATCACGGCGCGCAAGCCACTCCTTGAACGGCAGCCGTCCAGGCTTGCCCCACGTCTTCAGCCATTCGCCGACGACCTCGTGCAAATGAACGCGTCCCGCCGCGACGTCGGCTTCGGCGCGGGCGAGGTCTGCGGCGAGTGCGGCATCGTCACGGTTCATCCATCGGTGATAATCCTCGATGATGCGACGCGTAACCATGCAGGAAGCATAGGCGGGCCGCCGGGCCGCGGCCACCCGCCACTTTGACCGCAAGCCGCGGGATGCGACCGCAAGCGGAAGCCGGTACAAGCATCGCCATGCTCCACCACGCCACCCTCCCCTCCCCGCTCGGCGACCTGACGCTGGTCGCCGACGACACCGCGCTCGTCGCGATCCTCTGGCCCGACGATCGACCGGGGCGCGTGCGGCTGGAGGCGACCGCCGAAACCCCCGACCATCCGGTGCTCGCCGCCGCCGCGACGCAACTCACCGACTATTTCGCCGGTACGCGCACCGTTTTCGACCTCCCACTCGCCCCGCGCGGCACCGCCTTTCAGCGCGACGTGTGGCGCGCGCTCGACGCCATTCCCTATGGCGAGACGCGCAGCTATGCCGACATCGCGCAGGCGATCGGCCGCCCGGCCGCCACCCGCGCGGTCGGCGCGGCGAACGGGCGCAACCCGATCTCTATCGTCACCCCCTGCCACCGCGTGATCGGCCGCTCGGGCGCGTTGACCGGCTTCGCGGGCGGGCTGGCGGCGAAGCAACATCTGCTCGCGCTTGAGCAACGCTAGGAGATATTCCCAACCGCGCCCGCATTCCGTAAGGGCTGTCGTCATGACCGACGATCGCACCCAGGCCGAAGAGCGCAACGTCCAATTCGAGCGCGAAGCATTATTGTTTCACTCGGAGGGCCGCCCCGGCAAGATCGAGATCGTACCGTCGAAGCCGATGGCGTCGCAGCGCGACCTCGCGCTCGCCTATTCGCCCGGCGTCGCGATCCCGGTGCAGGCGATCGCCGACGATCCCGCAACCGCTTATGATTACACCGCGAAAGGCAATCTGGTGGCCGTCATCTCGAACGGCACCGCGATCCTTGGCATGGGCAATCTCGGTGCGCTCGCCGGCAAGCCGGTGATGGAAGGCAAGGCGGTGCTCTTCAAGCGCTTCGCCGACGTCGATTCGATCGACATCGAGCTGAAGACCGAGGACGTCGACCGGATCATCGACGCGGTCGAACTGATGGAGCCGACCTTCGGCGGCATCAATCTCGAGGACATCAAGGCCCCCGAATGTTTCATCATCGAGCAGACGCTGCGCGAACGGATGAACATCCCGGTCTTCCATGACGATCAGCACGGCACCGCGATCATCTGCGCCGCCGGTGTCATCAACGCCTGCCTGCTCACCGGGCGCCAGCTCTCCGAGATCAAGGTCGTCGTGAACGGCGCGGGTGCGGCGGCGATCGCCTGTACCGAACTGATCAAGGCGATGGGCGTGCGGCACGACAATGTGCTGATCTGCGATCGCACCGGCGTGATCTATCAGGGTCGCGACGGCGTGAACCAGTGGCAGTCGGCGCACGCTGCCAACACCGACCGCCGCACGCTGACCGAGGCATTGCACGGCGCCGACGTGTTCCTCGGCCTGTCGGCGGCCGGCGCGCTGAAGCCGGAAATGGTGGTCGACATGGCCCCCGCCCCGATCATCTTCGCGATGGCCAACCCGGAGCCGGAGATCCGCCCCGAACTCGCCAAGGCGGCGCGCCCCGATGCGATCGTCGCGACCGGGCGGTCGGATTATCCAAACCAGGTCAACAACGTGATCTGTTTCCCCTTCATCTTCCGCGGCGCGCTCGATGTGCGCGCGACCGGCATCAACGACGCGATGAAGATCGCCGCCGCCAATGCGATCGCGGAACTGGCGCGGCAGCGCGTGCCGGAAGAGGTCGCGATCGCTTACGGCGTCCAGCACAGCTTCGGCCCCGAATACATCATCCCGTCGCCGTTCGATCCGCGGCTGATGGAGATCGTCCCAGCCGCGGTCGCCAAGGCGGCGATGGATTCGGGCGTCGCGACCAAGCCGATCCTCGACATGACCGCTTATGCCGCGGCGCTGCGCGCGCGGCTCAACCCGACCACCTCGGTGCTCAGCCTCGCCTATGAAGGCGCGAAGGCCAATCCGAAGCGCGTGCTGTTCGCCGAGGGCGAGGAGGAAGTCGTGCTGCGCGCGGCGATCGCGTTCAAGGAAGGCGGCTATGGCACGCCGGTGCTGGTCGGGCGCGAGGACGTCTACGACCGGCTGCGCGCGCTCGGCATCGCCAACCCGGAAGAATATGAGCTGCACAACAGCCGCGTCTCGCCGCTGGTGCCCAAGATGGTCGACTTCCTCTACGCGCGCCTGCAACGCCGCGGCTTCCTGCGCCGCGAAGTCGAGCGCATGATCAACCAGGATCGCAACATCTTCGGCTCGGTGCTGTTGCAGCTCGGCGAGGCGGATGCGATGATCACCGGTGTGACGCGCCCGTTCGCGCAGTCGATGCGCGAGATCAAGCGCGTGATCGACCCCGCCCCCGGCCGCACCGCCTTCGGCATCCATGTGCTGGTCGGCCAGTCGCACACCGTCTTCATCGCCGACACGACGGTCAACGAGCGCCCGACCGCCGAGGAACTCGCCGATATCGCCGAACAGACCGCTGCGGTCGCGCGCCGGCTTGGGCAGGAACCACGTGTCGCGTTCCTCAGCTATTCGACCTTCGGCAACCCGAACGGCCAGTGGCTCGACAACATTCGCGGCGCGGTAAAGGTGCTCGACGACCGCAAGGTGAGCTTCGAATATGAGGGCGAGATGGCCCCCGACGTCGCGCTCAACCCGCGCCAGCTCAAGAACTTCCCGTTCGCGCGGCTGTCGGGCCCGGCCAATGTGCTGGTGATGCCGGGGCTGCAATCGGCGAACATCTCGGCGAAGCTGCTGCGCGAACTGGGCGGCGACGACATGATCGGCCCGATGCTGGTCGGCATGGAAAAGCCGGTCCAGATCGCGCCGATGACGTCCACTGCGGGCGATCTGGTCACGCTGGCGGTGCTGGCGGCGGGGGGTATTGCGCGCTGAGGTGACGGGGGGGGGCGGCCTAATCGGGTCAGTCTGGACCTCACGGAGATCGTGATCTCGAGCAGACTTGGAAGGCAACAATGAGTCCCGACCATGCTTGCCCTGCTCGCGCTGGCCGCCTCTTCGGTCACGCAATGTCCCGTTGAACGGGCCAACTATACATTGCGCCATCATCCTGAGTGGTCGGCTCGTTTCCGCGTCATCGATAGCGGACCGGAGTGGCCCAGCGGCCTTGCCCTGCGGTCCACAATCGAAAGTCCGGCAAGACATTTTGGTGGTTGCCATGGAATGGCGGCACCGATGGCCTTGAGAACGTCGCCGCGACGGAGGATGTCACCGCGAAAGGTTGGACGCCGCCCAGCCCGGACGGTGGGCCGCGCCCCCATGGCAACAGGCAATATCTCGGTTTCGACGCCGCATATGACCTGATCGATGGCGTTCCCCGCAGGGGCAGCCACGCACCGGCGCATATGCTGGTTCCAGACTTGGCCGGCGCTCACGATCCAGCGTTCGAGTGGAAAGATTTCTTCGACCTCGACGGCTGGTCGCCCAATAGCCGCTAGCCAACAACTCCGTCATTCCCGCGAAGGCGGGAATCCAGAACCTCTGACGCTTCGCTTCTATCGACAGACCCGCGCGTCTGGATTCGCGCCTGCGCGGGAATGACGGAGCGGCGAGATCACGCCCCCGCCCGCGCCCGCCGCATCATCCCCTGCGCGCTCGCGACATGATGCGCGTGGCAGATCGCGACCGCCAGTGCGTCGGCGGCATCCGGCCCGGCCAGCTTGGCGCCGGGCAGCAGCACCGCCATCATTGCCTGAATCTGCCGCTTCTCCGCGCCGCCGGTGCCGACCACCGCCTTCTTGACCGTCGAGGGGTGATATTCCCCGATCGTCAGCCCCGCGCCGCTCGCCGCCAACAGCACGACCCCGCGCGCCTGCCCCAGCTTGAGCGTCGATTGCGCATTGGTGTTGCCCAGCACCTCCTCGACCGCCGCCTCGTCGGGCCGCTCGGCGCGGATCACGTCGATCAGCGCGGCGTACAGGTTCGCGAGCCGACGCGGCAGCGGCATCGACGGATCGGTGCGGATCTGGCCGTTGCCGACATGGCTCAGCCGGTTTCCCTCGGCCCGGATCACCCCCCAGCCGGTCGTGCCGAGCCCCGGATCGAGGCCGAGGATGATCACCCCAGCTTTACCATCACCTCGTCGGACACCTCGTAATTGCCCCACACCGTCTGCACGTCGTCGTCATCGTCCAGCGCGTCGATCAGCTTGAACAGCGTCGCCGCATCCGCCTCGGTCACTTCGACCATCGTCTGCGGGCGCCACGCCAGCTTCGCGCCCTCGGCCTCGCCCAGCACCGGCTCCAACGCCTTGGCGACCTCGTGCAACGAACCCTGCTCGGTCCAGATCTCATGGCCTTCCTCGGACGAGGTCACGTCCTCGGCCCCGGCCTCCAGCGCCGCCTCGAACACCTTCTCGGCATCCCCCGCGCTCGCCGGATAGTTGATCAGCCCCATCCGGTCGAAGCCGTGGCTCACCGAACCGCTCGCGCCGAGGTTGCCGCCGTTCTTCGACACCGCGGTGCGCACGTTGGTCGCGGTGCGGTTACGGTTGTCGGACAGTGCCTCGATAATCAGGCTCACGCCGCCGGGGCCGAAGCCCTCGTAGCGGATTTCCTCGTAATTCTCGGTATCGCCCTTGCTCGCCTTGTCGATCGCGCGCTGGATATTGTCCTTGGGCATCGACTGCGCCTTGGCGGCGTTGATCGCGGCGCGCAGCCGCGGGTTCATGTCGGGATCTGGGAGCCCCATCTTCGCCGCGACGGTAATTTCGCGGCTGAGCTTGGAGAACATGCCGGAGCGCTTCTTATCCTGCGCGCCCTTGCGGTGCATGATGTTCTTGAACTTGGAATGGCCTGCCATGATCGCCTCTGACGGATAATCCCGTGCCTTTACGCGCGCGGAGCCCCATTCGCCAACCCGTCTATCTTCGCCTCCAGCGCCGCCAGCCGCTCGACCACCAGCCCGTCGATCTTTTCATGCAGCCGCAGGATCTCCAGCTCGGCGCGCAGATTGGTTTCGTAATCAAGGCTGGCCGCAAGCCGGTCCTTCGCCGCCTGCCGGTTCTGGCTCATCATGATGACGGGCGCCTGCACCGCGGCGAGCGTCGACAGCATCAGGTTGAGGAAGATGTACGGATAGGGGTCGAACTGCATCCCGAAATAGCGGAGCACGTCGGTATTGAGCAGCATCCACCCGATCAGCACCACCGTGAAGGCGATGATGAACCCCCACGACCCGCCGACCGCCGCGACCTTGTCGGCCAGCCGGTCGCCGAAGCTGGCGCGCAGATCGGCCTCGTCGGCGGCGTCGCGGCTGACCAAAGTCCCCGCATCCATGCTGTCGAGGACGCGGCGTTCCTCGGCATCCAGCGAATGGCGCGGCTTGCCGATGATGCGCAGCGCGAGATCGGCGATCGGTGGACGGTGCGCCATCAATGTTCCCCTTCGTGACGCGTCCCCGTAGCCGTGTGCCGCGGGCGCGCAAAGCGCTTGCCCAACCGGGGCATGATCGGCCAAACGGTGCGCGATCATGACCGTCAGCGTAGACATGGGCAGCGACGAGCGCGGCGCGCCCGTGACCATGGACCTCGAAGAACTGCTCGCCACCCGATTGCTCGTCCAGGGCAATTCCGGGTCCGGCAAGTCGCACCTGCTGCGTCGGCTGCTGGAGAAAAGCGCCGGGCAGGTGCAACAGGTGGTGATCGACCCCGAGGGCGATTTCGTCACGCTCTCCGAACGCTACGGCCATGTCGTGATCGAGGGCGCGGACTATGCCGAGCGCGAACTGGCGCGAATCGCCGCCCGGCTGCGCGAACACCGCGCGAGCGTGGTGCTGAGCCTCGAGGGGCTGGAGGCGGAGGGGCAGATGCGCTGCGCCGCCGGCTTCCTCAACGCCTTGTTCGATGCGCCGCGCGAACATTGGTATCCGGCGCTGGTGGTGGTCGACGAGGCGCAATTGTTCGCGCCGACCACCGGGGGCGAGGTCGCCGAGGAGGTCCGCCGCGCCTCACTGTCGGCGATGACCAATCTGATGTGCCGCGGGCGCAAGCGCGGCCTCGCGGGCGTGATCGCGACACAGCGGCTGGCGAAGCTCGCCAAGAATGTCGCCGCCGAGGCGAGCAACTTCCTGATGGGGCGCACCTTCCTCGACATCGACATGGCGCGCGCCGCCGATCTGCTCGGCATGGAGCGGCGGCAGGCCGAATCGATTCGCGATCTGGCGCGCGGCACCTTCATGGCGCTGGGACCGGCGGTGTCGCGGCGGCCGATCACGGTGCGGATCGGCACGGTCGAGACGCAGGCGCGCAGCGGCAGCCCCAAGCTGGTGCCGCTGCCGCAGGCCGATTCGGTCGATCTGCAGAGCCTGCTCGACGTCACGCCCGACGCCGCACCGACGCTGCCGATGACCTTCGACCCGCGCCCGCGGCGCGTGCCCGCCGACGAATTGCTGTCCGATATCGAGGCACCGACGCCGACGATCCCCGCCCCCTCGCTGCCCGACCGCAACGAGGAAGAGGTCGAGGCGGTCTATGCCGAGGTGCTGCGCGCGATCGTCACCGACGACGAAAGCAGCGGTCGTCCGGCCGCGGTGCTCTTTCAGGATTTTCAGGTGCGGTGCCGGATGGCCGGCATCGCCAAACCGGCGCTCGACCTCGCCGCGTTCAGCCGCCGGCTGTCGTGCGCGCGCGCCGGCATCTTCGATCCGCAGGCCGAGGAATGGGCAAGCGTGCTCGCGCTGGCCGGCGGACTGCCCGACGACATGCTCGGCGCGTTCCTGCTGGTCGCGAAGGCGGCGCGTGACGGCGCGCCCTGCCCGTCTGACGTGGCGATCGCGAACACCTATGGGACCAGCTCGATCGGACGGGTCAAGCGGCTGATCGGCTATATCGAGGGGCGCGACCTGTTCGTGACCCGCACCGACATGGGCGGCAAGCGCTCGATCACGATCCCGCATCTCGGCTGGACGACCGCCCCGGCCGAGGCGGCGTAGCGCCCCGCCCCTGTTGCCCTGCCGATTTGCCGTTGCCCCAGACTTGATCCGGAACAACGGATGAGGGCGCTTCCTCCGTCATTACGAGCGTAGCGAAGCAATCCAGGGCCGGATCGGGACGAACCGAGGGGCGAGGCATCGTTCCATCGCCGACGATCAGCGCCTGAACCCGCACAACCCTCACTGCACTTTCAGCGCATTCTCGATCTGCGCGGCCGGTGCGGAGAGCATTGTGTAGACGGTATGCGCGGCGATCCCGGCCATCGCCACGCCGACTGCCACGATCACCAGAAACTGGAATATCGAGGCGAAGCTGCGCGATCGCTCCACCTTGCGTGCCATCTGCGCTTCGTGCGCCAGCCGGCGTTCCGCGCGGCGGTCGCTATCCGGCGTCGCATCGCCGCGCGCCGGTCGACCGGCGAGGCGCGGCTCGTCGATCAGCGCCTTGACCGACAGACGGTCCTGCGAGCGCATCCCGAAGAAGCGCCCCTTGTTCCACTGCACGCGCCCGACGATCACGAGCGTCCCGCGCCGGATCTCGACGTAGCTGCCCACCGCCGGCGGCTGATCGCAACCTGCCATCAGCCCGCGCGACGAGACATTGTGGATCACGATATCGACCCACGCCGACTCCAGCCGCATCCGCGACGGGACGAGCACGGTGATCCGCTCCTCCCGTGGTCGGAAGCCGGTCTGTAAAGCCGCAAGCACCGGGCGTCTTCCCCCACACCAAGATCGTCAGAACCGTATACGGCGTGGGGAGCAAAGATAATCTTAACGCCGCTCTGTGAGCGCGTTATATGATCTAGATCATGCCAAGTGCTTGCATATAGACTTCAAGAATCGACTGTTCTTCTTGATATTCCTCGCGCTTCTTCTTGCGGATCTGCAGGATCTTGCGGATCGCCTTGGCGTCGTAGCCACGGCTTTTGGCCTCGGCCATCACGTCCTTGATGTCGTCGGCGATGCCCTTCTTCTCTTCTTCCAGGCGCTCGGCCCGCTCGATCAGCAGCCGCAGCTCGTCGGCTGCCACCGAACCGCCGCCCATGCCTTCGCCACGCTCTTCCGCCATCTTACTTCCCCAGAAAAAACGACGCCGTCCGCGGCGCCGGCGCGAATCGCGCGGGCGGGGACGGCGTGGTGGATACCCTGATTGGGTGCGGCGGCGCGTCTACGCCCGCGCGCGCCGATGCTCAAGGGCGGTGCCGGTCGCGCTCACGCGTTCTTCTTCACACTCTCCGCCATGCGCGCGAGCTGTTCGGGGGTGGCGTCACCCTGATGCTGCGCTTTCCATGTCGCATAGGGCATGCCGTAAATCGTCTCTCGCGCCGTTTCCTTGTCCAGCCCGCCGGCCTCGCCCACCCAGTCGGACAGGCAGTTGCGGCAAAAACCCGCCAGCCCCATCAGGTCGACGTTCTGCGCGTCGGTGCGGTGGCGCAAGTGCCTGACCAGCCGCCGGAAAGCCGCCGCTGCCGCGGCATCGTCGAGCGTATCGAGCCGATCCATACTGTCTCCGTCATTTGATCCTAGCGCGTTACTCGCTAAGGCCGTGCCGGCAAAGCAGGAAGGCGCATGACCCTGAACCCGAATCATATCGCTCCGCGCTCGCGCAAGGTTCGCGTGCTCGCGACGCTCGGCCCGGCCAGCAACACGCTGGAGATGATCACCACCCTTTTTCAGGCGGGCGCAGATGCGTTCCGCGTCAACATGAGCCACGGCGACCAGCAATCGAAGATTGCGGTCATCCAGGCGATCCGCTCGATGGAGGAGCGGTTCAAGCGTCCGACGACGATCCTCGCCGATCTCCAGGGCCCGAAGCTGCGCGTCGGCAAGTTCGACGGCGGCCGCGTCGTGCTCGAACATGGCAGCACCTTCGTGCTCGATCACGATCCGGCGCCGGGCAATGCGTCGCGCGTGCGGTTGCCGCACAAGGAGATTTTCGCCGCGATCGAACCAGGCGCGCGATTGTTGCTCGACGACGGCAAGCTGGTGCTGCGCGTTACCGACCATGACGAGAACCGGATCGTCACCATCGTCGAAGTCGGCGGTCCGCTATCCGACAACAAGGGGCTCAATGTCCCCGACGTCGTGATCCCGATGGCCGCGCTCACTGAAAAGGATCGTTCCGACCTCGCCTTCGCGATCGATCAGGGGGTCGACTGGATCGCGCTGTCGTTCGTGCAGCGCCCGGAGGATCTGTGGGAAGCGCGCAAGCTGATCGGTGGCAAGGCGGCGTTGCTCGCCAAGATCGAGAAGCCTGCCGCGATCGAGCGACTCGAAGAAATCGTCGAGGCGTGCGACGGCGTGATGGTCGCGCGCGGCGATCTTGGCGTGGAGCTGCCGCCGCAGTCGGTGCCGCCGCTCCAGAAGCGCATCGTCGAGACCGCGCGCCGCATGGGGCGCCCGGTCGTCGTTGCGACGCAGATGCTCGAATCGATGATCCAGAGCCCGTCGCCGACCCGCGCCGAAGTGTCGGACGTCGCGACCGCGATCTACGACGGTGCCGATGCGATCATGCTCTCGGCGGAAAGCGCCGCGGGCCAGTGGCCGGTCGAATCGGTCGCGATGATGAACGCGATCGGCGACGCGGTGGAGCGCGACCCGATGCACGGCGACCGCATCCACTTCACCGTTACCCGCCCCGATCCGACCACCGCCGACGCGCTGGCCGAGGCGGCGAAGAACATCGCCGACACCGTCTCGGCGTCGGCGATCATCTGCTTCACCATGTCCGGATCGACCGCGCGCCGCATCGCGCGTGAGCGCCCGTCGGTGCCGATCCTCGTGCTGACGCCGAGCACCGATACCGCGCGGCGGCTGGGGCTGCTGTGGGGCACGCACAACGTCAATACGCGCGACGTTGAGTCGTTCGAGGAAATGGTCGCCAAGGCCAAGCGCATCGCGCTGCGCCAGGGCATCGCCAAGGCCGGTGATCGCGTGATCGTGATGGCGGGCGTGCCGTTCCGCACACCGGGCTCGACCAACGTGCTGCACGTCGTGCAGATCGTCGGCGACGAGTTGAAGGACTATCGCGGGCCCAGCGCGCAGTAACGCGGAACGGCCTTGCACGTCCGCAACGCTGCGATATGCGAAACCGGGAGCCGGCAGGCCTGGGATTTTTTCCCGGCGTGCCGGCTCTTTTCACATCCAGCAGCCGGTTACGACTCCGACATGCCCCACGTTTCCCATGGGGCGCCGCAACGGTCCGTCACGTTTGGCAACACTTCATCGCAAAGCATGTGAAATTGGAAGTTTCGGTCGAGAGCCTGACCTAGTTGTACAATCAGGCTTTCAACCGATCGGCCATGGCCCGCCGCGGGTGTGGGGTAAGACGAAGATGCTGCGGGCTGCTGCCGAGAAAAATCTGCTAATCGATCTGGCGACCGCGCGACGCGCGCGCGGCATGATCAACGATCCGTTGTCGATCACCATGTTGAGCGACTACATTTCCGAACTGGAAGAACAATTGCATCAGGGCGCAGCCTCGTTCGCCGTCCGTTCGGTCGCGCAATCAAAGACATCTCAGCGCGGGCGTTAGCAGCCCGTCTTAGGCCGCCGCCTCGCGACCGTTATCCGTCGGCTGCGCGCACCTCCGCGGTCAGCGGCGGTGTCTGTTGATGCTGGACGACCTTCCAGACCTCATGTTCCAGCCGGCGGTAGGTGGAGGTGCAATGCGCGACGTAGCGCTCGTCGCCCTTGATCGCCTCCACGCCATAGCCGATCACGATCAGCCCCTCTTGCGGCCGCACGATCCGGCCGTCCTTGAACGTCACCTTTTCCCAGCGCGGCGTCTGCGACACGGCGTCGACCGCGGCCTGGCTTTCGAGAATATAGGGCGGCTGCGGCACGACCATCAGCGCCGATTCGTCGATCGATTCGCGGTAGTGGTCCGCGCCGCCGGTCCACAGGCTTTCCTCGAACGCCCATACGCGATCGTCTTCCATGGCTCTCTCCGAATAACGTCAGAGCCAGAAAGCCGTGATGCCCCCGATCGTTCCGCCGCGCGTCAGCGCAGCAGGCCCGCCTCGACCAGCGCAGGCCGCAGCGTCGCGGCGTCGGTGAACAGATGCGCGTGGATGCCCAACGCCTGCGCGCCGGCGATATTGGCGGCATTGTCGTCGATGAAGAACGCCTCGTCCGCTGCCAGCCCGAATCGGTCGAGCGCCAGCCGGTAGATCGCCGCATCCGGCTTCACCAGCCGCTCGTCGCCCGAGACGACAATGTCGCGGAAACGGTCGAACACCGCCGCCTCGCGCGCGCGGAACGGCGGAAAGAATTCATGGCTGAAATTGGTGATCGCGAACAGCGGCACGCCCGCCGCGTCCAGTTCCTCGACGATCGCGATCATGCCGGGAACCGGTCCCGGGATCTGCTCGCCAAAGCGCGGCCCCCACAACGCGATCATTGCCGCATGTTCCGGGAATCGCGCACCAAGCTCCGCGCTGGTCTCCGCAAACGGACGACCGGCGTCGTGCTGGAAGTGCCACTCGCGCGTGGCGACCTCGTTCAGGAACACGTCGAGCGCCTGTTCGTCATCGAACAGACGCTCGTACAGGACCCGCGGGTTCCAGTCGTACAGGACGTGTCCGACGTCGAAGATGACCGACGTCGGCGACATGGCCGTTATCAGCCCTGGCGGGCCTTGAACCGGCGATTCGTCTTGTTGATAACATAGGTCCGGCCGCGACGGCGGATCACGCGATTATCGCGATGACGGTCCTTGAGCGACTTCAGGCTGTTGCGGATCTTCATGGCTGCGCTTCTTCGAAAACTGGGAAGCGCGCCGCCTAGAGAGCACGGCCGCGAAAGTCAACCGAGCGGGAGCTTGCACCGCAAGCGTGCGTTGTTATGTCGCAACGATCTTATCGAGGGTGTGTCATGCGTCGCGCGATTCTTCTGGCTCTTTCGCTGGCGCCGCTGGCCGCCTGCACCACCGGGCCGCAGCATTTCCCGGTACAGGCGACGCGCTTCCATTATGACGCGGTGGCACAGCGGGGAACGATCGCGGTCGAGCCGCTGCCCGGCCCTTCCTCGCCCAGCCTCGAATACAAGACCTATGCCGCCGCGGTCGAGGCCGAGCTGCTCCGCAACGGCTTCACCAGCGCGCCGCCGGGCACCAGGCCGGAGTTCATCGCCACCGTCGGCTTCACCCGCACCGAGCGCGGACTGCCGCCGCGGCGTTCGCCGGTCCAGATCGGAATCGGGGGTGGCGGCTATTCGGGCGGCTGGCGCGGCGGCACCGGACTGGGCGGCGGCGTTAGCTTCCCGGTTGGCGGTGATTCGGGCGGTCGGCTCGGGCTCGTCACCGAGCTGGCGGTCCGCATCCGCCACGGCGGCGACGCGATCTGGGAGGGACAGGCGCAGTCGCTGACCGACACCAGCGCGCCCGATGCCGACGCCGCCACGGTCGCCGGCCGGCTCGCCGGTGCGCTCTTCAAGAACTTCCCCGGCGATTCGGGACGGACGATCGAGGTAAAATGACGCTGGACATCAACGCTGCCTTCGACGGCGGCAACATCAAGGTCGTCGCCATCGACGGCGCGGGCGACGACTGGCGCTGCGATCTGGAGATCGTCCGCGATCACCAGTCCGAGTTTTTCCAGTGGTTCTATTTCCGCGCCGCCGGGTTGCGCGGCAAGCGCGTTAATTTCCGCATCCTGAACGCCGGCGATTCGGCCTATCCGTTCGGCTGGCCTGGCTACAAGACGCGCGCCTCGGCCGATCTCGACCAGTGGAGGATGATCGACACACGCTACGACGGCGGCGTGCTCAGCTTCGATTGGACCGGGCAGACCGATCTGGCGTGGTTCGCCTATTTCGCGCCTTATACGATGGAGATGCACGCGCGGCTGGTCGCGCGCATCGCCGCGCGCCCCGGGGTCACGCACCGCCAGCTCGGCGAGACACTCGACGGACAGGCGATCGACTATTTCCGCCTCGGCACCGGCGCGAAGCAGGTGTGGCTCTACGCGCGCCAGCATCCGGGCGAGTCGATGACGGAATGGTGGATGGAGGGCGCGCTCGACTGGCTGACCAGCCCCGCCGCCGCGCCGCTGCTGCGCGCGGCGACCGTCCACGTCGTCCCCAACATGAACCCCGACGGCACGCGCCGCGGGCATCTGCGCACCAATGCGGCGGGCGTGAACCTCAACCGTGAATGGCACGCCCCCACGCCTGAGCGCAGCCCCGAAGTGCTGTGCGTCCTGCGCGAGATGGACGCGACCGGCGTCACCTTCGCGATCGACGTCCACGGCGACGAGGCGATCGCCGCCAATTTCATCGCCGGGTTCGAGGGCATTCCGTCGTGGACCAACGCGCGCGGCGACAGCTTCACGGAATTCGGCCGGCGGCTCGCGGCGCACACCCGCGACTTCCAGACCCAGCTCGGCTATGAGAAGTCCGCCCCCGGCAACGCCAATCTGTCGATGTCGACCAACCAGCTCGCCGAGCGGTTCGGCGCGGTATCGGTGACACTGGAGATGCCGTTCAAGGATCACGACGCCAACCCCGATCCGGCGTTCGGGTGGAGCGCCGAACGCTCGAAGGCGCTCGGCGTCGCCTGCCTCGAAGTGCTGACCGGGATGATCGCGACGCTATAGGCGCGATCGACATGTCGGGCGTCGCTGCAGCGTGGCCGATGGTTTGATCCGAACATCTCCTCGTTCGTCGCCCCGGACTTGATCCGGGACCCCGCTGCTTCCGCTACGTAAGAAAGAAGCGGGATCCCGGATCAAGTCCGGGATGACGGAAGGAAAGAGACGGTCGACAAAAGTCGCCCCGCGCCGCTCATAGCTCTCCTAATGCTTCCTGCCCCGACGTTACCAGCCGCCCGCCGCTCGCCTTCACCCCGACCGGGATCGGGCGCGCATCCTCGCGCTGCAACAACAGCCGCAGCATCGCGTCCGAATTGCGCCGCCGATGCGCCACCATCTCGCCCTTGTAGACGTTCGCCTCCAGCCACCCCTCGACCACGCGCGCATAAGCCGCACGCTCCAGCGCCGGTAATTGACAGGCGAACACCGCATCCCACGGCGCGCCGAACTCGGGGAGACGTCGCTTGACGCGATAGGCGGACGTCGCGAACTCAGCCCGACCTGCGCGCACGCATCGCGCACGCACGCACGCGGTCGCGCGCAGGAACGCCACCTGCCACATCGGCGTCCACCCGTCCTGCCGATACCGGAACGCTGCCTTACGGTCGGCGCCCTCGTTGTTCGTTTCACCATCCATCTGCGATCCGCCACGCCGCTCTGCTGACAAGTACCGCAGATTGGCAGATGCAGGACAGCGCGAGCCCGCGTGGCGGTCCCGCTTCTCCGCCTCTCGAGCGCATTATCGGAAATGAACGATCGGGAACGGGTTCGGAAAACGAGTCCCGCAAGCCTCCATCAATGTAATCGTCCCGTTGCCGCTCGTACCGGATCATTGTCGCAGCGATCGCGGGATGTTGGTTCGCCCGGTCCGGCGTGACCGGGCGTCTGTCTGGCACGACCTCGGTTGATTAAACAGACAGACCTTGCCCGTGGACCCACTCCCGCCAGCCGTTGCGAGACGATTCGTGCTGATAAAGCGAGCGGGTTGAATCGGGGATTGCCCCGGCTTGCTCTGTTAGTACCCCTCGTTCGCGCAGTGAGACGCGATTTGGTCGACGGCGTGACGCTGCGCCGACCGTCGCCGGGGTGCACTCTTGACACCCGATCAATGCTATTTTCGCTTAAACGAATCGCTGCTCGACGTAACGTCCGTGGAGCACTCCGTGTGCATCATTAGTGGCGAAACCATCTCCACGAGCGGAAAAAAGGTAGCTTGAGACCTTGGTTTAGATGATTATTTGAAGACGTTTTCATGACCGACCCAAATTGGCGATTTATAATTTTAGCAAGTACAACAATTTAGCATTATTGACCCTGGTGTCAGTACCAAAATTGAACAACGGGAACGAGCTCGACATTTGCGACGATTTTTCAAGACTTCATATCGTCCCTTCGTTCGACGACGAACAAGCAAGGGGATTGCAGCAATGACACTTTTCAAGAAATTTGCCGGCCTCGCCGCCTTTTGTTCGCTCTCGCTGCTCGGGGCATCGGCGCATGCCGCCACGCTGGACTTCGTCTACGGCGGCATCCTGGGCAGCGATGCGCAGGCCACCGGTTCCTTCGATATTGCCGATGACGAACTCGCCCGGCTGAATACATCGACCAACTATCTGACAAAGGCCAAATGGTCTGCGGTCAGCAACCTCGTCATGACCGTGACCGGCGCGAAATGGGGCAACGGCACGTTCACCACCGCCGACTTCAACGATCTCACCTTCTACCTTCCCACGGCGCTCGATCTCAGCAAGGATCTGGTCGGGCAGCGCGTCGATGCCGATCATTTCTTCGGCCAGCCCCACAGCGGTGAGTTCGCCGGCGATCTCACCTTCAATCCGGTCTTGAAGGCCGATGCCACCAAGAACGCGCCTTCGGCGGCGCGGACGTTCACGTTGCTGGCATACGGCGGCTATGATTACATGCAGCTAAAGTCGCTGAAGGTGACGGCAGCGCCGGCTGTGCCCGAACCCTCGACCTGGGCGATGATGATCGTCGGGATCGGCGTGGCGGGTGCCGCGCTGCGTCGGCAGCGTCGCGCCGTGCGCGTCAGCCTCGTCTGAACCGTACCACTGAAGCAGAACAAGGATGGGTGCGCCTGCCGGCGCGCCCATTTCTGCGTTCTTGGCGACAGCGATTACTCGCACATTCCCCTGCAGCACCCGAAACAGCGATCCGCCAATTTCGCCATATTAGCAACATCCCTCCCCCCTTTCGCACATGCGGCACGGCTGCTATCGCCCGCGGCGACCGAGAGTTTCGCTCCCGTCGCTGCGCCCGCGCGCGCCTATTTGCGCGCTGCCGCTCGACGGCCCTTGAAGAAAGGACTTTGCCCATGACGGCCATCGGCCAGGATACGCTCAACGCCCGCCAGACGCTGCAGGCCGGGGGCAAGTCCTACGACTATTTCTCGCTGAAGACCGCCGAGGAGAAGTTCGGCGACATCAGCCGCCTGCCCTTCTCGATGAAGGTGCTGCTCGAAAACATGCTGCGTTTCGAGGACGGCGTGACCGTCACCGAGGCGGACGTGAAGGCGATCGTCGACTGGCAGCAGGAGCGCCGCAGTGACCGCGAGATCCAGTATCGCCCCGCGCGCGTGCTGATGCAGGATTTCACCGGCGTGCCGTGCGTGGTCGATCTCGCCGCGATGCGCGATGCGATCACCAAGCTGGGCGGCGACGCGGCGAAGATCAATCCGCAGGTGCCCGTCCACCTGGTCATCGATCACTCGGTGATGGTCGACGAATTCGGCACGCCCAAGGCGTTCGAGGATAACGTCGATCTCGAATATGCCCGCAACGCCGAGCGGTACGAGTTCCTGAAGTGGGGCAGCAAGGCGCTCGACAATTTCAAGGTCGTGCCGCCGGGCACCGGCATCTGCCACCAGGTGAACCTCGAATATATCGGCCATGCGGTCTGGGCATCGCAGGAGACGGGCGACCACGCCAATGGCGGCGCGACGATCGCCTATCCGGATACGCTGGTCGGCACCGACAGCCACACGACGATGATCAACGGTCTCGGCGTGCTCGGCTGGGGCGTCGGCGGGATCGAGGCCGAGGCCGCGATGCTCGGCCAGCCGGTGTCGATGCTGATCCCCGAGGTCGTCGGCTTCAAGCTGACCGGCGCGCTGCGCGAGGGCATCACCGCCACCGATCTCGTGCTCACCGTCACGCAGATGCTGCGCGCCAAGGGCGTCGTCGGCCGCTTCGTCGAGTTCTACGGCCCGGGTCTCGACCAGATGACGCTCGCCGATCGCGCGACGATCGCCAACATGGCGCCCGAATATGGCGCGACCTGCGGCTTCTTCCCGGTCGACGACAAGACGCTCGACTACATGCGCCTCACCGGCCGTCCCGACGAGGTCGTCGCGCTGACCGAGGCCTATGCCAAGGCGCAGGGCATGTGGCGCTATGCCGACGCGCCCGATCCCGTCTTCACCGACACGCTCGAGCTGGACATGGGCACGGTGGTGCCCTCGCTCGCCGGCCCGAAGCGCCCGCAGGACAAGGTCAGCCTCGACACCGTCGACGAGGTGTTCAACGGCGACCTGTTCAAGCTCTACCATCGCGAAAAGCCGCAGCGCGTCGCAGTCGACGAGCGCGGGCATGACATCGGCGATGGCGACGTCGTGATCGCCGCGATCACCAGCTGCACCAACACCTCGAACCCGTCGGTGCTGGTCGCCGCCGGTCTGGTCGCGCGCAAGGCCAATGCGCTGGGGCTCAAGCCGAAGCCGTGGGTGAAGACCTCGCTCGCGCCGGGGTCGCAGGTCGTCACCGACTATCTCGACAAGGCCGGGCTGTCGGCAGATCTCGACGCGATCGGCTTCAACCTCGTCGGCTACGGCTGCACCACCTGCATCGGCAATTCGGGCCCGCTCGCCGCGCCGATCAGCAAGGCGATCAACGAGAACGATCTCGTCGCCGCCTCGGTGCTGTCGGGCAACCGCAACTTCGAGGGCCGCGTCTCACCCGACGTGCGCGCCAACTTCCTCGCCTCGCCGCCGCTGGTCGTCGCCTATGCGCTGAAGGGCACCGTGACGACCGACATGAACGAGACGCCGATCGGTCAGGGCACCGATGGCACGGATGTGTACCTCCGCGACATCTGGCCCACCAACCAGGAGGTTTCGGACCTCATGGCCGCCAACATCGACGACGGTATGTTCCGCGCCCGCTACGGCAACGTCTATGCCGGCGACTCGAAGTGGCAGGCGATCGACGTGACCGGCTCGGACACCTACGCCTGGCGCGCCGGCTCGACCTATGTCGCCAACCCGCCGTACTTCGAGGGTATGGAGATGACCCCGGCGCCGGTGACCGACATCATCGAGGCCAAGCCTTTGGCGATCCTCGGTGATTCGATCACCACCGACCACATTTCGCCGGCCGGCAGCATCAAGGCCGACAGCCCGGCCGGGACGTGGTTGCAGGAGCATCAGGTCAGCCGCGCCGACTTCAACAGCTATGGCGCGCGTCGTGGCCATCACGAGGTCATGATGCGCGGCACCTTCGCCAACATCCGTATTAAAAACGGGATGGTGCCGGGGGTTGAGGGCGGCATGAGCCGTTACGAGGGTCAGGTGATGCCGATCTACGACGCCGCGATGCGTCACAAGGCCGACGGCACCCCGCTCGTCATCATCGCCGGCAAGGAATATGGCACCGGCTCGTCGCGCGACTGGGCGGCGAAGGGCACTAACCTGTTGGGCGTGCGGGCGGTTATCACCGAGAGCTTCGAACGCATCCACCGCTCGAACCTCGTCGGTATGGGCGTCCTCCCGCTCCAGTTCGCCGACGGCGTGACCCGCGAAACGCTCAAGCTGACTGGCGACGAGACGTTCACCATCCACCACGTCGCCGACCTCCGTCCGCGTCAGGACGTGACCGTCACGCTGAAGCGCCAGGATGGGTCGACCGAGCAGTTCCAGACCCGCTGCCGGATCGATACGGTCAACGAGCTGGAATATTTCCTGAACGGTGGCATCCTGCAGTACGTGTTGCGGAACCTCGCTGCGTAAGTTGCGACGATCAGGATGATTTCGGGAAGGGAGGGCCGCTGGTCCTCCCTTTCTGCTTTTGGGGGGAACACGGGGTTGAGCGAGGAATACGTTTACGACGAGGCGACCGGCGAATGGGTGCCGGCAGGCGAGGTCAGCGCCGCTGCACCGACGACCGAGGGGATGGAGGTCCGCGACGCGGTCGGCAATCTGCTCGCCGACGGCGATGCGGTGACGCTCATCAAGGACCTGAAGGTCAAGGGCACCAGCCAGACGCTCAAGCGCGGCACCGCGATCAAGTCGATCCGGCTGACCGGCGACCCGCAGGAAATCGACTGCCGCTTCGATGGGATCAAGGGATTGGTCCTGCGCGCGGAGTTCGTGAAGAAACGCTGACGTTCCACCGTCATCCCCGCAGCGACGGGGATGACGGCTACACTCAAGCCACCGCCGCGCGCTTGCGCCCGTACACGAAGTACAGCGCCAGCCCGACGACGTTCCAAAGCAGGAAATACTCCTGCGTCTTCAGCGGCAAACTGAAGAACAGATAGATGCAGCCCAGCACGCCCAACGTCCCGACCAGCGGCGCCAGTGGCGCGCGGAATGTCCGCTCGGCATCGGGCGCACGGCGGCGCATCACCATCATGCACACACATACCGCGACGAAAGCCGCCAGCGTCCCGGCATTGGCGAGCGCGGCAATCGCGTCGATCGGCATCACCCCCGCGATCACCGCAACCAGCGCCGCGGTCATCAGTGTAATCCGCACCGGCGCACCGCGTGGCGACACCTTCGCCAACCCCGCCGGCAATAGTCCGTCACGCGCCATCACGAAGAATATTCGGCTTTGCCCAAAGAGGAAGCCGAGCAATACCGTCGGGAGCGCGATCACGGCGCTGGCGGCGAGAAAGGTCGCGAACCCCGGCCGCCCGATATCGCGCAGGATCAGCGCCAGCGGCTCGGGCGAACCCGCAAACTGCGTATAACTGAGCGCGCCGACCGCCGCGATCGCCACGCCGACGTAGATGATGATGCACCCGAACATCGACCCGATGATTCCGATCGACAGGTCGCGCCCCGGGTCCTTGGTCTCCTCCGCCGCGGTCGAGATTGCGTCGAACCCGTAGAAAGCGAAGAAGATGATCGCCGCCGCGGCCATCACCCCGCGCTCCTTGCCGTCGGCGTCAACCGAAGCAGTGAAGCCGTGCGGCATGAACGGGTGGAGGTTGGCGGCGTCGAAATGCGGCAGCGCGACGAACACGAACACCGTCAGCGCAACGAGCTTAACCGCCACCAGCACCGCGTTGAGCGTCGCGCTCTCCTTGGTGCCGAAGCACAGCAGCCCGGCGACGACCGCGATGATGAACACCGCGGGTACGTTGACGATTCCGCCCAGTTCCGGTCCGTTGGTCAGCGTGACCGGGAAGCCGAGCGGTGTCAGCAACGCCGAGGCATAGCCCGACCAGCCAACCGCAACGGTCGAGACGACCAGCGAATATTCGAGGATCAGCGACCAGCCGATCACCCAGGCGATGACCTCGCCGAGCACGACATAGCTGTACGTGTATGCACTGCCCGATGCCGGGATCATCGTCGACATTTCGGCATAGGCGAGCGCTGCACAGGCGCAGATCGCCCCCGCGATGACGAAGCTGAGCATCACCGCCGGCCCGGCGCGATCCGCACCGACGCCGATCAGCGTCAGGATCCCGGTCCCGACAATCGCGCCGACGCCCAACGCAACCAGATGTGGCCACGACAGCGTCCGGGCGAGGACGTGCCCGTCGCCATGATCGACGGCGATCGGCTTGCGCCGGAATAGACTGGACATGCACTCCCCTTTTTTGTGGCGTTGGAAAGGGGATGTAACAGTTGCGACAATTATTGGGGAGGCTCTGGTACACACCGTGTCGTGCGGATCGTTATCGCGATGGCGCTGCCGCCGTCAGTCACCGACGGGGCCAACCGCCAACCGCCAACCGCGGTATCTCGATTGCCGGACAGCGATCCATGACCACCTTCAATCCCGCCGCCTCGGCCCGCGCGGCGGCGGCCTCGTCGACGACGCCGAGTTGCATCCACACCGCCCCGGCACCGATCGCGATGGCCTGATCGACCACCGCGCCGGCCTCCGACGAGCGGCGGAAAATATCGACCATGTCGATCCGGTCGCCCAGCTGTTCGAGATCGCGAAACACGAACTCACCGTGAACATGCGTGCCCGTGATCTGCGGGTTGACCGGGATGACGCGATAGCCGTGCCCCTGCAACGTCGCCATCACGCCATTCGACGGTCGCGTCGGGCGATCCGACGCACCCACCAGCGCGATCGTGCGCACCTCTTCCAGCAACGTCCTGATCTCGGCATCGGTGGTAAGCGGCATTGTCCCGGCTCCTTTCCTTGCAGAACGAGCCATCATGCCGAACGGTTCAGGGCGCGCGCAACGCCCAGCGGAGGACGCGGCTCATACCGTCCGCCCCTGCCCGGATCGCCGGCCGCGCAAGCGGCGGCGGACGCCGGTCGTGAAGCGCCGCTGCCCAGTCGGGCAGCAGATCGAGCGCCGCCGCAGCCGCCACCGCCAGCCCGGCCGCCTGCGCACGATCCGGGCCAGGAGCGAGCAACGCATCGGCGACCTCGCGCACGCGGTGATCGCCGCGCAACTGCGGACGGACGACGCGGTAGTAAGCGGCAATGTCGGCGCGCGATTGAGGCACGTCGCGCGCGCCCAGCCGCTCGGCGACGATGGCGACGTCCGCGACGTAACGATCCTGCTCCGCAGGCGACAACGACGGGTCGCGATAGCGTAGATAGCCGCGAAGGAAGCTGTCGGTTTCGGCAACGTGCACCCACGTCAGCAACGCGGGATCATTCGCATCGTATGACGTGCCGTCGGGCAATTGTCCGTGGATGCGATCGTGGATGGCGCGGACATGCGCGATCGTGCGCTCGGCCAGATCGGTCGGACCATAAGTGGTGACCGCGATGAATTGTGCGGTGCGCCGCAAGCGGCCGAGCCGGTCACGGCGGAAGTCACTGTGATCCCAGACTCCCGCAAGTGCGGCCGGGTGCAGCATCTGGAGCAGCAAGGCGGAAATGCCGCCGATCATCATCGCGGAGAAGTCGCCATGTACCCGCCACGCCGGCGACGTATCAGCGATCAACCCGCGGTCGCCGGGCGGGCGGGCGAGATCCAGCTCGCCGCTGCCCACCATCTCACGCAACGCTTGCGCTAGCGACGCACGGGCGCGGTCAACCGCCGGGGCGATCATCGGATCGACGATCGACATCGGCGGGCCGTCCCGTGCGGAGCGGGCGATCAGCCCTCCGCCTGCGTCGTCTTGCGGCGGCCACGTCCACCGGTCGTCGGCTCGGCAGCAGCCGTAGTCTCGCCACGGCGGGCGCCGGGCTTGCGGCCGAGGCCGATCTTCTTGGCCATGTCACGACGTGCTTCCGAATAGCTTTCGGCGACCATCGGATAGTCGGGCTTCAGGCCATAACGCTGACGATAGTCGTCCGGGGTAAGACCATGGCCGGCCAGATGGCGGCGCAGCGTCTTGTACGGCTTGCCGTCGATCAGCGAGATCAGATGATCCTTCGACGCGAGCGACTTCCGCACCGACACCGCCGGCGTATACTCTGCAGCGGGCTCTTCCGGGGCGGGGGGCGCAGTCGACGATGACAGGTTCGTCACCGCATCATGCATCGTGCGCAGAAACGCCGGGACATCCTCACCCGAAGCGCGGGTGTTGGGATTGGCGAGCCACGCGATGGTCAGTTCGGTGGCAAGCTCAACAGCGTTGGCGGTCATGGTATCTTCGGACATGGGGCGCTCCCTTATTTACGTGCCTCGCACTAGACAGGGTTTTCATACAGGTCAACGCGTCCCTTAAATGAAATCAACATGTATCTATTTGCGTAATCAAATATCGGCGAGGAACCTTTTCCCTGCTCCGCTTTGCAACCCGAATGACGCGACGCTCGCTTGACCGCAGCGCAAGACCGCGTCCATGATCGGGACAACTAAAGAGTGAATAAAAAAGGGGTCTCGCCATGAATACGCACCACGCCCGGCGTGCTTTGCTATCGGCCGCAATGCTGGCGCTGCCGCTATCGGCCTGCGCTACCGCCAACGATAAGCCCGCGACGGCCGCAAAGAAGGCGCCACCGGTTCGCTATGCACGCGATCCTTACCCTTCCACCTATCACGCCTATTCGGGGACGCCGACGCTGGTGCGCAACGTCACGGTGTTCGACGGTGAGGGCAACAGGATTGACGGGGGCGCAGTGCTGTTCGCCGACGGCAAAGTGGTTGCGGTCGGGCAGACGCTCGACGCCCCGGCCGGCGCGACGGTGATCGATGGGCAGGGCAAGTACATAACCCCCGGGATTGTCGACATCCACAGCCACCTTGGCGATTACCCGACACCGTCGGTGCAGGCGCATTCGGACGGCAACGAAGCGACCGCGCCGATTACCGCCGACGTCTGGGCCGAACACAGCGTCTGGCCGCAGGATCCCGGCTTCGGCCGCGCGCTGGCGAACGGCGGCGTGACGACGTTGCAAATCCTGCCCGGCTCGGCAAACCTGATGGGCGGGCGCAGCGTGGTGCTCAAGAACGTCTATGCGCGCACGATGCAGGCCATGAAATTCCCCGGTGCGCCCTATGGCCTGAAGATGGCGTGCGGCGAGAACCCGAAACGCGTTTACGGCAGCAAGAACCGCGAACCCTCGACGCGGATGGGCAATGTCGCCGTCGATCGCCAGACCTGGGCGAAGGCGGTCGCTTACAAGCGCAAGTGGGACAAATACGAGGCCGAGGGCGGCGACGCTCCCGATCGCGACATCGGCATGGACACGCTGCGTGGCGTGCTGTCGGGCGAGATCATGGTCCAGAACCATTGCTACCGCGCCGACGAAATGGCGATCGTCCTCGATATGGCCAAGGAGTTCGGCTACCACGTCACCGCCTTCCACCACGCGGTCGAGGCGTACAAGATCGCCGACTTGCTCAAGGCGAGCGGCACCTGCGCGGCGGTGTGGGCGGACTGGTACGGCTTCAAGATGGAAAGCTATGACGGGATCGGTGAGAACCTCGCAATCCTCGAAAATGCCGGTGCGTGTGCGATGATCCATTCCGATGACGAGAACGGCATCCAGCGACTTAACCAGGAAGTCGCCAAGGTGCTGTCGTCGGCTCGCCACTCGGGCATCAAGATCAGCGATGCGGCGGCGTGGAAGTGGCTGTCGCTCGCGCCGGCCAAGGCGCTCGGTATCGACGCGCAGACTGGCAGCCTGAAGCCGGGCAAGATGGCGGATGTGGTGATGTGGAACGGCAATCCGTTCAGCGTCTACACGCGTCCCGAGAAAGTCTGGATCGACGGCGCGTTGCTCTACGACGCCAACGATCCGAAACGTCGCCCGGTGAGCGACTTCGAACTCGGCCAGCCCGGCTCGGGAGACGTCAAGTGAAGCGCGCGCTGCTCCTCCTCGCCACCATGCTGGCGACCCCCGCTGTCGCGCAGACCGTCGCGATCACCGGAGGCACGGTCGCAATCGGCGACGGCTCCGCGCCGATCGAGGGCGGCACGGTCGTGATCGCGAACGGTCGCATCGTCGCCGCCGGGCGCGGCGTCGCGGTGCCGGCCGGCGCGCAGGTGATCGACGCGGCCGGCAAATGGGTGTCGGCGGGGGTCGTCTCGGCACTGACCGACCTCTCGCTGGTCGACGCCGACGGCGTGCAGGAAAGCAATGACGCCGGTGCACGCAACTCGCCGTTCAAGGCCGCGATCGACGTGTCGCTGGGGGTCAACCCGGCAGCGGTGAAGGTCGCCAACGAGCGGCTGGGCGGCGTGACCCGCGCGATCGTGACGCCGAGCGCCGAAGGCTCGATCTTCGCCGGGCAGGGCGCGATCATCGACCTCGGCGCGGACCCGGATGCGGTGACCCGCCCGCGCGCCTTCCAGTTCGTCGAACTGGGCGAAGGCGGCGGCAAGCTGGCGGGCGGCAGTCGCCCGGCGGCCTATGCGCTACTTCGGGACGCCTTCGCGCAGGCGCAGGACTTCCGCCGAAATCCCGCCGCGTTCGACGGCCGCTCGCGCGACGCCTTGGTGACGCGCGCCGATGCCGAGGCGTTGTTGCGCGTGCTCGACGGGCAGGTGCCGCTGCTGGTCCATGTCGAGCGTGCGGCGGATATCCGCAACGTGCTGGCGCTGCCGCGAGATTATCCGAAGCTCAGGCTGGTGCTGGTCGGCGTGACCGAGGGCTGGCTGGTCGCGCGCGAGATCGCGGCGGCGAAGGTGCCCGTGATCGCGGCGGCGCTCGCCGATTTGCCCGCACAATTCGAGAATCTGGCGGCAACCGAGTCGAACGTCGGGCGGCTGCGCGCCGCCGGGGTGCCGGTGGCGCTCGCCTCGACCGGTGCATCGGGCGGCGACCATGTGCTGCGGCAGTTCGCGGGCAATCTCGTCGCGATTGCGCGCATCCCCGGCGCGACCGGGCTCGACTGGGGGCAGGCGTTCGCGTCGATCACCAGCGGCCCGGCCGAGGCGATCGGCATGGGCGGCGAGATCGGATCGTTGCGCGCGGGACGTCGCGCGGACGTGGTGATCTGGGACGGCGATCCGCTGGAACTGTCCTCGGTGCCGGTCGCGACGTGGATCGACGGTGTCTCGCAGCCAATGCGCTCGCGCCAGACCGAGCTGCGCGACCGCTACCTGACACCGACGGAGAGCGCGCTGCCCAAGGCGTACGAGCGGCGGTGACCCACGTCATTGCGAGCGTAGCGAAGCAATCCCGGGCGTCCTGATCCGACCCTAAGTGGCAGCGCTACGCTCACAATGACGATTTGAAAATTATCCCATCGTCAGCACGATCTTGCCGACATGGCTGCCCTCTTCCATCCGCCGGTGTGCGTCCGCCGCCTGCGCGAACGGGAAGCTGCGGTCCATTACCGGCTTCAGCTTGCCCGCCGCCGCGAACGGCCACACCGTCCGCGCGATCTCCTCGGTCACCAGCGCCTTGAACCCCGCATCACGCGCGCGCAACGTCGAGCCGGTCAGCGTCAGCCGCCGCTTCATGATCTCGAACAGCGGCACCGTTGCCGATGCGCCGCGCTGCACCGCGATCGAGACGTGCCGGCCGTCCTCGCCAAGGCATTGCAGGTTGCGTGGCACATAATCGCCCCCGACCATGTCGAGCACCGCCGCGCAGCCGCGCCCGCCGGTGATCTCCTTCACCCGCGCGACGAAATCCTCCTTCTTATAGTCGATTGCATGATCCGCCCCGAGCCGCAGCGCGGCGGCCTGCTTCTCCGGCGAGCCGACCGTCACGATCACCTCCAGCCCGAACAGATTGCCGAGCGTGATCGCCATCGTCCCGATCCCGCTCGTGCCGCCATGCACCAGCACCGTATCGCCCTCGACCGCGAAGGCGCGCTCGAACAGGTTCGTCCACACCGTAAATAACGTCTCGGGCAGCGCCGCCGCCTCCTCCAGTGTCAGCGCATCCGGCACCGGCAGGCATTGCTCCGCCGGAGCGACCGCATATTCGGCATACCCCCCGCCCGCGATCAGCGCGCAAACGCGCTGCCCCAGCATGTCGGGATCGACGCCTTCGCCAAGCGCGACCACCTCGCCCGCAATCTCAAGCCCCAGCGTCGAGGGCGCACCGGGCGGCGGCGGGTACAACCCCTGCCGCTGCATCACGTCCGGCCGATTTACGCCCGCGGCGGCGACGCGCACCAGCAGCTCGCCGTCGCCCGGTACCGGGACAGCGCAGCGCACCGGGATCAGCACCTCGGGGCCACCCGCCTCGGCAGGGTCGATCGCGAGCATCGTATCGGGGACGTCGGTCATCGTGTCGGAAAGCCCTGTCTTGCGGTCAGTGACCATATTGACTCCGTGTCCCCCAGCGTCAACGATGCTCCCCGTGGACTTGGACGACATCCTCGGCGCACGCCCCGACGACCCGCTGACCGCGCTGCTGCGCGAGGATCTCGATCGCCTGTCAGTCGTCGAGCTTGAGGCGCGGGTAAAGGCGCTGGAGGGCGAGATCGCCCGTACGCGCAAGAAGATCGAAGGCGCCGTTAACCATCGCGCAAGTGCCGACGCGATATTCAGAAAATAAGACCGGCACCTTACCGCGGGTCACAGGGTTATGGGTGTAGGATCGAGATGGTGATGAGAAGGGCCGCTTGATGCGGAGCCCCATCATCACGACATTCGTGGCAAGAGGTCGCGTGGCTTCACGCGGCCTGCAAGGAGTAACCTGATGCCGTCATTTGCCAGCGCTCTCGAGACCACGCTGCACAAGGCACTCGAGGCCGCCTCGTCGCGCCGCCACGAATATGCGACGCTCGAACATCTGTTGCTTGCGCTGATCGACGACGAACACGCCGGACAGGTGATGTCCGCGTGCGGCGTCGACCTGGGCGAGTTGAAGACCACCGTCGCGCACTATCTCGATACCGAACTGGGCGCGCTCAAGGTCGATGCCGCGACCGATCCCTCGCCCACCAGCGGCTTCCAGCGCGTCGTTCAGCGCGCGATCCTGCACGTCCAGTCCTCGGGCCGAGACGAAGTGACCGGCGCCAACGTGCTGGTCGCCTTGTTCTCCGAGCGCGAGAGCTATGCGGTCTATTTCCTCCAGCAGCAGGACATGAGCCGGTTGGATGCGGTGAGCTTCATCAGCCACGGCGTCGGCAAGGGCGCAGCCACCCCCGAGGCGACCAGCGCCAAGGGCGCGCCCGAGGAAGAGAAAAAGGAAAAGGCCGAGGCGCCGGGCAAGAAGGGGGAAAGCGCGCTCAAGCAGTTCACCGTCGACCTCAACGAAAAGGCCAAGATCGGCAAGGTCGACCCGCTGATCGGGCGTTCGGCCGAGGTCGATCGCACCGTGCAGATCCTGTGCCGCCGCTCGAAGAACAACCCGCTCTATGTCGGTGATCCCGGCGTCGGCAAGACCGCGATCGCGGAAGGTCTGGCACGTAAGATCGTCGAGGGCGACGTGCCCGACGTACTGAAGCCGGCAGTGATCTACTCGCTCGACATGGGCGCGCTGCTTGCCGGCACCCGCTATCGCGGCGATTTCGAGGAGCGGCTGAAGGCGGTCGTCAACGAGCTGGAAAAGCTGCCCGACGCGGTGCTGTTCATCGACGAGATCCACACCGTGATCGGTGCCGGTGCGACCAGCGGCGGCGCGATGGACGCGTCTAACCTGCTCAAGCCGGCGCTGTCGGGGGGCACGATCCGCTGCATCGGCTCGACCACCTACAAGGAGTTCCGCAACCACTTCGAGAAGGACCGCGCCTTGCTGCGGCGCTTCCAGAAGATCGACGTCAACGAGCCGACGATCGAGGATACGATCAAGATCCTTGCTGGCCTGCGCTCGGCCTTCGAGGAGCATCACTCGGTCAAGTATACGCCCGAGGCGATCAAGTCGGCGGTTGAGCTGTCCGCGCGCTACATCAATGATCGCAAGCTGCCCGACAAGGCGATCGACGTCATCGACGAGGTCGGCGCGATGCAGATGCTGGTGGCGCCAAACAAGCGCAAGAAAACGATCACGGCGAAGGAGATCGAGGCGGTGATCGCGACGATGGCGCGCATCCCGCCGAAGAGCGTGTCGAGCGACGACAAGAAGCAGCTCGAAACGCTCGAAACCGATCTGAAGCGCGTCGTATTCGGGCAGAATGCGGCGATTGAGAAGCTGTCGTCGGCGATCAAGCTGGCGCGCGCGGGGTTGCGCGAGCCGGAGAAGCCGATCGGCAATTACCTGTTCACCGGCCCGACGGGTGTCGGCAAGACCGAGGTCGCCAAGCAGCTCTCGACGATCCTCGGCATCCCGCTCCAGCGCTTCGACATGAGCGAATATATGGAGCGCCACTCGGTCAGCCGGCTGATCGGTGCGCCCCCGGGCTATGTCGGGTTCGATCAGGGCGGGCTGCTGACCGATGCGGTCGACCAGAACCCGCATTGCGTGCTGCTGCTCGACGAAATCGAGAAGGCACATCCTGACCTGTTCAACATCCTGTTGCAGGTGATGGACAACGGCCGCCTGACCGACCAGCACGGCAAGACCGTCGACTTCCGCAACGTCATCCTCATCATGACGACCAACGCGGGCGCGTCGGACATGGCGCGTGAGACAGTCGGCTTCGGCAATCTCACCCGCGAGGGCGAGGACGAGCAGGCGGTGCAGAAGATGTTCACGCCGGAGTTCCGCAACCGGCTCGATGCGATCGTGCCGTTCGGTTATCTGCCGACCGAGGTGGTGGCGCGCGTCGTCGACAAGTTCATCCTCCAGCTCGAACTGCAGCTCGCCGATCGCGACGTTCACATCAAGCTGAGCGACGAGTCGAAGAAGTGGCTGACCGAAAAGGGCTACGACAAGCTCTACGGCGCGCGCCCGATGGGCCGGCTGATTCAGGAGAAGATCAAGCAGCCGCTCGCCGAGGAACTGCTGTTCGGCAAGCTGGTCCATGGTGGCGAAGTGACCGTCAATCTCAAGGACGGCGCGTTGACGTTCGCGATCGAGCCCGCGGCACCGAAGAAGTCGGGCAAGAAGGGCAAAACGGCCCCTGCTGCCGCCGACTAACCTGTTAACGGGCCGGGGCTTGTTGTCCTCGGCCCGTAACACGTTGATCCTTCCTCAAGCGCGCATCCGCGGTACGGCAAGTCGCGGAAGAACGTCGCTTTCCCCCCTTCCGCTCCGACCACGAGCCTGAACCGCGCGCCAGTCGCGTTTACGCTTCCGCCGCCTCCGTTAACCTTCTGTTTGCTATTTCTATTTAGCCTCCTGGCATGTTTGGGAGGCTCATCGATCGGATCGTTGCGGCGTTGGTCGTGACCCTGATGGCGTTGGCGCTCTCGCCCGCGGCCTCCGCCAGCACCAACTTGCTTCTGCATACCTGCTTCCGCCCTGCGGCAGACGACGATCGGGCCGAACGGCTGTTTGGCAGCGGCGGCGATTTTGATTGTACCCGTGCGCAGCGCGCCGCGCCGCCCGGCGATTACTGGGTGCGATCGCAATTACTTCCACCTTCTGGACCCGGAGTGGCGGTGCGTTCGGGCAGCCTGTGGCAGGACAGTCTGACACTCTATGTCCGCTATGCCGATGGCTCGATCCGCTCACTGGGCTTCACCAGCGCGAGTGCATGGCGCTACCTGCAACTCGGTGCTGCGTTCGAGCTTCCGCTGCCGCCCGGCTCCGCACGCCCCGTTCAGTTGCTGTGGCACGTTCGCGGCGCGGCGAACCTGCGGGGTCTGGTGCTGCAACCACAATTGCTCTCGCCCGACGTCTCGCAACGCTACTCCCTGCAACTGACCGCCTTCTACGCCGGGTTCGTCGGGCTTGCGGTGGCGCTGCTGATCTTCAATATCGCGCTTGGCGCCGCGCTGCGGCAGCGCTTCCACCTGCCCTATTGCGCGATGGTGCTGTTCCTGATCGGCTATGCCGGCAGCAGTTCGGGGCTGGCGGGGCAGATGCTGGAGCTCGACAACAATCTGCGGCTGCGGCTCAACGTGTTCCTGCTCGCCGTCACCTTGTGCAGCGCGATGATGTTCGCGCGCCGCTTTTTCACGCCGCAGGTCACGCGCGGCTGGCTGCGCCCGGCGATCGACATCGCCACCATCGCCCTGCTCGCCGCCTCGCTGGCCTATGTGGTGTTCATGCCGCTTCACGTGCGGCTGCTCGACCGGGTGATGTCGCTCAGCTTCTTCGCGACCTTGCTGCTCACGCTGCCGCTGCTGTGGCGCGGCTGGCACGCCGAGGATCGCTACGCGCGGGTGTTCGCGTTCGCCTGGGGGCTGCCGCTGCTCACCGCCACCGCGCGCGTGCTGCAGGCGCTGGGCGTGCTGCAATGGAGTTTCTGGATCGACAATTCGACGCTGATCGCGATGGCGCTGGAAGCGGGGTGCAGCGCACTGGCGATTGCGTGGCGGATCAAGCAACTCAACGAAGACTGCGATCAGGCGCGCGAACAGGAGATGCTGGCGCGGCTGCTGGCCGACAGCGATCCGCTCACCGGGTTGATGAACCGCCGCAGCTTCCTGCGCGAGACGATTGGGCGTGTCGAGCCGCACGTGCTGGTGCTGGTCGACATCGATCATTTCAAGCGTGTCAACGAAACGCTTGGCCACGACGGCGGCGATCAGGTGCTGCGCGTCTTTGCCGACGCGTTACGTCAGGCGGTGCCGGCGGAGGCGTTGCTCGCGCGGATTGGTGGCGAGGAATTTGCGGTGCTCGCCCCTGCCTCGGCGACCACGATGCCCGAGAGGATCCTCACGCAGATCCGCGCCACGCCGATGCCGTTCGATCTCGCGGTCACGGCATCGCTGGGCAGTGAGCGCGGCGCGATCGCCGACGAGGCGGCCTGGAAGCTGCTATACCGCCGCGCTGACGATGCCCTGTTCGCCGCCAAGCGTGCCGGCCGCGACCGCCTGCGCTGGGCCGAGGCGGCATAAAACCTACGTCTGCCGCAATTTATCGATCCCGGACTGGCTGTCTCCCAGTCCTCATCCATGGTAAGATCGTGGCTGCCTTGGAGAGGAACGCCATCATGCCGAAACCGCCGGATTACCGCCGTCGCCGCGCCGCCCTGGTCGCGCTGGGGGCGCTGATGCTGGTCTGCGCCGGCCATCGTACTCCGATGATCGGGACGCTCTCGATCTCACTCGATCATCAAACCGCGCAGATCGACGCCGAATGGTCTCCCCCGTTGGCGCTGGTAATCGCCGGGATTGGACAGGTGGCGACCGTGCTCGGGACGCTGCTTCAGCGCTGACCGCTTGCGCGCCCCGGTTTGTTGCTTACAACCATGTCAATGACTGGAGAGCATGCCTGGCGCACCGCCTATCGCCATCCCGTGCCATGGGATACCGATTACCCGCCGCTATCGATGCCGGCGTTGTTCGACGCCGCCGCGGCGCACTACGCCGATCGGCCCGCGATCGATTTCCTCGGCCGCCGTTACAGCTATGCACAACTCGCCGATGGCGTACGCCGCGTCGCGACCGGGCTGGCGGCGCTCGGTTACGGCAAGGGTGACCGCATCGGGCTGTTCCTCCCCAACGTCCCGCATTACCTTGCCGCCTATCACGGCGCGCTGTGGCTCGGCGCGACGGTGGTCAATTTCTCGCCGCTCTACTCGGTCGAGGAACTGTGCCATCAGGTCGAGGACTCGGGGGCTCGCGTACTGTTCACCGTCTCTGCCAGCGCGTTGCTGCCGAACGCGCTCAAGGTGCTGGAGAAAAGCGGGCTTGAACGACTGGTGGTCGGATCGGTCGCCGGCGTCCTGCCCCCCGCCAAGTCGATCGCCTATCGCCTGTTCAAGCGCGCCGAGACCACGCAGCGCCCTGACGATCCCCGCGTCATCGCCTTCTCGAAACTGATCGCCAACGACGGCGCGCTTCCCCCTCCCGCAATCGATCCCGAGCGCGACGTCGCGCTGATCCAGTACACCGGCGGCACCACCGGCGTGCCGAAAGGCGCGATGCTCACCCACGCCAATGTCAGCGCCAATGCGCGGCAGGTCGCTCAGCTCGATCCGCACCCGGAGGCATGCGACCGCATTCTCGGCGTGCTGCCGCTGTTCCACGTTTTCGCCAACACTTGCGTGATGAACCGCACGATCGTCACCGGCGGCGAGATGGTGCTGCTGCCACGCTTCGACGCCGCGCAGGCACTGGCGACGATCACGCGCACCAAGCCGACCTCGCTTCCCGGCGTTCCGACCATGTATCAGGCGTTGCTTGACCATCCGAAGTTGGCGCAGACCGACTTTGCCTCGCTGCGCGTCTGCATCTCCGGCGGCGCGCCGCTCAATGCCGAGCTGAAAACGCGCTGGGAGGCGGCGACGCACTCGACGCTGATCGAGGGCTATGGCCTGTCGGAGAGCACCGGCGTGCTGACCACCAACCCGTACGAGGGCGGGCAGAAAGCCGGAACGATCGGTCAACCCATTCCCGCGACATGGCTGCGGCTGGTCGACAAGGAAGACGCCACGCGCCCGGCACCAGAGGGACAACCCGGCGAGATCGTCGCTATGGGCCCGCAGATCATGGCCGGATACTGGAACCGCCCCGAAGCCGACGAGACGACCTTCGCGGTCGATGCGGAGGGACGGCGCTGGCTGCGGACCGGGGACGTAGGCACGATCGACGACGACGGCTTTATCGCGATCGTCGACCGGCTGAAGGACATGATCTCGGTCGGCGGGTTCAAGGTCTTCCCCAGCCAGATCGAGGCGATCCTCTACCATCACGAAGCGGTACGCGAGGCGTTGGTGATCGGGCTGCCCGATCCATATCGCGGCGAAGTGCCGCGCGCCTATGTCACGCTCAATGAGGGCGTAGCGGCGGACGGCGCGGCGCTGGCGGCGTGGCTCAATCCGCAACTGGGCAAGCACGAACGCGTCGACCGCGTGGTGGTGCGCGCGACGATGCCCAAGACGATGATCGGCAAGCTGAGCCGCAAGGATCTGATCGCCGAGATCAAGGCCGAAATGGAGCACCCGCCGATCACGCCGGCTTGAGATAGTGTGCTAGCCCTCTCTCCTCCGGGGAATTCCGGATCGAATGTGCCCCCGGCACATTCGACCCGGAACTGGTTGGATGAGGGGCCAATGTCTTACCGAGACGGACCTCTCTGCCAGGCTCCAACCCCTCACCAGTGTCGGGCCGTCCATGCGGGAGCATGGACGGCCCGACACGCCCTCTCCCCGAGGGGGAGAGGGAGCAATAAGCCTTAACCTCCGACGACCACTGTCACCGCACGGCGGTTCTGCGCCCAGCTCTGCTCGTCCGAACCCAGCGCGACCGGACGTTCCTTGCCATAGCTGATGGTGGTGATCCGCGACGGGGCGATCCCGCGCGCGGCAAGGTAGTTCTTCGCGGCATTGGCGCGACGGTCGCCAAGCGCCAGGTTATACTCACGCGTGCCGCGCTCGTCGGCATGGCCTTCGATCGTGATCGTCACGTTGTTGTAGCGCTGCAACCATTCGGCCTGCGAATCGAGAATCCCGCGCGCGGTCGCGTCGATGTCATATTGGTCGAGCCCGAACAGCACAGTGTCGCCCTGCGTCGAGCGCTTGAAATCGGCTGCCGAGCCAGGCGTGACGCCGCCATTGGGATCGACCGGGCCGGTCGGGGTCGGCTGCGCGGGGGCAGCGCCCGGCGCGGGCGGCAGCACCTCGGGGCGCTTCTTGGAGCAGGCGGCGGTCGCAACCAGCGCGGTCGCCATCAACAGGGTGGTGGTCAGACGGGCCATCGGGTGTCTCCTCTATGGTCGTTCGTGAAACTTATGGACGCAACGGACCCCAGGCGGGGTCCGATCCGTCGAGCGGGGTGGGCACGCGGCGTTCGTTGACCCCGGTCAGATCGACCGACCACAGATCGGCCTTGCCGGCGTTGCCGCGTCCCTGACGGAAGAACATGAGCACACGACCGTTCGGGCTCCAAGAGGGACCTTCGTCCTGCCAGCTGTTAGTGAGTAACTTCTCGCCCTGCCCGCTCGGGCTCATGATCCCGATCCGGAACGCGCCCTGGATCTTGGTGAAGGCGATCAGGTCGCCGCGCGGGCTCCACACCGGGGTGGCGTAACGCCCGCCGCCGAAGCTGATCCGCTGCTGGTTCGATCCGTCGGCGTTCATGACGTAGAGCTGCTGCCCGCCCGAGCGATCGCTCTCGAACACGATTCTCGATCCGTCCGGCGAATAGCTGCCGCCGGTGTCGATCCCCGGCGAGGTGGTCAGCCGCTGGGGCGTGCCGCCCGACGCGGACACGCGGTACAGATCGGTGTTGCCGGCCTGCGCCATCGAGAACAGGATATAGCGACCATCCGGCGAGAAGCGCGGCGCGAAGGTCGTCGCGACATTCTGCACAACCAGCCGCTGCCGCCCGGAACCGAGATCGTAGACGTAGATCGCCGGCGTCTTCCCGACATAGCTCATATAGACGATCGACTGCTGGTTCGGCGCGAAGCGCGGGGTCAGCACGATCGACGATCCAGTGGTCAGGAAACGGCTATTCGCGCCGTCCTGGTCCATGATCGCCAGCCGCTTGATGCGGTTCGCCTTCGGCCCCGTTTCGCTGACGTAAACGACGCGGCTGTCAAAATAGGCGCCCTCGCCGGTCAGCCGGGTGTAGACCATGTCGGCGCATTTGTGCCCCGCGCGCCGCCAGTCGGACGGCGGCACCACGAACCCCTGACGCGTCAGCTGCGTCTGCGCCGACACGTCGTACAGGTAGCAACCGACCGTCAGCGTGCCGTCGCCGTTGGCGCGGATATAGCCCTGCACCAACGCTTGTGCGCCCGAGCCCGCCCAGTAATCGAACGCCGGCGCGGTCACTTCCGGAAAGCCGATCGCTCGCATCCGGCCGGGCGCGAGCGGGTTGAACAGCCCGGAATTGCGCAGGTCGTTGCTGACGATCTCCGCCAATTGTCGCCCCAGCTGGTCGGTCGAGCCCGCCGCGGTCTGCACCACCGCCTGCGTCGGCATCGGCGGGATCGCGATCGGCATCGGCGCGGAAATGCCGCCGGTGACGTCGACCTCCAGCGGCGGCGGGGTCTGCCCGGCCGGTGCCGCCGCATCGGGAATGGCAGGCGCGGGCACCTGCTGCGCCAGCGCAGGGCTGGAGACGAGCGTGGCGAGGAGGAGCAGCCGGAGTCGCATCACCGCAGTTTCCAATTATAGTTGATGTTGCTCCACCCCCCATTGGCGGTGGAATAATATTCTGCCGGCAATTTCAACGGCGAACAGCCCTTAAAGGCGGCAATCCCCAGATCGACGACGCGCCGTGCGTAGCGGCGGTTGTCGTCGTCGACGCCGTTCTGCCGCACCACGGTCGGCGTCGCCGACAGCGTGCCGTCGCGGTTGAGTCGCAGGTTGAGCGTGGTGACGATCTGGTTCGCGCCGGGGCCGGGATCGACCTGCCGGTCGGCGCACGGCTGGATCTGCCGCGCGATCGCCTGCTGGATCGCCGCGAGCGCCTTGCCGTCGACGCGCGCGGCGGAGGGCGGCGCGTCATTGGGCTTGGCATCGCTCTTCTCGGCAGTCAGCCCCTTGAGAAAATCGCTGCCCAGCCGGCTGCCGCGCGGCTTCTCGCCCTTGGCGTTCTCGGTTTTTCCCTTGCCCTTCGACGCGGCGGGCGCCGCCGAGGACTTGCTCGACGCTGCGGCGCTCTGCTGCTTGGTCGGCACGGGCTTGGCCGGTGCCTTCTCCGCGGCGGGTGGCGCGGGCTTGGGCTTCGGCTGCGGCTTCGGGACTGGCTTTGGCGCGGGGGCAGGCTTGGGCGCAGGTTTCGGCGGCGCCGGCTTGGGCGGCGCAGGCTTGGCGACCGGCTTCGGCTCAGGCTGCGGCGCGGGGTCGGGGACCGGCGCGGGCACCGGCTGTGGCGGTGCCTCGGCGGGTGGCGGCGCTTCCTCGGGCTCGCCGACATCGGGCGCGACCGCCTGCGACGGCGCCTCGGTCTGCTGCGGGGCGGCGGCTTCCAGCGCGACATCCTTGACGAGGCTGACCTCGACCGGATTCTGCTTCAGCTTGGCCGGATTGGGCGTGGCGAGAAACCCGACCGACAGCACGCCGAACAGCAGGACGTGTCCCGCAACGGCCAGCCCCAGCCCGATCTTCTCACCGCGCTCCACTTAGTCCTCGCCGACCGTCACCAACGCGACGCGGTTCAGCCCCGCGCGGTTCAGCTCGCCCATCACGCGCATCACGCGCCCGTAATCCAGCCCGCGATCGGCGCGCAGGAAAACCTGCGGCGGCTCGTTCCCCTTCGCGGTTTCGGCGATCGTGGCGAGCCGCGCCGGCAACGCGTCGGCGGCGACCTCTTCCTTGGCGATGAAGATCCGCCCCTGTTCGTCGAGCGAGATCTCGGTCGGCTGCTGCTCCTGGTCGAGCGGCTTGGCGCGGCTGTCGGGCAGGTTCACCGGCACGCCCTGTGTCAGCAACGGCGCGGTGACCATGAAGATGATCAGCAGCACCAGCATCACGTCGACCAGCGGCGTGACGTTGATGTCGGCCATCGGCGCGCGGCGGCCTTTCCCCCGCGCGGAAGGCAGGTTCATCGCCATCAGCGTTCGCCGTCGAGCTGACGTGACAGCGTGGCGTGGAAACCGTCGGCGAAGCGGTTGAGCCGCGCCTCGATACGATTGATCGCGTGGCTGAAGCGATTGTACGCGATCACCGCCGGGATCGCCGCGAACAGCCCGATCGCGGTCGCGAACAGCGCCTCGGCGATACCCGGCGCGACCACCGACAGGCTGGTGTTCTGCTGACTGGCGATCGCGGTGAAGCTGCGCATGATCCCCCAGACGGTGCCGAACAGCCCGACGAACGGCGCGACCGAGCCGACCGTCGCCAGCACGTTGAGCCGGTCGGAGAGCTGGTCGATCTCGCGCGCCACCGCCGAGCCCATCACGGTCGCGAGCCGCTCACGCGTGCCCTCGCGGTCGATCTTCTGCCCCTGCGTCGAACGCCGCCATTCGGTGACACCGGCGTTCAGCACGCGCGCGGAGGGCAGATCGGTGTGCGTCTGCGACTTGTAGAAGGCGTCGATATCCTCGGCCTTCCAGAAATCGCGCTCGAACGCCTCGGTGCGCTGGCGCGTCCGGCCCAGCTTCAGCCAGAAGCCGATGATGATCGCCCAGGTCCAGATGCTGGCGAGCAGCAGCCCCAGCATCACCGCCTTGACCACCCAATCGGCTTCCATGAACAGCGCGATCGGCGACAGCGTGGCCGCTTCGGTCTGCAAAATCGGATTCACGGTGTCTCTTCCCCCAATGACGCGAGGCGCCGGAATGTGTCGACCCAGGCGGCGGGCTGGCGACGCGGACGCCCGTCGGGGCCGACCAGCGCCGCGGTCACCGTGGCGTCCGCCAGCATTTCCGCGCCGCGCCTGACTGTCTGATGAATGACGACGCTCGCGCCGCGGATGCGGGTCACGCGGCTTTCGATCAGCAATGCGTCGTCGAGCTTTGCGGGCGCGCGATATTTGATCGTCAGATCGGTGATCGCATAGGCACCGCCGCCGCTCTCGAAGGTCGCGCGCTGGTCAATCCCGCCGACGCGCAGCATGTCCGAGCGCGCGCGTTCCAGATAGCGCAGGTAATTGGCGTGATAGACCACGCCCGACAAATCGGTGTCTTCGAAGTAGACGCGCAGTGCGAAGAGGTGGCTGTTCCCCTCGAAACGTCCCTGCGCGGGTTGATCTACCGCCGTCATGGCAGGGCTGTTAACCGATGGGGCGGGCGCGGGGAAGCGGTAAAGGCCCGTGGTTGATGTGGGTCGAAGTTTCACCTTCCCCCATCCGCCCCTCCCAAACAGGCGGGAACGACGAAGTCAGGCGAGCAACCCCGCCATCTCCGCCTCCGCCCGCTCCCACGCCAGCCCGCTCTCCGCCAGCCACGCCGGATCGTGATACGTACACCCGTAGCGATCGCCGCCGTCGCACAGCAGTGTCACGATGCTCCCGCGCTCGCCGTGCGCCGCCATCTCGCGGATCAAGTGCGCGCACGCCCACAGGTTCGTCCCCGTTGATCCGCCGACGCGCCGCCCCAGCACCTGCCCCAGCGCGCGCATCGCACCGATGCTGTCGCCGTCCTCGACCGCGATCATCCGGTCGATCACCCCCGGCACGAAGCTCGGCTCGACGCGCGGCCGCCCGATCCCCTCGATCCGCGACGCGCATCCTTCGGGCAGCGCCACCGCCGCCCGGTCCGCATAATGACGGTGGAAGATCGAATGGACCGGATCGGCGACGCACAGCCGCGTCGCGTGACGGCGATAGCGGATGAAGCGCCCGATCGTCGCCGAGGTGCCGCCGGTCCCCGCGCCACAAACGATCCACGACGGCACCGGATGCTCCTCCTCCGCCATCTGCGCGAAGATGCTCTCGGCGATATTGTTGTTGCCGCGCCAGTCGGTTGCGCGCTCGGCATAGGTGAACTGGTCGAGATAATGCCCGCCCGTCTCGCGCGCGAGCCGCTGTGCGACGTCGTAGACGGTGCGTGGATCGTCGACAGCGTGGATCTCGCCGCCGTGGAAGCGGATCGCGTCGAGCTTGGGCGCGGCGGTCGCCGCCGGCACGACCGCGATGAAGCGCAGCCCCAGCATCTTCGCGAAATACGCCTCGCTGACCGCGGTCGACCCCGACGACGCCTCGATCACGCAGGTTTCGGGCCCGATCCACTCGTTGCACAAGGCGTAGAGGAACAGCGAGCGCGCCAGCCGGTGTTTGAGGCTGCCGGTCGGGTGGCTGCTCTCGTCCTTCAGGTACAGCTGGATGCCGTCGTGGTGCGGCAGATCGACCTGAATCAGGTGCGTGTCGGCGCTGCGGTTGTAATCCGCCTCGATCCGCCGGACCGCCTCCGCCAGCCAGTCGCGCGTCATTCCGCGGCGACGAAGCTGTTGATCGAACGATCCTTTCGCACTTTCGTCCCGTCGAAGATCGTCCCGTTCATCGCGATCCAGACGCCGGGGCCGGCGACCTGCGCGGTGGCGAAGGCCATGCCGAGATTGAACGACGCGTCGCTCTCCGCGAAGCGTGCGGGGGCGAGTGCGCCGACCAGCACGATCGTCTTGTCGGTCCGACCCGCCAGCACGCGGGCGGTGTCGGTCATCGTGTCGGTGCCATGTGTAATGACGATCCGTGTCTCATCCGCGTCCAAAATAGCCCTCAAGATGAGCGCCCGGTCGTCATCGGTGAGCTCCAGACTGTCCTTGCGGAGCAGTTCGTGCACCCGAAACGGCAAAGCGACGCGCCCGGTCTTGAGCAACCGGTCGACCACGCTTTCGCCGATCTGATATTCGCTGAGCGCATCGAAATAGAGTTTGTCGATCGTCCCGCCGGTGGTGAGGATCAGCACGCTCACTGCGCATCCTCCAGCAGCCCGTGACGGACCAGCATCGCGACCGGATCAGCGTCGCGACCGCGAAACGCACGGAAGCTCTCCGCCGCCGGGCGCGTCGCACCGCGCGACAGCACTTCCTCGCGCAGCGCGGTGCCGGTCGCGCGGTCGACCAGCCCGTTTTCCGCAAACCGGCCGAAGCCGTCGGCTGCGAGCACCTCGGCCCACAGATAGCTGTAATAGCCCGCGGCATAGCCGCCCGCGAAGACATGGCTGAACGCATGCGGGAAGCGATGCCATGCCGGCGGACGCAGCACCGACACCTCGTCGCGCACCGCCTCGATCACCTCCATCGGATCGCTGCCCATCGTGCCGAGGTGAAGCAGCAGGTCGAACAGCGCGAATTCGAGCTGGCGGACGATGAACATCCCGGACTGGAAGCGCCGCGCCGCGACCATCCGGTCGAACAGGTCGGGCGGCAACGGTGCGCCGCTTTCGTAATGACCCGACATCGCGGTCAATACCTCGCGATCCCAGGCAAAATCCTCCATCAGCTGGCTGGGCAGCTCGACCGCGTCCCATTCGAACCCGCTGGTTCCCGCAATCGACGGCCGGTCGACGCGCGTGAACAGATGGTGGAGGCAATGGCCGGTCTCGTGGAGCAGCGTCACGACATCGCTGTGGCTCAGCAGCGACGGCTGCCCGTCGCCCTTCGGCGCGAAATTGCAGACCAGATAGGCGACCGGCACCCGCACGTTGTTGCCGTCGCGCAGCCTTGGCCGCGCCTGCGCCATCCACGCCCCGCCGCGCTTGCCGGCGCGCGCATGGAGATCGAGATACAGGCCAGCGAACACCGTGCCGCTGTCATCGGCGACGTCATAGTAATGCGCGTCGGGGTGGTAGAGCGGCACGTCGTCGCGCCGGGTGAGCCGTAGCCCGAACAATTGCCCGAGCAGCGCCTGCCAGCCCGCAGTGACGCGCTCGACCGGGAAGTAACCGCGCACCTCCTGCTCATCGACCGTATAGCGCGCCTGCCGCAGCCGGTTGGCGGCGAACCCCGCGTCCCACGGCTGGAGGTCGGCAATCCCCAGCTCCTCCGCCGCAAAGGCGCGCAGCGCGTCGAGGTCGCGCTGCGCGGCCGGTTTCGCGCGCTGGCCGAGATCGCGCAGGAAGGCGAGCACTTCGCCCGCATTCGGCGCCATCTTGGTTTCCAGCGACAGCGCGACCGGATCGGTGAAGCCGAGCAGTGCCGCCGCCTCGCGTCGCAGTTCGAGGATGCGTGCGATCCGCGGGCCGTTGTCGTGCGTGCCGGCGTTCGGCCCCTGATCCGACGCGCGCGTGCCATAGGCGCGGTACACGTCGGCGCGCAGGTCGCGATCCTCGGCGAAGGTCAGCACCGCATTGACGCTCGGCTGCTGGAGCGTGACCAGCCAGCCGTCCAGCCCCTTGGCCTGCGCGGCCGCGGCGAACATCGCCTTGTCGGGCGCGGAGATCCCCGCCAGCCGCGCCTCGTCGGTGATGTGGCAGGTCCACGCATCCGTCGCGTCGAGCACCGCGCTGCCGAACTCGGTCGACAGCGCGGACAGCTCGACCGACACCGCCGCGAACCGCTCACGCTCCACCGAGTCGAGCGCGACGCCCGCCAGCCGGAAGTCGCGGATCGCATGTTCGACCGCGACGCGATCGGCCTGCGGCAATTCGGCGAAGGCCGGCGACGCCTCCAGCGCGGTCAGCACGTCGTACAGGTCGCGGTTCTGCGCCACCGCCATGAAATGCTGAACGAGCTTCTCCTGCCCCGCGGCATGTGCGGCGCGCAACTCGGGTGTGTCCGCCACCCCGCGCAGGTGCGACACCGCCGACCAGAGCGCATCGACCCCCGCCTCGGCGCGTTCGAGCGGCAGCCACGCGTGATCGAACGTCGTCGGCCGGTCGCGCGTGACGACCTCGACCGCCTCGGCATGGCGCGCGATCGCGGCATCGAGTGCGGGGGCGATCGCCTCCGGGGTCAGTGCGGCGAAATCGGGGAGGACGAGCGGGTCGAGCAGCGTATCGGTCATGCGCGCCGATGTAGCGATCCGCTGGCGCAAGGGGAACCACCCGCCCGCCGCAATCACCGTCGTCCCTGCGCTGGCAGGGACCGATGTCTCTGTCGGACGTCGAGTGGTTTGACACAGTGATGACGACCGTGTGTCAGCCGTTCCGCAACATTCGACAGCCATGGGCCCCTGCCTCCGCAGGGGCGGCGAGGACGATTAATCCTCGCTGATCAGGCTGTTCCGACCGGTATCGCGCATCCGCAGGTACACCAGCAGCGAAATGCCGATCATCACCGTGACATACCAGTAGAAGCCCTGCTCCCACCCGTGGCTCTTGAAGCTGAGCGCGACATATTCGGCGGTGCCGCCGAACAGCGTGTTGGCCAGCGCATAGGGCAGCGCAACGCCCAGCGCGCGGATATGCGCGGGGAACAGCTCCGCCTTCACCACCGCGTTGATCGAGGTATAGCCGGTGACGATGATGAGCGACGCCATCACCAGCAGCCCGGCCGTAATCGGGCTCCGCGTCGCCTCCAGCGCCGAGAAGATCGGGTAGGTGAACAGCACCCCCGCGACCCCGAACGCGACCATCAGCGGCTTGCGCCCGATCCGGTCCGACAGTCCGCCCGCGACCGGCTGGAGCAGCATGAAGACGAACAGCGTGACGGCGTTGATCTGCGTCGCGACTTCCTTGGAGAAGCCCGAGGTGTTGACCAGGAACTTCTGCATGTAGATCGAGTAAGCGTAGAAGGCGAGCGTACCGCCGGCGGTCAGCAGCATCACCAGCGCCGTCTCACGTGGGTGGTTCTTCAACAGCGCGACGAAGCCCGACTTGGGTGCCGCGTTGGCATGGGCATTCTTGAAACTCTGCGTCTCGGCCAGCCCGCGGCGCAGATAGAAGACGACGACCGCGAGAAACGCGCCGACCACGAACGGAATGCGCCAGCCCCACGCCTCCAGCTCGGGCTTCGGCATCACCGATTGCAGGATCAGCAGCACCATGATCGCGAGCAGCTGCCCGGAGATCAGCGTGACATACTGGAAGGCCGAGTAGAAGCCGCGCCGCTCCTTGCCTGCCATCTCCGACAGATAGGTCGCGCTCGCGCCATATTCGCCGCCGACCGACAGCCCCTGCATCAACCGCGCGAGCACCAGCAGCGCGGGCGCGGCGAGCCCGATCGTTTCGTAGCCCGGCGTGCAGGCGATGATCAGCGAGCCGGCGCACATCAGCGTCACCGATAGCGTGAGCCCGGCCTTGCGCCCCTTGCGATCGGCGTAGATCCCCATGATCCACGCGCCGATCGGTCGCATCACGAAGCCAACCGCGAACACCGCGGCGGCGCTCAGCAATTGTGCGGTCTGGTCGCCCGACGGGAAGAAGTGCGGCGCAAAATACAGCGTGAACGCCGAATAGACGTACCAATCGAACCATTCGACCAGATTGCCGGTCGACCCTCCGATGATGGATTTCAGTCGATTGTCGGTCGTCGGCGTTCCCGCCATTCCTCTTCTCCTCGTAATCGTCAGAACCGGAAACTGACCCAGCCGGCCAGGAAGTCCGAGTTCTTGAAGCCGGCATTGGCCAGCGCGTCCTTGACCATCATATGCTCATAGCGTCCGGTCAGCGAGATACGCGGGGTGAGCGCCCACACCGCCTGCAGGCGGATCAGGTCGGCGATATGCTTGCCCGCGACGTTCTGCGTATTGGCGAATGCCGCACCCGACGCGCGATACACCGCCTCGTTCTCGTTCGGGCGATAGGCCATCGTATATTCGCCGGTGACGCGCAGGTTCTTGACCGGCTGCACCGTCACGTTCGGAGAAATGGCCAGCAGGTTGGTCGGGGTCAGGAACAACTGGTAGCTGTAATAGATGTTGTTGCCGTACAGCCCGCTGGCGGTGCGCAGGTCGCCCTGCCCGCTCACCCCGCCGCCGCCGCTGCCGTAATCGACGTGCACGCCGACACGGGGTGCGCTCGCGGCCTTCGCGACGCGCCAGGTCTGCGCGAAGAACGCCTGCCACGCGCTGATCTTGCGATCGTTGAAGTCGCCGCCCTGATAGTTGACCGTCCAGTCGATCGTCGCGCGATCGACGTCGCCATACAGGTGCAGGCCGTAGAACATCCGCTCCTCGCGCGCGGTCTGCCGTCCCCAGGTCGTGCTGCGGTTGCGCAGCCGCCAGACGAACGGATCGAAGAACAGCTTCGACGTGCCGAGGAAGTCGCTGGGGATGGCGTAACCGAGCGTCACGCCGCTGAAGCGCCGCGATCCGTCGGTGCGATCGTCGCCCAGCCCCTCGCTACCGTAATTGACGTAGCGCAGGTCGAAGACGTCCGCACGGACGCGCTTGCCGCGCGCATAACCGCGCACGCCGTCCAGCACGAAATGCAGCGTGGGATCGTCGCGGACCGACGTCAGCAAATTCGGACCGTCCGAAAACTCCTGCCGCCCGCCGCGCACGCCGACCTCGACCCCGCCGATCCGGCCCATCACCTCGCCAAAGCCCTGTTGCAGCGTCAGCTTGTTGGTGATGTTCGCCGCCGGCGTACCCAGGTTCACGCCGGTGATGGTGCGACTGCGCGAGACGATCCGGCAATTGGCCGATGTCGATGTCGACGTGCTGATCGAGGGCGAGACCGGCACCGGCAAGGAGCTGGTCGCGCTGCTGCTCCATCGCTGGAGCCACCGCCGCACGCGGCAGTTCGTGGCGGTCGATTGCGCGGCGCTGCCCGACGCGATCGCGGACGAGGCGTTGTTCGGCAACCGCACGCAGGCAGGACGGATCGCCGACGCCGATCGGGGCACGCTGTTCCTCGACGAGATCGACAGCATGTCCCCGGCGTTGCAGGGCAAGTTGCTGCGTGTCGTCGAGGAACGCGAACTGCCGCAACCCGGCGCGGCACCGCGCGTCGTCAACCTGCGCGTCGTCGCCGCGGCCAAGACCGATCTGTCGGTCGCCGCCGCGGAGGGCCGCTTCCGCGCCGACCTGCTCTATCGGCTGGAAACCGTCCGGCTGCGCATCCCGCCCTTGCGCGAGCGCCGCGCTGACGTCCCGCTGCTGTTCGCGTATTTTCTCGGCGAAGCCGCCGAGCGGTTCGGACGCGAGCGGCCGATGATCGACGCGGCGGTCGAGGCGCGACTGGTCAGCGATGACTGGGCAGGCAATGTCCGTGAATTGCGCAATTTCGCCACGCGGGTCGTGCTCGGCGTCGACGGCGGTGCGACCCAGCCCGCCGACCAGCTGCCGCTGTCGGAACGCGTCGACCGTTTCGAGGCGGCGGCGATCCGCGCCACGCTGGAGCGCGTACGCGGCGATGTCGGCGCGGCGGCGGCGGAGTTGCAGTTGCCGCGCCGCAGCCTGTACGACCGGATGCAGCGCCACGGCATCGAGCCCGCCGCCTTCCGCCCAACCGCCCGCCAGCCCGAGTAAAGCGTATGTTGTCCCGTTCCCTGGCCGTTCTGCTCGCGTTTGTCGCGGTGCCCGCCGCCGCCGCGCCCACTCTGCTTGAGGTTGACCAGCGGCTGGCGGCGATTGCGTGGCGGCTGACCACTGCCAACGCGCCCCTTTGCCGCGAGCAACAACCGGTGATTGGCGCGACGCTCCACGCCGCCGACCAATATCCGGCGGAATTGCGCAGCGCCTTCGCCGCGCCGGTCGCGGTCGAGCTGGTCGTGGCCGACGCGCCCGCCGCGCAGGCCGGGGTGCTGGCCAACGACGGCGTCACCGCGATCGATGAGCAGCCACTCCCGCCCGCGACCACCGGCGACGCGATGACCAGCGCGACCCGCGACGCCGCACAGGTGCGGCTCGCGGCGCTGCCGGTCACCGCACCGATCGCGCTGACGCTGCGTCGCGACGGCGCGATCCGCAAGGTGACGGTCCAGCCGCGCGCCGGCTGCCGCGTCGAGTTCGAGGTGCTCACCGGCAGCAAGCTCGGCGCTTCCTCGGACGGCCATGTCGTGCAGGTCGGCGGCGCGCTGTTCGAGCGCTTCGGCGACGATCAGATCGCGGTCGTCGTCGCGCACGAACTGGCGCATGCGATTCTCCGCCACCGCGTCCGGCTGGAGGCGGCAGGGGTCAAATGGGGGCTGCTCTCCGAATTCGGCCGCAACGCGCGGCTGTTCCGTCAGACGGAGACCGAAGCCGATCTGCTCGGCGCGTATCTGCTCCGCAACGCCGGCTGGGATCCGCAGCTCGCAGTGCGGTTCTGGCGCGAGTACGGCAGCAAGATCGACGGCGGCATGTTCCACAGCCGCACCCACCCCTCGGCGAAGGATCGTGCCGGCGCGATCGAGCGGGAGCTGGCGACGATGCCCATGAACGCGCCGACGCCGTATCAGCCACCGCTGCTGGCTAGAAGGGATGAGAACCTCAAGTAACCAACCCATCATCCCGGGCTTGACCCGGGACCCCGCTTCTTCGTCCTCAACCCGCGACCGGAAGCTTGAGCCCGGATCAAGTCCGGGGTAACGAAATTAGACCCGTCAGTGCGAGCGCAGCGACGCCCTTGATTGCCGCGCTACATTCGCAATGACGTCGCCCCTTACGCCGCCGCGCGCAGCTCCAGCCGGTCCCAGATCTCGACCAGCGCCGCAACCAGCTCGCGCATCATTGCCTCGCTATGCGCCGGCCCCGGTGTGAAACGCAGCCGCTCGGCGCCGCGTGGCACGGTCGGATAATTGATCGGCTGCACGTACACGCCATATTCGGCGAGCAGGATGTCGCTGATCTTCTTGGCCTTCACCGGGTCGCCAACCATCACCGGCACGATATGCGTCTCGCCCGCCATCACCGGCAGCCCGGCGTCGCGCAGCATCGCCTTCAGCGTCGCCGCTGCCGCCTGCTGCCCGTCGCGCTCGGCGCTCGACTGCTTCAGGTGCCGCACGCTCGCCAGCACCCCCGCGACCAGCACCGGTGACAGCGAGGTCGTGAAGATGAACCCCGGCGCATAGGAGCGGATCACGTCGACGATCGTGCGGTCGGCCGCGATATAGCCGCCCATCACCCCGAACGCCTTGCCGAGCGTCCCCTCGATAATCGTCAGCCGGTCCGCGACGCCGTCCCGTTCCGAAATGCCGCCCCCGCGCGGGCCATACATTCCCACCGCGTGGACCTCATCGAGATAGGTCAGCGCATTATACTTGTCGGCCAGGTCGCAGATCGCACCGATCGGCGCGACATCGCCTTCCATTGAATAGACGCTTTCGAACGCAATCAGCTTCGGCACCGCCGCGTCGTCGGCAGCGAGCAATTCCTCGAGATGCGCAAGGTCGTTGTGCCGGAACACGCGCTTCTCGCACCCGGAATTGCGGATTCCCGCGATCATGGAGGCGTGGTTCAGCTCGTCGGAATAGATGATGCAGCCCGGCAGCACCTTGGCGAGCGTCGACAGCGTCGCCTCGTTCGAGACATAGCCGGAGGTGAACAGCAACGCTGCCTGCTTGCCGTGCAGGTCGGCCAGCTCCCCTTCGAGATCAACGTGATAATGCGTGTTGCCACCGATGTTGCGCGTGCCGCCCGACCCGGCGCCGACGTCGTGGAGCGCTTCCTCCATCGCCGCGATCACCTTGGGATGCTGGCCCATCGCGAGATAGTCGTTCGAGCACCAGACGGTGATCGGCTTCGGCCCGTTATGTCCGGCAAAGCACCGCGCATTGGGGAACATGCCCTTGTTGCGCAGGATGTCGATGAACACGCGATACCGGCCTTCGGCATGAAGCCGGTCGATCGCCTGGGTGAACACACGCGAATAATCGACGCCGCGCGCTTCGATGCTCTCCGTCTTCATGGCGCTCGCGATTACTCCCTCCGACCGGCAATGGCCAGCGCAGAACCGCATTCTCACTAATCGAAAAGGGTGGACAAATTGCCCTACCCCCACGCTTTCGCGACTAGAGCGCCTCGATCCGCGCAAAGCCCAGCGCCGCCGCCAGCCGCCGCTCGGCATCACCAAGCCTTGTGAACACCAGCACATCTTCCGCCTGCGCCGGCCACAGCTGCCCGGCGGTCAGATGCGCGACCCGTCGCGCGATCCCCGGCCCCCCGTCGACGAATCGCACCCCCGCCGGCGCGACCGCCGCCATTTCCGCCTCCAGCAACGGAAAGTGGGTGCAGGCATTGACGATCACGTCGATCGCCGCCCCGCCGGCTTGCGCGAACAGCCCGTCCAGCTCGCGCGCCAGCGCCGCCGGGTCGGGCGCGTCTCCCGCCAGCTTCGCCTCCGCCATCTCGACCAGCGCCGCCGAGCCATAGCGCAGGACCGTGCAGTCGCGCGCGAACCGCGCCGCCAGATCGTCGACATAGGGCTGGCGCACTGTCGCCGCGGTGCCCAACACGCCGATCACCCGCGACCGGCTCATTGCCGCCGCCGGCTTGATCGCCGGCACCGTTCCCACCACCGCGACGTCGAGCGCCGCCCGCACCGCCGCCAGCGCGATCGTCGAGGCGGTGTTGCACGCGATCACCACCAAGCGGGGTCGATACCGCTCGACCAGCCGGCCCAGCAACGCCGGCACCCGCGCCGCGATCTCCGCCTCGCTCCGCGTGCCGTAGGGGAAGCCCGCCGAATCGGCGGCGTAGACGATCGGCGCGCGCGGCAGCAGCGCACGCGTCGGCGCGACCACCGACAGCCCGCCGACACCGGAATCGAAGAACAGGATCGGTCCGGAGTCCATCACACCGCCACCTAGTCCGTATCGATGATGCAGGGCAACGCTGCCGGTGGCGTACCCGAAATGTTTCGGCTAAAGCTCACGCTCGAGGGGGATCGAACACTGCCGACCGACATCATATGGATTTCGCCGGCCGCGGCATTGCTGATCGGCTATCTGCTCGGCTCGATTCCGTTCGGCGTCGTGCTGACGCGGATGACGGGCGCGGGCGACCTGCGACAGATCGGCTCTGGCAACATCGGCGCCACCAACGTGCTGCGCACCGGGCGCAAGGGTCTGGCGGCGGCGACGTTGCTGCTCGATCTCGCCAAGGGACTGGTCGCGGTCCTGCTGGTCGCCTGGCTGTGGCCCGGCGAGCAGCCGCTCGCCGCCGCGGGTGCGATGATCGGGCATTGCTATCCGGTGTGGCTGCGCTTTCGCGGCGGCAAGGGCGTCGCGACGTTGATGGGCGTCGCGCTGGGGCTCGGCTGGCCGCTCGGGCTGGTGTTCGCGATCCTGTGGCTCGGGCTGCTGGCGATCACGCGCGTCTCGTCGCTGGCCGGGATGGCGGCGGCGATCAGCACGCCCGTCACCGCCGCGATCCTCGGCGATTTCGACCTCGTGCCGCTGCTGCTCGCACTGGCGGCGATCGTGCTGTGGAAGCATCGCGCAAACATCGCGCGGCTGATCGACGGCACCGAGCCGCGCATTGGCGGCAGCAAGGCCGCGCCGACCGATTCCGAGGCGACGGGCGAGGACGCCGGTGGATGACACGACCGCACGGCTGCGGTTGATCCGGACGCCGTCGATCGGGCCTGTCAGCTACCGGCAATTGCTGGCGCGCTTCGGCACTGCCGCAGCGGCGCTCGACGCACTCCCCGATCTTGCCCGACGCGGTGGCGGCCGGGTCCCCGCGCCACCCCCGATCGCGGCGGTCGAGCGCGAGCGGCAGCACGTCGAGCGGCTCGGCGCGCGGCTGCTCTTCCTAGGCGACGCCGAATACCCCGCTCTGCTTGCCGAGATCGACAACGCGCCGGCGGTGCTGACGGTGCGCGGCGACCTGTCGCTGGTGCGGCGCACGCCGGTGGCTTTGGTAGGCGCGCGCAACGCCTCGGCGGCGGCGTGCCGCTTCGCGCGCGGGCTGGCGCAGGACCTTGCCGCCGAGGGGGCGAGCGTCGTCTCCGGACTGGCGCGCGGCATCGACACCGCCGCGCACGAGGGCGCGGGCAGCGCGACGATTGCGGTGATCGCGGGCGGGATCGACGTCGTCTATCCGCCCGAGAACCAAACACTTCAGGACCGAATCGCCACCCACGCGCTGTTGATCGCCGAGATGCCGCCGGGCACCGAGCCGCGCGCGCGCCACTTTCCGCACCGCAACCGCATCATCGCCGGGCTGGCGCTCGGCACCGTCGTGATCGAGGCCGCGCCGAAATCCGGCTCGCTCATCACCGCGCGGCTGGCCGGCGAGCAGGGGCGCGAGGTGATGGCGGTGCCTGGCCACCCGTCCGATCCGCGTGCGCAGGGCTGCAACACCTTGATCCGCGACGGCGCGACGCTGATCCAGACCGCCGCCGACGCGCTCGAACAGGTCCGCCCGATCGACGCGCGTGCCGCGGTTCGCGCGCCCAACGGTGGCTGGGGTGCCCCCCCGCCCGAGGACGCCAGCGATGCCGAGCGCGCACGGATCGAGTCGCTGCTCGGCCCGGTTCCGGTCGCGGTCGACGAACTGGTGCGGCAATCCGGCTGCGCCCCGGCGGTGGTGCAGATGGTGCTGCTGGAACTCGAACTCGCCGCCCGCCTCGAACGCCACGCCGGTGGCCGGGTCAGTCTGCAGTGACGCTAAAGAGGCTTGCCGACCTGCCCGCTCCGCAGCGTTCCACATCGCCCGCTTTGATCGGCTTCACCGCAGAAGGTAAGCGACGACAGCACCTGCGTCGCCCAGGCGACATCTTCCGCGGCCGGTGCCCGCCGTACCGCTGCCTGCACCATGGTGATCGAACGATCCCCCTGTACGGCGCGCGCGAACATCGTCTCCGCCTTGCCGGTCTGCGGGTTGCGTGGGCAATCGACCCGGATCGTCGCACCGTCACGTCCGTCCAGAGTCGCCGCGTCAATCGGCGAGGACGTTGCTCCACCGCAAGCCGCTTCCATCCCGTTCGCGACCATCCTCAATACGCCCGTCGGCGTGAGACCCATCCGCCACGGCAAGGTCTGCACGGTCAACATCCGGGTCCAGTCCTTGACGGTTTCTCCACGAGCAACAAATTCGCGCATGGTCGGGTCGCGCGGGTTGATCCACCCGAGCACCATTCCAGCATTGGCAGTCGGCGCAAGAAATTCGCCCTGCCATCCCGTGTCGCTTGCCTGCGGCAGCGCTACGCTCCCCGTCGCCAGCGCGACAACAGCCACCAATATCCTGAACATGATCGCCCCCCACTGCCGAAGCGCTTGACGCTTCTTTGAACGCCAACCACCCTCGTGCGTACGTATGAGGCTTCCTAGTTAGGCACAATGCAGCTCGTTATCGTCGAATCGCCCGCCAAGGCCAAAACCATCGAGAAGTATCTCGGCTCGGACTATCGCGTCCTCGCCAGCTACGGCCACGTCCGCGACCTGCCGCCGCGCGACGGCTCGGTGAACCCCGACGAGGGGTTCGCGATGGAGTGGGAAAACTACGCCGACAAGACCAAGCAGCTGAAAGCGATCGCTGATCTCGCCAAGACCGCCGACCGCCTGATTCTCGCCACCGACCCCGATCGCGAGGGCGAGGCGATTTCGTGGCATGTTCAGGAGGTGCTGGCCAAGCGCAAGGCGCTGCCCAAGGACGTGCAGCGCGTCACCTTCAACGCGATCACCAAACAGGCGGTGACGCAGGCGATGCAGGCGCCGCGCGATCTCGATACCGATCTAATCGACGCGTACCGGGCGCGCCGCGCGCTCGATTATCTGGTCGGCTTCACTCTGTCGCCGGTGCTGTGGCGCAAGCTGCCCGGCGCCAAGTCGGCGGGGCGCGTCCAGTCGGTCGCGCTGCGGCTGATCGTCGATCGCGAGCGCGAGATCGAGGCGTTCCGCGCGCAGGAATATTGGTCGGTCATCGCGAGCATGGAGCAGGACGGCACGCCGTTCGCCGCGCGGCTGGTGCAATGGCAGGGCAAGAAGCTCGACCGCCTGTCGATCGGCAACGAAGGCGACGCGCTCAAGGCGAAGGCGGACGTCGAGGCCGGCAATTTCTCGGTCCAGTCGGTCGAGACCAAGCCCGCGACGCGCAACCCGCCGCCGCCGTTCACCACCTCGACGCTTCAGCAGGAGGCGGCGCGCAAGCTCGGCTTCTCCGCCGATCACACGATGCGGATCGCGCAGCAGCTCTACGAGGATGGCGCGATCACCTATATGCGGACCGACGGCGTGCAGATGGACGGCAGCGCCATCTCCGCCGCGCGCGCCGCGATCGCCGATCGCTATGACGGCGGCTACGTCCCCGACAAGCCGCGGCAGTATCAGACCAAGGCCAAGAACGCGCAGGAAGCGCACGAGGCGATCCGCCCGACCGATTTTACGAAAGACCGCGTCGGCTCGGGCGACCACGCCCGGCTCTACGACCTCGTCTGGAAGCGCGCGCTCGCATCGCAGATGGCGTCGGCGCGGATGGAGCGGACCACGATCGAGCTGGCCGACGGCACCGGGCGCAACGTGCTGCGCGCGACCGGCCAGGTCGTGCTCTTCCCCGGCTATCTCGCGCTCTACGAGGAAGGGCAAGACGACTCCCAGGATGAGGATGCAAAGCGTCTGCCGCGGATGCGCGAGGGCGACAGCCCGGCCAAGAAGGACGTGCTCGCAGAGCAGCACTTCACCCAGCCGCCGCCGCGCTTCTCCGAGGCATCGCTGGTCAAGCGCATGGAGGAACTGGGGATCGGTCGGCCGTCGACCTATGCCTCGATCATCAAGACGCTCAAGGACCGCGCCTATGTGCGCGTCGAGAAGAATCGCTTCTTCGCCGAGGAGAGCGGGCGGCTGGTGACGGCGTTCCTCGAACGCTTCTTCGAGAAATATGTCGGCTTCGACTTCACCGCCGAGCTGGAAGAGGAGCTGGACGACGTGTCCGGCGGCCGCGCGCAATGGCAGGCAGTGCTCGAGGCGTTCTGGCGCGACTTCAAGCCGCGCACCGCCGAGGTAATGGAGCAGAAGCCGAGCGAGGTCACCGCCGCGCTCGACCAGTTCCTCGCGCCGTACCTGTTCCCCGAAAAGGCCGATGGCAGCGATCCGCGGCTGTGCCCGGCCTGCCACGCGGGGCAGCTCGCGTTGCGCGGCGGCAAGTTCGGCGCGTTCATCGCGTGCAGCAACTATCCCGACTGCAAGTTCACGCGCCGCTTCGCGCAGGGCGGCGACGCGGCGGCGGAGGATGCCGGGCCGGAAACGCTCGGGCAGGATCCCGAGACCGGGTTGCCGGTCGAGCGCAAGAGCGGGCGGTTCGGCCCGTACATCCAGCTCGGCGAGGGCAAGGAGGCGAAGCGCGCGTCGATCCCGAAGGACATCGGCGAACTCGACCTTGAGATGGCGCTGCGTTTGCTGAACCTTCCTCGCACCATCGGGCAACATCCGGAAACCGGTCTCCCCATCAACGCCAGCATCGGCCGCTATGGGCCGTACCTCGTGCACGACGGCAAATATGCGCGACTTTCGTCAACATCGGAGGTGTTCGAGACCGGCATGAACGCCGCCGTGGTCAAGCTCGCCGAAGCGGCGGCGGGCGGCGGGCGCCCGGCACGCGGTGCGGCCCGCGCCCCGCTCAAGGTACTCGGCGCGCATCCGCGTACCGAGGCGGAGATCAAGCTGATGGAAGGCCGCTACGGCCCCTATGTCACTGACGGCACGACCAATGCGACGCTGCCCAAAACGATCGCGCCCGACCAGCTGACGCTGGAGGAAGCCGCGCAACTGATCGATGACCGCGCGGCGGCAGCGCCGGCGGGCAAGACGAAGAAGAAGGCACCGGCCAAGAAGGCTGCGGCGAAGAAGCCCGCCACGGAGAAGAAGCCCGCGGCAAAGAAGGCGCCTGCCAAAAAGATCGCCGTCAAGAAGACGGCGGCGAAAGAGTAAACGGCAAAACGTCCCCCAATACCGTCATTGCGAGCGTAGCGAAGCAATCCAGGGCGTCGTGGTCCGTTACGGGATTGCGTCGCTACGCTCGCAATGACGATGGCGAACAACGCCGACGGCCAAGCCGCCGGCATGACGTCGGACGAGTTCGACTACGCCGACTCGCCGGCCGGACCGGTCGTTACGCGGCCCCTTGGCCGCACACCGCCGCGGGCGTCGCCGCGACGGCGACCGGTCACATCTTCCCCAGCAATTCCTTGATCGACACGAATGCGAACCCGACCGAACTGTCGGCAATCCCGTACGGCATGAACAGCTTGTCGCCATGCTTCATCGCGCCGCACGTGTAGACGACGTTGGGGACATAGCCCTCGCGATCCTGATCCGCCGCCGCCAAAATCGGTGAGCGCGTGCGACCAATGACGCGCGCCGGATTGTCCTTGTCGAGCAAGGCCGCGCCGATCGAGTATTTCCGCATCGCCCCGACGCCATGCGTCAGCAACAGCCAGCCCTCGTCGATCTCGATCGGCGGACCACAATTGCCGATCTGGACGAACTCCCATGGAAACACCGGCTTGAGGATCAGCTCGCCGTCATCCCAGTGCGTCAGGTCGCTGGTGCGGAGCAGATAGAGGTTCTCGCCGTCCTGCCGCCCGATCGACAGATACTCGCCGCCGACCTTGCGCGGAAACAAGGCGATGCCCTTGTTGCGCGCCGCGCTGCCGGTCATCGGGATCAGGTCGAACGCGCGGAAGTCACGTGTCCGCAGCAGCTCCGACTGGATCGTCGCGCCGTTATAGGCGGTATAGGTCCCCAACCATTCCTGTGTCCCGTCATCGTGCGTGAAATGTACGAGCCGCAAGTCTTCTAGGCCCTTGGACTGCGCATCGGTAATCGGGAAGATCACCGTGCCCGACAAGGTGCTGTCGCGATGGCGGTAGACCGTCACCGGCCCGCTCGGCGGCGCTTCCTCGTCTGTGCCGGTCGCGTCGGTGGCGGTCGCGAATGGCGGCTCGGGAGCCAGCTTCAGTTCGTTGTCGCTGGTGATGATCCCCTCGCGAAAGGCGACCGAAGAGATATGCCCCTCACCCACGGCGCGCAGCGACATGACGATGCGTTGCGCGCCATCCTCCATGCCCGACTGATCGGGATGCGGCACTGCGCTGGGATTCATCAGTGCGGCGGCGGCATAACTGTATTCGTGACAGAAATAGGCGCCGATCAGCTGCCGTTTTTCGTCCGAGATGCGGCTGCCGTCGAGATCGTGCGCCGCCGCGATTTCATCATAGCGGGTCATGAAGACGCGACGCGTCTGCCAGTGGCGCGCCTCGAAATCCTTCAGCACGAGGTCAAGCTGGTCACGCGCCTCCTGCGGCGACATGTCCATGACCTCGCTGATCAGCCGCTGCGAACGGCTGACGCCATTGGCATTGGCGATCCAGCCGATATGGAAGGGGCGCACCACGACGCGCGACGGATCGGCATGCAAACGCAGCCGGTGGTTGAACAGCTCCAAGGACCAGCCTCGTCTTTAGGGACGTCGAACGTGCGCGTCGTCGCCGTCAGGCGGAGACGCGCATCGTCCCTGCCACTTTTCCGACGCGCTTTGAAAGCCCCGAAATCGCGCAGGACGCCATTTGTAACGCTAGGATCGACTCGGCACCCTGATTACGGTTGAGGCCGGTCGGCATCAGCCCGTCGAAACAGCCACCGTCACGCTGCGTCGCCAGCGGCAGGTCCAGATCATTGACCCCCAAGTACCAGTCGTATGCCCGTTTCGCCTCGGCATACCAACGCGAATCGCCGGTGGCGTCGAAGGCGGCGGCACAGGCGTCGATCGTCGCTTGAGCCTCAAGCGGCTGCTGATCGAACGGCAGCGGATCGGCATAGACGCGCCCGAAGCTCTCCGACCCGACCGCGCGGAAATGCCCCTCCGGCGCGGTCTGGCGCGCGACGATCCAGTCGAGCGTATCGAGCCCGCACGCGATCAGATCGGCGCGGTTGAGCGCCAGCCCGGCGCGCAGCATTGCCTCGGGCAGCCGCGCATTGTCATAAGCCAGCACGATCTCGAACCAGCACCATTCCGGTCGCCGCGCCGCGTCGAGTAAGGCGAGATGCTCGTCGGGAAAGCGCCGCAGGATCTGCAGTGCCATTTCATGCCCGGGAGATGCCTCCAGCATCGCCGCCGCGCCGAGCATCGCGAAGGCCTGCGCACGCGGGCTGCCGAGGTCGAGCGCCAGGCTGGCGGTATTGTCGAACATCGCCGTCGCCCAATCGCGATGCTTGGGCTCGTGCGCGTCACGCGCAGTGACGCCCAGCGCCCAGAGCGCGCGACCATTCGAATCCTCCGACCCGACGTCCTCGCACCATGTCCGGTCGAAGTTCATGAAGTTGCGGAAACGCCGCGCCTCCGGATTCCACGCAAACTGCACGAACGATGCATAGATCGTCGTCCACTTGTCGCGTGTGTCAGCGTCGAGGTCCTCGACTGCGCTCATCAGCATCAGCGCACGCGCATTGTCGTCGATGCAGTAGCCGTGGCGGCGATCCGGCACCGAGAAGATCGAATGCTGGAGCATCCCCGTGGCATCGCTCATTCGCTCGACGGCCGAGATGTCGGGAGCCAACACCTGTTTGTCGGCCTTGCCGGGATGAGGAAGCCGTTGCGTCCGTGTCGACAGACTGGCCGTCAGTTCATCCATTGCCTTCTCCACCACGCGCGGCCAGATCATCGTCCTGCCCCGCGCATAAGCCCGGGCCGACAGCCGCGCGAGATTGCGCGCGCTGCCGAGCAGGTCGTTGATCTCGCGTGCGAACGCGGCCGGGTCGCGGAAATCGACCAGTACGCCGTGTCCATCGGCAAGGATTTCGGTGGCATGGACGTAGGGGGTGGAGACCACCGCCTTGCCGACGCCGACCGCATAGCTGAGCGTCCCACTCGTGATCTGTGCGGGGTTCAGATAGGGGGTGGCATAGATGTCCGCCGCCTGTAGATAGTCGATCAGATCGTCATGGTCGACGAACGCGTCGATGAACGCGACGTTCGCGCCGACGCCCAGTTCCTCGGCACGCGCCTTGAGCGAATCGCGATACTTCTCGCCTTCATGCGCGACGAGATTGGGGTGCGTGGCACCCAGCACGACATACATCGCCTCGGGATGACGCTCTACCACCGAAGGCATCGCCTCGATGATCGTCTCGATGCCCTTGCCGGGCGCGAGCAGCCCGAAGGTCAGGATCACGCGGCGACCGTCCCAGCCGAACCGCGCCTTGAACGTGTCCGGGTCCGCGAACGGGCGGTCGGGGACGCCGTGCGGGATGGTCGCGATCTGCTTCGGGTTGGCGCCATAGACGCGCTCAAGGATCTCGCGCCCGCGCTCGGCCATCACGATCACCTTCGCGGCGCGGCGCAACAGTCCCTCGAGCACGGTCCGCTCGGCGGCGCTCGGCTTTTCGAGAACGGTATGAAGCGTGACGATCAGCGGCAGCGACACGCGGTCAAGCAATGCGAGGATGTGCCCGCCCGCCTCACCGCCGAAAATGCCATATTCATGTTGAAGCCACAGCACCTGGGCGCCGCTGTTCTCGATCGCGCGCGCGGTGGCGACATAGGCGTCACGGTCGTGCTGCGGGATCGTACCGACCACCGCCTCGGGATAACCGTAGCGACCGGGATGGTCGTCCATCGCATAGACGTCGACCTGCATGTCCGGAAAGCGGGCCCGCAATGCCTGATAGGTATCGGTCGTGAAGGTCGCGATCCCGCACTTTCGCGGCAGGAAATTACCGATCAGCGCAATGTGCCCGACGTTCAGCGCTCCGGTCGACTGCTTCATCCCCTTGCCTCTGCCGATGGATACGGCGCCCAATGCGCGCGTGTTCGAAATGGTGAACCGTTATTCAGACGAAAGGTTGCTGGAATTCTGCATTGCAGCATAGCCCAACGGACTGATCGCGATCAATCAGCCGCGACCGCGATAGGGTGCGACGCCCTGATCGGGGAGCCACAACCCCGCCGGTGCAGCCCCCGATTGCCAGAAGACGTCGATCGGCATTCCGCCGCGCGGATACCAATAGCCGCCGATCCGCAGCCATTGCGGCTGCATCTCGCGGAACAGCCGCTCGCCGATCCCGACCGTGCAATCCTCGTGGAAGGCCGCGTGGTTGCGGAACGAGCCGAGGAACAGCTTCAGCGACTTGGATTCGACGATCGTCTCGCCCGGCGCATAGTCGATCACGAGGTGCGCGAAGTCGGGCTGGCCGGTCACCGGGCAGAGCGAGGTGAATTCGGGCTGCGTGAAGCGCACCAGATAGGTCTGCGCCGGGCGCGGATTAGGAACGTAATCGAGCACCGCTTCGTCCGGGGAAGCGGGCAACGTGCTGGACTGGCCAAGATGCATCGGGGTCATGCGTGCGCACATAAGGCGCAGCGTGGGTAATTGCGACCTGTTCCAAGCCGGCGCGCTGGCGCTATGGAGAGGGGCATGACCGCTCTCGTCTCCACCGAATGGCTCTCCGCAAACATCGAGACACCGGGGCTGCGCATCCTTGATGCCAGCTATCACATAGGCTTGCCCGGCGAGCCGCCGCGCGACGCCGCCGCCGAATTCAACGCGGCGCACATCCCCGGCGCGACCTTCATGGACCTCGCCGCCTTCGCCGAACCGGGTGCGCCGCTCCCCTCCACGATGCCGGCGCCAGCGCATTTCGCAAATCTGGCAGCGCGGCTCGGGCTGCGGCGCGACGCTCGGATTGTGCTCTATGACGACGCGCCGCACCGCACCGCAGCACGCGCCTGGGTGATGCTGCGCGCGTTTGGATTCACCGATGTCGCGCTCCTCGACGGCGGTCTGGCGAAGTGGAGGGTGGAGGAGCGTCCGTTGACGCAGGGTGCATTGACGCCAGTGTCGACCACGATCGACGTGCCCACTTCGGGGATCGGCCTGCTCGATCTCGCCGCGATGCGCGCGCTCCAGCAGGACGGCAGCGCACAGATCGTCGACGCGCGGTCGGCGGCGCGCTTCACCGGCGCGGAGCCCGATCCGCGCCCCGGCGTCGCGCCCGGCCACATCCCGGGATCGCGAAACCTGCCCTATCCGCAGCTTTTCAACGCCGACGGAACGTGGAAACAGGGCGACGCGCTCGCCGCCGCCTTCACCGCCGCGGGGGTCGATCTCGACCGCCCGCTGGCGATGACCTGCGGCTCCGGGATCACCGCCAGCGTGCTCGCGTTCGGCGCGCACCTGCTTGGCCGCGAGGCGGCGGTCTATGACGGCAGTTGGACCGAATGGGGCGGCGATCCTGCCACGCCCAAGGCGACGGGGGACGCATGAGCGCGCGTGATGACATTCGACCGGCAACCCGGCTGGTCACTGGCGGACGGCGCAAGGAGTGGACCGCTGGCGTGGTCAACACGCCGGTATGGCGCGCCTCGACGATCCTTTACGACGATGTCGCGCATCTGCGCGCGACCGGCGCCCGCGACACCCACCACCGGCTGTTCTACGGTCGCCGCGGCACGCCGACGCAATGGAGCCTCGCCGACGCGCTGACCGAGCTGGAGCCGGGCGCGGAGGGCACGTTCCTCTACCCGTCGGGCGTCGCGGCGGTTTCGGCGTGCCTGCTAACGCTGTTGTCGCCCGGCGACGAGCTACTGCTGGTCGACAGCGCCTATGACCCGACGCGCGCGCTCGCCGACAAGCTGCTCGCCCGGATGGGGGTGACGACGCGCTATTATGACCCGCTGATCGGCGGAGGCATCGCCGACCTGATCGGCGAGCGCACGCGCGTGATCTTCATGGAAAGTCCCGGCAGCCTGACCTTCGAGGTGCAGGACGTGCCCGCGATCGTCGCCGCCGCAAAGGCGCGCGGGGTCGCGACCGTTATCGACAACACCTGGGCGACACCCCTGCTGTTCCCGGTCATCGAACGGGGTGTCGATTATTCCATCCTCGCCTGCACCAAATATATCGGCGGCCATTCCGACGTGATGATGGGCTCGGTCACCGCCGGGCCGGGCTGCTTCGCGGCGTTGCGCGACACCAGCTTCCAGCTTGGGCAGGTGGTGAGCGCCGACGACGCTTATCTCGCCAGCCGCGGCCTGCGCACCATGGGCGTGCGACTAGACCGGCACGAGGCGAGCGCGCTGCGCATCGCCGAATGGCTGGCGGCCCGTCCCGAAGTCGCGCGTGTCCTGCATCCTGCGCTCGCCTCCTGTCCCGGTCACGACCTGTGGCGGCGCGACTTCAGGGGCGCCGCGGGGCTGTTCGCGTTCGTTTTGGCGGGCGGTGACGATGCGGCGCGTACCGCGTTCATCGACACGCTCGACCTTTTCGGGATCGGCTATAGCTGGGGCGGGTTCGAGAGCCTCGCGGTGCCGATCGACCCGCAGCGCCACCGTACCGCCACCACCCCCGCCTTCGCCGGGCCGCTGGTGCGGTTGCAGATCGGGCTCGAAGACCCCGACGACCTGATCGCCGACCTCGAACGCGGGCTGGCGGCGTGGCGCGCGGCGCAGGCGTGACCGATGTCGGCGCCCTGCTCGAGATGGTGCCGGCGCAGGCCGACCTGATCGAGCTGGCGGCGGCCGGTGCGCTGGTGATTGCGGCGCTGGCGCTGGGCGTAATGGCGCAGCGAATCGTCGGCGCCCGTACCGCCGCCTGGTGGCGCGCGCGCGTCGGGGCGCATGTCGAGGGGCTCGGCCCGCGCATCGCGACGATCATCCGACACGGCAGCGCCGCGCTGCTGCTCGCGCTGATCTACGCCGTGTGGCCGTGGGGGCCGTTGCCCGCCGCCGCAATCGGCTTCGCGATGGCGGCGGCGGGGACGCTCACCGCGCACCAGCTGATGCGCGGCGTCGGTATCCCGCGCTGGGCCGCCTATATCGTCGAGCTGGTCGTGTTCACCGCGATCTTCAGTCATGCGGTCGGCGGGCTGGAGCCGCTCACCACCACGCTGGACGCGATCGGCGTGCGGGTCGGCAGCCGCCGGCTGTCACTGCTCTCGCTGATCGAGGTGCTGGTCATCGTCGTCGCGCTGATGGCGGCGGTACGTGTCGCCAACCGCTTGACTGCGCACACCATCGCGCACGCCCGCGCGCTCGATCCGACGCAGAAGGTGCTGGCGCAGAAGATCGCCGGGATCGCGGTTGTCGTGTTCGCCTTCCTGTTCGGGATCGACCTGCTCGGGATCGACCTAACCGCCTTCGCCGTCTTCTCCGGCGCGTTCGGGCTCGCGGTCGGCTTCGGGATGCAAAAGACGATCGGTAACCTGATCGCCGGGATCATCCTGCTGCTCGACCGCTCGATCAAGCCCGGCGACGTGATCGCGGTCGGCACCAGCTTCGGCTGGGTGAACAAGATCGGCGTCCGCGCGGTGTCGGTGGTCACCCGCGACGGCAAGGAGCATCTGATCCCGAACGAGGATCTGATGACCCGCGAGGTCGAGAACTGGTCCTATTCCGACCGCAACGTCCGCGTCCGCATCCCGGTGCGCGTGCCGTATGACTGCGATCTGCAGGCGGCGCAGGCGCTAATGCTCCGCGCCGCTCGCGAATCGCCGCGTGTGCTCGACTCGCCCAAGCCGAACGTGTGGTTGACCGGCTTCGGCACCGATGGCGCGGAGCATGAGATCCTCGCATGGATCAGCGATCCGGAGAGCGGCGTCGGCAATGTCCGGTCGGATGTGCTCAACCGCTTGTGGACGATGTTCCGCGACGCCGGCATCGGCATGCCGTTCGCACAGCGCGACATCTATGTGCGGAGTTGGCCGGGCGCGGAGCGGCCAGTCGAGCCGTCGCCCCGAACCTGATCCGGACGGCGCGGCTCGGACAGAGCCACCGTCATCCCTGCGCAGGCAGGGACCCATGTCTGCCGAATGCAACCGAGCCATCTGACACACGGCGCAACGCGCTTGTGTCAGATGGCCCGATAGGACGAAACAGACATGGGCCTCTGCCTTCGCAGGAGCGACGGGGAGCTTACTGCTGCGGCGTGGGCTGCGCCGGCGTCGGCTGCGCCGGAGCCGCCGTCCCGCCAGCCGCCGCGCGTGCATCCTGCCCGTCGCCCTGCGGCGCGGCGACGATGTCGCTGGTGGTCTGCCCCTTGTCGATGACGTTGGTCGCTGGATCACCGACGCCCGAGCGGATGCCCGGCGTCGACGCGCTCGCCCCGCCGGCCTGCTCGACCACGCCCGCCTCGCCAGCGCTGCGCGCCGCCGGGCCGCCGAACAGCGCCTCGATTGCCTGCGCCTGCGGGTTGTTGCCCTGCGTGCGCGCGGCGCCCGGCTGCGGCGGCACCAGCGCGAAATCGGGCGGGATAATCAGCGGCGCCTGCCGCGCCACCGCGAACTCGTCGGGGCGGGCGCGGTCGTAGCCGCGCTTGCCGCAGCCGGCGAGCAGCCCCAGCGCCGCCATCCCGGCCACCACCACCACAGACTTACGCATGGACATTCTCCGAAACATCGTCGCGCTTCTCGCGGATCAGGAGCGCGCGCACCAGCAGAATCAGCACGCCGACCGTGATCGCGGCATCGGCGACGTTGAAGACCAGGAACGGCCGCCACTCGCCGAAGTGCAGATCGGCGAAATCGACGACATAGCCCAGCCGCACGCGGTCGACGATATTGCCGAGCGCGCCGCCCAGCACCAGCCCGAGCGCGAGCTGGTCGGCGCGCTTGCGCTCGCGGAACATCCACACCGCCACCGCGATCGCGATCGCGGCGGTGAACGCGACCAGCAGCCAGCGCGTCGTGTCGGTCTCGGCGCGCAGCATCCCAAGCGACACGCCCTCGTTCTTGGTGAAGCGAAGGTCGAAGATCGGCAGCAACGTACGATAGGCGCCGAGAAAATCGATCCGCAGCGGCCCGGTGACCAGCCATTTGACGAACTGGTCGACCGCAAACACCAAGCCGGCCAGCAGCAATCCCGCACGCGGGATCACGCTGCCGTTCCCGTCACATCGGCACAGCGCGCGCAAAGGTCACCGTCGCTGGTCACCTCCGGCAAATGCCGCCAGCAGCGTCCGCACTTGTGGTAGTCGGTGCGCGCAACGTCGACGGTCGCCGCCTCGCCCACCTTGGCGACGATGAACAGCTCCGCCAAAGCGTCGGCCGGCAGCGGCAGTTCGGGAACGGTCACTTCCGCCTCCAGGCTGGAGCGGATCGTCTTCTCGCGGCGCAGCGGCTCGATCGCCTCGGTCACGCGCTCGCGCAGCGCGCGGACCTTCAGCCAGCGCGGTGCAACATCCTCACCGGCCTCGTCGGGCAGTGTCGGCCATTCGAGGAAGTGCACCGAACTGTCGTCGGCCGGGAAGCGCGCCTGCCACACTTCCTCGGCGGTGAAGACCAGCACCGGCGCGGCGTAGCGCACCAAGGCATGGAACAGCACGTCGAGCATCGTGCGATAGGCACGGCGCTTCACGTCACCCGGCGCATCGCAATAGAGCGAGTCCTTGCGCACGTCGAAGAAGAACGCCGACAGATCCTCGTTGCAGAAGTCGGTCAGCCGCCGGACGTACCGGTTGAACTCATAGCCGGTCGCCGCGTCCTTCAGCTCGCGGTCGAGCGCGTGGAGCAGGTGGAGCATATAGCGCTCCAGCTCCGGCATCTCGGCGACCGGCACCCGCTCGTCATCGGTGAAGCCGTCGAGCGCGCCGAGCAGGTAGCGGAAGGTGTTGCGCAGCTTGCGATAGGCGTCCGAGGAGGTCGCCAGCACTTCCTTACCGATCCGCACGTCGTCGAAATAATCGGTCGACACCGCCCACAGCCGCAGGATGTCCGCGCCCGATTCGCCGATCACCTTGAGCGGATCGACGACATTGCCGAGCGACTTGGACATCTTGCGCCCCTGCCCGTCGAGCGCGAAGCCATGCGTCAGCACCGCGTCGTACGGCGCGCGCCCGCGCGTGCCGCAGCTTTCCAGCAGCGACGACTGGAACCAGCCGCGATGCTGGTCCGAGCCCTCGACATACAGGTTCGCGCGCGTGCCCTCGCCATAGCGCGCCTCGACGACGAACGCGTGCGTCGAGCCCGAGTCGAACCACACGTCGAGGATGTCGTTGACCGGCTCGTAATCGGCGAGATCATATGTGTCGCCGAGCAGCGCCTGATGGTCGGCGGTGAACCACGCGTCCGCCCCGCTCTGGCGGAAGGCGGCGATGATCCGCGCGTTGACGGCCGGATCGTTGAGATACTGCCCGCTCTGGCGATGCACGTAGAGCGCGATCGGCACGCCCCATGCGCGCTGGCGGCTGATCACCCAGTCCGGGCGCCCCTCGACCATCGCGCGGATGCGGTTCTCGGCGCGGGTCGGCACCCATTGCGTACGGGCGATCGCGTCGAGCGCGAGTTCGCGGAGGGTGGCGGCGTTGCCGTCAAACCCTCTCCCCTGCGGGGAGAGGGTTGGGTGAGGGGCCGGAGTCTCACCGAGACCGGTTTCTCTGCGAGGCTCCAACCCCTCACCCAAACCCTCTCCCCGCAGGGGAGAGGGCTTATCGTCCATCGGAATGAACCATTGCGGGGTCGCGCGGAAGATCACCTTCGCCTTCGACCGCCACGAATGCGGATAGCTGTGCGCGAAATCGTCGCTCGCCGCCAGCAGCCCGCCCGCCGCGCGCAGGTCCGAACAGATCGGCCCCTCGGCGCTGACGAACTTCTTGTTGATGACGCTGCCCTGCCCGCCGAGCCACGCCCAGTCAGCGCGATACATCCCCGCGCCGTCGACCGCGAACACCGGCTCGATCCCGTGCGCCTTGCACAGCAGGAAGTCGTCCTCGCCATGGTCGGGCGCCATATGGACGAGCCCGGTCCCAGCGTCGGTGGTGACGAACTCGCCCTCGAGGAACGGACGCGGCGTCGCGAAGAAGCCGCCGAGCTGGTGCATCGGGTGGCGCGCGGTCGCGCCTTCCAGCACCGGGCCCTTGATGAGCGCGATGATCTTGCCCATCGGGATGCCGGTGCGCTTGGTGAAGGCCGGCATCAGCGGCTCGGCGACCAGATAGCGCCGCCCGTCATGCTCGAACTGCAGGTAATCGATCGCCGATCCGTAGGCGAGCGCCTGATTGACCGGGATCGTCCACGGCGTGGTCGTCCAGATCACCGCCAGCGTGCCGGCCAGCCCCGGATATTCGGGGCAGTCGAGCACCTCGAAGCCGACGTCGATCTGCGTCGAGACGACGTCCTCATACTCGACCTCGGCCTCGGCCAGCGCGGTCTTCTCGACGGGGCTCCACATCACCGGCTTCGCACCGCGATACAGCTGGCCACTCTCGGCGAACTTGAGCAGCTCGCCCGCGATCGTCGCTTCGGCCGCGAACTTCATGGTCAGATAGGGATCGTCCCAATCACCCATCACGCCCAGCCGCTCGAACTCGTCGCGCTGCACCGCCACCCACTTCTCGGCATAGGCGCGGCATTCGGCGCGGAACTGCGCGACCGGCACCTGATCCTTGTCGAGCTTCTTGGCGCGGTACGCTTCCTCGACCTTCCACTCGATCGGCAGGCCGTGGCAGTCCCAGCCCGGCACGTAGGGCGCGTCATAGCCCATCAGCGAGCGGCTGCGGACGATCACGTCCTTCAGCACCTTGTTCATGGCGTGACCCATGTGGATGTCGCCGTTCGCGTAGGGCGGGCCGTCGTGGAGGATGAACCGCTCGCGCCCCAGCCGCTGCTCGCGCAGCTGCTGGTACAGCCCGATCCGCTTCCAGCGGTCGAGGATCGCGGGTTCCTTCTGCGCCAGCCCGGCCTTCATCGGAAAGCCGGTCTGCGGCAGGAATACGGTGTCGCGCCAGTCGCGCGGGGTGTCGGATACGTCGGCCATGTGTCTATTAGCCTTAACGGCGGGTCAGTCCGCCAGCAACTCGCGCGCGCGGGCGCAGTCCAGGTCCATCTGTGTGACCAGCGCGTCGAGGCTGTCGAACTTCGCCTCGGCACGCAGCCACTCGATCAGCTCGACCTCGATCACCTGACCGTACAGGTCATCGGAGAAGTCGAAGAAATACGGCTCCAGCAGCTCCTTGGGCGGGTCGAACGTGGGCCGAACGCCCAAATTCGCTGCGCCTTTGAGCACACGGCCGTCCGAAAGCCGTCCCCGCACCGCATAAATCCCGTACGCCGGTCGCAGATACGGCCCCATATCAAGGTTCGCGGTCGGATAGCCGATCGTCCGCCCCAGCTTGTCGCCGTGCTGGACGACACCCTCGATCGCGAACGGCCGCGTCAGCAACCGTGCCGCACCGCGGGGATCGCCACCCTTCAGCGCCGCACGGATGCGCGTCGACGACACCGGCTCGCCATCAAGCAGCACCGCGCCGACCGTATCGACCGAAAAGCCCGCACGCTCGCCCGCTGCGCGCAGCGTCGCGATGTTGCCGCTCTTGGCGTGGCCAAAGGTGAAATCCTCGCCGGTCACCACGCCCCCGATCCGCAACGCCCCGATCAACCGCTCGGCGATGAAGACGTCGGCGGGCAGCGCGGCGAGCGCGGCGTCGAAGTGGAAAACCACCATGCCGTCCGCCCCCGCCCCGGCGAACAGTCGCGCACGCTGGTCGAGCGTCGTCAGCCGGAACGGTTCGGCGTCGGGGCGGAAGTGGCGGACCGGATGCGGATCGAAGGTCGCGACCAGCGCCGGCCGCCCCTCCGCGCGCGCGCGATCGACCGCCCGCGCGACGACCGCCTGATGCCCCAGGTGAAAACCATCGAAATTGCCCAGCGCAACGATCGCGCCCGCCAGGGCGTCAGGCACCGCCGCGCCGCCGTCAAGCCGCTGCATCGGCCGCCCTTAGCGCCTGCACCGTCACCGTACCAGCGTCACGAAATCATAGCCCGGGCGCTCGCCGTCCGCCGGATGCGCGACGCGCGCCACCTCGCGCCAGCCGGTGAAGGCCGGCACCACCGTATCGCCCTCGGGTGCGCAATGCACCTCGGTCAGTTCGATCCGGTCGGCACGGTCGAGCAGCAACGCAAAGATTTCCGCGCCCCCGACGACCGTCACGTCGCCCTCGCCAGCGAGCGCCAACGCTCCCTCGACGTCGTGCGCCACCTCGGCCCCGCCGGCGGACCAACCGCGATCGCGCGTTAATACGATGTGCCGCCGCCCCGGTAAGGGTGCGGGAAAGCTCTCGAAGGTCTTGCGCCCCATTACCATCGGCGTGCCCATCGTCAGCGTCTTGAACCGCCTGAGATCCTGCGGCAGCCGCCACGGCAGTCGGCCGTCGATGCCGATGACGCCATTGTCTGCGCGCGCGAGAACGAAGATGATCATGCGCGCCGCGCTAGGCGCGAATGGCCCGTGAGAAAAGCACCCGTCACGCCCGGTCGAGCCGGCTGGTCAGCGTCCAGCGCGCCTCGCGCTCCAGCCCGAGCGCTGTCAGGCGCCCGGTGCGATAGGCGCCGGTGTCGATCGCGATGCGATTGTGACGGTACTCGACCTTGGGCACGATCGTGTGCCCATGCACCACCACCACCCCGTGATCGACGGTGCTGGTCAGGAAGTCCTTGCGAATCCAGCGCAGGTCCCGCGCCGCCTGCTCCTCGATCGGCACGCCGGGGCGGATGCCGGCATGCACGAACAGATAGTCGCCGATCCGTACCTGATCCAGCATCGCGCGAAGGAACGCTAGGTGGCGCGACGGGATCGCCGAGCGAAGGACGCGCGGCAGTGCCTCTGGATCGTCCCAGAAGCGCGCCGGATCGACGCCGTAACTCTCCAGCGTTTCGGCGCCACCATGATCGAGCCAGCCCACCACCCCGTCGCTTTCCCCCGCCAGGATCGCGAGCAGCATTTCCTCGTGATTGCCGCTAAGAACGTGATATTGCGCGCCGCTGCGATCCCCGGTGGTCAGCAGGTCGATCACCTTGGCGGACCCGGCTCCACGATCGATCAGGTCACCGATAAAGACGATATGCAGCGTCGCCGCACCGCCGCGCTTGGCATGATCTTCTGAGATCCAGCCCAGCAGTGGCTGCAGAAGGTCGGCGCGGCCGTGGACGTCTCCCACCGCATAGACGCGCATCCCCGCCGGCACCGAAGCGCGGCGCGGCGGCGGCCAACCGAGCAACTGGCGCCATCGTCCCATCGCGGCGCGGAGCAACTCAGTCGAACAGCATGGCGTCGATCCGGTCGAGCACCGGCGCGCCGTGCGCGAATTTGCGCGCGAAATGACCATTGGACGCGCATATCGCGCCAAGGTCGCCCTCGGTCAGCAATTGCGGATGCGCGCCCCCACCATTCCACTGCGCGTAGCGGCGATTGTCACGCACCAGCGTGAGGTCCGGTTCATTGCAGAGCACGGTCTGGAAGTAACATTCATCGGGGCAACTACGCATCGTCAGATGCTGTTGCAGCTTCAGATGTTGCGGCGTTGGATGAAGCAACAATCGCGCGACCCGCGCATTGCCGGTGAACCAATGGTCGCCATAGAAACACGGGAAGGAACGCGAAAACGGACCGAAGGGCGTTGCAAACGGCAAATGCACCGTGAAGCGCCCCGGCCGCACCCGCCGTCCGCCGTCGTTGAAGCGAAGCATCGGCAACCAGATTTCCGCGCCCTCATAATGACTGCGCTTGAGGCGGCGATTGCCGTCCGATTCGAACTGGTCCAGTTCGGGATTGCGGGGGCCGAAGCGCGCGGTGGCGCTGTCGGCCGTGTCGCCGATCTGGCGATAGTCGATCAGCGCGTCGGCGCCGAGTTTCACCAGCTCGTCGCGAACCGCCTCCGCCCGGCGGATCGGATAGTCGGATGCGCTCATCAGGACGAACCAGTCAGGCGCGGCATGATCGTACAACAGCCGCAGCGCCGCAAAAAAGCCGCGCACCACGGACCATTTGGCCCAGCCGGTTCGGATCGACGGCTCGACGAAGCGCACATTGCCGGGAAAGGCGCTCACATCGATCGGACATTGTGCGTGATCGTGATGGCAGGCGATCGGCGGATCGTCGTACAGCCGATTCAGGGTCCCGACGAGTCGCAGCAGCTGTGCGGGATCGCGATGCGACAGGATCACGAAACCGATGATCGGGTGTTTCGTCAGGGGACAGGCTCCGGTCACAGCGGCGGGATAGCAGCGCCATCCTAACGTTACCCTACCGCCCAGGTCGATTCGACAGCTCACGTAGCGCGGCAAGCGCCATAGAAAAACGGCGACGTACCTGCGAAGGTACGCCGCCGCTTTTCAGATCGTCACCGCCACGGCGCGGAAGCGCCGGTGCGATGCCGCGATCAGATCGCCTGCGCGAACCGGACCGACGGGCGACGGCGCATCGCGTAACCCACGATGCCGAAGCCCAGGATCATCAGCGCCCAGGTGCCCGGCTCCGGAACGGCGCTCTCGAAGCGAACGTTGCCGGTGTAGGTGCCGGCGTCGCCCGTGAGCTGACCCTTGATCGACAGCTTCTGCGGGTTGGTCGCCGACGACAGGCCGCCCAGCGGCGAGATCGCCGAATAGCCGACGACGTTGTTGTTGCCGTCCAGCACCTGGTTGATCTTCAGCGCGGTCCCGTTGAGCAGGATCTCGGTGAAGGTCAGCGTGCCGTCGAAGGTCAGGGTAACGGCGCTGGCGCCGACCTTGCCCATCGTCGGAACGACGAACTGGTAGGTGTCGGTGTAGAACTTCGCGGCGTTGATGTCCGCCGTGGTTACCGTGTTGCCGAACGTACCGGTCCACACGCCCGGCGACGTGGGCGAAAGCGAGATCGGCTCATTGACCAACGTCGCTGCCATTGCCGGCGTCGATGCCACTGCTGCCGCGACGATGGCGGTCGCAAAAATCTTCTTCATGCTTGAAACTCCCCTTACACCCTGTTGACGTCCGTCCGTACCACTCACGCGACCCGCCGATATGATGGCGGCGATGAACCGTTCTGACCGGCCACCTGATGATTCGATGTATCGCACCTTAACGACGCGAAAACCATCATCTTTTTATCGAGACCCCGCTTTCCTTGCCCTGTGCTGATTTTGCACTGCCGGGAAGGCGACACCTAGCGATACGGCCTGATAAACATGCTTCTACGCCGTTTGGATGCGTCGCAACATCGACGACGCAGTCCAGTTTTGGGACGAATGAAGCAGATGGGACGGCGGAATGTCGGCTACGGCTAGGATGCAGGATTGTCGCCGGTTTTCGTAGCGGTCCGGCAGTCAGCGCGAGCGGGTGAACAGCGATCCAGCAGCGGCTTTGGCGACGATCGAGACCCCGCCGATCTCCAAGATCCAGTTCCACCTGGCGCCAAATAGAGACGAACTTATGAAGCGGTCGACATGATGAAACGAAGCTGCACGAATGATGACATAAGTATAGATTAAGCAAACGCCCCACGCCGCCGATCGCATGTTGCGCCGCAGCACGGACAAATGGCGCCACACCAATGTCGCCAATATTATTCCAAAAGCGGCGGCACCGGCGATGAACGCAAGCTGAAGCACGCGGCGCTCGGCAAACCAGCCGTGACGTAGCGCATTATCGCGCAGCAGCTGCGTGAACAAGGATTGCAGATCAAGCTGCTTGTTGATGCCAAGCGCGAACATCGCCACGGCGATGACCGTCCAGAGCCGCCATCCCCTGTGTCCCTCGCGTTGCTCGCGACTCGCCGCCGCTGCGCACGTCACCGCAGCGATCAGGTATAGCGCGACCGTCACCCACCCGATCGCGCCCGGATCACCGATCCCCGGTGTCCAGCGCGGGCTCACCGCTCCCGGTGCCAGCGGTGCGCGAGCCGAAAAATGCGCGGCCCGTCAATTAGATATCGCCGCCAAAGACGTCCGGGCTGCGAGGCGAGCCGGTGTGCCCATTCGAGACCGAGCCGCTGCACGGCAAGCGGCGCACGACGTTGCCGCCCGGTGATGAAGTCGAGCGACGCGCCGATGCACAGCGCGCACCCGTACGCGCCGCCCGCCTGCGCGATCCGCGCCGCTAGCACCTCCTGCTGTGGCGACCCTACGGCCAGCAGCAGGAAGCGCGCTCGCGAGTCTCGCCCGAACGTCACCGCTGCCTCGATCGCGGTCGGATTCTGCAACATCCCCATCGGCGGAATATGCTGAATCAGGTCGAGTCCTGGATAACGCGCGCGCAACGCCGCCAGCAACGCCGCGTCTCCACCGATGATCGCGATCCGATCGCTAGGCTGCGCCACCTCGGCGAACAGGCGCACTGTCAGGTCGCTGCCCGGTGCCAGCGGCAACGCGATGCCATAGTATCGTGCGAGTCGTGCCAGAACCCGGCTGTCGCACAGGGTCAGCGCCGCCCCACGATAGGCCTGCCACAATTCGCGCCCCAACGGCTCCTGCTCGCCCAGCGACTCCAGCCTGACGAGATGGTCGACATTCGGCGTCACGACATACCGAAACGGCGTTTCAGAAGTGATTCGCATGAGCCACGCGACCGCCGCGTCGGTGTCGAGCGGGTCGAAGTCGATGCCGATGAAGGCGCGGCGTCCGGCCGGCACGGGCTCAATAGGCATTCTTGTCGAACGCCAGATTGACGACGGTCTCGACCATGATGCGCAGGTCGAGCATCAACGACCAATTGTCGATGTAGTAGCGATCGAGCTCGACGCGTCGCTTCGCGCGGTCGATCGTCTGGATCTCGCCGCGCAGCCCGCGCACCTGCGCCAGACCGGTAATACCCGGCTTGACCCGGTGCCGCGCCCCGTAACCGCGCACCGCATCGAAATAATAATGGTCGCCGACCTTCATGTGCGTGGCATGCGGACGCGGCCCG
>NZ_JBJDOM010000011.1:0-75532 GCF_044901155.1 Sphingomonas sp. NPDC079357
GCCTCGTCTTCTTCATGTCCCAGCTCCTTGCCCGCAGGCTTCAAAAGGCCGGAAAACTCTCACTCAACATGGATGAAAAAACAGGGAGGACGTCAGGTATGGTGCCCCTCGGGGCGGGGTTGCGCAACCCGCCTGGCAGGATCGGCGGGCGTCAGCCCGCCAACACCACTATGCGGCCGCACATGGTTGTAGTCGTCGCGCCAGAGCCTCAGCACCGAGCGGGCATGGCCGAGCGACACGAACAGCGTCTCGTTGAGGCACTCGTCGCGCAGGCGGCCGTTGAAGCTCTCGACGTAGCCGTTCTGCTGCGGCTTGCCCGGCGCGATGTAGTGCCACTCGATAGGGCGCTCCTGCGTCCATCTCAGGATCGCCAGGCTGGTCAGCTCGGTGCCGTTGTCGCTGACAATCATCAGCGGCACGCCGCGCACAGCGATGACGGCGTCGAGCTCGCGGGCGACACGCGCGCCTGACAGTGAGGTGTCGGCCACCAGCGCCAGGCACTCGCGCGTGAAGTCGTCGACTACCGCCAGGATGCGGATGCGCCGGCCGCTGATCAGCGTATCGCTGACGAAGTCGAGGCTCCACCGCTGGTTCGGTCCCTGGGGCAGCGTCATCGGCGCTCGGGTGCCCATCGCTCGCTTGCGGCCACGCCGGCGCCTGACCCGCAGGTTCTCCTCGCGGTACAGCCGCAGCAGCTTCTTGTGGTTCATGACCAGCCCCTCGCGAGCCAGCATGATCCCAAGCCGACGGTAGCCGAAGCGCCGACGCTCGGCCGCGATCTCCCGCAACCGCGACCGCAGGTCGCCATCATCACTACGCCAGGGCGCGTAGCGCGCCGACGTTCGATCTACGCCGAAGATGGTACATGCCCGACGCTCGCTGATGCCGAACAGCTGCCGAGCATGCTCGACAGCCTTCCGCTGAGCGGCGGGCTTCACCAGTTTTTTGCCGCGACTTCCTTCAGCACGGCGTTGTCGAGCATGGCGTCGGCCAGCAGCCGTTTGAGCCGGCCGTTCTCCTCCTCGAGCACCTTCAGCTTGCGTGCCTGCGACACGTCCATGCCGCCATACTTCGCCTTCCACGCATACAGCGTCGCGCTGCTGATGCCGTGCTTGCGGCACACGTCGGCGGTCTTCATCCCGCCTTCCTGCTCGCGCAGCACCGCGATGATCTGCTCCTCGCTGAACCTGGTCTTCTTCACGTCCGTCTCCTCACGAAGGCGGACTCTAGGTGTTTGATCCCCCGGTTTGATGGTGCGATCCTTTCGTTGGAATGGAAGGAAGCCGTATGGGACAGGTACGTCATGGGTGCGCCACGACCACGCACGCCGTCCGAGCAGCAATACAGCGATCGCAAGCTTCGCTCGCGACGCTGAGCCGTGAGCTGGGGATCAACCCGAAGACTGTGGCGAAGTGGCGTAGGGCGACGGTCGAGGATTTAAAGACCGGGCCGAAGGCCCTCATTCAACGACCTTGTCCCAAGCGGAGGAGGCAATGGTAGTGGCGTTCCGGCGGCACACGCTGCTGCCGCTCGACGACTGCCTCTATGCGTTGCAGCCATCGGTCCCTCATCTGACCCGGTCAGCGCTGCATCGTTGCCTCCAGCGGCACGGCATCTCCCGCCTGCCGGATATCGAGGGCGAAAAACCGAAGCGTCAGCGCTTCAAGCGCTACCCGATTGGCTTCTTTCACATCGATATCGCCGAGGTGCAGACCGCCGAAGGCAAACTGTACCTGTTCGTCGGCATCGACCGCACCAGCAAGTTCGCGGTCACCCAGCTGGTCGACAAGGCTGACAGGCGAACAGCTTGGGAGTTCCTCGAGCACCTGCTGAAAGCCGTACCCTACCGCATCCACACCATTCTGACGGACAACGTCCTATGTCGGGAAGCAGCGGCGGGTTTTGGCCAGCAGATATCCATGCGCCGACAACCGTCGGCGCGGCATGCAATCTGAGCCAGATGGCTCCCACCGTCAACGGGATCGCTCCCTGCCATAGCAAACACAGGATCCAGCAGCGCCGAGGCGGCCGTGGTCCTCACCATCCTTAAAACGAGATACGCACCCAGGTGGAAGGCCCGAACATTATCTACAGGGTCGCTCGACGAGCGCCCTCACGGCACTTGCAGAGAGGGGTCCTTCCACCTGGCATCCGACCGTTCGAGGAACGGCCGGTACTCTGTCCTCGTCTTGATGACGGCGTGAGCCACGCGCGCCATCTTGGCGGTGAGCGCCGTCATCGCCTTGCGGCGACGGTCGGCATCGTCCGCGTGCCCGGCGACATATCGTCCGAGCTTGTCGCGGAAGCTGTTGTCGCGCTGACGCGCGGCGACCTGGGCAGCCATCCAGAAGGTCCGGCGCAGGCGCGCATTGCCGTACTTGGACAGCTTCGTGCGGCCACGGAACGTGCCTGACTGACACGTTGCGAGATCGAGACCGCAGAACTTCAGGAACTGACGATGATGGTTGAAGCGCCGCAGATCACCGGCCTCGGCCAGGATGGTCAGCGCGTTGATCGGACCGATGCCCGGAATGTTGCGCAGCAGCTGGTAGTCGACGTCATCGGCGAGCCGCGCATGGGCCAGCCGCTCGATCTCGTCTCGCTGGTGGATGAGGCTGCGGCCCTGCGCGATGACCATGCGGAACATGGTGATGGCGGCTGAGTTCTCCGGCACCGGCAGTGCCGTCGAGGCGGACGCCGTCTCGTAGATGTCGTTGATGAGGCGTGCCTTGGAGACCTTGCGGCCGATGAGCGGCCATGCCGCGGCCGAGAACGCCTCGCGGTCCAGCGCCGTGATGGTGGCCGGCGTCGGAAACCGCTCGATGAGCGCCAGGAACCAGTCGGACCGGCTGTTGCCTGCGAAGCGGGCGATCTCGGGGAAGTACAGCGGCAGGTAGTGGGTCAGGATCCGATGCCAGGTCTGCGTCTTCATCCTTGAGATCGTCTCGTGAGTCTTCGAGAGCTCCTGCAGGTCGTTGATTCCGGCCACCAGCGGGTCGACGTAGCGCTGCGTCGCACCGATCCGCAGCATGTGCAGGATGACCTGCGCGTCCTTGGAGTCGTTCTTGTCCCAGCCGTTGTGCAGCGCCTCGCGCGTTCTGGCGAGCGCGACCGACGAGATGAGGCGCAGCTCGAACCCTGCCGTCAGCAGCCGGTGCGCCAGCGTACGATGGTAATTACCCGTCGCCTCGAACCCGACGATGATAGGGCGCCCGATAGCAGCGAGTTGCTCGGCAAAGCCGTCATAGTCCTGCCTGGTCGCCATGACGGTCATCCGCCGGCGCCGGCCGCCTTCCGGTCGCTCGATGAGAACCTCCTGTCGGCTCTTGGACATGTCGATGGCTACCAGCACGGCGCCGGCAGGCGTAGAGGTGAGCTTGGTCATGGTCGGTCGGCCTCCAAAGTGTTGTCTCGACAACCTCACTTTAGATACCTGCTGACCGGCCATGGCTTGCCCTGATGAAGTCTGCGGCCGCTACGCGGCCTTGTCTTCATCAGGGCCATAGCGGCTCCCGAACCAGCGCTTCCCAATGTGCTATGGCATTCAGTTCGCCGAGCAGCCCCGTAACCGAAACACCGCCTGGTCCCGCCAAATGCGCTTCGACATGATCTGCGAGGCCAACGACATCGAGCACCGGCTCACCAAACCGAACCACCCATGGACCAACGGTCAGGTCGAGCGGATGAACCGGACCATCAAGGAGGCGACGGTCAAACGTTTTCACTACGAGAGCCACGACCAGCTAAGGACGCACCTCAACGACTTCATGGCCGCCTACAATTTCGCTCGCCGGCTCAAGACCCTCAGCGGCCTCACCCCCTACGAATACATCGCCAAGATCTGGACGTCTGAGCCAGACCGGTTCATCGTCGACCCGATCCACCAGATGCCGGGACTAAACACTTAGGGCGAACTGGCGGAGTTTCAGGGGAGCACGTCAATCGCAACGCCAATTCCGGCCGTCGAACCTGTCACGAGCGTCGTCTTGCCGGAAGGGTCGATATTCATGCGCTATCTCCAGGGATGGTCTTTAACGGTCTGGGGATTGCGTAACGTCAGCCCTGCACGGCGAGTTGCGCCCGCACGGCGTCGGCCAGCGGTGTCGTCGGACGTCCGATCAGCTTCGAGAGCTGGTGGCCGTCATCGAATAGCGCACCTTTCGAGGCATCGACGTCCCATGTCGCAAGTCCCTCGGCGAAGCCCTCGGGCAGGCCCACCTGCTTCAGGATCGCAGCGTATTCGGCCTGCGGCAGATCGCGGTACGGGATGTTGCGACCGGTCTGGCGCGAGATCTCGGCGGCAAGGTCGGCGAGCGTCACCGCGTCGTCACCGGCCAGCTCATAGGTCTTGCCCTCATGGCCGTCGCTGGTCAGCACGATGGCTGCGGCTTGGGCATAATCGGCGCGGGTCGCGAGTGACAGGCGTCCCTCGCCAGCGCTGCCGACGAGCGCGCCATTCTCCAGGGTTGCGGGAATCGAGCCGGTGTAGTTCTCGGTGTACCAGCCATTGCGCAGGAGGGTCGTCGGGATACCGGAGGACGCCAGCAGCGCTTCGGTCGCACGGTGCTCCTCGCCTAGGCTGATCGGCGATCGGTCGGCGTGCAGCAGGCTGGTGTAGACGATACGTTTGATGCCCGCCGTCTTGGCGGCCTCGATGACGTTGCGGTGCTGTGCCTCGCGCTGCCCGACCTCGCTCGACGAGATAAATAGCAACGTGTCGATCCCGGCCAGTGCCGGAGCGAGCGTCTCAGGCTGCGCGTAATCGAACGCGCGTGCCTCGACACCCAGGTCGCTGGCCTTTTCGGGCGAGCGCACCAGCGCCACGATCGGCTCGCCGGTCGACTTGCGCTTCAGGCTTTCGATGACGAGGCGGCCAAGCTGGCCGGTCGCGCCGGTGACGGCGATGGTCATCACAATTCTCCTTCAGTGACGCGGTGAGATCAGTTGAAACGGAAACCCGAGATGGCGGTCGACAGCACTTCCTCGGCATAGACCCGGGCGCCTTCGCCTTCGGCCGCGCCGGCCGCGACCATCAGGGGCAGCAGATGCTCCTCCTTGGCGGGCGGATGGGCGAAGCGCGCCGAGGGCGCATCGGCCCAGTGCGCCAGACGCTCGGCTCGCTGGGGGCCGTCCAGCTCCATGCTTTCGGCCAGCCACTGGTCGAACGCCTGCGAGCCGGGCGTCGAGCGCGGATCGCCATAGGCGCGCATGTTGTGGAAGCTCATGCCCGACCCCAGGATCAGCACGCCCTCCTCACGCAGTGGCGCAAGGGCGCGCCCGGCAGCGACATGGAGGGCCGGGTCCAGCCCGCGTTCGACAGACATCTCGATCAGCGGAATATCCGCATCCGGAAAAGCCACTTTAAGGGGGACGAACACGCCGTGATCCAGGCCCCGCTTCGCGTCGACAGCTGAGGGGATGCCCGCATCCTTGAGCAGGGCCGCGGCACGGGCGGCAAGCGCAGGTGCGCCCGGCACGTCGTAGCGCAACTGATAGGTATGCGGCGGGAAGTTGTAATAGTCGTAGATCAGCTCGGGCCGCTCGGCGCCGGTGAAGGCGAAGCCGTCCGTCTCCCAATGTCCCGAGGCGACGAGGATGGCCTTGGGCTTCTCGGCGAGCGTGTTCGGCAGGTTGCGCAGGAACGCTTCCATGCCGGTCCATACCCCGCGCGGATCGTCCATGAAGAAGCAGGGGCCGCCGCCATGCGGGATGAAGTAGGTGGGCTGGACGCTCATGGTCATAGACTCCGGTGCAGGCGCCACCGTAGGCGACCTGGATCATCGATCTGTTGATTGGAATATGTGCCAGCTATCGCGCAATGATAATCGCTCGCGTAGAAGGATCAGCTTCAACCACGGGTAGGAAATCATGGCGGATCGGTTGACGGGTATGGACGTGTTCGTCCGGGCGATCAGGCTCGGTGGCATCTCTGCCGCCGCGCGTGATCTGCACATGTCACCGGCGATGGCGGCCAAGCACCTAGACGCCCTCGAAGCGCGGCTCGGCACCACGCTGGTCCAGCGCTCGACGCGTCGGCTGTCGCTGACCGAGGCAGGCACCGACTATTTCGAAAAGGCCGAACGTATCCTGATGGAGATCGGAGAAGCCGAGGCGGAGGCATCGTCGCGCTCGATCACCGCCCAGGGACTGCTGCGCGTCAGTGCGCCCGCCACCTTCGGCGTTCTGCACCTTGCCTCACTCATCCCTGCTTTCTCCGCACGTCATCCCGAGGTGACGATCGAACTGGGCTTCAACGATCGTTACGTCGACCTGCTGGAAGAGCGTTGGGATGTCGCCGTACGGATCGGGCGCCTCGCCAACAGTGCGCTTGTTGCCCGCAAGCTCGTGGCGATGCGCGTCGTGCTGTGTGCCGCCCCCTCTTATTTGGCGAGGCGGGGAACGCCAACCCGCCTGGCCGATCTCGGCGATCACGATTGTCTGGGCCACACCAACGCGTCGCTTGCAGGAACGACATCGTGGGCGTTCGGCAAAGACGGGACGATCAAGGTGCCGATCTTAGGATCGATGTGTTCCGACAATGGCGAGGCCTTGGTTCGCGCTGCCGTCGCGGGCCAAGGGCTGGTATATGGGCCACGCTTTATTGCGGCAGAGGCGCTTCGCGCCGGCCAGTTGAGCGAGCTTGAGCTGGACGAGCCGCCTATGATGCTGGGAGCGGCATATGCCATCACACACCCGACGCGGCGCCCCGCCGCCAAGACGCGGGCGTGGATTGACTTCTTAGCCGAAGCACTCCCCGCTCTTGGCACCGATTGGTGAGATGCCGAGCTAGCAGACGTCCCGAGTTTTCACCCGAGGACCGCGTCTGCTATCTCGAAACATCACGGTCTTTTACGATTGTAGATATCAGTGACCCAGCGAAAGCGACGCCCACAACCGCACATGGCTGGCATCGATAACGCCGAGGCTTGGTCCCTTTCAGTTGGTGCAGCGGGGGCCGCGGGCGCGGCGGACGTTGAGTGAGCGTGAACCGCATCACTGCCAACCCTCGATGACGATCTTGCCGCGTGCGGTAGTGCTCTCAAGCGCCTGGTGCGCGCGCTTGAGGTTCGCGGCGTTGATGGGGGAGAACCGTTCAGTGAGGGTGGTGCGCACCTCGCCGGCGTCCACGAGGCTGGCGATGGCCGACAGGATCTGACCCTGCGTTTCCATATCAGCAGTCTCGAACATGGACCGGGTGAACATAAACTCCCAGTGGGTCGACACCGACTTGCGTTTAAACGGTACAACATCGAGCGTTTTGGGGTCGTCGATGAGCGCAAAACGTCCCTGCGGGGCAATCAGCTCGGCGATCTGCTCGATATGCTCGTCGGTGTGCGTGGCCGAGAAGATGAAAGCCGGCGCGCCGATGCCCAAATCCGCCACTTGCCGAGCCAGCGGCTGGCGATGATCGATGACATGGTGCGCACCGAGCTCACCCACCCAGGCCTGCGTTTCAGGGCGCGAGGCCGTCGCAATGACGATCAGCTCGGGTACCTGGCGAGCAAGCTGGATCGCCATCGAGCCTACCCCGCCGGCACCCCCGACAATCAACAGCGCATGTGCTGCACCGGCTACAGGAGTACGCACGGACAATCGCTCGAAGAGGGCCTCCCACGCGGTGATCGCCGTCAGCGGCAACGCCGCTGCCTCTGCCCAATCGAGGCTGGCCGGCTTCTTCCCGACAATGCGCTCGTCGACCAGGTGCAACTCGGCGTTGGTCCCATCGCGGCCAATGCTGCCCGCGTAGAACACCTCGTCGCCCGGTTCGAAGCCGCGCACTTCAGGGCCAACAGCGCGAACGACACCAGCGGCATCCCAACCCAGCACACGCCAGTCGCCGCGGATCGGACCCGATCCGCTGCGGACCTTCGTATCAACCGGGTTTACCGAGACGGCCTTTACCTCGACGAGGAGATCGCGCCCAGTGACTACGGGATCGGGAAGCTCGATGTCGACGAGAGCTTCCGTGCGATCGATCGTTCCGGGCTGCTGGTAGCCGATTGCGCGCATGATAAATCCTATTGGCAGGGGCTGTATAGCGACCTTTGTCGCGTACGGGATACGCACAAGCGACATCGCGGTTCGACATCGTCCTCAGGCTGGCGACGGCGTGATTGCCGCTGCCGTCTTCCCCGTGAGGTCGGTGATGACCGCGCCGATCAGTGCCCGTAACCAGCGGTGTGCGGGATCATGCCGATAGCGGACGTGCCAAGCCATTTCCACGGGAAAGCTGCCAAGGTCGACCGGAGCCGGCAGGATCTTCAGCCGGGGGTCGTGCATCAGCCGCCTGCAGATGAGCGAGGGCAAGGTGGCGCAATAGTCGGTCACGGCCACCATCTCGGCTACCGCGAAGAAGTTTGTCACGGAGATTGCGACGTCGCGCTTCAGCTGCTGCTGCGCCAGCGCCTGAAACAAACCGGCGCGCATCCGTCCGGGCGGCACGATGTTGACATGCTTCATCGTCTCGAACTGCTCGCGCGTCATGACATCGCCGACGCCCGGATGGTCGGCACGGACGGCGCAGGCGAGCCCTTCGTCCATCAGGTGCTGGACGACGAGGTTGTCGGGCGGATCGACGATGCGGCCCAGCACGAGCGCCGTCGTGCCCGACACGACGCCTGTTTCCACAAGATCGTTGCCGAAGGGCGTCAGACGAAGCTTTATGCCGGGGGCGACCTTCTCCAGGCGCGCCACGATAGCGGGGACGAGGACGAACTCGACGTAGCCGTTTGGCGCGATTGTGAAGAGCCGTTCGGCCTGTGCGGGGTCGAAGGCCTGCTGACCGAGGACCGCGTCGTCGAGCTGGGCGAGTGCCTCGGCGATCAGCGGTGAGAGTTCAAGCGCGATCGGGGTCGGCTGGATGCCGTAGCGCTCGCGGACGAACAACTGGTCCTGAAGCATCAGTCGTAGACGCGATAGGGCGTTAGACAGGGCAGGCTGCGTCATGCCCATGCGCTCGGCAGCCCGCGTGACGCTGCGCTCCTCCATCAACGCGACGAAGATCGGCAGCAGGTTCAGATCGTAGCGCATGCAGTCATCCTGCCAGACGTATATCTGGTATTAGAAAGATAAACTTCTGAAATATATCAACGAGGCCCATTTCCCATCCATCGGCGACGGGCGCCGCGAACATGGAGGTTCAGATGAGCAAGGGTCAGGTTCTCGTTCTTGGATCGAACGCGACACAGCTCGGTCTGCGTAGCGGCAGTACCGCAACGGTCGGTCAGTATCTCAACGAGACGGCAGTCCCCGCGCTGGCACTGCTCGACGCCGGCTATGATATTGTTCTCGCTACGCCCAACGGGACCAAGCCGCACATCGACGCCGGCTCCGACACGAAGGACCACTTCGGCGGTGATGAGGCGGCATACCAGCGCGCCAAGGACTTCTTCGCCAGCCACCCGGCCATGAACGACGTCCGCACGCTGAAATCGGTCGTCGACGAGGGTCTGGACGGCTTCGTTGGCGTGTTCGTGCCGGGAGGTCACGCGCCCATCGTCGATCTGATGCAGGACCGCGATGCGGGCACGATCCTCCGTCACTTCCACGCGGCGGCCAAGCCGACCGCGCTCCTCTGCCACGGACCGGTGATCGTTGTTTCTACGCTCGACGATGCTCCGGCCTTCCGCAAGGCGCTGGAGGAAGGCGATGACGCCGGGGCGGCCGACCTGGCGCGAGACTGGATCTACTCAGGCTACCGCATGACCGTCTTCTCGGCGAGCGAGGAGAAGATCGCTGAGGAGCAAGTGCTGAAGGGCGAGCTCTTCTTCGACATGGAAAAGGCGCTGCGGTCGGCCGGTGGCGACGTCTCTGTCACCGACAAGAACTTCGCTTCGAATGTCGTCGTGGACCGGGAGCTGATCACGGGTCAGAATCCGGCGTCGGACCAAGCCATGGCCGACGCTTTGATCGAAGCCCTCGATCGCGCCGCTGCGTGAGTACCAGGATGACGGGCGGGGCGCTCAGGATGCGCCCCGCTTCAAATATAACCAGGACAGGGTATGGTGCCATGACCGCCAACGTGAAGATCGTCGCCGTCCTAACCGCCCGTGCGGATACCGTCGACCGCCTGCGCGCCCTGCTCGACGCCATGTTGAAGCCGAGCCGTGCCGAGCCGGGCAATTTGCGCTACGATCTCTGGCAGGACCAGAGCGATCCGAACCGCTTCGTCCTCGACGAGCTGTACGCGGACGCGGATGCGGTTACCGCCCACCGCGCGACGCCCCACTTCCAGAACTACCTCTCTCAGATCGGCGATCTGGCCGAGCGCGGCGCGTTTGTCCTCAACCCCGTCTCCGCGACCTAAGGGTGCTGCCATGGGCAAGCTTAAAGAATGGGTGGGGTCGGCGCTGCTGGCACAACCGTTCTACATAGAGGAGCTGCGGATGATCGGCCTGTTGGCACCTGCGCTTCGCGCGGGCCTTATCGGCCTCGTTCATCCACGCGGCTACCGCTGGCGCGGGGCCGCGACCCAGCGAAAAATCAACATCTGAAGTGAAGGAAACACAGTCATGACCAAAGGTATCGAAGGCAAGGTTGTTCTCATCACCGGCGGCAGCACCGGTATCGGCGCCGAGACCGCGCGTCTTCTCGCCGAACGCGGTGCGAAGGTCGCCATCGCCGCACGGCGCAAGGACAAGCTCGACGAGGTCGTCGCGCAGATCGCCGAGAACGGCGGAACGGCACGCGCCTATGCGCTCGACGTCACCGACAAGTCGGCGGTCCAGTCCGTCGTCGCCGCGATCGTCGCCGACTTCGGCCGCCTCGACGTGCTGATCAACAACGCCGGGCTGATGCCGATCCGTCCGATGGCCGAGGTCAACACCGACGAGTGGGACCAGATGATCGACGTCAATCTGAAGGGTACGCTCTACGGCATCGCCGCGGCTCTTCCCGGCTTCCTGGAGCAGGGCAGCGGCCATATCATCAACCTGAGTTCGGTCGCCGGCATCAAGGTCTTCGCCCCGGGCGGCACGGTCTATTCCGGCACCAAGTTCGCCGTCAGCGCGATCAGCGAAGGTCTTCGCCAGGAGGTGGGCGAGAAGGTCCGCGTCACGTCGATCGAGCCCGGAGCTGTCGAAAGCGATTTGAAGTTCACGACCTCTGGCACGGCTGCCGAGACGGTGCTGGACTTCTACAAGCGGGCCATCCCGGCGGCATCGGTGGCGCGTGCTATCGCGTTCGCTGTCGAACAACCTGATGACGTCGACGTCAACGCGATCGTCATCCGGCCGACCGCACAGGAGTTCTGATCTCGACGAGGAGGCGGGGCCGCGTGTGCTCCGCCTCATGGGGAACGTACCGGCCGGCTCGTCCGTTACTTTGCCGAATGATATCTGTCCGTTTCTCTTGAGGAGTCATTTATGCCCAAGCTTGCCCTGTATGTACCACTGAAGGCCAAGCCCGGAAAAGAGCGCGATGTCGCCGATTTCCTGACCTCGGCATTGCCGCTCGTTCAAGCTGAGGCGGGCACTCTGACCTGGTATGCGATCGAGGAAGGTCCCGGTGCGTACGCGATCTTCGATACGTTCGACACGGAGGAGGATCGGCAGGCCCATCTCGACGGCAAGGTCGCCGCCGCACTGATGGACAAGGCAGAAGAACTGTTTTCGGAACCGCCGCAGATTCACAAGTTCACCCTGCTGGCCGCCAAATAGCGGAGCGGTCGGCACCCTAGCGCGTCGCTCTCATCGCCCGCGTGTGGGGGGTGGGGCGGCGGCGTACGTTGAACGGCTTTTCCCGAACCGGCCACGGAGACACACCATGCGCACCACCCAGACGCTCGACCTGAACGACGCGCGGACGATTATCGATGCGGGGATCGCGGAGGCCGAGCGGATCGGCAACCCGTCGAACATCGCGGTGGTGGACGCGGGCGGCTGCCTCCTGGCGTTCGCGCGGATGGACGATGCGTGGCGCGGCAGCGTCGACACCGCGATCGGCAAGGCGTGGACGGCGCGCGCGTTCGACGTCGAAACCAAGGCGCTGGCAAAGCTCGCCCAGCCGGGCGCTGACTTCTACGGCATCCATGCCTCCAACGACGGCAAGGTGATGATCTTCGCCGGGGGCGTGCCCATCAAGGAGGGCGAGACGGTGATCGGCGCGGTGGGCGTGTCGGGCGGCACCGGCAAGCAGGACCAGGGCGTGGCCGAGGCTGCGGCGCAGGCGTTCGCGCGCGGCTGAGCCTTGGTTCATAACAGTCGGGTAACAGATGAATGCTTTTCCGATTCAATACATCCAAAGGTCAGGCTGGCCCGATATTCGGCACCTTTGAAACATTTTTTCAGCATTAGAAAAAGGGTTACGACAAAACCATTTTTCCCGTTTGGTCGCGCGACGAGGCCACACACACTCCGCTGGTAAGCGCCTGGGCCAGGCGACCCTGGTCCGTGCCGCTATCGGCATGTAACGACCGCACTGCGGTGCTTGTTACCGCATCGCCGCGCGTTGCCCAGTTGCCAAGGCGCGCTTCATCATGGCCGGGCCATGATGAAGACTGGCTTGTCGATCCGAGCGCCTCGCGCCGCTTCGGATCGCGGGTCAGTAGTGAATGACCGTGCGGATCGACTTGCCTTCGTGCATCAGTTCGAAGGCCTCGTTGATCTCCTCCAAACCCATCGTGTGGGTTACGAATGGGGCCAGATCGATATCGCCTCTCATCGCATCCTCGACCATGCCGGGGAGCTGTGTCCGTCCCTTGACGCCACCGAAAGCGGACCCCTTCCATACGCGGCCCGTGACGAGCTGGAATGGGCGGGTGGAGATTTCCTCGCCCGCGCCGGCAACGCCAATCACGATGGACTGACCCCAGCCACGGTGCGCTGATTCAAGCGCGGCGCGCATGACGTGGACGTTGCCGATGCACTCGAAGGTATGATCGATGCCCCAGCCCGTCATCTCGATCAGCACTTGCTGGATAGGCTTGTCATGGTCCTTGGGGTTGATGCACTCGGTCGCACCGAACTGGCGTGCCAGCTCGAACTTGGACGGATTGGTGTCGATGGCGATGATGCGACCCGCCTTCGCCTGGCGCGCACCCTGAATCGCCGCGAGGCCGATGCCGCCGAGGCCGAACACAGCGACCGAGTCTCCGGGCTGGACCTTGGCGGTATTGTGAACTGCGCCTATGCCGGTCGTGACGCCGCAGCCGAGCAGGCAGACATGTTCGGGGTTTGCCTCGGGATTGATCTTGGCGAGCGAGACTTCGGCGACGACAGTATATTCACTGAAGGTTGAACAGCCCATGTAATGATAGAGGGGCTGACCATTGTACGAAAAGCGGGTGGTCCCATCGGGCATCAAGCCCTTGCCCTGCGTTTCGCGGACGGCGACGCACAGGTTGGTCTTGCCCGACAGGCAGAAGTCGCACTTGCCGCATTCGGCGGTGTAGAGCGGAATCACGTGATCGCCCGGTCCGACGCTGGTGACGCCTTCACCGACCTCGACAACGATGCCCGCGCCCTCGTGGCCCAGAACCACCGGGAAAACACCCTCCGGATCACTCCCCGCCAGCGTGTACGCGTCGGTGTGGCACACACCGGTGTGCGTCACCCGTATGAGGACTTCGCCTTTCCGGGGTGGGGCGACATCGATCTCGACGATTTCGAGTGGCTTGCCCGCCTCGAAGGCTACAGCGGCGCGAGATTTCATGTTGGGATACCCTCGTTGAGTTAAGCCGATTGCTGGTGCGAGGCCGTTGCGTCAGCGCAAATTCGTGGGGGAGCGATCGCTCACTCCCCCGGTATGCCGGTTAGACCGTAACGACGACCTTGCCGATCTGGTCGTTCGATTCGAGGAAGCGGTGAGCGTCCTGGATGGCGTCGAACGGGAAAGTGCGCGCGATCCGCGGCTTGAGCGCGCCCGATTCCAGACCCGCGACGATAAACGCCTTGGCGCGATCGAGGGCGGCATCGTCCGAGACGATCTCGCTGTAGAGATACCCCTTGAGCGTGAGGCTCTTGCCCAGCACGGAGAACAACGGGAACGGCGTCGGTTCGCCGCTGAGCGCGCCATATTCGAGCAGGATGCCGCCGCGTGCCATGCTCTCGGTCAGCGGCTCGAACGACGGGCCTCCGACCGGATCGAGCACCACGCGCGCACCCTGACCATCGGTTATCTCCATCACCCTCGCTACCAGATCCTCTTCCCCGGTCGCGACGACATGATGTGCACCGGCATCGATCAGGGCCTGGCGCTTGGCGCCGGTACGCGTCGTCGCGATTACCGTCGCGCCGACCATCCGCGCAATCTGGAAGGCAGCAAGGCCGACGCTGCTGGAGGCAGCAGTGACGATGACAAAATCGCCCTCGCCGAGTTTCGCCTGCTCCGCCAGCGCACCCCAGGCGGTGACATACTGCATCCATACGGCCGCCGCTTCCTCGAACGACAGCGCCGCCGGATGCTTGACGACGAGGCGGGCGGGCACGTTGGCGACCTCGCCATAAGTGCCCCAGCGCGCGATATCGAGCGGGGGGATGACGCTGACGGCTTCGCCTTCCGCAAACCCGGTCACGTCCGCGCCGACCGTAACGACAGTGCCGGCAGCCTCATAGCCAAGGCGGCTCGGGAACTCGGCCTCCTGAAGGTAGGCATGGTTGCGGAACATCACCTCGGCGCGGTTTATGCCTATCGTCTTCACCGCGATCTGCACTTCGTCGGCCGCGGGCGCGGGGACTGCCACATCTTCAATCCTGAGGACGCTGGCGTCGCCATATTCGTGGATACGGACGATGCGGCTCATTGGAAAATCCTTGATTATTGAATGATCGTTCTGTAAGAGAGCGGACTACCAGTTTCAAGATATTATTTATCGATCGTTCCATATCGTGCGCCAGAGATGACAGAGACGAAAGCCCGTCGCCGCGCAGGTCGCCCTCGTGTGTTCGACACTGACGCTGCGCTCGACAAGGCGGTGCGGCTGTTCTGGCAGCGCGGCTACGAGGCGACATCGATGGCCGATCTGGTGGCGGAGACTGGCGTCGCCGCCGCCAGTCTCTATGCAGCGTTTGACAACAAGGCGGGGCTGTTTGCGGCGGTAATCGAGCGCTACGCCGCGACGTTCAGCGTCCACCTCTATGCACCCATCAACGATCCGGCGTTGTCCACCTACGAGGCCGTCAAAGGCCTGCTGGAACGAGCGGCGTCATCATTCTCGGAACCTGGAACGCCGGCCGGCTGCTTCATGTATTCGGCAGCGGTAGCCGTTTCGCCGGCGTCCGCCGCCATCGAATGCCTGCTGCGCGACAAGCGTATCGCGGCGGAGGCCCTCCTGATCGAGCGTCTGCAACGCGGCGCCGTGCAGGGCGAACTTGCGGCCAACACCGATCCGGCCGTGCTAGGCAAATTCATCAATGCGGTCATGGAAGGCATGTCCGTTCAGGCGCGCGACGGCGCTACGATCAACGAACTGCTCTCCATCGTCAAAATGGCACTCGATCGATGGCCGGCCGCGATATGATCAATACATGGTGGTCATCTGCCAATCCGCCTCCCGCGACCGAACAGTCGAACTCATCTCATTGGACGAAAGCACATGAAACACGTGACATTGCTCGGCGGGGAAGTGGTTCCTTCAATGGGTCAAGGCACCTGGAAGATGGGTGAGCGTGCCGAGCGGCGATCCGATGAGATCGCTGCGCTACGCGCCGGTGTCGAGTTGGGCATGACGCTCGTCGATACCGCTGAAATGTATGGCGATGGTGCGGCGGAAACGCTGATCTGCGAAGCGCTCGGCGATCGTCGCGACCAGTTGTTCCTCGTCAGCAAGGCGTATCCACAGAACGCATCGCGCTTCCGCCTTGCCGGTGCGTGCGAGGCGAGCCTGAAGCGGCTCGGCACCGATCGGCTCGACCTCTACCTGCTCCACTGGCGGGGATCAGTGCCGCTCGCTGAGACGATAGAGGCAATGGAGGCGCTGAAATCGGCAGGAAAGATTCGGCATTGGGGTGTCAGCAACCTCGATACCGACGATATGGACGAGCTTGTCGCTGCCGGCGGGGATGGCTGCGTGACCGATCAGATCCTATACAATCTCGTCCGTCGAGGCCCTGAGTTGGACCTGTTGCCGTGGCTCGCACACCACAAAGTGCCGGTGATGGCGTATAGTCCCGTCGAGCAGGGACGCCTCACAAGCCATCCCGCCCTCGACAAAGTAGCGGCCCAGGTTGGCGGAACCCCTGCGCAGGTTGCACTCGCCTGGACGTTGCGCCACGATGGCCTTATCGCCATCCCGAAAGCGAGTTCGATTGCACATGTGCGGGAGAACCGCGCTGCCGCAGATATCGTCCTCTCCGACGCCGACCTTGCGACACTCGATGCGGCATTTCCCCGGCCAGCGGGCCGTCGCCCACTCGAAATGCTGTAGCGTCAGATGGCGACATCGTCTTTCAAAGCAACCGAACGCAAATCGGACCGCCTTGAGGCATTCATGGACGCGGTGCTGGCAATTGCCATCACCCTCCCGGTGACCGAACTACACGCACCAGAGCCGACTGACGGCGACCTGGCAGCGGCATACCTAAAGCTGGCACCGGAATATGCCGCTTACGCCCTCAGCGTGATCCTGATCGGTTTTTACTGGGCTTCCAGCCACTTCACCGGCAAGCTTCTGCAAAAAACCGATCATGGCTACAATCTGCTCAGCATCGGCTTTCTTGCCGCTGTCAGCATCACGCCATTTCCTGCGCGGCCGCTCATCGAGCATCTCGGCGGTGACGCGGAAAGCAAGACCGCCGTTTTGGCCTATCTGGGCGTGGCAGCGGCGCCGGCGACGTGGTGGTTCGTGCGTTGGGTCTATGCAACCGCGAGGGGGCTTCCAGACCAGCGCCTGACAGACGCCTACCTCAGGCGAACAACCCTCAAATTCGCCGTCACCGCCGGAGCCTATTGGGCAGCCTTTGCCCTGGCAATCTGGAATTGGCGTGCTGGACTGATCGTCGCGGGGATCGTTACGTTGAGCTATATCTTTCCGCCAGCAAAGCCCAGCTACAAGCCAGGCCAAGAACCGGAGAATGGCTGAGACCGGCTATAGACCCGGCAAGGCGGATGCTCACATCGGCTAATCAATCCAGGATCTTATCGATCGTGATCGGCAGGGACCGCACCCGCTTACCGGTCGCGTGATAGATCGCGTTAGCAATCGCGGCAGCGGTGCCGACGATGCCGATCTCGCCAAGGCCTTTGACCCCGAGCGGGGTTACTTCGGAATCGGGTTCATCGACGAAGATCACTTCGATATCGTGAATGTCGGCGTGCACGGGCACATGGTATTCGCCGAAGTTGTGGTTCATCCAGCGACCTAGCCGGTGATCGGAAAAGGTCTCCTCGTGAAGCGCCATGCCGATACCCATCACCACGCCGCCGAGGATCTGGCTGCGCGCGGTTTTCGGGTTGATGATGCGGCCAGCGGCGACCGCATCGACGATGCGGGTGACACGCACCACACCCAGTTCCTCGTCGACCTTTACTTCCGCGAAGATGGCGCTGTGGGTGTTCTTGGACTTGTGCAGACCCTTCCACATGTCGCCGAACCCGGGCGCAGCGGTTGCTTCCTCTTCGATGGCCGTCAGGTCAGCGGCACGCATCGCATCTCCGAACGGCACCCGGACGGTCGGCGTGTCCTTCAGAACCATGCAGCCGTCCTCAAACAGCACGTCGTCTATCTTCGCTCCGCTCAGCGGTTCACCGGCGATCTTGCCGGCCGCCTTCAGGAGCTTCTTGCCGACCGCCTGGCATGCGAGCTGCACCGCCGCACCGGTCGATGCCGCCCCCCACGATCCACCTTCGACCGGGGCGGTCGGCAGGTCTGAGTCGCCCAGCTTGGCGGTGATCTGCTCGGGCGGCAGGCCGAGCGTCTCTGCGGCGACCAAGGTCATCACCGTGTAGCTGCCGGTGCCGATGTCCGACGTCGCGCACGCTACTTCCAAATGTCCGTTGGCCGTGAGCTTCGCGCTCGCAGACGTCTTGGAGAATTGCGCGTCCCACATGCCGGTCGCGCAACCCCAGCCGACCAGCTCCTTGCCATCGCGCATCGACCGCGGCTCGGCCGAGCGCTCGCTCCATCCGAACGCCTCGGCCCCTTCGCGAAACGCCTCGCGTAGCGCCTTGCTGGTGTACGGCGTGCCATTCATCGCATCGATGGGTGAGTAATTGATGAGCCGGAACTCGAGCGGATCGACCTTGGCCTCATAGGCCATCTCGTCGATCGCCATCTCGAACAGCGTCATGCCGGTTGCCGCCCCCGGCGCGCGCATGTCTGCTGATGTCGGTGTGTCGATCTGAGCGACGGTGTATTCAGCGTCGGCGTTCGGGCAGTCGTAGTTCATCAGCCCCCAAGTGACGACGTTCTCCATATTGTCTTCGTAGCGCGAGGTGGAGGTGGTCGCCTCGTTGCGGATCGCGGTGAGCTTACCGGTCGTCTCCGCGCCCAGCGCGATGCTCTGGATCGCCTGGGGGCGATAGGCGTGGCTGAACATCTGATTGCGGGTCATCGTGACCCGCACCGAGCGTTCCAGCATCTTGGCGGCGAGCACCGCCAGGAACACCTGATGCTGAGGCCGCAGGCCCGAGCCGAAGGCGCCGCCGACATAGGGGTTGAGCACGCGTACCTTCTTTTTCGAAAAGCCGAAGACGCTGGCAAGGTAGGCATGCACCCCCTGCGAACCTTGGGTCTTATCCCACACGGTGATGCCGCCGTCGCCGTGCCATTCGACGGTGGAGCCGAACATCTCCATGGGATTATGGTGTTCCGGCGCGAGCCGGTAGTCGCCGGCCACCTTCAGCGGAGCGTCCGCGAACGCCTGCGCCGCGTCCCCGCGATTTTTCGGCGCCATGTAGCCGCTGCGCTTCTTCTTCGGCACGTACTTATCGCCGACCGCGACCTCGAAGTCGGTATTGTGCGCCTCCGCCTCGTAGGCGACCTCGACCACGCTGGCTGCGTAGCGCGCTGCCTCGAACGTCTCGGCCATTACCAGCGCGATGGGCTGCTGGCTGAACTGGATGCGATCATCGTAAAGCGGACGAAACGGCGAGCCCGGAATCTTCATCTCGTCCTGGTAGCTGTGGTCTGTCCAGGCGACGTGCGGCCGGTTGAGGTGGGTGATAACCTCGACGACGCCGGGCACAGCGCGCGCGGCTTCCTCATCGATGCTGACAATCCGCCCCTTTGCGATCGCGGCCTCGACGATGTAGCCGTACAGCAGGTTCTCCACCGGATGCTCGGCGGCGTAGCGCGCCGTGCCGGTGACCTTTTCAACCCCGTCGACGCGGTTGATCGCGCTTCCAATCCCGATTTTCGCTGCGGTAGCCATGATGTCTGTTCCTTAAGCGACGCGCTTGTCGGTCTGCGATTGCGGGGTGGCCTCAGCGGCCTGCTTCAGCGCACGGATGATCCCCTTGCGGGCGAGCAGGATCTTGAAGTCGTTCTCGCCCTGACCGGCCGCGCCGGCGAGAAGGACGTCGGCGAAGGCGCCGAACGCCTGCGGCGACGGCTGCTGGCCCTTCAGCAGCTTCTCGGCTTCCGTGCTGCGCCATGGCTTGTGCGCGACGCCGCCGAGCGCCACCCGCGCCTCCGCGATCGTGCCGCCTTCGACCCGCATCGCGACGGCTACCGACACCAGCGCAAAGGCGTAGGACAGACGATCGCGCAGCTTCAGGTAGGTGTAGTTCTGCGTGAAGTCCTCGGCCGGCAGGTCGATGCCCGTCACCAATTCGCCGGGCTTCAGCGTGTTGTCGCGCCACGGCTCGTCGCCGGGTAGCCGATGATAATCGGCGATCGGGATAGCGCGGTCGCCGGCCGGGCCGGTCACCTGGACGGTTGCGTCGAGGACCGCCAGCGCCACGCACATGTCCGACGGGTGCGTGGCGATACACTGGTCGCTCGCGCCCAGGATGGCGTGGATGCGATTGACTCCGCCAATCGCGCCGCAGCCCGAGCCCGGTTCGCGCTTGTTACAGGGTGTGGCGACGTCGTAGAAATAATAGCAGCGCGTGCGCTGGTTGAGGTTGCCGCCGTTGGTCGCGGCATTGCGCAGCTGGGGGCTGGCGCCGGCGAGGATCGCCGAGGACAGCAAGGGATACCGCTGCTCGACCCGCGCGTCCCACGCAGTGTTGGAGTTCGGCACGAGCGCGCCCAGCCGCAGTCCACCGCCGTCCAGCTCCTCGATCGCGTCCAGCGGCAGGCGGTTGATGTCGATCACCGTCGTCGGTTGATCGACGTTCTCTTTCATCAGGTCGATCAGGTTCGTGCCGCCCGCCAGATAGCGGACCTGCTCTCCGCCGCCTGCCTGCACCGCTTCGGCGACGCTGGTCGGGCGGGCATAGTCGAAGCGGTTCATGCCTTTTCTCCGATCACGTCGAGCACCGCATCGACGATGTTCGTATAGGCGCCGCACCGGCACAGGTTGCCGCTCATCAGCTCGCGGACCTCCTCGCGGGTTTTGGCCTTGCCCTCGTTGATGAGGCCCTGCGCCGAACAGATCTGGCCAGGGGTGCAATAGCCGCACTGGAACGCGTCGTGGTCGCAGAAGGCGGATTGCAGCGGATGGAGGTCGCCCGGCTGGCCTAGCCCCTCGATCGTCGTGATGTCCGCCCCGTCCAGCGTCACCGCCAGCTTGAGGCACGAGTTGATGCGGCGCCCGTCGATCAGCACGGTGCACGCGCCGCACTGGCCGTGGTCGCAGCCCTTCTTTGTACCGATCAGGTCTTCGCCTTCCCGCAGCAGATCGAGCAACGTCGTCCAGGGCTCGATCGCGCGGGTGCGCGTCTCACCGTTGATCGTCAGCGTGGTCGGCACCGTGCCGATCGGCACGGCAGCGTATGTGGCAGTATTGACGGCTGTCGGCATGATCGGCGCCTTCATGTTTTGCGTTAGGCCGGGATGGCGGTGATGTCGGCGGTGTTTTCCTCGGCAACCCCGTTCGCGCGGTGGCGAAAGGCGGACAGCGCACGATACACCTGCAACCGCGCCCGCATCACCGATCCGAGCGGCCGATGCGCGGCCAGGCTATGAGCGGGCCGAAAGGTCATCACCTCGTCGAAGTAGCGCACGCGCGCCGGGCTATAGGCTTCCTGCGCAGGAATGCGGATCGTGGCGACAGTGCGGTACTGACTGTCCTGCGATGGCCACTCGACCGAGGCGTCCTCGATCGGCTGCGTCTCCGCGTTCGCCCAGAGCTGCACCTTAAGTTCAAACACCGCCTCATGGTCACGAAAATAATCGGTCGCGGCATGGCGGAAGCCGTTCTCGTCCTGATGCGGATCAAGTTTCCACTCGCCGAGCGCGTCCTGTGCCTGCGACGCCGGCACGGCTCCGAGCTTAGCGACGTAGTCGCCGTAGCGCACCGGTGCCTGGCTGAAATAGTCGTCGCCGATCGGATGGCTAAACGGATGGCCGAAGAAATCCGCCTTGGCGTAAGCGGTGTCGAACAGGGCCAGCGCCTTGTTGAAGTTGCGCGCCATCGACGATACCGCGCTCTTGACGCCCTCCGGCATGGGCGTGGCCGCGCCGATCTTCTTTGCGTCGCTGAGGAAGCCGCTCGCCGTACCGGATGGAAAGGTGCGCCCCGTGGCAAGGACAAAATCCTGGGTCGGCGCGTCATGCCCGGGGAGCTTCTCGCCCTCGACGCCGAACACCTTGATCGCCATACCGCGGTGTGTCGACACGCGATCTCCCAGCGTCTCGCCTGGGCCCTGTGCAAAGCGGATCGCGACGTCGTAGCTGCCCGGCTCAGCGAACAACCCCTGTGCCAGTTCGGGCGGAAGGTCGTCGGCAATCGTCAGCGTGCCGACAACGCAGGCCGAGCTCTTGGCATGGCTGGCGCGCACGGCATGCTGCTCACGCTTCTCGACCACCTCGCTCTGCTGCGTCATCCCCTGGATGATGCCGTCGATCGTCGCCTGCTCATCTGGTTCGAGCGTCTCGATGTCGTCGCGGTAGCGCAGGTAGGACATGGCGATCCTCAACGGGTAGGAGCGAACGAGAACAGCTCGGTGCGGATCGACGGCGGGGCACCCGGCGTGAACCACTGCGTGTCCTGAATGTGGCTCGCGGTGACGTAGATCGTCCCGTCGGGACCTTCGGCGAAGGTGTCCGGCCAGCGTAGCCGCTTATCCGTCAAGACGATCTCTGTCCCCGACCCGGCGAGCCGCCTGATCGAGTAATCGGTCGGCGAGGTGATGTAGAGCGTCCCAGCCTTGCTCATCCACAGCCCATCCGCAACGGCGGTGGTGGCAACGGTCTGCACTGCACCACTGCGCTCTCGCTCGCTGACGTCGGGGCGCAGCTTTTCGGTTGCGATCGAATAGAGCGTCTTTCCGGTCAGCGCCTGCCAGTAGAGCGTCTTCCCGTCATTCGAGATCGCTATGCCGTCGGACGCGAACGCAGGCTGCCGCCCATCGGGGCGGACAAGCGGCTTGCCCTCGATGGCGACGGTGACGCTCTTGTCGATTTGGGTCGACGGATGGCCATCAAGCGCTCGGAAGCTCTTTCCGCCGTTCAAGTCGACGACGATGATTGCGCCGCGCGTGCCGCTGTCGGTGATGTACCCGGTCCGGCCATCGGGCGAGAACCGGATATCGTTGAGGTAGGTGCCCTGCAACGCAACGTCGCCCGGCACCGCGATGACCTTGGTCACCTTGTTGGTCTTCAGGTCTATACGGACGAGCTTCGGTGCGCCCTCCAGGATCTTCTCGTTGCCGGGCGCGCCAGGATCGAGCACCCAGAGATTGCCGTGGCCGTCGGGAACGATCGACTGGACGCACACGAAGTGATCGCCGACCGGCATTTCGTTCGCCTTAGCGTTGCGCCAGCTGTTCCACTTGACGTCGGGATAAGGCCGGAGCGATCCATTGGGCATCACCTCGGCAACGGAGATCGGTGCGTCGTCGGTCCAGCGTGGAAAGTTGACGAAGCGGCGGCCGTCGGCAGTGACGGCGACGCCGGTGACTTGGTGGTCGAAGCGCGCCACCTGCGCCAGCACAGCGCTGCGGCTCACCTGCGCGTAGGCAGCTCCCGCTAGCGCTATCGTGAGGGCACCGAGCCCGATCAGAACACCGCTTTTCCGCATCAGTCCGCTCCCGTTCACCGGACGCAACGCGCGGCGGTCCGCTCGTCAACGAACGTGACCCATAAATAGACCCAGAAAACCCAAAAAAATAAAGAGGGCTAGGCAGAATGCCCATCGCACGGGCGTCCTGCATCTGTTGCTGAAGCCAATTGCACGATTGTTCGGCCCGATATGACGTGCTGGCGATTATGTACCTCAAGACTCAAGCTAGTCCTTGGGCGGTGCAATGATCCCTTCGCAAAGGAACCTACTTCATGCCGAACGCGAACCCACCCGATGGCGCTAGGGTCAGGACCCATTGATGTGAGCGTTGCGATCTGATTCAGGCTCCGCGAGGAGACCGGGATGAGCGACCTGTTTTGGCTAACGGACGAGCAGATCGAGCGGCTGCGGCCGTTCTTTCCCAAGAGGCACGGCAAGCCGCGGGTCGATGACCGGCGGGTGCTGAGCGGCATCGTGTTCGTCAACCGCAACGGGCTGCGCTGGCGCGATGCGCCCAGCGCCTATGGTCCTCACAAGACGCTGTACAACCGCTGGAAGCGTTGGGGCGAGGCGGGCGTGTTCACGCGAATGATGGAGGGTCTGGCTGCGGTCGGTGCCGAGCCGAAGACGGTCATGATCGACGCGACGTATCTCAAGGCGCACCGCACGGCTTCGAGCCTGCGGGTTAAAAAGGGGATCTCGGCCGCCTGATCGGCCGCACCAAAGGTGGCATGAACACCAAGCTCCATGCCGTCGCCGACGCGAACGGCCGCCCCTTGAGCTTCTTCATGACCGCCGGGCAGGTCAGCGACTACACCGGCGCGGCAGCACTGCTGGACGACCTGCCAAAAGCGCAGTGGCTGCTCGGCGACCGCGGCTACGACGCCGATTGGTTCAGGGACGCTCTCCAGGCCAAGGGCATCCAGCCCTGCATCCCGGGCCGGCGATCACGCAACGAGCCGGTCAGATACGACAAGCGCGGCTACCGGCGCCGCAGCCGCATCGAGACCATGTTCGGCCGCCTCAAGGACTGGCGGCGTATTGCCACCCGCTACGATCGCTGCCCCACGGCCTTCTTCGCCGCCGTCGCCCTCGCTGCCACCGTCATCTTCTGGCTGTGATCAACGAGTCCTGACCCTAAATCGTTCACCCTTTGTTCCGTGCTCAAGGTGAGTCGGGCTGGTTCGCTTCAGGTGAAGGAGCGGACCAAGTTGAAACTGACGCTTGAAGGAGTGAGTGATGCGTACTCTGTTCTATCGAACAATGCTTGGCTCCGCGCTGTTGCTCTGCACAGTGGCGGCGAGCGCCCAAGATCAGGGCGGGCGCTCACAAGAGGAAAGCACGAAAGCCTTCCTTGCCCACAAACGCGACGTCCAACAGCGTCGGTCGGGCAAGCTGGGCGACCTGGCCGACTTCGGACAGGTGAACGCAATCGTGAAAGCGGCCCGGCTCACGCCACCCTCGCCACGGTTCGTCACCGACGACGCCGCCTGTTCGGCGTTGAACGACGCTTTCCTCGTCGACGTGGCGCAGACGCTTTCAATCTATGGGCTTCACGCGGGCGATCTGCGACGGTCGGCTGAGGCGTCCACCGCATTCGTTCAAGCCGCGGCGGCACATATCAGGGGTGGTGCCACGGTTGGGCAGGAAGCGCTGCTCGCCGACACCGTGGTGATCGGTCATGTCTCGGGAACCGACGAAGCCGAGCAGCTCGACGATGGTGCGTCGTCCTCTGTGTCGGTGGTTGTCGACCAGGTGCTGAAGGGCAAGGCCAAGGTGGGCGACACGCTCAAGCTTCGGCGGACGAGCGGTAAGCTGCCCGATGGGCGGCGGCTCTCGGCAAGTGACGAGGATCCGTTGGCGAACGGTGCGCCGGTTGCCCTGCTCGCGTCGCGCTCGCGCTACGAGAAGGAGCTTGCTCCTCAGGGTGGAAGCGCGCGGTGCCCCAGCTGTGTCGTCGAGGTCGTGCCCGTCTTTCTGGTGAACGGACAGTCGCTGGTTCCGACCGGCGGATATCCGACCGCCGCCACCCTCGACGCCCTCACCGCTGCCACGAAGTAAGGAGTAGGAAAAATGATCAGGAAATCTGCGCTGCTCGCCTGCGTGCTTGCCCTCGCCAACGCCGCACCGGCGTTCGCCGGGCCGATCCCGCAACCCTATTACTTCCCGAACGGGTCGCGGGGTGTGAAGATCAACTATGCGCTTCCGGCCGCCTGCGACGCCAACACCAAGGCCGCGGTCGACACGATCAACGCCGCAGGGCGCTCGTTCCAGCTCACCGGAACGACGCAGAACTACACGTCGACTTACTACTCGGCGACCGAGGACCCGGATTTCATCAACATCCAGGACGGCTCCAGCATGTCGGCGATCATGCGGACCATCATTTACGGCTATTCCGGGCCAGCACCTGCGCAGGCGATCGACGCGACCGTGTACGTCAATACCGACCGCATCTACTACGACACGGGCGACACGGCGCAATCGACCGATTTGATCTGCGGTTCGTCGATCACGTCGAGCAACATCGGCCAGCATATCGACTGGCAGTCCGCGATGACGCATGAGATGGGTCACGTGAAAGGGATGGACCACCGCACCGATGGTTCGACAGGGCCATGCTTGATGACGACCTATCTCAACCCTGGGCAGATCAAGCGGAGCCTATGCTCTGACGAGCGGGCGCTGCTGGTCGGGTTCTATGGCTGACCGAGGCAAGGCCTCGACCGGGGCGGGATGGCTTTTAGCCTTCATCGCCCTGGCAGGGTGCGACCGCGGCTCCGAGAAGGAGCCGCGGCCCACCGAGCTCTCCGGCCCCGTCGGAACCGAGTATTCGATCCACCCCCGCAATGTGGCCGGCGACCGCCTACTGATCGCCGGCTGCTGCACGTTCGACGTGGGACAGGCGCGAATCACTAAGTTGGAGGGCGACGTTGACGGCCGCATGGTCGAGGGGGAGGGTTATCGGGTGGAGATTTCATTCGGGAACGGCCTGGCTCGCCGGCCCCTTTCCGCGGCCGCGCCCTCGACGCTCAACATCGATGGGGTGACTCTCCGGAAGTTCAGGCCAGCAAGCCCCGGACAGAAAGAGCCCGATCTCCTCTACGCCGCTATCGTCCCTCTCGATGCAGAGGCGCAACGTCGTCGTGTTCGGAGCCCGGGCCTTGAAGTCAGGGCTTGGTGCGCCACCACCGCGAGCTGCCAGGCCGCAGCTCGGTTGATTGACGGGATCAGATTCTGACCATTCCCGTCAGTGGCGCTAAGCGTGAGCGCGGCGCGCTGATTGCGAGCAGCCGCGGAAGATGGCGAGCACATTATCGAGAAGCGTGAGCAGGTGCGCGCTCTGACTGTCAGCTAATCCGAGCAGAATGGTGATCCGTTTGCGAGCAGGAGCCCATCCGATTGCGAGCGGCTACACGTACCCGTCCGGGCACTCCGATCGCAGGTCCGCATCGGGCGCAAGCAGCAGACGGTTGTCGCGGTTCGCGACCAGAGCGAGCGCCTTCGCACGGAGGCGAAGATGCGCGCGCTCGCCTTCAACGATGCGCTGACAGGTCTCCCCAATCGAGCCAGTTTCATGGACCTTCTCACCCGCAGGGTGATCTCTCGACGCAGCGACGACACGGCTTTCGCCGTGATGATGATCGATCTCGACCGCTTCAAGCATGTCAACGATACGTCAGGTCACGCGGTTGGCGATCTCCTCCTGTGCAAGGTCGCGGAGCGGCTCAGGGCGGAAATACGTGAGGGAGACGTCATAGCGAGGCTGGGCGGCGATGAGTTCGCCATTCTCCTTGCCACCTCGGTGACCGAGGAAGCCGACCTGCTCGCGCGACGCATTGTGGAGCGCGTGGGCGATCAGCCTTTCCTGCTCGACAACCAGATCATCTATATCGGCGCGAGCATCGGCATCGCCTTCTCTCCGACCGATGGCACCGATCCGACGGGGCTGTTGCGAAACGCGGACCTGGCGCTCTACGCCGCCAAACTGGACGGCAAGGGGCGCCATCGCCGCTACGATGCCGCTTTGAACGCTGCCAGCGTCGAGCGCCGGCTGCTGGAGGAAGGACTTCGTCACGCTATCGAGAACGACGAACTCGAGCTCTACTATCAGCCACTGCTCGACACGCGGAGCGGCCGGATCGGATCGGCTGAGGCGCTGCTGCGCTGGAACCATCCCGAGCGTGGACTGATCCCGCCCGCCGATTTCATCAGCCTGGCCGAAGACACCGGGCTGATCCTCGATTTGGGCAGATGGGTGATCCGGACCGCCTGCCAGGAAGCGACCTCCTGGCCTGACAACATCAGCGTCGCCGTCAACCTGTCCCCTGTCCAGTTTAGCGATCCCGGGCTTGCCGCCACCATCGAGGCGGCGCTGAAATCGAGCGGGCTGCGTTCCAGCCGCCTCGAGCTGGAGATCACCGAGGGTGTCCTGCTGAGCGACGAAGAACAGACGATCGCGACACTTACCGCGTTGAAGACCCAAGGGCTGCTTATCTCAATGGACGACTTCGGAACCGGATACTCGTCGCTCAGCTACTTGAGCCGGTTTCCGTTCGACAAGATCAAGATCGACCAGTCGTTCGTTCGCCAGATACCGGGCAATAAGCAATGTACCGCGATCGTCCACGCCATCATCACGATGGGTAAGTGTCTGGATATGGCGATAACGGTGGAAGGTGTGGAGACGGAAGAACAGCATGCCTTCGCCGTTGCGCAAGGCTGTGACGCTGTTCAGGGCTACAATGTCAGTAAACCGCTTCAAAGGACAGACTTCGCCGCATTTATCGCGGAATGGACGCCCTATTGCCGCCTGCGTACTGCAGCCTAAGCCGAGCGATGCCACTCCGACGATGCCTTACCGGCCCACGTTCATTGATCTCCTGGTTTATGATGCATCGCACTACGCAGGACTTCGCATCTAACGCAACTCGACTTGGAGCGGACATCCGGTTTAGCGCCTCGTTAACCTAAGGCACCCTATCGAGTTCTCGCGGCGAGAAGGGCGCAACAGATGTTCGACGACTTCTTCTGTCTGACCCATCAGCATAACAAGTGGCTGGTCGCGCTCGCGGCCCTGGTCTGCATCGCGGCGACCGGCAGCGTCGTGTTCCTTCTGCGCAATCTCGGCGCCGCGCCGACGCGCGAGCGGTTCCGCTGGCTGCTCGGCGCGGCCTTTGCGTCGGGCACGGGTATCTGGGCGACCCACTTCATTGCGATGCTTGGCTACGATCCCGGCATCGTGGTCGGCTACCTGCCGGGACGTACCCTGGCGTCGCTGGCCATCGCCATCATCATGACATGGGCCGGGCTGCGGACCTGCGTTCTCAGGCACGACCACATCGGCTATGTCGTTGGCGCGGCGATGGTCGGCTCGGGTATCTCGGCCATGCACTATCTGGGCATGAGCGCCGTCCTGTTTCCGGGCACCTTCCGCTTCTCGTCCGTCCTGGTCGTCGCCTCGGTCTTCCTCGCGGTGCTGCCGGTCGCCCCGGCGCTGTACCTCGCCATCGCTCGCCGCGGCGCCGCCACGGGAACTGCCGCTGCCGCCTTGTTGACGCTGGCGATCCTGCTGCTGCATTTTACCGGCGTGGCCGCGATCAGCGCCGTGATCCCCGGGTCTGCGGCCGGCACGGGCGGGATCGTGCTGGTGCCCGACCTCATGGCGCCGCTCATCGCTGTTGCGGCGCTGGCGGTCCTGGTCGTGACGGTCGGCGCCGCCAAGGCTCGCGCCGTGCTCGCCTTGCGGGCGCGCGGGACAACGGATGCGGGTTGGGCGGCGCTGGTCCGCTCCAGCCTCGTTGCCGAGTTCGACCTCGACGGCACCGTCCGCTGGGCGAACGAACGCTTCCTCGATACGCTGGGCTACCGGCTGGACGAAATTGCAGGGCTCCCCGACCGCTCGCACGAAACAAGTGGCACCGCATCGAGATCGAGCGATCCGGCGTTGTGGGCAAAGCTCGCTGCTGGCGAGCACCAGACGGGTGAGTACCGGCGCATCGCGAAGGACGGCCGTGTCGTCTGGCTGCAATCGACCTACACCCCGGTGCTCGATGAGAAGGGGCGGCCGATCCGGGTTCTGGAGGTCGCAACGGATGTGACCGTGAGCAAGCTGGGGGCTGCCGGTTCTGCGGCGAGGCCGGCGGCTCTTGACCGCAGCCAGGCGGTGATCGAGTTCGCGGTCGACGGTACCATCCTCGAAATCAACGACGTCTTCCTTCGGCTGACGGGCTATGCGCGCGACGAGGTGGTCGGGCGGCACCACCGGATGTTCTGCGACCCCGCTTACGCCGGCACAGCCGACTATGCCGCCTTCTGGGCGAAGCTCGGCCGCGGCGAGTTCGATGTCGGGACCTACCGCCGCGTCGGCCGGGATGGCCGCGAGCTATGGCTTCGCGCCACCTACAATCCGGTGCTCGACCCGGATGGTCGCCCGGTGCGGATCGTGAAGTTCGCGTCCGACATGACGGAAAGCCGACAGCGCAATGCCGAGTTCGAAGCGCTCACGCTGGCGATGCGGCGCTCGGCCCTGACGATCGAGCTTGCCCCTGACGGCATCATCCTCGCGACCAGTAACGGCTATCTCAAGGCACTGGGCTATGCACCGGAGGATGTCGCGGGCGAGCATCACCGGATTCTGTGTCCGCCCGAACTCGCCTCGAGTGCCGTCTATGCGGCAGCCTGGGAGACACTTGGCCGCGGCGAGCATATGACGGGCATCTTCAAGCGGCGCGACCGTGAGGGCCGCGACCTGTGGTTCCAGGCAACCTACAACCCGGTTCTCGATCCGGACGGCCGGGTCGTGAAGATCGTCGGCTTCGCCACCGACGTGACGGACGCGAAGCTGCGCAGCGCCGAGTTCGAGGCGCGATCAAAGGCGATGGACCGCAGCCAGGCGGTCGTCGAGCTTGGGCTCGACGGGACGATCCTGGAGGCCAACCAGAACTTCCTCAACGCCCTGGGCTATAGCCGGGCCGAGGTCATCGGCCGTCACCATCGCCTCCTGTGCGACCCTGACTATGCCCGCTCGCCAGACTATGCCGCGTTCTGGCGCAAGCTTGCTGGCGGTGCCTTCGACGCGGGACTATACCGCCGGGTCGGCAAGGACGGCCGCGACGTGTGGCTGCAGGCCACCTACAATCCCATCCTCGATCCGGACGGACGGCCACTGAAGATCGTCAAGTTCGCGACCGACATCACCGAGGCGCGCGAACGCGATGCGGAGTTGGCCGGCCGCGATGCGGCCGTCGATCGCAGCCAGGCCGTGATCGAGTTCGATCTGAACGGGCTGATCCTGTCCGCCAACCGGAACGCGCAGACCATGCTGGGTTATGGCAGCGAGGCGCTCGTGGGCCAGCACCACCGTATGTTGTGCGACGCTGCCCAGGCGCGCTCGACCGATTACACGAGGCTTTGGGAGCGGCTGTCGCGGGGTGAGTTTGATGCGGGACGGTATCGCGGGATCGGGCATGACGGCCGCGAGATCTGGATCCAGGCCTCCTACAACCCGATCCTCGATGCCGACGGCCGACCGAAAAAGGTCGTCAAGATCGCCGCCCACATCACGCGCCAGGTGCTGCTGGAGCGGGAAGCCGAGCACCGCCTTGCTGAAAGCGAGGCGCTGCAGCGATCGCTCGACCTGCGCCGACAGGCGCTGCAGGACACGGTGGCCGAACTGGACACGATCGTAACCGCGATCGGCGGCATCGCCGCACAAACCAACCTGCTCGGCCTCAACGCAACCATCGAGGCGGCGCGGGCGGGCGCGGCAGGCCGGGGCTTCACGGTGGTGGCGTCGGAGGTCAAGAAGCTGGCCAACGACACGCGCGCGGCGACGGAGCGTGCGACGGCCATGATCGGCGCGCGGCGCGCCAGCAATGACGGCTAGTAAGATAATGGCGAGTAGAACGAGATGATGAGGCCCGATGATAGCAGGCGCTCCCATGAGGCGATCCGCGCCGCTGCCTACGCACTTCGCGACTGCGTCAGGGCTGGACCTCCGCTTACCGACCTCGGCCGGCTACGAATGAACCTGGCCAATGCGGTACGGGAGCATCTGCCTACACAGCAGGGCTGGAACAAGGAGGCCCGAGGCTATTTCGCCGACCAGATGCCGACTTACGAGCGGATCATGGAAGAGGATCGTGAGCTTCGGCTGCGCTACTCCGACCACATACGGCGTTGGAGCAGCAACGCGATAGCTTCGAACGTCCCAGCCTATGCTGCGGACGTCGCAACACTGGTAGAGCGCCTCGACCGCTACCTGCGGTCGCTTGAGCACGAGCTCTATAAGCCGATGCACCAGGCAGGGATCGAGGCGTGATCGGTGATCAGTTGCCCCTGTAGGTGGAGTAGCCGAAGGGGCTGACCACGACCGGCACATGGTAGTGCGCGGCAGGGTCGGTGACGCGGAACACGGGATCGATCTCGGGGAAGAATGGCGCCGCCTTCGCATCCGGGTAGCCCGCCATGTCGAACTGCAGCTTGTAGATGCCCGGCGCGAACTTCGACGGCTACCTACCCGACGCCGATCTCTCGGTCGAGACCGGGCAAACCTGTAGTCCTGCATGACGATCTGGCATCTTGCATGACCGCGAGCAGCTATCGAAACCGGCGTTTATCACCTACCGTCCTGCAAGGCAGGGTCGCCGGTCCTGCGAAACCGATGGTGGGGGTGCTGTTGCGACCTGTGTCAGCTGCGATCTGTGTTCCGGTCCGTGACGAGGAGACTGCGTTACCGAAGTTGCTGGAGGCGATCGGGCGACTTGACTTGGGCGACGTCGAGGCTGCCGTGTTCTTCCTCCTTGATAATTGCTCGGATGCGAGCGAGCAGGTGATACGCGAGCATGCTGGTCGCATGGCCCTTCCGTTCACGGTGGCTCAGGGAGACCCGTTCCCTGATGCCAATGCCGGTCGTGCACGCCGGGCCGCCATCGCCCTCGGCCTGCATCATGCGACGAGCACGCCACACGGTATTCTCCTGACGACCGACGCTGACAGCCAGCCCCGTGCCGATTGGGTCAGGGCGGCACTGCAGGGCCTGGCCTCGGCCGACCTTGTCGCCGGGCGAATCGTCCGGATCGCAGCGGAGCGGGATCCGGTGCAGGGGAGGGTCGAGCGCTACCTCGATCGGCTTCACGCCTACCGACGATCGGTCGACCCCGTTCCGTGGGACAGTCCGACCGGCTCCCACTGCTCAGGAGGCGCCAACATGGCCTTCCGACCCGGAGCCTATCAGGAGCTGGGCGGCTTCCAGCCGGTGCCATGCGGCGAGGACGCCGCCCTGCTCGACGATGCCGGGCGCGCCGGGTTGCGCGTGCGCCGCGATCCCGGCATGGTGGTTGCGACCTCCTCACGGCGGCTCGGCCGGGCGCCGGGCGGCATGGCCGCTGCGCTCAGTGCCATCGACCATCATGGGGCACCCTCAATGCCGCATCCGCGAGGGGCGGCATGGCAATACCGACAGCAGGCGGAGGCGCGCCGCATCTGGGCCGGGCTCCCCGATTCCTTTATCGCAGCTCGCTTCGGCGACCGTATCGGATTGACCGGTGACCATGTGATCGGCGTCGCGCGCGACTGCCCCAACGCAGAGGCGTTCGCCATGCGTGTCGTGCCGGCACTGCCCGATATACCCGACGTCACCCTCGCTGAGGCCGAGCAGGCCCTGGCTTTGCTCGAGCGCCAGCTTTGCGAGCAGGCGGCATGACGACGGTCGGGGCTCTGCGCCATGCGATCGTCGCGGCGGGCTGGGCGACCGACCCCGTCGGCGATCCGGCGACTCCCGAGGCATATCTGGAACTGCTCCGCCCTCTTTACGCCGCGGGACGCCGGGATCTCCCCGTCGGTCGCCTGCTGGAGGGGCATGTCGATGCGGTGCAGATCGTGTTTCGATACGGTACGTCGTCCCAGGTCGCTGCGTTGCGGGCGCGGATCGCTGCGGGAGCGATGCTGGGTGTGTGGAATGCGGGCCTGCCGGGTGAGCCGCTGGTGCTTACCGGCGGACGGCTGACCGGCGGCAAGGGCTATGCATCGGGGGCGGGGATACTGACTCACGCGCTGGTAACCGCGGATAGCGAACGCGGGCCGCAGCTGCTCCTGCTCGACCTGGATGCCGATCCGCCTGCCATCGATCGGGAGTGGTGGCAGACGATCGGCATGCAGCGGTCGGAGACACATCTGGTACGCTGGTCCCGCGCCGCGATCGGTGAAGATGACCCGATCGGCGAGCCCGGCAGCTACGCGCGGGAGCCGTTCTTCAGCGGAGGCGCGCTGCGCTTCGCCGCGGTTCATGCCGGCGGTATCGCGGGTCTGCTGGACGCGGTGCGTGACCACCTGACCACCCACGAGCGCGCTTCCGATCCGTTCCAGGCATCACGGCTCGCCGACCTGTTCCTGCTTGCCCAGGGTGCAGCGGCGAGCATCCGCGACACGGCGGGCGCCTGGTTCAGCGGGACGGATGCGGAACGCCTCGCCCGGGTGTCCGCTGCGCGGCTATCGATCGCCGGTTTTGCCGAGCGCGCCCTGACGATCGCGCAGGAGGCGGTGGGGCTGCAGGGGTTGTTCCTGTCGCATCCGCTGGCGGCAAAGATCGCCGATCTCATGGTGTACCTGCGCCAGCCTGCGCCCGACGCGCATCGCCTTCGCGTCGGCCAGGCTGTCGCCGAGCACATCCTCGACCCCATCCTGTGAGGATCGCGCTGCGAAACGTGCGTGTCGCGCTGGTGATCGCCCCGCACCCGGATGACGAGGTCATCGGCGCGGCCGGCCTCATTGCGCGGCTTCGCCGCCATGGAGCTCGGGTCCGGGTTGCGGTCGTGACCGATGGTGCCGCATCTCACCGGGGCAGCCGAAAATGGCCGAGGACGCGACTGGTCGCGGCTCGCCAGCGTGAGAGCCTTCATGCGCTACGTCGTCTCGGCATCGTTGCTGGCGACGTCTCGTTCCTCAATTTGCCTGATGGCCAGTTGCCCTCGATCCCGTGGCGCTGTTATCGCGCGCTGCGCCGCCAGGTCGCACGATGCCGGGATCTCGATCTCATCGTCGGACCGGCCTGCGATGACGACCATCCCGATCACCGCGCCGTAGCCGCGGCCGTCGCCCGATGCCCGGGTGGCGCCGGTCGGCTGACCTACCGCGTGTGGCCGCCTCGCCCGGACAGGTCCGGACCGGCATGGCGCATCGCTGTGCCCGGGGGAGTTTCGGTGAAACGGTCCCTGATCCGCGTCTACCGGACGCAGCTCGGCGCCGTTTCCGATGACCCAGCAGGCTTCACGATCGCGAGACACGAGCTTGCGGCCTTTGCTCGTCCGGTCGAGCGCTACCGGCCGGGTTCGAAGTGACGAGCCCGATCGATCTTGCCGGGTTCGCCGCCAAGTTCGCCGGCGACGACGATCCCTGGCGCACCCTCACCGCCCGTGACGAGGCGGTGAAGCGTGCCGCGATCCTGCACGCGATAGGTCACCGACCGGTCGGACGGGTGCTGGAGCTGGCCAGCGGCAACGGATCCAACAGTGCCGCGATCGCGAGGATGGCGTTGCGCCTCGATGCGACCGAGGGCACGAGGGAGGGGGTCGACCTGACGGCACGCGCCGTCGCCGCCTGGCCTCGTGCGTGCGCATCGCTGCTCGTGCTCCCCGGTCGACCGCCAGGTCTCGTCTATGACGTGATCGTGATCGCCGAGATCTTGTATTACCTCTCAGCGCGAGAGATGGCCCGGGTTGCGCGTGAGATGGCCGCTCGCCTGCGCCCAGGCGGCATCATCGTGCTCGCGCACCACAGGATTGATTTCTACGATTTCGTCCAGCATGCGGCAGGGATCCACGCCCGGTTCCTCGCAGAGACCGGGCGTTGTTGGACGGTTCGCACCGCGCGCCGCACCGGCCGCTGGGTCGTTACCGCGGCCCGCGCCGATGGTATGACCCGATCCCGTTGAACGCGAGCGAGGCAGCACGTCCCACGTCCGTGCGATATGAGGCTTGCCGTTAAGTGGAGCGGCAGGACGTCCACCTGCCGCTCCCGCCAGGGTCGTCAGGCCGCCGCGTCGAGATCGACCTTCATCTCCCGAGCCCAGAACCTGAGGTCACGACAGGTCGTGACGAACGCCTTGACGTCCTTGCTCTTGCTTAGGGCTACGAAGCCATCGTCAAGCTCCGGCACCCGAGAAGCGTCGAACAACGTGGCGGCTGCATCGGTGTAGCCGATGAACTTGCAGTGGCCGAACGCGTCCGCCACGAAGTCCTTGGAGGCCGCATCCTTGGCGAGCATCGCAGCCCCCTCCTCGGACGGGAGCACCGCGACGGCATCGAACAGGACCGAAGGTCCGCCATCGATCTTCTGCTTGGCCGCGACCTTGGTGCCGTCGTCGAGCGTGACCCCGCCGATCTTCGGTGCGACCACCTCCCAGACCGCGCCTTCGGCTTCCAGCGCCTTGGTCAGCGCATTGAACAGCTCGGCGCTCGACCCATCGGTCAGCAGCAGGCCCATCTTTCGCCCGGCGAAATTCGCCGGGCCGTTGGCGACGATCGAGAGCGCCGACGATGTCGGCAGGTCTAGCGTCGGCTTGGCCGCCTTGGCGGCGTCCGGCAGGTCGAGGCCGAGCCCGTCCGCAACGGTAGCGGCGAGATCCTCGTCGATGTTGCGCAGGTGACTGACCGCCCGGGCCCGGATGTCGACACGATCTACCTTCGACAGCTCGAACACCAGCGCGTCGCCGATGTGCTTCTGCTCGATTGGCTGCTGGCTGAGATAGAACTGCCGTGCCTGGCTGTAATGATCGGCAAAGGTTTCGGACCGAATCCGCTGCTTGGTCCCCTGAACCTCGGCGGGGAAGCTGGTGAAGCCGATCTTCGGGTTCTCGCGCGGACCGCCTTCCGCGCCCCAGCTGTTCGGCTCATAGTTCACGCGCCCCTTCGGATTGCGCATCGCCATGTGGCCGTCCTGCTGGAAGTTCATCACCGGACAGCGCGGGGCATTGATCGGCAGGTGGGTGAAGTTCGGGCTGCCGAGCCGCTTCAGCTGGGTATCGAGATAGGAGAAGTTGCGGCCGTGCAGCAGCGGGTCGTCACTGAAGTCGATGCCCGGCACGATGTTCTGCGTGCAGTAGGCGACCTGCTCGGTTTCGGCGAAGAAGTTGTCGACGTTGCGATTGAGCGTGAGCGTACCGACGATGCGGACCGGCACGTCCTCCTCGGGGATGAGCTTGGTCGAGTCGAGATGGTCGAAGGGAAGCTTGTCGGCGGTTTCCTGATCGAACAGCTGGACGCCGAGATCCCATTGCGGGAAGTCACCGCTCTCGATCGCCTCCCAAAGATCGCGGCGATGATAGTCGGGATCGGCGCCGCTGATCTTGACCGCCTCGTTCCACAGCACCGACTGGAGCCCCTGGCGCGGCTTCCAGTGGAACTTGACGAAGGTCGACCTGCCTTCCGCGTTCACCAGGCGGAAGCTGTGGACGCCGAAGCCCTCCATCGTGCGGAAGGAGCGGGGGATCGTGCGATCGGACATGATCCACATGATCATGTGCCAGGCTTCCGGGGTGAGGCTGGCGAAATCCCAGAAATTGTCGTGTGCGGTTTGCGCCTGGGGGAACGCCCGGTCGGGCTCCTGCTTGGCCGCATGGACCAGATCGGGGAACTTGATGGCATCCTGGATGAAGAACACCGGGATGTTGTTGCCGACGATGTCCCAGTTGCCCTGCTTCGTGTACATCTTGACGGCGAAGCCGCGCACGTCGCGCGCCAGATCGCGCGAGCCCTTGTTGCCCGCTACCGTTGAGAAGCGGACGAACACCTCCGTCTGCTGCCCGACCGTGCTCAGCACGTCGGCGCGGGTGTAGTCGGCCAGACTGTCGGTCAGCTCGAACACGCCGTGCGCGCCATAGCCGCGTGCGTGGACGACGCGCTCCGGGATGCGCTCGTGATCGAAATGGAAGATCTTTTCGCGGAGGATGAAGTCCTCGAGCAGCGTGGGGCCCCGCAGACCCGCCTTGAGACTGTTCTGGGCGTCCGCGATCGGGATGCCCTGCTGCGTGGTCATGGTAAGTGCCGCGTCCGAGGTCGTCTGGCGGGTTTCGCCGCCATGGCCCTGCTGCTCGGCATAGTTCGTCGGCTGGTCGGCACCCGCCGGCAGCGGCGGTGCCTTCTTGGCCGTCTCGCCCTTGAGTTTCACCGCGTCGCTTTTGATGCTCTTGCGTGCCATGGACGTAATCCTCCGATCATGCCCTTAATGCCACCAGCGCCACGGCGGTGCGAGGCATAAATCTTTGTAGCGACTGGGAACCGACCCGGAGGAGCGAAATCAAGTTATGTCAGTCGAGCATGCTCGCCGGTTCGGACGACAGGCGCGGGCTCGGCAACGTAAGTGTTCATGGCTGCGCAGAACCCGACTGCGGCTTCCTTGGTCCTGGATCACAGCCAGGGAAAGCCGATATGAACCGGTTGAGGATGTCTTAACGCCTTGCCGTTAGCCGAGCATGATGTACTCCCAGGTCGTACAGGTTTTCGACTGCGTCCGGCACGACCGCGATCCGTGGTTCGTGCTGTTCGCCGGCCCTGGTTTGCCTCTGCGGAATCTATGCGTCGTTCGCCCTGGCCGCCCATGCCGTACGCGTTCGACCCGCTGGCCGTACGGCCGTTTTACGGCCGCTCGTTGATGTGAACGATTTAAACGGACGGGGACCCGTGCCGCGGCTCAAGGCGTTGAGCGTCATAGAAATGGCCCTGACGACAGGGACATGCACTCAGATGAGGAAACGACATGCGCGCACTATGCTGGCACGGTAAAGGCGATGTCCGCGTCGACACCGTTGCGGATCCCGAGATCAAGCACCCGCGCGATGCGATCATCAAAATAACCGCCTGCGCGATCTGCGGGTCGGACCTTCACCTGCTGGATGGATATCAGCCTACCATGGAGGCCGGCGATATCCTCGGCCACGAGAACATGGGCGAGGTCGTGGCGCTCGGGTCCGAGGTAACCAACCTTAAGATCGGCGACCGTGTCGTCGTGCCGTTCACCATCAGCTGTGGCGAGTGCTGGTTCTGCAAAAAGGGTCTGTTTGCGGCCTGTGATCAGACCAATCCGAACGCCGAGATGGCCGCCAAGGCGATGGGCCATTCGCCCGCCGGGCTGTTCGGCTTCAGCCACATGCTGGGCGGCTACTGCGGCGGCCAAGCGGAGTATCTCCGCGTGCCGATGGCGGATGTCGGTCCGATCAAGATTCCCGACAACGTTACCGATGAGCAGGCCCTCTTCCTATCGGATATCTTCCCGACCGGCTACATGGCCGCCGAGAATGCGCAGATCGAGCATGGCGACACCGTCGCGATCTGGGGCTGCGGTCCGGTCGGCCAATTCGCCATCCGCTCCGCGCTGATGATGGGCGCCGGCCGCGTGATCGCGATCGACGAGGTGCCCGAGCGACTCGCCATGGCGGAGGCCGGTGGCGCTGAGACGATTAACTTCGCCGAAACCGATGTCTATGACGAGCTGCAGGCGCGAACCAAGGGCCGCGGCCCCGACAGCTGCATCGATGCTGTCGGCTGCGAGGCGGCCGCGCACGGGGCGGCGGACGCGGTCATGGACAAGGTGAAGGCAAGCATGATGCTCGCCACTGATCGCGTCCACGTCCTGCGACAGGCGATCATGAGCTGCCGCAAGGGCGGCACGGTCTCCGTGCCCGGCGTCTACGTCGGGATGGGTGACAAGCTTCCGATCGGTGCAGCGATGAACAAGGGGCTGACGATCAAGCTCGGCCAAACCCACGTGCAGCGCTATACTAGACCGTTGCTGGAAAAAATCGTCGCGGGCGCGATCGATCCCAGCTTTGTGATCACGCATCCGGCCAGTCTTGAAGACGCGCCAGAAATGTACGCTAAATTCCGCGACAAGGAAGAAGGTGTGATCAAGGTTGTTATGCGCCCGCACGGCTGATTGGCGGAATAACCGGGAACAGGACGCTTATCGATGTCGATCGGCACCGCCGCTGTGGAGCACGTGTAGCGGCGGTGTCGATCAGCTTGCACCAAGTATGTCGGCAGATCTAGGTGTCAGTCAGGCTGCAACGGATGACTCTTGCGGAGATGCAACGAGCCATAGCCGCAGCGCTTCTTCCTCCATCGGACGGGCAAATTAGTAAGCCTGCGCCTCCTCACATTCCAAGTCGGCCAGGATCGCCGCGGCTGCGGCGGTCTCGACGCCCTCGGCAACGACCCGGTAGCCGAGATTGTGCGACAGCGTGATAATCGACTGGACAAGCGCCTGTCCACGCTCGTCATCGGCCAGATCGCGAACGAACGACTGATCGATCGGGCCGGTGCCCACCATCGCGGTCGCACCGATCGAACATACCGCGACGTTCCTGACCGTGGTGTCCATGGCGGCGCTCGGGGTCGATATCCGCACCGTCGCCAACGCGGGCGGACGGGTCACGCTGGCGGTGGTGCTGTCGCTCTTCTGCTTGGGCGGAATCAGCCTGATGCTGATTTGCATGTTGAAGCTGTCGTGAGGGGCGGCGCGAAGGGCCTGAAGCTTGGCTGTTGAAGTTTGGCCGCTTACACCTCACCCGATCAACACCTTCTCTCTCGAAGGTGGTGGTGGGACACCCTTGAGGCACTTGCGCGCTGCCAAGGTTCGTCTGCGAGAAGGGGACGCCGGCGTATTTCGGCAATTGGTACCGCTCCGTCGCCTGTGTTTCGTGGCGGGGCGGTATCCAAACTCATCGGCTGTGAAACAACATGCAACCGATCAGCCTGCCGCATCGCTGGTCGGATCCTCGCATCCGGCATGCGATCGACCGAAGCACCAGATCGCCCCGTACCCGATCATCAACCCGATCAGGACCAACAGCGGGGTGGCGGCTTCAGCGATCGAAGCACCCATCTGGTTGAAGCGAATGAACAGGTGCATGGCGGCCGTAGCCGGTGACAACCAGGCGATCGCCGCCAGCCAGCCCGGCATCTCATCGAGCGGCCATGCAAACCCGGCCAGGAAGACGAGCGGCACCGAGGTCGGCATCAGGAGCTTCAACGTATCGTCGCCGCTGCGGAACAGGCTTCCCGCGACCAGTCCGAGAGCCGCTACCGTGGCCGCGAACACAGGAAGGGCGAGCAGCAGGCCGGGCACATTGCCGGTGCGTGGCACGTCCTGCACCCAGAACGCGAACCCGAACACGAACAGGCCGGCGAAGATGCCGATCAGTGTCATCGCTATCCAGGTGCCGAGGGCAGTTGCCCGGTCGCGCTGCCAATCACCACGCCGACGTCGTTCAGCGATCAGCCGCGCCGACGCGAAGAGCAACGTTTGCTGAAGTATGATGTTGGCGATCGCCGGGAACACGTAGTCGCGATAACCACCGGTGGTGTTGAACAGCGGCTGCATGACGATTGTCGCGCCGGACCGACTGCGACGAGCGGTAAGTGACCCAGTCACTTCAACCGCCTGCTCTCTCACGACATCCCCTAGCGCGCGGGCGATCCCTTCAGCACGCACGAAGTACGTCCCGTTGACGATCAAGGCCGCCCCCGCCCCGGGCCGCCCCTTCAGTGCCGCTCCGCCAAGACCTTTCGACAGGTAGAGAATGCCGTCGGCACGTCTTTGGCGCACTTCTTCACGCGCCGCCATGATGTCGGGCACCAGCGCGACGATCCGAACGGTGGGCGTCTCGCCCAGATGCCGGATCACGGCCCGGGATAGCGGTGTACGGTCGCGGTCGACGACGACCATCGGCAGGGCCAGCGCCTGCTGCTGCGAATAGGGTGCAGGGTAGTAGAAGGCGTAGAATAGCACCGAAATGACCGCCAGCGACACGAGCTCGCGCGCTTGCAGGACCTCGAACCACGTGGCTTCAAAGGCGTGGAGCAGACGGGCCATCATCGGCGCCGCTCACGGCTCATCAGGAACAGGGCGAGCAGGCCTGGGCCGAGCGGATAAACCAACAGCCACCCCGCCTCGATGAAGGCAGGGCGGAGTGCCGCTCCCATCGCTTCGTCCATCTGCAGGCGCAGATAGTGGGTGAGCGGCAGAACCGCATTCCAGGCCTGCGCAACCCAGGGCGCGCCGTTGATCGGAAGCGATGCGCCCGAATAGGCCAGCGCCGATCCGGCGATGATGACCGCACCCGAAAGCGCCGTGGCTGTCTCCCGCGTAACGGCCAACAGGAACAGGCCGATCGCAACCGTCGCCACGAACAGCAGGAACAGACCAACGAGGACGACCCACAAGCTACCTTCAAGCCTATACCCGCGTGCGAGGGTCAGCCAGAGGAACCAGGCAGTTCCCCACAAGGTGCCTGCGGCGACGTGCGGCATCATCCGGCCGATGATCCACATCGCCGGCGCGGCCGTGGCGCCTGCGAAGGTCTCGAACGACTTGCCCTCCAACAAGAGGCCGGCCGAGCCGATCGCGGTGACGGCGATCAGCAGGTGAAGCACGCCGGGGCCGAGCAGCAGTCCCAGATACCATTCCAGACTGAGCGTCGGGTTGCCGAGCAGGCGCACGTGGATACCAGGCGCCAGACGCGGCACCTGGTCGAGCCCGGCAAGATGCGTTGCGCTTGTGGAATTCGTGCCGAGCGCCGCGGCCGTGGCCAGTTCCAGATCGGTCGAAGCAAGCGAGCCCGCAGCGAGGAACTGTGCCTGGTAGAGGCTCTCGATCGGCTGGTGTTCTGTGCCAGCTGTGCCGACGCCCGATGGAATGACCAGGACCGCTTGCGCCTGTTCGCGGCGAATTGCCGAAAGCGCGACGCCGATCTGTGGCGTTACCCCGGCCAGCTTGAGCCTTGGGGAGGCTTCGATCGTGCGCACGATTGCGCGCGCGAGTGTGCCACCATCGCGATCGACGACGACGACCTTGAGGCTATGAAGCGAACCTGGAAAGATCATCGCTGCCATCGACGCGAGCAGAACCGCTGGCAGCAGCGTGAGCAGCGCCAGATCGAGGCGGGAGCGCGCCAGTCGGCCGATCTCGACGCGCAAGCCGGCGGACAGGCTCATTGCGGCCAGTCGAACAGGACGCTCATCCCCGGCCGTAAGGCTGGCACCGGCTGCACGGGTTCGAGCTTCACCTCGAACGCGCGCACGTCGTAGCCGCGCGACTGGCGATCGGCCCTGAACGTCGCGAACTCTCCTTGCGGGGCGATGTGCTGGACACGGAAGGCAACCGAGCGATCGAGCGCGGGAACGCGGCCCGTCAACCGCCGTCCGACTGCTATGCCGTTGTACTGGCTTTCCGGGAGGTTGATCGTGACATACGGGTGATCGACATCGATGACCTGAAAGGCTGGCAGTACCGGACTGACCAGCTCGCCCGGCTCGACAAGACGGCGCGCGACCTCGCCAGCGATCGGCGAGACGAGCCGGGTTTCTTGCCCGAGTGCGTCGGCCGTTGCCGCGCCAGCAGCGGCGATGCGGACCTGCGCGGCCGCGACTTCCCGGGCCGCCGGACGAACACCGGCCGCGGCCTTCAGATATTGTGCTTTCGCCGCCTCGGCCGTTTTCGCGCTGCTTTGACGCGCGGCATGCGCCTCATCGCGCCGCTGCGCGGCGATGACGCCCTCGGCGTAGAGATGGTCCGCGCGCATGCTGGTCTTGGCGGCGAGATCGGCTGCTGCCTGGGCTGCCTGCCACGTTGCCTTGAGGGAGGTCAGATCCTCGGGTCGCACGCCTTCATCGGCAAGCGTCTGCGCCGCCCGCGCGCTGTCCAGCGCCGCCTCCGCCTGCTGTTGTCCATTCGCGATTTCAGGGCTGGACAGCGTTGCGAGCACCGCGCCGGCGCGGACCCGGTCGCCTTCGCGGACGCGAACCGTTTCCAGCCGTGCGAGCGCCTTGGTCGCAACATTGACCGAAGCCGCATCGACCTCGCCCTGAAGTGGCGGGGCCGCGGGTTGCGCCGCGAGCCATAAGCCGACCGCCAGAAGCACGGAGACGAGCGCCAGGCCCATGTACAGAAGGATGCGCTTACGCCGGCGCGAATGTTCCGGTTGCACAGCCGGCTCGCTCATCGGGATTGCTCCGGCATGACGTGGATATCAGCTTGCCTCAGATAGTCGGAGAAGCGGTCGAGCTCGCCTGCCGAGGCAAGCAGACCGGCGAGCGCGAGATCATATTCATACGCGGCTGCGATCCGCTGGGTGCGGGCGGTCGAAAGCGCTGCCTCTGCACCGAGTACCACCGTCATGGTGGCTTCACCTTCCGCGAACGCTACCCGCTGCACCCGCAGGTTCTCGCTAGCCGCTGCTATCGAGCTGTCGAGCAGCAGGAACGAGCGTCGTGCGCTTTCCGCCAGGTCCCAGGCGCGACGCGTGACGTTCGTTGCCGTCTTGCGCGCCTCCCGGGCGGCATCTGTCGCTGCCGCCTGATTGGCACGTGCCGCCGCCAGCGTGTGTCCACGATCGACGTTGGACAGCAGCGTGATGCGTGCTCCAATCCCGACCACCCAATCGGGTTCAGTGGGCAGCGCGTCGCTGCGGTTGAGGTTGTACTCTCCGAAGGCGAAGACCTGCGGCCTGTATCGCGCCCGCGCGAGGTCGACACCCGATGCGGCCACTTCGCCGGCCGCATCGGCCTCGCGCGACGAGGGAAGGCGATCTTGATGGCCGAGAAAGGCCGAGACAGGCGCCAGCGGTTGGGAGCGCACGAACAGAGGGGTGGTGGGCTGCACCGCGTTGACATCGAGTGTGTCAGCCAGTTCCTCGCGTGCGGTCTGATGTGCCAACACCGCGCGGTCGAGCGCGCGCTCCGCCGTGTCTCGCGCAACCTGGGCTTCGAGCGTCCGCGCATGCGCGATCACACCCTCGGCCTCGAACTTGCGCGCGTCGCTATAAAGGCTTGCAAGCGCATCACGGGACTGGCGCGCTGACGCTTCCAGCGCACGCGCCGCCAATTGGCCGAAATACACCCGGATGAGGTTGATGTGCGCTGCATCACGGACCTGATCTGACCTGGCTTCGGCGAGCGACACGCCTGCCGACGCGGCTCGCTGCACCGCCGGGATCGCCCCTCCCGTGTAGATCGGCAGAACCGCCTGCACGGTCGGGCGTACGACCGTGTCCCGGTAGCGATAGGAGAGACTGTCGGGGATGGCCGAGAACAGTTGCGGCAAGGCTCGCGACAACCTGCCGGTGATCGCCGCGGCGATGTCCTGAAAGCCAGGCGGCAGCGTCGAGGGGAGGTCGGCAAGATATTGTTGCGTGTCACCGAGCGCGTCCTGTTTCGGGCCGGTGAGGTCGAGCGACAGGGTTTTCTGATATTCGAGGAGCTGTGCCGACGCGGTAACGATCGGGCGGTGCAGGGCCCGAACGGCCGCCTCCGTCTCGCGCGCTGCCCGCGCTGCATGATTGGCACCGCTCAGAGCCGAGGATCGACCATCGAAACGCGCAGAAGCGGCAGCAAAATCGAGCGGCACCGTTTGATCGCCGCTCGGCTCCTGCCCGCAAGCCGGGCCATAAGGCGCGAGAATGTAGATGGCGGAGATCGCCATCCATAATCCGCGGCGCAGTTGGCGACGATCAGCCATCCACGTCGACACCAAACGTCGCTGACAACTTTCGATGCGATCGTCGGCCTGCTAGAGGCTGAATGTCAGGATCGGTAGACAGAACAGGTAACAATATGAGCCCCTTCGAACGGCTTCTGGTCGCGGCAGTGGTACTGGTTCTGGCATCTTGTGAGCGAACCTCGGTTCAGGATCAACACGACGTGACCAGCGCTCGGCACACGGCTGAGGCGTCCGCCAGGGGCGAACGGCACGCAGAGCCGGACGTTGCGTGGGCATTGCTTGACTCGAAGGTTGGTCAATATCCGTTGCAGATCGGTCTTTTCACAAAAAGTGCATTCGTCGATGATCTCCGCGCCTTGATTGGGGAGGCGGGGCTACAGACCTTGCGGCATAACTTCGAGACGGCTGCGCCGCTCCAGCGCGATGGAACGGTGCTGTTCACCTCGGGAAACCGGCCGCATGAGGGAGGGTCTGAGGCTGCCTATCTCCTGCTCGACCAGACGCACAAAGCAGTCGAAGTCGGACTTTGGACTAATGGCGCTCTGTCGGTCTACAAGACACCGGGATCGCACATTCGCAAACCTGCCGACATTCGAACAATGATCGCGAACAGCGCTGCGCCGATATCGACTGCCACTTCGCCGATGGAGACGCCGCTCGCGCGCACAGCGATCAAGACGCTGTTCGAAGGCGATCACGTGACCTACGAGGCGGCCTTTGTCGACCTGGACGAAGACGGAAAGCAGGACATCGTCGCTTATGCGTCTGGCCCTGAATATTGCGGCAGCGGTGGATGTTCGATGGGCGTCCTAAGGGCGAAAGGGAAGGGTTACGATACTATTGGGCGTACGGCTGTCACCCAGTTGCCGATCAGATTATTGTCCTCGCGGAGCCACGGCCTGCACGATCTGGGCGTAGCAGTATCTGGTGGGGGCGCTTCGGGGCATGCAGTCCGGTTGCGTTTTGATGGCCGCCGTTATCCCTCGAATCCTACCACGTTGCCAGATAGCGCAACTTTCAACACCGATGCAGGCACCGTTCTGATCCCGTCGGCTCGGTAGAAGTCGTACGGGCAAAGATCGGTATGATGAAGACGCAACTCGTACAGAGCTTACGCTCAGCTAGTGAGTTCACGATCTAACTGACGCCAGGGGGGCAACCTGTGTCCACACGGCTCCCTTGACGGGAACGGCATGCTGCCGGCTCTAATCACCCAATTCTGTACATAATCTGTGTTGTCGCTAAAGCGCCTGATCTTGCTCTTCGAGCGCTCTTGACCTTCTACCACGCGGCAGGTTTGTTGATCACTTTCCCGTTTGCACCGACCATCTGGAAGGGGAATTGCGCTGCGGCTAAGCGGGCAGGGGTGACATGGCGCACAAAGCTCGCATCGTTCGCCATCTTTCCAGGTCTCGAGCCGTCCAGCCAGACAAGCCCAATCTCCTTGCCAATCTCACGTCGAACGATGCGCAGCGGCTCACAAAGATCAGTGTCCTGTGTCAGCACAACTGCCACGTCGTATAGATCCTGCCAAGCGTCATGGACGAGATAGGTAGCAAAATTGACGTCTGAGCCTTTCTCCACCGTGTTGATGACGCGAACGTGTGTTGTGCCGTCCGCCAGCGGCGTTTCAAGCGGACGAACCTTTGGTTTGCTGATGAAGTTGCCTAAGTGAACTGTAAGGTTGGGCAGCGTCCTCAGTGCTCGAGATAGCGATCCTGTCGGATCGGCTGGTCCGGATCCAGCTTTCCGCTGACCGGCGCTGTAAAGTAGCGGATCATGTCAATCCGATTATCTGGGCCGAGTAGCGCTTGCACCAGCGCTTCGATGTTCAACCATTTGTGCGGAGTGCCACGAAGCGCTCGATAGTACACGTTAAAGCCGTCGACATAGACATAGGTACGCTGAACGGCCATGGATCTCCAACGGCTAGATATGCAGAAGCCGCCGAAAGCCTAGACCTCGGCGGCTTCTGAACTGACAAGGCGAACCCTGCCAGCGGGTATGCCGTCAATATGCGCATCGCGCGGTTAAGATCAAGTGGCGTTCTTCTCAGCAGGAGCACATTAAAGGCTAACCCTCCTGCGCGGTCTCTGTCGCGTTCGGCCAAGCAGCCGTCCACTTTCCATTCCCGGGCGCATCGCTAGTGAGCAAGTGCGATCCTTAAGCTGGCCAAAAGCACCCAGAAACGCGGGTGATTTAGGCGACCGGAGCCCAGGCGCACGGCATGGCCCGGACCTGAACAGCCGGTAGAGCTGTTCAGGTCCGGAGGAGCAACAGGTCACGACCCGTTCTCGGCTCCGCGAAGCCCGCAGCTCTCAAGTTGGCCCATAGCTCATCTGGGTATACCCAAGAACGCCGGGCAGGAGTGATGAGTAGGTGGCAGGCAGCGGAGTGAAGGTAGCGCGCGTCTACCTGCGGGTTAGCACGGACGATCAGGACCTGACGCGGCAGGAGAACATCGTGGCCGGCGCCAAGGCGGCCGGCTTCTACGTCGCGGCGGTGTACCGGGAGAAGGCGTCGGGCGCGCGGCCGGACCGACCGGAGCTCCTGCGCATGGTGGCGGACCTGCAGCCGGGCGAGGTGGTGGTGGCCGAGAAGATCGATCGGATCAGCCGCCTGCCGCTGCCGGAGGCGGAGCTGCTGGTGGAGACGATCCGAGGCAGGGGGGCGCGCCTCGCAGTGCCGGGGATCGTGGACCTGTCCGACCTGGTGGCAGACAGCGCGGGCGTGGCGCGCATCGTGCTGGAGGCGGTGCAGGACATGCTGCTGCGGGTGGCGCTGCAGACGGCGCGCGACGACTACGACACGCGGCGCGAGCGGCAGCGCGAGGGCATCGAAGTTGCGAAGAGGGCGGGGCGTTACACCGGCCGCAAGCCGGATATCGCCCACCATCGACGCATCGTAAGTTTGAGGGAGGCGGGCATGAGCATCGCGAAAACTGCGGAGCTCGCCGGATGCAGCATCGCTCATGTCAAGCGCGTGACCGCACTCCACCGCTCGAGGGCGATTAAGCCCGAGCAGGGCGGCTGAGTTTTGTACGTGTTCCACCTGCCGATCATGCTGGTTTAGATTGCATCGCTCATCGGGCATCGCGCTAGGCTGCGGAGCGTGATGCCGGCCGTCACCGCGGGACATCTCCGCATAGCCAAGCCCATCCTCCGGTTCTGACACAGAATTTCGACACCTGTACGGCGTTGAGAACGCTGCCGGAGGTGGCCGGTGTCACAACCTGACGGTTTTGACACCGACTTGCTGTTTACTGGCCTATAGGCTAGGGGGGTATCCTATGTCACATTTGTCTCAAACCAATGTCGATCTGGTCGCCCGCGTTCGTCGCATCGCCGGACAAGTCGGCGCGGTCGAGCGAGCACTTCAATCGGACTCGTCGTGTTCCGACGTGCTCCATCTGGTTGCCGCCGTGCGCGGGGCGGTGAATGGCCTCATGGACGAGATTATCGCCGAACACCTCGAAGCGCATGTGTCGCGGCCCGGCCTCGATGATGCCGAGCGGGCGGCAGGTGCCGAAGAACTGCTGGCGGTGATCCGCCGCTACGCCAAATAGGACGCTTTTCATGGCGGCTTTGCCCGAAATCGACGCCTTCACGCACGACCATGTATTCCTGGGCGCGGCGCACGACGACAATGCCCGCCGGACCCTGTGGGTCGTGGCGCTTACCGCCGGGATGATGGTGGTGGAGATCATCGCCGGTTATCTGACCGGCTCGATGGCGCTGCTCGCCGATGGCTTTCACATGGCGACACACGCGGGCGCGCTCGGGGTCGCCGCGGCCGCTTACGCCTATGCCAAGCGCCATGCCTCCAGCCGGGCCTATAGCTTCGGCACGGGCAAGGTCGGCGACCTGGCCGGGTTCGCGTCGGCGATGGTGCTGGGCCTGATCGCGCTCGGGATCGGTGTCGAGTCCATCCTTCGCCTGTTTCAGCCGATCACGGTCGCATTCGGGGAAGCGACGCTCATCGCGGTGGTCGGTCTGGGCGTGAACATCGCCTGCGCCTTCCTGCTCTCGGGCGGGCACCATCACGGGCACGACCATCATCACGGGCATGACCACCATCACGGGCACGGGCATGCGCACGGCGCGCATGGCGGTGACAACAACATGCGCTCCGCCTATGTCCATGTCCTGGCCGACGCGCTCACCTCGGTTCTCGCCATCGCCGCGCTGCTGGCGGGCCGCTATCTCGGCTGGGTCTGGATGGATCCGGTGATGGGCATCGTCGGTGCGATCGTCATCGCGCGCTGGTCATGGACGCTGATGCGCGACACGGCGTCCGTGTTGCTCGATGCGACCGATCATCATGTAGAGGAGGAAGTGCGCGAGTTGGTCGAGGCGCCAGGCGACGCGCGTATCACCGATCTTCATGTCTGGCGCGTCGGTCCGGAAGCCCACGCCGCGATCGTCAGCGTCGTAGGCGGGCAGGGCGTGACCGGCGACGATATCCGCGCCCGCCTCGCACCGGTTCATGAAATCGCGCACCTGACCGTCGAGTGCCGCTAGCCCTCGAAGGCGGTCAGGATCGGGCATGGTCCCTCCGCTCCTGACCCGCATTCATGTGCGAGCCGGCGAAGCGAGGCGCGCACCCGCTCAAGCTCCTCGATCTTCGCATCCAGTTCGGCAATGCGCTCGCCCGCGAGCTGGCGCGCGCGGGCGCGATCGTCGGTCGCATCCAGCGCCAGAAGCTCACCGATCTGCTCGAGCGTGAAACCGGCTGCCTGCGCCGAGCGGATGAAGCGAAGGCGGCGGGCGTCATCGGTGCCGTAGCGCCGGATGCCGCCTCCGGCGCCAGCCCCGGTCGGCCGGTCTGGCTCGTCCAGCAAACCGCGACGCTGATAGTAGCGCACCGTTTCGACGCCGACGCCGCCCTCGCGCGCGAGCGCCGCGATCGTCATGCCGGTCATGCCTTGACTCCGTACTATGGTACGGACCCTATATAGGCGGGGCGAGGATATTGGAGAAGCGGCATGGCGAGCGCCCCCGCCAAACAGGCGACGATCTACCGGATGGTGATGCCGGAACATACCTGCCCTTTCGGGCTGAAGGCGAAGGATCTTCTGCGCCGGGAAGGCTATGCGGTCGATGACCATTGGCTGATGACGCGGGAAGAAACCGACGCTTTCAAGGCGAAGCACGGCGTCAAGACGACCCCGCAGATCTTTATCGCCGGGGAGCGGGTCGGCGGCTATGACGATCTGCGCCGCTTCTTCGGCAAGATGGTCCGCGACCCCAAGGCCGTCACCTATCGCCCGGTGATTGCCGTGTTCGCGATGACGGCGCTGATGGCGCTCGCCGCCAGCTATGCGGTACTCGGCACGCCCTTCACGGTGCGGGCGGGTGAATGGTTCATCGCGTTCTCGATGTGCGCTCTGGCGATGCTCAAGCTCCAGAACGTCGAGAGCTTCTCGAGCATGTTCCTCAACTACGATCTGCTCGCGAAGCGCTGGGTGCCCTATTCCTATGTCTATCCCTACGCGGAAGGAGCGGCGGGCGTCCTGATGGCAGCCGGCGCGTTGACCTGGCTGTCGGTGCCCGTCGCGCTCGTTATCGGTACGATCGGCGCGGTGTCGGTGTTCAAGGCCGTCTACATCGACAAGCGTGAGCTGAAATGCGCGTGCGTGGGCGGGGACAGCAACGTGCCGCTCGGCTTCATCTCGCTCACCGAAAACCTGATGATGGTCGCGATGGCGCTGTGGATGATCGCTGCGCCGCCCGTGCTGGCGATGGCGCACTGACGCGAAGGTCGGCACGCGTCGTCAATGCGGGCTGATCGCCGTAACTTCTGCCGTCATACCCTTCGCCTTGGCGGTGAATGCGACCCGCTGCCCCGACCGCAGTCCCTTGAGCAGGGTCGGGGGGGATGCCCGGAAGGTCATCGTCATTGCGGGCCAGCCGATCGTCGGGATCGGGCCGTGCTTGATGGTTACGGTTCCACCTTTCGCGTCGACGGCAGTGATCGTCCCCGATCCGCTGCCGGATTTTACAGCCGATGCAGCCGGCCTGCTGCCTTGAGCAAGAGCGCTCGCTGCGATCGGCGTGACTAGTAGCATGAATGCGGCGCGCATGGAGAAAGTGGCTTTCATCAGATCTTCCTTTCGGGGCGGGTTGAAGCTCGCCGCCGCAAGAGCAAGTAGGCGGCTGGCAGGATGAACATGGAGAGGAAAGGGGCGGTCAGCATTCCACCGATCATCGGCGCGGCGATCCGGCTCATCACCTCCGATCCGGCGCCATGCCCGATCAGCACGGGGAACAGCCCGGCGACGATGACAGCGACGGTCATCGCCTTGGGACGTACCCGCAACAGCGCGCCCTCCCTGATCGCTTCCGATACTTGCTCGCCCGACGGTGACGGCCCGCGCTCGGCCAATGCGTGTTTCAGGTAGATCAGCATGACGACGCCGAACTCCGCCGACACGCCGGCGAGCGCGATGAACCCGACACCTGTGGCGACCGATTGCGCATAGCCGAGCAGCCATAATGTCCAGATGCCGCCGGTCAGCGCGAAGGGCAGTGTGCCCATGATAAGCGCCGCCTCGTCGAGGCGACCGAAGGTAAGGTAGAGGAGAAGGAAGATGATCGCGAGTGTCGCCGGCACGACGAGCATCAACCGAGCCTCGGCACGCTGCAGATACTCGAATTGTCCGGAATAGGCGATCGAGACGCCGGGGCTGAGCCGAACATCTTTGCCAACAGCACGGCGCAGATCGGCGACCGTGGAGGCCAGGTCGCGCCCGCGCACGTCGACATAGACCCATGTCGAGAGTCGACCATTTTCCGTCTTGAGCATCGGTGGACCTTCCGCGATCGACACGGATGCGACGGTGCCGAGTGTGATCTGCTGACCCGATGCGGTGACGATTGGGAGAGTTCGCAGTCCCTCCAGACTGTCACGCAGCTCGCGGGGGTAGCGGACGCTGATCGGGTAGCGGGCAAGGCCCTCCACCGTCTGGCCGATCGTCTCGCCGCCGATCGCGCCGGACACAATCTCCTGCACATCGGCGATGTTGAGACCGTAGCGCCCCGCGGTCACCCGATCGATATCGACATCGACATAGCGGCCTCCGGTCAACCGTTCTGCCAATGCCGAGCTGACGCCCGGCACGGTCCTGGCGACACGTTCGATGCTGCCGGCGATGCGGTCCAGCTCGGAGAGGTTGGACCCCGACACTTTCACCCCGATGGGACTCTTGATGCCGGTCGCGAGCATATCGATCCGATTGCGGATCGGAGGCACCCATACGTTCGTGAGGCCGGGCACGCGCACTGTGCGGTCCAGCTCCTCCACCAGCTTTGCCGGCGTCATCCCCGCGCGCCATTGATCGCGCGGCTTGAATTGGATGGTCGTCTCGAACATCTCGAGCGGTGCCGGGTCGGTCGCGGTCTCGGCGCGCCCGGCTTTGCCGAACACGGTTTTGACCTCGGGAACGGTTTTTATCAGCCGGTCTGTGCGCTGGAGCAGGGCCGAGGCGCTCGCGGCCGAAAGGCCGGGAAGCGCGGACGGCATGTAGAGCAGATCGCCCTCATCCATCGTCGGGATGAACTCGCCACCCAATCGGGTCAGCGGCCATGCCGTCGTCGCCAGTACCAGGGCGGCGATGCCGATCGCCGCCCAAGGCCGCGCCAACACGCGGTCGAGCGCCGGGCGATAGGCACGGGTGAGCACGCGGTTGATAATGTTGTCGTTCTCGGCCGGAATGCGTCCCCGGATCAGCCATCCCATCAGGACCGGCACGAGCGTTACCGACAGGATCGCCGCTGCCGCCATCGCATAGCTCTTGGTGAAGGCGAGCGGGGCGAACAGCCGTCCCTCCTGCGCTTCGAGCGTGAACACCGGCACGAACGACAGCGTGATGATGACGAGGCTGAAGAACAGCGCCGGCCCGACCTCGGCCGCGGCCTCGGTGATGACGCGCCAGCGTTCCTCGCCCGCCAGCGCCACGCCCGGATGGTCGTGTTCCCATCGCTCGATCCGCTTGTGCGCGTTCTCGATCATCACGATCGCGGCATCGACCATCGCGCCGATCGCGATGGCGATACCGCCCAAAGACATGATGTTGGCGTTCACCCCCTGCACACGCATGACGAGCAAGGCCGCGAGCACCCCCAGAGGCAAGGTGACGATCGCGACCAGCGCAGACCGGACATGCCACAGAAACAACCCGCAGATGATCGCGACGACGACGAACTCCTCGATCAGCTTGCCCGTCAAATTCTCCACCGCGCGGTCGATCAATTGCGAGCGGTCATAGGTGGTGACGATCTCGACGCCGGGGGGAAGGCTCGCTTTCAGTTCCGCGAGCTTGGCCTTGACGGCTTCGATCGTCTGCCGTGCATTCTTGCCCTGACGCAGGATGACGACTCCGCCCGCGACCTCGCCTTCGCCGTTCAGCTCGGCGATGCCGCGGCGCATCTCGGGGCCGATCTGGATCGACGCGACGTCGCCCAAGGTAACGGGGACGCCGGCACCGGCGACCTTGAGCGGGATCGCGCGGAAATCGTCGACGGTGCGCAAGTAACCTGACGCGCGCACCATATATTCGGCTTCGCCCAGCTCGAGGACGGACCCGCCGGCCTCCTGATTGGCGCGGCGAATGGCATCGACGGCCTGAGTGTGCGTGACACCGAATGCGGCGAGCCGCGTCGGGTCGAGCAGCACCTGATATTGCTTCACCATTCCGCCGATGCTCGCCACCTCCGCAACGCCGGGCAGCGTTTTCAGTTCATAACGTAGGAACCAGTCCTGCAAGGATCGGAGCTGCGACAGGTCACGGCGGCCGGTGCGGTCCAACAGCGTGTATTCATAGACCCAGCCGACCCCCGTCGCATCAGGACCCAGCGCGGCCTGCGCGCCTTGGGGAAGCCGTCCCTGCACCTGGCTCAGATACTCCAGCACGCGTGAGCGCGCCCAATAGAGGTCGGTCCCATCCTCGAAGAGGACATAGACGTAGCTGTCGCCGAAGAACGAATAGCCGCGCACGGTTTTCGCGCCAGGCACGGACAGCATCGTCGTGGTGAGCGGATACGTCACCTGGTTCTCGACGATCTGCGGGGCTTGGCCCGGCCAGCTCGTGCGGATGATGACCTGCGTGTCGGACAGGTCGGGGAGCGCATCGACGGGGGTGGCACGCATTGCGAACACCCCGGCCATGGCGAGCGCGATGGCCGCCAGGACGACGAGGAAGCGGTTCGCGACCGACCAGCGGATGATCGCGGCAATCATCGCCCAGCCTCGCGCGTCATGCGGCGCAGCGTTGGACCATCGGCGGGTTGATCAAAGCCGAACCGCACCCGCTCACCCTTGCGATACCCACGCACCAACGCGGGATCGGCGACGCGGAACGTCATTGTCATGGCCGGCCAGCCGATCGCCGGAACGGGCTGATGGGACAGGGTGACGGAACTGCGATCGATCGCCTCGATGCTGCCGACCGTCTCGTAGATCGACGCGGTGGGTTTCACGGCCGGCTTTGTTGCGGGTGACGCTTCGACACCAATCGGACGCGCATCGAGGCCAGCGAGGCTCGCTTCGGAGTCGATCAGGAACTGGCCCGACGCGACAACCTTCTCACCCTCGGTCAGGCCGGCGACTATCTCGGTTTTGCCGCCGCCTTCTGCGCCAGTGCGAACCTCGGCGGGTCGAAAGCGTCCACCCGGCCCTGCCAACATGACGAGTGTGCGCCGGCCGGTCCGGATCACGGCCTCACTCGGAACAAGGAGTGCATCGCGGCTCCCCTGGTCGAGCGCCACGCTGGCGAACATACCGGGGCGCAACCGGCCGGCACGGTTGGGGAGCTCGACGCGGATTGTGAGCGTGCGGCTCGCTGCCTCGGCCTGGGGCAGGATCGCAGCGATGCGGCCCCTGAAGCTTTCGCCCGGGAAAGCCGCCAGCGTGGCGATGACGGGCGTGCCGATCCGCAGGTTTCCTGCGAGGGCCTCAGGGACAGCCGCGTTCAGCCACACGGTGGCGAGGCCGTTCACCTCCGCCAGTGTCTGTCCTTGCGCGACCGTCATCCCCTGTCGGACGCCGAGCGTCTTGATGACGCCCCCCACGGGCGTGCTGATCGTCGTCACACCTTGCGGTCGGCCGCGCCACTCCGCCGATGCAATCGATCCGGCGGGCATCCCGAGAAGCAACAGGCGCTCTCGTGCCGCCCGCGTGAGCCCGGCATCCCCGGTGCGGCGCACGGCGAGATACTCCGCCTGCGCGCCCGCCCATTCGGGCACAAGGATATCGGCGAGCGGGGCGCCTGCCGGCACGACATCGCCTGGCGCGCGCGCATAGACGCGCTGAACGAAGCCGCCGCTGCGTGCCTGCACGACCGCAACGTTGCGGTCATTGAACTCGATGCTGCCGGTTGCCGAGGCCGAGTTTGACAACGATCCGCGTTCGACCGTGACGATCCGCGCGCCGAGCCGCTGGAGGCTGGCCGGATCGATCGCTACGCCCGGTGCGGCGCTACCGCCTGCGCCCTCGTCGGCATAGCGGGGGATCAGTTTCATCCCCATCGACGAGAGACCCGGGCCGTCGTGCCGCTCCCCCGGGATCATCGGATCATACCAGTAGAGGATCTTCTTCTGCGGGGCTGGGGATGCCGTTTGATCGGCAGCCGAGGACGTGCCAAGTTTCGCGAGCCCGAAGCCCACGCCCCCTGCGACCAGCACCAGCGCGCTTACCGCGGTGACAAGGCGGGCGCGGGTAATGGTAGTGTCGCTCATCGATCGGCGCTCCCGAAGGTAATGGTGAGGCGGACAGAGTCTGCGGCGACGAGCGCCTCACGGTCGAGCACGGTCAGCTCGGCGTCGGCGAGCGCGGTCTTGGCTTCGATGGCATCCGCAAGACTCGCGCGACCGGCAGAGTAGCTCGCTATCTCCAGATCGGCTCGCTTCCGAGCGAGCGGAAGGAGCACGTCGCGCGCGCGCTGCCATTGGCTGTGATGCATTTGGTGGTCCGCCAGCGCGGCCTCCAGATCGGCTGCCAATGTGCGCCGGGTTTCTTCGCGCGCGGCCTCGGCCTGCGCCTGTGCGGATTTGCGGGCTTCGATGCGCGGGTTCTGACGCGATCGAGCGAACAGCGGCAGGCTCATCGAAACTCCCGCCGACACCATGTCGCCATACCGGGGGTCACGGCGTTGATAAGCTACCTCTACCCCCCAATCGGGTCGCTTCTCCGCTCGCGCCGCATCCACGTCGGCCTGGGCGCGCTGAATACCGGCCTCGGCGAGAACCATGTCGGAGTGAAGGCTGAGCGCGTCCCGCAGCCGCGCCGGAGCCAGATCGATCGCGGGCATATCGCCGGCAATCTCGGGCGCCGATACGCCGGTCCAGCGAGCCAGCATCGCGCGGGCGCGCGCAACGGCGGCCATCAACTCGTCGCGGCGGTCGTCGAGTGCCGCGATCTCCTGATCGGTCGTCAGTGTCTGACCAGGGCGGACCGAACCGGTCGTCACGGCGGCCCGCGCAGCGGAAGGGAGAGATCGAAGGAATAGCAGAACGGTGTCGAGGGCAGCTAGTCGACGCTCGGCATAAGCAAGGTCGATCCATGCCTGCCCCGCTCCCAATCGCACCTCCCGGAGCTTGGTCGCTTGCGATGCTTCTGCCGTTGCGATCACGGCGCGTGCCTGCGCTTGCGCGGCATGACGCTTGGCAAGGTTGGGTAGGTCCTGTTGGAAACCGACACGCCCCATCGTCATGTCGTCTCTGGATAGGGAGAAGGCGGGTGGCCCAGAGACAGGATAATTCTCGATTCCGATCGACACACGGGGGTCCGGAAGGCTTCCCGCCGCACGTGCATCGGCTTGGGCGGCGCTGACCCCCGCGCGACCGGCAACCGCTCCCGGGGCGTTGGCAACCGCATCGCGCAGCGCTTGGTCATAGGTAAGTGTCTGCGCGTGCGCGGCGCTCGTCGTGAGCGCGGCGACCGCGAGCATCATGGATGCGCGCATCCCTCTAGTCCCTTCATGTCATAATGATGGCCGGGCTCCAAATGGTTGATCGGAGCCCGGCACCTGTTCAGGCTCGCCAGCTTAAGTTGACTGGCCGCCCTTCATTGACATGCAGGCGTCGCGACCGCGTTCCATCATCGGGCACACGCAGGCGCTCGACTGGGGAACGTCCGTAACCCATACGCGACGTGGGGCTTGAAGCGGCGCCCGCGGGCCCGGCTGGTAATTGGAACGCCACTCCCAATGACCATTGCTTTTATTTTCAGATGTGGCCGCCGTCGCTGCCGACGCGGCGAGGCTAGCGGCAAATACCGCCAAGATGAACGTTTTCATGTCACTTTCCAATTTGATCGAGATTTAAAATCGGCAGAGCCGCAACCGGCGAACGGCTGCAGCCTGACACGGCTTGACTCGATCAAACGGTAGGCGGTTCGGGCTCGAGAGCGACGTTGAGGCCGGCAAGTGCCCGGCTGGCAGGCCAGATAACGATTTGAGATGCGATCGAGCGCTTCAGCACTCTTGCCGGCTCCTCAAACGTCATGGGAACAACGCATCCCATTTGGGCGATACACGCCAGCGTCAGTCCTTTGCATGGGTGTTCCGATGACGGATCCGGGGTCGCCATACCCGCGCAATCCATGCGGGATGGGGTGACATGGCTCATCGCCATCTTGGGTGAGAGCGATGGGCCGGCCGCATACGCAATTCCTTGGCCCAAAAGGCCAAGCAACGCTCCAACAAGAAGCAAGAGAGAAAGACGAGCTTTCAACACCCGGATACTATCCCAATTGTCAACGCCGAGGTCAATACGGGTGGTTTGCCGGGTGCCGTAGTGCCGGCATGAAGCGCCGGGGAAGATTTGCCGCTCACAAGACAACCTGTCGTTTAGGCGCCGTGGCTAGCAAAGACACGCCGGCCAGCGGCACCGAACGCAATGACGTCATAGGGCTGGGTTCTCATGCCGGGCACCTCCATGCCCGGTGAGCCCATCGGCATTCCGGCCACGGCCAAGCCGCGCACGCCTTTAGGATGCTGGGCCAGCGCGCGCTTCATGTCCGCGATCGGGACATGTCCCTCAAACGCCATGCCGTCGATGATCGCGGTATGGCAGGACGCGAGGTCAGCGGGCAGGCCGATCTTACGCTGCAGCACCTCACGGCGATCATCGTCGATGATCTGGACCTTGCGGCCGAACTGCTGACGCACCTGCGCCGCCCATTTCTCGCAACAGCCGCAACCCGGATCGCGGTGCATGGCGATGTCGGCCGCGGCCGATGCGACCGCTGGGATGGTCATTAGCAAGGCGGCGACGGCGCCACGAACACCATTCTTCATCATCAGCTCCTAAAAGGAAATCCCCGCCCTGCCGGGGGGTAGGGGGATCGACAGGGCGGGGCAGCGCTCCCTTATTGCGGGCGCTTGCCGTGCTTGCTGAGCCACGCCTGCAGCTCGGCAATATCCTTTTCCTGTTTCGTGATCGTCATCTGCGCCATGCGCTTGGTCTCGGCGTCGCGCGCGTCACGCACCGCAACGCGCGACATGGCGATGGCGCCTCGGTGATGCTCGATCATCTTGCGCGTCCACATTTCGGCCGCGTCGCCCTGCTTGGCCGCCATCATCTTCTGATGCATGTCCATCTCGGCCTGGCCGTAGGGATTGCCGGCCATCATGCCCGCCATGTCGTCGTGGTTCATGCCGGCCATCTGACCGTGGTTCATGCCCTGCATTCCGCCGCTCTGCTGCGCGAGGGCGGGCGTGGCGAGCAGCGCCAAAGCTGCGAATGTTGGTGCGAAGCGCATTATTGATCTCCCTGGGTTCTAAGACTTCTACGCGTGCGAGGCGGCTATCCCTCACCCGGGGTGCTAGAACGCGCGAGAAATTGTCAGGAAACAGGACTTTATTTCCGAGGGCTACGCTCCTGAGCCGCGTATATTATGCCTCGATCACGATGTTGCGACGCCGCGTTTTGGGCCATCGCATGTAGAGAAGCACTGCCCCCCCTAACCAAAGCGCAAGCCCACCGATCGCGAAGGCGAGCAGCCAGGGCGTGTTGAAGTTCTCGTGATTCGTCCAATCCATGATGTGAAGGCCCCAGAAGAAGTCGTAGAGCCGCCAAGTGCCGGTTCGGACAGCCGAGATCCGACCGGTGTCGGCCGCGACAAAGACGCGGGTGGAATCGAGGTCGGCGAACGCGACGCGCCAGGCGGGGAGCGTGCCGCGATATTCGGGGCTGGCGCGCTCGATCCGCTCTACCTTCGCCGCTGGTCGAGCACCGCCACGCCATGCCAAACGCGCGATCTCCTCGGCCTCACGAGCCGTTGGTGCTGGCAGCGCTTGGCCCGTCGCGGCGTCGAACAGGCGCGTTCCCTTGGCTGTCGCGACCTCGGCGACCGGGCGGCCAAGCCACATGCGATAGGTGATGGCCTCGATGGGCGCATCTGCTGCGCCTACGATCGCCGATGGTGGGGCGAACGTGCTGCCGCGGGGAAGGGGCGCCGCGGCTTTGCGGTCAACGAGGTGATCGCCATGCACCCGATCGATCGGCAGGAAGCTCATCAGGGCGCCGCTTGCGAACCATAGCAGGAGCTGCGCGCCGATGATGATCGCGAGCCATTTGTGCGTGCGGCTCGCGAGTAGATGCAGCCTCAGTTTCGCGCTTTTCAGAACCACTCCTCCCTCAACCTCGTCGCCGGGGTCACTTCATACCCGGCATGTCCTTCATCATCTCGTCGTGATCGGCCGGGGCGCTCGCGACCAGTGCCTTATACTGTTCGGGCGTCATGCCGGGGAGCTTGCGGACGAACGCGACCATATTCCAAATTAGGGGGTCGGGATGCGTCTTGCCCCATGCCGGCATGGCGCTGAGCTTCACCCCGTGCTTGATGATCCAGAATTGCTGGGCGGGGGTGAGATCTTGAGCGCGCGCGAGTTCCGGCGCCTGTGGATAGAGGCCCTGGCTCATCTCGGATTTCTCGACGCCGGGGCCGAGATGGCAACCGGAACACATTTCTCCGTAAAGGCCCGCGCCGACTGACACGCGCTGCGCCGATGCCAGATCGGCCGGGGGTGTTATGCCGCGCGCGCGTGCCTCAATCGACCGATCGCGCAGGCGTTCGAGCATTGAATAGACCGCCGGCGTGTGCGGTTCGTCGGCCGCGATGTTATACACGCCAAGGTAGATAAACGCGGCTGCGCCCAGCGCCAGGACGATCGCCAGGGCGCCTACGAACGGCAGGCTCGGGAAGTGCTGCCTTATCGAGCGCCTGCCGTCTTGAGCCATCTGTTCCTCCATCGATCAGAACCAGACACGAACGCCGGCGACGATGCTCTTGGACGTTGCGCGATCCCCATCGGCGCGCGCGTAGCGGGCGGTGTCGCCGAAGCGGCGATCCCATGACACGCCGACATAGGGGGCGAACTCGCGCCGGATCTCATAACGCAGCCGCAATCCAAGCTCGGCGTTGGATAGGCCCGATCCGATCCGGTTTTCCGGCACGTCCTGCGCAGCGAAATTGAGCTCGGCGCGCGGTTGCAGGATCAGCCGCTGGGTGATGCGCTGGTCGTAATAGCCCTCAAGCCGCCCTAGCAGGTCGCCCTTGTTGGACAGGAATACCGCGCCCTCTAGCTCGAAGAAGCCCGGTGCCAGCCCCTCCAGCCCGACGGTCGCATAGGTGCGTTTCGGGGACGGCCCCAAATCCTGGCGGACACCCGCTTGTAGATTGAAATAAGGGCCAATGGTCCGGCTATAGAGCGCCTGCACCTCGGCGCTCTCGATGCCCTCGCGGAAGGCTCCCTCGCCCTCAGACTTGATGAAGAGGCGGTTGATGTCACCCCCGAACCACGCCTCGCCATCCCAGCGATAGCCGTCACGACCGTTGCGGAATTGATACTCAGCGAGGTTCAATAGCACCTGGCTGAAGTTTTGACCGCCGTGATGCTGCTGAAGGTGATGGCGACCCATCGCCATCGCGTCCGCGCCGTAAACGCTGTCGGCCGCATGGTCGGTCGGCAGGGGCGGGGCGGGGGCGTTTCCTGCGGGAAGCGCGGTGCCAGTCTGCTGCACCCCATCGGCCGCCATGCCTGGCATTCCGGCCATTCCCGACATGCCCTGCATGTCGTGGCCGCTGTGCTGGTCGGCTGGCATGGTCATCCCCGGCATCGCCGAATGGTCCATGCCCTGCATCGGCTGCTGGGAGCCCTGAGGGACCGTTTGGCCGTTTCCGGGCATCTGCATCCCCGGCATGGCTTCCATGCCCTGCTGTGAGCCCTGCGGAGCCGCATGGTCCATGCCGGGCATAGACGAGTGATCCATGCCCGGCATGGTCCCGTGATCCATACCATTCATGCCGGCCGTTGGCGCGGCGCGGCGTTTCGTCGTCGAAGCTGATGGTCGCCTCGCAGGAGCTGACCTAGTCTTGGCCGGCTTGCCTTTGGCCGTGGGCTTCACCACCGGCTTCTTTTTCGCAGGCATCGGCATGGTCATGCCCGGCATTGCCGAATGATCCATGCCCTGCATCGACTGAGCGGCGACAGGACCGGCGATGCCGAGCATGGTGGTGGCGGCGAGCGCCGCGGTCAGCCGGTTCATGCCGCCTCTCCCGCGAACGGGCGAACGGTGACGACGCGCATCATGCCTGCGGTCATGTGGTAGAGATTGTGACAGTGGAACGCCCAATCGCCGGGTGCATCGGCGGTCAGATCAAAGGTCATCTTGCCTCCAGGCGGCACGTTGACGGTGTGCTTGCGCGGCGCATGATTGCCGTGCCCCGTCACCAGCTCGAAGAAATGGCCGTGGAGATGGATGGGGTGCGGCATCATCGTATCGTTGACCAACGTCACCCGCGCCCGCTCGCCTTTGCGGAACGGGATGGGGTCGGCGGGATCGCTCAGCTTCTGCCCGTCGAAGCCCCACATGTAGCGCTCCATGTTACCGGTCAGATGGATCTCGAACTGACGCGACGGCGCGCGCACGTCGGGGTTGGGCGCGAGCGAAACGAGGTCGCGATAGGTGAGGACGCGGTGATCCAGGCCCCCCAGACCCTGGGGCGGTTCACCGCTACGGTCCTTCGGCATCGGGGAGATGGTCTGCACGCCCGGCCCCATCTTCACGCCCGGCGCATTCTTCGGGTCGCGCATGTTCATGTTCATGCCGCCACCCGACCCGTGGTCCATCCCGGCCATGCCGCCAGCCTGGCCCGATCCGCCCGACATGGCACTATGGTCCATGCCGGCCATGCCAGCACCGCCCGCTGCCATTTGGCTATGGTCCATCCCGGGCATTACAGCGCCGCCCATCTGGCTGTGGTCCATGCCCGACATGCCGGACATGCCCGCCATCGCTGCGCCTGCCGCGACCGTCCCGTGATCGGTCGGCCCCTTCCAGCCCGTCAGCTTCCAAAGATTGCGCGAGGCGTTCTGCATCAAGGTGGGGTCCGGCCCGCGCGTGGCGACCGGGCTCTCGTCCTTCATGCCGGACATGCCCTGCATCCCGCCCATGCTCCCCATGTCCATGCCCATATCGGTCATGGTCAGCAGCGTGCGCGGACGAAGCGGCGGGACCGGGGCGACCATCCCCTCACGCGGGGCGAGCGTCGCCCGGCCCATGCCGGAGCGATCGATAGCCTCGGAGACGAAGCTGTAGGCCCGGTCCTCGGGCGTCACGATCACGTCGAACGTCTCGGCAACGCCGATCTGGAACTCGTCGATCTTCACCGGACGGATATTCTGCCCATCGGCCTGCACGACGGTCATCGGCAGGTCGGGGATGCGGACGTTGAAGTTGGTCTGCGCCGCGGCGTTGATGATCCGCAAGCGGACCCGCTCGCCCGGCTTGAACAGCCCCGTCCAGTTGTCATACGGCCCATAGCCGTTGACCAGGAAGGTATAGGTCGAGCCGGTGACGTCGGCGATGTCGGCGGGGTCCATTCGCATCTTTCCCCACTCGATCCGGTCCTTGAGCGGCATTTCCCGACCCGCGAGCAAGCCCGCGAGGGTCGGCCGCTGATAGTTGAAATAGGCGCCGCCCATCTGCTTCAGCTTCCGGAAAATCTGCTCGCCGGTCATCTGGCTGTGGTCGGACAGCACGATCACATGCTCGCGGTCGAACGCGATCGGATCGGCACCGGCCGGGTCGATCACGATCGGCCCGTAAAGTCCGCCCTGCTCCTGCTCGCCGGAATGGCTGTGATACCAGTAGGTGCCCGACTGGATGATCGGGAACTCGTAGATGAAGGTCGAGCGCGCCTTGATGCCGGGGAAGCTGATGCCGGGCACGCCGTCCATCGCGAACGGCACGAGCAGCCCATGCCAGTGGATCGAACTGTCCTCGTCGAGATTGTTGGTGACGGAGAGGCGGACCTTTTGCCCCTCCTTCAAGCGAATGAGAGGGGCCGGCACCGTGCCGTTGACGCCGATTGCGGGCGTCGACTTGCCGTCGACGGGAAGTCTGAAACTGTCGATCGTCAGCGCGATGTCAGTGCCCGAGACGGTCGGCAGCGGTTTGACGATCCCGCCCGAGACAGGCTGCGCCCACGCGGGCATATAGGCGGTCAGCGCCATGCCACCGCCAGCAAGGGCGGCGCCGCGAAGCATCTGGCGGCGATCGATAGTGCGGCTCATACGGTCCTCAAGGCTCTCGAACGGGAGTGTCCCTCTAGCCTTGATACGCAGCTCAGGGCGCTATCCCTCAGCGCCCGCCCAATCGCTCCAGCAACTTCGATCGCGCGCGATAGAGGCGGGTTTCTACCGCCTTTTCGCTGATCGACAACACTGCCGCGGTTTCAGCCTGGCTCAACCCCTCGATCGTGCGCAGCACCAAGGATTCCTTCAATGCGGTCGGCAAGCCCGCAATGGCGCGCGTCACGCGGTCGAGTTCCTGTCGGTCGCCCGTCGCGTCGTCGATCGCCACCTGGTCGTCTGCAATGGCTTCGGCTTCCGCGCCGATCGGTGCGGCGAACGCCAGAAAGCGCCGCACGGTGCGCTTGCGCCCCCAATCGCGGCACTTGTTGATCGCGATCGTCGATAGCCACGCGCGCATCGATCGATCGCCGTCGTAGCGGGGCAGGGCCTGATGCGCCGCGACGAAGGTCTCCTGCAGAAGGTCCAGCGCCTCGTCGGCCTCGCCGACGCACGCGCGCACCATGCGGAAGATTGACTGCCGATGGCGGCGCATGATCTCGGCGAAGGCGGCTTCGCGCCCGGCGATGCTGAGGGTCGCCAGCTCGCCGTCCGTAAGCGTGGTCCAGTCGAGGCTCACGCGCCGAACCTCAACGTGCGTCGTCGGTGAGCGCCTTCACCACGGCCTGATCGAACTGGCCGGTCTGATTGGGCCGCAAGAGCTGGCGCATGGCGAAGATGTGCGCCAGCGTCGCTTTCTGGAGCTCGCCCATGACGGCGTGGCTCTGGTCGACCGCTGCGGCGACGCGCGGCCCGTTGCCATGCTCGGCCTCGATCGCTTCAGCGAGCCGGGCATTGTTCGCCCGCAATTCCAGCTCGAATGCGCGCCGCTGCACGGCGAAACGCTGCTCCAGCACTTCAAGTCGCGCTTCCTGGTTGGCGTCCAGCGCCAGCTTATGATGCAGCACGTCGTGCAGCTCCGAGCCGGGCTGGGCACGTGGCGGAAGTAGCGCCCGCCCCACGAACACACCGATGATCGCGGCGATGAAGCACGCGACAATGCCAAGCAGAAGGCGGATGCGGCCGCTCATTGCACGCCGACGAGCAGCGTGGAGGGCGCGAGCGGCGACACCGGCCCCAAGGGCGATAGCGAAGCCGCGCTGGCTTCCTTCGCGGGCACACCGGCACCGAAGATGCCCATGACGAGCGCCGCAGCGATCGTCATTGCCCCAACGCCTAAGCCGGCGCGCGCCGCTGGACGTGCGGCGACCCGCGCCAGCACGCGATCTTCCATGCCATCAAGGCTCGCGGGCACGGGTGCTTGCGCCAGCCTCATCAATACTGCGTCGAGGTCCATGTCGTTCACTCCACCCCTCTAGCATGGATTACGCAAGCGACGCGCCCATCCCTCAAATCCATCCGTGAGGGGTGGTCGATCGGGGCGCGTAATGAAGGACAGGAACCCTCCTGTCGAAAGGCCCCCTATGCGCCGCCTATCCGTTCTGACTGCTGCTGCCGCTCTCGTCATGTTCGCCGGAACGGCGAACGCCCATCCTAAGCTGGTGTCGGCATCGCCGGCCGCCAATGCGACGGTCGCGAAGCCCGCTCGTATCGAACTTCATTTCAGCGAGAAGCTGATGCCAGCCTTCTCCAAGGCCGATCTCACGATGGCAGCGATGCCCGGCATGGCAGCCATGAAGATGGCCAGCGCCTCCGCGCTCTCGTCCGATGGCCGGACCCTCGTCATCACCCCGAAATCGCCGCTCCCATCGGGTCGGTATAGCGTCGCGTGGAATGTCGTCTCGACCGACACCCACAAGGTCGCAGGAACCTACGTCTTCGCGGTGAAGTGAGGCGATGGGGGACTGGTCGCTTATCGGCGTCCGCTTCGCGCTCTACGTGACGCTGGCTGCGCTGTTCGGCCTTGCCGCATTCAGCCTTTATGGGCTGCGGGCGCGCGAGCGCGGCGACGCGCTCGCGCTGCGTCCCTGGTTCATCGCCAGCGCTGGCCTGAGCCTGTTGTTTTCAGGCGCCTGGGTCGTGCTGATGGCCTCCTCAATGGCCGGAACGCCGGCCTGGCCGATCGACCGTGAAGCAGTCGGCGCGCTGCTCACCGGCTCTGCGATCGGAGCAGCATGGAAGCTGCGCATGGTCATGGTGGCCCTCGCGGCGCTGGCAGCGCTGGTCGCGGGCGGGCGCGGCATCTGGCTGAGCATCGTCGCGCTCTGCTCGGCCGTGGCACTCGCAACGCTGGCGTGGACCGGACACGGCGCGATGGACGAAGCCGTGATGGGCTGGGTCCACCTCATCGTCGACATTCTCCATCTGATCGCCTCGGGCGCTTGGGTTGGCGCACTACTGGGGCTGCTCCTGCTCGTCTCCCGACCCGCGGCGCGCGTAGACGCGGCGCATCTGGGGCTGACGCACCGCGCGCTGCACGGGTTCGGCGCGATCGGGACGGTTGTGGTCGGCACGATCCTCGTCACCGGCCTGGTCAACGGCTGGATGCTGGTCGGGATCGGCAACCTCGCCACGCTTCCTGCGACGCTCTATGGTCAGCTCCTGATCGCAAAGCTGGCGCTGTTCGTCGCCATGCTAGGGCTCGCCTCGCTCAACCGCTTCCGGCTCACGCCGGCATTCGAGCGGTCGATCGCAGCGGACGATCACAAGGGCGCCCTCGGCGCGCTGCGGACAAGTCTGGCGATCGAAACCGCCTGTGTCATCGCGGTTCTCGGGCTGATCGCCTGGCTCGGGACGCTCGCGCCGCCTGCATCGGCGATGTGATGCGCGGCCGGGGAGCCCTCGCGGTCCCCGGCCGTTCACGGGGCCGCGCCTGATGGATCAGTCGATCCTGCTCGACGAGACGGGGAGGATGCTGGCCGTGGCCGGCCTGATCTGCGTGGTGCTGCTCGTGCCGATGATGATCGTCGGGCTGATAATCAGCATCATCCAGGCGGCGACGTCGATTAGCGAACAGACGCTGAGCTTCGTGCCTAAGCTGATCGCGCTAGGCGTATGTTTGGTGATTTTCGGGAGCGCAGCGACCGAGCTCCTGACCAAGTTCACGGCCGAGCTGTTCGCTGTGATCGCGAGCATGGGCCGTTGATATGCAGATAGCTGCGCGGGCGGGCGACCGCCCGCGCAAGCCCCGCTATGCCGCCATCCGATCGCAGGAATCGGCGCACTTCCGGCACGCTGCCACGCAATCCTCCATGCCGCCCAGGGCCTCGCAGCTCGCTGCGCAAGCCCGGCAGATCTCGGCACACTCGCGGCAGATATGCTGATGGTGGGCGGACTTGCGCGCCATGAAGTCGATCGCAACCGCGCAAATTTGCGCGCAGTCGGCCATGATCTTCATATGCTCGGGCGCGGCGTGCTGGCCGCCCATTTCGAGGCAATGGTTCATCGCCATGTGAAGACAGGTCACATGGCATTCGTGGCAGGCGTCCATGCACGCCTTCATGCCGGGGTCGATCTGGTGCATCGCATTATCTCCGTATGAGCCCCCGCCTGTTCCTAGATACGCGCGCCGCGCGATCACCCCTTGCCGCGATCTCCGTCGTTCGCGGCAAGTTACATGGCCCACCGACCGAACAGCGTCGCAACGATGATGCCCGCGCCAAGCATGATGAGCGTCAACACTGTCATCGCGGCGATCTGAGGTCCGGTCACGCGCGCGCCGGCCGCCATGCCGCTCATCCCTGCCATTGCGTCGTGTCCCATGTCCGGCATCGGCGTGGCCGATTGCCGGTCCGCGCCGACTTCGTGTCCGCCATGCCCCAGCGCGCGCACCGTGCCCATGCCGTGCTTCAAGCGCACGCCAACCAGCCAAAGGTTGATCGGATAGGCGACTGCGAACCCGACGAGTGTCGCCAGCGACATGACGCCCCAAAAGCGGAGCGAGCTGGCGTGCATCGCGGCCATGTCGCGGCTCATCAACACCACCATCGTCGGGATCATGCCGGCCATGACGGCATTCATCGACAGCCATTCGGGGATGAACGACATGCGAAGCGCGCCCCAATAGGAACCGCCCGCCATGTCGCGCATGAAAAGCGCCTGGAAAATCAGCAGTCCGAACGCGAAGCCGAACACATATTCCGCGATCACGTCCTGCCACATCGGCAGGCCGAGCGCCGTGGTGATCGCGGCTGCGGCGATGACGCCGGTTGCATCGCCCGCCATGCAATGGATGGCCGAGCCGAACGCCTGCTTCCAGAGCGGTCGAACGAAATCCTCGTGCCGCTCGTTCGCCGGCTCCTGGCAGGACAGGACATAGGCCGCGGCCATGATCGGGCCACCATAGAGCGTGACCAACAGCCACCCCCATTTCATCACGCGCAGCTCGGGGTTGCGGGTGAAGGCATCCCACGCGACGTAAGCGACCGAAAGGGCGGTCAGCACGAACCACCCGATCAGCACGGCGTCGAGCCAGGGGGCCGGGGATGGCATCGTCACGGCAGCACTCCTCTACATGCTAGAGGATACGCGGCTCTCCGGATCATCCCTTGCGCGGAGCGGGCTAGGCGAGCTTGCTGGAAACGGCCTTGATCGCTTTCAGTCCCGATCCGAACCGCGCGATGGCCTCCCGGTTCTTCTCCAGCTCGCCATAGGGCAGGTAGGATATGTCGAGGTCGGCTACGCGGCTGAACGCGGGCCGCTGCAACTGCGCGCGAACGTCCGTCTCGCGCGCGTCGGGCGCGACAAGGAACAGCCCCGCGGTCGCGTGAAGGTCGCCACCGCTCAAGGCCAGGTCGAGCATCCTGACGATGCCCGAATAGATCGAGGTCGAATGCTCCACCTCGAACGCCGCGGCGACATGATCGCCGGCCTTCTCAAGCCACAGCACGTCGATCAGCCGGATCGAGTCAGCGCCCTTCGACGTCGCGATCGTGTCGGGCAGGCGCTCAAGGCATCCTGCGCCCAAGGGTGATCCGTCGAAGGCGCGGCTGCGGTCGTTCGCGGCGATCCATACGTCATAGCCGAGCGCCAACCCTAGATCGCGAAGCCATGCCTGGATTTCGGTATGGGTGCGCTCGTTCTCGCCCTCGCGCTGAGCGGCCTTGCTGAGCGTGCGCGCTTCCTCGCGCGCCGCCTCAAGCCGCTGCCCCCAGCTCGCCAGCGTCGCGCCGCTCACGTCGAGGGGCGGAGCCGGATAGCGATCGGAGCCGATGTCGAACAACAGACCGCCGATCGCGCCTAAATCATTCGATAGCAGCTCGCGGAAGCGGTCGTTGAGATCGAGGATGCCGGTCCGCATCGCCAGAAAATGCTCCCAGCTCCCGAGCTTCACATTCGCCCCCGTCAGCGCGTTGTAGCCCTTAACGATTGCGGTGTTGAAGGGCGGCACCAGCGTCGGGTGAAGGAAGTAGAGGAGGTTGGCGACCGCCGGACCCAGCCCCTTGATCTTCAAACGGTCGATCGCGTGGATATGGCTGATGATCTCCTCGGCCGTGTCGCAACAGGAACAGGCGTCGAGCAAGCGGCCGAACGCGCGCTGATTGTCGGGGCTCTCGTAAATGTCGGGGATGCGGAGCTTCGGCTTCCAGAGGAACGCATGGTCCGCGCCCTTGAAGATTTGCCGCTGCTCGGCGACGGAATGGACGACGGTTTCGAGCGACGATCCGCGGTAGGCGACGCCGAACGTGCCGCGCTCGATCTCGCCGACAACCTGGGTGATGCCGCGCCGGATTGATCGGAAGTTCTTCAACCGCTCGTCCCAAAGAAACCAGCTCCGATAGGTCGCGCCCTGATCGTCACGCCAGCGGGCAATTAAGCGGCGCACCAGGCCGTCATGGTCGGTGCCAGTAGAAAGACTGTCGATCTGCGCTGCCATTTGTCCCCGATTGCCCCCGGCCCGCGTTTGGCGAGCTAGTAATAGACCTAAGCTGCGGCCCTTATGGCGTCGAGGGTGTAGAGCTGGCCCCCGCAATATGAGGGCAACGCCGCTCCCGCGCGTAGATTCAACATACACGCCAGCGGTGCCGACAGGGCCTTGACCCTAACACGGTGTCATACCCTACATGCTCTCGGGTCGAAGGAGTCTTGCCATGAACGACCCTCATTCCCATTCCCAAGCCGGGGGTTGCGGCTGTTCGAAGCCTGCGCCTGAATCGGTCTCCACGCCCTCATCCTGTTGCGGGGGCGGCTCGGCCGCTCCCGCAAAGATCGAGCACGAACATCATCACACCGAAGCGGGCGGCTGCTGCTCGGGCAGTAAGGACAACGATGCCGCAGCAGCAGTGATCGACGCGGTGTGCGGCATGACGGTCGATCCCGCAAAAACGACACACCATGCCGAGCACGCTGGTCATGCCTATCATTTCTGTAGCGCAGGATGCCGGAGCAAGTTTGTCGCCAATCCTGACGCCTATCTGAGCGATAAGCCGAAACCGGAGCCGATGGCGACGCCGGGGGCGATGTGGACGTGCCCGATGCACCCGCAAATTCGCCAGGAAGGGCCGGGAACTTGCCCAATCTGCGGCATGGCGCTCGAACCCGAAGAACCGTCGCTCGACGATACTCCCAACCCTGAGCTGGTCGACTTCACGCGCCGACTGTGGGTGGCGGGCGCGCTCACGATCCCGCTGCTCGTCGTCTCGATGTTCGCGGAAATGTTAGGCCTGCATGTGGTTAGCCCTGCGGCCTCGCCTTGGGTCCAGCTCGCACTCACCGCGCCGATCGTGCTGTGGGCGGGCTGGCCGTTTTTCGAGCGGGGGTGGACATCGCTTCGTACCCGCCATCTCAATATGTTCACACTGATCGCGATCGGCGTAGGTGCCGCCTTCCTCTATAGCGTGGTCGCGACGCTCGCGCCGGGCATCTTCCCAGCGACCTTCCGCACGCATGGGAGCATGGTTCCCGTCTATTACGAGGCGGCCGGCGTCGTGGTGACACTGGTGCTGCTCGGGCAAGTGCTCGAACTGCGCGCTAGGGCGGCGACAGGGCGCGCGATCCGCGCTCTCATGGATCTCGCCCCCAAGACGGCGCGACGCTTGCAGCCTGACGGTTCTGAAGAAGAAGTCGGGCTTGCCGACGTGGCAACCGGTGACCGGCTGCGGGTCCGCCCCGGTGAAGCCATCCCGGTCGATGGCGTCGTGGTCGAGGGTCGTTCGTCGGTCGACGAAGCCATGCTCACCGGCGAACCCGCGCCGGTCCTCAAGGAAGTCGAGGCGATCGTTACCGGGGGCACCGTCAACGGGACGGGCAGCCTGGTGATGGAAGCCCGCGCGGTTGGTTCGGACACGATGCTCGCGCGTATCGTCCGCATGGTCGCGGAAGCGCAGCGAAGCCGCGCCCCGATACAGGCGGTCGCCGATCGGGTTTCAGGATGGTTCGTGCCGCTCGTCGTGCTGATCTCGATTGCGACCTTCATCACTTGGTCGCTGGTCGGCCCTGAGCCGCGCATGGGCCATGCCCTGCTTAACGCCATCGCAGTGCTGGTGATCGCCTGCCCGTGCGCGCTCGGGCTCGCCACGCCCATGTCGATCATGGTCGGCACGGGACGCGGCGCTCAGGCCGGCGTGCTGGTGAAGAACGCGGAAGCCTTACAGGGGCTGGAAAAGGTCGATACCCTTGTCATCGACAAGACGGGTACGCTCACGGAAGGCAAGCCCAAGCTGATCGCGGTCGAGACGGTCAGCGCGGTCGGAGAGAACGACATGCTCGCGCTTGCCGCGGCCGTCGAAGGCCAATCCGAACATCCGCTCGCGCACGCAATCGTCGTTGCCGCCAAAGAACGAGGATTGCAGCTCGGCACAGTCGCGGACTTTGCCTCGCAAACCGGGCTGGGTGTCAGCGCCACGGTGGGCGGCCGCTCGGTCGTGATTGGCAATGCGGTGCAAATGAGCCGGATCGGCGCTGATCTCAAGCCGGTCGACGCCGCGGCCGATCGTCACCGTGGCGAAGGCGCGGGCATCATCCTCGTCGCGATCGACGGGGCGCTCGCCGGTCTGCTCGCAGTCGCCGATCCGGTGCGCGCATCGGCGCGCGACGCTATTGCCGCGCTTCGCAAGGAGGGCCTGCGGGTCGTCATGCTCACCGGCGACAATCGTGGGACGGCCGATGCTGTCGCGCGCGCCGTGGGCGGTCTTGATGACGTGCGCGCCGATCTGCTGCCGGAAGACAAGGCGCGTATCATCGGCGAGCTGAAAGCGAGCGGCGCAAGGGTCGCAATGGCGGGCGATGGGATCAACGACGCCCCGGCGCTCGCCGCCGCGGATGTCGGCTTGGCGATGGGAACGGGAACAGACGTGGCGATCGAAAGCGCCGGCATGACGCTCACGCGCGGCGATCTCTCGGCGATCGTGCGCGCCCGCAAGCTCGCTCGCGCGACGATGCGAAATATCCGCCAAAACCTGTTCTTCTCGTTCTTGTTCAACGGAATCGGCGTGCCGGTTGCGGCCGGCGTGCTTTACCCGGTTGCCGGTATCCTGCTGTCGCCGATGCTGGCCGGTGCAGCGATGGCGCTCTCGTCCTTCACCGTGGTCCTGAACGCACTGCGGCTCAACGCGGTAAAGCTGTGAACATCGGAGCGGCGTCGGACGCCAGCGGCGTCTCCCAACGCATGATCCGCCACTATGAAAAGATTGGTTTGGTGCCCGCGCCGCCACGGCGCGGGAACTACCGGGACTACGCCGACGCTGACGTTCATCGGCTGCGATTTATCGCCAACGCGCGCGACCTGGGGTTCCCGATCGAGGAAATCCGCACGCTGCTGGGGCTGTGGTCGGATCGCGATCGGTCGAGCGCGGAAGTGAAGACGCTGGCGGAAGCCCGCGCTGCCGAACTGGGCCGCAAGGTCCGCGTCTTGGACGCCATGCGCCGCTCGCTTACCGGGCTCGCCCAAGCCTGTCATGGCGATGATCGGCCTGATTGTCCGATCATCGAACGCTTGGCTGAATAACTTGCGCGGCTAACTTTTACTCCACTTGAGCGTGATCGTGCGTCGCACCGTTTCACGCGTTTCGCGCTGCGGCTTTGCCGCACCCCTCGATCGCCGCGCGGTTGGCCGTCACGATCCTGTCGGCCCCGACGATGGCGCGGAACGCGGTGGGACTGGCGCTCTGGATCATACGCTGCCCGGCTTCCCAGCGGGGCAAGTCGAGCGTCCGCGCCGCCATGCGCTCGGGCCATTGCCAGCTCGCCGGTGCGATCTCGCGCGCGACCAGGCCCGGCACGATCGCCCATGCGAGGATGCCGGCCGCCACCCCACCCAGGGCAAACCATAGCTGCCGATTCTTCTGGTCGGCGCGTGTCCATGCGGACCCGGCGATGGCGCGAAGATCGGCCATGATGCGGGCCTTGTCCTCGCCCGCCTTGGCGAGCGCCGCCTGATCCTCGCGCCGGGCGGCGCTGCCCGCCGCGGCGATGCGCTGCGCCATCTGCTCCGGCGTCATCGCCAGCGCCGGGGCCGCTTTCAGGAATTGGCCGATGCGCGCGACGTTCTCGCCTGCCGTGTTCACGTTCTGCTGGAGCACGCCAAGCGTCTCGGTATGGTCGGGTATGTCGATCGCCGCGCTCGGCCGCCAAGCCCTCCACGGCGCAGCGCCAGCTCGCCGCGCATGGCCTCGAACGCCTCGGCCGCGCCTGCTCCGCCCTGATCGTCCTCGTTCGTCACCTGTCGTGAGCCTGCAACCCGTGATATTCCTCCGAGTTAATCAAAGGAGACCCAACAATCACCGGACCGGTCATGCCTAAGACACCACACACGAAAGGCCCGGACGAAACCCTTTCTCTCCTCGCCGATCCCTATCGGTTCATCTCCAGGCAGTGCCAGCGCCTAGGCGCAAACGCTTTTGAATCCCGTTTCCTGCTGAAAAAGACCAACTGCCTTAAGGGGGCCAAGGCCGCCGAAATCTTCTACGATACGACCCGCTTCGAGCGCGAAGGTGCCATGCCGGTCGCTATTCAGAAGACACTGCTGGGCCAAGGCGGCGTTCAGGGTCTGGACGGCGAGACCCATCGGCACCGCAAGCAGATGTTCATGGGCCTGATGACACCAGAGCGCGTGCGGGCGCTGGCGCAATTGTTCGAGGCCGAGTGGCGCAGGGCGGTGCCGGGCTGGACGCGCAAAGGAGAGATCGTCTTCTATGACGAGTTGCATGAGCCGCTGACGCGAGCGGTATGCGCTTGGGCGGGAGTTCCTCTTCCGGACGATGAAGCCGGCAACCGCGCGGGCGAGCTGCGGGCGCTGTTCGACGCCGCCGGCTCGGCGAGCCCAAGGCATCTTTGGTCACGGCTGGCCCGTCGTCGCGTCGACGCATGGGCGAAGCGGATCATTGAAGGCATTCGGGCCGGGAGCATCGGCTCGGGCTCGGGGACCGCGGCTTACGCGATAGCCTGGCATCGCGACCGGCACGACGATCTTCTTTCGCCGCACGTCGCAGCGGTCGAACTGGTAAATGTCCTTCGCCCGACCGTCGCGATCGCAGTGTACATCACCTTCGTCGCCCACGCGCTGCAAACCTGTTCAGGGATCAGGGCGGCCTTGGTTCAGCAGCCGGACTATGCCGAGCTCTTCGTCCAAGAGGTCCGCCGATTCTATCCCTTCTTTCCCGCTGTGGTGGCGCGCGCGAGCCAAGATTTCGAGTGGGAGGGGATGGCCTTTCCGGAAGGGCGTCAAGTGGTGCTAGACCTTTATGGGAGCAATCACGACGCAGCGACCTGGGCCGACCCCCAGGAGTTTCGCCCTGAGCGTTTCAGGGCTTGGGACGAAGACTCCTTCAACTTCATTCCGCAGGGCGGCGGCGATCACTATCTCGGCCATCGCTGTCCCGGCGAATGGATCGTCCTCGCGATCATGAAGGTGGCGGCACACCTCCTCGTCAACGCGATGCGCTATGACGTACCGGACCAAGACCTGAGCATCGATTTCGCCAGGCTGCCAGCGCTTCCGAAAAGCGGCTTCGTGATGCGCAACGTCCACATAGGTGGCTAGGGCCGCGTGCCGTGGTGATGGTGATCGGCTCCGTTATCGACCGTTTGCGCGAGTACGGGGTGCGATGCGACATCTACGCAGTCGAATGTTGGTTCAGCAAGTCGATCACGGCGCACCTCGCCGCCCCGTCGCCTTCGCAACGGTCGATGGTCGCAGCCAGCAGGCTTTCTAGTTGCGCCAGATCCTCCATCTTAGCGCGCACACGCTCTAGATGGTGAGCCGCGATCTCGCGGACCTCACTGCATGACGCCTGCGCAGAACCGCCAAGAGACAGGATCGCGCGCACCTCGGCCGGGGAGAAGCCGAGTTCGCGCGCGCGACGGACGAACCCAAGTGCGCGGACGTGACCGGTCCCATATACCCGCCGCCCGCCGCTTGTGCGGGGTGGCGTTGCGAGAACACCAACGCGCTCGAAGTACCGGATCGTCTCGATATTCACGCCAGTCCGGCGAGACAGCTCGCCGATCGTGATGCTTTCCTCAACGCGCATATATTGCTTGCTCCTGTAGTCACTACAGGATGCATAACGGGCTAACCCGCTAGAGGCGATAGATGAACCAAGAGACCATCCCGCGTGAACCCCTAGGCGCACCAACGTCACGACGTCGCGCCGACACGGGGCTATCCGCCCTCGGCGCGCTTGCGAGCTTAGCCGCTGTTCTAGCTGCGGCGTCATGCTGCGTCCTGCCCCTCGCACTCGCGGCGCTCGGCCTGGGGGCGGGCCTGTCCAGCAACTTCGCCGCGCTGATACCACTACGGTGGCCGCTAACGGCGACCTCCCTCATCGGCTTGGCTGCTGGGTGGTGGGCCTACGCGCAGCGGCGGAGGTCCTGTGCTGGGGACCGGTCCTGCACAATGCCGCTGCCCTCGCGCGCGACACCTATCCTGCTCGCGATTGGAACGGTTCTGACGCTTATCGCGTTCGCCTGGGACCTCCTAGAAGCGCCGCTGATGAACGCGCTTTCCTGATGCAGCTCACCTCAACCCTGACCTGTCCCAAATGCGGCGGGGTGGCCACCGAAAGGATGCCCACCAACGCCTGCCAATTCTTCTATGATTGCCGGCATTGCGCGGTGGTGCTGCGGCCCCTGGCTGGCGACTGCTGCGTGTTCTGCTCATTTGGCGATGTCCCATGCCCTCCGATCCAGGAAGCGAAAGCAAACGGGACTGTGGCGGGCTGCTGCGGGTGAGGCGATAGCTTCACGTTTCTTCGTGAACTGGGGTCCTGCTCGCCAAGGTCGCGCAAGCGAAATTGCCTACTTCGGTCTTATTCGACCGGTTCCTGACCTGCCTCAACTGCTCATTTTCGAGAGGGCATTTGAACAGGATAGCATTTCGGGCGCTTCAAAAACCCTTGCTCCTCCAGTTGCTAGAGCATGTAACCGCAATTTGCTCTCCTGCGGACGGGGGGCTGGAGGTGGCTTTTTGACGGCCCGTGTTGAAGCAATCGGTATGTCTCGACGCTCATTAGTGGCGCGGCTG
>NZ_JBJDOM010000012.1:0-46554 GCF_044901155.1 Sphingomonas sp. NPDC079357
GCCGGTCAAGACAAGGTCGCGATGGTGGGCGACGGCGTGAACGATGCGCCGGCGATGGCAAGCGCCACGGTCGGCATCGCGATGGGCGCGGCGGGCTCGGATGTTGCGCTAGAAACGGCCGACGTGGCGCTAATGGCCGACGATCTGGCGCACTTACCGTTCGCGGTCGGCCTCAGTCGGCATACCCGTGGAATCATCCGGCAGAACGTCTTCGTCAGCCTGGGTGTCGTCGCCTTCCTCGTGCCTGCCACCATCCTCGGCCTCGGTATTGGGCCAGCGGTGGCGGTTCATGAGGGATCGACGCTGCTCGTCGTCATCAATGCGCTCAGGCTGCTCGCCTACCGCGATCCGGCGGGGAAGGCGGCATGAAGTGGCTGATCGCCTTCGACCTCGACGGCACGCTTGCCGAGAGCAAGCGGCCGTTATCGGAGGACATGGCGGCGACCCTCGCTCGATTGCTTGCCGTCACCGATGTGGCAGTGATCTCGGGCGGGGACTGGCCGCAGTTCGAAAAGCAGGTCGCTTCACGGCTTCCTGCGGCCGCGGCCCTCGACCGTCTCTGGTTGATGCCGACCACGGGCACAAAACTCTATCGGTTCATCAATGGCGCTTGGCGCGCGGTCTATGCCGAGCTGTTCGACGACGCGGAGAAGGCGAAGATCCGCACGGCCTTCGATCAGGCGCTAACCGATGCCGGTCTCGCCGACGAACGTATCTGGGGCGAACGGATCGAGGACCGGGGCAGCCAGATCACCTTTTCGGGGCTGGGGCAGGCAGCGCCGCTAAAGGAAAAGGAAGCGTGGGATCCCGACCGAAAGAAGAGGACCGCGTTGCAGGCCACGTTGCGCGCGACGCTGCCGGACCTCTCGATCAATCTAGGTGGCACGACATCGATCGACGTGACCAGGGCAGGGGTGGACAAGGGCTATGGCCTGAAGCGCCTGAGTGCTGAAAGCGGCGTCCCGCTCGACGGGATGCTGTTCATCGGCGATGCGATCTTCCCCGGTGGGAATGACTATCCCGCCGCTGAAATTGGCCTCGATACGGTGAGAGTGCGCGACGTTGCGGAAACCACCGCCGTCGTGACCGCCATCATCGCATGTCTGCACCGGTAGGGATCGCCGATGTTCGCGATCTCCGCCTTGGGCCTGAACGTCTGTGGGACTCTCGTCCCGACCTTACCCCTTTACCTCCGGTCTGGAGCAATCGCGTAGAACAGGCAGGCCGACATGTTTCAAAGCTCGTGGTGGGAGATAACCACCCATATCATCAGTCTCGCCGTCGCCTATGCGCTCGCCCTTCCTGTTGGCTGGGATCGCGAGAAGGACGCCCGCAGCGCAGGCATCCGCACATTCCCGTTGGTGGCCATCGCCAGTTGCGGCTTCGTGCTGGTGGGCATCGCGATCCTCGGCCGCACGTCTCCAGCGCAAGCCAGGTTGCTCGAAGGTCTGATTACGGGCGTCGGCTTCATCGGGGGCGGCGCGATTCTGAAGAAGGGCGACAAGGCGTCAGGTACGGCGACGGCGGCCAGTCTGTGGGCGACTGGGGCACTCGGCGCGGCCGTGGGCTACGGCCTATACGACATCGCCTTCATCCTGAGCGCCACCACCTTCCTCACCCTGCGCTGTTCTCGTCCGCTCAAGCGCGCCACCAATGGCGACGTCGGCACCTCGGCGAGCCCATGACGAGCCCTTGGGCGAGCCGATGGACGCGGCCTGTGCGATGCCTTACCCGGCGCTGGGCACCGGCGAGGACCATCGCGGCGCGGGACCGCCAACATCGCTTGCTGCGCTGGGCGACACTGCTGGAGCGCAATCCCCACCAGATCATCGGCCTGCTGTCCCCCTCGTGGGCGGGCGGTGACGCGCGCAGCACGATGGTCGATCGGCCGAGCGCGATCGATGTCGCATGGAGCGACGTGGTGCTGCGGGTGATGGGGTTGGCGGGACGATCGCGCGGTGAAGCAAAATCGTTCTTCGGGTTGTCGGATGCCGAACTGGATCGGATTGCCGCAGGTTCGTGGCGGTGTCCGGTTCGCCCCGCTTGGCAGGTCGCCGTGCGGATCAGGAACGTCGAGTGTCCGCGCCTGGAAAACCGGATCGTAGGGTCCGTTGTCGCCCTCCTGCTCGTGATTTTCGCCATCTCCTATTGGATCTTCTGACGAGGCCAGTTTGTGTTCGACATCATAACATCGATCCTCGCGTCACTCGGCGGCTTTGGCGTTTTCCTGTTGATGCTGGCCGAGAACGTCTTTCCGCCGATCCCGTCGGAAGTGATCCTGCCACTTGCAGGCTACACCGCTGCCCAAGGGCGCGGCTCGCTGTGGGTAGTGGCGATCGCTGGTACCCTCGGATCGGCTACAGGGGCAGTGCTGTGGTACTATGCCGGTCGCTGGATCGGCATCGATCGATTGAAGCGCTTTGCGTCCCGCCATGGCCGATGGCTGACGTTGACGCCCGATGAGGTCGATCATGTCGACCGCTGGTTCGACCGCTACGGTCGTTGGGCGGTTCTGTTCGGGCGCATGGTCCCGGGGGTCCGGACCCTGATTTCCGTACCCGCTGGGGTCAGCGGGATGCCCCTTGGCCCATTCTTGGTCTCGACGCTCGCAGGCTCGGCCATATGGACCGTTATCCTCGTGCTGGCGGGCTATGAGCTGGGCGAGCGCTATAGTCAGGTGGCGAACGTCATCGAACCGGTGAGCAACGCCGTGCTCGCGCTGGCCGTCATCTGGTATCTTTGGCGGGTCGTGATGTTCGGGCGATCAAGAGGTGGCCATTAATGGCTGGCCTGCTGCCCATATTCCCTGCCGGACTTTGGCTCATGGCAGCTTCGATGCTCATCCGCATCACACGTTTCGCACGCGCCTTTAGCTTGATCTCTCCGGCCAGCGCCCTCGTTCTCATCAGGTGGGTCGGTAGACTTTACCGCAGCGGGTTTCAGGCATGGCGTCGCAACGGGGGAAAGTGGCGTTGGGCTGGAATATGGAGAGGATCAACATAATGGGGAATAGTAAGCAGTGGGTGGCCATCGCCGCTGCCCTAACGATCATTCTGGCCGGTTGCGGGGTGATTAAGCCGCGAGATGCGGGTTATTTCCGCTTCCACGCGGACGAGGCGAGACTGGTCGTCACACGCTGCGAGCGGGGTCAGGAAACCGGCAGCGACTGCGAGGCGGCGGCGCAGGCCGTGGCCGATCTCGACGCGGCGGCGCGGCGACAGCCCCCTACCCAGTCCAGACGCTGATGCTCCCGATCGGCTTGCGGCGCGCGGCGAGAAGCCGCGCGCGTCCCGTATCGCGTCGATCGGCTCACCAGTCATAATGTCGATGGCGTGGCGCAGCGGGATCATGCGGGCCGCCATCGCGTCGCGGTAGCCCCAGGCATCGGCATAGACGGTCGGCTCGGCCGCCAGATAGGCCATGACGATCAGCATATCGTCGGAAATAACGGCATCGCAGTTGCAGAGGTGGAGGGCAGCGGCGTGAACGGGTTCACCCCGCGCGCTGGGCGCGTCCATAGGTGTGCCACGTGGCACACCCGTCTTCATCGTTGGAACGATGCATCCGACCCGGCTGAGCGATATGCCGGAGGAATGACCTGCCGGATCACGCTGTCGTGTCGTCGTTGTCCGAAACAGGCTGTGCGAGACCCGTATCGACGACGGCGGGCAGGGCTTCCACCGTTTCGACTTCGGCGGCAGCCGTTTGCAGGCGGATCGAGCTTCGCACCGATGCCGCGTCGAGCCGATCCTGAAAGTAGGTCTGCGACCATGCCATGTCAGCCCATTCGTCGGGACGTGCTTGATAGGCGCCGACGCGACCAACCAGACCGCACAGCCAGTCGGCGCACTGGCACGTCTGGTAGCGTTCGCTTTCGACTTGGAAGGGAGGCTCGATGATGCGGCGGCGGGGGGAGGGGCCGCCATACATGGCTTGGCTCGCGCGGGTCAGGATAGCCTCGCGATCCTGATGCTCGTCCATGACGATGACCATATCGGCGTTGTTCTGATCGGCATATTGGTTGAGGCGCTTCATCGCCTCGCCCAGAACCGTGAGGTAGAGCGCCTGCGCCTTGAACTCCGCGACGGGGCGGTTCTTCTCGAGTCCAACGTAGAAGACATGTCCGCCGCACGCGCGGATCTTGTTGAGGATGCGATTGGCCGCCGTGCGAACCTGTCGATATTTCTCGACGTTCATGGTGGTGAAGAGGGCCGAGCCCTTCTTCTCCCATGTCGCGGGATGCTGGCCGCTTTGCCCGATCTCCCAAGCCAGCATGTTGCATTTGAGCTGGTAGAACCAGGTCGAGAACTGGCGAACGGACGATGCGGGGAGTATCATGCCGCCGAGCCCGAAGACGGGACTGTCATTGTATGCGGGATCGTCGCGCGCGACATACGGACCGATGTGGCCGAACTCGTCAAGATAGGCGAAATACAACATACAGGTCCCCAGAAACGCGAAAGCCCACGCTAAGCGTGGGCCTCGGAATTGGGGCAGCCCGTGAGCCGCGTCCGCCGATGGATATGAGGGATAGGCCCGGTTTTGTCAAGCACGGTTGCTGAGTAGACCTGCCATTCTAACGCCGGCTGACTTTGCTCGCATGGTCAGGATCGCGGTAGTCACCGTGCCAGTCATGCTCCGCGGCGACGGGATCGACCGAAGTTGAGAGCTTCGGCACCCTGAAGGCGGGAGGCAAAGGTTTGTACACAGGATATGGGAAGGAGACGGCTGGGTAGCCGCCATAGTTTCCGCCCTCATAGGCGTGGCCCCGTCCCAGTTCACCCCACCATGGCTCCCGCTCCAGCTAACGCCGGCACCATGTGTGTTACGTTGCGCAAGCGCAGGCGAGGTCGCCAGACCTGCGATGATCAACGCACCTAACCCAAGGTAAATCTTCCTGATCACGGTGGACTCTCGCTCATTGCCCTATGCCCGGCATCGACCGAGCGAAGTTCTGTTCCGGTTCGCTCAATGCCGGAACAAGCCTCCAAGGAATCCACCACGGCGATAGCCGCCGTGGTGGCTCTCACGATGCCCGCCATGATGCTCATCGCCATACCCGCCGCCCCAAGGTCCCGGCTGGACATAGCCTGGGCTCGGCACGGGAGGGACCGAACTCGGCTGAGGCGGAACGACAGCCGCTTCGTAGGCGGCATTGCGCTCGATGATCTTGTCGAGCTCACCGCGATCGAGCCAGATGCCCCGGCACTGCGGGCAATAGTCGATCTCGATCCCCTGCCGGTCGGCTAGTACGAGGTCCACACGGCACACTGGGCAAAGCATGCCCTGCGTTCGCGAGGTGGTCGGGTTCGAGGCAGATGATAAATCGGCCATTACAAAACTCCTTATGCCAAAGTACCCCGCCTGCTAGCGGGATGCCCTTGCGCCCTAGCGAACTCAGTAGCCGTAGTAGCGATTCCCGCCACGATGTTCGCGGCGCTCGCGACGCTCATGCCGCTGTTTTTCCCGCCATTCGTGACGTGCGGCTCGAGCGTTGTAGGCACGATCGTCATAACGGTGGTCGTTGTAGCTACGGTCGTTGTAGCCATAGCCCGGCCCGCGATCGTGATATCCGCCGGATCGCTCATAGCCCGAGCCATCGTAACCTCGGGCATGCGCCTCGCCCCGATAGGTCTGCCCACCATATCCACCATAGGACTGAGCCATGGCCGGTGAGCCGAACGTGAGTGCAGCTACTGCGGCGATCAGGAAGCGTTTCATGATCATTTCCTCAAAGCGGAGTGGCCGGTCGCCACGCCTTAAGGGTGTCGTAGACCAAGCGGGATGAATGCGGTGGGAACCGAGCCGGCAGGCGTCATTCATCTGCTACGTAAGTGGTCAATGATGCCCCCCGCCATGGCCCCCACCGTGTCTCCCTCCATGATGCACTCCGCCGAAGTGGCCGCCGCCAAAGCCAAACCCTAGCCCGAACGATCCATAGCGCCGGCCGTAATAGCCTCCTGGATAATAAGCGCGACGGTAGTCGGCCGCCGACACCGCGACTACGCAGGTCGGCACTGCGCCTGTGAGATCAGAGAAAGGCGCGTTCGACGGAACAGGAAGCGGGCCGAGGGCGACCGGACCGGCTTCAAGGCCAATGGGCTGGGCAAGGACAGCGCCCGGTGTGGTGCAGGGCACCCGGTAATAAGCATAACGGGGTGCATATCGCCCGGTCGCACATCCTGCCAGCAACGTGGCTGAACCCACGGCGAGGCCGATCAGCCTCAATGTCGGAAACGACATCGCTCTCTCCTGCCGGTGAACGCCGCTACCGGCTTGTTTTCATGGCTTCTTATTAGGCCATGCAGCCCGCCGCGCCAAGCCGTCCGGATTATCCCGTCGGCCTTTGTCCTCCGTTATTCGTGCCAAGAGTCTTCATGTCTTCAGTGCCGGGCGAACAGCCTTTGCTCTGCCGGCCCAAACGCAACGACCGCATAGGGCTGGGCCGGTCTGCCCGGCATTTCCATCCCCGGCGAGCCTAGCGGCATTCCTGCAACGGCAAGACCTCGAACCCACTTGGGACGCTGCGTTAGAGCACGCTTCATATCCACGATCGGAACATGACCCTCGAAGGCCATCCCATCGACCAGCGCGGTATGGCAGGAACTCAAATCGGTCGACACGCCTACATGTAGGCGCTTGCAATCGTAGCGGCGTCTGCTCGCAAACGGAGCGATTTTCTGCTCACCCTTTCTGCCACTGGCGCATGGCCTCGTGCTCGAATTATCTGCCAGTGTGCTCGCCATCATCCGGCGCTGCTTGCAAACGGGGCGTCGTGCTCACACTCCCTGCCAGTGGGTTCTCCAAACCCGTCGCCGGCAGACGCTTTTGCGAAGCGGGTTTCCAGAACAGTTTTGACACGCGGCGGGCCGCAGAAATGCGTTGCGGTCATGGCCCGCCGGCAGGATCGTCAGAAAGGAAGGTTTTCGCGAACAGGGCCAGCGCATAATAGGCGATGACACCACGCAAGCGGAAAGGGTGCGATGACCAAAACCGAAATGCTGGAGACGATGAAACGCCTCGACGCCCATGCGAATGCCCTGCTGCTGATCGGTGCTTCCGATATCGATCTGCTCGGCGGCATGTTCGACGTGATGCCGGACTTCAAGGCGCTGCTCGATGCCGGATACGGCGAAGAGATCGAGAGAAACGCCGGTCGCTTCCCCGGCCTGCACCGCTACGCCGTCATGCTCTCAAATATCGCCGAAGGGATCGCGGACGGCTCCATCCGGGTGCCACGCTGACGCCACTCCCGCTGGCAGATAATGTGAGCAGGCGACCATGACTGCGAGCAGCGCCGGATGATGGCGAGCACATTGGCAATTAGCGTGAGCAGACTGCTCCGCCCATTGTCAGATAATCCGAGCAGAAAATCGCTCCGTTTGCGAGCAGACGCCGCTACGATTGCAAGCGCCTACAGCTAGGTGAGGGGTAGCGGCAGGCGTCACCTCTCACACGTGCCGCTCAGCAAAATATGGTGACAGGATCGTCACCGATGTCGGCGTGAACAGTTGCTGACAGATGCATTCAGAACTGCTTCAACCCGAACAACTTACCAAGGTCTCACGTGATTGAACGATGAGGAGAACAGAAATGTTCGGCAAAATGTTTGCGGCTGTCGCACTGGTCGCCTCTACAGCTGGTGCTCTTGCACCAAGCGCGGCGCTTGCCCGGGATCGCAACCATAGCGGTTGGCAGAATCGAGATGGTCATTCTCAGCGCGGGTATGGCAACCGTGGGTATAATCGTCGTGGTGGGCATGGTTATAACACTGTCAACAGGCAATATAACGGCAATCGCAACGGTTATTATAATAACAGTGGTTACTACCCTCGACAGCATGGCTACGAGCGGCAGCATGGGTATGATCGCAGCTATAATCAGCGCTACCAAGGCGGCCACGACAACTACCGCGGTCACTGATCTAGGTTCGCATCCCGAGACTTAACCGGATCGGGATGCGAGCACTTATGTTATATTTTCGGTCGATGCTCCAACCGGCTTACTTGTCCTCGCTGGCGCGGAGCGAGTTGTGAATCGCCGTCGCTGCCTGCGCGGCCTGACCCATTGCAACGCTGATCTGATCGAGACTTTCGACGACATCGCCAGCCGCGTACAAACCGCTAACCGAGGTCTGTTGATGGGCGTCGGTGACAACGCAGCCGCCTTCGCCAAGCTTCACGCCGATCCCGGCGACGAGTTGCGTATGCGGCGAGGAGCCAAGTGCCGGATACAGGGTATCAAACGAGAGGCGACGCCCATCTGCCAGTCGAACCGCGATCTGATCGCCTTCGATCGATATCTGGTTCACCGCTTCCTTGATGACGTCGACACCGAGCCTAATAAGCCGCGCCTCATCCGGCCAGGAGAGTTCGGGCGAGCGCTGCGCCAGCAGCGTCACCCGCGCGCCATAGGGGCGGAGGAACTCGGCCTCGGCAGCACCATGATCGTCACAGCCCAGCACAGCGATATTGGCGCCCTTCGCTTCGTAAGCGTCGCACACCGGGCAATAGCGGATCAGGCCGCGCGCCAATGCAGCATCGTGCGACGCCTGAGGCATTGAAGGCCGGTGATTTCGGACGCCGGTCGCCAAGATCACGGTACGGCCTTGCCAGCTTGTCGTTTCCGTCGCGACGGAGAACCCGTCCTCGACGATCGCCAGGCGAACCACCTTGCCCTGCTCGATCGTCGCGCCGTAAGCCTGTGCTTGCCGTTTCATCCGCGATAGCAGATCAGCACCACCAATCCCGTCTGGAAAGCCCGGCAAATTGTGTGACCGCGGAATCGAACTCGCACGCCCCGCTCCCGCGTCGATGACGACACAGTTGCGTAGAAAGCGCCCGAGATAGGTCGCGGCCGTCAGTCCGGCGGGGCCACCGCCGATGATGATGCAATCCACGTTTTCCTGCGACGTCGACGTGTCAGCTGCTGTACGCATAAAGCCATTCTCCCAAGCCGGCTCTAGCGCGCGCTCTATTCACATTTACGTGCGCACGGCGTTCGTCCCTCACACGCCGGGTGTCGCGTAGGATGATTCCTGTCCCGAATACGCCCGGCAGTCGTCATCCAAGCAAAGTCGGATGGTGTCGCTGCGGCTACGCTTCCCGTACGAACAAGCTCGAACAGATCGGCGCGTCAGTGGCCGCCATGACCGCCGCCCCCACCATGACCGAAGCCGCCGCGATGGCCAAAGCTGCCACCGTGTCCATAACCACCGCCGTGAAGTCCGAAGCCGATCCCAATCGAACCATAGAAGGGCGACCCATAGCCGGGATAGCCATAATAGGGATCGTAATAGCCCCCGCCCCCCCGATAGCGCGCATTATATGCCAAATTTTGGGCGGGCACCGCGATCATGCAAGCTTGCACATTTTGCGCGGCTGGGCCGCCGGGTCCCCCGGGACCGGGCGTGGCTGGAGGCGCGTCCGGCGCTGACAAGGGCTGCGCTACGAAAGCTCCCGGCGTATTACACGGCACTGCGAAATAGGCGATGTTACGGCTGGGCGGCCCATAGGTCGCGCACCCGCCGAGCGCCGCTGCGAGTCCGGAAAGTGCCGAAAGCTTCAGAATCTGCGGTGACATGCGAAAGCCTCCATCGCTTGGGCCTGGATCACGATAGTCGCCAAGGCTGCAAGGCGCATGCACCGCCTCAAACGCTGCTGCGGATCCAGGCGCTGGCCGGAACCACCGACTGACCAGGCGCACCAGAACCGCTCATATTATTAAATACGCAATCGGCGGTGAAATCCCTCAAGGCACGCCGCCCAATCACTCCATCACTGCGAGCAGATCGTCGACCGTCGTGGTCGCGAACGCGGTGAAGCTGTCCGCCACTGCGTAGGGGAGCAGTAGATCGCGGCCGACGACGAGCGCGCCGCAGCTGTAGACGACATTAGGAACATAGCCGTCGCGCTGTTTAGGGCTGGGAGCCAGAACCGGGCGAGGCGTCCGCGCCAAAAGCTTCGAGGGGTCGTTTTTGTCGAGCAGGCAGGCGCCGATGCAGTAGTTGCGCACCGTGCCAACCCCGTGCGTCAAGACGAGCCAGCCCTCGTCCACCTCGATCGGTGAGCCGCAATTGCCCATCTGGACAAACTCCCACGGATACCGCGGCTCGATCAGCTTGGCGCCACCGCCCCAGTGGAGGATGTCGTCCGATCTCAGTAGCCAGATGTTCTTGTTGTCCTGGCGACCGAGCATCGCGAACAGGCCATCGATCCGACGGGGAAAAAGCGCCATCCCCTTGCCCAATGAGGCATCGCCGGTAAGCGCGCGCATCTCGAACGTTCTGAAGTCGGTCGTGGTCAGCAGCTCCGATCGCGCCTCCGCGCCGCTGAACGCAGTGTATGTACCATGGTAGGCGAATGTGCCGTCGCCTTCGTCAAAGCGGACCAGCCTGAGATCCTCGATCCCCTGGCGTTGGCTAGGCAGCACGGGAAACAGCACAGTTTCCGACAAGGTCTCGCTGCCGTCATACCGAAGCCGGGCGAGGTCGTCTGTATCGGCACGCTCGATAATGGGCTGCATCGACACCGAGCTGGGATCGTCCACAACCAGCGTGCCGCCCGGCTTCCACCGCCCCGTACGGAAGGTAACTGAAGACAGATGGCCCTCGCCGATCCCGCGCAGCGAGAGGATAAACCGAACCTCGCCATCGCCAACGTCGCTTTGGTCGGGATGCAGCACGGCGCTGGGATTGAACAACGCCGCGCTCTCATAGGCGTATTCCTGACTGAAATAGGCTCCGATCAGTCGGCGTCGCGCATCGTCGCAGCGATCGGCGCCGTCGAAGTGATCGGCGACCTCGTCAAAACGCCGCCGCAGCATCGTGTCGACGTCGCGGTGGTTCTCATCCAGGGACGCGGTGACGCCCTCCAGCTGACGGGTCAGCTCCGCCTCGCCGAGCGACAGGATCAGATTGACCGTTTCCTGAGTGCGGGTCGTGCCAGCGTCGAAACCTCGCGGATAGCCGGGCTCAAACGGCCTGACCAGGGTACGCGACGGGTCGGGCCGTAGCGTCACATGAGGAAAACGGAGCTTAGCGCGCTGGATCATGTCTGGCTTTCTCGAATTGCGGTATGTGAATGGGCGGGCTTGGCCATCAAAGCGGATCCTCGTGGAATCATTAAGCCTCTACCCAGGTTGGAGATGCCGCAGTACCGCAGCGTTCAACCGGCGCCTCAGCGGGATATCGATGCGCGTGGCCATGAACCAGGACGCGGTGCAGAGTGCAGCCAGCAGGAGAATCCCGGACCAGGGAGCGGGTAATTGCGGCAGACCTGGTAGAAGTTTGGGCAGGCCCATTACCCCAATCGTGAAGACGGGGATTTGCAAGACATAGATGGGATAAGAAATTTCCCCGAGGAAAGCGCACATTCCTCGGCTTGGTACAGGGTTGCGTCCAATCGAAGCGGCTACAATCAGTGGAAAGACGAGCAGCACGCAGGCCGCATCGAATAACCCCCGCAAAACAGGTGATATGGGTGAACCAAGGGCACCGACCGTGATTGCGATGATGATGATTTGGGGTAATTTCACGGAAAATAGCGGTGCTAGTTTTCCTGTCTCCCGCGCGCGATGAATCAAAACTCCGACAAAGAATGAAAAGGTGACCCTGATTGCGGCAAGATGAGCATCAGGCCAATATGCTCCTCCATTGAGATTGCCGCGAACGAGCGCCAATGCCAAAAGCATCAAACCCGATATACCAACGATCACTCCCAGTCGAGACTGTTGAAAAACGCGTGCTTGCGACGGCGATGGAGGCGTGATTCACTCTTGGCAGACGGCAAGGGATCACGGACATGATGGGACGGCAGGTGGCACAGGGCGCGCTGTTCTACGGCTTCCGGCTTGATGAGCATGTGCCGGTTGACCACCTGCTCCGACGCATCGACGGCGTGTTGGACTTCGGCTTCGTGCGCGAGGCACTGGCGTCGAGCTACAGCGCGAGTGGGCGACCCTCGATCGACCCGGAGCTGATGCTCAGGATGCTGCTGGTTGGCTATCTGTTCGGCATCCGCTCGGAACGGCGTTTGTGCGAGGAGGTGCACCTCAACCTCGCCTATCGTTGGTTCTGCCGGCTTGATCTGGCCGACCGGGTGCCCGACCACTCCACCTTCTCCAAGAACCGGCACGGCCGCTTCCGCACCTGCGACCTGCATCGCCTGCTGTTCGAGCAGGTGGTCGCACGATGCGCCGTGGCCGGGCTAGTGGCGGGGCGCGACGTGGCGGTGGACGGCAGCACGATCATGGCCGACGCCAGCCGCGAGAAGAAGCTGAAGGGGGCCGACGCCGCAGACGAGCTTCGTGGCAGGGAAAGCATATCGCGACCCGTCGCCGAATACCTGGCGGCGCTCGATGCCGCGTTGCCGCCGGGCCCCGACGAACCGGCGCCCGTCGATCCGACCAGCATATCGCCGACCGACCCGCAGGCGGCGCTCACCTGCAAGCACGGACCGGCGCGATACGCATACGCCATCAACCCCCTGCTTGACCTCGACACCGACTGCATCCTCGACGTGGAGGCCACGCCCGCCCGCTTCGCAGCCGAGGTGGCGGCGACCCGGACGCTGGTGTCACGCGCCGGCACCAGGCTGGGCATCGAACCCGCCAGTCTCTCGGCCGACAAGGCGTACGGTAGCGGTCCGCTGCTCCGCTGGCTGATCGACCGGAACATCACGCCATACATCCCGGTCATCGACCGGACCCGCCAGCGGGACGCCTTCTTCACCCGGGATGCCTTCCGCTACGACCGGGAAGCGGATGCCTACCGCTGTCCGGCGGACAAGCTGCTCGGCTATTGCGGCACCAACCGGACCAAGCAGGTGCGCGTCTACCGAAGCCGGCCGGCCGATTGCGCCGCCTGCGAGCTGAAGCCGCAATGCACCATCGGTCCGAAGCGGGGTGTCACCCGGCTCGTCAGCGAGGAAGCCCGCGATACCGTGCGCGCCCTTGCCGGCACCGACGCCTATGTGCACGCACGGCGTCGAAGACAGCGGATCGAGCGCGTGTTCGGCCATCTGAAACGCAACCTGGGGCTACGAACGCTCAAGCTGCGGGGCCTGTCAGGAGCCGCCGAGGAGTTCACCATGGCTGCCGCGGCATACAACCTTCAGTTGCTCGCCCGGCAGGCCGCGGCGGCCTGATACGCGGCGTATCCCCGGTGGCCGGCGTCACCAGCCATCCGCCACGCCGATTTCGCGCAAGCCTTTTTCAACGGTCTCAGTCGTTTGTGAGTTAGAACCCCAAAACCAAAGCCGTAAGCAGCGTTCGCGAACAGCTCGAATGAAAGAGTCCAAGCTACGAAGTTGGCAGGAAACAGCGGTTGGTAGGGGATGCCCACAGGCGGCGATGGCAACATCACGAAGTTGAAGACGCTGGACAGTATTATCTCTGCTGCGAGATGATCGTTTCGATAATAGTATGCTAATTCAACGGTGCCCAGCGCCAGGGCCAGGATATAGAATGGGTAAAGGCGTATCAGCCGAGTGACGATGAACGCTCTGCCACCCATTCCGTCTTGAAGCCTTACATCGTAAGCGCGGGCGAGCACGAAGCCGCTCATGACAAAAAACAGGTCAACGGCAAGGTATGCTCCGCTCGCTACGAAAGGCGCAAAGGCTTGCGGATAATGCAAGGTGATGACGCTCATAGCGGCGAGACCGCGTAGAACGTTGAGGATATGAAAGGACCGTGATCGCTCTTCCGCCGTTCGTTCGGCGCGATGCGTTGCAACACAGGCCATCTCGTGATCCCCAACCGCGGGCCGACCCCAAGGTTGTCTGAACATGACAGGCCGCATCTTATTTTACGCGACGGCGAAGCTTACCCCTCAGGGTTCTTCGGCGGTGCACGTTCCAGAGGCGCACACGAGCAGACCGGCAAGCCTCTTCGCCCCGAGCAACGCGGCTGCGCCGGTCCCCTTAAAACATCGGCAATCTGTCCTAAGGTTTTTAACCATCTCGTAACGCTTCCCAGCTACCGTTTCGCTTGGGAGATTGTTGTGAGCAATATTTCGGTCAGTGATGTCATGGCCTTGCGAAGTGCGGTTCTCGACCGGAATTCCGCCCTCCGAAATGTCGTCAACAGCAGTGCGGCGTCGCCGGCAAGCGCTGGCGGGATTGCAAGGCCTACGTTTGATGCGGCCATGAGCCAAGCGCTGCAAAAAGTTGAAGGCCCTGGCTCAGTTGGCTCGGCTACTGGAGCGAATAGCAGCTTCGCATCGACAATTGTAGAACAGGTGCTAAAAGTAAACGAAACAGGTGCAAAGGCCGGGGCGTTGACGGTCGCCTATGAACGGGGCGAAACCACCGATATCGCAAAGGTTATGCTTGCCCGGCAAGCGGCTTCAATCGGGTTTGAGGCGACGCTGCAAGTGCGCAATAAGGTTCTCTCAGCGTACAAAGACATAATGAGCATGGCAATTTAACAAAAACCAGATCGGTAGGTGTGCAGTCCAATATCATTTCCTCGAACTGCGTGCGCGCGCGAACAGCCTAAGGAAATCAGCTTTGTCGATAGCGCCCACTACCAGCACCGATCCGGCAAGGTAGCCCGGTGTCCCCGCCAGCCCGAGGGTGAGAGCCTGCGCCCCATTGGCACGCAGCTGCGCCATGATCTGCTGGTCGTGTGATATTAGGTAAGCACTTATACGCTTCCAATTACCGCCTGCTTTTTCGACGATATCTTGCAAAACGCTGTCGCTGATGGTTCTGCTGTCGATCATGAGCTGCTTGTGAACCGCCGGGTAAATACCCTGCTCGGCACTTGCGAGCGCAACTTGCGCAGCGCGCTCCGAGGGCGGTCCGAAAATTGGCCAGTCCTTGTAGATGACGCGGACATCTCCGTCGCTCAGGATCGCTTCCTCCATGGCCGGGAATGCACGCCTGCACGCAGGGCATCGATAGTCGGTAAAGGCCGCCAAACGGAGCGACGCTGTAGGCGGGCCACTCGCAGGAGATCTTCGGTCGTCGAAGATAGCCGCCAGTGCCTCGGGATTAGCGACATCCCGGCCGATCGGTGCAGTTCGTTTCAGGACTGAGCTGACGGCCCATCCACCGGCAATCAGGGTCCCGAGTTGCAGCATCTGTCGTCGATCTAAGGCCATGGTCAATCTTTATGCCCTTCAACCTCAACCGCTAACGAATACGGGAACCTGGACCGACTGGAATGGTTAACGGCTTCTGAACGGATCGATAGATGTAGCGGCTCGCAATGATGATCGCCTGGAACTGCAATAAAGGGGTCGGTACATAGAACGGACCCAGATATACGCTCGGTTTTTGAGAGCATGCCTGGCTTGAGGCTTAGCTCTCGTTAGCGCTCGGATATGACATCGGTCATCGCGGCAACCAGTTCGCCCGTCGCTCCTCCAGCTTCCCACGCATAGACAGACAGTACTAGTGGTGCTTCTGCAGCGAAGATGGGGCTGGTGCGAACGGCATGTGCCCCCGTCGTGCTGATCGGCAGAACTGATACTCCTAACCCGGCCTCAATCGCTGACAAGGCTACATTTACGCCGCGATGGCATTTTCTGCTGCGGTCGAAGCGCTCAACATTGTTTCGAGGCGACGGGCAGAGAGAAGCGCGGCCTTAACGGACCGGAGCGTTTAGCGTTTCAAGGGTCAACGGCGCTGAAAACCTTGCTGACCCCCATCGCCGGCACCGTGTGTCGGCAGGCAGGGCGTATCGCGATGCTAGATGAATATGTAGGTCTGCTCAACGTAAGACAGCGCATCCCGAAAAAGCGGTCCGGCCCCTAATAACCTTAGACGGTATCCGGGTCCCCCCAAGCAGAGGAATTGCGTCATTTTCCGTCCGTTTCCCGGAATATGGTATGAAGCCACTTTAACAGGAGCGTCGCTGACAAGATGGCAATCCAAGGAACTAAAGGGTCCGTTTGTTCGGATGAGCCTACCTGAGCGAACCCAATTGCGACGATCAGTGTAGCCATCGTAACGGCTGTTAACAATATTTTGCCAGCTCTCGCTTCTGCTCGCCAGAGTAAATCTACAAGCAGAGCTATGGTTAGGGAAAGCAAAATACTAATAAAGCTAATAATCAGGAGCTCCAATTTTGCTTAGTAGAAAAAGCTGAATATATTTGTAATAATAAAAACTTACTGGGGTCGGTTCCGGCTGAGGGCGAAATGACACCCTAAGTGGACTGACTGGGTTGGGGGTAGGCGGCATTCGCGACGCCAGCGAAACTGGCTATGCAGCCCGGACAGGCCGTGTGATGTATGAGCATGATCCGATCTGCCTGCATCGCCGCTGCGCTCGTCCTCGGCCAAGCCGCGCCCTTGGCGGCACAGGACGCTCCGCGGGCATACGATTTCCAGGAACGGACTCGCGCACTTGCATTCGACCCGGTCCGCTTCTTTCCCGAACGGTCCGAACCGGCAATGGCGGTCCGCTACCTGGGAGACGATTACGGCTTTCCGGTTTACGCGATCGCAGTCCGTAGGGGCTGCACCGATGCCGACCTAGGCGAGGCACGCCGGACATGCGGAGATCGCCTGATAGCCCGGATGGTCCGTTCACCCTACGTAGGCAAACCGCCAAGGGCGCGAGTCCGCGGGCAGCGACTATTTGCCATGATCGCAAAGTCACCGCCGCAAAGCGATGATGCCCTGCTCCGTTTGCTCGATAAGGCGGGACTGGAGTGGCTAGAGGCCGACATTCGCAAATGTCCCACTGCAATGGCGCACCTCGCGACTGGACAAGACCTCAGGTTCTCGTCCGTGTTAAATCAGACCCGCCAGATGGCCCCTGTGCATTATTTGGACACAGACTCACGGTAGGCCGACACCGGCTGGTGCCTGCCAGTTTTTGCGGGGATCGAAGCGCTATTTGCGCAGCTTCTCGATACCGAGTTCTCGCCACATCCAGGTGAAATCGTAAGTGGCCATCGGATCATTCGGATCCGGCTGACTGCCGCTGCGGTTCTCCAGATGCTTCAGCCATGCCGAAAGACGTTGGCGGCCCGCTGCGGTCCGGGCTGCAGCGCGCGGCGTGATGTCGCCTAGCATGCCGACGGGCTCGTCCAGCGTAGCGCGATACTGACGATCGAGCATGGCATGGACGAGTGGGGTTGCCACCTCAGGCGCGATGGCTGGTGCCGGCTCAGGCCGGTTTTCACGATGTGCGGTCATGGCCTGTTCGACAGTCTCGATCGTGCTAAGCGGCGTGCCGACCAAGTCGCCCAATGTGTCTGCCAGGAGGGCCGTGCCGCGTGCCGCACGCTCGGCGGAGGTAACGGCCAGGATCAGCGCGCGCCCTTTCAGCTCGATATTGCCCAGCACCGGCGTGCCGTCCATCATCGTCACACCCCAGGCCATGTGGCCTGTGCCCTTCCGGGTCGATGTCGTTTTTTCGCCAAGCCAGTTCCAGACATGCGAAGTTTCGCGCTGCATGGCTGGCAAAAGATCGAGCTGGTCGCCGATCAGCGCATGGGTTGCGCCCCGCGCAAAGGGGAACCGGACGCGGTGGAACACCACTTCCTCACCATCGCCGTTGTGCAGCGTCGGTACGGTCATCGCACCCATTGCCCGGGGCACGACGTCGAACAGCCATGCCGTACTGAGGAGTGAAGGAAGCGCGCGCAGCTTGGCGTCGGTGAGCGCCAGCTGGCTGCACGGACTGCGCTTTCCCTCCACGCGCCGAAGATCGGCCATGAGAGCGTCGGTTGCCTCCATCGTGAACGATAGCACCCCACCCGATAGGAGATGCTTTCCGCCCACAATGACGACCCGCGTACCGATCCTGTCCCATTGTTTGAGCGTCTGCGAGGCGCTGCGTTCGGTGACGCGGACCGCGTCACCGCCCCGGATGAGATCACGAACAAGAAATCCGCTGCCAGCCTCGACGTCGCTGACCTCGTAGAGGCTCATGACCGAAGATTGCAGCGCACGCATATAGAGCTTGGCGGGGCCGGCCTCATTCCAGCCGCGACGTCGGATATAATCGTCGACGAGGTTCAGCGCGCCGGGTTCGACGGTCCGCGTCAGGAGATCTTCGAACGCGCATCCCCACAGTACGCCGGCCCAATGGTCGCTGACGATCTCGACAAGGTCTTCGAACTCGAACTCGAATTCCTCCATCGCCGGTCCAAGATGATCGTCCAGGGCATCGCGCAAATGGTCGGCCCAGGCGGGCGATGTGGCGAACTTCATGATGCCGGACAGGTCATGGCCGCGCTTCATACTCACTCTCCTTGCTGCTGGCGGTGCGCGGCCACGATGCGCGAAACGGTAGGGGCTGTTGAAAAATGCGCCGCTGGTGGCCGGGTCCGGTTGGGGGCGGAATGACACCCCAACGCATAGCGATCCCGTCTCGCATGGGATGGTGAAACGGGAATGAGCGCGCGTCAGCGTCAGCGACCAACCGACCACGCTTTAACCTCGTGAGAAGGGTCTCGCCGTTATCTGGCACAATGCGAGCCACCCTATTACTAGCACCATTGCTTGCCTTGTCTGCATGTGGGTCCAGTGGAAGTGCCACTTTCGACCAGATGACCGGGTCGAAGTGGGCAAATACGCTGGAGGGCTGCGCAAGTCAGTTCACGACGTTTGAAGACCGCACCATACGCATGCGGTATCCAGACGGGAGCTTGGACTTCGGTAAAATCGTCATAGTTGGTGATGCGCCACCGCGGGATACGATACTGACCGTTGAGCCGTCTGAAACAATAAAGAACGCCGCTGACAAAAGGTCTGCCAAGCGCCTACCCGACGCTGTGACCATGGGCTTTCAGCTAAACGGCGACCGTTTGCATCTTAGAGCCATGGTTGGTGGCGATCGCGGCGAGATCGGCGGAGAGGTCCTGCCGGAGAGCATCGAGGGACGACTGTTCAATCTGGTAAGGTGCCCTCGCTCATAGCTCCCTTCCCGAAAACGAACGGCTACCGAGACGACGACCACCGTCCCAATGGGATGGTCAAACGGGAATGTGCATCTGTGAAGTTAACGTTGCGGATGTCCGCGGCGCCACTATCGTGCTGGCCTGGCTTGCCTGATCGCTGAGCGTGGGTGATGACCGATCCGTTTGCATCCCGGATGGCAGACCTTGATGCGCTTGTGAGGAACTGCGTCAATGCGGGAGTGTTCGGATCGGGCATTGTCCGCGACACCTCCAACAGGACCGGGCGCGACTGGCCCTGGTGGAGCGTTCAGGTTGAACACACCAAGGTGGACGGGGCGGAGAGGCGTCGGAAAACGGCGGAGATCAGGCTCAATTCGCCAGCGCCCGGTGTTCCGTCCGCATTCAAGGGCAATTGGATTGCCCGCATCTGGTGCGGAGAAAACAGCGATCGCTTCACTGCCCGTGGCGATCGGTGCATACCCTGGACGATGCCTTCGGCGGAGAATTCGAGCGGGTTGTCGCGGAACTGCTGCGCGAGGCAGACGATGCACTTGCCAAGGCCGATTGCCGGGATCGTGGATGACCTGGCAGAGTGCCGCAGAAGGGATGTATTTCGATGAAAGCAGGGATGTGCGGTATCGCCGCGGCAACAGCGTTGTTTCTGGCGCTGCCCGCGGCCGCGCAAGTGCAATATGATACCACGCAGCTCGATCAGCGAGCTGACGTCGAACGCAACCGCATCCTTTTGAACTCGACAGTGGGAAAGAAGCAGCGCGCTGCCGCCAGTCGCGATAGCGTTGCTCAAAAGCAGGCCTGTGCCAGTCGCACGCGTTTTCGCCGCGAATATGGACCCGACAATCCCAAGCTGAAGCGTCTAGAGACGCTCTGCAAACAGGCAGGCTATTGATGCCAGGCAAAGCGGATCAACACATACGTCAGAAAATCGTCGTCATGATGCGGCCGCGATCGATTACCGTAAGGGATGCGATCCGCGCCGGCTCCTAAATCGGACAAGGATTTGCTGGAAAGCCCTACTTTCCCGATTAGAAACGGCGGGCGAGACGGCCGGAGCCGTCTCGCTGGGGATCGGAAAATGGGAATATCGCTCGATCGATCAATGTCGATGCGATCGGATTGTCCGGAAGCCTTGCAACCCGTAGGGTCACCGCCCGACTGACTCGATTGGAGAACACAGGGCTATGTCGTTTAGGCTCCCACAGAACCTTGACACTGCATTCCCGTCCGATCGAGCGCTTGATGCCTTTCATAGCGAGGTTCTGGCCGAGAAGGCGGCATCTCTTGGGCGAGCGGGTAAGTTACTTGCGACAAGGCTGACCCTTCTTGCTGAGCCAGTCTCTGGCGAGGATCGAGATTCATTGCTACAGTCCGCCGCTGATGCCGCTCATGCTTACTTTATCCAACGCGAACTGTGCGGCCTATATAACAATCAAGCAATTATCGAGGACTATGAAATACCCAAAGAGGTGCTTGCTCGAATGGGAGTGAGATAAACTCGGCAGCCGCCGCTTTGATGATTGATGTCTTTCCCGATTGGGAACCAGTGACGGGAATGCCGAGCCGCCGATCGCGCTGACGGACGCCTGCGGGTTCCGCTTTCCCAAAACCTGTTCCCGATTTACAATTCCCGAAACTGCCGATTTTGACGGGGAAACGGGAAAGATGCTGATCGGCTATGCGCGTGTCTCGACGGCCGATCAGGATTTGACGTTGCAACTCGATGCACTGGCAAAGGCCGGGTGCGAGAAGGTGTTCACCGACAAGGCGAGCGGTGCGAAGATCAACCGGCCGGGGCTGGTCGAGGCGCTGGGCTTCGCACGCGCCGGCGACACGCTGGTAATCTGGAAACTCGATCGGCTCGGCCGCTCGATCCAGGGTCTGATCGCGCTGGCTGCGGACCTGTCTGAGCGGGGGATCGACTTTCGATCGCTGACGGATGGGTTCGACACGTCGACGGCATCGGGCCGGCTCCTGTTCCACATCCTCGCATCGGTCGCGGAGATGGAACGCGAGCTGGTAAAGGAGCGGACGATCGCCGGGCTGGCGGCGGCGCGCGAGAAGGGCAGCACGGGGGGAGGGCGCAAGCTGGTGATGACACCCGACAGGATCGACACGGCCCGCAAACTGCTCGCCGTGGGCGAGAAACCGGCGCGGGTCGCGAAGCTGCTGGGCGTCGGCCTCTCTACCTTCTACCGGCAATTCCCGGCGAGCGAACGGGAGGCCGCGTCCAGCACCGAAGGGTGATGCCTAGCCACCCGCGCGTCCGATTATGCCGGCGATTGTGAGGCCACCTTCACGGTGCGAGGCCATTGGAACACCAGCGTGTCGCTCTCGTCACGAACCTCGACGCGCTCCGCCAAACCCATGTCAATGATCTCGCGGGCGTGATCCTGGACGGCGGTCAGGGGATGACCTTTCCAAGTCTCACTACCATCCCGGCGGTGTCCGTTGTTGAAGCGGATGATCTGGTAATCCATCGATCGGTCCTTTGGATGCGAGGGGTGAAGATGAACAAGCTGACCAGCGACGCCATCGAGGTCGTCAACCGTAACGCACTCGTCACGGTCGCCCTGAACCAAGGTTATAACGCCTATCTGCCTGTCTATGACAACGGCATCGACCTGATCCTGCACAACGAGGCCACGGGCGACACGCGGCTTGTTCAGCTCAAGGGTCGCTGGACGATCAATCAGAAATACCTTCGCCGCAATATCTGGATCGCCTTTCCTGATCGCGGCAATTGGTATGTCGCTCCCCACGATGAAATGGTCCGGCTCGGCGAGCGCCACACTAGGACCGCGAGTTGGGCAAAAGGCGAATATAGTAAGATGCCGCTCAGCGAGACCGACTGCGAAGACCTAGCAGAATACCGCTTCGGCGACCCAGAACCTGTGATTGCGGAGGCGGAGAAGCTGATGCTGTAAGGTACGTTGCGGGGCGCCTATATTACGAGCCAGCGCAACTCATGAACAGCGAAGGGGGAGGAACAATGACGGGGTTCTATGCTCGGTTGAGGCAGACCCGCGGCGATAGCGACGAGCTGGCCGCGTGCATCGAGCGCGTCGTCAACCAGCTCGAGGATGTCGATACGACCGGTGATCGGCCGGGGATGCTCCTGGGCAAAATCCAGTCGGGCAAAACGCGCGGGTTCGTGGGGGCGATTGCGCGTGCGTTCGATCGGGATTTCGATATCGCGTTGGTGCTGACCAAGGGCACCAAGACCTTGTCAGCGCAGACCGTTGCCCGCCTTAGCGCCGATTTTGCCGAGTTCATAGACGAGGACGAGATGATCGTTCTCGATATCATGAAGTTGCCTGGTAAGCTGACGCGCAGCGAGCTGAAGCGCAAAATCGTCATTGTGGCGAAGAAGCAGGCGCAGAATCTTGACCGCCTAATCGAATTTATGGAGGCCCATGCCGATCTGCAAAAGCGCAAGGTGCTGCTGATCGATGATGAAGCGGACCTCGCCAGCGTCCGGTTCGTGCGCAAGCGCGGGCAGCAAGCTATCGAGCAGGGCGCCATCGCTGAGAAAATGGACGATCTGCGCCGCATGGTTGAGGGCATTGCCTTCCTCCAGGTGACCGCGACGCCTTACTCGCTCTACCTCCAGCCGGAGGGCTATGAGGCAGCCAACGCCGGCGGCAACTTCGTGTTCAAACCCAAAAAGCCGGCGTTTACCGAACTGCTGCCGATCCACGGCGGTTACGTCGGAGGCGACGATTATTTTGGTGGCCACGATACCGACGATCCGCGTCACCACCTCATCGTAACGGTCAGCGACTTGGAGCAGGATGCGCTTCGCCGCCCCGACAAGCGACGCATTCATCCGAACTCGGTGTTGGACAGTCCCAACACCGTCGGTCTTCGGCGCGCCATCATCACTTTCGTCCTGGCCGCGTGCGTGCGGCGCTGGCAGCAGCACGAGGCCGGCGAGCGCAAGCGCAAGTACGCGATGATAATCCACAACGATACGCAGAAGGCGGCGCACGCTTGGCAGGATCAGGTGATCGAATGGATTAGCGAAGCGATCTTGGATCACGCGGAAAACGATCCGGAGACGCTGCGGCCACTGTTCGATGCGGCTTATGATGACCTCGATACGTCGGTCAGCGCCGACAAGGGTCGTATGCCCTCGCGCCAAGAGGCGTTCGAACTTTTTATTGATGCGCTGCAAAGCGATGACGTGGTGCGGGAGACGGTGAACTCCGACAAGGATGTGATGGCGCTGCTTGACACGCAAGCCGAGCTGAAGCTGCGCACGCCGTTTAATATCTATGTCGGCGGCAATATCCTCGACCGAGGCATCACCATCCCGAACCTGATCGCCTTCTACTACGGCCGAAACCCCCGAACGATGCAGGCTGATACCGTGCTTCAGCACTCACGCATGTATGGCAACCGGTCACGGCCCGATCTGGCGGTGACGAGGTTCTACACGTCGCAAGGGGTGTATGATCGGCTGTTCACGATCAACGGCTTTGAGAACGCGCTACGGGAAGCTTTCGAGACGGGCGCCCACGACCGCGGCGTCGTGTTCATTCAGACCGACCCCTTGCAGCGGGTGCGCCCGTGCGCGCCCAATAAGGTGATGCTCAGCTCGGTGGTGCCGGTCCGACCGAACGGCATGGTTTTGCCCACTGGGTTCCAGACGATCCGCGGTCGGGCAATGGCCGCGGCCCAGGCCAAGATCGATGCGCTAATTGATCCTCGATGGATCAACGCCGCCGGTTTCGCCGAGCTGGACCGCGCCCGCGCGATCGAGATTATCGACGCCATCGAGGAGACGATGGAGTTTGACGACACGGAGTTCGAGTGGGACGCCATGCGCGGCCTGATCGACTATTATTCCGACGTTCGCGACGGCGGCGACGGCAACCTGGTCGTGCTAGCAGAAACAGGGCGTCGGCTGACCAAAGGGGGTTCCGGTGACAAGTCCGGCCGCTCGATCTTGGGCACCGCGCTTCGATCAACCGTGATGGACCCTGGACGCTCGAAACCGGCGCTGGTGCTGCTACAACAGGAAGGCACTAAGGAGCAGGGCTGGAGCGGCCATAAGTTCTGGTGGCCTATCCTGGCAGCCCCTGCCGATGTGGAGCCCTGCATCTTCGCAACAAAGGTTGCGGCTTAGAAGCAGGCGAGGGGGAGCGCCGACACGCAGGCACCCGCGATGAGCTACTCGTCGGTGTCGGCGCCATCTTCCCGCTCCACGGATTCTGCGCCCCCCAGGGCCTGATATCGTCGATCGGCAAGCCATTGCAGGCGCTTTGCCTGGATCAGCATGACCCGCCGCAATCCACCTTGAACCTTTCGCTCGGCGATGACCTGGGCAAGTCTGGCGATGATGAGCGCACGTCGGGCAATCCTAAAATCAGGGTGCGAGCGGATCGCGAACACCTCATCAGAAACGATGCGTCCCCTGAACGATGGCGGTGCCTCGATCTCGACCTTCGCCAGCGGTGGGTCTTTCTCGTTCAGGATAGCTTTGAATCGGCTCTTTTCGATCGCCTGATCGTAAACCTTACGCTCCAGTGCATTGAGTTGATCGACGGCCGACTCCCATGCCGCCCAACGCGCGTCCGTCTTGCTTCTCGGCTTCGACACCTCTTGTAGGGCCGGAAGCGGCCAAACCTCGATCTCGTACACCTCGAAAGGGTCAAGCACAGACATAGCAACGGCATCGGTGCGTTGATTGGTCAGATGGCGCCGGATGCGAGTGCGAAGCTGCTCGTTAGTTTGCCCGACGTAGATCGGTTCCCCGTCATAATCGAAGAAGGCGTATACGCCCCACTTGAAGTTGCCGACTTTCGACGCAGCGGCAGCTCCTTCGGCGGTGAAGGCACTATCAAGATAACGTGCGAGATTCTTACGCAAATCCTCCGTTTCAAACGGAGGGAAGTTGATCTCGTCTGGATTCCGACCGTCCATGCACGCTCCACGTTTCAGTGACATATAGCTCGGCAGGGGAATAGGCGCGAGCCCGATCGGCCTTGCAAATTAGGAACACATGTAGAACATACTGGACAAGGTCAAAATGTGGCGCCACAATGGCGCCATGACTACGTCTTCCAAGCCCGCCACTGTGCGCGATCTCGATCGCATCAACCTCCGCCTATCGGCCGAGACGTTCGCTCTGATCGACGCGGCGCGCGCCGATCGCCTCGGCAACGTCTCGCGCAACACCTGGATCACCGAAGCCGTCGCGGAGAAGCTGGCGCGCGAGACGAGCGCCAACGATCGCCACGGGGAAGGGCGGGTCGCTAATGGCTAAGTTCTACGAGTTCTTCGCTGGCGGAGGCATGGCGCGCGCTGGCCTGGGGGCGGGTTGGACCTGCCTGTTCGCCAACGACTTCGACCATAAGAAGGGGCTCACCTACCAAGCAAATTGGGGCATGGGCGGCGAGCTGACGGTCGGTGACGTGAAGCAAATCACCGCCGCCAAGCTGCCCGGCGTGGCCGATCTCGTATGGGGTTCATTCCCCTGCCAAGACCTGTCACTGGCGGGGGGCGGGGCGGGGCTGCGCGGAGAGCGCTCGGGCACCTTCTACCCGTTCTGGGACGTGATCCGTGGCCTCATCGCGGACGGAAGGGCACCCAAGCTGATTGCGCTCGAGAACGTCTGCGGCACACTGACCTCGCATGAGGGCAAGGATTTCGAGGCGATCTGCCAGACCTTCGCGGACGCGGGCTACCGCTGCGGCGCCTTGGTCATCAACGCGGATCTCTTCCTTCCGCACTCCCGTCCTCGTCTATTCGTGATCGGTGTCCATGCCGACGTGACAGTCGACTCGACGCTACTCGCGCCTGGGCCGATTGAGCCGTTCCATACGCGGGGCCTGCAAAGCGCAGTCGAGCGGCTGCCGGCCGAGCTGCGACAGGGCATGTTGTGGTGGAACATGCCGACGCCCAACCGACGCAACACGACGTTCGCCAGCATGATCGAGGAGAACCCGTCGAGCGTGTCTTGGCACACGTCTGCGGAAACGCAGCAGCTCCTCGGCATGATGTCGCCCATCAACCTCGCCAAGGTGAACGCCGCCAAGCGGGCAGGGCGCCGCATGGTCGGAGGCGTCTACAAGCGCACGCGAGTTGAGGGAGGCAAAAAGGTGCAACGCGCCGAAGTTCGTTTCGACGACGTATCTGGCTGCCTACGCACGCCCGCCGGCGGCTCCAGCCGCCAAGTGATCGTCGTCATTGATGGCGCGAAAGTGCGGTCGCGACTGATCTCCGCGCGCGAGACAGCGCGTCTCATGGGTCTAGACGATGACTACAAGCTGCCGCGCAACTACAATGAAGCATACCACCTGACCGGCGACGGGGTGGCGGTGCCGGTTGTTCGGCACCTCGCCCACCATATCCTAGAGCCCCTGTTGGGCATGGCGGAGGCTGCCGAACGGGCTGCTGCATGAGCGTCATACCGTGCGAGCAGAACAGCGATCTGCGCGCGCAAATCGAGCGGTTCGCCGAGGTTCTGAAAACCGAGGCGCACCGGCTCGGTGATCATGGCCTGGACGAACGTGACTTCTACAATTCGGGCCTGTTCCGTGGTGCCGTCGAGCGGGTGAGAGGGCAATTCTCCGCGACGATGCGCACCAAGCGCGAGTTCGTCCAGCACGTCCTCAACCACATGGAGGACGAAGGCTTTATCGCCGGGTGGGATCTCACCGACGATTCCAGCCGCAACGACTATCGGGTCCGGCTTCCATCAGGTCGCACTGCCGTCATCGACCTCAAGGGTTGCTTAGACGGCAACAACACCAACATATTCGAGCGGCCGGCCGATGCCGACGAGTTTGTGATTTGGAGCATCTGCACCAACCTCGGCGCCGATCCACGTCGCAATGCTTGGTCGGGGATCCACACGCGCTTGAGCGTTGAGATGATCTCCCGCAACCAGCGTGTTGATGGCCTGATCGTCTGGGACATGGTGTGCGGCACGATCGGCCGCCCATGTCCCAAGGTCGCCGGTGACGATGGAGCACGGCTCACCGACATTGGCCCATTTCGCGTTCCGCCGGCCTGCACCTACCTGTTTCCAAGCATCGTGCCGTCCAGCGCCGCCCCCGCTGCTTCAGCTCAGCCGATCGAAGCGGTGGAGCTGCTGTTGGCGTTCCACCGCTGCTTCAAAGGCAACGATGCTGAATTGAACCATGTGGATTTCGAGCTGCTGCAAAGCGGCTCCGACCTCATGCGGCGCACCACGATCCGGCGTGCTGGCGTGGTCCAGAAGGTGTCGGACATGGCGCCGATCCGGCGTGCTTAACCGTCGAGGAAGCTGACCAGACGGCGTGATAGCTGGTCGGCATCCCGCATCTCGCATTCCCACAGCACCAGGACGCGCCAGCCTTCGTTTTCGAGCTGCTGCCGCGCCATTCCATCCCGCTCGACGTTCCGGGCGAGCTTGGGGTGCCAGTATGCCGCGTTGCTTGAAGGGCGGCGTGATCCGCGCGGACAGTCGTGCTGATGCCAAAAGCATCCATGCACGAATATCACCGCTCGGCGCGCGGGGAACACCAGGTCGGGGCTACCGGGTAGATCGCGGCGATGAAGACGGAAGCGGTAGCCGAGCCGATGGGCTAACCGCCGCACCACTATTTCCGGCCGAGTGTCCTTGCCGCGGACTCGGCGCATACGTTCTGATCGAGCGGCGGGTTCAAGCGTGTCCATCGCCCATTACCTACCATGCCGCATTGGCATTCGATCGCGCGGAAGAAAGGTAGACCTTTCTACCTCCGATAATGGCGACCCGTGTGCGCCATGGCAAAAATAGCTGACTCTACCCGCCTCCTGATGCCGCGTTCGCGGTCGCCGAAAAGCTCAAGGAATGATCGATCAGGCGGCAACGCTCCACGCTCTGAAGCTACTATCTGCGCCCTTGACCCTGATATCATCGCGCCTGCGTGTAGCCACGCCGATCGAAGCCATGTCGACCGTATCATAGAGATTGAGATATTCCTGGCTCGTATAGGATCGATCCGCAGCGGTGACGGGGAAAATGAAAACGCGCCGGGACGGATGGGTGAAGGCATCGAAATAGCCCAATTCCCACGGACACCACTTAGACTTGGTGGCATTCGCCGAATGCAGATAGAGCAGCGTCCGGCACTGCCGCATCCGCCCTCTGATCTTCTCGGCGGTCGCCCGCGTTACGGCGGTACGATCTAGCAGCGGATCGTCGATCCAGTCGACATAGACGGACAACCCTTTTTCCTCGAGCAGTTGCTTCGCTCCTAGGACAAGTTCCTGATCCATGAAAGAATGCGACAGGAATACATCGAATGAAGATTGGTATGTGTCACGCGATTCGCGCAACAAAATGCCCGCGGACTTGAACGTAGCTGCTTTCGCACGAGCAGCGGCAGCCCGGACCTCAGATTCGGTAACGTAGGACATGATCGATCTCGCCTTTAACGACCGGCGCGCTGGGCAGCGGCTTCAACCCACGACGAAAAGTTCTTTCTGCCGTCACCCTGCAACCAGGAATAAGTAGGGTAAGTTACTCTGGTCCCGAACCGATCGGTGGGACTGTCAGGAATTTTGTGCGGGAGGCCATAGGATGGAATGGAAGGGACCATCGATATGGCAATCGACAAGGACGTTTTGGACCAGCTTCTGGCTGGTCGTGACCCGCAGGAGCTGTTTGCAAAGGACGGTCTGCTCGACGAGCTGAAGAAGGCGTTGTCGGAGCGGATGCTGTCGGCTGAGCTCGACGATCATCTGGAAAGCGAAGGCGCCGCAGGCACCATCAACCGGCGCAACGGGTCATCGAGGAAGACGATGCTGACGGGCACGTCGAAGGTGACGCTGGACGTGCCACGCGACCGGGCGGGGACGTTCGACCCGAAGCTCATCGCCAAATACCAGCGCCGTTTCCCCGACTTCGACGACAAGATCGTCTCGATGTACGCGCGCGGGATGACGGTGCGCGAAATCCGCGGGCACCTCGAGGAGCTGTACGGGATCGGCGTCTCGCCGGACCTGATCTCGACCGTCACCGATGCGGTGCTGGAGGCGGTTGCCGAATGGCAGGGTCGGCCGCTCGACGCCTGCTATCCGCTGGTGTTTTTCGACGCGATCCGGGTGAAGATCCGCGACGAAGGGTTCGTCCGCAACAAGGCGGTCTACATCGCGCTGGGCATTCAGCCGGACGGGACCAAGGAGGTGCTCGGCATCTGGATCGAGCAGACCGAGGGGGCCAAATTCTGGCTGCGCGTTATGAACGAGCTCAGGAACCGCGGCGTCGCCGACATCCTGATCGCCGTCGTCGACGGCCTGAAGGGGTTCCCGGAGGCGATCAACGCTGTCTTCCCCGAGGCCATCGTCCAGACCTGCATCGTCCATCTGATCCGCAACAGCATGAGCTTTGCGTCCTGGAAGGAGCGCAAGTTCATCGCCCAGGCGTTGCGCGGCGTCTACCGTGCCGAGACGCCCGAGGCCGGCATGGCTGCGCTGGAGGCGTTCGAGGCAGGCCCCTGGGGCCAGAAACACCCGGCCATCGCCATAAGCTGGCGGCGACACTGGGACCAGGTGATCCCGTTCTTCGCCTTTCCCGAGGGCGTCCGCCGGATCATCTACACTACGAACGCCATCGAGGCCCTGAATTCGAAGGTTCGCCGTGCCGTCCGTACCCGCGGCCATTTCCCCGGTGACGATGCCGCGATGAAGCTGTTATATCTCGTGCTCAATCACGCGGCGGACGAATGGAAGCGCCCACCGCGCGAATGGGGTGAGGCCAAAAGTCAGTTCGCCGTAATCTTCGGTGAGCGCTTCGTCATCTAATGACGGTAACCGGCCTCTCGCACAAAATTCCTGACAGTCCCGCGATCGGTAAGCGCAAGCTTTGCGATCGGATCGGCCCCGGCCGGATCAACGGTGCCGTTACTATCCTTCATGCCAGCTAAGTGCACACCAAGGATGCCGCGTCCCTCGCGGTGGGCCTTGCGGATCTCATACTCCACCCACGGCCTCATATGCGTATCGCGACCGATCAGTACCGCTACCACGCTACTGCCGTTCATCTGCGTATCGATCCAGTTCTGGATCGCCTGCGGGCCATTGCGCATGATTTCTTCCCACGACGCATGATCGACAATGGTGTTGGAATCACGGTTTCCCGGCAACATCCAGGCATTGCGGACCTGCGACACGCGCCATGCATCTCGCGTGAAGTGAAAGCTGAAGAATACCCGCCTCGCCAATGCCGTTCTCCCAGATGTTCATCACAAACGATTTTTCAGCGTGCGATCCGCTTAATGATTTTCAAAACCGCATCAGCGAGTTGATCTGGCGTTGCCGAGGCGTCTGACAATATGCGCAACTCATCGTCCGTGGGGCGCCGGGCATTACTGCCAGTCGACGGAAGGGCTGATGTCAGCAACCCATTGGCGATAACCGAGGCAGCGCCTCCGGTGGCTCCGACAGGCAATAGAAATGCACCTCTACCATCGGCGAGGGCGCGCTCTTCGAACACACCGGTGGCAGACACCAGTTCGCCGGACTCGATCTTCGCACCGCCAACGAAAACCACGATACCCGCCAAGCGCGCCAACTCACCACGCAGCTCTGCCCAATGCTGACGATCCGGCTCAGCGTCACCGACCGGTTGCGGAAAGGGACGAACAACCAACCGCCGATCAAAGTCCCACTCACCGCGCCCCTGCATGGTTTCGAGGAACCCTGACAGCGAAGCTGATCCGACCAACAGCCCGGCCCCGGATAGCATGAAAAGATCTGTCGATCCGATCCTACGCCCGATCGCGCGCGCTACATCGTGAACGAACCCCGCGCTAGAATCACCGGCATTGAGCGGCCAGCTACCCGACACCCATATCCGACGACGTGCCACACGCCGTTCGAGTTCATCCATCAATTCATCAATTTCAGCGAACGCATTGATCTCGACGACGACAAGACCATAGCGTCGTAAGTCGCGCACCCAATAGTCATGCCGCTTCAACCGGGCGGCGTGGGCATCATCAGACCCAAAATCCGCCCGCTGTGGCCGCCGTGCGATCATGAAGTGTCGGGGCGGGGTCGTTGGAAAATGCTCACGCAGCAAGGCAAGCACGTGGCGGACGTTCGGGTCCGTCAGGCTCATACCCACGAACAGGAAGGTCATTCCTGTCAGATGAGCGTGCAGCAGACCCAAAAATGCACCGCGCCGCTGCCGGTACAGTTCGTAATCCTCGGTGGAAATTACCAGATCATCAACTGCATCGATGGTCCCGTGCATCTTGTAAATGCGGACCGCTCCCGCGCGGCGCTTGCGCAGTGCCAACTGCTCCTGGTTGGCCCGAACATCAACCGGGCGCCCAAGCTCGCCGAACGCACGCTCGATCAGCCGGTCGTAATTCGTCGTCCACACCTCGCGGATCGGCAGCCTTGCCAGCGACAGCAACGCCGAGGGGATGGCATGATCCGGCTCGATCTGCTCCCGTATGGCATTTAGTACGGTCGTGCGGTTCGAATGATCCGCACCAATCGCCCATTGAGCAACTGCCGTAAGATCGTCGACGTCCTCAATTTCGAGGCCGAGATCACCCGCAATTTCCTGCAGCAAGCCCTTCCACGAGGGATACCCCGCGGCCATGGAAGTGCCGGCACCGACAAGAACCGAAGCACCATCCTCAGCAAGTGCTGAGGTGTACTCTCTCAAAAATACATCGCGATCGCTCAAAGGGTACCGGCGAAGATTATCAGTATCATTCGTTCACATTACGTTCTTCCGAGGAGCGTTTCAAGCCGTGCGGTCTGCCATCGGCCATGACCAGCCGCGGCGCGCAATGCGTATCGATCCAATCGGTGATCTCGCCAGCCTCACCGCTGCTATATCATTCGAGATAGCTGCCTTCATCAGCACCGCCTGATTGGGTGTTTGACGTAGCGCAGCCCTAGTTACGATTCTCGCGGAGTGATATGATACGGCCATGCGCACGGTCCCCTTTCCCCGCACACCCGCCCAGGTCCGTGAATGCCTTGCGCTGGCAGCCGAAGGTGCGATCGCAGTCGAACGCGACGGATCGCCGATGATCGCCATCGTGCCGGTCGAAGAGTATGAGCGCCTTGTCGCACTCGACAGGACGGAAGCTGCGGAAGACTGAGTGAAGCCCGGCAAACGGGACACACGCGAAACACAACTTTCTACCTCGGCTTACATCTCCATACCGTAGTCCCGTTCGCGGCCACCTCCGCCCATGCCGGGGCCGTCGAGGCGTAGCTGGCGCTCGGGGATGCGGGCGTCGAGCGCCTTCTCCAGCGCCGGCTGCCGCGTCATGCGGTTCTCGAGACGCTCGAGGCGGCGCTCGGCCCGGTCTTCGATCCGCGGCGTTTTGCCCGCACCCCGGTCGCCCGACGCCGACCGCCAGTCGGCAACGAACCGGTCGGCATAGGCGCGAGGATCGGCACGCGCCTGCCCCTCCTCCGCCCAGACCTGCCGCAACTCTCCCGGAGCGATCTGCTCCAGACCCCGTACCGGGTCGGCGCTGCGGTCCAGCACGATCCGCAGATCCTCGGCCGCATAGGGCCGGACCCGGTCGAGCGCGGCCGAGGCCGCGTCCAGCTCGCGCACCTTGGACGGCGACAGCTCCCGCCCGTCCTCGCGCATTCGCTCAGCCGCCAGGAACAACTGGGCGTAACGCTCCAGCGCCCGGTCGAGCGGGGAGCCCGCATCCGGCAGGCGGATGGCGTCGGTCGCCTGGCCACGCTCGACCACATCAAGCGCCGAGGTCTTGTCGCCGGTGTTGCGGGTGACGTGCCGTTCGACCTTCCGCCCGTCGTCGAGCACCAGTCCCACCTTGTCCGCCACGCGGGTGAGCGCGACCAGGAACGACCGTTCGGTCAGCAGCTTGCGTTCCGACGAGCGCATCGCCACGATGCCGTGCTCGGTGGTGACCCCCTGTGCGACATGGACGTTGATCGCATAGGCAAGGTCCAGTCGCTCGGCCATATGATCGCCGGACGCGATCTCGTGCACTGTGCCGTCGACGAGGGAGGACACGACCAACCTGCCCCGCCCTACTTCCTCGACCCGCGCCATCGCACCGTTGTCGAGTCCGCGGGTCCGGTCGTTGTCGCTCCAGCGGATGCGATCACCGACGTGCAGCTCGACCTCCTTCACTGCGAAGATCGACACGGCATCGCGGTCGAGGTTCCTGGCTAACCGGCCGGGCCGGAACAGCTTCTCGCTACCGTCCGCCATGCCGAGCCGCACCCGGTCGCCCTCGACGCCGGTCACGACACCACGGTCGCCCCGAACCAGGCCCTGGCTGGGCAGGTTCGTGCGGACCTCGACCACATGGCCGGGCCGATAGGCGCGCATCAGTCGCGCGCCCTCCCTGGTGGCGTTGACACGGTCGAGCACGGTGAACGACTTGCCCGTGGCGGCGATCTCGCCGCTCGCCTTCAGCTCGGCCTGTACCGCCTGGTTGGCCTCGCTGCGCATGGCGCGACCGGCGGTCAGCAGGAGGGTGGCGTCGCGTTCGCCTAGCGGCAGCGCTGCCCAACGCGCCGCGGCCGTCGTCGCCACCGCGTTCCCCGGCACCTCGGTCGTCGCGGGCCTGAGGATCACGAACGTACCCGACACATCGCCGCGGTCGAGCGCGGCGGTGACCGCCTTCATCTGATCGGACCGAGAACGCAGATTCTCGGTGATATGGGCCGTGGCGACGCCGGCCTTCTGGCTCGCCTCGAACGGCTTGCCGGGCGCGATCGCGGTCAGCTGGCGGGTGTCGCCGGTTTGCACGACGCGCGCGACGCCGGTGATGTTGGCAAGCCGCACGATCCGCTCCATGTCGCGCGTACCGAGCTGTCCGGCCTCCTCGACCATGACGATCGCACCCGACAGCTCCGCCTTCACGCGCGCGACCTGTTCCGGTCGGGCGGTGCCGTCGATCACGCGGGCATGGCGCGCCAGGAAGCGGGCGACCGTGCTCACGTCCGCGCCGGTGTCGCGCCCGAAGTCGCTCGCCTTCACGCTGGCGATGGCGAGCCCGATCACCGCCCGTCCTTCTGCCCTCGCTACTGCCGTCACCGGCGCCATCGCGGTCGACTTGCCGCGTCCCGACCCGCCCTGCACGTTCACCACCCGGTCGGACGAGGACAGCATCAGCACGGCCGCAGCTTCCTGACCCGGGTTGAGGCGATGAAGCCCCAACTCGCGCGCCGCCTCCTGCACCCGGATTGCGGCATCGACCGGCGGAACGATCGGGGCAGACTGCCCCTTCCCCGCATCGACAGTGGCAAGGTACGCCTGCTCCAGCCGTACCGCACCTTGCGTCGTCACCATGCGATCGCTGTCGCCGAGCAACAGGCCTTTCGCCTGCAGCAGCGCCAGCCGGGCCTCGATATCGGCAACCGTCACCGGTCCGCCGCGCGACAGGCCTTCGCGGATGAGCTCGAGCCGGTCGAACGCCGCCTCCCGCTCGCCCAGGTCGCGCACCGCCGATGCGACCGCCTGCGCCGCGGCATAGGCGCGCGGCTCCAGTCGTCCCAGTCGCTCAGGGACCAGCGGATCGCCGTCGCGCGGGGTCAGCCCCATGCGGCCGGCGATAGCAAGACCGCGCTCGCCTATCCCGCGCACACCCCGCACCGTGCGCGTCCACACATCATGCCCCCGCCCCGCCTCCGCCAGCGCACCTTTCACCAACGCTGCCGGATCCAGCCCCTTCTCCGCGGCCAGCCGCCGCCACCCTTCCGCGCGCTGCTCCGGCACGAGATCGGTTGATTTGGGGTCGCGGGTCGCCAGCGCCGCATATTCGCGCGTCTGCGGAGTGTTCTCCAATCCGCGCGCCTTGATGTACGCATCGATCTCGGCCGAGCGGCCGGAGAATGCTTCCACCACCGCACGCGACACGCCGGCGATCTCGAAAGCGCCGTTGCGGCCGTCGTGCCGGGGGATGGTGGCGAAGCCGAGCGTCTCGACCCGGCTGCGCAACGCGGACAGGAACACCGCATCCATGACGTGCTGGCGCTCGTACAGCTGGTCCGCGTGCAGCGCCCGCCACTTGCCGTCGGCGGTGCGGGTCGCATTGGCGATGACGTTGTGAACGTGGAGCTGCGGCTCGCCGCTGCGGTTCACGTCGTGGAGGAAGGTCGCGGCCACGAAGCGGCCGGTCGTCTCGGGCGCCTGTCCCCTGCCGTTCCAGACCCGCCCTTCCGCGATGTTGCGCTCCGTCCAGGCAAGGGTGGAGGCGGCCGATTCCCGTACCGCGACCACCAATCGCGCATCACCGCCCACCAGCGCCAGGATCGACACCGACTTGGGCACGGACATGGTGAGGTCCCAGCCCGCCCGGTGCCCACCCCGTTTGGCGTCCAGCACGACACCGTTGGGGAGTTCACCGGTGAGCACCTGTTCGAACCGCTCGGCGTCGACCGGCCCGGACAGACCCAGTTCTGCCGCCCCCTCGCCTGCCCAGGCGCTGGTCCCTTCTGCCTGATCGGCGGTGTAATAATTGTCTTGGGCGTAATAGGCGGCTGCGTCGGAGGCCGAACCGACCGCAGCGACCGAGATCATTGTCGGCCCTGCGACGTGCCGGGCCTCGCCCGCACCACAATCTTGCCTGCCTTGCCCTCGAACTGCGTCCGGCAGCTGTCGGTCGCGAGCCGGTAATTCACGAGCGCGCAGACCGCCTGATCCCCGCCGCCCAGCAGGAAATTAGCCGAGCGGACCGCGAACCACGACGGCGGCAGCGCCATCGCCGCAAGGAAGTAGCTGCCGACGCAGAGCAACCATACGATCGACAGCGCCGCACCGACCTTGCGACCCGACCAGTCCCTGTCCCAGACGGTGTAGCTGACCTTCGTCCGGGGCTGCTGCTCGAGGCTCCTGATGGCGGCGGTGTTCTCCCGCAACGCCTCGGTGTGGTCGCGCTGCCGTTCGTCGATGGCATCCAGACGCGGCTGCTTGTCGATCCGCTCGGCAAGCAGCCGCATCTCCGCCCTGATCGGATTGAAGCTGGCGGTAATGCGCTCCGGCATGCCCTTGATGAACTCGGTCCGGGCTCGCGTCAGCGCCAGCTGATCCTCGCGCTCCAGCCTGTGCATGTCGCTCTCATGCGCTGCCCAGGCTTGGGCGATGCGGTCGATCTCCATGACCGCCTTGTCCAGCCTAGCGCCGAAGGCGACGACGTCACCGGGGCCTAGTTGCTCAGGCCGGTCGAATACGGCCCGCCCCTCCCGCCACGCATCGAGACATTCCCGAACGAACGATTTGGCCAAGGTGGCGCGCTCGACGCCGCGCTCGGCCGCGCAACGGGTGAGGTCCGCATCGTCGTCGTCGCCGAGGCGCACATTGACCTGACCGCCCATAAAATTCCTGCCCCTGTCCGGCGTAATGCTGGTCGCCGGCACCGCTCCCGTGCCATGATAGCATAGTGGCACTATTGCGCCATAGTGAGCAGGATAATACAACAGGCCATGGCGACGTGAGCGGCGCATCTACCATCGGCGAACGGATCAAGGCGGTACGGCTCAGGACCGGGTTGGGTCAGGACGCGTTTGCAAAGGCGCTGGGCTATTCGAAGCGCGCACTGGTCAGCTGGGAACTGGGCGGGGCTGAGCCGCCGGTCGCCCTAATGGCGAAGCTCCGGCGCGACTACGACGTCGATCCCGAATGGGTGATCTTGGGCGAGGACACCGTGCCCCGGAGCTACTACGGGCCGGTCGACTGGGACCGGCTCGACCGCCTGCGAGCCGACGTGGACGCCGTCTGCAGGGACGTCGGGCTGAAGCTGCCTGACGAACGCAGCCAGGCGCTCGCGCGCGTGCTATACGACGGAGGCGCGGAGGCGGGAGCCGCTACCCGCAAGCAGCTGCGCGGCACGCTACTCGCCTTGTCGCTGGGGGACTGAAGATGGGCGGACCCTCGAAGGAACAGCTGGCGGCCTGGACGGCCGAGACGCGGCGGGTCGGGTTCAAGCGACGCAACTGGCCGGTCGTGCGCCGATTAGCGGCGCTGTGCACAGGACTGCTGCTGGCAGGTCTGGCGGCCCGTCTGCTGGGCTATGCCCCTGCCCTCGCGGCTGCCTGCTGGATCGCCGCAGCTGTCACCGGCGCGGTCATGCTGATCTGGTTCTTCGACCCGCGCCGCTTCCGCGCACGGCCACCCGGTACGTCCTGACCGCGCGGTAGCAAGCACGCGCCGCTGAACCCGACATCCGCCGCTGCTGACGCACCGGTCTTGTCCATGACGCCCGACGAGAGATGAACCCGTGCTTCCAAGGGGAGCAGTGCACGGGTCGCTTGCTTGCGATCCTCATGTCGCTGCGCAGCCCGGCAAATCACGGCTTCCGTAGCGCTGTAGCGCCCTTGTAGCACGTCACGGGGCAGCTTTCGCGGAACCCGCAGCACAGCCAATATCCTGCTACAGCTCTGAGAACACGAGATTTTATGGTGTGGACACGGTCGCTATCCATAGCGTGGTGTGTGCTCCTTCCCTGCATGGTCCAGACGCTGCGGTGCTGATGCCGTGCTGCTCCGGCATTCATTCCGGCTTTCGGCGGGGCACCCGGGCCGGCGTGTCAGCCGGCCAGCAAGCGAACTGTCATTTTACCCGGACCGCCTTCTGGGCGGTGCGGCAGCGGGTTCAGCGGGAGATCCGGGACATATCGCCTGTCACCGGCGCTGCCGCTGCCAGGATCTTCTCAGCGGCACGACGCTCGCGGACCTGGGCGCGTTGCTCTTCGGCGATCCGGGGATCACTGCCTTCCGCCTCCAAACCGGAAGCAGGATCCGGTTCCTCCATCATCCGGATTCCCTTGGAACGTCGGACCGCGTCCTTGCGCTTGGCGCGCTCCTGCTGGACCGCGCTGGTCATGTCGGATCTCAGAAGGACGTAATCGGGTTCGTACCGATGCTGGCGCATCAACTCGGCGAGCGCGTGAATAGCCAGGTCGTCACCGACCGCGGCATGAACTGCCCGCAGCCAGCGCGGTGAGGCGTAACGATGCCGCAACGTCCAGATCCCCCGCGCCATCTCGGTCACGAACAGAGCCACCCAGAGGACGAGCATGCTTCGTCCGACGACGGCCGGTCTGGCGCCGATCGCCTTGGCGATACCGATCGTCATGATCAGCATCGGCAAGAAGGCCATGACGCTGATCGCGTAGGGCACGACGTTCAGCTGGCTCACCTCCCATCGTGCAATCAGCCGGTCGGCCACCGGGACGCGCTCAGTCACGCCAGGGATCATGGCTGCTCGCCGACCAGCTGTCGTGATGCTGGAAATGGTCATGAGCGCCGCTGTCCCAACGATCGTGGCGCTGCCAGTCGGATTCGTAATCGTGCGAACGGGTAGAACCGTAGGGATTGCCTGCGACGTCGGGGGTCCCCGCTCCCGCGATTGTAGGTAATCCGGTCGCCGGATTGATGTCCGTGCCGTCGCTGCCGATCCCCGGGCGGGCCAGGAGCGTCCAGCCTTCGAACCAGGTGGCGATGCGCTCGAACAGTCTCATGTCAGCACTCCCGATCGGAAACCTAGAAGATATACGCTTTCCGTATATCTCTCAAGCCGGTCTAGATGCTTCGGGGTGCCCGCCTCCCCTGCCCCATCCGATCTGCACGCCCGCATCGTCGCTGCGCTGACCCTGGCACGGCGGGACGCCAGGCTTCGTCAGGTCGACCTCGCGAAGCGGCTCGGATGGCAGCAGGCCTATGTATCGCGCTACGAAACCGGTGAGCGGCAGTTGAGCGTGGATGAATATGTCGCGGTCGCCTTGGCGATCGGCGTCGATCCGGTGGCCTTGCTCGGCGAGCTTCTCTCTCAAGACTGCTCGTAATCACAGCTCAGGACCGCCCATCCAAGCGATGCCCAGGCGCATCTGCAGACGATAACGCCCACGCGGTTAACGTCGCGAACATCTGCTACGATACCGAACGCGCGTTCGATGGCCTCTACGGTCCGGCATGATCGCACACACCGGCGAACCCGACGATCGGTTCGGGGTATCTCCCCACCCTGCCCTTTCAACGGGCGTCACGCTGACAGGTACACACCGCCGGATCGGCTTGGCTTTTCCCGGAAGCCTGCGGCCGTCAGGCCGCTCCTGTAACGGCGGTAGCCGGCACGTAACGAAGGGCCATTGCCGAAGGGGCAATTCCGCATTCCCTTTCCTTCCTTTTGAGCCGGGTCTTGGGGTTAAGTGATTCTGTTAAATAGGAATCGTTAAGAAGGTTAAGTGTCGAAAAGCGGCCAAAAAACCGCGTCTTCGTAATACCTTGAGAATCTGCCCGGTGTGTGATCCCACGTGATTCGGTGTGTGATCCCACGATAGTGCGGTGTGTGATCCCACGACGCCCGGGTGTGTGATCCCACGATGATCGCTTGCCTGTTTGCGGGTCGATTATTGCTCGATCCACACTCTCAACGCCTGCTGCCCGCCTCCGCCTCTGATACGGATGGGCCTTGCGGTGTGTGATACCACGATAGTCAGCGTTCTCCGGCGAGCTTGTCCATCAGGTCGTCCACCTCGGCGGCGCGGCGGCGATCGGCATCGAATCGGTTCCGCCGCTCTTGCTCGGCTTCCAACTTGGCAGTCAGTGCCAGCGCCTCCGCTTCACCCCGAAGTCGAAACAGCACGGCAGGACTGCCATCGGCTGTTGCGGCCATGTGCATCGCATAATCGGGGAGCTGGTCGGCTTCCACCACTTTGCGCAGCATCCGGTTGAACTCTTTTGGTTTGCTGTCGCTGCCTGTCTTGTCGCGCAGCACCTCGACGCGACACGTCCACCCGCCCTTCTGATTGCCGGCGTGCTTGCGCGCGATACGATACAGGGCGCGTTCCAGCCCCCCGGTCAGCAGGAAATAATCTTGGTGCATGGTGAGCAGTGACCGCTCCCCCATAATACCCTCATACACCCAGTCCGACAGCGTAATGGTCATCCCGCGCGGTTGGTCAGTGTCCGGGTCCACCTCCAGCGTCCATTTGTCGAGCCAGTTGAAACCGGCCTTAGTCCGCCGCTTGGGCGCGCGGATCGAGGTCGATATGGAAGTCGTTTGAAGCCGCTGGAGTGCAGCCTGCAACTCCTGATAAGCCCGGCCGCTGGTGTCGCGCTTGATCGCCCGCAACAGGTCATAGGACGTAGTTCTAAGTGTCCGGGGAAGGTCGTTGACCCCCTGCTCCCGCATCCGATTGAGCGTGGACGCCGCCCATATCAAGATATCGGCGTCCCAGATCGTGGCCATGCCGTAGGCGGGGATCGCCTCAATCTTGACCCACGTCTCGCCGTCCGGGCTGCTATATTCGATCGGCTTCACCCGCTTGCGCTTCTGGAGCGAGAAGAACGGCCGCTCCATCGTCTCCCGCTGATCTTTCAGCGGGAGGTCGCCCATCAACGGGATGAACAGATCAAATTCGGGGTTGGGATTTTGGCGCTTGGTCATGAAGGATCAATCCTGCCATCCTGCATTGTTGCAGGTGTGCACATCGTCACACACGGCCGAATTGCTTGTCGGCTTCATACTTGGCGACCAGTTCGCTGATCGCTTCAGCAAGGAGATCTTGGTGACTCCGCCGGGTCCGCGCTGCCAAAACGCGAAATGCCTCCGCCGTGGGATCTGCAGGATCAAAATATGCCCCGAGGTGATACTTACCCGGTCGCTTGCCACCTGATCGTGCGGCACTCGGCGGCAAGGTCGCCGGAGCCGACTGGCGTTCCAGCTCGGGTTCGCGAGGGGAGGGTGCCGCTACTGCCGGCCCCAACAGGGAAGTCCGTTTCGCCATAATCAAGCTTTCACATTTGCAGGTGTGCAATTGATCACATCATCAAATATGTGCTTCTGCAAGGCTGCAATTTCCAAGGCAGCTTTACCTTTCGGCTCATGCTCAATGACGCCCAAGCCGTAAGGCCATGCCGCTCGGTAGACGCTGCGCTCCCGCAATACGGCACGCGCCACCCGTAAGCCGGTTGCCTCGGCAAGCGTTTTGGCATCGTCCAGCAATGTGGTTGCGGTAGGGGGGGCGGCATTCAGCACGACCACGCCCGTTCGCCCCGTGCTGGTGATAAGCTGTGCCGTGCGCTTGATCGCATCAAGATCGATCAATGACGGACGGCAGGGGATAACGACCAGATCGGCACGCTGCGCCGCTGCGGCGGCTTCCGCGCCCGCCGCTGGCGGTGTGTCGATGATAGTAAGTGCAAAGCCGTTGGCCTCAGCTGCATCAATCGCTTGGTCGAGGCGTCTCGCACTGATTGGCTCGACGTGCGGCAGCTCGGCCGTTCGTCGCTCGCTCCAAGCGGTCGCGCTCTCCTGCGGGTCGAGATCAAAGAGAGCCGTCTTGATCCCGACCGCTTCAGCAGCGACCGCCAAATTCACCGCGAGCGTCGTTTTGCCAACGCCACCCTTCTGAGCTGCAAGAGTGATAATATGCACGTGTGCACACCTTCAATAATTCAGATATGATATTATGCAGAACGGCAAGGTCGCACAAGTGCTATGGTGAGGCGCTCTGCTCCTAAAGCATGGCAACGCATGGGCATGCGCTGGATAAATCTGTACGATGCGCCGCTGCCACCGAGGCCCGGAGCATAGTTGGAGTGATCTGATGCAGAAGGGCAAGGCCTTGGACGAGACGATAAAAGGTGAGGTCCGCTTGTGCATCGAGGGCGGTCTTGCCCATTTCCCCGGACTGGCGGAGGAGCAGACGGTCTCGTTTGACGATCTCGCCACCTTGGAGTGCCAGGAGATCGCCAGTCTCGCCGATCAGGCGGACTTCTTCAGCTGCACGCCTGCTAACTGTAGCGGCCTGCAATGATGCCCGGCTGAACGCGCAATAAAGAGCGGTTTCCGGGGCACATTGTTTGAGACGGATAGGATCGCCCGACGCGCATTCCGTGAGACGCAGCGCACGATCGGTGAGACGGACGCACATTGTTAATCCGCCGACGCATTGAGCCTGAGCGGGCGATCACAGCCAGCCATTGTTCCGAGCGACCCGGCCTGCTTCGATACGATTGGCCGCACCGAGTTTTGCCGCAGCATCGGATAGATAATTGCGAACCGTCCCGGGTGATAGAACGAGGCGGCGGGCAATTTCCTTGTTGGACAGCCCCTGCTCGGCAAGGCGCAGCGCGTCGCGCTCCCGGTCGGTCAGGGGATCGTCGCCCGCCTCCCATGTTGCTGCGGCGAGATCGGCGCGAATGACCTGTCCGCCGGTGGCCACGGTGCGTATCGCTGCGGCAAGTTGATCGGCGGGCGTGTCCTTGAGCAGGTAGCCACGCACCCCGACCGCCCTCGCACGGGTGAGATATCCTGGCCGGGCAAAGGTGGTGACCACGATCGTGCGCGTCGGCAACCGCTCGCCCCGAACAGCGCGAGCGAGATCCAGACCCGACAGCCCCGGCATTTCGATGTCGGTCAGCAGGATGTCGGGTCGGAGCACACGGACATGATCGAGCGCGGCATCGCCGTTCGTCGCACACGCCACCACGGCCAGATCGGGTTCGAGCTCGAGAAGGGCGGCGATTGCGCCGAGCACCATCGCCTGATCCTCCGCCACCACGATGCGGATCGACGGCAGGGTCATGCCGGCACCGTCGCACGGAGTTGTGTGCCCGCGCTATCGGTGACGATCGAAAGGTCGCCTCCTGCTGCGGCGAGCCGCTGGCGCATGCCGGTCAGCCCGTTGCCTTCCCTGAACGATCCGCCGCGGCCGTTGTCGGCCACGGTCAGCGTTGCGCCGTTCGCGCCGCAAGCAATATCGAGGCGGCACTGCGATGCACCCGCATGGCGGATGACGTTGGTCACCGCTTCGCGCAGCGTCATGGCGAGGATCGCTCCGGCACCATCGGCAACCTGGTCGGGATCGCCCACACGCTCGATGGCGACGCCGGCGGTGGCGAGTGCGGCTTGCGATGCCGCCAGTTCGTGCGACAGGCTGCCGCCTGACTGGCCCGCGAGCGCCGCGCGCACCTCCGCCAGCCCGCCGCGCGCCGCGCCGGCGATGGCGGCCAGTTCATCCTTGGCGCGGTCGGGATCGCGGTCGACCAGCCTGCCGGCAAGATCGGCCTTGAGCGCGACCAGCGTCAGTGTGCGGCCGATCACGTCGTGCAGGTCGCGTGCGATCCGCTCGCGTTCGGCGGTGCCGGCGAGGCGGCGCACCTCCTCCTGGGTGCGCAGCAAAGCCTGCGCCCGCTCATAGAAGGCCTCGCGCGACACTGTGGCACTCCCGGTCATGACCACCAGCAAGACGCCGGGCAGCCACCAGAGCGTCGGCTGTGACAGACCGAAGCCGGCTGCTGCTGTGACAACGGCGATCGCGGCGATGGCAACAAACGCGGTTTGCCGCGGACGCGCACGGCCGATCGCCGCAGCGGCGTAGATGGGAAACACGGTCCAGCCCACCGGCAGCGGTGCCAGGGCTATGCCGATGGCGGTGATGGCTGCGGTGGCCCCGATGAGCCGAACTCCCCGGACCCGATGCGCGGCGAAGTACAGCGGCAGGAACAGCGTGAGGCCTATCCCCGTCAGGGAAAGCGTCGCAAGATCGGGCGCTCGCCACAGCCACGGCAGGGGCAGGAAGACGAGATAGACCAGCCAGGGCCAGGGGCCGTCCCACCAACGCTCGCTCGCCGTCCGCATCCCGCCACCTTCCATCGCGACGATGGAACGGGTCAAGCCGGACTCCGCCGCCAGCCTGTCCACGCCCAGAGGGCTGCCACGCCGGTCATTGCCACCGTCATCACGCCATGCACCTCCAGCGATCCGATCGTGTCGGCCCCAACGATGGACCGGGCGATCTGGCCGAGGTGATAGGCCGGTGTCGCTTCACCGATCCCGCGCATCCACGCTGGCAGCATCGCGGAGGGTATCCACAGGCCGCCCAACACGGCCGATCCTAGGAACAGGGCGTTGGCGACCGCCACCGCGCCCTTTCCGCTCATCCGCATACCGATCCCGAAGCCGATCAGCGCGAAGGGAACGGCGGAGGCGAGATGGAGTGCGGTCAGTGCCACCCAGTTGGCGGGAGAAAGCCGGACACCGGCGACGATCGCGAGCAGGTCGATCGCGATGACCGCCATCGCCGTGGCCAGCACCGCGGCTGCGAGCTTCGCGATGACGTAGGCGCTGGCGGGCATCGGCGAGACACGCTTCAGTTCGATGAGACCCTGTTCACGCTCCATCGCCACGCCCGCGCCGAAGCCGAACAGCGCCGGGCCGATGGCCGCGAACACGCCATAGCCGGCTAGGCTCGCCGCAGCTGCGACCGGACTCGGTGCCTTGGCGATTGCCAGCGTGAACAGGCCGTAGAACGCTGCAGGAGTCAGCACCGTGGGCAGCAGGAACTGGGGTAGGCGCAGGCTGCGCTTTACCTCGACCAAGGCCTCGCGGCGCCAGACGCCGGGGGGAAGAGTGTAGGCGGTCATGCGGCGATCCTTCGGTCGGGTGCGAGCAGGGCGGCAATGGCGTCTTCCAACGTGGCGTCGGCGACGCGCAGCGCGGAAAGGGTCGGATCGTCATCGAGCAGCGCGCGTACCGTGGCGGCCGCATCGCTGCTGACGATGCGTAGTTCCGCCCCCTCCGTTGCCGCTTCGCGCGCACCGGGCAGTGCGGACGCGACCGCCGGCGTCATTCTGCCGCGGCAGCGGATCACTGACCCTCCCGCCCGCGCACGAATGGCGGCGGGCGTATCGTCGGCGACGATCCGGCCCCCGGCCATCACCACCACCCGGTCGGCGAGCGCGTCCGCTTCGGCCAGGTCGTGGCTGGTCAGCAACACCGCGCCGCCGCGGTCGGCGACTCCACGGACGGTACGCCACAAGCCACGCGCAGCCTCGCGGTCCATCGCGGCGGTCGGCTCGTCCAGCACAAACAGGTCGGGGCGGCCGCAAATGGCGAGCGCGTACTGCACGCGCCGGACCTGCCCGCCCGACAGCGCACCGCAGCGGCAATCGGCCAGTTCGGCCAGACCCGCCAGCGAAAGCGTTTCGCTCAGGCTGAGCGGATGATGATAATAGCCGGTGTGCAGCATGACCAGTTCGCGGACCGTCAGCACGTCCGGCAAGCCGGCCGCCTGGAGCATGACCCCCATCCGGCCGCGGGCCTCGGCCCGGCGCGGATCGAGATTGAACAGCCGGACCGTTCCCGCGTCGGGCGACAGCCGACCAGTGAGAAGAGAGACGGTAGTCGTCTTGCCGGCCCCGTTGGGGCCGATCAGCGCCGTGACCACGCCGGTGTCGAGCGTCAGGTCGAGGGCCTCGAGAACGGGCCGGCGTCCCAGCATCTTGCGCACCCCGGTCAGCCGTGCTGCGGGGGTACGAGCGGTCATCGTGCGGTGCTCCGCTTCAGGGCCGCGTCGATCGCTGCCAGCACTTTGGGCCAGCTATCGGTACGTGCCGCGGTCGTGCCGGCACTCGTGCCCCCGAAGAAGCTCAGCATGGCGGCGTTCTGCGCACTGGCCTCCACGGGCGGTCCGAACGCGGCGTGGCCTGCTTCGGGATACGAAAGCAACGTGACCGGATGCGTGAAACTGCGGGTCCGCAGGCGTTCCTGGATCGCCTGCGACATCGGGCAGGAGGGCCAAAGGGAATCGCGCTCGCCGCAGACCATCACGATCGGTCCGTTGACCCGCTCGGCAGGGATGCTTGCACGTTCGACCGCCGCGGCGTCGTTCAGTCCATCGGCGTATAGCGCGTGAATGCCCTTCCATTCGCCGGTCCATCCGTACGGCACGAAGGGCACCGGCTTGCCGTTCTCGCTCCACGACGCTTCGGTCACCAGGTTGGCATTGTCGATCCCCGGCCAGGTGACGCTGGACGGCACACCCAGCACGGTAATCCTGATATCGGAGCGGCGCGATGCGACCAGCAGCGCGGCTTCCGCACCTTTGGAGGTGCCGATCACGCCGATCCGATCTCCGGCGACCTCGGCCTGTGCCTTCAGCCAGTCGAGCGCGCGGTCGAACGTCTCCACGGGGATCATCTTGAGCGTGGCAGGCTGCCCGGGACTGCCGAAATAGGAAAGGTGCAGAACCGCATAGCCTCGTTCGGCAAGCAGCCGCGCCTCGCGTGCGCCGCCTTTGGACAGCCCACCCTCGGAACCGCCCAGCAGGAGTATGGCCGGCACAGGGCGGGACGCGGCAGGAAGATAGAAGTCCGCGACCATCTCGGGCGTTCGAATCCGCCGTGGCTCGCTCTCTGACGGCATGGCCACGACCCCGGATGGTGTCGAATCCGGCATCGCCACTTGCGCTGCGGCAACGGCGAAAAGAGTGGCGAGAAGCATGACACGGCCCTTTGCAGATGAGCCGTCATTGTGATCGGCAAAGCGGCTGCCGCGTAGTGACGTTTGTCATCTCGACGTGATGACAAAAGGCACGTCTGCTCGACATCACCGCAAGGAAAACGGAGATTTGCCTGCCCATCGCCATGCGAGTCCGCTCGCGTTGCCAAACCGGCCTGTTCGACGTAAATCTACCCGGTAAAGAAAACTAGGGCAACATAGACCTGCCGATGACGACTTTCTTCCCAAACCGCGCCCGATCGGGGCGCAACGCGCAAGACGAGTGCAAAGGGGATAGGCCCGCTTAGGGACGCCGTGTCGAAAGCGGGGGGGCCCGCGTGATTCGCTGAGGGGTGGGGGGTGGGGGGGGGTGGGGGGGTGGGGGGGGCGGGGTGGTGGTGGGGGGTGGGGGCTGTGGCCTGGGCGGGGGTGGGGGTCGGGGGGGTGGGGGTGTGCGTGTT
>NZ_JBJDOM010000013.1:0-31114 GCF_044901155.1 Sphingomonas sp. NPDC079357
CGCAGGCCCGCGCGATCGAACGCTATGGGCGCGCCGCAGCCGATATAGACCGGATGAAGGACAAGGGGTTGCCGGTGCTGGCGCACCAAGAACAGAAGCTGGCGAAGGCCGGCGATGCGCTAGACCAGGTCCGGCCCCATGCCGCACGCGACCTCGCATCGGCATTGTCGCGCGATCCGAAGTTGATTGAGCAGGCCGCGGGGGGCAACATCAGCGGCGCGGCCAAAGCGATGGAGGCAGAGCGTCAGGTCCGCATCGATCCGGAGAAGCGCGCCGGCCGGTTCGTGGAGCAGTGGAAGGGTATGATGGAAGCGCGCGCCAGCATGGAGCGTGCCGGCGACCATGCAGGTGCGGAGAAGCTGGGCAAGCGCATGGAGGGCATCGCGGGCGGATTGCATCGCGACCCGCAGCTCGAATCCGTGTTGCAGCGACGCGCCCCCGAACTGGCATTGAGCATGGAACGTGGCCGGTCGATCGGGCAGGAATTGGCGCAGTCGGTCAGCATCGGGCGGGACCGCGACCGTGGCATGAGCCGGTAGGTGACGATGGACGACGATATTCAGGAAGGCGGCGATCCGGCGGAGGCGTTCGACCGGTTGCGCGCCGTGATCGAAGGCCAGGACCGCGAGCTGGCGTTGCTACGCCGTGCTGTGGAGGGCTTGGCGGCCGAGCGGGCGCATATCGACGTGCCCGACTATTCCGAGACGCTGGGGCGTATGCAGCAGGGCGTGGACGCCACGGCGGACCGGATCGCGGTCATCAACGACGTGATCGCGCGGAGTCCGGCGCTGGCGATGACCCCCGAGCAGATGGCGCAGCGGATCGCCGCAGCGGGCAACGCTGCCCGGCGTGAGGATCAGGCGGCGCTCGCCAAGGCCGGCGAGGACAAGGCCCGTGTCATGGCCGAGCTTCGCGCCATCGCCGGATCGGCATGGACGCGGGCCGACCAGAAGAACCGGCAGCTGTGGTTCGGGCTGGGCGGGGCGGCGATAGGCATCCTGGCATGGGCGGTCCTGCCCGGCCTCGTCGCGCGCGAGGTCGCGCCGGCGAGCTGGCAATGGCCCGAGCGCATGGCGGCAAGGACGCTCGACCTTCCCCGTTGGGAAGCAGGGCAGCGGATGATGCAGAGCGCCAGCCCGACCGCGTTCCGCGCCATCGTCGGGGCCGACAGGATCGTGACGGCCAACCGTGAGGCGATCGAAGGATGCAGCAAGGCCGCAGCCCGAACGCGTGAGACGGTGCGATGCACGATCCGGGTCGCGCCTGTGCGTTAGGGGGGCGAGCGCTAGAGGAGTCTAAACTCCGTCAGGCACATTCCGGCAAAGCGAGAAGATTATCGTTCCACTTCCCGTCAGCATAGGTGCGAACGTAAGGCCCGTTCTGCCCATCAACGACGCCAATATCAGCGCGTGTGCCGTTGACGCGAGTGAAGAATGTATTCGTTTTGCCGCGAATTGACTGGATTACCTCGTTGCGTGTCCACTTCCAGCCATTGCCCCCAAGATGGGTAATACCTTCATGAGTGCTATTGCGTGGCTGCTTGTTAATACAAGTGACTTGAACGTCGGCCATGATTGTAGCTCCTAATTGAGAGTGTAACGTTTCCAGGGCACGCGGCTGGGCGACACGTGCGACATGAACCGCGTAATGTCAGGCCGACCGAAATAGGTCGCTCGCCCTGACGAATCCTGCGCCATGAGCACGACCGGCACGCCTGGGAACACCGGACTGAATGACCGGATCGCCGATTGAGCTTCGGTCCGATTGTCCACGACATGCCGCTTCACGACGACGATCGCGAACGTAACTCCCTGTTCGCGGAGCACAGCGCCTTCAAATTGCATATCAGCCTCCCTCAGCTTTCACGCACGGTGGTGCGGGGGCTCGCTTTGCCGTGAGCGGTCGTCACGTAACGACCGCTGATTGCACTGCGGAAATGCGCGCCCGAGCTGGCACCCGAGCTATTGGACTCGTGGACCGTTGTGCGGGGGCTTGCTTTGCCGTGACCCGTTGTCACGAAGCGCCCGCTGATCGCGCTGCGGAAATGTCCGCCGCCGCCTTTTTTACCTGCCATCTTCAATCTCCCGTCAACCTAAGGGTTGCCGGCGGAGTTCGGACTACCGGCACGGGATATATGGCAACTACGAGTTCGCTGTTCAAGTAGGAAATGTGATGGTAGCACCGAACAGGCAAATTTTCACGGAGAAACCATGTCATCAACCTTGGGTCGTAAGGTTCGCGACCTGCGACAGGAAAAGGGTCTCACCCTCGACCAGCTCGCGCAGGCCACCGGCAGCAGTAAAAGCTACATTTGGGAAATTGAGAACAAGCCGGTTGCCCGCCCATCCGGCGAAAAGCTGAACCGCATCGCTGCCGTGCTAGGCGTCACGCCAGAGTTTCTGGCCGACGAAGATCGTACCAATGCTACCGTCGATGAGTTCGACGAGGCGTTTTATCGCAAATACCAGGGAGCCGATCCGAACGTGAAGGAAAAGTTGAAGCGCATCCTCGATGTGTTGGATGACGAATAATGCCTGATCCGACCCAACCGATAGCTTGGGCGAACTTCCTCACCCAGGCATGGGGACCAAGATTCCCGGTTGAGGTCGTGACGATCGCGATGGACTATACCCAGCGCTTTCCCGATCCCATCAAGAAGATCGAAAAGGCGGAGGTCGATCATTTTGAGGGTGCCCTGTTTCCGCTACGCAAAAGCGGAAAATGGGCCATTCTCTACAATCCCAACATCATTTCTGCTGGTCGGATCAACTTCACCCTAGCCCATGAGCTGGGGCATTACCTCGTCCACCGCGCACTTAGTCCCGATGGTTTTGAATGTGGGCAGGAGCGAGTGCTGGGGCTTGATCGCGATGCCGTCCGCCGAAAGATCGAACAAGAGGCCGATGCCTTCGCCTCTTACCTTCTCATGCCGATCAACGACTATCGTGCTCAGGTTGGCGGAGATGAGATGACGTTGGAGCTGCTGCGCCAATGCGCCGACCGCTATGGCGTTTCGATGACAGCCGCAGCGATCAAATGGCTGGATTTCACCCCTAAATGTGCTGCCCTCGTCGTCGCCACGAATGGATTTGTGCTTTGGTGCTGGCGAAGCACGAGTGCGAAAAAGAGGCGGATTTTTTTCCCGCAGGGGATGGAGCTGCCGGTCGGATCGCTCGCGGCCCAGCCGGCCTTGATCCTCCCTGATGCCACTCGCGGGGCAATGCTCGATCGACAGATATGGGGCGCATCAACCGACGTAAGAGAAATGGCGATCTTCGCCGATCGCTATGAAATGACCATCTCGCTTCTTGTTTTTGACGACGTTGAAGGTGGATATGCTGATTGGGAGGTTGACGAAGAGGATACATTTGACCGGTTCAATCGACAGCTTTCGCAGCGGGCATAATCATCGGCTTTCAATGCCTAAGAGAACGGCTCATCTTGCCGATGAGGCTTTCACCTAGACGAGGGCAGCAGACCAGACGTGAGCGAGGGAACTGAGGACCAGCTACGGCAAATCTGGAATCAGGGCGCGATCCCTGTTCTGTATCGTCGCGGACCAGGAAACCCGTTGCTGGCGCGGCTGCCCTATGCCCTTACCAACCGGCCTTGGCTTGGATCGTTCGGTCGAAAGAACCCGGAGTGGGATGCAAAGGCAAAGCATTGGGAGCTGCCGCAGGCGTGGTTCAACAAGCTGGTTCGCGCCTGCCTCGACAAGTTCGGCATTGTCTACATCATCCAGCCCTACCGTGAGCAGGAGAAATGCGCGCCTGCCTGTTGGGCGGCCCAGGGCGAGGAGTGCCAATGCTCCTGCATGGGGGTAAACCACGGTGTGAGCAGCGCAGGCGGCGACTGGAAGGTCATATCGGACGCTTTCGCAACCCGATGGGGAGAGAGGCATCTTGCTTGCCGGCTTCTGACCCGGCAAGCCTAGACGAGAACGACCCGCATCGGCCGAGGTGTCACAACCGTTCCGGTTTTGACTTTAGGTGGCGCGCCACGTCGCCACCCGATAGAGATATGCGGCGATCACCAGCCCGACGATGATGTTGGTAATCGGATTCAGGTAGGCGGCAACGATCCGGTATTGCCCTTCAAGAAGGTAGCCGGCCACTGCTAACAGTGTCGTCCAGAGCGCGGTTCCAAGCGTCGTGAACAGCAGAAAACGCGGTAGGCTCATACCGAACACGCCTGCTGGTACCGAGATCAGCGTTCGCAGCGCGGGGACGAGCCTGCCGAGCAACACGGCTTTGCCGGAATGTCGATCGAACCAGCGGTCCACGCGGTCGATGTCCCGTGGTGCAAGCGTCAGCCAGCGCCCGTGCCGCCCCGCCCAGCGCCGCAACCGATCGGCACCGATCCACTTGCCGACATAATACCAGAACAGCGCGCCCGCGACCGAGCCGCCCGTACCAGCCACGATCACGCCGAACAGACTCAATCGCCCTTGCCCCGCGCCAAAACCGGCAGCGGGCATAATGATTTCGGAGGGGATTGGCGGAAACACATTTTCAAGAAACATCAGCACGGCAATGCCGAGGTAGCCGGCTTCGTTAAGAAACTCGATTAGGCGATCGAACACAGGCAGTCTTTCAATAGCGGTTTGTCGTGGCGAGAAACCGGTTCAATTTACCCGGCTCTGTTCTCACCAGGATGTTGGCCTGCGCGTTGTGGCAGGATCAGGATGAGGGCCAGGATGGCCGCCGCAAGCACTGCCGAAGCGAGCGGGCGGCTGAAATCGAGCCCGCCTTTTGCGATCGGCTTATCGAGGAAATCGCCTACGGCCGCGCCGAGCGGCCGGGTCAGGATGAACGCCGCCCAGAACAAGAATACCCGGTTTGCCTTCGTCAAGAAGTAGAGGCCGGCGAGTATCGCCAGCATCGCGCCGAAGATCGCCGCTGCACCCAGATAGCCGAGGCCCCCGGTGTCCGCTGTCCAATCACCGAGTGCCGTGCCGAGCGTCTGCGAGAAGGTGATGGTGAGCCAGTAGAACAGCTCCGCCTTGGATCCCCGAACGGTATCGACCGAGATCGAGCCAAGGGTGCGATACCAAGCGAACAGGGACGCCAGCACGCATCCGAGCAGCAGCGCCGAACCTCCGGTATAGCCGATGCTCAACGACCGCGTGGCGAAGTCCGCCATCGTCGTTCCCGCGGTCGTCGATGCGATGATCGTCGCCCAGTAGAGAAAGGGGTGGAAACGCGTCGCCGTCACCTGCCACCAGACCAGCGCGATCAACGCCGTCAGGAAAATCGCGGTGCCGACAAGATAGCCCAGGTTCATCGACATGCTGACGGTATCACCGGCGGTTTCGCCGAGCGTCGTCGCCAGAATCTTGATGATCCAGAAACCCAGCGTGATCGCCGGCACCTTGCTCAAAAGTTCGCGCCTGTCGCCGATCGTCATCATGTGTTCCCGACTTCCAAATCAGTCATTCCCGCGGATCGGGAGTTCGACAGCGACACCAAATCCGGGCGGCGCGAGCAGCGAGGCCGTGCCCCGGTGCGCTGTCGCGACCGCAGCAACGAGCGCCAGGCCCAGGCCATGACCTTCCGACGATCGGCTACGTTCCGCGCGCGCGAACCGCTGGAACAGCCGGGGCGCATCTTCGGGTGCTACACCGTGTCCGTCATCGGCGACCGTCAGGCGAGCAATGGCTTCATCACGCTCCAGCTCGACACGAACCGTCGTTCCCGGGGGGGTGTGGCGGAGCGCGTTGTCGAGGAGATTGGTGATAAGCTGTTGCAGCAGCCGTCGATCGCCCGTCGTCCAGATCGCGGGTGCAATCGCTGTGACGAGCAGATGGCCGCTTGCCTCCATATCGGGGCGGTAGGTGTCGACCAGTTCCTCGACCAGTTGGTCCAGCGGCAAGTCCTGAAAATGGGCGCGAGGGGACAACGCTTCCACCTCCGCGATGCGCAGCAATGCCCCGAAGATATCCAGCAGTTCGCGTGATTGTGCGGCAGCGGCCTCGATCGCTTGGCGTTTCTCGTCCACATCCCGTGCCGATAGCGCTTCATCGAGCCGGTTATGCAGGCGCGTCAGCGGGGTGCGCAGGTCGTGGGCTACGTCGCTCGACACTTGGCGCAGATTGTCCATCAGTCCACCGATCCGGTCGAGCATCCGGTTGAGCGTCGCCGACACGCGATCGAACTCGTCACCTGCACCGGTGAGCGGCATACGTCGCGCAAGATCACCATCGATGATCGCGAGGGCGGTGCGGTCGATGCGCGAGAGGCGTGCGCGTGTCACCGCACCGACCAGCCAGGCCCCGCCGATGCCGAGCAGCAGCATGACGCCGAATGCGCCGGCGAACAGCTTGAGCAGCGTCGCATCCATCTCGTCGATGACTTCGCGATCGGCCGCGACGACCAGCCGGCTGCTGTCAGGCAACCGGGTGGTCAGGGCCTGTGCGATCCGGTGCTCGCCGTCGCGCCGGTAATGCAGCAATTCCAGATAACCCGGCAGGGTCGGGGCGGTCGCGTCGAGCGACCCCGCCACGCGGCGACCCGCCGGGTCGACCAGCAGGTACTCCAGACTGGCGGTGCTTCGCGCCGCCTCGCGCCGGCGGATCGCAGCCGCGACGCCAGTAGGACCGTCATCGCCTTCGTCGATCAGCGCGCGCGTCTCGATGGCAACGCGGTGATCGAGCTGGATCTCAAGGGCTTCGTGCGTCACTTCATAGGCGACGACGCCGATGACAAGCGTCGCAAGCGCGAAGCAGGACGCGACCAAAGCGACGAGCCCGAAGGTTGATCGCCACGGGCGGGTCATCACCCGCCGCGCACCATGTAGCCAGCGCCGCGCACGGTTTCGATCGCATCATCGTCGAACCCGGCGTTGAGCTTGGAGCGCAGGCGGCTCAGATGCGTCTCGACGATGTTCGTCTTGGGATCGAAATCGAAATCCCAGACACGTTCCAGCAGCATCGTGCGCGTCATCACCCGGCGCGGATTGCGCATCAGCTCGGCGAGCAACGCGAATTCGCGCGGTTGCAGCACGATCCGGCGACCGTCTCGCGTGACGGTGCGCCGGTGAAGATCGAGCTCGATCGCACCAATAACGAGCACGCTCGCTTCGGTCTGGGTAGCTGGACGACGCCCGAGGGCATGAACGCGCGCTGCCAGCTCGGAAAAGGCGAATGGCTTGACCAGATAATCGTCGGCACCGCCTTCCAGTCCTTCGACACGATCGGCGATGCCGCCCACAGCAGTGAGCATGAGAGCCGGCGTCATATTGCCCGCCGCGCGCAATGCCTTGATTAGCGACAGGCCATCCAGACCGGGAAGCATCCGATCGACAATCAGCGCGTCGAACTGGTCGCCAGTCGCCTGAAATAGTCCATCGCGACCATCGGTGCTCGTGATGACATGATGCCCCAGCTCCGCAAGCCCGCGGGCCACGAAGCGGTTGGTCTCGTCATCATCTTCCACGATCAGGATTCGCATGACTGCCCTTCTAACCCGCCGGGCCGTTCGTCTGCCATCCACCACCGAGCGCCCGGAACAGTGCAACCTGGGATTGCGCCACGGTGAGGTCGGACTGTGCCTGGGCGAGCGCGGCTTGCACCCGCGCGCGCTCGGCATCGAACTGGATCAGCGAGGCGGTATCCCCAAGCCGAACACGAGCGGCTGCACGGCGCGCGTAGAGCGCGGACTGGACGCGTGCGGCATCGAGCGCACGATTACGACGCACTTCGCTGTCATAAGCGGCGAGCGCGGTTTCGACTTCGCGCAGCGCCCGCAATACCGCCACATCCCAACCGGCGAGCGCAGCACGCTCGGTCGCGCGGGCCTGTTTCAGTCGTGCGCGCGCCGGGGCCTGATTGGGGAAGGCCCAGCTTATGAGCGGTGAAGCCGTCGCGACGAAGCCACCCGTCAGCAGCCCGACCGCACCGCCTAGGTTCACGCGCGGGTAGAGATCGGCGCGGGCAACACCGATCCGCGCCGCGGCTGCGGCGAGGCGGCGTTCGGCTTCGCGAATATCGGGGCGACGTAGCAGCAGCGCCTGTCCGTCGCCCACGGGCACCGCCGCACGGAGCTTCGGGGGCGCATTGCAGACGATGTTGAACCCGCGCGCTTCAGTGGGAGGACGGCCCTGCAAGGTTGCGATCCGGTACAGGGCATTCGTGCGCGCCGCCTCGAACGGGGCCAGCGTTGCGCGGGTGGATTCCAGCAGGCTGGCGGCCTGAGAGACTTCGAGCGGGGAGACTTCGCCAGCGGCAAGCTGGTCGCGCACCACCCCAACCGAGCGTTCCTGAACCGCGATTATCTCGCGCGAGACATTCGCCGCACGGGTCGCACCGCACAGATCGACATAGGCGAGCACCGTATCCGCCACGACCGCGACGCGCAGGGAGTCCAGCGCCGCGGCCTGAGCATCGGCATCGGCCCCCGCCGCCAGCGCGCCCGAGCGCAGGCGGCCGAACAGGTCGATATCCCAGCTCGCGGTCAGGGCAAGATCGTAGTCGGTGGTAGGTACGTTCGATGACGCGCTCGGTTGCGTCGCGCTGTTGTCGATCGTTCCCGCGCTCTCGATCGTGGTTTGCGGCAGCCGCGCGGCGCGCGCCTGCCGCAGTGCCGCGCGCGCGCCGTCGAGATTGGCATAGGCGACGCGCAGATCGGCATTGGCGGCAAGGCTCGCCTCGACCAGTCGATCAAGCGCCGGATCGTCGTACAGCCGCCACCAGTCATTCGGGACCGGGCCGATCGCCGCGGTCGGAAGGTTTGCGAAAGCACCCCTGGCGGTCGCGGGTGCGATCGTCGGCGGGGGCAGAGGCGCGGTCATGCACCCCACGACCGCGAGCGCGGCGATCGGAGCAAACCGGCGGATCATGCGGGAACTCCGGCGAGCGGGGCATCGGGCGCGGGCTTCTCCCGGCCGAAGCGCGCATAGAGCGCGGGCATCAGGAACAGGTTGAGCACGGTCGAGGAGACGAGTCCGCCCAAGATGACGATCGCCATCGGATGCTCGATTTCATGGCCCGGCGCGTTGCCGGCGACGATCAGCGGCAGCAGCGCAAGGCCGGCGCACGCGGCGGTCATCAGGATCGGCACCAACCGTTCCTCCGCGCCGCGCAGGATCAGGCGCGGGCCGAACGCTTCGCCCTCGAACCGGCGGAGATGATCGTAGTGCGACAGCAGCATGATGCCGTTGCGTGCCGAGATGCCGATGACCGTCACGAAGCCGACCAGCGAGCCGAGCGACAGCACCCCACCCGTCAGCGCCACGCCGACTACCCCGCCGACCAGCGCGAACGGCAGGCTGGTCGCGACCAGCGCGGTGATCCGTGCCGATCGAAACTCCAGCCACACCAGCAGCAGAACGCCGAGCAGGCAGAGCAGCCCCGTCGTCCAGAGCCGCTGGCGCGAGTCACGCAGCGCCGCATATTCGCCCAGCACCTGGGGATGGTATCCGGTCGCGAACGGCACCTGACCCACAGCCGTTTCGACAGCGCGCGCGACAGTGCCGAGGTCCGCACCGGCTACATTGAGCGTGACGTCGATCCGGCGCTGACCGTTCTCGCGCTTGATCTCGTTCGGGGCAGGCATGATGCGGATATCGGCCACGTCGCGCAGCCGCACCGGCGCGCCCGCAGGCGTCTGGATCATCATGTCGGCAAGCGCGTGGACATCGCCGCGCACCTTGGGTTCGCCCCACAGCGCCACGTCGAACGCTTTCTGGTCGCGGTAGATTTCGCCGACCTTCTGCCCCGCGACCAAGGTTTGCGCCTGTCGCCGTACTTCGCCCGCGGTGAGGCCCAGCGTGGCCAGATCGCCGGGCCGGGGACGGACCTGAATCTGCGGCACCAGCACCTGTTGCTCGACCTTGAGATCCGCAACCCCGTCGATCGCCGCGACCCTGGCCCGCACCCGCTCAGCCGTGGCGCGAAGCTCGACCTGATCGGGACCGAAGATGCGGACGACGACGGTCGCGCCCGCGCCGCTCAACACTTCCTTGATGCGCTCGCGCAAATAGGTGAGCACGTCGCGGTAGAGGCCGGGATAGCCGTCGATCACTTCCTTGATACGCGCGACGCTGGCGTCATAGTCGACATTCTCGTCCAGGCTGATCCATAGCTCGGTGAAGTTCGGGCCGACCACCTCGTCCGCGGCTTCCGCACGGCCGATATGCGCGCCGAAGTTGCGCACGCCGGGGATTGCGCGCAGTTCCTTGGAGGCGCGGATCGTGATGCGGTCCATCGCCTCGATCGACGTGCCGGGCTTCTCGACGAAGTGCATCAGGAAGTCGGTTTCGCGAAAGTCGGGCAGGAACTGATCCTTGAACCCGGCGTAGCCGACGCCGGCCAGCAGCAGGCCGCCCGCGACGATCCCCATCGCCAGCGCCGGTCGCGCCACCATGCGCGGCAGCACCCCGGCGTAGCGGCGCTTGAGCGCCCCGACGAGCCGCGTGTCACGCTCTGCCTTGAGGGGCGCGTTCGGCAGCAGGAACAGGCACATCGCCGGCGTCACCACCAGCGCGACCAGCAACGACGCGGCAATCGCCAGCACATAGGCGATGGCAAGCGGCTGAAAGAACGTCCCCGCGACCCCGCCCAAAAAGAAGATCGGCAGGAACACCAGCATCACGATCAGCGAGGCAAACACCACCGCCGATCGCACTTCCAGCGAGGCGGACAGCACCACATCGAAATTGGAGCGCGGGTTGCCCGCCTCGCGGTTAAGCCGCAGCCGGCGAGCGATGTTCTCCACGTCGATGATCGCGTCATCGACCACCTCGCCGAGCGCGATGACCAGTCCGGCGATCACCATCGTGTTGATCGTGGCACCACTCCACAGCAGCACCAGCCCCGCGCCGAGCAGCGACAGCGGTATGGCGACCAGACTGATCGTCGCCTGCCGCCAATCGCGGGTGAAGACGAACAGCACCACGGCCACGAGCAGGCAGCCGATCGCGAGCGCGCGTGTCAGGTTGTCGATCGAGCGTTCGATGAAGGTCGCCGGGCGGAAGATCGTCGTATCGACCTTCACGTCGCGCAGGCCCGGCTTCAGCTCACCGATCGCGGCCTCCACGTCACGGGTAAGCTGGAGGGTGTTGCCGGTCGGCTGCTTCTCGACGATCAGCATCAGGCCGGGGCCGTCGTCGATGATCGCATTGCCGATCGGCGCGGCGAAGCCGTCGACCACGCGGGCGACGTCGCCGATGCGGACCGGCGCTTCGCCGCTCTGCTTGATGACCGCCTGGGCAAGATCGGCCGAGGACTGGATCGCGCTCGTCTGCTGGACCGCGAGGCGCTGCGTTGCCGTATCGACGAAGCCGCCCCCGCCGACCAGCACCGCGTCGCCGGCCGCGGCGCGCAGTTCGGCGAGCGTCACGCCAGCAGCGCGCAGTCGGTCGGGATCGACCAGAACCTGCAATTGGCGGTCACGCAGACCCCAGATCGCGACGTTGGCGACGCCCGGCACCGCCATCAGGCGCGGCCGGATCGTCCAGCGCGCCAATTCGGAGAGCTGCATCTGATCGAGCTTGGCCGACGATATGCCGATCTTCATCGCCCGACTGGTCGACGACAGCGGCGGGAGCATCACCGGGGGACGCGCGGCGGCGGGCAACCGTGCCTGCACCTGCGTTACCCGTTCCTGCACGAGCTGGCGGGCGCGGATCACGTCGGTGCCGCGATCGAACAGGATCGATACCGACGACAGACCGAGCACCGACTTCGACCGCAGCGTCATCAGATCGGGGACGCCGTTCACGGCCGTTTCAATCGGCACGGTAATCAGGCTTTCCACCTCCTCGGTGGAGAGGCCCGGAGCTTCGGTTTGAATCTCCACCATCGGTGGCGCGAACTCTGGAAACACGTCCAGCGGCACGTCGCCGGTCGCGCGTAGCCCAAGTACGACCAGCAGCGCCGCGAGCGCGAGAATGAGGACGCGCTGGGTCAGCGCGGCACGGACCAACCAGGCAAGCATCAGTGCGGCGTCCCGAACTCGGTCCCGAACAGCTCGGCCGCCCCGTCCGTCACGACTTCGGCACCACGCTCCAGGCCGCGCGACAACAGCGCACGGCCATCGGCGACGCTCGCGACCTCGATTCGTTGGCGAACATAGGTGTCGGGTGCAGTCTTCCGGTACACCCATTCGCCGCCATAGATGTCGCGGACGATCGCCGCGGTCGGGACCGACAGCCCGTCTGCCCGCCCGCCGAGCGGCAACGCTACGGCGACGCGCTGGCCGACGCGGTAGGCACGGTCGCGATTATCGAGTGCGAAGAACAGATCGACGGTGCCCGCGACCGCATTGGCCGAGGGCGGTGCCTGGACCGGGCGCGCAGCGCGCGGAGCGGCGCGATCGTCGCCGAGGGGGCGAACCGTAGCCGTGCGACCGCGTTCGATGGCGCTCACGTCGGTGCCGAACACCGGCACCCGCACCCACAGCGTCGACAGATTGCCCATCGACGCGATCGAGGGACCGAGCAGCCCGCGTTGCGCGCGCGCCGCATCCAGTGCTGCCCGCGCGGTGGCGAGCGCCGCCGCGGCTTCGTCGCGTCCTCGGACGCTGCCCGCTTCCTCACGCACTAGAGCAGCGGCACGATTATAGGCGATGACGGCAAGCCGCACTTGCGCTTGCGCCCGCGCGATCTCGCCTTCGGCCGCAACCTGACTGACCCCGATCTGGGCGAGGTTGCTCGTCGATCCCGTTGGCACGCCCGCCCCGCCGGTTGCCGGCACGACGACCTCGCCGCTCGTCGCGCGGATTTGCGCGGCCGAACCATCGCCAATTCTTACCGTTCGGATGCCGAGACGCTGTTGCGCTTGCGTCGTGAGGGTGAGCTTCAGCAGATCGCTTTCGTGGGCGACCGCCGCGGCCTTGGCTGGGGGAGTTGGGGGTGAAGCCGGATCGCTGCCGCATCCAGTCAGGATCGCCAGCAGGGGCCATGTGGCGATCGGAAGGCATCGGATAGGCGTCATGCCGCGACAGTAGCAGCCTCATGTTGGCGGCAGCTTGGGGCGACTATACAAAATCCCAATGTTCGGCAGGAAGCGATAGGCTGGTGTCACAACCGGTCGGTTTTGACACCAACAAACCAGCTCAGCTTTTCCATGGGTTTACAGGTGTCAGAATCCCGTGTCAGAACGCCACGATGCAAATCGGCTATGCGCGGGTGTCTCGCGGCGACCATCAGGACCTAAATGCCCAACTCGCCGCGCTCGCCGCGGCGGGATGCGATCCGGTGTTTCGGGAGGAGGCATCGGGTGGCCAGGCCGATCGCCCTGAGCTGGCACGCGCGATCGGTGCGTTGAAGCCCGGCGACGTGCTGGTGGTGTGGAAACTTGATCGGTTGTCGCGCTCGCTGCGGGATCTTCTGTTCACGCTGGAGGCGATTACGGCTGCAGGTGCTGGCTTCCGATCGATGACGGAGGCCGTGGACACGACGACGCCAGCAGGCCGGCTTATGACCCAGACCTTGGGTGCCTTCGCTGAGTTCGAGCGCGCCATGATCCGCGAGCGGACCATGAACGGGCTGGTGCACGCGCGGAAAGCCGGCCGGCATCTTGGGCGCCGTCCGAGCCTCACCGGCCAGCAGCGGGCCGAGATCATCGCCAAGGCGGAATCCGGCCAGGGTTCGCCGGCGCAGCTTGCCAGCCTCTTCCGCGTGTCGCGATCGACGGTGCAGCGCGTCCTGCGCGATTATCGCAACCGATCGATCGCCGCGTGAGCCTTGCCCCGGCCCTTCCGCGTGACCTGCCTGCAGACCTTGAAGCCCAACGGTACGAGTTAGCCCGCGCGCGTCAGCTCGCGCGGGCGTGGGCGGAGACGCTTCCCGAGCCTAAGCGTCGCGACATGGCGGCGCTGTTCACCCGCGTCGCAATCGAGACTTACAGCGCTGAAGCCCGACCCCATGCGAGCCTCAGCGCGCCTTTCGCCAAGCCTTATGGCCGGCTCGACCGTGCCGTTGCCGAGCTGGCGCAGGTGGTGGGCCGCGAGGCTGCACCGCTGCCGATCACCGAGGCCGTCTATTTCCTGACGGGCCTCTACACGACCTTGCTGGCCGCACGGGAGCGTGGGGCATTGGGGGCGTTCTACACCCCGCCGGCGCTAGCGAACCGCTTGCTCGACATGGCCGAGGAACAGGGGATCGACTGGACCCGCGCTCGCGTGCTGGACCCGGCGAGCGGCGGGGGCGCGTTCCTGTTGCCTGCAGCCGAACGGATGATTGCCGCGCTTCCCGAAGCCGAGCCGGCGTTCGTGCTACGGCAGATCGGCACGCGCCTGGTCGGGCTGGAGCTGGACCCATATGCCGCCGGCTTCGGGCAGAACGCGATCGAGCTGTTGCTGGCGGACGTGACTTCGGCTGCAGGTCGCCCCGCGCCGACTGTCGTGCGCGTAGCCGACACGCTGGAGGAGGCGCCTAGCGCCCGCTTTGACCTGGTGATTGGTAACCCGCCCTATGGGCGCGTCACCCTCACTCCGGCGCAGCGCCAACGCTTCGCGCGCGGCCTCTACGGCCACGCCAACCTCTATGGCGTCTTCACCGACATTGCCGTGCGCTGGACCAAGAAGGGTGGCACGATCGCCTATCTCACCCCCACCAGTTTCCTGTCCGGCCATTACTATTCCGCGCTGCGCGAGCTGATGGCGAAGGAGGCTCCCCCGGCCGCAATCGACTTCGTTCATGCCCGTCGCGGCGTGTTCGAGGACGTGCTGCAGGAGACGTTGCTGGCCGCCTATCGCCGCGGCGCCAAGCCCGGGCGCGCTCAGGTCCATTATGTCGAGGTTACGAGCGAGCGCGAGGCACGCCTTATCCGCAACGGCACGATCGGGCTCCCCTCCCCCGCATCGCAACCTTGGCTTGCGCCGCGTGAGCCGCGCCACAGTGCCCTGATCGCCAAGGCGGAGGCCATGCCGGCGCGGCTTGCCGATTGGGGCTACAGCGTGTCCACCGGTCCCTTGGTGTGGAACCGCTATAAGGACCAGATGCGGCAGCGCTCTGCCCGCGGCGTGCATCCGCTCATATGGGCCGAAGCCGTGTCTGCTGACGGCCGGTTCGCGTTCCGAGCCGAGAAGCGCAATCACGCGCCCTATTTCAAGATCGAGCGTGGCGACGCCTGGCTATTGGTCGAGGAGGCGTGCGTCCTCGTTCAGCGCACCACCTCCAAGGAGCAGGCACGTCGGCTGATCGCGGCCGAGTTGCCGGCTGACTTCATTGCCCAGCACGGCGGTGTGGTGGTCGAGAACCATCTGAACATGGTCCGCCCGGTCGCACGTCCTGCCGTATCGCCAGCGACGGTTGCGGCGGTGCTGAACAGCCGGATCGTTGACCAGCTCTTCCGCTGCATCAACGGTAGCGTTGCCGTGTCGGCGTTTGAGATGGAGGCGCTGCCCCTGCCCTCTCCTGCGGCGATGAGACAGGTGGAGGCGCTGGTTGGCCGCGGAGCCTGCAGTGCCGAGATCGAGGACGAACTCGCGCGGCTTTATGGGCAGGTTGCGCCATGATGCCGATGCTGACCCGCGATGACGTTCACGCCCGCCTGCAGGAGATCTTCCCCGATGGCGCGCCCAACCGCGCCTATCTGACCCGGATGCTGGCTGCGAGCACGGTGTTCGTCGCGCTCTATATCGACGCGATCGAGGGCAGCGGGACGATGCTTGGTCCCAAGCACGTCTATCGCATGACCGACGAGCAGGCGGTTCTTGTCGATGATGCGAGCCGCAGCGCCTATGCGACAGGGGTCTTACGTACTGGCAGCCAGACCGAGGGTCGGCGCTGGTATCAAGACAACACCCGTGAGCCGATCCGCGACGAGACCTTGCGCGAGGGGCTGGTGGCAATCGGTGCCGTGATTGAGCGCACGGACCTTCCCACCACATCGAGCAAGCCGCGCTACGCTCTGAAGGCGAGCTTTGCCGCATTGTTCGATCCTGCCCTCACCGGCGAGGCGCTGCAGGCTCGCATTGCGACGTGGCAGGCTGAAGCGCTGAACAAGGGCGCGCTCGCCCGATTGGCGATTGTGCGCCAGGGCGCGGGCGCCAGCGCGGACCAGGTGCTTGTCACCTTCCCCAATGGGGAGACGCGCCGAATGAAGCCGGGGCCGAGTTCCGAAATCACCAAGGCAGTGGTGGAGGTGTTTGCGCCCGCCTTTCTCACCGCCCCTGCCGTGGTGTTCCTCAGCGAGAGCGGGAACAAGGTGGTCGCGCGCGACGATGCGCTAGCGCGATCGATTGGCCTCGCGATCCAGGCCGACAAGAACCTGCCCGACACGATCCTAGTCGACCTTGGGCCGGTGCATCCGCTGCTGGTGTTCGTAGAGGTGGTCGCGACCGATGGACCAATCAGTCAGCGTCGCAAGGACGCGCTGGAGGAGCTTGTCGCCGAAGCCGGCTTCCCGGCTGAGCATGTCGCGTTCGTGACCGCCTATCTCGACCGTAGCGCCGGACCGTTCAAGAAGACGGTCGATAGCCTTGCATGGGGTAGCTACGCCTGGTTTGCGGCAGAGCCCGAGCGGTTGGTGGTTTTCAGCGAGGCACGAGAGAGTCTGCGCGGCCGACCGTAGCGGCAGCGAGGATAATGTTGGGAATTATCCTCGCTGTCGCTGCAGTCATGCCAATTATCATCCCTATTTATCCTCGCTATTTATCTTGATTTCTTATCGCTTGAACTTGCCAATTTCGCGGTCATCTTGCTGCGCAGCAAACGAAAGGATGAACCATGAATAGCAACAAGCGGAGCCGTGGCCGGCCGGTTGGCACCGGCCTGGACGACGGTCCCACCCTCAAGAAGGTCGCGGACATGATCGTGGCGAACCCGTCGCTTCGGCCAACGACCGCGATCCGGCGTGCTCTCGATAAGCCCGAGCCGTCGAACATTCGGCGGCTGCAGGTGAAGTGGAAGGCCGGCAAGGCCGAGTATATGGTGGAGGCTCAGGCCAGGCGTGCAGCCGCATCGATGCCGGCACACCGCGTGAGCGCGCCCTACTCGCCCCGCACGGGCCGCAACATCGTGGAAGCACACCGGAAGATGCAGGAGGCGCTGGGGCCAGGTTTCCGCGCCGCCCAGGAGATGATGAACAGCCCGGGTATGCGGGCGGCTCAGGAGGCGGCCCGTCGCTACCAGGAAAGCCCGGCCTTGCGAGCGATCGAGGAGTTTCGGAACAGCCCCACGATGCGCGCCATCGAGGAGCTTCAGAACAACCCAACGGTGCGTTTGATGCGTGAACTGCAGGACAGTCCAATGATGCGGGCCGCCAGGGAAATGGAGAAGGTGCAACGCCTCATCAACCGCGGCTTTTAAGCCGCGTTGAGGAGCGAGCAGCTATGGTCGGCGAGGCAGCAGCGCGAGAACCGATTGCTTGTTGTCCATCCAGGCGGCAGCGGTCTGGCTACGCCAGGCGATCATGTCGTGGATGCGCTGGTAATCGTCAGCGATATTCCGGGTGAAGATCGGCTCATGGTGCGCGATCCGGTTTCGGAGCCGTCGTATGATGCGCAAATCGGTGTGAGCGACGACGCGGCATTGTGCGATGGTTTGCGCGGCCGGTGCGCCAGGGAAGCAGGCACGAAAATGGGCGTTCCAGATGCGGCTATCCTGGCCAGCGGTAAAAATCTTCTCCCAGAAGGCGAACTTCAGTTCGGCAATAATCTTGCCTGTTGTTGGGAGCAGCGCAGCGCATCAGGTCTGAAGCCGGATTGTAGTCGGTCTGCCGCTTGGGTTGCGGAAGGCTGCGGATGAAGCCGTTGTTCCACGGCCAGTTTGCTCCGTGCACGGCTTCGATTGCTTCCGCGATGCCGTTCCGCATCGCGACCTCGCAGACCTGCAGCGGGACGATCAGAGCAGCGGAGAGGTCCAGGTTCCACTCGTACATCTCCAGTGCTCGTTCCCGATCATTGCCCATCGCCTGCAGGTAGGTTGCGAAGCGGGGAGCGGAGATAACGATCGGCAACTCGTGGAGTTGGTCGAGGGTGAAGGGCAACGTTGAATCCTGTCAGCAGAAAGTTGACGATGCCGTCAACATCGCTATATCGGCATCTCCGGCTTTGAGAACGCGGGCGCAAGCCCCCCCTCATCGTCAAAGGAGCCTCAAGGCCCGCCTCTGGCGGGCCTTTTTGATTCTTAGCTCGGTGGTCCTACGCTACCTTTTTGCAGCAGGTTTTTACGACAGCGCCCCGCCGTCGCAAGCAGCTCGCTTTCTCGTCGCTGCAGAAATCAGGACTTCCGCGACAAGCCGTGGCCGCTGCGATCCATTCTCTGTCGTTCCGCTCGCGCTGATGGGCGCCTGAAAGCCACCGTTGACTCGGTCGAGCACGGCTGTTCAGAAAAATGACCGGTTGTGACACTAGGTATCGTCATCGTGGTGAGTTCGACGGACACGGCCAGGTCTCACTCATCGCGCGCTCCGCGCCCGCCATCATGTGCTTGTCATGGAAGTACGTGTTGACTTCCGCCCAGCGCACATAGGCGGTCCGCAACCGGTGACGGTTATAACGAGGCGGATTACAGACACTCTGCTGGGCGATCATCATGTCAACGATGCCCTGAAGGTAAGCTCCGCAGCCCGACTCGCCTGCCCGGCAGCTCGTGAGCAGCGCCAGACCCTGCATATCGCTCGGCGTTTCGTCTTGAGCGAGCGCGCCTGTAGGCGCCAGCGCGGCTGCGGCGAACAGCGCCGTCCACCAGTTTCGTGTCATAGGTCAGCTCCGTTGCACATTGGTTTTATCCAGTGCTGCACGGAGCCCGCGTGCGAGCTTCTGGGCGTCGTCATTCGCCCAAAAGTGCATGAAGAAGAGCCGGGGCTGGTCATCCAGCATGTGATTGTGAAGCGCGGTGACCTCGATGCCCCCCGCGCGTAGTGCGCGGAGCACGGGATCGACCTCGGCGGCGGTGAGCACGAAGTCACCGGTGATCGCCGCCCGGCCCGAGCCGGTCGGCTGGAAGTTGATCGCGGTTGCGGTGCCCATGGACGCTGGCGCGGGCATGCCGCCGTCGCTCAGCTTCTCCGCGCGGGGAAAGCTGAACTGATAGACCCCACCGTTGGGCTTACCCTTGCCATCCATCAGCCGGTCAAGCGCGGCGGTGTCGAGGGCGATTGGCTGCGACGACCCCGCGCCGGCGGACGGCGGTTGCGAATCCCTGGATGGTGCCGTCATCGGTGTCCGGCTGGCGGCGAGCGCTTCACGGAGGGCGGCCGCAAGCTTCACGGGGTCACCATGGCCGCCGATGTGCATGTACATGGTCGCGGGCGCGGAACGAAGCAGATGGTTGTGGAGCGCGGTGATCGTGAAGCCGGATGCCAGCAACCGGCTCATGACCGGATTTACCTCCTCATGCGTCAGCACGAGGTCACCCATGACCATCACGTCATTGCCCATGGGGTGGAACGCCGCCCAGGAGCCGAGGGCAAGCGCCGGCTTGATTGCCACACCGTCGAGCTGGACGTTAAGATCGCTGCGCGGGAACCCATACCGGCGAACGCCGTCGGGCTGCGTCGTTCCCGCTCGGCCGAGGCTCTTGTCCACGAGCGCCCACCTGTCGCCGTGCGCCTCGGGCGGTGTCGCTTGCGGGTTTGTCTGGGCGGCGGCCGGTGCGGCGAGCGCGATCGCCAGCGGGAGCAACAAGTGACGCAATGCTTCTCTCCTCGATCTCAATTGGTTTGTCGGCATGGGAAGCGCTGGCGTAGCGCCATCGTCACACCCGCCAACCGGGGCAGGTTGGCTGCGTGACGGTTCTCTACCGCCCACGCCGGGAAGATACGGCTCAGCTCGCCCGATCGGACGCCCCGGCCGCAGATTCCGGCTTCGCTGCCGCCGTTGCCGAAAGCGGAAAGCGTCTCGGCGGCACCAGCGAGATACGCTTCGCACCGACCGTTCACCTTCCTTTTCGTCTCGTCGACACACGTCCGATAGAACTGCGTAACCGTCTCATAGCGAGGTTGGGCCGCGGCAGACGAGGCCGCTGGGCACGCCAGGCACGCCAGCATGGCGGCAGCACCTGATCCAACAGCTCGCATTGCGGTCTCCTCACCCCAACTTTTAATCCACCCAAGCAAACGATACAAGTGTACGTTCGTTGCGTCGCTATGTTACAGTTGCTTCATGGCTGATGCTTCTTCGCCCGAGCCCCGTGACTGGCTGCTCCTGATCCCACAGCTCCCGGCCAAGCCCGCCTATCTGCGCGTGCGGGTCTGGCGGCGCTTGCAAGCAATGGGAGCCGCTCCCCTCAAGAATGCCGTTCACGCGCTCCCTGCTCGCGACGACACCCGCGCGCTCTTCGAGGAACTCAGAGCGGAGATCACCGCAGGGGGTGGCGAGGCGTTGATCCTGAAAGCCCGGCTAGTTGAGGGGATGGTTGATGCGGAGCTTCGCGCCGTGTTCGACGCGGCCCGCGACGCGGATTACGAGGAGTTGGCGCGCGAAGCGCGTATGATCGCCAAGGCGGAATACGTGTCGTCCGCCGACGTCCGCCGCCTGCGTAAACGCCTGGACGAGATCGCAGCGGTCGACTTCTTCGGCGCGCATGGACGGCAGGCGGCGGACGCCGCGATAGCCCAAGCGGAGGGGCGCGCCGGCCGCCACCCGGACGTGAGCGGGCCGGGAGCGCCGGAGCTGACGCCGGCGGAGCTGAAAGGCCGCACTTGGGTCACGCGCCGGCACGTGCATGTCGATCGCATCGCCTCGGCCTGGCTTATCCGCCGGTTCATCGACCCGAGCCCCAGCTTCAAGTTCGTGGACGGCAAGGACTACCAGCCCGAGCCCGGCGAGCTTCGCTTCGACATGGCGGACGCGGAGTTCACGCACGAAGGCGACCACTGCACCTTCGAAACGCTGACATATCGGACGGGGCTCGACGGCGATCAGGCGCTCGTTGCACTTGCCGAGATCATCCACGACCTCGACATCGCCGACGACAAGTTCGGTAGGCCGGAGACCGCCGGCATCGCCGCGCTCATCAATGGCATCTGCGCGAGCACCGACGGCGACAACGAGCGCATTGCCCAAGGGTCGGGCGCGCTCGATGGCTTCTACGCACATTTCACCAAGCGACGCGGCGCATAAGGGGAGCAGGACATGTCGAGCATCGAACATCCTGCCCCGGCGAGCGCGGCTCTGGATGAAGCCCAGCCGCCAGAGCTAAGTTATCCCGCGCTATTCTTGCGCTTCTTGCGCTTCGGCATGATGGCGTTCGGCGGCCCCGTAGCGCAGATCGCAATGATCCGGCGCGAGCTGGTGGACGAGGAACGCTGGATACCCAGCGACCGATTCAACAAGCTGCTCGCAGTTATGCAGGTGCTTCCCGGGCCGGAGGCGCATGAACTCTGCGTCCATCTCGGCATCCGCGCCAAGGGGCGACTGGGCGGCCTTCTGGCAGGGCTCGGCTTTATGTTGCCCGGCCTCGTGCTCATGCTCGCGCTTGCCTGGGCGTACACGCGGCTCCCGATTCAAGGAACGCTCCTCGGAGCCGCATTCTTGGGCATCCAAGCAGCGGTGATCGCCGTCATTGTCCGCGCGGTCCATCGCATCGGTGAGCACATCTTGTTCGACCCGTGGCTTTGGGCCGCAGCGATTGCGGCGGCGGCCGCCTCGCTCGCCGGCGTCAGCTTCTGGATCGTGCTTCCGGCGGCCGGCGCGGCCTACGCGCTCGGATCAACCGGGCGCTACGCGCTCGCCGCGGTCGTGGTCGCGCTTGCCGTTGGCCTGGCGGCTCTGACCTGGGCAGGAAGTCCCGGGGGTGCCGAAATAATGACGGGCACCAAGGAACCAGCGCCTGCCATCGCCGCGCTGTTCTGGGCGGGATTGAAGGGTGGACTCCTGACCTTCGGCGGAGCCTACACCGCCATCCCGTTCATCCGCAACGATACGGTCGGCCGGGGATGGATGACCGACGCGCAGTTCCTTGATGGCTTGGGTCTGTCGGGCATCCTGCCAGCCCCCCTCGTGATCTTCGCTACCTTCGTGGGTTGGATCAGCGGCGGCCTTGCTGGCGCGCTTGCCATGACCGCTGGCATGTTTTTGCCCGCCTTCGCGTTCTCGCTCCTGCTCTACGATCGACTGGAAGCGGTGGTCGAACATAAGCGATTGCAACTCTTCCTGGCGGGCGTGGCGGCCGGCGTCGTCGGCCTGATTGTGGTCACCGTTGTTGATCTTGCCCGAACCACGGGCGCACGCACGCCGAACCTGATCGTAAGCGCGCTCATCTTCGCGGTCTCGCTGGCGATTATGTACCGGTGGAAGAGCAAGCTCGCCACGCCGGTTGTGCTGGCGATTGGGGCGGCAATCGGTGCCATTGCGCTGAGCTGACGGTTGTTGATGACTAAGGCTGTTCCTTCTCGCCCCAGCGTTGTCGCAGAAGCGGCGACGCTGGGAAGTCAGAATATTTGCGACATTGACTAAGCGAATAAGCTGTTAAGCGACAAACTGCTTTTCGCCCTTTTAGGCTCCAGCAGCCAGCGGTTTCCGAGGCTACCCGCTCTTGCGGCCGTTCTCGCGTGAAGCGGCGATCTTGGCTGCGGTCGGTCACCTCCCCCATGCCAGACTCGATACAGGCAGCGCGACCACTCGGCCCAGGAAGCAGGCGGCGCGGATGCTGAAATGCGAGTGCTCGACGTGCGGCTATACCGTCAGGACCGCGCGCAAATGGCTGGAGACAGTGGGCGCACCTTTGTGCCCGGTTGAGGGGGCATGGCCCGATGCGCCACGATCTGATCGGCGACGAAACTGAGGACGGACGTGACTAAGCGACTAATGCCCTTTACGACTAAGCGGCTAAGCTCCATAAGCCGCTTAGCCGCTTAGTAGGAGCAGCAGCTATGCAAGTATGGGCCGTCATCGCGCAAAAGGGCGGGCAATCCAAAACCACCCTCTCAACCGGATTCGCCGTCGAGGCGGCGCGGGAGGGGGCGTCGGTCGTTATCCTCGATGCCGACGATCGCCAGGGATCGGCGCTCTACTGGTCCGAACGCCGCGACGAGGACGACGTGATGGTGAAGGACAGCAGCGTTGCCGGTCTGCCGCTCCACGTCTCGCGCGGGCGCAGCAGCGGCAAGATCGACCTCATCATCATCGACACGCCGGCGAACTCCAAGGACATTGCCATGCTCGCAGCCGAGCAGGCGGATTTCGTCATCATCCCTGTCGCGCCGCGAGGGCTGGACGTTCATTCGGTGTTGCAGACCGTCAAGCAGGTGCAGCAGGCAGGCACGCCGTTCGCTGTTATACTGACGCAGGTTCCGCATCAGGGCGGGGAGGGGCAGGAGGCCCATGCCGGTTTCGCGGCGAAGGGCGTGACGATGTTCGACAGCCGCCTCCACTTCCGCAAGGATTTCTACAAGGCCACGCCGCTCGGCAGAACGGCGGCCGAGACGGACCCGGACAGCAAGGCGGCGACCGAGTTGCGCGCCGCCTATGATGAGGCTAAGCGACTAAGCGGCTTTACGACTAAGCAAGTAAGCGAGGTTAGATGATGGCGAAGAAAACTTCCGCGCTCGCCGGCATCTTCGATGACGAGCCCGAGGCACCGGCACCGGCACCGGCACCGGCACCGGCTCCCGTTGCCGATGCAACTCCCGCGCCGCAGCCTGCCGTCCCGCGTCGGTCGCGGCGTGCGGCGGACACGTCGGCCCCGGCAGTACCTGCCCGGCGCAGCAGCCATCCTGGCAAGAAGCCGGTGCTGATCCACATTCCCGAAGACATGCACCGCACACTGCGCCAGCTCAGCGTCGAGGAGGGCGGGGAGCCCCTTACCGTCATCACCGAGCGGTTGCTGCGCCAGTATCTGGTCCAGCGGGGACACACCAGGTTCGCGCCGTGAGCAAGCGGCGTGATCCCAATCCCGAGTTCGACCTGTTCATTCCGGCGCTCGGCGATCTTCCGCTCAAGGACCAGCGGGAGGTCATGGAGCGCCCGTTCTTCTCGCTCCAGAAGCGCAAGCGGCTGAAGCCGATCGAGTATCGCAGCCCGGATGGCGAGGCCTGGGTGCGCGTGCAGGCCATTCCCGACTACGGCATGGCCACGATCTGGGACGCCGATATCCTGATATGGGCCGCGTCCACGCTCAACCGCATGAAGCAGCAGGGGCTGAACGATCTGCCCCGCACGCTGACAACCACGCCCTACGACCTACTGCGGGCGATCAAGCGCAGCACAGGGGGCAGGGACTATCAGGAGCTGCAAGCTGCGCTCCTCCGGCTCCAGACGACTTCGATCACAACTTCGATCCGCGCGACGAAGCGCCGGCAGAAGGCTGGCTTCAACTGGCTCGACAGCTGGACCTTCGACACCGACGCCGAAACGGAGCAGCCGCGCGGCATGACGCTGACCCTCTCGGATTGGGTCTATGAGGGCATCGTCAACGAGAAGTCGCTGCTCACCATGCACCCCGACTATTTCCTACTCTCCGGAGGGTTGGAGCGGGCGCTCTATCGTATCGCGCGAAAGCACGCCGGCACGCAGCGCGGTGGGTGGACTTGCCGGGTAGAGGTGCTTCGCGACAAAACCGGCAGCGATGCCCAGCCCAAGGAGTTCAACCGGATGCTTCGGCGGGTGATCGAGGCCGACCAGCTCCCCGACTATGCGATGGAGCTGACCGAGACGACGGACAAAAGCCCGGCCGTGTTGTTCAGGCTCCGCGGCGAGGCCGAGGCACTGGCACTCGCCGAGAGAATGCGCGCCGAGGAGGAGCGGCGCGCCCGTTTCGACGCCGAGCGCAAGCGGGCCGAGGAAGTCGATGCACAGATGGACCGGCTTGCCGGCCGCCGCTGACTATCGGGGTTTCACACACCGCAAGCCCAACTATCGGGGTTTCACACACCGGCCAGCGATGCTGCCTGAACCCTGACATGCTTCGGGCGATGCCGGAGCCACCAGCCAGGCTGTGGATAACTGGCACCGGAGGCCCCTTTTCGGCTCCAGAGTCTCGGGGTTTCACCCACCTTGGCGTCGGGGTATCACCCACCGCACTATCGGGGTATCACACACCGAATCACGGGGTTTCACCCACCGGGCCGGCTGGCAAGCAGTTGATAAACAAAGCAAGATTCCGCTTTTTGAGCGGCTTAACTTGTTTAACGATTCCTATTTAACAGAATCTCTTAACGACAGGGCTCACCCAAAACCGTCAACCTGAGAAGGGCAAGCGGAATTGGCCTACGGCCAATGCGCCTTCGATCCGTGCCGGCTAACGCCGTCACTAGAGCGGCCTATCGGCCGCAGGGCTTCCGAAAGAAGCCAAGCGAAACTGGCGGTGTGTGCCTTCAGCGTTCCGCCGGCAGAGAGGGCGATGAGGCGCTACCCCAAAGCTCACTTTTCGATCTTCCGGGCCGGCGTGTGCGATCACGCCGGATCGAACAGGCCGGCGAACTCGCGCTCGGCATAGTAGCGAACCTTGCCGGCCCACAGCGGGCGTTCGCCCTGGCGCAGCAACAGGAGCGTGTCGGCCGGCATCCGCATGATCTCGTCGGGCGTCACGAGCCGCCGCGCCGTGACATGCGTGCTGACGCTTTCCGAGGGACCGGCGCGATTTTCACCCCAGCCCGTGCCGCGCGACGTACTGAGGGTCGCATATTCCAATGTCGTGTCGCCGATCGTGCGCGAGAGCATGTCGGCGGTGGCGTGATCGTTGACCCCGAATGTCTGGATCACGCCGGCGTTGGACAGGAAGGTGCCGGCGCGCTCGCCATAGAGCGCACGGAGCTGGTGCATGTCCTGGAGGATCGGCCAGAGCTGGAGGCCATAGCCGGCCATCAACCCCATCGCGCGCTCCACCGGCTCCAGTCGGCCGAGGGCGGCGAACTCATCGAGCAGGAACAGCACCGGGCGTTCCGGCCGGGCAGGGGAGCGCGCCATATCGGTGACGGCCTGCGCGACCAGCAGCCGCAGCCAGCGAGCATAGGTATCGAGTCGATCCGGCGGCAGGCACAGGAACACGGTCCCGGGCCGCTCCTTCAGGTCCGCGAAGCGGAAATCGGAGGCGGACGTGCTTTCGACCAGGCGCGGGCTATCGAGAAAGTGGGTGTGGCGCTGCGCCGAGGACAGCACGCCGGCGGCCTCGCGATCGGACTTGCCGAGGTGACGGTTGGCGGCGCGTGCGATCAGGCCGTGCGCGCCGCTGCTGGCTTGCATGTCTGCCAGCAGCGCGGCGAAGCCGGCGGGATCGCGGGTGAGCTTGTCGCGCACGGTGGCGAGCGTCGCGCGGGCAGGGGGTTCGTGGACGACGGTGTGCAGGATCACGCCGGCGATCAGCGCCTTGGCTTCCTCGTTCCAGTGCGCCTCGCCCGATTGTCCCGGCGCATCGTGGACCAGCGCGTCGGCGATCGTCTGCGCATCTTCCGCCAGGTCCGGGCTTGCGGGATCAAGCTGCGCCAGGGGGTTGTAGCGGGCCGCAGGACGCCCGGAGACGCCGAAGGGGTCCAGGCACCACACAGCGCCTTTGCTGGCCCTCCCACGGGCTGTGACGCGGGCATTCTCGCCCTTAGGGTCGATGCAGACCACCGAGCGGTCGAGCAGCAGCAGGTTGGGGATGATCGTGCCCACGCCCTTGCCCGAGCGGGTGGGTGCGATCGTCAGCAGGTGCGCCGCGCCGTCATAGTGGAGCAGCTTGCCGGATTCCTTGGCGCGGCCGATCAGGAGATCCCCGTTCGCCTCCAGCTTGCGCACGTCGGCGCGGTCGCCGAAGCGGGCCGAGCCCAGCAGCTCGTTCCGGCGCTTGCCGGCGCGGCTGTTGATCCACCAGGTCGCGCCGATCAGTCCGACCAGGACCAGGAACGACACCGTGCCGGAAATCTGCCCGACGCCGAAGATGCCTTCCAGCCATCGCGCGGTCGCATAGGCCGCGACGAACGAGACGACGATCGCGAGCCGCCAGCTGATCGGCCGCCGCCCGCCGATGAGCGGACCAGCCATCAGCAGGCCTGTTCCAGCGGCGTAATCGCAAGCGCCGGATCGGCGTCGGGATGCCCGAGCAGCTTGAGGATGATTTGCGTGGCGAGGGGAGGGGGCACCGCCTCGTCGCGCAGCATGTCGAACAGCGCCTCGTCATCCCCGCTCAGCGTCATGCCCTCGATCGCGAGGTTGGCGCGGGATTCGGCATCGGCTTCGCGCCATTCCGCCACATCAGCCGGCGTGCCGCGCTCAAACTCCAGCGCGCGAACCTCCCGGCGGATCGCATCGAGGTCGAGGAGGGGCGTCACGGCTTCATCCTTTCTCGCGGCATGGCGGCTAGGCGTTCATTTGGGGGCCAGCGCGAAGTTCACGCGCACCGTCACCATTCCGGCATTGGTTCCCGCCATCACCGGCGCCGACGCCTGTTCCGCCTGCACAGACACGGGCGGCGGCGCGACCATGCGGGCATCCATTGCCCCCATTTGCGGCATGTAGCCGCCCTGGCCGCCGTCGTGGATCGCGAGCACACGGTCGATGCGTAGGCCAGCGGCCTTGGCATAAGCCTCGGCCTTGGCGCGGGCGGACTTGTAGGCAGCATCATAGCCGCTCAGGTTCGCCTTCTCGGGATCGGTAACGGAGAGGTCAGGGCCGGACACGATGTTCGCGCCGGCGTCGGTGACGGCGGCGATCGCCTTACCGACCCGCGCTGTGTCCCGCATCCGCACGGTGAGGGTATTGCTCGCCTCGAAGCGACCCTTGTTGGGGCCGTAGTCCACGCGATTGACTGACAGGCTGCGCGTCTGAATATCGCGCGCGGGCACGTTCAGCCGGGCAAGGGCGGCCGTGATCCGGCTCATGGCTTCGGCGTTCTTCGCGCTGGCGCTTTTTGCGTCGGCGGCCACGCTGGACAGGCCGGCGGTGAACAGCGCCTGGTCGGGCGCGGCTTCGGTGCGTCCGGTGCCTGTTACCGTCAACAAAGTCTCGCCGCTTTCAAGGCCGTGCGGATCGACGGGACTACGATCGCAGCCGGTGACGACAACGCAGAGCGGCAAGGCCCACAAAATCTTATTCAAGGCAGTCGCTCCTCCACATTGTTTTCCATGTCGAACGCCCGTTTGCCGCGCCGCTTCCAGAGCGCAAGCGAGTCGCCGGCCTCGCCGCGAGCGCGGCCGACCAGCTCCAGCAGCGCGCCGTAAATCGTTGCGCGATCGTCGTCGGCGAGATCGACCAGGCCAGCCTTCTGGACGAGGCCGCCCAGCTCGATCAGGTGGCGGGTGCGTTCGCGCCGAGCCAAGACCCAGCCCCGCGTATCAGTCCGACGCCGTGCCGCTTCCAGACGCTGGATCAGCGCCCGGTTGCGTACCTGCGCTGTCGCCGTTGCCGTCAGCAGTCCGCCCAGCTTTGCGCCCGCGCCGTTGAAAGAAAGTGGAGCCCTTCGCGCGCCAAGCCTCCTTCGCTTCCGCATCCTTCGACGCAACGGCATCGAGCAGCGCGCCGGCGAGCATTTCCATGTCGAGCGCATCGGCCCCGGTCGCGGCAACGAGCTGGCCGAGCTGTTCGACCCGCTTCGCCTTCAAAGCGCGGGCCTTGTCACCCAGCGCTTTCAGTTCGGCATTATAATCGCGAACCTTCCGCATCGCTTTCACCCTTCCGCGTATCGGTCAGCAGCATCTTAGCGCGCCGAGCATATGGGTAAAGCCAGAACGACCAGAAAGCGGCACCAGGTCAGTCAGGAGATGCGAAGCAGATCGTGAGTGCGCGCTTATACGTCGTTGCCGACGTGCGCTAAGTAGGGCAGTATGCGGAGCGTCATGGCGATCTATCACTTCTCCGCCAAGGTTGTGAGCCGCGCGAACGGATCGAGCGCCGTTGCGAGCGCCGCCTATCGTTCCGCGTCCGAGCTGCACGACGATCGGCTGAATCGCGATCATGACTTTAGCAACAAGGCGGGAGTCATCCACTCCCAGGTGATGTTGCCGGAGGGCGCACCGGAGCGTTTAAAAGACCGCACAACCTTGTGGAATGAGGTGGAGGCAGGCGAGAAGCGCAAGGACGCGCAGCTTGCCCGCGAAGTGGAGTTCTCGATTCCGCGCGAGATGAACGAGAAGCAGGGTGTCCAGCTCGCGCGTGATTTCGTGAAGAAGCAGTTTGTCGATCGCGGGATGGTCGCGGACCTGAACGTGCATTGGGACAAGGCGAAGGACGGCAGTCCCAAGCCGCACGCGCACGTCATGCTGGCGATGCGCGACGTTGGGCCGGAGGGGTTCGGGCAGAAGAACCGGGACTGGAACAGCACCGAGTTGTTGAAGGATTGGCGCGAGGCGTGGAGCGCGCACGTCAACGAGCGCATGGCCGAGCTGGGGCTTGAGGGGCGGATCGACCATCGCTCCTATGAAGCGCAGGGCATCGCGCTTGAACCGCAGCACAAGATCGGACCCGCAGCATCGCGGCGATCGGAGCAGGGGCTTGAGGCGGAGCGGATCGAGGATCACACCCGCATTGCGCGGGAGAACGGTGATCGGATCATCGCCGATCCCAATGTCGCGCTGGACGCGATCACCCGGCAGCAGGCGACATTCACCACCCGCGACCTTGCGACGTTCGCGTTCCGGCATAGCGACGGCAAGGAGCAGTTCGACCAGGTAATGGGCGCGGTGCGCGCATCACCCGAGCTGGTCGCATTGGGCAAGGACGGACGCGACCAGGAGCGGTTTACATCCCGTGACATGATCGCGGTGGAGAACCGGCTTGAGCGTGCCGGCGACGAGCTGGCGGGGCGCACCGGGCACGGCGTCGCTGATCGGCATCGTGACGCTGCGATCGGCGCGGCCAGTGCCAAAGGCCTTGTCCTGTCGGGCGAGCAGCGCGACGCCTTCGATCATGTCACCGGCGACGCGGCTCTGGCGTCCGTCGTCGGCTATGCCGGCAGCGGCAAATCGGCGATGCTTGGCGTCGCGCGTGAGGCGTGGGAGCGGGAGGGCTACACGGTTCGTGGCGCGGCGCTGTCGGGCATCGCGGCCGAGAATCTTGAGGGCGGGTCGGGCATTCAATCCCGCACCATCGCCAGTCTCGAACACGCATGGGGGCAGGGGCGCGAGCAGCTAGGCCCGCGTGACGTGCTGGTCGTGGACGAGGCGGGCATGATCGGCTCACGCCAGATGGAGCGGGTGTTGGGCCAGGCGCGTGACGCCGGGGCCAAGGTCGTCATGGTCGGCGATCCCGAGCAGTTGCAGGCGATCGAGGCCGGCGCGGCGTTCCGCAGCGTCACCGAGCGCCACGGCGCAGCCGAGATCGCCGAGATCAGGCGGCAGCGCGAGGACTGGCAACGCGACGCGACGCGCGCGCTGGCGACGGGACGCACCGGCGAGGCGATTCACGCCTATGACCAAGGCGGCATGGTCCACGCGGCCGACACGCGCGAACAGGCGCGGGGCGAGCTGGTCGATGGTTGGGATCGCGCGCGCCAGGCCGAGCCGGGCAAGAGCCGGATCATTCTCACCCATACCAACGCCGAGGTGCAGAGCCTCAATGGCGAGGCGCGCGACCGGTTGCGCGCGAGCGGCGACCTTGGCGACGACGTGACGGTGAAGGCCGAGCGCGGCGAGCGGCAGTTCGCGACCGGCGACCGCATCATGTTCCTGCGCAACGAGCGCGGCATGGGGGTAAAGAACGGCACGCTGGCGACGATCGAGCGGGTATCGCCCGAGGGCATGGCGGTGCGCCTCGATGACGGGCGCGGGGTCGCGTTCGACACGAAGGATTATGCCCATGTCGATCATGGCTATGCGGCGACGTTCCACAAATCGCAGGGCGTGACGGTCGATCGCGCGCACGTCCTCGCCACCCCGGGCATGGACCGCCACAGTGCTTATGTCGGCATGTCCCGGCACCGCGACGACGTGCAGCTCCATTATGGCCGCGACGACTTCGCCGATCGGCGCCAGCTCGTCCGCGCCCTGTCGCGCGACCGGGGCAAGGACATGGCCGGCGACTACACCCGGCCCGAGCAGGATCAGGCGCGCGCGTTCGCCGATCGGCGCGAGATCCGGTTCCCGGAACTCGCGCGCCAGGTGGTGGCGAAGGTCCGCGACAAGGCGCGGGGCATGTTCGACGGCTTCCGGCCGAAACCAGCGATCGAAAAAGCGACGTCGCCGGAGCGTGTCGCGGCCGATCGGCCGCTGGCACCCTCGCAGGCCCGCGCGATCGAACGCTATGGGCGCGCCGCAGCCGATATAGACCGGATGAAGGACAAGGGGTTGCCGGTGCTGGCGCACCAAGAACAG
>NZ_JBJDOM010000014.1:0-20032 GCF_044901155.1 Sphingomonas sp. NPDC079357
GCCCGATAGATTTTTGCCATCCAGGGTGGGGCTCGCCCCACCCTGGATGAAATGCTACGCATCCCATGGATGTCGCGCTTCAAATCGAAACCGCCCCGGCTGAGTGTCGCGCATGGACCGCGCTGGACGGCCGAGCACGCCTGACGGATGAAGGTCGACCTCGAGTATCTGCGCAGCCTCACGATCGAGACCTTCGACGCCGCCCGGCACGACCGGGCGGCGTTCACGTGCGGAGAGGAGCGCATCGACAATTTCCTCAAGATCACGGCATCCAGATACGTCGCCGGCGACGTCGGCCGCATCTACGTTGCGACCGAGAAGGATGGCGGACGCCTCGTCGGCTTCTACGCCGTCAATCCGCACGCGATTGATGCATGCGAGCTCGAGGCGTCGATGATCAAGCGGCTGCCCCGCCTCGATCGCCTCCCCACCTTCTACCTGTCGATGATTGGCGCGCACGTCGACACGCGGAGCAAGGGGGTCGGCAGCTACCTGCTCGCCGACGCGCTCAAACGCTGCATGCGGATCAGCGACAAGGTAGGCGGCCGCTTCGTCGTTCTCGACGGCATCAGCGACAGGACCGCACAGCTATACGGTAGGTACGGGTTCGTCCCGCTGCCGAGCATTCCGGGTCGGATGGTCGTCAGCATGGCCAAGCTGAAGGCCAACGAAGCCGCACGGTTGGAGCGTCGTGATCCGACTGCAGGCGCAGCCGCGACCTGATCCGTCCGTTCGAACCGATGCCGCTCAGGCAAGCGATTTATGACCGCCTTGGTCCGGCGGTGGTTGCCAAGGCGTCGGTGCCGGGCGTCACGGTCCGGGAGCTGTCGCAGCGGCTCGGCATCGCAGAAAGCCTCATCTACAACTGGCGGTCGACGCAGCGAAAGGCGGCGAGCATCGCCAGTCCGCGTCGCCGCCATGCGTTTGATCGCCGCCAGTGTGGGTGCAGCATCCTCAGATATATGAATTGTGCATAGCCCAGGCGCAGCAACAAGCCAACGTCCTACATTAGCCGATGCAATTTGGGACAATGTTGATGGCCGAACAGTTCCTCTGATGAAAACTCGAACCCAACCACGTCAATATTTGCGCCAGTCCATTAGTTGCATCGAAGGCTCCTTTACGTTGAACCACCCCCGAAATACATTATATAGCGGGCGCAAATTATTCACGAACAAGCATGCGATCCCTACTCATCAAGATGTTGAGATTGGCCACAGGTACGGCTAGCGGGATCTGAAGGCACATTTTTAAATTAAGAACTTGCACCTCCCGAACGTGTCACGCTTCTTCTAGACAGCCGAGCATTTAGACGCAGTTACCCCAAAGACTGGGTTGACCCCGGGGTCGGACGTGTCGCGATTGTCGCGTACCATCATAGCGGCGACCTCATGGATCAGAAGCGGCGGCGCGAAACGCGCTGAGATGAGTGGCTGGTACTGGTAAGCAATCTCTACGAACATTGCCGGACTGCCTTGTAGGGCAACGATCCGCGCATTCGGTGGCCCCATCCCGGTGACGTTGGCGTTCCCCTTGCCCTCGCCCTCGCGACCGTATGACGAAGGAAACACGAGAGCACCGTAGCAGCGCTGCCAATGCAGATATTGACCGCGTGGCGGAGCGGAGTCCACCTCAAGACTGGTCAAGATCACGCGACCGTTCCGCTCCAAATTGAGAGAGCCACTTTGAAGATTGGCCCCCATGAACAGGTCGCCAATCTGCTGCTCATCGATCTGTGTCTGAACAGAGTTGAAAGTACCGATCCGTGCAGCATTGTCCGATACTTGCAAAGCAAGCTGGCTTATCTGTTGCCTGACGATACAATAATTCACGTACTCAAAGATCGACACCGTCAACAAAAGCAGAAGTGGAAGGCAAATCGCAAATTCCAGAAAGGCCACGCCCCGTCGGTCTGCGGCCAATACCCTTGTGCATGATGGGATAACTTTCATGAGCAGAGCCTCGTTGGCGGATCCGCCTGTTGATCGTACGGCTGGTTCCGGATCAGGGTCTTGGCGGTAAGCACCGTCTTCGGCGTACCGGCAAGCAAGCCCGCAGGTCCGATCCGATCGTATCGCACCGTCGCTTCCAGCAGTACGACGTCCTTCGCGCCGCCTCTGCCCGCTACCGAGCCATCGATGTCCCACGTTCCGTTACGATTGCCATCGACATACGCCTCACCATTGTCGCAGCGGCCGTTGTGGTTCGCGTCGTTATATTCCTCGCCGGAAAGCGCCACATAGCGATAATCGTGGAAACTTCGGGCGCTCAACGACACCTGCGCGCTCGGTATGATCTGGCGCACCGTCGCGGAGACGCTGTCCGCGATCGCGTTCTGCCTTGTCGATGAATTGGCACCTTCCAGACTAAGGTCACGCGCGGCCTTTTGCAGCGAGCCGATCAGCGCCGATCGCACGTACATCGTGTGCCCAATTTCGAGACCGCCAATCAGCATGAGCAGCAGGATTGGGACCACGAGCGCGAACTCGATCACTGTCGCACCACGCGTCGACCCGATCAGCGCCGCCGGCGATATCACCATCATCGTGTCAGCCTCAGCTGCGCGATCTTCGCGGCGATCTCCGCAAAGGTGTCGTTGAGCTGCTGACTGCTGTTCGCCTCAAAGGCGCGACCTTGCGACGCACAATCCCGCAACAGCGGGGTCAGCGCCGTTCCGAACGCGATCACCCAGACGGTGATGCCCTTCTGGTTCTTCGCAATCGAGCAATAGCGTAAAAGCCGCTCCTCGACGATCTGGTCCTGCTGACTATCGCTCGGCGTCGAGGCCTTGTCGGTCCGCCGGCGGTCAAGCGCCGACAGACCATAGGCTTCGTAATCCTGTATGTGGCTGTCGGTGGCGCCGTCGGTCATCAGGATGATGTTGCGGGCGATCGAGCCGCCGTCGGCCGCATTACCGTTCTCGCTGGCGAACAGACCCTCCCTGGAGATGAGGCGCAGCCCCCATAGGAAGCCGATGTCATGATAAGTCCGGCCGCGCGTCAATAACCCGTCGAGATAGCTTTTTACCACGCCTGCCGTCAGCCCGCCCTCCTTACTTTGAAGCTTGCGCGCCGGACTTGGACAGGCCGCTTGGCTGTTCAGATAGCTCGACAACCGGACGTAGGAGTTCGTGGTGTTGAAATCGGAAACGTCCCAGCCTTTCGGGGTATCAGGCTTATAGTCTGTCACGCGTCGTGCAAAAACCAGCGCCGGCAATGTCGGACGCCACTGCGTGTCCGGATTGGCGGGATTTGGCACTTGATCGACATCCATGTCCCAGGCGGTGCCGGTCTCGCCGGGACGCAGGGTCGTACGCTCCTCAATGCAAGCGTTCGCCGCTGTCCACGAAACTTTCTGTTCACTCCCGTACGTATTTGATCCAGTCGGGGCATTGACATTGGGCATTGAAACGTTGCTTGCACCCGCCATCAGGCCGTTGGCAGCCGAGCCTTTGAAGGCCGATACGGGATATTTGACAGCCTTATACCAGAAGTAATTGCGCGTTGTGTAGATTGGTTCGCCGGCATTGGGGTTGGCAGTGATCGTCTGCGTCTGTTGCTGATCGGTGGTATCGTTGCTCGTCTTTGTGATGACGCACTGACCATTATTGTTCACGCTGGCCGAGTAGGTTTCGCCACCATAGGTCCGATAATTGGTACGGCTTCGGGGTAGCGCCGTGTCGGACGGGCTCCAGGCTGTGCTTGACGCATTTGTTGTTTTATCGTTGTTTGCCGGCGCAATGCAGTTTTCCGGATCGCCGTAGTAGGTATAAATCGTCTTGTTCGTGGCTGGCGTCCAGGTCGTACTGCTGCTGTTTGTCGCCCCCTGCTTGCCAGTTTCTTCCTGCGCCTGCCGGTCAAACTGACGGGACTGATAGGTCCAATCGTCCACGATCCACTCGCGCCTGAGCAGCATGCCGACGTTGACGGTATTGGAATAGGGCACGAAGCCATAGCGCACCTGCGTGCCGGCAAGCTTTGCCTGCTCCAGAGTATTGTAGAAGTTTAGCACCGCGGTGCGCAGGCCCGTGATCCGATTGCTCGAATCGCCGGGGTTGGTGTCGGTCATCGAGCCGGTGGTATCCAATACGAACATGACGTCCGTGTTTGGAAGCTGCAGCTGAGCGTCGCACGTCGTGCTAAGCGCAACTTGGCGGAAACCGAAGACACGCATGAGCGTCACTGGAACGACGGTCGAGGCGACGCCATGGACAATGACGTTCTCATCGACCGTCGGCGACGGAAATTGCGTATTTTGCGAGCCGTACCGACCAGGGGAAAAGTTCGCATTGAAGTAGGCGAGCGCGGTCGGATAAGTGGTGGGGGTGACGGCTGTACCCTGCATCGACTTGCGGAACGCCAGCACCCCTGCGTCGCAACCCTGCTGCATCCTGCTCTTGACCAGATAGATCCGGCCGAGGTCCAACGCACCGCCGCCCATGCCGAGCAGCAGCATAATGCCAAGAGCAGTCAGGATCATGACGTTCCCGCGCTCGTCTCGGGCTATACGAGCCAGGCTCCGGGGCAAGGACCGCGCCATGCTTTTCCTCAATCTACCGTTGGGATTGTTCCCCGGTTTCCAGCGACTTCCGCTTACGGTCGAATGGTTAAGCAAATGGCGATCCCCATTGATTTAGATCGCTGATCTTCCCTCGGTTTGACGGACACCGATGATAGGTTCTACGGAACCAGGAGGCGTATGATGGCGAATCCGGACGCTTACGGGCCATAAACGGGAGTCCGCGCTCCTGCGGGTGAGCCACGTCACGGGGTAATCACCTCGGATCCGTTTATGCGGGCGCGCTCAGCTGGGCTGATCTGCTTACAAAGCCGCTGCTTTGTCATCGGAGCAGAGGACCACCAGTTGCGAAAGCCGCGATGGTTTGATCCGGATCCCCTATGACGCCTCTTTCAAAACGACACGATTTCGTCCGCTCGCCTTGGCCTCGTACAGCGCACGGTCGGCGTTGCCATACAGGGCAACGAACGGTCCGCTGGCAGTACCATGAGCGACACCGATACTCACGGTCACTCCGGGGTGGATATCGTCATCGCTGGTGCCGATCTCCGCGCGTACGTGATCAGCGAACCGCTCCAGAGCATCCGCAGGAATGCCGCTGACACCGATCAGAAACTCCTCTCCGCCAAGTCGGCCGGCTAAACAGGCGTAGCGGTCTTCAAACGCGCGCAGGCGGGTGCTCAATCTGACCAGCACGGCGTCGCCGACCTCATGGCCGAACTGATCGTTGATACGCTTGAACCGGTCAACATCGATCAGCAGCAAGCCAAAGGGTATGTGATGCAGGTCGCCAAACGCCTGTTCGCAGCGACGCACAAAGCCCCGCCTGTTGAGGAGGCCGGTCAGGGCGTCACGCTCGGCCACTTCCGCCAGCGCCGCCTCCGACGCGATCGCAGCATCCCGCTCGGACCGCAACACGCCCAGGCGCCGCGTCGCCAGCGCCGAAAGGCAGATCGCCTGGAAAGCCGAGGCGAACAGCACCGCGATCTGGGCACCGCCACCAAAAAGGCTCGTATTGAAATCGAAAACCTGGGTTGCCCCCAGCACCATCATCGGGACCACCCAGGCGATGAGAAGATCGCTAGCGTCTGACTCACCCCGTCGGTGACCAATGACGAGCCCTGACCCGATCGCTGCGAGAATCGATAAGGTAAGGATTGTGAGGCCGGTACCGATCATCGCCAGATCCGCTCCAGGCACAGCCGACCACCCACCAAGTATGACGACAGCGATGGCGGCACCGGTGATTGCACGCCGTATCTGACTTGCGAACACGCCCTTCAGAACGCTGATCGCACTGAGGCTCGCGAGCAAGACCGCTAAGCAGGCAAGAACGGTGGCAAGCTGGCTGGTTGAAGTGCCGGCGATCTGCGGGAAAGCGAACAGAGCACCTTGCGACCAGACCACCCCCCAACAGACCATCATGGTTGCCCATAGCCCATGCCACAGGAAGAGCCGTCGGCGGACCGCAACGGCGAGAGCGAAATTGTAGAGGGCGGTAACCGCCAACAGGGCTACCGCCGCGCCGACCAGGGCAGCACATAGCTCGAACTGGTGAGACACCACACCGGCTGGAACGAGGCGAACCCGGAGCAACCCGTAACTCTGGAGACGGTCGATCTTCAGCCAGACACTGGTCAGCGGCGCTGTCCGCCAACGCGGCTGAAATTCGATCTGGCCACCAATCCGCCAATGATCCCCGAACGCTCCCCGGCGCACTTCCTGGATTTCACGTGATCCATCGGAAAACGCAAAGATCGCTTTCAGCTGGTCGAAACGGGTCGTGTGGACGAGCAGTGCAAGATGGTTGGGCGGGCTTCTCATCGGTAGCCGCAGCCACAAGGTCGCCTGCTCGTATCCCGCAGGTGTCCCTGCGCAATTGATTAAGGAGGGTGGTTGATCGCCTGCATCAGCGGGTCGAACGGCGAAACAGCTATTTACCGGGGGCGACGCAAGAGCTGGACAACCAATCGCGGCCACCATCAATAACACCGAGGCAAGCCGTACAACCTGCCCGATGGCACATTTGAACATCGAGCAACCCACGCATCGCAACCTCAATCCTGGGTTCGTGGCATGCAACCGAAATGGTATCAACTTTCTGATCGCCCGCCCTGTCGCCTGAGCAATCAGGGCGGTTTGTCCTAGGCCATGCTACCCAAAATATATCTCACTATGTGCCCAAAGACGCCGGTGGGTCTTCGCAAAAGTGGCAACATGCGAGACATTCGGAATTCAGAACATGTGCAACGCGAGTGATCAGAAATCGAGAGCCACGGCAGCAACGACGCTTCCGCCACGATCCTGACTTCTACGGCCGCGATAACAGGCATCGACCCACGCCAAGGAAACGGTGGCTGGTCCAGCGTGAGCGTCGGCCCCTAGCAGCCAGTCAAGCTTGGGGCTGCCGGTCACCGTGTTCACGCCTGTTTCACGACCCAGATGGCCTCGCACCGTGAAGGGCAATCCTGGCAGCGGTTTCTCCGCCTCGGTGAAAAGGTACAGGCCATCGCCATCGCCCAGTTCGGATTGGCGGGGGGTGTAGCTGATCCCGAACTTGATGGCCGCATCGCCAATGCCTTGGGCACCGGTCGCGTACAGCTCTGCGCTGCTGACCCCATCCGCACCCGGGTACAGGTACGAGATGATGCCGATGTCTACATCGACGCTCGTCACCTTCCTCCGATATCCCCCGTAGAAATCCAGTTCGGTATGAGCGCCCTCATACGCGGCAATGGTCGATCCCCAGGCTCCGGTATAGAAACCGGCGGGGCTGACGAGCTCGACCGATGCCTGGACGGCTGCACGACCCGCCGACTGGGTAATGCCACGCAGCCGGTAATCGCTGACTACCGAGGCATTCAGACTGATAGTGGGCTTGGTAACCTCCGTGGCCCTGCCGTCAGGAAGGGCATCAGGATCCCGGTTTGGACGGGGACCGGAGGCCTGTCCCAGTGCGGCAGGGTCCGGCGCGGTTGCCGCAGCGGCTATGACGACAGGTTTGGCGTCAAGCATCAAGCGACCTCGAGCTGACAGAGGAAGCGCTGGATGTCGTCACCGAGGTCGGACAGGGTACTCGACAGATCGACGACCGCTGCGTCCATCTGGTCGGCTGCGGCATGACCAATGGCAATTGCCGAACTGGCGCTGGTGACCGCAGCGGCGGTTGCCCGGCTCTCGTCAGCAACTGCTTCAATGCTACTACGGATCATCAGAACACCATCGACTTGACGGTGGACTGCGGTTGCGATCACGCCGGAGGCTGCTTCCGTTCGGCCCAGCGCTGCCACGATCGTATCGACGGCGGTCGAGGTGGTGATCGTCTGCGTACGAAGCAGGTCGAGCTGCCTGGCAACCTGATGGGTCAACGCAGCCGTATGATTGGCGAGGGCCTTCACCTCGTTGGCGACAACTGCGAAACCTGCCCCCGCCGGCCCCGAGCGTGCCGCCTCAATGCTGGCATTGAGCGCCAGAAGGTTCGTCTGCTTCGAGACGCGATCGATGGCATCGACCACGGTTTCGATTTCACCCAGTGCCCTGGCAAGCGCAGTGACGCTGGTGCCGACTTGCCGACCGTCGCAACTCGCACGCTTCACCTCGCTGAGCGCAAAGCCAGTCGTGTGCTGGATGTCCTGGCCTGCTTCGGCGATGGCGGCCGCCTTGGGTACCAGTTCCGTCATGTGCTGGTCGGTCTGGGCTGCCGCGCTAGTAGCCACTGTCACCAGCTCCTGAAGCCCGCCAGCCTGCTCGCGAACGCGCTTCGAGGCGGTGCCAAGGACCCGGCCCTGGTGCCGGATCGTCTCGATAGCTGGCCCGAGCCGCTGTTCCAGCCGGGCTTTGGCGTCGATCAGGGCAGCCTGTCGAGCGGCTCTCAGCCGGTCGTTCAGTTCGGCATTCTCACGCCGCACTTCGTCAACCGTCGTTTCCAAGCGTACGCGTGCCGCGGCGTCGGCATTCGCAGCATCAGCGCGGGCCAGGGTGAGTGCGTCCAGTGCATCTCGGGCTTCATTTGCGTCGGCAGCGGACCTTAGCATCGCGGCTTCGGTCTGTTCGATGGCACGGCGACAATGACGCAGGATACGAACCCCGATCAACGCCAGCCCAAGCATGATGAACAGCAGGATCGGCAGGGCGATGTCGCGCAGCGCCGTGCCGGGATGTTGCGGCGTCCAGACCAGATCGCCGATGAACGCCCCGTCGTAACCCTTGAGTTCGACCCTGCCCAAGCCGCTCTCTGCAGATGCGTGAAACGGCAGGAAGCGCATGTCGGCAAGACGACGGTCAGCGCCAAGCGTAGCGATCTGATCCGGTGTCAGCACGTCGATAAACAGGAGGTATGAAGCGGGACCGGCGGGAAGCTTCACCTTACCCGGATCGGGGATGATCGCGGCAATGCTGAAGACGGCGGGCTGGTCGCCGATACGGATCAGGCCCCGGCGTCGATGATCCTCTCCTACCGGTTTTTCCCTCAGCTCCGCGATAGCCTTTCTCAAGGCTGGGCCCATCAGCGTGAAAGGGTCGAGCTTGGCCTGGTGGTTACGATCGCTGGCGTAGATCGTTCGGTCGTGCGCATCGATGACAAAGCTGTGCTCATAGCCTTGGGTATGAAACAGGTAGGGACCGATGTTATCGTCGGCCCACTCACCATCCATCGACAGCACGAGCTTGGCTACGGCGTCATCCCATGTCGCATAATCGCTCTGGTTCCGCACCATGAAGTCGAGCCGATTGGAGATGACCAGCTGCGCGAGCTCGGTTTCGCGAGTAGCCTCTTGGGCGTCGGATTGGACCGTCAACCAAATCAACAACGTGACCATAATGAGGCCGGCAGCCGCCATTGCCGCCGATAAAGGATACACAAAATTGCGTCGGTAGCTCGGCAATGAGGCGTGAGACCCTTCTTCCCTTCTGACGCTCTGAGCCGATTGCATCATACTGACTTAGGTTGAGGTCGTTAAGGCCCGACTAACCGCGAGACGAGGCATTGTCCGAGGATGGCTTCATCGCCGAGGTGATCGAGGATCACGACCTACGTCGCATCAACGGCGTGTTGAGTTTCGGCTTCGTTCGTGAGGCGCTGGCGGCGCGTTATAGCCCGGACGGACGACCCTCGATCGACCCGGAACTGATGCTCAGGATGCTGTTGATAGCCGCCATTTCGAAGCGCAGCTTCTCCTTGCTCGAAACGACGACGTCATGGGAGAGCGGCGTTCCGTCCGCGCCCGCATAGCCGGTCGCAGCCCGATCCGAATAGTTGCTGCACGATCAATGATCGCGAGGAACGAACGCTCCTGGTCCAAAAGGTCGGCAGGAGGTGGTTCGATTGGCACGCCCCGATCGGTCCGGTACGACCGTCGATACCTTGTACGTCGGACAGGACCGCCGTCAGGCAGTGCTGTTCCACATGCTGCAGAACTATCAGGGCCGCGATCATCTGCCCGCGATCCAGCTACGCGGGCTTGATCCCGATCGCCGCTACACGGTGCGCGTCGCAGGCGGCGGCGACGTGCCCGCCGGCATCCCGAAGAGTGCACCAGGCGCGTGGTGGATGGCACAAGGCGTCGTCATCCCACTTCGCGGTGATTTCCACGGTATCGCGCTGATCCTTGACGGGGGATAGCGCCCTTGCGGCCGCGGCAATTGATATGGCGTTGTTCGGCTAACTGACACGTTCCCGCCGACGAAGGGCGATCGAGACGACCGGGGCATTCCCATTGGATGCAAACGGAGCCCGGAACGCATTGTCATCGCGCCCGCGCTGCCGGAATATGGAGCGGATCAGCGGGGGCGGAGCGACATGGCGCACAGGCGAGGCATCACGCGAGCGTTCCTCTGGCTGGCCATTCTGGCGGGCGGGCCGCTGCTGGGCGCGAAGCTGTTCGATCTTGTCGTGCTGGCCGGCGCGTGGAGCGCGCATCCACCCGCGTCGCTTGCGATGATGCCCTATGGAAAGGCGTGGCCGGTCGATACCGGCGTCTTCTTCATCCCGTTGTCGGCCGCGATGCTGTTGGCAGGTTTCGGCGCGCTGGTCGCGGGATGGCGCACGCCTTGGCGCTATCGCTGGCTGCTTTGCCTACCGTCGATCGGCATCCTGTTGCTGCTGATCCTGACGGTGGTCGCCTTCTGGCCGATGAACGAGGCGCTTTACTATCACGGCATCGACTCGCCGAAGGACACCATCACCGATGCGCAGTCGGTTGCGATGGCGCAGCGCTGGGTCGCCCTCGACTGGGTCCGCGTCGCGGGCGCTACCGCTGCCTTTGTCGCGCCGTTGCGGGCGTTGACGCTGCCCTGGCCGCAGGAGGTGGCGCGCCAGGATCCTCCGCTGGTGCGTGCGCTGCTCGCGCTTGTCCTCGTCGGCGTGGCGGGCTTTGTCGTCTGGTTCGTCCGAAACCTCTGATCCACCGGTCGTTCGTCAGCAAGCCGCATACATGGCTTGCAGGCAGGGCCCATTTCATCGCTGAGAGTCTCGCCCTGCCGCTCAACGATAGGCGGCAAGGGTCAGGCCGCCTATTGCTCGCAGCATGCCGGCTTGCGCGACCAGTACGTCGGCGCGCGCGCGCGCCACATCGAGCTGCGCACCGCGATAGCTCTGGTCCGCGATCAGGATGTCCACCGTCGAGCGCAGGCCAAAGCCATATTCTGCGCGCACGCCGCGCAGTGCGAGGTCAGCGGCTTTCAATCCGGCGACCCCCGCTTCCAACCGAGCGCGGGCAGCGATCAGCGCCGCCCAGGCCGCATCTGTGTCGCGCTCCGCCTCGCGCGTGGCGGCATCGACGGCGAAGCGGTCCGCACGCCAATTCGCCCGTGCCTCCCTCACGCGCGACCCGACAAAGCCGCCGGTCAGCAGCGGGATGCGCAGCGTCAACCCGACATTGCTCGCGAGCGGGAACCCGCCTTGCGCATCGCCAATCCGCGTTCCGCGCCCGTATCCGCCAGAGGCGTCCAGTGCTGGCGACCCTTCCGCCCGCGCGGCATCAATCCGCGCGGCACTGGCGCCGAGCGCACGACGCTGCGCAAGCAGCAGCGGATTGTTCTCCGCCGCGACGCCGCGCGCGTCGCTTAGCGTGCGCGGCAGGTCCGGCCCGGTGCCGTCCGCGGGCGCCGTCAGCGTGCCAGCCACGCGCCCGACGATCGCGCGATAGCCGGCCTGGGTGGTCGCCAGTGCCCCCTCCGCATCGGCGAGATTCGCGGCGACGCTAGCGCGCTGTGCCTCCAGCTGCGCCACGTCGGTCAGCGTCGACTGACCGAGCCCGAAACGCGCGCGCGCCTCCTCGACCTGCTGGTCGAGCCGCTCGATCCCGACGCGTGCGACTTCCACCGACTGCTGGTTGAAGAGCAGGGCGGCATAGACCTGCACCACCTGTTCCAGCACCGCCTGCTCCGTATCCCGCAGCCGCTCGCGCCCAGCCGCTACGTCACCGGTAGCGGCACGCACCGCGGAGGGGACGCGTCCGCCGGTCCAGATCGGCAATGTCGCCGCCACCACGCCCGTCGCAGTTCGGCCATAGCCGAGGTCGTCATACCCTGCGCCCCCCGTGGCTGCGGCGGTGAGGCGACCGGCGGCACGCGCCTGCTCGGGGGCTTCCGCGAGCGCCTCCTGCCGCGCGCGGGCCGCGGCGAGCGCGGGATTGCTCGCCCAAGCCTCCGCCAGCGCCTCGCGCAGCGTTTCGCCCGAGGCCGGCGCGGCCAGCGTCAGCGCGGCCGTCATTAGCAGCACGCGCCTAGTCATGGCGCAGCGCCCAGGCGGGCGCCGCGCGACTGGCGCGCAGCGACTGGCCGAGCACGGTCAGCACCGCGATGACGATCGCCAGCGCGCTCGCCCCGAGGAAGTAGACCGGCGAGAGTGTCACGGCGTCGCTGAACCCGGCCAGCCACGTCCGCATCGCGAAATAGGCGAGCGGCCATGCGACGAGATTGGCGATCAGCACCGGACGCAGGAACTGTCCGACCAGAAGTTTGACGATATCCCCCGACGACGCGCCCAGCGTCTTGCGAATACCGATTTCTTTCGTCCGGCGCGCGGTGTTGAAGGACGCAAGACCCCACAGGCCGACGCACCCGATCAGCACCGCCAGTCCCGCGCCGATCGCGAAAAGGTGAGTGGCGCGATCGTCGGCTTCATAGAAATCGGCGAGGCGTTGATCGGCGGTTTTGAGTGCCAGCGGCACCTGCGGCACCATATGCTGCCAAAGGTTCGCCACGTTTTTGACCGCGCTGCGCGGGTCGCCGGCGACGCGGATCGTCGCGACCGACGTGCCGATTGTCTCCGGCTTGCGCGTGTAGATGTAGTAAGTGGGGGCGATCGGGTTTCGCGGCGTGTCGAAGCGCATGTCATCGACCACCCCGATGATGGTGCGCGGTCGATCGCCGCCCAGCGTCTTTCCGATCGCCTCCTGCGGCGTCCTGAACCGCAGCGTGGACACCGCCCGGCGATTGATGACGATGTTCGTGCCATCCGCCCCCTTGCGACCGGTCGTGTCGTCACCGCCATGGGCGTCGTCGAACCAGCGCCCGGCGAGCAACCGCGTGCCATGCGTCTCGAAGAAACGTGGGCTGACCATCACCCAGGTGAGCGACGGTCCCTGCCCGGCGACGCCGGGCAACGGCATATTGGTGTTGTTGCTCTCTCCACTGCCCCCGACCGCAGCGTTGGCGATGGTGGCATCCTTCACCTGCGGCAAGGCGCGGATCGCGGCGAGGATCGTGTTCTTGCGATCGACCGGCACCGCCGGGTCCGACAGGGAGCTCAGCACGAGCAGCGCGTCGCGTTGAAAGCCGAGATCGGTCGAACGGACGTGCCGCGTCTGCGCGACCAGCACCGCCGTGCCGATCATGAACGCGATGGCCAGCCCGAACTGTCCGATCACCAGCAACTCGCGGACGCGGGTGCCCGCCCGCCCACCGCCGGGTGAGCGTGATGAGGCCAGAACCGCTGCCGCCGGAAAGCGCGCCAGCATCAGTGCGGGATAGACCCCTGCCAGCACGCCGACGACGATGGCGAGCACCGCCAGCGCCGGTATGATCACACCGTAGGGGATCGTAAGCGACAGGCCGCCCGCGGCATTGACCAATGGCAGCCCCAGTTCCGCGAGGATCAGCCCGACGAGCGCGGCGATCGCCACGGTCAGCACCGCCTCACCGAGGAATTGCCGCACCAGTGCGGCACGGTCGGCGCCGAGCACCTTGCGCATCGCCACCTCGCGGGCGCGCAGCCCGGCACGAGCGGTGGCGAGATTGACGTAATTGACCACCGCGATCAGCAGCGTCAGCAGGCCGACCAGCCCCAGGGTGACAACGGTCAGCTTGCGGCTCCCGCCATCGCTGCCTTCGGGTGTCAGGTGCAGATCGGTCAGCGGCAGCAGCTTGAGATGCTGGGTGTCCGACGGCCTGGTTCCCGGCTCCGCCAGCTCTTTCCCCCGGCGGTCGACGAAGGCGGGCAGCTTACCCTCGAATGCGCGCGCGGCAGATGGTGTGTCGAAGCGAACCAGGGTGCGCAGCGATGCGCTGCCCCAATGGTGCCAATATTGGTTGGCCATGTCGCGGGTGAGCGGCACCAGCACCGAAAGTTTGAAATCGCTGTTCTTGGGAAGGTCGCGAAACACGGCGCTGACGCGATAGGTGCGGACCTTGTCCATCGACAGCACCAGCGTCTGCCCAATCGGATCGCGATCGCCAAAATAGGCGCGCGCGGTCGTTTGGTCGATCGCGGCGTTCCCAGGCTGTGCCAGCGCGGAGGCTTGGTCGCCGGAGACCAGCGGCAGCGGCATCACCTTGAAGAAGCTGGCATCGACCTGCGCCGCATCCACCGTCGTCGCGCGGCCGCCGGCAAGGATGGCACCGCCCTTGTCGCCGCCGTTGATCTGGGTGCCGACGATGCCGGGAAAATCCTCTCGCATCTCGTCGAGCAATCCGCCCATCGTCCAGGGATAGGGGCCGTTCGCCGGGCTCTCCGGGATGGTCCACACCGTCTGCACAACGTAGACCTTGTCGTGGCCGGGCAGCCACTTCTCGAAACCGGTCTCAAATCGCACATAGAGTCCGAGCACGAGGAACACCGCGATCCCGACGGCAAGGCCGCCGATGTTGAACGCGGCATAGAGCCGGTGTCGTACCAGCGCGCGGTAAAAGGAGGTGAAGGCGGAGGCGTTCATCGGACGGGCTCCCTTCAGATCGCGCGCGCGGCGGATGCGACGATGCGACCGTCGAGCATGTCGATGCGGCGCTTCGCCATGTCGGCGTGGCTGGGCGAGTGCGTGACCATCACGATCGTCGTCCCGGCGTCGTTCAGGCCGGTGAGGATGTTCATCACCTGCTCCCCATTGGCGAGGTCGAGGTTGCCGGTAGGTTCGTCCGCAAGGATCAGCTTCGGCTCGCCGACGATCGCGCGAGCGATGGCGGCGCGCTGCTGCTGACCGCCGGACAATTGATGCGGGAAGTGGCGGGCGCGGTGCGCAATGCCGACCTTGTCCATCGCCGCCGCGACGCGCGTGCGGCGTCCTCCGCCTTTGGCCGACACGTCGCTGCGATAGGCGAGGCCGAGCGCGACATTCTCCTCGATCGTCAGCTCGTCAATCAGGTTGAAGCTCTGGAACACGAACCCCAGCGTCGTGCCGCGGAACCGTGCCAGCGCCTTTTCGTCGAGTGTCGCGAGATCCTGGTCGCCAAACAGATAGCGCCCCGCGCTCGGCCGATCGACGGTGCCCAGCGTGTTGAGCAAGGTGGACTTTCCGCAGCCCGAAGGACCCATGATGGCGAGGAACTCGCCGCGTTCGACATGCAGGTCGATATCGGCCAGCGCAATGGTCTCGACCTCGTCCGAGACATAGTGGCGCTGGATATTCTCCATGCGGATCATGTGCTTGGTTCCCCTACCGGATGTTCAGGATATCGCCCTTCACGGACGAGGTATTGCTGGTGACGATGCGCTCGCCGGGATTGAGGCCGGACACGATCTCGACCTGTTCGGGATTGCGGCGGCCCGTCCGGACCGCGCGGCGGCGGGCATGCACGCCGTCCGCGTCGAGGACGAAGGCCGAGTTGCCTCCCCCCGCCTCCAGCCAGCCGCCGACCGGCGCCACGACCGCGTTGCTCGCGGCGCCGAGTGTGATGCGCAGGTCGAGCGTCTGGCCGCGGTTGAGCCCCGAAGGCGGCGCGCGGTCGAACGTCAGCTCGACCCGGAAGCGGCCTTCCTTCACCGCCGGCAGCACCTTGGAGACGGTCAGCACGACGCCCTCCGCGGTCCTGGCCTTTTGCCCGACCGCGACGCGGCCGAGGAAGAATTCGTCGACGTCGGCCTCAAGCTTCCATGAGCCCTCGCTGTCGACCTGCCCCGCCGGATCGCCGGGCTTCAGCGTCTGGCCGGGCTGCAGCGTGAAATTGGTGAGCCGCCCGCTCGCGGGCGCACGGACCGTCAGCGTCGCCAACCCGGCGCGCACCGCGCTCAGATTTCCCGCGAGCCGGCGCTGCGTCTCGTCCAATCTTGCCGATTGCGTCGAGGTAATGCGCGCCTCGGTGGCGCGCCCGGTGCGGAGCTGCTCCAGACGCCGCTCCTGATAGGCGGCTTCCTCCGCGAAGCTCTTGACCCCCGCGTCGGACAGGAACCCCTTGTCGTGCAGTTGCTGTCGGATGCCGAGGTCGCGGCGCGCCTTGATGAGGTCGTATTCGGCCTGCGACACCTGCGCCGCGCGGTCGAGCCGGTTGCGCTCGATCCCCATGCCCTCGCTGGCGACGCCGCCGAGCTGGCTCGCGATCTGTGCCTCGCGCGTCAGCACGTCCAGCCTCAGCGTCGGATTGGCGAGCGTCGCGAGCGGCTGCCCCTCCCCCACCATTGCGCCGTCCTGCGCCAGCAGTTTCTCCACCTGCCCACCCGACAGGACGCCGACCAAAGTGGTCAACCGGGGGGCGACGGTGGCGCGCACCGGAAGATAATCGTCGAACGCGGCGCGCGTGACCTCGCCGGTGTCGACGTCCCGGGCCGAGATGTCGGTCGATCCGGCCGCCGGCAGCATCCACCACGCCGCCACGGCGACGAGCGCGACCGCCACCACGATCAGCACGCCGCGCTGCCGCCACCAACGCTTCGGCTTCTGTGCCACGCGCCGGTCCATTGCAGCACCGGAACCCGTGCCGGACGGGGCACTTGCGCCCATCTTCTGTTCGGTCATCATGGCCGCAGTGTCGCGCAGGTCGAGCAAAAACCCTAAGTCACTATGAATACAGACTTTTCTTCAAGAGACGCAGATAGTGTCCGTCCGGATACGGACACGGTGTTCGGAAATGGACACCCGAATGACGCGTCAAGCGGTCTCGCGATCCTGCTCGTCGACGACAACCGCCATGTCGCCGAATCGCTCGGGCTGGCGATGCGGCTCGCCGGGCATCGGCTCGCGCACGCCGAGGGGCCAGAGGCTGCGTTGTCGCTGCTGGCGTCGCGGCGCTTCGACGCGATCCTGCTCGACCTCAATTATTCGCCAGGCAAGACCGACGGCGCAGAGGGGCTGGCGCTCCTCACGCGCCTCCACGCCGAGGATCCCGCCGCGCGCATCGTGGTCATCACCGCGCACAGCGGCATCAGGATCGCGGTAGCGGCAATGCGCGCGGGTGCGAGCGACTTCGTGATGAAGCCGTGGCGCAATGCCGACCTCATCGCCACGCTGGAGCGGGTTGCGCGGCACACCGGTCCGGCCCCGACGCTTGCGCCTTTGGCGATGACAGATCAGCCGGCTCGCCTGATCGGCGAAAGCGACGCAATCGCCCGCGTCCGCTCCCTCATCCGGCGCATCGGCCCGACACCCGCCGGGGTCGTGGTGAGCGGACCCTCGGGCAGCGGGCGCAGCCTCGTCGCCGCCGCGCTCCACGCCGCCTCGCCACACGCCGCCGAGCCGCTGACGATCGTCGACCTGCGCGACGCTGCGTCATGGTCGGGGATTGCAGCGGCGCGCGGCACGCTGCTGCTGCGTCACCCCGATCGGCTGGGCGAGGTCGAGCAGGACCGCCTGCGTCACCTGTTGCCCGATGCGGCGCGCGGCATCGCGATCGCCGACCGTTCCACTGCGATCGCGCCCGCGCTCGCCCGGCGCATCGCCACGGTCGAGATTGCGGTTCCGCCCCTCGCCGCGCGCGGCGACGACGTGCTGATCCTGGCACGCCACTTCCTCCGGCTCGCCGCTGACCGCTACGGCCGGTCGGACATGCGCCTCTCCCCAGCCGCAGAAACAGCCCTCCGTGCCGCCGAATGGCCCGACGAGGTCCGCGGGCTCGCGACCGCGATCGAGCGCGCGGTGCTGCTCGGCGAGGGCGACACGATCCACGCCGACGATCTAGTCGCCACGTCTGCCCCGACCCCGCTCCCCGCACCGACGGCACGCTTCGACCTCGACGAGAACGAGCGCGCGATGATCGAGGCGGCCTTGCGCGAGCATCGCCACAATGTTTCGCATGCGGCCGCCGCTCTGGGGCTGAGCCGCGGCGCGCTCTACCGCCGCATGGCGCGCCATGGCCTTTGAGGGGCGCAGCCTCGCGACGACCGCATCGGGACTGGGCCTGGCGATCGGCGGCGGATTGCTGGTGCTGGCGTGGCAGGCGGGGCTTTGGGCCTCCACCGCTGGGGCGCTGCTGGTCGTCTTGTGGATCGTGGCGGCGAGCGGATGGGCAGCGATGCACCGTGCACCCGCGAAGGCCGCGATCCCCGCGGAACCGCTTGATCCCTTGTCCGTCCGCCTCCTGCTCGACCAGGTCCCTGTGCCGCTGGTGCGGGTCGATGCGGGCGACGCGCGCGCGATCAATCGCGCCGCCCGTACCTTGTTCGCGACTGACGAGCGCATCCTGCCCCTGCCGCCGGCGCTCGCCGATCCTACCGCGCGCGCAATGCGCCACGAGGGTCGCGGCCTGCGGATCGATGCGGTGGAGGGACGACGCGGGGATCGGCTTCTGGCGTTGATCGACGTCGAGGCGGAGGAGCGCGCCGCACAGGATCGCGCCGCCGACGAGATGATCGACATCCTAGGGCACGAACTTCTCAACGGCCTGTCGCCGATCGTGTCGCTGACCGATAGCGCGATCACTGCCGCGGCAGCGGGGCACCCGTCGCTGCCAGAGATCCTCGCGACACTCGCCCGCCGGATCGAGGGGCTGGAAGGATTTACCCGCGGCTATCGCGATCTCGCTCGCCTCCCTGCCCCCGTTCGCGGACCGGTGTCTCTCCAGGAATTCGGCGACGATCTCGCGCGGTTGTTCGCCGCGCGCTTCGGCCCGGACGTGACGCTGACCTGCGCGGTTTCGGGCAGGGCTAAAGCGGATGTGGATCGTGACCAATTGATGCAGGCGGTCTGGGCCCTGCTTCAGAACGGTGCCGAGGCGGCGGGCAAGGATGGTAGGGTCACGCTGTCGATCACCCATAGACCGACGGCGCTGACGATCCTGGTCGGCGACAGTGGTGCCGGTGTCGCGCCCGACGCTCGTACGCGAATTTTCCGTCCCTTCCACACCAGCAAGCCCGATGGTTCGGGGATCGGCCTCACACTCGCCCGCCGGGTCGCGCGCGCGCATGGCGGCGACGTGACGCTGGACGACGGCCACACGACACGATTCCGGCTGACAGCACCGCTCCTGTCGATCCTGGATAGGACGATCGCCGAAGTCGGTAATGCAGATAAAAAGCAGAGATATTTTGAAGCGGGCTGAAAACTCCTTTTCGATCAGACCCAGAGTCGGCCGTTCGTGCAGGGTTGAGCAGGAGGTGAAAGTGAACGTTGGTTCAGGCTGAACTGGCTGTTTTCAGGGCGTGGAGCAGGTGTCCCGACCGCGGCACGAAATCACCGGAATGGAAATGTGCCGTAACACCGTGACATACGGATGATCGACGGGTGCGGGATTGTGCCGGGGCGGCACCCCCGACCGCGATCAACACGAGTTTCGTCATGTACCTCACGTCGCGTATCCTGTCTTCGCCCACGCTCGACCGATCGCCGAGCGCAGCGTCCCCGACGGCGGCTATGGTGCCGGTTGTCGACAATCCGTTCGCACCCGAGTTGTTCATGACGGGAATCAGCGGCTTCGCGAATCTCGGCGGGGTGGTCGGCATCACGCTGGAAACCGCGCGCGCCGATCACAGCCATGCACAACCGCGCGTCGAGCGCATGGTCGTTGGGCGATTGCTGATGTCCATTGCGACGGCGCAGATGCTAGTCACCGCGCTCAACCAATATCTCGAGGCGCAAGGGCATAGCCCCTCCAAGGCGATTGCCGCGGACGCCACCTTCCAGTGATCCTCACCCTGGAACGCCGCGCGCCGTTCGCGCGGCGGGCGGCCGTGCGCCGGTCGTGGCGCGCGGCGCTGTTGCTGGTGAGCGGGATGCTGTCTCCCGCCGCCGCGATCGGACAGCCCCGGCCGGGCGGGGTGGCCGTCCCGGCGACGCCCGCCCGCACGATCACGTCGTTGCGCGTCGAGGGCACGCAGCGGATCGAGCCCGAGACGGCGCTGAGCTATACCAAGCTGCGGCAGGGCGACAGC
>NZ_JBJDOM010000015.1:0-10417 GCF_044901155.1 Sphingomonas sp. NPDC079357
GCCAGCGGAATATGCTGCATCAGCCGGGGTTAACCCCGGCTGATGCAAGCCGGAAGCTCGCATCACGCCCGGATGAGAAACCGGGGGACTGTCATCCTCGATCCAGACTGTCATAGTCGATGGACCACTCAGAAGGGGGCAGCTCAGCCATCAGAAGTTGCGCCAGCACCGATTGCCAGGTGGGGAACACGCCTAGAACCGACAGCCGTGGCACGTCCGTGAGCGGCGCGATGTTAATAAGGCCGGCTTCCTGGAGCGCGGCGACGCCTTTGCCGGTGCCAGCCGATTCCGACAAGGGTTATCCGCACCATCATGTGACTTGCCATGGCGACCACATCGGCGTGCCGGTGACGCCCGCCCCCGTGTTCTCGGCGAGCGCAATGCGCGTGTGCCCGCTGTCGTGGGATCAAGGGTCGATCACGCCCGCGACGAGCGACCCGGCTTTACGGCCTCCACAAGCCTGACGAACCCCTAGCACCTGTGCGCGCGCACGGGCTTCCAGGTTTGTCAGGAGACGATCATTCATGTCCCGTGTCATCGCGGCCCTTATGGCCATCGCGTCAGGCGCTTCGATAGCGCAGGCGCAAACGGCCGCGCGGCCATCCCAGGCCGCTACCGATCCGCCCTTCATCCTTGAACGCGCGCTCGCACCGGGCGGCGCTGCATTCCATCCGCTGGTGGTCAGCAATGCCGGCGTGCAGGCCGTGACCGCACGCCGGGTCGTCGTCGCCCTTCGCCCCAGTTTCGAGATGGGAAAGCACAGCAGCGAAATTAGGGCTTGCTCCTCTAGAGACTGTAGGTTGCATGAGCGCAACCTGCGACATGAATCGCGGGAAATCGGATGAGCAAGCACCAAGTTCGACAGAAAAGCTGGAAGAGGAAGAGCCTAGTCGCAGTTCTGCTCCTCGCATTCCCCGTGTCGGGATCACTGGCGCAGACGTCCGCACCGTCATCGGCCGTGCCTTCGGAGCCTCCCTTCACCCTTGAGCGCGCTCTGGCGCTTGGCGGCGCCGTTTCTCCTTCGATTGCGGCCGGAACTGCAGGCGTACAGGCCGCGACGGCTGGTCGCCGCGTGGCGGCGCTTCGCCCCAACCCCGAGATCGTCGTCGAAACCGAGAACGTCGCCGGCAGCGGCGAATATCGCGGACTCCGCAGCGCGGAAACTACCGCGGGCTTGGCGCTTCCGATCGAGCTTGGCGGCAAGCGATCGGCGCGAGTCGCGGTCGCGGACGCGCAGATCGACCGGGCGCGGATCGGCGCGGCCATCGCGATCGCCGACCTCACACTCTCAATCACGCAGAGCTACATCGAGGCTGCGGCGGCCGAGCGGCGGTTGATTGTCGCACGCGAGCAAGCCGGCCTTGCGGCTGAGGGCGCGCGGGCGGCACGGGTGCGTGTGACAGCAGGCGCGGCGTCGCCGATCGAGCAACAGCGCGCCGAGGTGCTTCGCATCAACGCGGAGACCGCGGTGGAACGGGCCGCGCGCACTGCCGAGGTGGCGCGCGCGAACCTGGCGAGGCTGATCGGCCAGCCCGTGACCGGGCCGCTGGATACGGCTTGGTTCGAGCGGATCGGCGGCTACGGACCCACCCAGCTTATCTCGGCCGAGGGCACGCTGGCGCTGGCAGCGGCCAATGCTGACGCGCGCACCGCGAGCGCCCAGGTCCGGCTCGCGCGGGCGCAGCGCATCCCCGACGTGACGGTGAGCGCGAGCGCGCGCCGACTTGAGGCAACGAACGATGTGGCGGCGGTATTCGGCGTGTCGGTCCCCTTTCCGGTGTTCAACAATGGTCGCGCGGCCATTGCCCAGGCCCAGGCACAGGCAACCCAGGCGGAGGCGCTACGCCGGGTGGCGTTGCTAGAGGCCGATCGGTCGATCGCGAGCGCGCAGGCCGAGCTTGCCAATGCCGCGACGACCGCGCGCACGGCGGGAGGACCGGCGCTGACCGCAGCCGCGGAGGCCGCCCGCATCGCACGCCTCGGCTACGCGGCGGGCAAGTTCAGCCAACTCGATCTTTTGGAGGCCGAGCGGACGCTTCGCGAAACGCGCGCCGCAGCGATCGACGCCCTTGCCACATACCGCGACGCGGAGGCCCGCCTGGCGCGGCTCACCGCGCCAGCCACCCTATCGGCCGAGCAGACGCCCTCGAGTGCGCGCCCCGCCATCCCCGGAGATATTCGATGATCTTATCTGACAAGCGTTTGTTGGGCGGCGTGGCAGCGGCGGTGCTCGTTGCGGCGGCGGGCGGGTTCACCGTCGCACGATGGACGGCCGACACCCCGGCCGCGCCCGCGCCCGAGGGTGGCAAGTCCGAGGCGGCCGAAGCGGAGGCGGCGCCGAGCGATACGCTCCCGATGAGCGCCGAGATGATGAAGAGAACGGGCGTCACCACCGAAACCGTCAATCCAGGCGGGTTGGCGGCCGAGATCGTGGCCCAGGCGACGGTCGCACCGTCGCCCACGGGCGAGGCGATCGTGACGGCGCGCGCGGGGGGCGCGGTGACGCGGGTATTCAAACGATTGGGCGATCCTGTCAGACGCGGCGAGGCGCTGGCGATCGTCGAAAGCCGCGACGCCGCCCAGATCGCGGCCGACCGGACAGCGGCCGCGGCGAAAGCGACTCTTGCCCAACGCAACCTTGCGCGCGAACGCTATCTTTACGGCCAAAAGGTCTCGCCGCGTGTTGACCTCGAAACGGCGCAGGCGGAAGCCGCATCAGCGGCGGCCGAGGCGCGGCGTGCGAGCGTCGCGGCAGGAGCGGCCAATGTCACCAGCGACGGGCGCGGCGTCGTCGTCGCCTCTCCAATCGCGGGACGCGTGACATCGGAAAATGTCAGCCTGGGCGCGTTCGTGCAACCGGAGACCGAGTTGTTCCGCGTCGCCGATTCCAGTCAGATACAGATCGAGGCGGCGGTTGGACCTGCGGACGCGCAGCGGCTCGCGCCTGGTGACAGGGCGATCATCGACCTGCCAGACGGATCCACGACCAGCGCCCGTGTTCGCGCCGTGACGCCGACCTTGAGCGGCGAAACTCGCGCTGCGACCGCGGTGCTCGACGTGATCGGCGGTCGGCTTCAGCCGGGCTTGGCCGTGCGCGTGCGGCTGTTTCCGAGCCGCAGCGGTGCATCGACCGCGATCGTGGTGCCCGAGGAGGCGGTGCAATCGCTCAATGCTCGCGACGTGGTGTTCGTCCGCACGCCCAAGGGGTTCAAAGCCGTCCCCGTCACCACCGGGCAGCGCAGCGCCGGCCGCATCGAGATCGTGTCCGGTCTCGCATCGGGTCAGACCATCGCCACCAAGAACGCATTCCTGCTCAAGGCCGAACTCGGCAAGGGCGCGGGCGAGGAAGAATAACAGATGATCGTCAATCTCATTGCGCTGGCTGTCCGCGCGCGTTGGGCGGTTCTGTTCATAATTTTGGGGATCGCCGGCATCGGTGTTTGGCAGCTCACCAAGCTGCCGATCGACGCCGTGCCCGACATCACCAACAACCAGGTGCAGATCAACACGGTCGATCGGCGTCTTTCGCCGGTCGAAATGGAAAAGCTCGTCACTTATCCGATCGAGACCGCGCTTGCCGGCATCCCCGGCCTAGAGACGACCCGATCGATTTCGCGCAACGGTTTCAGCCAGGTCAGTGCGATCTTCTCCGAAGGCACTGACCTCTATTTCGCGCGGCAGCAGGTAGGCGAGCGGCTGACCCAGGCGCGCGACACGCTTCCCGATGGTGTCCAGCCGCAGATCGGCCCCGTGACCACCGGGCTCGGCGAAATCGTGATGTATACGGTCCGCTTCGCCAATCCGGGAGGAAAAGGAGCCAGGAGCGCGAACGGCCAGCCCGGCTGGCAGTCTGACGGGAGCTATCTGACGCCGGAAGGCGAGCGGCTGACCAACGAGGTTGAACAAGCCGGATACCTGCGCACCGTGCAGGACTGGATCGTCCGGCCGCAGCTACGTTCTGTTCCCGGCGTGGCCGGCGTCGACTCGATCGGCGGATATGCCAAGACGTTCGTGGTCGAACCCGATCCGGTGAAGCTCTCCACCTACGGCATCTCCTACAGCGAGCTTGGTGAGGCTCTGGAGAACGCCAATCTGGCGGTAGGCGCTAACTACTATAATCGCGGCGGTGAAGGCTATCTCGTGCGCCTCGACGCGCGGGTGCGCTCGGTGGACGAGATCAAGAACGCCGTCGCTGCCACCCGAGGCGGCGTGCCGATCACGGTGGGACAGATCGCCAACGTTGAGAGCGGGGGCGATCTTCGCACCGGCGGGGGCAGCGTGAACGGCAAGGAAGCCGTGATCGGCACCGTTTTGATGTTGATCGGCCAAAACAGTCGGATCGTCGCGCAGGACGTGGCCGCGAAGCTGGATCAGATCGGGAAAACATTGCCGCCGGGCGTCGAAGTCGAGATCGTGCTCGATCGCGCCAAGCTCGTCAGTGCCACGGTCGCGACGGTCGAACGTAACCTGACCGAGGGCGCGATCCTTGTTGCCGCGGCGCTATTTCTGTTGCTCGGCAATTGGCGCGCGGCGCTGATCGCGGTGCTCGTGATCCCGTTCTCGTTCCTGATGATGGCGATGGGGATGAACGCCTTTCGCGTCCCCGGAAACCTGATGAGCCTGGGCGCGCTCGACTTCGGCCTGATCGTCGATGGCGCGGTCATCATCATCGAAAACTGCCTGGCGAGGCTCGCGCACCGGCAGGAGCATGAGGGGCGGCTCCTCACCCTTCGCGAGCGGCTTGAGGAGACCATGCGGGCCTCCCAGGAGATGATTAAGCCCACCGTGTTCGGGCAGGCAATCATCCTGCTCGCGTTCGCGCCGCTGCTCATGTTCACCGGCGTTGAGGGCAAGACCTTCTCGCCGATGGCGATCACGATCATGCTCGCGCTTGTCGCCGCGTTCATCCTCGCGCTGACCTTCGTGCCCGCGATGGTCGCGCTGCTGATCCGGGGCCGCGTCGCCGAGAAGGAAGTGTGGCTGATCGCCAAGACCAAGGCACGCTATCTACCGCTCCTCGACAAGGCAATTGCGCGCCCGTGGCCGTTCATCCTTGGCGGCCTGGCATTCTTTCTGGCGGCGATCCCCGCGTTCGGGCTTCTGGGAAGCGAGTTCATCCCCCAGCTCGACGAGAAGAACATCGCGCTCGCGTCCACACGCGTGCCATCCGTCAGCCTGGAACAGTCGTTGGTGATGCAGCGCGAGGTTGAAGCGGCCGTCACCAAGCTGCCCGAGGTCGAATTGATGTTCTCGAAAACCGGCACGGCCGAGGTCGCGACCGACCCCATGCCGCAGAATATGTCGGACGGGTATGTAATTCTTAAGCCGCAGGATCAGTGGCCGGCAGGCGTCCATACCAAAGCGGACGTGATCGAGCGGATTGAGAAAGCGTCTCGGGGTCAGCTCGGTCAGCTCTACGAGATGAGCCAGCCGATCCAGCTCCGCTTCAACGAGCTGATCGCCGGCGTGCGCGGAGACGTCGCGATCAAGCTCTACGGCGACGATCTCGACAAGATGGCGCAGACCGCTGGCGAGATGGTCCGCATTCTACAGTCGATCCCCGGAGCGGGCAGCGTCAAGGCCGACCAGGTTGGCGGTGCGCCCACGCTCGACGTCAAGCTCGATCGCGCCGCCATCGCGCGCTACGGCCTGACGGTTAGGGAAGTCGCCGATACCGTCTCCGCGGCGTTGGGCGGTCGCGAATCCGGGTTGCTCTACGAGGGCGACCGGCGGTTCGACATCACCGTGCGGGTGCCCGAGGCTACACGAATCAACCTCGATGAAATTCAGGCGCTACCGGTGTTGCTGCCCAGCGAAGCCGGCCAAGCGCGCCAGCAGGTGCCGCTTGCCCAGGTGGCGCAGATACGCGTCACCGAGGGGCTGAATGAGATCAGGCGCGAGAACGGCAAACGTCGCCTCGCCATCCAGGTCAACCTCTTAGGTCGCGATGCCGGGTCGTTCGTCACAGAGGCACAAGCCAAGATCGCGCGGGTGAAGCTGCCTGCCGGTTATTATCTTGAATGGGGCGGACAGTTCCAGAGCCTCCAGGATGCGAGCCGCAGGCTCGCGGTCGTGGTGCCCTTGTGCTTCCTTGCCATCTTCGGGTTGCTTTACATGGCGTTGGGCGGGTTCGCGCGCGCCGGGGCGGTATTCTTGGCCGTGCCCTTAGGGCTGGCGGGCGGTGTGTTCACGCTCGCGCTGACCGGCATCGCCTTTTCGGTGTCGGCCGCGGTCGGGTTCATCTGCCTTGCCGGCGTTGCCGTGCTGAACGGACTGGTCGTGATGACCGCGATCCGGGAGCGTATCGAGAACGGCGCGCCGATCGCCGAGGCGATCCGCAACGGCATGGCGGACAAGATGCGCGCGGTTGTCATGACCGGGTTCGTGCCGGCGATCGGCTTCGTGCCGATGGCACTCGCGCACGGCACCGGCGCCGAGGTGCAAAAGCCTTTGGCGACGACGGTGATCGGCGGCCTAATCGCCGCCACCATCCTGACGCTGCTCGTCCTTCCCGCCATTGCGCGGGTGGTGCTCGGCTGGGGCGAGCGGGCGAGCAAGCGCGGTGATCCCGCACGGCATGATCCCGAACCGCACGACGGCGGGGGAGCGCACCAGCTCCCTGGACCGGGCACGATATGAAAATGGAGCCAAGCATGAACCAGCAAGCCAGACTGCTCCGCATCTACACCGACGAGGCCGCCTATGTCGGAGATCGCAAGGTCTATGAGGTTGTCGCCTCTCGGGCGCGAGACGCCGGGCTTGCCGGAGTGACGGTCCTGGAGGCGCTCATTGGATTCGGCCGATCGGCGCACGTCCACCGTCGCCATGTGCTCGAAAGCGACCGCGCCGTGGTCGTCGAGATCGTCGACGAAGACCCTAGGCTGCGTTCGTTTGCGACCCAGCTCGCCGACGTTCCGGAGATCGGACTGATTACCTTGGAGGCGGTCGAGATCATTACCCCGACGGCCGACGCTGACCACAACGGAGGGGCGAAACGATGATGAGGCAAGTCGATCTCTTCCCTTCGGAGGCGCATCCAGCATCGTTGCGCCGCTTCGTCATGCTGGTCGCGCTAACCGCGCTTGCCATGATCCCAGCCATTATTCTGAGGATCGAGGGGTGGCGGCCAAACCCTCTGCTCGACGCCATGCTGTTCGGCGCTGCCATCCTGGCAGCCGGCTTCTACCTGTCATGGGGAGCGGAAGCCGCGGAGTCGCGCATCTCCGCGGGCCTGATCGTCGCCATCGTGGCGCTGATCACCGTGCTCCCGGAATATGCCGTGGACTTCTACTACGCCTACTCGGCTGGGGCTAATCCAGGGTCCAATTACGTCCACTATGCGGCAGCAAATATGACCGGTGCGAACCGGCTGCTGGTCGGCATCGCCTGGCCGCTTCTGGTGCTGCTTCATTGGCGCAAGACAGGCGAACGCGCAATTTCGCTTTCTAGCGCCAACCGGGTCGAGATCCTCTTCCTCCTCGTGCCCAGCCTTTATGCGTTCAGCGTCCTCTTGAAGGACGCAATCAGCATCGTCGATACGGTCCTGCTCATTGCTTTGTTCGGCCTGTATATGTGGCGAGCGAGCGACAAGGGTGAAGGCGCGGGCAGCGACGACGACGATGATGACGAGCCCGGTCCTGCGGCTGCGCTCACCCTGCTCTCTCCGACGCGCCAATGGCTTGTCATGGGCGGACTGACCTTGGTGGCAGCCGCGGTAATCCTCGCGTCGGCGGAGCCGTTCGCCGAAGCGATGGTCGACTCCGGCCGTCAGCTCGGGTTCGACGAGTTCCTGCTGATCCAATGGCTCGCGCCGCTCGCCAGCGAAGCCCCCGCGGTCACAGTCGCCATTCTCTTCGTGTTGGCGAGGCGGTCCGAACAGGGCTTAGCGACGATGATTTCCGACAAGATCAACCAGTGGACCTTGCTGGTCGGCATGTTGCCCCTCGCCGTCAGTCTAGGTGCGGGCCAGCTTTCGAGTTTACCACTCGACGCGCGCCAGCATGAGGAGTTCTTCCTGACCGCGGCGCAGTCGCTGTTCGGCATCGCCCTCCTACTTCGCCTCGGGCTGAGCTTGCTTGGGGCGGCAGCGCTTGCCGGGCTATTCATCGTTCAGGTCGTGCTCGCTGTAGCCTGGCAGGGTGATGAGGCACGCACTGTCGCCAGCTTGACCGCACTCGGCTGGTTTTACATCGTGCTCGCCGGCGGGCTCTTTGCTTTGAACGCCAAGTATCTGGCGGGACTCGTGGGTGCCATTCGACCTCAAAGGCATCGGGGAGAAAATGCATGATGTTTCGGCAATGACGATGGAACCGTTGGCAGGATGAAACAGCGGCACCCCGTCGTCCTCGATCGCGATTACGTGCCGCGCTGGGCCGCCCCGAGCTGACCGGTCTATACGATCATGCGATAGCGTTGCTGACGCGCGAGCGCCGATGGCGAACCGCGCTGCTGCAATTGGCGGCCCCCAGCCCGAGCGAAACGATTCTAGATGTAGGATGCGGGACGGGCAGCTTCGCAATCATGGTGAAGCGGCAATGCCCGGCCGCGCGCGTTATCGGGGTGGACCCCGACCCGTCCGTGTTGAAGATCGCCCACGCGAAGGCAGCCAAAACGCGCGCCGCGATCGAATGGACCGAGGCGATGGGTGACGAGCTGGCGAGGACCGGGATCGAGCCGGTCGATAAGGTCGTGTCGAGATTGATATTCCATCAATGCCCGCTTGTCATAAAACGGGCGATCCTTGACGCGATATTTGACGTTCTGCGGCCAAGCGGCGCGCGTTTCGTTGCCGACTATGGCGAGCAGCGCAGCCGGACGATGCGGGCTCTGTTTCGGCAGATTCAGCGCCTCGACGGGTTCGCGAACACCCAGCCGAACGCTGATGGCGTGCTACCCCGCATGTTCGCCGCGGCGGGGTTCGATCGCGTGATCGAGCGCCAGTCGATATCAACGCCGACCGGCTCCATTTCTATCTACTCGGCACACAAGCCTTAGCTCGGTATCAGCCGAAAAGGCGGGGGCGGACGGTTGCCTCCATCAAGGGCGCCTGTCGCGAGAACTCTCTGTCATCACGGCCCTCCGTCCGTAGCTGCCGGGCGTTCAGCGCCATTCCGGCGAAACGCTTCTGCCGTCGATCCTCTTGCGGGTAAGTATGGCCCGAGCAGCAGTAGCCCGACCCCGAGCGAAATCCACACGTCGGCGAGGTTGAAAACGAAGGGGTGCCAGCTCCCGAAGTGCAGCCCGAGGAAGTCGGTTACAGACCAGCGTGCGGCGCGGTCGATCAGATTGCCCACGGCGCCGGCCGCGGCGACCGCTAAGGCCGTGCGCTGCCAGCCCTGCGAGCGGTAGGCCCACGCGACAAGGCCGAGGGTCAGGATTGCCGTGAGCCCGATCAGGAGGGCGCGCCCGACGTCGCCATCAGAGGCGAGCAGGCTGAACGACACGCCCTCGTTAAAGGTCAGGCGCAGCGAGACGAAGGGCAGGAAATCGCCCGCCGGCCCATAGGGTTCGAGCGCAGCCCGCGCCCATGCCTTGGTCGCCAGGTCTAGCGCGGCCCCCGTGGCGATCAGCAGCGTGGCCGTGCCCGCTTTCATGTCCGCTGCGTACCCGCGAGGTCCTGGCGCCCGTCGCGGATGCGCGACATGCCGGCCAGTGTGCGCGAGCGAAGCGGGGGCAAATGCGAGCCTCGCCTAGTGAGCCGTCGCCGGGCCGGAACCCGAGCGAGATCGGTTGCGCCGATTCCAGGCAAACCCCACTGCGATGGCGACCGCCATCAGGAGTTGCGCCAGCACCGATTGCCAGGTGGGGAATAACCCTAGCATCGACAGCCGCGGCACGTCCGCGAGCGGTGCGATGTTGATAAGGCCGGCCTCCTGGAGAGCGGCGACGCCCTTGCCCGCAAGCACGACGGTCAGAACGGCCATGAGCCAGGAGCTATAGCGGAAGAACTGCGCGATCGGCAGCTTGCGGCTGTAGCGGAGCATTGCCCAGGCGATCACACCAAGCAGTCCAATGGCCGATCCGGCGCCGGCGAGCAGCATCCCGTTGTCACCTTGCGCGGAGAGAGCGGCGTAGAACAGGATCGTCTCGAAAACCTCGCGATAGACGACCACGAAGGCGAGTCCGAACAGGAACCAGCCCGACCCGCCCGAGAGCGCCCGCGACATCTTCTCGCGAATATAGCGCTGCCACTGATCGGCTTGCGCCTTACCGTGCATCCAAATCCCGACCGAGAGCAGCACGAACGCGGCGAACAGCGAGCCGAACCCTTCGGTCAGCTCCCGGCTCGCGCCGCTGATCCCGATTGCATAGGTGGCGACCGCCCAGGTGATTCCGCCCGCGATGATCGCGCTGACCCAGCCGCCATGAACGTAGCGCAGCGCCTCGCCGCGTTCGTGCTGCTCTCGGTAGGGATTTG
>NZ_JBJDOM010000016.1:0-8289 GCF_044901155.1 Sphingomonas sp. NPDC079357
GATGTTCTTGGTCGCGCCAGGCGTCGCCAGCGGCCTGATGCATCATGAGAGCGAGAACCTTGCGAGCCGACAGGCTAAGCGAGACACCGCGCGCGTAGCGGACTTCGACCAGTTCGCGCGGTTGCACGATCGTGTCGGAACCCCGCTCCTTCTCGATCCGCGCAACTTCCATCGTGCGCCCAGGCTTATCGTCGGCTGCCCCGCTCATGGCAGCACAATCGTTCGATGCAGCAGCGGGGTCAAGTATCATGAGATGAGGACGACTAGCTCCTCACTTCACGCACCCCATTCCTCACGATACCCCACCCCATTCCTCATGATACCCCACCCCAAAACTCATGATACCCCACCCCATTCCTCATGATAGGCTGGAATCGGCGTTTAAAATCAAAGAGATGCGACCCCCCTGAATCATAGAATCCTAGAATCATGAATCACCGCGCGCGAACAAAGAGGATTTAATGGAATTGGCCTGCGGCCAATGCGCTGCTGATGCGTGTCGGCTACGCCGTCACAGAAGCGGCCTATCGGCCGCAGGCTTGGCGAGGAAGAAGTCAGTCAGGGGGCAGCACCCGATCATTCACCGGCCGTTTTCCGTCATGGGATTGCACCGTTTCGATCGTGGACGTCGATCGTCGACACGCCCGAGGCGGCGATACGATCGATCAGGCGATCAGCTTCCTCCAACCTGTCACTGGGCCAATCGCGGGCGATGTGGATCTGATCGTCGCCAATTTCGACGGTCAGGTGCGAGATGGAGGGATCGAGGTCGAGCAGCCGCGTCATGTCGGCCTGGGTTTCGGGCGTGATGCGATGCAGGCCGTTCCCGGTCATCACAAGCTGCCAGGTCCGGGCGCGATCATCGCGTTGTTCGATCGTAGGGGTGTCGGTCATGGCATCGGCCATCCAGTGATGGATTTGGCGTTGGCGTTGGTGGCGAAGCAGTAGCGCACCCCCTGCCGCTTCTCGCTGTGCCAGCCGTTGCCCTTGGGGCAACCGGCGATATCCGGGATGGTCATGGTGCTGGCCTGGTCGAGCTGGCGGGCAAGCTTGCCGTTGGGGGTGTTGGCCCAACTCGCAGCGGCGACTTCATCACGAGCGCGGGCATAGCCCGACGCATCGCCGGCCTCGTCCCCCAGGTAATACCCGCACCCCAGCGCAACAGGCACAAGCAGGGCGAAAGCGGCGAGCGCCCCGTTCCACCATCCATCCCGCCGGCGCCGGCCCATCTCATAGGTGCGGCGATCAGCGACATCTGCGGCCAGGCGGTCGGCAAGGGCCGTATGCGCGGCTGTATCAGCATCGATCCGACGCCGAAGGGTCTCAGCGGCCCCGGCAAGGCCGTCTGCGGCCCCATGACGCGCTCCAGCTTCCGCACGGGCCTCCAGAGCCGCAGGATCGACCAGGCGGGCCGCTATGGCCTTGTCGCGGGCTTCCTCATCCTCCGCGCGCTGTGCGTCCTTGGCAGCAGCATCGGCAAGGCTGGCGCGTACGTCGGAAACCAAGTCGCGCAGGGTGCCGAAACCGACAAGCACGCGCTGGATGTTGGTATCGAGGTGGGAGAAGAAGCTATGCGCCTGGGCGGCATCGGCCGCACCGCGCGCACGACCGGCAGCAGAGGGGGGCGGGTCAGGGGGCATGTCGAACTCAGCGGGATCGAACTTGCCGGCCGGGGGATCGTCGCGATCGGACCCCAGCAGGCCACGTCCCCTTCCGCGATCCAGCAACCGGCGCGGATCATCATTCCGATCACGTTCCATCAGCCATCTTCCCCGGGTAGCATCCACCCCTCGAACGGTTTGCGATCCTGATCCCGGCTGATGCGGTGGGTCAGCTCGGAGACGATGCCGGCGAACCGCTTGTCCTTGGTGGCAGCATCGAGGAGCAGGCCGCCCAGGATGATCTTGCGGCGGGTATCGAGGCGGCGACCTTCGGTAGCAACACGAGCGTTGAGCGCATCGAGACGAGCCTTGGCTTGGGCGACCCTTTTGCGGGCCTGTTCGATCGCTTCGGGAGTGGGAGTCGGCATACCCTTTTCCGCGTCAAATCTCGATTGCGAGCGAGTATAGCGCAAACGAACAAACGAAGCCACCCGAGACGACAGAAGGAGACAAGGGCGCACTTTAGCATTACTGCGTAATGCGTGCGGCAGGGACACCCTGCACCCATGTCGCAAGCGACAGCGGGGCTTCCGCCCCACACCCCGACCAGCGTCATGCCGCTGGACTACGCTTGAGAGGCGCGCGCGGACGATGGCGATCTACCATCTGGCGGTGAAATCGGTGTCGCGCTCGACCGGGCGCAGCGCGGTCGCGGCGGTCGCTTATCGTGCCGGCGTCTGCCTCGAAAACGAGCGTGACGGCCTGGTGCACGACTACACGCGGCGGGGCGGTGTCGAGGACACGTTCATCGTCGCGCCGGAAGGCGCGGAGTGGGCGCAGGACCGTTCCGCGCTGTGGAACGCGGCGGAGGCGGCGGAGAAGCGCAAGGACGCCAAGGTGGCGCGAGAGTATGAGCTGGCGCTACCGGCCGAGCTGGACGCCGGCCAACGCCGCGACCTGGTTCGTGCTTTCGCGGAGGATATCCGGGACCGGTACGGGGTGGCGGTCGATGCGGCGATCCATGCCCCCCATGATTACGGCGACGATCGCAACCACCACGCGCACGTCATGACAACGACGCGGATAGTGGGCGCAGAGGGGCTGGGGGCAAAGACGCGCCAGCTCGACGTGCGATCGTCGGCGTCGATCGAGGTGGAGGAGATCCGGGCGAGCTGGGCCGCACAGGTGAACGACGCGCTGGAACTGGCGCAGGTGGCCGAGCGGGTCGATCATCGCAGCTATGCCCGCCAGGGCGTGGAGATGGAGCCGACCGTGAAGATGGGTCATGCCTCGGCCGCCATCGAGCGGCGGGCAGAGCGCGAGCAGATCGCGGCCGGCGAGGAACCGCACGCCGTCACGCCGCGCGGGCAGATGAACGAGGCGATCCAGGAAGCGCGGGGGTTGGGGGTCTATATCGAGCGCGGCCGGGAGTGGCTGCACGAGATGGGCGACCGGCTGCGGGAGCGTGCCGAGCTGGCGGCGCACAGCATGGCGAGTCTGGTGCAGGGCGCGGCGCGAACGATGCGGGCGGGGTTGCAGACCAGTACCGGCGACGGGTTCGAGGCGGTGCCAGCGCTCGACCACTCACCCCGGCGCGAGCAGACGCCCGGAACCGACATGGATCAGCCGGGGCAAGCCGAACGCGATCGGCAGCGACAGCAGGAGCGGCAACGCGGACTCGACGGGCCGGATATTGGTCAAGGGCGGTAGCGTGATCTTGCTACCATATGCTATGCGCTAAATCGCACCAATAGTATGATAGACCATGGAGGTTGATATGGCGACCGTGCGCAAAACCATCACCCTTACTGAGCAGCAGAATGCTTGGATCGCCGCCCAGATCAATGCCGGCAGCTACACTAATGATAGCGAGGCGATCCGCGACCTCATTCGGCGCGAGCAGGAACGGAGCTTCGAGATCGAGAGCATCCGCCAGGCGCTGATCGAGGGCGAACAGAGCGGGGAGCCGGAGCCGTTCGACTTCGCTGCGTTCAAGCAGCGCAAAGCCGCGCAGCATGGCTGAATACCGTCTCAGCCCGAGGGCGCAGCGTGATCTTGATGGGGTGTTCGACTATACCGTGACGCATTGGGGCTTGCCTCAGGCAATGCGCTACACCGACTTCATAGAAGCCGCCTGCGCCGATCTGGCCGAAGCGCCGCAGCAGGCGCAGGGCTGTGCCAACATCCGGCCGGGCTATCGACGGCGCAGCGTCGAGCAGCATGTCATATATTTTCGGGTGACTAGCTACGGCATTGCCATCATCCGCATCCTGCATCAGCGCATGGATGCGGCCCGCCATCTGTAGGTGCCACGTTCAGCAGCTCGCATAACGGAGGGCATAACTGACAAAATGCGGATTGTTTCTTGGAACTGCAACGGGGCCTTTCGCCGCAAATTTGATCGCATTGGAACGCTGAACGCTGACGTCTATGTAATTCAGGAATGCGAAAATCCTGCCACCTCAACCGCTGAATACAGCGATTGGTCTGGAGATTACGTATGGGCAGGTAAATCTGATCGAAAAGGCATCGGTATATTCGTAAAGAATGGTCTATCCGTACAAGCACTGGATTGGCCCAACTATGGACTTGAGCAGTTTATACCCGTTCGGATCGCGGATCGCATTAACCTGCTTGCTGTATGGACGAAAAACAGCGCGAACATGGCCTACATCGGACAGTTTTATCAGTACCTACAACATCATTCGGCGCTGCTAGATCCCAGCGTAATTATATGTGGCGATTTCAACAGTAACGCGATTTGGGACAAACGTGGTCGCGTGTGGAATCACTCAGAGTGCGTTTTGGCACTGAGCCGCCTCGGGTTCGACAGTCTCTACCATCACGCCATGGCTGAGCAGCAGGGGTTAGAAACCCACCCTACTTTCTATCTGCAACGGAACATGGGCAAGGCGTATCACATCGATTATTTCTTTGCTCATGTAGCAATGTACGGATCCGCGCCAAGCATAACTGTAGGTAAGGCGGCAGAATGGCTAGCAATAAGCGATCATATGCCTGTATTGCTGACGATCTAGCTGACTTAGGCAAATAATGTTTAGATTAGCCCAACCTATGGCTTCTCAATATTGTCTATAATGGGACCTCCACACCAAGATCGTCGTCACCGCCAAGGTCTACCTCATCATCAAGCGATATTGACATGAGATCGCCTGACTCGTCTTCATCATCCAAAATAATATCTGTGAAATATAGAAATCCAGGGTCACGGATACTACTTTGTTCAATCTCGTCTCGCTCGACAGGCCGCCTTCTTAATTTAAATGTATCACCCTGCGGGCCGATTTGATAAAGTTTAATATCTTGATGATTTATCAATAATTTAACTAGGGCCATCCGTACCGCCGGATCGCAACGAAGACCAAAATATATAGCAGTTAGCTCATAAGGTGCTTCTGTCGATCCTACGCTATCAAGGTCGCGCCATTCTTTTTCATAACGCCATTCGTTTGACTTGGCGTAGAAATATGTTTCTCGCACACGTCGTTCAGCTGAAAAGTCGTTCTTAAATTTCCATCGTACTACGTCATTGGTACTAATGGCTCGGGACGCGTTGTATGAAACGGGTATCAAATGCTGGTGCAGCACGGCTGATGTGTCATATTCCATGCAAATACCCCTGTGCTCGTCGGCATAGTGGCTCCACATTAAAACTGATGACCACGTAGCGCTCAAGGATAGAACGCCAGTCTCGCGAAATTCGTGTGCAATCTCATCTTTTATTCTATCTGCTATCATTTGCTTAAGGGTCTGCTCAGCTTGACTTCCCTTCTCCATCCAACGGCCTCTTTCTCCTGCATTATACCGGAGTTTGAGAATTTCCGACTCAGCAACATCTTTATTACTACGTTCGGTCAATATCTTTAGTAGCAGCCGTTCTAGAGTCTTCCGGGAGGAATTAACCTCCATAGTCGGATCACAATCTAGCGGATCGTTAAAATCTTTCGGTGGGCTATAATAAACCTCTGCCTCCGTAATGCACCTAAGCGTTCGGACGTTGAATGTTCGATATTTGTATAGTTTGCGAGGAGCGAGGACCATGCTTCCGTGTCGCAGCTGTACCTAATGATTGGAAGCCCTTACGGGGTTGTCATGTTAGCTACATCCAGCACATCTCCAATCTGCATGCTGATGCAAAAATCATAGGTTTTGCATCACTTAGAAAATGGCCAAAATTCGGGTACTTCCGTGATGCACAAATCCGATGCACAATCGAAGCATGATTTATGGCTATGCGCGCGTATCATCCACTGGGCAGGATTTAGCGCAGCAGCTCGCCGAACTCGACGCCGCTGGCTGCACGAAGGTTTACCGCGAGAAGATCAGCGGCGGGACTGCTGAGCGGCCTCAGCTCAAGCGCGCGATCGGCGCGCTCGGTGCCGGCGACGTGCTGATGGTGACGGCAACCGATCGCCTTGCCCGCAATACCCGTGACCTGTTGAACATCCTCCACGCGGTGAAGGAAGCCGGTGCCGGCTTCCGCTCGATTGCAGAGCCGATGGTGGACACCACGTCGCAGTTTGCCGATGTCATCATTGCCGTGTTGGGGGTCGCGGCCAGTTACGAACGCTATCGTATCACCGAACGCACCGCTGCCGGCAGGGTCCAGGCAAAGGCTCGTGGCGTGAAGTTCGGTCGGCGCGCTGCCCTTACCCCTCACCAGCAAGCTAAAGCGCTACAGCGGCTCGCGGCTGGCGATACGCAGCGCACGGTCGCAGCGTTGTTCAATGTGAATCAGGCAACGATATCCCGGCTCTGCCGTAGCCAAACTGGCTAAATCTGATCGCGATAAAATTTTGATTGACACGAATTCAAAGTTCTGATCGCGCACCTACCAAGAATATGCGAATCATGCTATACGGCTGAAACACCACAGCCCGAAAGGCCCCGTATGTTGCATCTCAACCGCCTTCAAAACTTCGCCAAGGAAGCTCACGCAAACTTGGACCAAGCCATTCTGGATCACGGCTCGCCGATACCGCGCGGGATGCTCACGCTATCGCAACAGGGAGATTTCCGACCCCTCACCGACGCCGAGGAGGCGGCATGGCGCGCTTCCAACGAGCGGATCATAGCGCAACATCAATCGACGTTGGATTACTATCGAGCAGCCTGCAAAGCGGAAGCGAAGCGGCTTCTTGATCCCGAATGACCATCGATGCCGTCACTCGTCAGGTCGGCCAAACAGACGACCAAAAAACCCCCGCTTAGACTCCGTTGGCCCCGGTCCGGCCAGCAAGCCGATCACCCGAGCCTGTGCTTCACGGCGCTCGTCCTCGGATTTATCGAGCCGCTGCCGCAGGTCATCGACTACCCCATCACGATCACGGAGCTGTTCACGCAACAGTTCAACTTCCCGGAGCAACCCCCCTGTTTCCATTAGGGTTTCCCTGTTTCCTAAGGGGGTGTCGGGACGACCTGTTTCAACCGTTTCCGGCTGTTTTGGGGGAAACACTCGAAACAGTTCGGATGTATCGATCAGATAGCCATTATCGGTTTTTTCCGCGTAGCTAAGACGCCCAGATTTAAGGGCTTTCGACACAGTTCCTTTACTGACGCCGACCAACTCGGCACCCTTTGTCATCGAAACTGTAGCCATAGGGTTATTTCCGTGTTTCCAACCGGGAACATGACCGGTTGCCACAGGGTATCGTGCAACCCGGTTAGAGACAAGGATCAGGGTTTCGCCCACTTTTCCGCGCAACCCTTTACCCATGTGGTCCAATCATCGCGAAGAGCATCGCCCCGGAGTTGCCGTCGCCTGTCAGACCGGACCCGGACGTATTGATCCGCTAGCCGCTGGATCGCGTGGCCTCCACCGTTGGCTAGGCCGATCGCATAGAGGTCTGGCGTTCGATATTCCGACACCTGATCGTCGGCAGGCCACCGCAGTATGTCCGAAACCGAAAGACTGGCGGCTGTGGCGGCGATGATCGCTGCAGGATCAACGATTGCCTCTTCGGTGCCTTCGCGCCGTGCACGCCGGCCGGCGCGGTGACGTTCATTTTCTTCCTCGGCCGCCACAGCGGCAATCGGGGCCTTGCGGCGGAAGGTGATCGCTATTTCCGTGACCTTGCGTCCCCTTCGCTTTGCGACCTCCCAGGCGACCGAGAATTGAGGAACGAGCTGATTTATCTCGGCCGTTGCCGCGTCGAGGACAAAGCGGCGTAGGTCGGCAAAAGAGCTATAGGTGCCTTCAGGGACGCCGAGCTTGGACCGTAGCGTGGCGACGTCCCCCCGCCAGATCGGTACGTCGCGGCGATACAGCAAAGCCCCGAGTTGGTAGAGTTCGAGGGCATATTTGCTATCGAACGCCAGCACCGTTGCCCGGTGCAGCAGGGCATAAGCTTCGCTGTCTTTCAGCAGATCGCGGGCGCGGCGGGTGAACCGGTAGATCAGCCACCCCTGTTCTCCCCCCTCAAATGTCTCCTCGATCATCTGGAACGTGCGCCGCCCTTGGTCGCCCTCGACCTGATCGGGCATCGCAAAAAAGATACCCATCAGCTCGTCGATCGTATCGGTAAGGCGATCATTGGAATTGTGGGAGCCGCGCAACATGCGCTTGGCGATCCGATGTTCTTGGTCGCGCCAGGCGTCGCCAGCGGCCTGATGCATCATGAGAGCGAGAACCTTGCGAGCCGACAGGCTAAGCGAGACACCGCGCGCG
>NZ_JBJDOM010000017.1:0-7712 GCF_044901155.1 Sphingomonas sp. NPDC079357
GCCTCGTCTTCTTCATGTCCCAGCTCCTTGCCCGCAGGCTTCAAAAGGCCGGAAAACTCTCACTCAACATGGATGAAAAAACAGGGAGGACGTCAAAGCACGCACGAATGTCATGATCTCGGATACTCGGTAACAGTGTGCCCACGCCGTCACTGGCGAGCGGGCCGTTGGTAGACGAATATGATCGATCTTGAGGTTGAGGGTGGAAATCGACACCCGCTCCAGGCGAGACATCACGGCGATACCGCACGCGTGGTCGATGAGACTGGAGATGGCGCCGCTCGCGATTCCGCCAGCGGAATCGGCCAGATCGGAACGCTAAGGCATTCGGAGCGAACACAACCCGTCGCCCACCGAAAGGAGCCGGAGATCCAGTTCGGCACTCCACGGGATGATGATGCTCGCGCCACTGCGAACCTCCGACATGGTGTTCTCGCCTCCAGCCATTCCGACAAAGTTTCGACCGACGCCTATGCCGTCAACCATAATCATGGAAACGGAACGGAACGGTTTACATAGGAATGTGTCACGCCTAGTGGTTCGTCAAGGTTATGGAGACCCGCTCGAACCGCCTGCTCGTATTCACCGTGGTCGGCGCCATTGCCGCCGGTCTGCTGGTGTTCGCATCTTGGCTCCTCGCGGCCAGGAACCCCGACGGTCAGGAATATGTGATCCGGTTCAAGGATAGCGTTGCCGGCGTGAAGAACGGGTCGCCGGTCACCTATGCTGGCGTGTCAGCCGGCCTGGTCACCGCCGTCCGTTTCGACGAGCAGGATCCGTCAACAGTGCTGGTGACGGTCAGCATCGACCCTGAGATACCGATCCTCGAAGGCGTTCAGGGGGAGATATCAAGATCCCTGATCTCGGGAGAGGCAACCATCGTTCTGGATGGCGCGCGAAAGGGAGCGCCGCCGATCGCGGCCAGGGACGGCGAACCCCTTCCGGTCATTCCGGCGAAAAAGGGTGGGCTTCTCGGTTCAGGCGGCGACCCGGCCGCGCTGGTCGAGACGATCAGCCGATCGGTCGATACCATTTCAGCCAATCTTGATGAGAAGGGGCAGCAGCGGACCCGCGAACGGCTGGCCGAGTTGAGCGCCAGGACGGCAGTTTGGCCAGCCAAGGCGGCTCGGCTGGCAGATGCGGTCGCCGGCGCGGAGGACGGGGTGCTGGGGGCGGGCGATTCGGTCGCGGTTGTCGGCGAGCGTGCCGCCCGCATCCGCGCAAAGCTGGAAGCGCATCGGCATGCCGGCCTCGGAATCGATGATAAGCTGCGCAGGGCTCAACTCGCGGCGGAAAGGTTTCGTGGCGACGTGGAGTCTCTGCGCCCGACCATCCGGGGGCTCGAAGGCCAAAGCCGACAGGTCACAGACGTTGTTCGCTCGGTGCGTTCCAGGACGCAGTTGCTCGGCGACCAGATCGAACGGGTCGATCGCGAAGGAGTTCAGCTGTTCGGGACGCCCGACCTGCCGGATTACCGGCCAGCAAGATCACCAGCCCCGCCGTCGCGCTAGCGCCAGTCGTCGGTGGATCAGCGAGGCTCGTCGTCGAAGCCCGACTGGAGTGAAGAAAAGGAAAATGCCGCTCCGATCGAACACGGTGCTGGCCGCGAGCGTCTGGGCAGGACATGCTGCCGCTCAGGAGCCGGTCGCCATCGTCAGCTTCAGCGACTATCAGCCATCGCGGAGGCCAAGTGGACACCAAGGAACGATCCGAGAGCGTTAAACGGGCCGGCAGGACTGGCAGGCCGACGGCGCAAGCAGCGATCCGCCTGACCTCCCATATCCTGGAAAGCGCTCGTGAACTGTTCTTCGAACATGGTTTTGACGGCGCGAGCGCTGACATGATCGCCGAGCGCGCCAGGATCTCGAAGCGGACCCTCTACGCGAGGTTCGGCAGCAAGGCGCGCGTCTTCGAAGCCGTGATCCTCGACGAGATCGACACGCAACTCCGGGCACTGGCGCCGACCGTCGACGCGAATCTCGCCGTCACGGACAGGCTGCAGTCGATTGCCGATGTGCTTCTTCAGTGGCTGCTCACGCCGCGCATCGCGTCGATGGAGCGCGTCGTGATCGCGCAGGCCGTGCGCTTTCCCGCGCTTGCCGCCAACATCCACGAGTTCGGCTTTCAGCGCGCCGCTCAGTGGGTCGCAAGCATCCTCGCGGCCGCCGCCGCCAAGGGCGAACTCGACGTTCCAGACCCCGTTTTCGCCGCCGAGCAGTTCGTAACCCTGGTTGTGGTCGCACCCATGCGCCGCTCGGCACTCGGCCTCGCTCCGCCCGCCTATGACGCAAACGCTCGTGCGCGCATTCGTCGGAGCATCGAGCTATTCATCCGCGGCTGTCGACCGCGCGACACCGAAAGCGAGCGCATGCGATGACCGAGGCAGCCGACGGCATTCCGCTGAGCGAGCGGGCGAGATTTGGCGAACTCGCGCGGATATTTGCCCGTCACGGGCTTGGCGGCCTCGCGTCACAGATGGGGTTGGCGCCCAGCTTGCCTACGCGGTCTGGAGAACCGGTCGCGCCGATGCGGGTGGTCGCGCTGCTGAGCGACCTCGGCCCGGTCGCGATAAAGCTGGGACAGCTTCTTGCAACGCGAGGCGATCTTCTCGGGCCGGATTGGGTGACCGCGCTATCGGTTCTTCAAGACCAGGCTCCGGCGCTACCGTTCGAGCAGATCGAGCCTGAGCTCGTCGCGTCTCTCGGGGCGCCCGTCGATGAAGTGTTCGCGCGCTTCGACCCGGTTCCGATCGCCGCGGCATCGATTGCCCAGGTGTACGGCGCGGCTCTTCCCGATGGAACCGAGGTTGTGGTGAAGGTTCGCCGTCCCGGAATAGCGTCGCGCGTCGATGCCGACCTGAGATTGCTGCGCCGGCTCGCCCGTTTGGCGGAACGTCGCTCCCCGGAACTGCGGCGGCTGAAGATCGACGAGTTGCTGCGCTTCTTCGCCGAAAGCCTGTCCCAAGAAATGGATCTGAGCGCCGAAGCGGCAGCGTGCGAGGGGATCGGGTCATTCCTCGAGACACTGGGCGTCCGTACTCCGAGGTTCTTCTGGGATTACGTGGGACGCCGCGTCAACGTTCAGGAGCGGCTGGAGGGCGTGTCGGTGCGTGACATTGTTCGCGCCCGCGACGAAGTGGCGGACGCGGCTGCCGTTGCACACGCCTATGCTGATGCTGTGCTCCGCATGATCATCTTCCACGGCCGATTTCATGCCGACCCGCATCCCGGCAACGTGTTCGTGCTGCCAAGTCGTGACATCGCCTTCATCGACTTCGGCGCCACGGGCACCCTGACCCCAGCCCGACGCTCGGAGTTGGTCACCCTGGTCCTGGCGATCGCCGGAGACAATCCGGGCGCGGTCGCAGGTGTGCTCATGACCTGGTCGGGCGACAATTCCGTTGACGTCGGAACGTTGCAGCGCGCCCTCGAAGGCCTGATCGGCCGGTTCCGCGGCGCTGTTCTGAAGCAGATTGAGCTATCGGAGATCTTCTCGGACGTTTTTATCTTGCTGCGCCAATATCGTCTGGCGCTGCCACCCGATCTTGCATTGCTCTTACGCACGCTTCTGACCGCCGAGGGACTCGTGCGTACACTCGACCCAGAGTTTGATATCGCGACACGAGCGATGCCGATCGCTCGTGAGCTTGCGCGCGAGCGCATCAGTCCGGCGGAGTTGAAGAGAGGTGGGCGCCGGCTTGCGGCAGGCCTTGGCCGGCTCGCCGCAGCTTCTCCCGACCTGGTGGGGTTGGTGGAGAAGGTGGCGCGAACAGGGGTTATTCCCGTCGAGGTATCACCCGCGAGACCGTCAGGTGCTCGCCTATCCGTACAACAAGACGATGTGATGGCTGCCGGACTGCTTGTCGCCGGCGCGGTGCTCCTGGATCAGCAACCGCAAACCGGGATCATGTTGTGGGGCCTGTCAGCGGTCAGCTTCGCCTGGCGCCGGCTACGCCGTCAATAAGCAGCGCCCAGTGGCACAGGCGGCTGACAACCCGATAGTTCTCGGATTATTACCCAAGGCCAAGATCGGTTGTTGCAGAACGTCGGTCAGGACTGGGCGCATGCGGGGCTGCCGCTTGCAGGGCACAGGTTCTCGATAACCTTCTCCAGGAGTTGACCGAGCAACACCGCTTCCTCTCCGGAGAGCCTGTAATCGCCCGCTGATCCTCACTCGTGCCCAGCAGACCCAGTTGCTCGAGCACCGGTTCTTGCAGCGGCGTGAAGATGGAGCCGTTTGGCGCGACGATCCTGCGGGTCGTCGCGCCGCTCGGCCCAGCCCGCACTCTCGAGGCGGTCGATCACGCGTCCGCAGGTGACGGTGGAGACTTCGAGCAATTCGGCAAGTTCCCGCTGCGTCGCTCCCGGCCGTTGCTGGATCGCCGCCAGCGTGCGCCTGTGGCGACGGCGGGTGGGTGGACCGGCCAGGGCCAAGCGGGTCCGGGCCGGGACCCCATCGAAACCAGGGGAGGGATCCGTTGGTTCACCCTGAGGGAGAGAGGTAAACGGCCTTCTTCATTACAGGATTGGCACAGAGCGTGCGGTATGGCGCTTGGCGGATCACCAGGGCCGGGCACATCTCAGCCCGGAATAGCAAATGCGACAGTTCCGGCGCGGCAAGGTGCCGGGCCAAGCCGAAGGGAGTTGGTCGGCCTGGCCCGGCGAGGGTCACCTATCGGCAAGCCCGGAGGGGGTCAGCGACTTGCCGGTGGTGAGCTCGTTTTCCAGCACGGGAACGGCCGTGCCGGCGATCTGTTGCAGCGCCGGATCGGTGCCGTCTTGGGCGTAGCCTTTGTGAATCGCCCACGCAGCCTGTTGAACCTGAGCCGACTGGGTGAGGTAAAGATTATCAAAGGCGCTCTTTGGCGCCTTCTGCAGCAGCTTGAGGAGCGCAGCGCGATCCGCCGACAGCGCTGAAGATGGCGCCTTGATCGTACGCTGATCGTTCTTCAGCGCTGCCATCAAAGCTTTCTGGCTACTCTGCGCCTCGGCGAGGACGCGCTTGGCGTAGGATTTGACGTCATCCCGCTGGGCACGCGTCGCGGCAAGCTGGGCAGCCTTGATCTGATAGAGGTTCGCGTCGGATGCTGCCAGCACGTAATTTGGACCGCTCTGGCTCGCAACCGGCGCGACGCCGACATCCGCGCTGGTCATCGTGCCTGACGTTGCCGGGGAGACGGCCTGAGCGAAAACCGGAACAGACATGAGCGAAAGCAAAGCGGCACTGATCGCGATCTTCATCTAGTTCTTCCTTTCCGACGGCCAGGCTCACTCACCTGGATCACTTCGCTAAACCAAAAGGAAACCGAACCGTTCCATTCGCAAGTCTGTCGAACCTCGGTACAGCCGGTGCAAGGTGGATCATCGACGAGCTGCGCCGGCGCGGTCCAGACCAAGGGCGTCCACATTGTTACTGGGGGAGGATGGCGATGCCGCCGTTCGCGGAGGTAATCGTGTGGGCGGTAAACGGGCGGGAACTGCTTTGCATACAGACGGTTGCGTCCCAGAGGACAAGAGAAAAGGAAGACCAATGCACGTGCGCAAGCTCGGCACGCAGGGACTCGAGGTGTCTGCGCTAGGCCTCGGGTGCATGGGAATGTCGGAATTTTATGGCCGCGGGGACGAGGCGGAGGCGACAGCAACGATCCACCGCGCGATCGATCTCGGCGTGACGTTCCTCGACACCGCCGATATGTACGGCCCCTTCACCAACGAGGTTCTCGTCGGAAAGGCTCTGAAGGGCTGTCGCGACCTAGTGGTGCTTGCAACGAAGTTTGCGAACGTCCGCGGCGAAAACGGCGAGTTTCTCGGCGTTCGTGGTGACCCGCAATATGTCAGGCAGGCCTGTGACGCCTCGCTGAAGCGGCTCGGCGTCGATCATCTCGATCTTTACCATCAGCACCGGGTCGATCCCGGCACCCCCATCGAAGAGACTGTCGGGGCGATGGCCGAACTGGTCAGGGCTGGCAAGGTGCGCTATCTCGGTCTTTCGGAGGCGGCGCCAGAGACGATCCGCCGTGCGCACGCGGTGCATCCGATCACGGCGCTGCAGACCGAATTTTCGCTCTGGAGCCGAGAGCCTGAAGCGGAGATTCTTCCTGCCATTCGCGAGTTGGGCATCGGCTATGTCGCCTACAGTCCGCTTGGTCGGGGCTTTCTCACCGGACAGATCCGGAGCATCGAAGACCTGAGCGACGACGACTATCGGCGTCACGCCCCGCGTTTCCAGGGCAATAATTTCCAGAAGAACCTTGCGCTCGTGGAAGAGGTCGAGACGATGGCGAAGGAGAAGGGCTGCACACCGGCTCAACTCGCCCTTGCCTGGCTGCTGGCCCAGGGAGAGGACATCGTTCCCATCCCGGGAACCAAGAAGCGCAGCCGACTGGAGGAAAACGTCGGTGCACTGGAGGTGCGGATCACACCCGAGGACCTCGCGCGGATCGATGCCATCTTGCCGCCGGGTGCTGCGTCCGGGACCCGCTACGCCGCGCAGCAGATGCAGGCACTGAACCGGTGAACGAGGCAAGGCTCACAGGCCAGGTCGCAATCGTCACTGGCGGCGGCCGGGGCCTCGGGCGAGCGATGGCTATCGGCCTCGCGGCCGCGGGCGCGCGGGTGATCGCTACCGCCGCTCGCGAGGCGGAGGAAGTCGAAGCGGTGGCAGCCGAGAGCGGGAGCGATCGGATCCTTCCGATAGTCGCCGATGTCACCCGTGACGAGGACTGCACTCGGGTCGTGGCAACCGCGCACGAGCGGTTCGGTCGGCTTGACCTGCTCGTCAACAATGCCGGGCGCGGAATGAAGTATGTCAGCGAACGCTTTCTCGTTGAGCCCAGCCGGTTCTGGGAAACCGCCCCGGAGGTCTGGCGAATGGTTATCGACACCAATGTGAACGGGCCGTTCCTGATGGCCCGGGCGGCTGTTCCGACCATGATCGCGGCCGGCCGGGGGCGGATCGTCAATGTCACGATGAACCACGCCACCATGCGGCGGCGCGGGTTCTCGCCCTATGGCCCGTCCAAGGCGGCGCTGGAATCCGAGACCATCATCTGGGCGCAGGACCTTGAGGGCACCGGGGTCACCGTGAATGCCTTGCTGCCGGGCGGCGCCACGGCAACGGGCATGATACCGGACGGCTTCCCAGAAGAGGCGCGGGCAGAGTTGCTTGATCCGACCATCATCGTGCCGCCTCTTCTTTGGCTTGCTTCGAATGAATCGGCAGAGGTGACGGGATGCCGGCTCGACGCCTCCCGGTGGGAGCGCGGTGTTCCCGAGGCGAAAGCCGCCGCCGCGGCGATGGAAGACGCCGGCTGGATCGCTCGCCCGACCAGTAAGCCGCCCCGGCCGTGACCTGGAACTCCGTCGACTTCGGGGCCTGGTAGGAAGAAGTGGAACGCTGGTGCGGGCGGCAGAACCCTCCGCCGTCCAGTAAGCAAGGGAACGGAGAAGCGGCTGCCATGCTGGTCGGGGTTACGCAGCCCGATCGGCTATCATCGGCGCAGTAACGCCTCGAAGACAGGTATGCGAATCCCGCCGGCTTGTGGAGCTCGCGTATCCCGCTAGGTTCCGCTGCATCAACGCCGCATTTTACATAATCTTTACTATCGAGCGCGAAGCTTGTAAGCGCTAAGTAGAAATGACACCGCTCCGCTAGATAGAAAAGGCACACAGTGCCAGCGGGTCGCCGGTGTCATGGCCATCCTCGGCAGCGAG
>NZ_JBJDOM010000018.1:0-4506 GCF_044901155.1 Sphingomonas sp. NPDC079357
CGACCTCCTTTCGCTTTTCTTGGTTTCGGCGCGCGCGTCGCGCAGGATTTCGACACCGCCCTTGATGGCGATGATGGCGGTCGCGAAGCCGACCAGCAGGTCCGGCCAGTTGGTGCCCAGCCACAGCACCAGCACGCCCGCGATCAGGATGCCGCCATTGGAAATGAAGTCATTGAAGCTGAAGGTGGTGGCGGCCCGTAGGTTGACGTCCGGATCCTTGAGCCGCTGGAGCAGCCGCAGGCAGAGGTAGTTTACGACGCCGGCGATCGCCGACATGACCATCATGGTCGGTCCGATCGGCTCGCTGCCCTGAAGGTAGCGCCGGCCAACGTCGATCAGGATACCGCCCGCGAAGATCAGCAGCATGACGCCCGAAGCGACCGCAGCGCGTGTCTTCCACGTCTGGCCCCGGGTTAGCGCCACAAGGCTCAGCGCATACACAGCCGTATCGGACAGATTGTCGACACCGTTGGCGATCAGGGCGCTCGAATCCGCGAAAAATCCTGAGACGAAGAAGCCCGCCGCGATTGCCGCGTTCAGCAGCAGGACGATCCAGAGGGTGCGACGCTCTTCGCCGCCATTGTTGTCGTTGCTCGGGATCATCCCATGATCTCCTCGAGCGTTAGCAGGGCAAGGAACCCTACGAAGAACATCGAGCTGATGAGCGGGGTGTCAGGCTTCTCGTGCGCCTCAACCAGCAGCTCTTCCGTGACGAGGTAGAGCAGCGCCATCAGCCCAAAGCTCAGGAAGCCAGCGACCATTACCGGCGAGAGCGTGGCGACAGGAACGGCAGCGAGCGCGCCGATCGGCAGCAGCAGCGCCAAGGCCGAGACGATCACGATGATGCGCAGGCGCGAGCGATAGGTTTCCGCCAGCTCGTTGGTCAGTGTCAGACCCAGGAAGAGCACTTCGAGTGTCAGCGCGATCGTCAGCAGAAATCCCGCCTTCTCGCCCGCGACGAACGCAAGGCCGAGCACCAGGCCATCGACCAGGATGTCGATGCCGATCGCGGCGAGCAGCGCCATCGGCCCCTTGAAGCGGGCCTCGAAAGCCTTGAGACCCAGCATCGTTACGACGCCCGCCGCCCCGCCGATCAACGTCGCGCTGGGCGAAGCCTCATGCTTGACCTGCGGCAGGATTTCAGTCGCTGCCGCCGCGAACACGACGCCGGCAGCAAGATGCTGTAGCCCCGCCACGAGGCCAGGATTTAACTTGGTGCGGCTCGCGATGATCGCGCCGAGCACGACCGCCAACACAGGCGCAAGCGTGTAGAGCAATGCCTGCATATCCTATGATTCCTCCGGTGTTCGATGACAGACGCGGATCTTCCCGCGCTGCGTGAAGGCGATCGACCCGCCCGCCACGACTGCCCGCGACTGGTCGCCGCGAAATTCTTCGCCGGTCCGTTGCGCGTGCAGGATCTCGGTTCTGCCCTTGGGCAGCCAGGTGACAGCCATCTTCAGGCCGTCGTCGATGAAGTCGACATCGGCGCGCGATCCATCGTCGCAATACATGATGCGCTGCGCGATCAATCGAGGCGTCAGATGCTTTTCATGCGCCGGCTCGGCCGGTTGGCTTGGAGCGGGGGTGCACGCCCCTACGACCATACCCGCGAACAGAACGGCGCCGATGCGCGCGGCTGTCAGGCCAGGCAGGTGCCGCAAGGCGCGCACCGCCCTCACCACAGCACGCCGTGATCGGGCGTCAGCGGCTCAGGGGCCGGTAGTCCCGCCGTCTGAAGAAGGTCGATCTCGATCGTGCGGCACATGGCCGTGAGCGGGACATCGTGGACGCTATTGGCGAACGGATCGGTCAGATCCTCGCCGATGCTCAGCACCGCGAGGAAGACGAGTCCGATCAGCGTCGATCCGATCGGCGTGGCAAGGCCCAGGGATTCGACCAGCGCGATCGGAAGCAGCACGCAGAACACGCGCGTGAAGAGGTTCGGGAAGAACCGAAAGCCATTGGGCAGCGGCGTGTTCTTGATCCGCTCCATGCCACCCTGCGCATTGGCGATGTCGATCAGGACGCGCTCTACAGTTGCCTGCTGGATCTCGGTGATCCGACCTTCCGCGAGCGCGTCGGCGTAAATGCCCGATATGTCCTCCAAGAGCGCGTTGGCAGGGTTCAGGCGAGCGACCGCCATATCGGCGACGTCCGTTCCGGCGATCCGGGCAATGTCTTCATAGGGCGACTGTCGGCGAAGCTGGCAGCGCATCGAGTGCGCGAAGGCGATCTGCCGCAGGATGATGTTGTGCCGCATCTCACTGCCCTCGGGTTCCCCCTTGGTCAGGCTGCGTGTGATCCTAGCCAGGCTGCGCGACGCATTGATGAGCGCGCCCCAAAGGGTTCGCGCTTCCCACCAGCGCGCATAAGCTGCGTTGGTCCGAAACCCCATGAAGAGCGCGATGGCAGTACCGAACAGCGCCGTCGGCAAAGGCGGTTCCTTGATCGGGGTCATCATGTGGAATGCCGTCACCGCCACGTCCCACACGAACAGGATCGTGAGAGGCTTCCAAACCTCAATAATGATCTGCCTAAAACGTGGCCTCGCGCCGACTATCATATCAATTGCGCCTTAAATATCTTCGCGATCGTCATCCAATCGGCAGGTTCATGATGTCCCGATATGCAGACAGCAGCTTGTTCCGGACTTGCAGGGTCGCCTCGAAAGTAATGGATGCGCGGCTCTGGATGAGCGCGACGGTTGCAATGTCGGTGGTTTCGCCACGCTCATATGCTTCGGTGACGACATCCTCCTGCTCCTGGGTCTCGTTGACCTTTGCGACCACGGCATTGAGGGTGTCGGCGAAGTTCGACGCCGGAGCGGTCGGCGTCACGCCGGGCGGTGCCGTCGGCTGCGCCTCACGCAAAGCGCGGCTTCGCGCGATCACTTCGGCGCGAATGGCCATCACATTCGAGATCGACGTGTCAGACATCGTTTCTCTCCCGTTCCAGTGCGACGTGTCGGAAGACAGGACGGTTCATCGGGTGCCCTCCCGTTCGCAGATTCGGGTGCGGCCCTCGCCTTCCACGACGGTGAGCTGCGACCCCTTGAAGGTCGCGGTGGCTGTCTCGCCGACATATTGGAGGCCCTGCGCTGGCGCGGTCAGCGTCATGGGCACGGCGCTGCTGGAGCGCCGCAAATCGATCTGCAGGCCGTTGTCCTTGTAGTCGACGAACAGCGGTTCCCCGTCGGAACAGCGATAGGGATGGCGCCCCATTTCCCCGGTCGCCACGGCGCTGTCGGACGAATGGATTTGCTGCTCCGTTGGCGGGGCTGGCGGCTTGCTTTCCGTGCAAGCCGCCAGCCCGACAACGAGGATGAGGGCGGGCAGTACCCGCTTCAACGGCATCATCGCGCCTTCCTCCTGTAGCGGGAGGGGACGCGCTGACGATTGATCCCACGGGTAGGCTGACCCACCCGCCAGCGCAGATAGGTCGCAAGCCGATCGTCGGCCTCGATCATCAGGGACCGCAGACGACGCAACATCATCGCCGCGAACGGCAGAGACAGCGCCCCGCGCAGCGTGCAGCTATGTGTTAGCCTGGTGCCGCCATCGTCCCCCGCCAGCTCGTACCGCTCTTCGAGCGTGAACAGGTAGGGGATACCGCAGGACCAAGCGTAGGCGTGCGGCTTGTCGATTTGATTGACCCGGGCGGGCGTCCGGATCGGCCGGGTAATGCCCTGGATCGCGAAGGCGCATTCCGTGTCGCCGAGGCGGGACGGATTATCGAGAGATACGAGCGGGCTCCATGCTCGGCGATGATCCGGATCGGTAAGCACCGACCAGATGCGCAATGGCCCGCCATGAAGCATCAAGCTGGTTATGGTTCGAGGCATATCCCCATCTCCAAGAGATGGGCGGGGCGATCGCGGATCGCCCCGCTCACCCTTCAGGCCAAGTCGTTCGCGAAGGTCTGACCGTGGTCGTCCCCTTCATGCTCTTCGTTGTAGTGCTCGGGCGTCTCGATCGCCTTCTGCCCGAACCGGGCATAGAGCGTCGGCAGCACGAACAGCGTCAGCAGCGTCGCCGAGATCAGGCCGCCGATGACGACGGTCGCCAATGGCTTCTGCACCTCCGCGCCCGCCCCCTCGCCAAGCGCCATCGGCACGAAGCCGAGGCTTGCGACGAGCGCGGTCATGACGACGGGCCGCAGGCGCTGCATTGCGCCGACATGGGCCGCCTCTTCGCGCGATAGCCCCGACCGGATCAGATCCTGGATCGAGCTGACCATCACGAGGCCGTTGAGGACCGCGATGCCCGACAGGGCGATGAAGCCCACCGCCGCCGAGATCGAAAAGTCCATGCCTCGCAAGAAGAGCAGCAGGACGCCGCCCACCAGCGCGAATGGCACGCCGGTGAAGACGATCGCAGCATCGCGGACCGATCCCAACGCCCCGTAGAGGAGCAGCAGGATCAAGATGAAGCAAGCCGGAATGACCAGCTTCAGCCGCTCGCTCGCCGATTGCAGGTTTTCGAACTGGCCGCCCCATTCGAGATA
>NZ_JBJDOM010000019.1:0-4042 GCF_044901155.1 Sphingomonas sp. NPDC079357
CCGGCGACCACCGAGATCTTCTCAGCGTCAGACCCTCGTGCCCTACCCGTCGCTCTTCCGCGCTTCCTGTGCAGCGGCCAGCGCCGGCCCCGACGCCGCACGAGCCGTCGTTGCGGCATTGGCCGCCTGCGCCTGCGCGTCCGTGATCGCCTGTTCGATGTCGAGCGCGGTCACGCGACGTTGTGCATCCGCCTGCGTCCGCTGCGCGGTCGCCTGCGCGATCGCCGCGCGACCATTGTTGAACACCGGGATCGGGATCGACACGGTGAACACCGCCGCCATGTCATTGGTCGCTTCCAGTCGGCGGATCGCAGGCCCGACATTGAGGTCAGGGACGCGATTGGCGCGCGCAAGCCGCACGCCCGCTTCCGCGATCGAGAAATCCGCGTTCGCCGCCGCCAGCGCGAGTGTGCCGGTCGTGTTGGCCGGTGCCATCGGCCCATAGACGTTCGCACCGGGAAGGCGATCGAGCAGCGTGTCATCGAGCAGGCCGTCGATCGGCCGTCCGATCCGACGCGCCAGATTGGCGCGAGCCGCCTCGGCCAAGCGAAGCTGCCGCTCCACATTGGCGTCGGCATTGATCCGGGCGACGTCCGCACGCTGTTGCTCCAGCGGAGAGGCACGCCCCGCCTGCACGCGGACGCTCGCGGCGCGCAGCGCGTCGCTGGCGATCCGGGCCTGGTCCCGCGCTGTCGTTACCCGCCGGTCGGCGGCGACCGCTTCGACGTAGAGCTGCGTCACCTGAAGCCGGACATCCGCTGCGATGATCGCAGCCTGGATCTCGGCCCGGGACAATTGTGCGTTGGCGACCGCAACGCGGGCGCCGCGCTTGCCGCCTAGCTCGATCGGGATCGCAAAGCCGACCGTGGATTCCGCGCTGCGGACCCCCCGATATGGCCCCGAGCCAATGATGTTTTCAACCTGACCCTGGACCACCGGATTGGGCCGCAAGCCGGCGACCGTGCGGCCCGCACGGGCCGCGTCGATCGCAGCTGTCGCGGCTTCCGCAGCGGGGGCCGAACCGCCCGCCGCACTGACCGCTTGGTCAAGCGTGTAGACCGGCGCGTCCTGCGCAACAGGCGCGGACGGTCCGACCTGCGCCTGCGCCATAGTTGCGCACGACGCTGCGGCCAGCATGGCCGCGAAGATACGATGCATGAGACTAAAACTCCTGACGCTGATCGACAGGCGCGCGCCAACGCACACCCGAATCGGGCGTCAGGCTTGGGGGGGCCTCAAATGGACCATGCCGGTGTGGCCATCGAGCGATGCAGAGGCAGAGATTGTCGGCTCGGGCGCCGTGAGGACAAGGGTGTATTCCATTGTCGCGCGCGCAGGCGCACCCACGTCATGCCCGTGACAATAATTGTGGTGGTGCGGGACGTTCTTGTCCGAATCTGACGGCACCTCATCGCGGTCGCCCGCGGTATGGACGGTAAACTCAACGCCCGCGATGCTTCCTCCCGCCAAATCGGCGGCGTGAGCCATGCCGGCGAAGCTGGTGAGGACCAGCATCAGGCATGTCAGGAGAGGCAGAAAGGCTCGCACGAATTGACGCTTACCACGGAAAGGTTTCCATGTCATTGCAATAACTCGAGCGGAGTTTGGCGCTGTGAGGAAGGCGATCGCCTCTCCGCTCGAAGTCGGTTCGGGATCGAGCAGGCCACGATCCAGACGGAGATACCGGGCAATGTCCGAGGACGACGCGCTTCTTGACCCGTGAATATGGGGGCGGTTGCCCGCCCCCATACCAACACCGTCAGCGGCGCTGCATCTCGCCCGCATGATCGGCGTGATCGCCGGCCTTCTTGGCGTGATCGCAGCAGTCCGCGCCTTCCTTGCAGCACGTCATGTCCGGGCAGCAATCGGCCGCGGTCGCGGCGAAAGCGGTGGAGGACAGGGTGAGCGCGACGGCCGCGCCAATGAGCTTGAACTTCGACATTTAAACTCTCCATAGAACAGTGTGAGGTTGGAAGCGTCACACAGCTCGCGGAGGGGGCGTCGCAGGTGCCCGAGCAAATTCAAGCAGGCCGGCATGTCGCACCGGCCAGGGGCCGGGCGCCGCGTAGGCCAGCGGCGCGACACGGGCGATCGGTGCGCCGTCGAGCGCGGCGGCACAGGGCATCGAGCAGGCGGCAGTAGGAGCCTTCTTCTCCGGGGTGCCATGCCCCTTGCCCTCGCAACCGGGCATTGCCGACGCACTCGGGACGGCCGCGATAGCGACAGCCTCGCAGATCGGCCCGACCCGCATGACCAGCATCAGCGCGAGAAGGGCGATCAGCGCCGCGCGCACGGGGCTGGGAGGGTGAGAACATACGCCGAAGCATGTTCACGATAGTAGGGCCTGAGGCGAATGACTGCAACTTGGAGCTTTGCCGAGCGGCAGGATTTGCTCTATACAAGCGTTACGTGCGGCGTCGAAAGGCGTCCGTTTCCCAAAAGGGAACTAAGGGCCAGGGCCGCTTCCTAGGAGGCGGCCTTTGGTTTTCGGCGGATAGCGATTGAGCTTTCCAGCTCCTCAGGGCTTAGCCTTGGCAGCAGATTGGCGAACTTCCATTCGCGTTCGCATCCTGTATCGGCGGGCACGGTACGTCGCCGAACGAGCAGAACACACAGCAATCTCCCGGCAGGGGGCGCAGCACTACCGCGCAATGCCGGCAATCATAGAAGAACTGGCAGGCGTTGGTGGGCATCGTCTCGGTTGCGACCCCGCCGCACTTGGGGCAGGTCAGGGCGGAGGTGAGCTGCATCAGGAAAGCGCCTTCATCAATGGCGCTTCAAGGCGATCCCATATTAACGCGACCACCGTCAGGACCGTGCCGATCGCGAGCACGATCGGAGTGGCGCTAGAAGGCAGCGGCACGGTGCAGGACCGATCCGCAGCGCAAGCCCTTCGGCGCCGCGCATAGGCCCACCACCCGGCAGCCAGACCGATGAGCGAGAGTGCCGTCAGCGGCCAGCGCAGCGGCATCAGCGCGGCGAAGGTACTGGAAACGCCGGCTCCAACGCTCATTGCCGCAAGCGCGAGCGGCAGGACGCAGCAGGAGGCAGCGGCCAGGACCGCGCCGAAGCTAGTCAGCGCGGCGAGGACGGATAGCCCCGTGTCGGCTCGACGGGTCGGCGCGGGCGGACCCAGAGTTTCGTGCGGCATCGTCCCTTGGTTCATCGGTCGTCTCCGGAGGAATAACCCGCTATGCCTCCTGTAGCGGCTACAGGAGCAAGCGATTTATGCGCGTCGAGCAAAGCATCGCGATAGGCGAGCTGTCGCGCCGGACTGGTGTGAACATCGAGACAATCCGATATTTTGAGCGCGTCGGCGTTCTCACAACGCCACCCCGCACGAGCGGCGGGCGGCGGGTATATGGGGCCGATCACGTCCGCGCCCTTGGATTCATCCGTCGCGCGCGAGAACTCGGTTTCACCCCGGCCGAGGTGCGCGCGATCCTATCACTTGGCGGTCCCGCGCAGGCGTCATGCTGTGAGGTCCGCGAGATCGCGGCCCACCATCTGGAGCGTGTTCGCGCCAAGATGGTCGATCTGGCGCAGCTCGAAAGCGTGCTCGCCACGACTATCGACCGTTGCGGGGGCGACGGGGCGGCAAGTTGCGCCGTGATCGACTTGCTCGACCAACATGCGACTGCGTAGGTGCTGCAATCACCCCGTCTCGCGCAAACGGTCGATTGCGTGAGGATCGCGCCGATCGCAGCCGGGCCGCTGTAAACGCTCGCGCTAAGTGGCGGCATTCTGATCGCGCTATTTGTCGGCGAGCGTCGCTACGCGGCTACCGGCTTGGTCTCGGCCGATCGCACATAGGCGTAGAGTGTTGGCTTGGAGATGCCGAGCATCGAGCAAATCTTGGCGATCGGCATCGTGTTCTCGTGGTAGAGCCTGACGGCCAGGTCGCGCTTGTCCGTGCCGAGTGCGGCCGGCCGGCCACCCCCCGTGCCGCGAGCGCGGGCTGCGGTGAGACCGGCCTGGGTCCGCTCGCGGATCAGGTAGCGCTCGACCTCCGCCAATGCCCCGAACAGGTGGAAGGTAAGCT
>NZ_JBJDOM010000020.1:1675-2951 GCF_044901155.1 Sphingomonas sp. NPDC079357
TTCGCAGGCTTACGGAACGCTCCGCTACCGCGTATCCTCAGATCAAGTCTGGGACACACCCTAAGCTTCGGTGCACGTCTTGAGCCCCGTTACATCTTCGCCGCAGGAACCCTTAGCTAGACCAGTGAGCTGTTACGCTTTCTTTAAAGGATGGCTGCTTCTAAGCCAACCTCCTGGTTGTTTTGGGATTCCCACATGCTTTCCCACTTAGACGTGACTTGGGGACCTTAGCTGTAGGTCAGGGCTGTTTCCCTTTTGACGACGGACCTTAGCACCCGCCGTCTGTCTCCCGGATATCACTCCTAGGTATTCGGAGTTTGGTTAGAGTTGGTAGATCTCGCGACCCCCGCATCCATCCAGTGCTCTACCCCCTAGGGTGTCCATCCGAGGCACTACCTCAATAGTTTTCGCGGAGAACCAGCTATTTCCCGGCTTGATTGGCCTTTCACCCCTAAGCACAACTCATCCGGTAACTTTTCAACGTTAATCGGTTCGGACCTCCAGTGTGTGTTACCACACCTTCATCCTGGTCATGCATAGATCGCCGGGTTTCGGGTCTAATACTTCAAACTATGTCGCCCTATTCAGACTCGCTTTCGCTGCGCCTACACCTATCGGCTTAAGCTCGCTTGAAACATTAAGTCACAGACCCATTATGCAAGAGGTACGCTGTCAGGCCTCAAGGACCCTCCAACTGCTTGTAGGCAATCCGTTTCAGGTACTGTTTCACTCCCCTCATCGGGGTGCTTTTCACCTTTCCCTCACGGTACTAGTTCGCTATCGGTCGCATACGAGTATTTAGGCTTGGAGGGTGGTCCCCCCATGTTCAGACAGGATTACACGTGTCCCGCCCTACTCGAGTCCATTCACATCAGTTTCGCATACGGGGCTGTCACCCGCTACGGCCGAACTTTCCAGATCGTTCTGCTACTTGAATGAATGGCACTGGCCTGGTCCGCGTTCGCTCGCCACTACTAACGGAATCTCGGTTGATGTCTTTTCCTCCAGGTACTGAGATGTTTCAGTTCCCCGGGTTCGCTTCTCGAAACCTATGTATTCAGTAACGAGATACTCAAAACCCCAATTATCTAGCCGAAGCTAGGTAATCAGGATGAGTGGGTTTCCCCATTCGGAAATCTGCGGGTCAAAGGTTGCTCACACCTCACCGCAGCTTATCGCAGCGTGCCACGTCCTTCATCGCCTGTATGCGCCAAGGCATCCACGAATTGCCCTTACCTCACGCTTGAGAGCCCACACCACCAACAACAGCGCTGGA
>NZ_JBJDOM010000021.1:0-1228 GCF_044901155.1 Sphingomonas sp. NPDC079357
ATGACAGTCCCCCGGTTTCTCATCCGGGCGTGATGCGAGCTTCCGGCTTGCATCAGCCGGGGTTAACCCCGGCTGATGCAGCATATTCCGCTGGCGTCAGCCAGCCAAGAGCAGTGTGAGGGCGGCTCTCGTTATAGTCCCGTCGCCAGGCCTCGATCTTCGCCCGCGCATCCGCCAGCGACAGGAACCAGTGGCTGTTCAGGCATTCGTCGCGCAGACGGCCGTTGAAGCTCTCGACGAAGGCGTTGTCGGTGGGCTTGCCCGGCCGCGAGAAGTCGAGCGTGACGCCGTTCTCATAGGCCCAGCGGTCGAGCGCCTTCGAGATGAACTCCGGCCCATTGTCCACCCGGATGGTCTTCGGTGCACCACGCACCGAAGCGATCCGCGCCATCGCGGCCACCACCTGCTCGCCCTTGATGCTCTGGTCGACGTCGATCGCCAGAGCCTCGCGCGTGAAAGCGTCGACCACCGTCAGCGCCCGCAGCCGACGACCATCGAACAGCGCGTCCGAGACGAAGTCCATCGACCACATCTCGTTCGCCGCCGATGCCGCAGGTTGCCGGTCGCGGTTGGCGGCGCTAACGTTGCGCCTGGGCTTCTTGAGCCGAAGGCTCAGTCCATCATCCCGGTAGAGCCGATAGACGCGCTTGTGGTTCACGAACCATCCTTCCCTGCGCAGCAGGATGTATATCCTGAAGTAGCCGTACCGCGTTCGCGTCGCCGCCAGATCACGGATGCGCAGCATCAGCGGCGCTTGGTCCGGCCGATGCGACACGTACCGCACCGACGACCGGTCGACGCCGAGTGCCAGACAGCTGCGTCGCTCGCTGACACCGTGCGACGCCTGGACGTGCGCGACGAGCTCGCGCCGTCGTCCAGGCGTCAGGGCTTTTTTGCGAGGACGTCCTGCAGGATATGCTTGTCCAGGCTCAGGTCCGCGACCAGCTGCTTGAGCTTGCGGTTCTCCTCCTCGAGCAGCTTCAACCGTCGCAGCTCGCCCACGCCGAGGCCACCATACACCTTCTTCCAACGGTAGAATGTCTGCTCCGAGATCCCCATCCGGCGGATCACCTCGGACACTGCCGTGCCCGTCTCCGCCTGCTTCAGCGCGAACGCGATCTGCTCCTCGGTGTGCCTCGTCTTCTTCATGTCCCAGCTCCTTGCCCGCAGGCTTCAAAAGGCCGGAAAACTCTCACTCAACATGGATGAAAAAACAGGGAGGACGTCA
>NZ_JBJDOM010000022.1:0-1126 GCF_044901155.1 Sphingomonas sp. NPDC079357
CCGCCCGCACGATCACGTCGTTGCGCGTCGAGGGCACGCAGCGGATCGAGCCCGAGACGGCGCTGAGCTATACCAAGCTGCGGCAGGGCGACAGCTACACCAACGAGACGCTCGATCAGGCGATCAAGGACCTGTACGCCAGCGACCTGTTCGCCGATGTGCAGATCGACGGCGCGGCGACCGGCAACATCGTGATCCGCGTGCGCGAGAACCCGATCATCAACCGCGTCATCTTCGAGGGTAACAAGCGCCTGAAGGAAGACAAGATCGGCAAGGAGGTTCGCCTCAAGCCGCGCCAGATCTTCACCCGATCGGCCGTGCGCGCCGACGTGGCGCGGATCATCGAACTGTACCGTCGGCAGGGCCGCTTCGCCGCGACGGTGCAGCCCAAGATGGTCAGCCTCGACCAGAACCGCGTCGACGTGATCTTCGAGGTCAGCGAGGGACCCAAGTCGAAGGTTCGCCAGATCAACATCATCGGCAACCAGGTGTTCGACGACGGCAAGCTGCGCGCACAGATGGCGACCAAGGAAGCGCGCTTCTATCGCCTGCTGTCGTCGGGGACGTCCTATGATCAGGACCGGCTGGCCTATGATCAGCAGAAGCTGCGGCAATTCTATTTGACCGAGGGCTATGCCGATTTCCGCGTGACCTCGGCGGTGGCCGAGCTGACGCCGGATCGCAAGGACTTCATCATCACCTATGTGGTGGAAGAGGGCCCGCGCTATAAGTTCGGTGATGTCACGGTCGACAGCGACATTCGTGACTTCGACGGCAAGAAGCTGGCCGCCGGGCTGCCAATCAAGAAGGGCGATTGGTACAACGCCAAGGCGGTCGAGGACACGGTCGACAATCTGAGCGAAACCGCCGGGCTGTTCGGCTATGCGTTCAGCAACGTGGCGCCCGAATTCCAGCGTGACCGTGAAACGCTGACGATGTCGATCAACTTCCACATCGGTCAGGCGCAGCGCACCTATGTCGAGCGGATCGACATCACCGGCAACACACAGACGCAGGACAAGGTGATCCGCCGCGAAGTGCGTCTGGGTGAGGGCGACGCGTTCAACAGCTTCCAGGTGAAGCGCTCGCAGGATCGCATCAACTCGCTCGGGTTCTTCCAGGACAA